>CAWBSS010000013.1:0-545635 GCA_963791515.1 uncultured Acidobacteriaceae bacterium | reverse complement strand
GACAGTGGCGAGCCAGGCGCGCGGGGGCCGGGCGAGAGCGCGGATCCCAGCGCGGGGGGCGCGACAGACGGCTGTCTCGACTTGGGACGCCCGCTCCAGACTGCCCTGATCCGGGCTCCGGCGGGGGCCACCGGTGCTACCGCCCAAGCAAAAACCTCCTCGTCAGGATGGGTGTAGCGGGCCTCCAGGGGCTGAAATTCACGTGATCGGGCCGAGGACAGTGTCGAGGGTCACTTACGCGATATGCCCCCCAAAAATGGCTGTAGCGGGCCTTACCCGGGAGCGAAGGCGAGCCACAGCTGGAGCAGACCTGGCGCTAGATGAATTTCGGCCCTTTCGAAGACACCCCCGAAATATGACAGGTGACGGTTTGGACGTTGAGAGGCGCATAAACAGGGCCTTTCGCGCGTTGTCACCTTCCTATTAACTTAACGCGCGGCGGTGGTGTTCCGCGACGCATTTCGTCCGCCGGAAACCTCCGTCGGCTCGTCGCTCTCCCCGGCGGCCAGGGGCCCGAAGAGAAACGGGCTCTCAAAAGTGGTTTATTTTGCGATGTTTATCCCACTCTTTACTGCCTACAGCGCTGGTATTTCCCACTTCGCTAGATTCTGTGGAGTCCGAGAAGAGCGTACGAACTATCCTCATCGGGCGGGCGGTGAGTTTTCACCGGAACCGCGTGTTCATTGATCTTCCGCACAAACCGAGCCGGGGAGGATGGCCCCCAATCGCGCAAGACAAAATCGAATCGCGCAAGACAAAATCGAATCGCGCAACGCACAGGGTACCCGGGGGGGGGTGGCGGAAAACGAAAACATTAGACTTACAAGGTTCTCCCTCGCGCGCGCGTAGCGGGAGGGGAAATTTTAGGCACTTACTTCTTATAAATATAAGATAACAAACACCTTGCTGGATTGTCACTCATCTAATCCCGAAGAAATTCTTTTTTTGCTAACTCCCACCCCCTAAACGCGCTGCGCGTTTGCGCGATTCGATTTTAGCCCAATCGCGCAGCAATCGCGCAAAGTCATGCGCGATTCGCGGTGGCCTCAACTGCCCTATCCCGTGACGCCCGCGCCGCCGACTGGTCCTGCCTTACGCGATCCGTTTGGCACTTGTCCGACCCGGTATGGCAGGCTCTTTGCCCTGATGAGCCTTCCGAAGAGCCCCGACTGCCACGCGCCAGGGCGCCTTCATGCCGAGGCTGGCCGCATCGGCCCCTGTGAACAGGGGAGCCCGCGCTCGGTGCCAGCTCGTAAAGCGTCCCAGTGCGCAGTTCCGTTTCGATCGGCGGAATTCGGGGTGTGTGGTGACGGCATTTCGTGGAGTCTCCCTCTTCGATTCGCACCCGGGGTGACCTGTCAATTCTGTCGTGGTTTTCAAAAAAGGAGGGTGACGAAATACCACAACAGGTTGTGGTTTTCCCTAAAAGTGAAACGGAAATTTGACATGCTATCTTAAAATTGCGCCCCCCGAAGGGCGTTTTGCATGGGGTTGGCTAGCTCAATTTTGGCAGAGCGCCGGCGAACGACTCCGGTCACAAACGCCGCAGATGTCGGTTCGAACCCGACACCAACCTTCAAATTTTTTTTTTGAGGAGAAAATATACGGATACCGTACATCCCGCTATCCACCGCGGAAGAAGAGGCCGAGGCAGCGGTCAGCGAATTCCTTGAGGCGCGCCGCCGCCATTCTCGGAAGGCTATCGCCCGAGGCGCTTCGATGTGTAGCGGCCATCTTCGAGCGGCGCACGGAGAGAAAGCGAGGTAAGTAATGTACTTTCTGATGTGCCTGACGGGCCGCGAAGGGCGCGCACCAGTACGCGACTAAGTTACACGATGAGGAGCAGGATCCGTGGAAAACACTATCCCCCAAACCAAAGAACAAGAAGTACGGTCGGCTGGCGACGGCAGCGCGCGATGTGCTGGCGCTCCGGGCACGCAACGAAGAGCGTGAACATGCGCACGACGCATTCGCAAACGGCCGTCCTCAAGGCCCTCACCCCTTCGGCACTGGCCCGCGTGGCTGTGATTCTAGACGCGGCAGAAAAGGCCGGCCAATGACCAACCCCGAGAGATTCCTCCAAATATTCCCTTCTCGCGAAAACGCTTGCGCGTTCGGGCGCATTGGCACGGAGCGCTCCGCAAAGGGTAAGGTTTTATGCACCTACCACACTTCTCACACGCCCTACACCGTCGAAGACGTCGAAAGGCATCTTGCTGGTCTCGTCAGTATTGTCGCGATCCCGATTTTGCTGGACAACACTTGCTGGTGGGGCTCCGCCGACCTGGACAACTATGCTGATCTCGATCTGAAGGCGCTCGCCGCACTGTGCGATAAGTATGGATTGGCCTTTTACGTTTTTCCTTCCAAGTCGGGTGGAGCGCACTTGTTCGTGTTCTTCCCGGGGCCCCGTCCCGCTGATAAGGTCCGACTGTTGATCCAGACTTGGATGGAAAAGCTGGGCGTGCTGTATGCCGCAAACGGCTCCCTCCACGAGATATTTCCTAAGCAAACGTACACAGAACACAAATGTGGGAACGGCATCAACCTGCCGTTCATTGGTGACGCTGCGGGCTTCGAGAAGTTTTCACCTGTTACCTATGACGTACCAGTCGACCAGTGGGTGTTGGATGCTCCGGCCAAGTCCAAGCGCGAGGCCGGTGGTCCCTCTTCAGACTCAAAGTTGAAGGGTGTCAAATTGCGCCTTGGCTGGGATCCTGAAACATAGCTAGAAGAGGCCGGTCTAGTGTTCGACATTCGTCACGCGGGCGATACGGTCTACTTCGACTATTACGAGGGCAGGGGCGAGTGTCTTCTTGCGGGGCGCACTCACGACGGCGGCGCTACGAAAGAAGGACTCAACGCTCGGATGTCCACTTTCGTGTTCCACAAGGGCACTCGCCACTTCTATCACCAGTGCTTTGCCGACGGCTGCAGACAGCAATCGAACAAAACTGCGACCGCTCTCTCCAAACTCAACATTGACCTCAACCTCATCGCCGAGGACGAAGAAGACTTCGCGGAAGAGGCAGTCATACCGGAGTACCCTGCCGAGTGTCTAGAGGGAGACGCGATCGCAGACCTTACGCATGCGGTTACCGATGGCACTGGTATTCCTCCTCAGTACGTTTATTCGATTGTGGCTGGGGCTGTTCTGCACGCAGCCGATCAGCGTATCGGCTACCCAAACCACGAGGACATCCGCACTAATTCGTACGATCTCAGCATCAGCGGGGAACCTCGAACCGGGAAGGGAGTAGCTTGGAAACGGGCATTTGGTGAACCCGGCTTGGCGAAAACCCTCCTGGCCTCCACGGGCTCTGACAGGAGCAGCATCTATTTACTGGAGGGCACGAATTGTGGCAGCGGTCCGTTCGCTGCCAAGAAAATCGCGGACATACGCGAAGAGGAAGACAAGCGACTTCTTGCACTGGACACATCAGCAGCCTCCGAGGGCCACGGTATCCCGCCGGGCACAGATGTCGGCATAAAAGGAACCTTTGAAATCGAGAGTGAGGCCGACGTATATCGGATCCTGGAGAGCTTCGGTCTTTCTAGCGAGCGCGATCAGGCCGTCAAACTAAATCAGGATAGCAAGGAGGTTGCGGCAGCCTTCAGGCGCGACTGGCGTAAGGCAGTGAGGCTCGCAGATGCTGAGATTCTAGAGGCCCGCGGTAAAGCTCCCAAACGAGAGCCACGACCCGGTGACGATTATCTGCGCGTGTGCCTGGTTTTCGATGAATTGCTGAATGCTTATAGGGGTGGCGACTCTTCCATTGAAGATACGCTGTTGGGCACCTATGAGCGGACCATCGTCGCGCACGGTTCCTTCAAGAACAGCGAGCGGCGAGTCGATCACGTGAGTTTGTCCTTCCACGGGGATGTTACACGCAATGTCTTTGACGAGATATTTACGGGCAAATCCTCCGCCGGTTCGGGTTTTCTGCACCGCTGCAAATTGACATATGGCGTCAAGAAGAGGGTCGCCGACTGGCAGCCAATCAATGTTGAGAAAGCCGTGGCCGCGGTGCGGGCCCTATCCGAGGCCCTCGGTAAATTGCCTGAGGCACGTATCGGTGGAAACAAACGGTTCGTGCCGGCGGAAACGAACGGTGCCAAGCGTCTCCGGGAGGAATTCTTTCGTTGGCTTGATCAGCAGAATCCGAAGTGCATTCCTGAATTGGACTCCCACTTCCGTCGCGATGTTCTCATTCGTGTAATCGCTACTGGTGCGTCATGTATCGATGTCAATCACGTGCGCCCTGCGATCGCCTGGACGAAGTATCAGTTGGCCCTGCGTGAAGCGCTGTACCCGTCGGACAGTGAAGACGTTGTGGGTCAGATCTCGTCGAAGATGCTCACTTTATTGGACAAGGATCCCAGAAAGCCTTGGACAGATTCCCTCTTCAATAGGCTCCTGCATTTCAACACCCGGACCCATGGCACCAGCGAGCACTATGTTCGCGCGCGGCAGTCCCTGTTGAAAAGCAATACGATCGCGCAATTTGGCATCAACCGCAAAGGGCACCCGATGTATCAGCGCGCCGGAAATTTTGTTCAGATCTCCGCGGAAGATAAGCGAAGATTCGAGGAAGATAGAGCGCAAAGGGAGACGTCGCCCAAGAAACCTGCGACGTCGGTTCCCATTGCTCCGCGGATCGTTGATGCAAGCGTCAGCGAGGCCTCGATCGGCGCTGTCGAAACGGAAGCCACGGCATGAAACCCACGCAACCTATTCGATTCCAGATCAAATTGCTCAACATGCGATTGATGCATTGTCGGCAGAGACGCGTTTGTTTGAACGATCTCTTTGCAGAAGGAAGAAGCAAATGCAAATAACCAGTCTGGAAATGTCCAAGGAGATATCCGAGGCCTTCTTCAACCCGCGGGCGTCGTCCCTCTCCCGTCCAAGCGGCGTGGATCTGCTCACGGCGGATCAACTCGCTGCGCACTTGGGCGTGAAAGTGGGCTGGGTGAAACGACACAGCCGCGCCGGAAATATCCCGAGCATTAAGCTCGGAAAGTGCTACCGCTACCGCAAAGCGGATGTAGACTTGTGGCTTTCGGGGAAGGTGGCGAAACGTGGCTAACAAGGCAAGCAATCCAAAATTGGAACTGCGGCGCGGCAAACTGTGGGGCGTTCGGTACTACGACGCGAAGGGCGCCCGCAAGTGGAGGACTCTCGGTCGCGTTGACCGCTACCCCGACGAGGCTTCAGTGACCGGGATCTATCACGAGTTCTTGGCGGCGCTCAATGCTCCCTCTGCCGAAGTCATGCCAGAAGTTGACCCGAATGATGTCGTGGCCCTGTTCATTGAGCGCGTCTATTTGCCGGAGGCCGAAAAGCATCTGCGCGGGAACACTTTCCGCGGGTACAAAGGCATCTGGTCGGCACTTCAGGCCCACACGCAGATCGGGCAGATTCGTACGCGAATGGTGCGCACACCGCACGTTCAGGCCGCGCTAGATGCGCTGGCCGCGGCTAAGCATCCCTCGAAGGCCTCACTGGCCCGGGTCAAATCTTTTCTGACCCAGGTCTTCAGCGAGGCCATCCGGCGCGGATTTCGAGACACCGATCACAACCCCGTACGCGACACGAAACTGCCGCACGGCAAAGCTGCCGAAGAGACGTACGCCTACAGTCTCGCCGAGACGCGGCAAGTCCTGAACCTCCTTCCTCCGTGTGCTTCGACGATCTGTGCTGTGGGTGCTTTTGCGGGTCTGCGGCGGGGTGAGATTTTTGGTTTGCAGTGGCAGGACTTCGACGAAAAGGCGGGAGTTGCTGAACATCCGCCGCGAGGTCGCTTTCGACAAGCGTGGACGGATGGTCGTGACGGAGCCGAAAACGGAGAGTTCCAAGGCCGCGGTCCCGGTGATTGCACCGTTGGCCAAGGCACTCAAGGCGTGGAAAGAGGCGCAATCAGCCGTCGCGGAGGGTAGCTGGATGTTTCCGGCATCGTTCGTGCGTGCGGAGCATCCGGAAGGCGTGCTCGACGTGCTGGGTCAGACGCCCATCAACCCCGGGAACTTCGATCGCGATCAGGTCAAGCCCACACTCAAGAGGGCCGGCGTCACGTGGCGCGGATTTCACGCACTGCGTCGCGGCCTGGCTACGAACCTACACGCGCTCGAGGTTCAGGACATCGATATCCAGCAAATTTTGCGTCACAGTTCCGTGGATGTCACGAGGGAGTGCTACATCAAGGCCGTAAGCGCGACAGCAAAAACAAACCTGGACAAGATCGATGTCGCGTGGTCGCAGCTTCCGAGTACCCTGTTGAACTAACTGAATTAAGACGCGGCCTGGTAACCGCAAGGGCCCCATCCCGGGTTTCACTTCATGCCGTCAATCAGCTCCTGGCAGGTGATGCAATATCGAACCCATGGAAGAGCTTCAAGGCGCTTAGGGTTAATCTCCTGACCGCAGTTGAGGCAGTTGCCGAATGTGCCCTCAGAGATCCGCTTCAACGCGGCATCCACTGAGGTCAGCAAAGCTCGGTCACGGGATTTCTGACCAAGGTCAAGTTCTCGCGCCACAGACGTGTTCGCGCGCTCGCCCTCATCCGCGCCGTTATCGGGCGGCGTAGACAGCAGTTTTCCTTGCGTTTGGGCCAAGCCATGGCGGCGAGCCTCCAGGGACTTTTTGAACCGACCGATTGATTTGTGATCCACGACTTTAGCGGTCCAGCCGCTTCAGCATCCATCGTCCGTCAATAAGTTGCGTAACTTCCTTCGCCAAACCCTGCAGGCACGTCATAACTTCCGACCGTGAGTACGCAGAACCGGGCCCGAGTTCGTGATTGAGCCGCTCAGTGATCTCCGACGGAAACAAGGGCTCAATAGCCTCGCCGAGAATGCGCTGAATGCGTTCTTCGGGGGTTGGACATGACATCAGGCCGCCCGGTTCATCTCTGCGCACTTCCGACAGGAGCATTTGAACTGGTGATCTCCCGGCTTTACCGTGTGGCCGCACTCTAGGCAAAGAAACCATCCTTCCGGGCGAGGCAACATCGGGCTGAAATCATCACCCTGCACGCAATATGGACATCGACCAATTTCGTGAGCCATTTTGAGCCTTCTGCTCTTTCCCTCGCGGATCAGTCTGGCAATTCGATCCGGTCGGGGTGCTTCTTGTCCCGCTCGTGCTCTTCAGCAAGAACCTTTTCGAGCCAATGTGCTTGTTGGGCAGCGACCGACTTATCCACGAACGCGGGCGGGTGACCGATGATGAACTCCTCGCCGCAAGCGTCACACCGTAGGGCGCCCATTTCCTGGAAATCAGCAGCCGCCTTCTCTCGGGTCTGGCCTTTCTTTATTGCCACTGCTTTCATCTACTGAACTTCTCCGACTGGACAACTTTCGTAGGTTGGCATGGGATCTGCGACAAGCTCTAGGTCTCAGTGTCGCGTGAAAAAATTCCCTTCTGTTTGGTCCAGCGAGCCTTCGCAGCCTTGCGGGCATTTTGCTTTCGCTGTTCAGACGTCAACTTCTTGGCAGTGGCCTTGCCGCCTTTGCGTCCCAATTCTGAGAGATATCGCGAAAGTTCGCTCTTCTTGCTCATGGATTGACAACAGAATAGCACCGCAGCGGCTGCGCACAAAATAATCGGAATTATGGGTAGTGGGGCTACTGAAGTCGATTTCGCGCAGCTTCACAAGGTCTATCGTGCTCCAATGGAAAATGAGACCCGGTATTCCCCGGCCAAGTGCATCGGATGTTCTACCAAGGACGTGAGCGGAAACCCAGACCTTAATCGGATGGTTTCAGCCGCAAGCTAGAGAACCACGCCGCGGCGACTGCTCTCAACTATTTCGCCTACAACTTCATCAAGATTCATCGTACACTTCGCACGTCCTCGGCGATGGCCGCTGGCGTCACAGATCGTTTGTGGAGCGTGGAGGACTTGGTAGCCCTCTGGGAATCTTACGAGCAGCAGAGGGCAGAAAGAGCGGCATAAATGAGCCAATGGGAATATCGAATAGAGTTTGTCGATCTGTACGCGGTTCGTCACAATCCCAAGCCGGAGATTATTCTGATGCTAAATACGCTAGGAGCCGAAGGCTGGGAGGCCGTTACTAGCTGGGGAAGCGGAGATAAGTCCTACATTCTTTTCAAGAGGCCAATTTCAAAGTAGCCCACTGCCGAATTATGCCTTTGACAAACCCGCCCCTAATATGCCCCGAGCAGAACGGACTGACTCGCCGGGGCAGCAAGACCTGTTTCCCAGGAAACGGTTTCCGGCAATCTTGTAAGCGGATGAAACGGAAAAGACGCGAAGTGAACGCAACCGACACTCAAGTTGATGAAACGGAAGGAGCACGGTTACATTACGAATCGGCTGCTCTACCAACTGAGCTACGTCGGCCTGTCCTCGATTCTAAATGGGAGGCCAGAAAGCGTAAAGCGGCAGCAAGCCCCTCCATCGATGATCGATGAACAAACGCTGCATGCCTCCGTCAAGACCGGCCCTCGGGGTCTACTCCCTCGGTTACCTTCGCGTCTGCTCACTATGCTGTTAGCTTTCAATCAGTACGACGTGTTCAGACAGATGGGCTGTTAGGGATGCCGCCGAATAGGAGCAGAATCAGGCGGGGACGCCCCCTCGGTGGGGGATGACCTGCGAGAATCCTTCGCTCGACCGGAAACAGCCCACACCTTCTCTAAGCGCGACCTGACTTGCCAGTGGGTCAAACCTCAATCGACAATTCCGCCGCCCGGTCTGCGGCGCCTCAACTCGGTTGATCGTGGATCCTAAGCCGCGCGCGCCGCCACCAGATCGTCATATTGCTGCTGCGACTCGCTGGGCAGCAGCACCCACATCGTGTACACGCCGATCGCGGTACCAAATGGGACATTAAACAGCGAAATAAACGCCAGCACGAGTGCCACCACCCGTGCCCACGGTTCGCGCTGCAGCAATCCCCAGCCAGCGATGAATCCGCATGCCGCTTTGGCCAGGATAAAGATCGCAACCACGCTCAACAGCGGCCGCAGAAAGCCGGTGGGAGCCTCCGGCGGTACTCCGAACTCGTGCATGCGCGCAAACAACGTGTTGGCCAGAATATAAAGAATGACGCCGCCCACCACATTGAATGCCGAGAGCGCCAGCCACAGCAGTCCCAGCAGGTGGACGTGTCCCTTTACGCGAGCCGGCAGCGGCTGCATACCCGATACCGGGCCGACGATCTGCTTGCCGCACTTGCTGCAAAACACCTGACCAGGTTGCATCGCCGCGCCGCATCCATCGCAGAACATGAATTCCTCCCTCGACGGTTTGCCCACCGAGACTACGCTACGAAATATCTACAACAGATGATACGTGCAAGACTCGAAACAGTTCCCCTCTCAAGTCCGAACCGTTCCTCGCGGTTCTCTCTGCGCGCACAGAACGAAATGCAAAAACGAAAAGGCCACCCGGCAACAGGGTGGCCTCTTCTTCAAGGGAGAATAGTTCCAACGGAGCTTGAAAATCCGTCAAAACTTTCTGCGACAAATCTTATGAGTCTAAAAACGGGGGTGTCAAGGGATTTCTGTGAAATAAATGTCTTTGTTTTCAACGATTTACAAAACCAATTAATATCGGCGGCGAGTGTAGCAGATTGAGACAAAAATGCCTCGCCGATCCCCTAAGCCAATCTATCTAAAGATACTTATCGGGATCAGGACGGGTTCTGAGGCGCCTGCCGGCTTCCCTCGCTCCCAGTTTGGGAGCCGCCTGTGACGATGGTTTCGGTGAGACGCAGCGAGATGAATTCCATCTGCTCGGGCCGGTCAAAGATCTTGTCAGGATACCAACGCTTCATCAAAATGCGGATTCCGCCGAACGCTACCCCCGCCACAACTGCGAGTCCCGAAAGAATCGCACATAGAACGACAATGTTGAGAATGAGCATGTACAGATCGCGCGCTTGCGGATTATCCGTCGGCGTATTCCAGGTAACCCTGGCTTCGTAATTCACCATTCCCAGCAGAGACTTCGCATCGCTATCGGAGACGGGTCCTGTAGCGATCGCAAGAATCGGCCCCGTGCGCTTGTCGAAGAACGAACCTGCGCTTTCGATGCTTGAAACGCCGGCCTGCCGCTGACTCATCTGATGCGCCGCATCAATTCGGCGCAAATGCTCGGCAGCCAGTTGTGGCGTCGGGTAAGAGATCAGCATCAACGTCACTTCTCCGCTCGAAGTGTTGTAGCGGGCCATGGACACTTCGGAACTGGCATTAAAGTCCACCTGGTCGGGGGAAACCGGCGGCGACAGCGCGGACAAGGCAGCCGGCCCCATCACATATTTCTGGGTGTTCGCAACATAGCCCCGGCGAGGCAGGAATTCGATAAACGTGGGTAGGTTGGCGGCATTGCCGTTGGGCCGAGGCAGCGCTCCCGCCAACTCCCGCAACTCCGCTCCCGCCATGGCAGATTCGCTGCTGAACTGCGCGTCCACCAGCACATGCCCACGGTAGAAAAGCACGCGCTGTCCCAAAGACGCTCCTTGATCGCCGATCTGCTCTCTCGTCATCTCCCGCTGCAGATAAAACGTGTAGGCTCCAAACGCGCCCGAAGCGTCAGCAAAACGCGCAGCCCGGATCTTCAACGTGCGGCCATCGTCCCGCGTGTAAGTAGACGAAGCCAGATCCGAGAAGCGGTACTCCTTGAGAACCGCGGCATTGGTAGGATCCGCGGTCGTGGGGTTCGTGCTGGTTTGGGGAGAGCCCTGCATCTCCCATCCGCCAAACTGTTGCGGAAGCAGAGCGGGTCCCTGGCTTGAAGAATGAACGTTTGAGGAATGAACGTTTGGAGGACCAGCTTCTGAAGCACGAGCCGGCGTCTGGAGCGTATTCGCCGCAAACGCAATGCCCGGCAGACACGCAAGTGCAATAACCATACCGACAAAACGGGAAAAACTCATGAATGGCCCCGCAGTGCAGAACTCCTCTCCCAATTAGACCACAGAGCGGGCAGAAAGGTTTCACAGGCCTGCAAAGACTTGATTTGGCGGCAATTTGATCCAGCCATGAAGCATGTTACCTTCGTGCCTCTTTGCCACCTATCGGGGCCATTCCTTCCTTGCCAGTCCTGCGGCAAACTAGCTTTGGGTGATCGCATGGGGTTAGGCAGTATGGACACGGATCAGCGGCGGGGAGCTCGCACCAAGGCAGTTCTTCCCGTCCGGGTAAAAGGCAAAGACAGCACCGGCAAGGCTTTTGAGGATCTGGTGCATACGCTGGACGTGACCCCGGATGGAGTGCGATTAGGCTCGGTCCGTCGCGAACTGAGTGTACTGGAGGAGATCACAGTTTTCTATCGCCAGCGGAGAATCCAGTTTCGCGTGGTCTGGACGAGGAAGATGCTGGGAACATCCGAGTTTCAGGTTGGGCTGCAGGCTTTGACGCAGGATAGCGAAGCGTGGGGCCTGAGCTTTCCGGACTATAAACGCCAGCCCGTTTTGCAACCGCTGGTTGCTCAGGCATCAGGGGCTGCATAAGAGCTTAAGAGCTAAGGAGAAAGGGATAAATAATGAACTATTCATTACGCAATCTTTGGTTAGATGAACAAGGTCAGGACATCGCCGAATACTCCGTTATGCTGGCGGTGGTCCTGGTGATTGTCGTAGGCACGGTGCGGCTGATCGGGTCGAATGCAGGAAATATCTTCTCGCAGGTGGGAAGCTCACTGCAATAAGTGAAGTCTCTCGTTGCGTTGCTGAACCGCCGATTTATTTCGACCAATAGGCAATGGCGCGAAAATCGGTTCGCGTTTATTGTCCCGCCGTCTTATCCAGCTTGCTGGCCATTTTAACTCCGCTCAATCCATCCACATACTTCGCGATTCCGCGATAGAGCGATTCGGCGATGCGCTGACGGTATTCGCTGGTCTCCAGGCGATGCTCGTCCGCGGGATTGCTCACAAATGAGATCTCCGCCAGGATCGACGGCATGTTGGCCCCAATCAGCACGATGAACGGCGCTTTCTTCACCCCGCGGTTGCGGATGGCGGGGCTTTTGGAGGCCAGCCCGCTGTGCAGCGACTCCTGCACATCTCCGGCGAATTCGCGCGACTCTTCGATTTTCTCCTTCAGCGCGAT
The DNA here is from genome assembly GCA_963791515.1 of uncultured Acidobacteriaceae bacterium. GTDB lineage: Bacteria > Acidobacteriota > Terriglobia > Terriglobales > Acidobacteriaceae > Sulfotelmatobacter. The sequence continues at coordinate 533,555 of CAWBSS010000013.1, read as the reverse complement.
TTTCTTCACCAGATCCTGAAGCTCATAGATGGATTTTTCCGAAACCGCGTTTTCCCGCGCCGCCACTTCCAGCGCCTCCGGCGAGGACGTGAAGTTCAGGTAATACGTTTCCACGCCCCGAGCCTCAGAATCCTGGCTCGAGTTGGCGTGGATCGAAATGAACAGATCGGCGCGCTGCTGGTTGGCGATGGCGGTGCGAGTTTCCAGTGGAATGAACGTATCGTTTTTGCGCGTGTAGACCACCTCAGCGCCCAGCCGCGCCTGCAGCAGTTTGCCCAGACGGCGGCCGACTTCCAGCACCAGATCTTTTTCTTGCAGGCCGTCGGGACCGATGGTCCCGGTATCGTGCCCGCCATGCCCGGGATCGATCACGATTTTGCCGATCTTCAGGCCCAAGGCGCGGATCAGCGACCGGTCGCCGCTGGCCGTGGGCTTCGCTTCGCGCATATCCAACTGTCTCGCCCGGCTCGAAGCCAGACGCGACGAAGATTTCCCTCGCGCATGGCTCGGCGCTGCAGGAACATCGTCTTCATCGTCCGCATCGACCACGACCTTGGTGACCGCCGGCGTGCTCCCGGCATTCGCAGCAGCCTGCGTCGAACGGGAAGAACGCGCCTTGGAACCGGCGGCGACACCTTTCGGTACAATTTTCGTTTCGTCGCCCACGTCTTCGCTGGTGACGGGAGCCTTCCCTGCCTCGGCGCGCAGGTCCTCTTTCACCTTTGCCTCCGCGGCCTTTAACGCTTCTTCTGGTGTCAATTCTTCCGCAGTTGGACTCTCGACCTCCGATCCCGCCGTCGGCGGGGCTTCGACATCAGCCATGGCCGTGCTGTCTTTCAGCAACTTGGCGTGCATATTCTTCCGGTTATTCTTGCCGTGAATATCAATGATCAGACGGTAGGGGTCGGGCAGCAAAAACGCTTCGTAATCCGAGAGGTTGTCCACCTCAAGCACAACCCTGGTGCGCCCGGGTTGAAACTGCGCCACGCGGATCTTCTTCAGGAATCCGTCATCCACATCGAAACTCTTGCCCACCAGCGTGGAAGCCAGCTTGGTGCCGCGCAGATCGAAGAAGATGCGGTCGGGATGGGCAATGCGCTGCGAACCGAACTTGATCTCGCTCTCCAAATCAATGGCCACGCGGGTGTAATCCGGCGTGGACCAGTGCCGGATTCCGGTCACACGCGCCGTGCCTGCGCTACGGGACTCGGAAGACTCCTGTGCGGCGGCGCCGGTCGTAGGGTCGGTATTAGAATCCTTACGAGAATCAAGGTCCGTGCCCGCAGAACTGTCGGCGCTCTTGTTCTTGGCGGCAATCTCTTTGCCGGCCTTCTTCTGTTTCTGCGCCGCGGCCTTTCTCTCGCGATCCGCTTCGCGGTCGAGATCGACGACCGCCCGCTGGGCGTCTTCGGCCAGGCGGTTCTGCGGATAGCGGTGCAGAAACTCCTCAAAAATAGTGCGGGCCTGCTCGGAATCGTTGAGATCGTCTTTGTAGATCTCGCCTATGGTGAACAAGGCGTCGCACCGATATCTGCTGCCCGGATACTCCCGCCGCAGGAACTTGTACTGAGCAATAGCCTCGTTCAGGATTTTGTCGTCGTCGAACCGGCGTCCCATCTCGACCAAGGTCTCCGCAACCGCAACCACGCTGGGATCGGCCTTGACCGACGCAGGCGCCCCGTAATAGACGCTGCGGTAAGCGTTGATGACCCGCTGATAGTCGTGCCGCGTGCGCTCGCCTGGAGGACGCCCGTTGAGCGCTTCCCGCATGCGCTCCGCACTGGCAAAGCGGTCGCGAGACCAGGCGTCGCTATGATGCGTGCGGGCATGGACCGGCACTCCGGAGAGGGCCATCAGCAACAGCAGCGCTCCCCAGCGCTTGCCGCGCTGGCTCGATGTCATTTTCAAAGTCGTCGGTCCGTAACTGTCTCGATCCGCCGTTGCAGTTGAATTGCCTTTGGTACCTGAGAGAACTCTTAAACTGATGCCGTAATCTTAGTCCGTGTTGCTGATGTAAAGCACGCCCCGCGCATCTCGTTGAACCCGCACGGGATCATGCCGGGGGCCCGACGGAGATAGATCCAATCCTCCATAGTAGAGGTTCGTAATTCTCCGCACATAATTTTGGGTTTCGGCGTAGCGCGGGACTCCCGCACTGCGCGCCACCGCCCCCGAACCCGCATTGTAAGCGGCCAGGGTCAGATCCACGTCGCCGCCATAGTTTTCCAGAAGGTGCTTGAGATGCCGCACGCCCGCATCCACGTTCTGGTCCGGGTCAAACGGATTTTTCACATTCAACGACCGCGCCGTCGACGGCATTAACTGCATCAGCCCCATCGCCCCCTTGCGCGAAACCGCGTTGGAGTTGAAGTTCGATTCCACCTTCACTACCGCCCGCACCAGGTTAGGATCCACATTATGCCGGGCCGCTGCCATCACGATCGAGGAGTCGATTTCCTCCTGCGAAGCCTGATGCCCGTGCGCATTCGCGGCCACAATCCGCGCGTTCGCGGATTGCACCGACTCCTGCCCAAAGTACTGGCTCACTTCCGCCGCCGCCGAACGCGCCGCCTGCATTGAGGCCGTGCCCGCCGAAGGCACCGGCTTCCACCGGCTCTCTTTGCTGCTCCAATACACCAGCGACGACCGCTTCGACTGCGCAGACTGCGTTGCATGTTTCTGAACCGGCACAGGTTCGTTCACATAAATCTTGCGCCCATTCTCGTCGGTAGGGGTGATCGCCTCAGACCGGCCGTCACCTTCCGCCGCCCACGCGCGAGGCGCTGCTAAAGATAGGAATGATAGAGATAAGGAGGTCGCGATTGCCGTCGTGGCCGTCAGCATGAATGCGAGTTGCAGGCGCTTTCGCATAATCCGGGCATTCCCTTTCACCGAACCTTAGCTTGAAGGGCAGGCAGACAAACTTTGCCCTCCCTACGTTCTACCCGGAACCTGACGGAGAATTCTGAACCAGAGTAGGACGATTATAGGCGGGCACCCACGGTCGGGCAATCTATCCGAAGGGAGTAGAACCACCAGAGTAATTCGGGTAACCGATTGAAAATCTATCCATTAGAACGCTCTCGTCGAGCGACAAGCCAGACGAAGATAACCATCAAAGTGGTTACCTCTGCGTTTCTTCGCGAGGATACGCGCATTGACCGTCCGATCCGGGAGAATGCTCCCTGAATTCGTCTCCCACTAAGAGGTTCTGTCCATTCTCGGACAGCACTTTCGAAATTCGGACGACATTCCCCGCCTTCGCTCCAGCAAATCACCCGGCACGCCTTGTCGCAACAATCACTTACCCTAAGCCGCATTTGGCCGCTTGTATGCTCTCCATTTCTTCACTTCATCTCCCAGGAGCGCCACCGATGCCATTCCATGACCTCCGGATTGCCATTCGCCATCTGTTGAAGTCACCCGGCTTTACCGCGACGGCCGTGGTGATGCTCGCCCTGGGAATTGGCGCCACGACCGCCGTCTTCTCCGTGGTTGAGAGCGTCTTACTGCGGCCGCTTCCCTTTCCGCATCCCGACAAACTGGTCTCGCTGGGCGACATCCTCCAGGGCGCCGATGTGGGAGGCAACGGCGAAGCCGGGGTCACCGCTCCAGACGATCAGAACTACACCCGCGATACGCACAGTTTCGAGAGCCTGGGCGCGTACAAGCCAACTTTTTATGAAGTGTCCGAAATCGGTGAGCCGGTACAAGTCAATGCGTCTCGCCTCTCGGGCGGGGTCTTCCCGACTCTGGGAGTTGCGCCTCTGATGGGGCGATTCTTTACCCAGCAGGAAGACGACCAGCAAGCGCCCGTAGCGGTCGTAAGCTACTCACTCTGGCAAAACCGCCTGCACGGCGATCCGGGCGTGCTGGGAAAGAAGATCCTGCTCGACCGCAAGCCGTATGTTGTGATCGGCGTTATGCCGCGCAGCTTCGAGTTTCCTCTAATGCCGGGGCACCTGAACTCGAGCGAGTTATGGGTTCCGATGAGCTTTACAGAACAGGAGCTTTCAGCGGCAAGCGCGGCCAACTGGAGCTTCAGCATGGTCGGCCGGCTCAAGCCGGGGATCACCGCGGCGCAGGCGGAGACCGACGCCGAGCGCGTGGCCGAAGAGACCATGCGCAATTACCCCGCGTTCATGTCGAGTCTGCACATCCGCGCGACGGTCCACTCGCTACATGAGGAAACCGTGTCCCAGGCGCGTCAACTGGTGCACACGTTGTTCCTGGCTATCTTTGTGGTGCTTTTAATCGCGTGCGCCAATCTGGCGGGATTGCTGCTGGTCCGGGCCATCCAGCGCCGCCGCGAAATCGCAGTACGCATGGCACTGGGAGCGCGCGCCGGAGCGCTGCTGCGCCAGGCGATTCTTGAGAGCCTTTTATTGAGTGTGAGCGGCGGCTTGCTCGGCTTGGCTCTGGCCGCGGTCGCCATACGTGTCGGCGTCAGCCGCTTGCCCGATACTCTTCCTCGCCTCGATGAGATCTCCCTCGACTGGAAAGTAGTCGCTTTCGCCATGATCCTCGCGGCGGTCACTGGCCTGGTTTGCGGTCTGGCTCCGGCTTTCGCCGCCCTCCGTACCAGCGTGAATGACACTCTTAAGGAAGGCGGGCGCACGGGCACGCCCGGTGGCGCCCACGCCCGCCTGCGTTCCGCGTTGGTGATCGGCGAAATCGCTATCGCCGTAGTGCTGCTGGTCGGTTCCGGCTTGCTCTTGCGCAGTTTTGAAAAAATGCGCTCCGTCGATCTCGGCTTCCGCCCCGACCATGTCCTCGAGGCTTCCTACTCGCTGCCGCATCAACAATATCCAACTCAGTCCGCCGTCGATCGATTCAACGAGGAACTCCTTCGTCGCTTGCGCCAGCTTCCCGGCGTGAACTCGGTGGGGCTTACTTCGTTTCTTCCGGCCGGGGGCAGCCAAGGCAACAGCACATTCATCGCAGAAGGCTACGTTCCGCCAAAAGGCGCGAACATGAACCTGGCTACCCCGATCCAGATTCAGGGCGATTACATGCAGGCGATGGGAACTCCGTTGCTCGCTGGCCGCTTGTTCACGCCCGCCGACAACGAGAATTCGCAGCTGGTCGCAATCGTCAACCACAAGTTGGCCGAACATTTCTGGCCCGGCGGGAACGCCATCGGCAAGCGTCTGCGCATTGGCATGCAGGAGTCGCCAACGCCTTGGGTTACGATTGTCGGCGAAGTCGCCGACGTGAAGGAGTATTCGCCCGACGTCCCCGACAAAGAGCAGTACTACGAGCCCATCGACCAGTTTGAAAAATCCCTGGGCACCTTTGCCTCTCCGGGGGACTTACAGGGCAACGGAGGCTACATCGCCCTGCGCACTGCCATGGAACCCGAGCAGATGGGAAATACGCTTCGCGAGACCGTCCGCTCGATCGATGCTCATCTGCCGCTGACACAGGTGCAAAGCATGCAGCAGACGGTTTCCGATAGCGAAACCGAACGCCGCTTTAACACCGTGCTCATCTCCTCGTTCGCCATCGCAGCAGTATTGCTGGCGGCGCTCGGCATCTACAGCGTGATCGCCTTCTCGGCCGCGCTCCGCGAACAGGAGATGGCCATCCGCATGGCTCTGGGCTCGCAACGGGCGGGAATTCTTGGCCTGGTGTTTAGGTCCGCGGCCAAGCTGGCTCTTACAGGCTGCGCGCTGGGACTGTTGGGCGCAGCCGCCGCTTCGCGTTTGCTGCGAACCCTGGTGTTCGGCGTCAGCCCCTTTGACCCGCTGGTACTCACGCTCGCCGCGGTCTTGGTGTTGATGCTGGCCATGGCGGCCTCTTTGCTGCCCGCACGTCGTGCCGCTTCCATCGACCTCGTGAAATCCTTGCGGGCGGACTAGCGTAAGGAAGTTTCAATAAGTGGCACAAACTTTTAGCCTGTCATCCTGAGCAAAGCGAAGGACCCCTGCAAACCCGCTCTACCAACGGTCTCCAAGTGAGTTTTCAACACTGCTCCGGCTCGAAACTATGCCTTTTTCCAACGCCGCCGCAAACGCGTCCAGCGAAAGCGACCGCAACAAATTCCGCCGCATCCCCCGTTCCACCTCCGCCAGCCGGTCGGAGGCCGCCGTAATCCACTCGAAGTCCGCCGACTCCGCCAGTCGCTTCAGCTCGGAACCAATGTCGGTATTCCGAATCAGCTCCGGCGCCCCCGCTTCAATCGACGCCAGATCGCGCAATAACGAATAGAGCGTGCGAATCAACTGCTCAATGTTCTCCCGCCCCTCCGCCCCCGGCCGGTACGATTCGGTGATCTTGAACAGTTCGCTGTGCTCTCCGCCCCGCAGCCCGGAGTTCAGGATTGCCACCGCATGGCCCCGCGCCGCCACATAAGCCGCAAGATCGAAGCTGCGGGCCCGTCCCACAGCTCCTTCGCAGAGCCGCGCAACCAACGCGCGCTCCGCCGCCTTCCACTCCGGACGATGCTCGGCCAGATACCGCTCAATCTCCTCCGCCGGCAACGCGCCCAACTGAAACACCATCGACCGCGAACGGATCGTCGGCAGCAGCTCGCCAGGATTTTCCGTCAGTAGAAGAATCGTCGCGAACTCAGGCGGCTCCTCCAGCACCTTCAGCAGCGAGTTCGCCGCCTCTTTCATGAAGGCCGAGTCGGTGAAGATATAAACCCGTTCCCTGCCCTCTGCCGGACGGTAATAAATCGTCTCAATGACCCGCCGCACCTGGTCTACTTTGATCATCATCTGCGGCGGATCCGGCGGGATCACCAGCACGTCCGGATGCGTCTGCACAAAGAGCCGCGTCTCCTTCTTGTCGGTCTCGCGCAGATTCTCGCGCGCCTCCACAGCCTCGGCGAAGCGCGCGTCCAGGTCCCCCGCCTGTGCAATGCGCGTGCAGTTAGCGCACTTCCCGCAAAAATCGGGCAGGCCATCGGTCGTCTTCACAGGCGCCAGACAGTTCAGCGCCTGCGCCAGCATCAGCGCCAGCGTGTACTTGCCCGATCCCTGTCCACCCGCCAGCACCACTGCGTGCGGAAAGCGTTCGCGCGCCAGCATGTCGCGCAGGCGATGAATGGTTTCCGCGTTGCCGTGAAAGTCAGAGAAAGGCATAGAACGAGTTCACCACGGAGGCACAGAGACACGGAGAAAACTGCAATTCATTGTAAATCGAACAGCAGGTGCTCTTATCCTTGACTGTTTTACTCCGTGCCTCCGTGTCTCCGTGGTGAATGAAGTCGTTCACAGTTTCAACTTCCGTCGCACCAGCTCCACGATCCTCCGATGCGTCTGCCCCGGCGTGCCGCGGGCATCTACCATCGCGACTCGCCCCTGCTCGCGCGCGGCGATCGCCAGATATCCTTCATGCACTCGGACGAAGAAAGCGCGCGTCTCTTGCTCGAACCGGTTCTCGTCGTGCCCACGACTCGAACTTTTCGAGTCTCGCTTATTCCGCAGGCGAGCTCGAGTCACGCTGGCCGCCGCGTCCGAATCGAGCAAAATCGTCAAATCCGGCTGCAAATTTCCACACAGAACTCGGTGCAGCTCGCGGACCGCCTCACTCCCCAACTTGCGACCGCTCCCCTGGTAAGCCTCCGTCGAATCGGTAAACCTGTCGCACAGCACGATGCTGCCCTGCGCCAGCGCCGGCTCGATCACTTCGGCAATGTGCTGCGCCCGCGACGCGAACATCAGCGCCATCTCCGCCAGCGGCGACAGTCCCGCCGTCCCCGAATCGAGCAGCACCTTGCGAATCTTTTCTCCCGTCAGCGTTCCGCCCGGCTCGCGCGTCTCCACCACCTTATGCCCAGCCGCGCGCACCACCGCCGCCAGCTTCCGCAGTTGCGTGCTCTTGCCCGTTCCGTCCAGCCCTTCGAACGTAATAAATTTTCCGCGCCGCGACATCCTGCGGAATCATATCAGTCCCCAGTCGGTGCAATTTCCATCTCTGTGCCTTTCTTCCTTTGCGGCCTTGGCGGGCAGTTCTCTGTGAACTCTCAGGTAAAAGGAATTTCACCGCAAGGAGCACGAAGGTTTCGCAAAAGTACGCAGAGTCAAACCTCGGTCCATGGTGCAAACCGCTCCCGGAGCGCGCTTCCCTGTACTGCCACCCGCTCACACTGCTATAGTCTAAAATTCCGCATCGAGTGCGATTCACTTTCATCACAAACATGGGGGCCCCGAAAGAATGAAACTCTCCAGAGCCGTGGGAGCAGTCTGCATCGCAGTGCTGTCAATTCCCGCTTGGTGCGCCACTCCGCCCACCGTCACCCTTGCCGTCGACGCCACCACGGCGCCCCGCAAGATCTTCCACGCCACCCTGAAAATTCCCGCCATCCCCGGCGATCTCACGCTCTACTACCCGAAATGGATTCCCGGCGAGCACGCCCCCGACGGCCCGGTCATCGATCTCGCCGGCCTGAAGTTCAGCGCCGCCGGCAAGACTTTGAAATGGCGTCGCGACCTGCTCGACGGCTTCACTATCCACGTGGAGGTTCCAGCCGGCGCGACTGAAATCTCTGCCGAACTTGACTTTCTTTCTCCTGCGACCTTCGAAGGCGGATTCTCCGCGGGCTCCTCCGCCACTGACAAGCTCGCCATCATCAGTTGGAACCAGGTTTTGCTCTATCCCAAGGGCTGGAAGTCCGACGACATCAACTACAGCGCGAGCCTGAAGCTCCCCGACGGCTGGAAGTTCGGCACTCCGCTTCCTGTGGCCAGTCAGAGTGGAAATGAAATCAAATTCGCCACCGTTTCCCTCACCACACTGGTCGATTCGCCGGTCATCACCGGAGAATTCCTGAAAGTCGTCCCGCTCGCCCAGGATCCTCTCACCGAAATGGACATCGCTGCCGACAGCGCCGCCGCTCTCAACCCTCCCCCGGAAGTCTGGGACCACTACAAGAACCTGGTCGAGCAGGCCCAAAAGACTCTTCGGAGCCCATCACTACCGCGACTATCACTTCCTCTACACGCTCAGCGATCACGTCGCTCACTTCGGCCTGGAGCACCACGAATCCGACGACAGCCGCGTCGACGAGCGCGCCCTGGTCGATGACGCCGCACGCAAGATGTCGGCCAGCCTGCTGCCCCACGAGTATGTCCACTCCTGGAACGGAAAGTTCCGCCGCCCCGCCGATCTGGCCACGCCCGACTACCAGCAACCCATGCAGGACGATCTCCTCTGGGTTTACGAGGGCCTGACCAACTACCTCGGCTTCGTGCTGACCGCCCGCAGCGGTCTGCTCACCGCCGATCAAGACCGCGACGATCTGGCCATCACCGCTTTCGCCCTCGATCACACTCCCGGCCGCGAATGGCGCAACCTCCAAGACACAGCCGACGCCGCGCCCCAACTTTATTTTTCCCCCCGCGCCTGGGAATCGTGGCGTCGCAGCACCGACTTCTATGACGAAGACACGCTGAACTGGCTCTGGGTAGACGTGATCATCCGCCAGCAGAGCAAGGGCGCGAAAACGCTGGACGATTTCTGCAAACTTTTCCACGGCGCGCCCAGCACGGGTCCCACGGTCAAGACCTACACCTTCGACGACGTGGTCAACTCCCTCAACCAGGTCGCGCCCTACGACTGGCGCGCCTTCTGGACCGAGCGCCTCACCAATCACGGACCCGGCGCCCCTCTGGGCGGCATCGAAGGCAGCGGATGGAAGCTCGTCTACGATGACACTCCGTCGGACATGATGACCGGCATGGCCAGGCATGTATCATTTCGTGCCCGCCGCCTTCGCTGTCGGCCTCGTGTTGAACGATGACGGCGCCATCAGCGACACCACGGAAGGTACGCCCGCGGCGAAAGCCGGCATCGGCCCAGGAATGAAACTAGTCGCGGTCAATGGCCGCCGCTTTTCTCCCGAGATCCTGCGCGACGCGGTCAAAGCGACAAAGAACAGCAACACACCGCTGGAGTTGCTGGTCGAGAACACCGACTACTACAAAACGTACAAAATCGACTACCACGGCGGCGAGAAATACCCGCACCTGGTACGGGACGAATCGAAGCCCGATCTGCTCGGCGAGATTTTGAAAGCGAAATAGCTGCGTGCCCGCGACCTGTTTTGTGGCTTTCGTCTGGAGATTTGATCGAAAGGAGTGCTTGCCATGCTTGGCCTCGCGCTCGCCTTGTGGAAAGACGAACGAGGGCAGAACATCATCGAATATGCATTGATTGTGGCGGTGATTGTGGTCCTGGTCGTTGGCGCGATTTATGCCGTGTGGTCGGCGATCGAGCGAATGTGACAGTAGGTTCAAGACGTCGTCAAAAACAGCCGGTTCGAGGCATGGACTCTGCAACTCCGCGCGGATAGATTCCTCCCCATCTCCGGGGATTACGGCCCGTGAGCTACAATCTCATCCGCCCATGACCCTCACTCGCTGCGCCATCACTCTTCTCTTGCTTTCCGCGAACGTCGCCACCGCCCAAACTCCGATCCTGGGCTTCACCCCCGCCTCCTCCGCTGGTGAATCCGAAATCGAATCCAAATTCAAGTCCATCCCCACTCCCGACGAAGAACGCCGCCAGCACCGCATCTTCACCTCCGAACCCCACGTCGCCGGATCGAAGCGCAACAACGAACTCGCCGACTACATCGCCAGCGAATGGCGCAAGCAGGGACTTGAAGACGTCATCATCCGCCGCTATGACGTCTACGGCACAAATCCAAAAAGCGCCTCGCTCGAAATGATTGCGCCCGTTCGATATCAAGCCACCCTCCGCGAAGCCGCGCTCGACGCCGATCCCGACTCGAAGAATCCCGCCATCAGCGGCGCCTGGAGCGGCATGTCAATCTCCGGCGAAGTCACCGCGCCCCTGGTCTACGCGCACAGCGGCAACCCCGAAGACTACGAACTGCTGCGCAAAAACGGAATCAGCGTCAGAGGCAAGATCGTCCTCGTCCGCTATTCCAATCCCTACAGCTATCGCGGATTCAAAGCGCTCACCGCGCAGCGCGAAGGTGCGGCCGCGATCCTGATCTACAGCGATCCTGCCGAAGACGGCTACAAAAAAGGCAAAGTCGATCCCGACGGCCCCTGGGGCCCGGAATATCACATCCAGCGCGGCGCCATCACCTACGACTTCATCGTCCCCGGCGACCCGCTCACACCGGGATGGGCGTCGATCCCCGGGGCGAAACGGATCTCGATCGAGCAGGCCCAGTCGGCGCCCAAGATCATGGCACTGCCCCTTTCCTGGCACGACGCCAAGCCTCTGCTCGAAAACCTGGATGGCCCGATGGCGCCAGAAGATTGGCAGGGCGGGTTGCCGCTCCACTATCACCTCGGCGGCGAGAGCGTGAAAGTTCACTTGAAAATCGAGATGGACAACGGCACCCAGCCCTACTACGTGGTCGAAGGCCGCATCCGCGGCGCCGAGTTGCCCGACGAATGGATCGTGCTCGGCAACCACCGCGATGCCTGGGTTTTCGGCGGCGTCGATCCCTCGAGCGGCACCGCTTCCATGATGGAACTGACGCGTGCACTCAGCCAACTCGCGAAACAAGGCTTGCGCCCCCGTCGCACCCTCGTGGTCTGCAGTTGGGACGGCGAAGAGGTCGGCCTCACCGGTTCCACCGAATGGGGCGAGCAGTTCGCCGACGAACTGCGCAGCAAGGCGGTCGCCTATCTCAACGTCGACGAGGCCACCTCCGGACCAAATTTCCATGGTCAGGCTGTCGCCTCCCTTTCGCCGATGCTGGTGGAGACCAGTCGCATCGCTTCAGGATCCCTCCGGCAAGAGTCTCTACGAAGCATGGAAGGACATCGCGCCCGTGAGAAGACGCGGGCAAGCAGTCCGGCCAAGAACGAACCGAAGTCACTGACGGCAACTCTCGCCGACACCCGCATCGGGAGCGGCTCGGACCACACCGTCTTTCTCAACTTCGTCGGCATGCCCGTCATCGGCCTGCAGTTCGACGGCGACTACGGCGTCTACCACTCCGCCTACGACGACTTCTACTGGATGAACCACTTCGGCGACCCCGGCTACCGCTACCACACGCTCATGTCGCAACTCTGGGGCGTGACCGCGCTCCGCCTGGCCAACGCCGACCTGCTCCCCTTCGATTTTGCGAGCTACGCCAGCAATATCCGCCAGTTCGTGGATGACTTAGCGAAAGCCAACAACATCATGTGGGGACAGCCGCCCCCGGCTGTCCGGCCGGGCGAAGCCCGGCAGCCGCTCGACCTTCAGAGCGTGCTCAAAGCCATTGACGCAATTCGAGGCCGCCGGCAAGCACTTCAACGAATCGCTGAGCCGCAAGCTTGCCTCAGGGAAAATCGATCCCAAACTCGCCCTGACTCTGAATCACGGCATGATGCAAGTCGAGCGCAACTGGCTCAATCCCGACGGCATCCCCGGCCGCCCTTGGTTCAAACACATCCTCTACGGCGCCCGCTTCACTTACGCCCACTTGGAACTGCCGGGCCTAACGGAAGCGGTCGAAAAGCAAGACTGGCCGGTCGCCAAACAGCAGGCAGAAATCCTGCAGCGCGCCCTGGCGAACAACACAAAGCTCCTGAACGAACTGAATTCCTCCGTCAACCCCTAACCTTGCCCAACGACCAAAATTTGTCATTCCGAGCCACTCGGAGCCGGTGAAACCGGCGAGAGCGGCGAGGAATCTGCTTTCTCAGGGTGCCCCATGTCTCGCGGCCTTTGCGAGACATGGGACTTTCACTTGGTGCAGACGAGTATCCAAACAGCGGGAGGATTAGGAGCGACGGGGTCGCTACTCTTCCTTCATCTCTCGCTCCATCACCTTACGCAGCGCTGCATTGATCCGCGTCTGATACCGTCGCCCGTCCCTGCGAAACCACGCCAGCACGTCCGCATCCAGCCGCAGCTTCGATGGCCCGATTTTGTGGGGTTCTATGCTCGGGAGAGCTTGATTTTCAAGGTCGAGAACACTACGCGGAAACTAATTCTCAAACGCTATCGGCAAACATTTTTTGGTATTCCCGGTACCACTCGCTTTGAAACCGCTCTTCGGGATCGTATTTCTTCTTGAGGCGTAGAAACTCCGCGAATCGCGGATAACAACTCTCAATCTGCTTTCGGGTTGCATCGCGGTGATAGGTCAAATAAAACGAACCGCCTCGGCGAGCCGCCATATCGATGAGCCTTCGAAAAGTATCGATCGACCGGCGAACACCCTCGGGAGTATGCACGGTGTGCAGATTGAAAATAGTGCAGGCGTAGGGTTGCTTCGCCCAAGGCAGAAAACTCTCATCGTCCTGCTCAATCAGGCGCACCGTCCCATAAATCAGTTCGACATTGTTCTTGCGAAAATCCTCGCGGACTTCATCGAAAAACTCCTTTAGCAACGGCCGCGGAACATCGATCTCGCAAATGATTTCAGTCGCCGGAAATGGGGCGTGAAGGTTTTGGTCGATCTGGCGATGATAATTGTCAGGATAAATGCTCAGCTGATGAGTGTCCGACCAGTACACCTGCCCGTTCGTCGACAAATAGTATTCTGCATACCTTTCAAATGCACTTTTCTTGTCAACATGAGCGAGATAAAGAAGCTGCCGCCAATTTTCATCCGAAAGCTGCTTTTCGGCCGTGGGAATCGGTGTTTCCATTGGAACGGGGAGATAGCATGAGAAGACGCCCCGGTGCAGGAAGTCTTCCGATTCGCGCTCGATCGAGAACTGGAAATCGCCGTACAGAAAGCCATCGGAAATACGCTTGTCGAATGCCCCCATCAACTGATCCACGGTTTGCATCTCTACGACCCGCTCTACCTTTTTTCTCGGAACCAGCCGCAACCGCACCGAGGTGACAACACCAAATAAACCGTAGCCGCCGTGAACCAGTTGAAACAGTTCCTGGTTCTCGGTCCGGCTGCAGGTGTGCGGAGTTCCAGTAGCATCAATGAGAACCAACGACTCAACGTCGGCGATGAACGGCTTCATGCGCAATCCGCGTCCGTGCGCGTTTGCTGCAATCGTGCCAGAGATCGTCAGTCGATCGGCTCCTGTCTGTTTTTGAGCAATTCCCCAGGACGATGCGCCCTCATTTTGCAGGGCAAGATATCCGTTCACAAGCGCTGGCCATTCAATCCCTGCGTCGATTTCCAAAATTCCGCGCTCGCGGTCCAGATGTCGAATTCGGTTCAGTTTCCTGATGTCGATCAGTTCGGTATCCGCACCAAACTGCTGGCCTCCCATCGCGTGGCGTCCGCCACAAATTGAAATCGTTTTCCGCCCTTTTCGTGCAGCATGAATGATCTGTTGAACTTCTGGCACGGACTGCGGCTGCTGAATTCTAAGAACACGAGTGAAATTGAGTTGGGAGTGAATGTCATTGACGTAGACAGGCTTAACTGTCGGAGATTTTGACCATGCCTTGGGGACGGCAGCTAGCGCGATTGAACCGGCAATGAACTTTCGTCTTGTGATCATCGATCGTCGATCAAGTAGAAAGGGCAGAAAAAAAGAGCGTGTGCTTATTCCGAATCTTTCATCTCCCGCTCCATCACCCTCCGCAGCGCGCCGTTGATCCGCGTCTGATACCGTCGTCCGTCCCTGCGGAACCAGGCCAGCACGTCGGCATCCAGCCGCAGCGTTACCGGCTTCTTGATCGGCTTGTAAAACTCCAGCACATCCCCAATCGAAATCTGAGGCCGCTTCGACGATTCGACCGACGCCGCCAGGCTCAAATCCTTGCGCCGTCCAGTCTTCCGCCGCGCTTGGGCAGTCGAAGACTTGCCGCTCCGCCCCCCGCTTTTCCCGCCCTTGGTAACTCGTTTTCGATGTTTCATATATGCCACTCTACTTATATTATTGTACGTACACAATCGTAATAAAAGTGTTCCTGCAGGAACACTGTGGAAATCTTCTCGGAAATCCCGCCAACCCACTCATCCTGCTGCCGTTTCTTCCAACACGACGTCGTCATCCATGAACCCGAAGACCTCCTGCGGCACCGGATTCTGCCACACCGGCGCGAACGACTGGCGGTGCAGCGGCGTCGGCCCGAACTCGCGCAGCGCGGCCAGGTGCCTGGGAGTGCTGTATCCCTTGTGCGAGGCTAGGCCGTACGCAGGAAACACCGCGTCCCATTCGCACATCATGCGATCGCGTTCCACCTTCGCAAGAATAGAAGCCGCCGCGATCGAGGCCGAGAGCGCGTCCCCATGAATGATCGGAACCTGCGGCTGCTCGCAGTCAAGGCGCAGGGCGTCGACGAGCAGGTGGTCCGCGGCAGGCGCCAGGCGCATCACCGCTTCGCGCATGGCCAACCGCGAGGCATGATAAATGTTGATCTGATCGATGCGGGCCGCGTCCACAGCCGCGACGGCCCACGCCACGGCGTGCTCGCGGATGCGCTCCGCCAGCACCTCACGCCGCTCGGGCAGCAGCAACTTGGAATCGCGCAGCCCGCGCACACGGTAACCCGGGTCGAGGATCACCGCCGCCGCGACCACGCAACCGAACAATGAGCCGCGCCCAACTTCATCCACGCCAGCAACTCGCACCGCCCCGGAGGCCCAAGCCTTTTTTTCATAACGCAGCGTGCAGCGCAGCTTCTTCAGCAGTCGCAGCTTGGCCGCCGAGGGCGAAAGCATGCGTGCGGACGGTGACTTCATCACACAAGACTTCATCACAGAAGACTTCATCACGAAGACAAGGGAGTTGTTCACCATCTTCGTCCACCGCAGGAATTCCTGCAAGCGAAGTTTTACGCTTGGGCAAAGAACATTCATGAAATAACCCTTCTATCTCGCCACCCGACTGCACGTCGCCCCTTGCATAACGCCAAACAGTAACCATTACCCGGATTACGGACGTACATTGCCCGTTCGGACATGTACTGGTAACTTGGCCTCAGTCGAAACTCGATCCGAGAGGAAGTCTTGCAGAGCCCAACCAACCCGTCGCCGGAAGACGGCCTGCTGACGCGAAAGCTGGTGCATCTGGCGCTGCCTGTGCGCTGGAGTTTCATCGGTCAGGATGGACGCGGCCCGGCAGAGATGGCGTGCACCTATGACATCCACCCGCACGGCGCGCGCCTGCTCAGCTCGCGTGAAGTAAACATTGGAGACCTGGTGATGGTGGAACGCGGGCGCAATAAAGCCGTTTGCCAGGTGGTCTGGGCAGGAGACGCCGCTTCCGCCTTGCGCGGACAATTCACGGTGCAATGCGTCGAGGGCAGGACGCCGTGGGACGAAGAGTTGCGCCAGATGGAGGAGCAGTACCAGCCCATAGATCCCGATAGCTTGGAGCGCGGTAAATTGCCTCGTGGGTTCGGCGGTCCGCAGGCAAACCGGCGGCGGCGTCCGCGGTTTCACGTTGAAGGCCAGGCGCGAGTAATCGACGGGGTGCAGCGGGTAGAAGGCGAGGTGCAGCAGATTTCGGAATTTGGGGCGCGCATCGCGGCCACGGAAATCCTGCGCCCCGGAACCAACTTCCGCTTGATGTTGAACATGTTCGACGTTAGCGTTGCGGTCAAGGCGCAGGTCAAATATATGGTCAACAATCTTGCAATGGGCGTGGAGTTTCAGGAAATCCGCCGCGGAGATCGCCCGCTGCTGAGCTACGTATTGAGCCGGCTGCGAACCAGACGAGTCAAGGAGTTCGTCGAGGTTGAAGTGATCAGGGAGCCGCTGGCCTCTGCCGCGGGATAGTTCCGGGCGTATTCAAAATACCCTTCTCGACCAACCATCCAGCAATGCTGCGCAACTGTCCCCAGTTGGCGTAGGACTCGCGACATTTCCCCGGCGGCTTCGTTTACAATGTTCACAGTCTTCGGGTCGAGAATGTCCTCCATTGGAAAGGTGAATGCGGCTCTGGCCGCCGCCGTAATCTTCCTTCTCCTCAGCAGTTGCTCCGCATATTTCGCATTCACCAGCATGGACGCCAGCCAAGCCTGGGTCCACCATACCCGCGACGCACAAAGCGCGCTGTCTCAATTTTCCGTAACTACCGCCCGGGCAGGACGGCTGCGCTCCGAATACCTGGATTCCGGCGACGCTGCGCTATTGCAGCAGCAGGCTGAGGTCGTGCGCCAGCTCAGGAATGCGGTGGCGGTGATCCAGCGGTTGACCGCCGACAACGTGCAACAGCAGGTCAATTGCCGAAAGCTTGCGGAACTGAACGAACAAAGGATTGCTCTGCTGGATCAGGCCATTGAGCTCAAGAGAACGGGAAAGTCGAATCCGCTGGCCCAGGCGGCGATCAGCAGGCAAAGCCTGGCCACGGCGGACGAAACTGACCGGCTGGTGCAGCGCATGTATGACACCGAGGAACAATTGCTGGCCGAGCGCCAGGCGCGGGCGAACCGCTCCGCCTTGGCGACCGCAGCCATTCTGATCACCAGCCTCTTCCTGGCCCTGGTGTTGTTTATCGTGCATCACCGGCTGCTGATGGATCAAGTAGCAGCGCGCACCCGAGCCGAACTTGCACTGCGTGCGCTCAGCGCCAAGCTGTTGACGTTGCAGGATGAAGAACGGCGGAAGTTCGCGCGCGAACTGCATGATTCCGTCGGTCAGCACCTGGCAGCGCTGAAAATGGCAATCTCAGCGCTGCAGACCAAGTCGCCGGGCGACACCTCTCTGCAGGACTGCATCAAGATGCTGGATGATTCCATCTCGGAAACGCGGACGATTTCGCATTTGTTGCACCCGCCGCTTCTCGATGAAGCGGGGCTGAACTCGGCTTGCCGCTGGTTCGTGGAGGGATTCGGAAAGCGGAGCGGCATCGATGTCAACCTGGATATTCTCGACGGAGCCGGCCGGTTCCCGGAAGCGACCGAGTTGGTATTATTCCGGGTGCTGCAGGAAAGCCTGACGAATGTGCACCGGCATTCCGGGGCGAAACGAGCGGATGTCAGTCTGAAGACGGCAGGCAACCATGTGACCCTGCGGGTGAGAGACTATGGCCGCGGTATACCTCCGGCAGTTTTGCAAAGCCTTCGAGAAGATGGTTCGGGAGGGGGAGTTGGCCTGGCCGGCATGACCGAGCGCATTCGTGAGATTGGAGGGACGCTGGGAATCCATTCGAGCGCAGTCGGTACCGAGATTGTGGCACGAGTGCCCGCTCTCAGGAGACCGGCGCAAGTTTTCTCGCCCCGCATGCAAGAGGTGAAAGGATGAATCGGAAGATCTGGTCGATGGTCATCTGCGTAGTTTTTCTGGTTGCTGCCGGCGCGTGCTCGAAGCATCACTCCGCTGCTCAGGTGATCGTCGAAATCCCATCCGGGTTCACTGGGAACTTCTTGCTGGAGATGGGAATTAGCGAAGCTCCTCCGCTGGCGAAACGTGGGGACGCGTATGTGGTGCCCGTGCCCAGGAACGGAAAGGTAATCACGTCCACGCTGCTCACGAAGTCCCAGCCAACATTCCGCAATTCCAGCGAGGGAGCGGTGTGGGGCTACTCGCACTCGGTGTTTACTACGGGAGACGGAATTCCGACGGGCGGCACGATCGAATTTTTCGTTGGCACCAGAAAAGAGTACGAGGCGGAAAAGGGCAAGAAGAACCACTCCGGAGGACTTTCAACTCCGGCTGAGTTGATCGCATCCGGCGCGTGACAGCAGAACGTAGGAGAGAGCCTCCCCTCTCACCGTCACCAGTCGCGCAAACGGCCAGAACTGAGGCCGCTCTTCAGCGTAGTCTCCATCATTCTTTCAAGCCGCACAGTCCGGCGCGCAGTCTATGCTTTTTCGACGTCGCGCAGGCGGGCGGCTTTGCCACGGAGTCCGCGCAGATAGAACAGGCGGGCGCGGCGAACCTTGGAGGAGCGCAGCAATTCGACCTTATCGATCACCTTGGAATGAATGGGGAAGATGCGCTCCACGCCCTGGCCAAAGCTGATCTTGCGCACGGTAAAGCTGGCTTGCGGGCCGTTGTCGCGCTTGATAACCACGCCTTCGAAAGCCTGCACGCGTTCCTTGTCGCCTTCCTTGATCTTCACGTGAACGCGAACGGTGTCGCCGGGGCGGAACGGTGGGATGTCGGTGCGTTGCGATTTTGCCAGCAGTTTTTCGATGATTAGGTTTGACATGATGGTTTATCCTTCGTCTTTCGATTCTGGTCTTAGGTCTTGGGTGTCAGGTCTTTGGCTGGAGCCTAAGACCTAACACCTAAGACCCAACACCTGTTCATTCGCGATTCCTACTCTTGGCCCGCCTTGATCCGCGCCAAAATCTTTGCGTCTTCGTCGCTGAGTTCCACGCCTTCCAGTAAGTCGGGGCGGTTGCGCAGCGTTTTCTCCAGAGCCCGCTGCCGGCGCCAGCGGCGGATTTCCTGATGGTTGCCGTTGATCAGAACCTCCGGTACCGCCATCCCGCGAAAATCGGCGGGGCGCGTGTAATGCGGATAATCCAGCAATCCGCCGGAACCGCAGGTCGAATCCGCCGCGCCGGACGCCTCCGTCTGCACATGCGCGGTGAATGATTCCTGCCGCGTCGAAGCTTCGTTGCCCACTGCGCCGGGCAGCAACCTCATGACCGCTTCGATGATCACGGCAGCCGCGAGCTCTCCGCCGCTGAGCACGTAATCGCCGATCGAAACCTCGCGGTCAGCGAGGAAGTCGGCGACGCGCTCGTCCACGCCCTCGTAGCGGCCGCAGACCAGAACGATGCGATCGAGTGTTGCCAGTTCCGCAGCCACCTGCTGCGTGAAGCGCTGACCCTGGGCTGAAAGCAAGATCACTGACTGCTTCGCGCGCCCGGCCATCCGGTCTTTTATTCGATCAGACCGCGACGCCACCTGCAACGACTCCAGACATTCAAAGAGCGGCTCCGGCTTGAGCACCATGCCCTCGCCGCCGCCAAAAGGGCGGTCATCCACGGTGCGGTGCTTGTCGTGCGTGAACTGCCGCAAATCGTGGACTTCGATTTTCGCCAGGCCCATCTCGCAGGCCCGGCGGGTGATACCGTGATCCAGCGGTCCGCTGAAAAAGCCGGGGAAGATCGTGAGAATATCGGCCTTCATCTCGGACCTAGAACCTAAACCTTTGACCACAGAGGGCACTGAGGTTCACAGAGGAGGCTCCTTTTTTCAGTGCCTTTTCTTTCTCGCGGACTGTTGTTCCTGCTTTTCTTCTGCCGTGACCGGGGCATTGACTTCCAGCATGCCCTCGGGAAGGTTCATGCGCACTTTCCGGGGCGCTATGTCGACACCTTCCAAGTACGCTTCGGCAAATGGCACGTCGAACTTCCTGCCCGAGCTGCCGGCGACAATCAGCAGCGGCGCTTCGCCGGCGCCGGACTGAACGTCCTCGATGCGTCCGATCTCACGGCCCTGATCGAGAACCATACAGCCGATCAGATCGCTGACGTAATTCCAGCCTGGTTCCAAGTCCGCGCGCTCGGCGCTGGGAACCTGCAATTCAGATCCGATCAGAAGCTCGGCGTCGGAAATCGAATCCACGCCGCGAAACTTCAGGACTAGCAGGCCCTTGTGCGGCCACAGATCTTCGACTTCCAGTTCGCGCCGCGAGTCTTGCGACTTCGCCAGGGCGAACAACTTCATGCCTGCGGCGAAGCGTCCCGGAACGTCGCTGTGCATTTCTGCAGCGACTTCGCCGCGTCGGCCTTGCGTTTTCGCGACGCGGGCCAGGGTGATGAACTCGCCGTTGGTTTCAGAATTCACGGCCTTCGGCGGATTTCAGGCTCATTTCGCGGCATCCATGCCAAGAGCGGGCAACCGCGATGGCAACCTTTCTTTCGCCCTTTCAGGGCTCTCTCTCCCGCTTACCCACGGCTGTGCGCCGCGGGCTGCATTCTTTCGCCGCTTCGCGGCTGAGGCAAGTGTTGGTTGTCCCGTCCGCTCTACTCGATGATTTCGAGCGTGTAGCGCTTGTGGGCCCTGTGGCCGGCGGCGCTCAGCAGGGCGCGCAGAGCGCGAGCGGTGCGTCCCTGGCGTCCGATGACCTTGCCTACATCGCTTTCGGCGACTTCCAGTTCGATGACGTCGTCATCGAACTTCTCGACGAAAACTTCGTCGGGAGTATCGACCAGTGATTTCGCAATCAGCTCAACCAGAACGCGCACATCTCCAGAAGGCTCAGTCATAATATGCATTCTCACGGTGAAATGAAACGATTGAGGAAGCGGCGAATCCGAGACTGCGCGCCCCAGCGGCGAAAGCCGTCATCGGTCGGCACTGACGGCACGACTGAAGTCGTGCCCTTCCCGAGTCGCGCCTCCCGAAGACGAGCGCTAACTTACGCGGCGGAGCCGGCGGCGGCCGGAGCTGGAGTCTTGGAGAACAGTTTGTTCACCCGATCCGACATTTGAGCGCCTTTCGACACCCAGTACTCGACGCGATCGCGCTTCATTTCGACGCTGGCGGGATTGGTGCGGGGGTTGTAGGTCCCGACCACTTCCACCGGACGGCCGTTGCGGGCGCGTTCCTTCTCAATCACCACAATGCGATAGTGCGGTTGTTTGCGCGCACCTCGGCGCGCCAGACGAATCATTAACACGGGTCTTATATCCTTAGTTCCGGAAGAGTCCGGTGAGATCGAGGCAAAGTCTTATTATGCCGAAGGTTAGGCGGAATGGCAAGGGGCCGAGGAGGGTTTGCCGTCAGCCGCTCCTGTGGACCGTGATTAGTCGGCCGAGGCACCATGGCCCATAGGGTTCAGCACGATATTGAAGTGCCTGGGCGTCGAGGCGTCGAATGCGCCCATGACGATTCCTCCTCTCTTCATATCAGCATATCCGACCACGTACACAAAGCGGGTTTGGTGGTGCTTCTTGGGATCAAAGGCGGAAGGATAATCTACACAGCCAACGAGGTGAAGGCCAATGGCGTTAAGACCTTGGAAGATTTTCATCTCAAGGGCCTTCTTGACGTCCTCGGGCTTGCCGATGACGGGTCGCTCCTCGACAACCTGCTGATTCGGGAACGGCAGGTAGCCATAATCACTATTTTCGTTTTGAGGCTGTTTCATTATGCTGCAGAGCTGATCTCGGACCTGCATCGGATCATGGACCCCACTAATTGCGAATCCTGTCCACAGGCTTACATGCTTCGCTACTGAGTGCCCGACATTCCTCATCGTGACCTTGAACGTCGTTACGCAACCTCGTTCGTCGAAAATCAAGGGTGAGCTCGGCGCAAAGTCAACGGCAATCCAAGGGCGGTGGGACAGTTCGAGTTGTGCCTGAGTAAGCTCTGTCTGCTTCACGGCCTGCGCGGCCAGGGCCTCGGTGTGCCGTCCGGCCGACTCCATCAAATTTCGTTGCGCCTCGGCTGCCGCCACCAGGTCCCGGGCGGCTGCGGCATTATTGCCGGCCGCCGTAGCAAGCTCCTCGAATTTGGCTCTGTGGTCATCCAACGTGTCGGCTTGTCGTTTGACTTGGCGAAGGGTTCTGACTGCGGCGATAGTCCCTATCACGCCAACAACTGTGAGGATGATCGTGCACCACATGACCGTGTGGTCGACAGAGTCCTTGATTTGTTTGATGGCTATTTCGGGAGGTAGAGCCGTCACCTCGACCTTATCATTTTGACGCGAGCCCGCCGGGGGCTGGTTAGGCGGCGTATCGCCGCGCTTTGCCTTTCCGACATCCGTTTTTTGTTTGTTCACTGATGCGACTTGCGATGGGGGCTTCCTTTGGCTTGGGGAAGGTTCGCCCTGGAAACCGCACAGAAAAAAACATGTGACGAAAGTGGCGACAACCGAAAGAGTCTTCATACTCACCGCTTACGCGGTATCCTAACACTTCCGAAAAGTGAGAAGCCCCACGCGCCAACGCATTCGTAATAACATCGTTGCATATGAAAAGCATAACTCTTGCCGCCGACGAAACCTTGATCAAGCGGGCGAGAGCGGTAGCGCGTTCGCGGAGGACGACCTTGAACGCAGCTTTCCGCGAGCGACCAGAACAGTACGCGGCGCAGTCGGTAGGAGCCCCAATGGACACACGAATGCGCCGCCTCCGGCGCGTTCGATCAGCAGGCCCCAACACCCGTGATCAGATGAACGAGCGTTAAATCCCCAACCTGACTTGACCTTTCAGCGCCGACAGGACCAGTCGAGCTTCGCTCGACTGGACAGCCGGGGGCGGCTGTCCCCACATGAGTCGATACAATCCTGCAGAGACGCCATCCCCACCCTCAGACCTGCTTTGAGGCACGGCTTGTTTACGCCACGGCCTTGGTCTTCGGGGCCGATGCCTGGCCTTTGGCGGACGGTTTGGCGAGGAAGTTCACCAACACGCTGTTAACCTCGTCGGCGTGCGTCCAAGCTACGTTGTGGGGGCCGTCTTTAATGACGACAAGTTCGGCGCCGCTGACCAGCTTGGCAGTGCGCTGTCCCGAGGCCGAAAAAGGCACGATGCGATCCGCGTCGCCTTGAATGACCAGCGTGGGCACATCGATGCGCGCCACGTCTTTGCGGAAGTCCTCACCCCAGGTGGGCACGCAGACCAGGCTGGCGGTGGCGGAAGCGGAGGCCGCCACATTCCAGCTTGCCTGCACGGCCTGCTCGCTGACCCGCTTTCCCAGATAGACGTCGGTGTTGTAGAAGTCTTTGAAAAATCCTGTGAAGAAGGCGTAACGATCGGCGGAGACAGCTTTCTCGATGCCTTCGAACACGCTGCCATCCACGCCCTCAGGGTTGTCGGCGGTCTTCAGCAGGAAGGGCGGAACGCCGCTGATGATGACGGCCTTGCTGACGTCCTTCGATCCATATTTGCCGATGTAGCGCGCCACTTCGCCGCCGCCCATGGAGAAGCCCACGAGCGCAAAGTCGCGCAGCTTCAAATGAGTCACGAGCTTGTGTAGATCTTCGGCAAAGGTGTCGTAGTTGTATCCGGTGGTCGGCTGGCTGGACTTTCCGAATCCGCGGCGGTCATAGGCGATGACGCGGTGGCCCGCTTGCAGAAGGGCGGGAACCTGTTTTTCCCAGGACGAACTGCTGAGAGGATATCCGTGGATCAGAACAACGGGCTTACCCGAGCCGTGGTCCTCGTAGTAGAGACTGATGGCGCCGGAATTTTCTTTTCCCACATCAACGAACGGCATAGATCCTCCTAATTAAGTCTTGTGGTTATTTACGAAAGTAAATGTTGGTTGGGACGGTTGGCAATGCTTCCGTTGTAGATGGCAGTCGAGGCGTTCGGGATTCAACGGCCCGCGAAGCGCAGCAGCAACGAACATTCTGCGGGATGAGCACGGACTTCTCGCGGGGCCTATTGTAGATGCTTTCAAATCTCTCCTGCTAGACTCAAGCTTTTGGAGGTGCGAGTTTGCAGGGTGTCTATATTCTTTCTGGGGTACGGACGGCGATTGGGAAGTTTGGCGGAGCGCTGGCGTCGCTGACGGCGGCGGACATGGGAGTGGCGGCGGCGAAGGCTGCGATGGAGCGGGCTGGGGTGCAGCCGGAGCAGGTTGAGGAGACCATCTTTGGCAACGCGCGGCAGGCGGGGGGCGGGCCGAATCCGGCACGGCAAATTTCCGTGCGCAGCGGGGTGCCGCAGGAAGTTCCCGCCTATACGGTAAACAAGGCTTGTGCGTCAGGGATGAAGTCGATTGCGCTGGCGTACCAGGCGATTCTGCTGGGCGATGCGAACTGCATTCTGGCGGGCGGGACGGAGTCGATGTCGCGGGTTCCTTATTATCTGGACAAGGCGCGATGGGGATATCGGCTGGGCAACCAGGAACTGGTGGACGGGATGTATCGCGACGGATTTTTCTGTCCTTTGGCGAAGATGGTGATGGGCGAGACGGGCGAGGTGCTGGCGGAGCAGTACGAGATTACGCGGGAGGAGCAGGATGAGTATGCGCTGCTGTCGCAGACGCGCGCGGCGCGGGCGATTGCGGCGGGGCGCTTTGACGCGGAGATTGTTCCGGTGACGATCGAGGGGAAAAAAGGAGCGACGACGTTTGCGCGCGATGAGCATCCGTTCCCGGACGCTAGTTTGGAAAAGCTGGGAAAACTTCCGCCGGTATTTTCGAAGTCCAAAGAAACGCCGGGGACGATTACGGCCGGGAATTCTTCGGGAATCACCGACGGGGCGGCAGCGGTGGTTATAGCCTCTGAACATTTCGTGAAGCAGAACAGTCTGAAACCGCTGGCGCGAATCGCGGCGGTGACTTCGGCGGGAGTGGATCCGCGGACGATGGGGATTGGGCCCGTACCGGCAATGCGAAAGCTGGAGGAGAAACACAATCTCAGGCTGCACGAGTTCGGGCTGATCGAGTTGAACGAAGCGTTTGCGGCGCAGGTGCTGGCTTGCGACCGTAGGTTGAATCTGAATCGCGACCGGCTCAATGTGAATGGTGGGGCGATCGCGATCGGGCATCCCATTGGGTGTACGGGCACGCGCATCACGGTGACACTGCTGCATGAGATGCTGAAACGCAATACCAAGCGCGGCGTGGCTACTCTGTGCGTGAGCGGCGGCATGGGGATGGCGCTGGCGCTGGAAAACGTGGTGTAACAGCCGTCGAGCTTCGCTCGATAGGACAGCCGAGGGCGGCTGTCCCCACACGCGCCTCAGGAACATAGTGAACGGGAGCCACAATTTCGTTTGGCGGTGGAGTCGGATGCGGGCACACTGCTGCGATTCATGCGGGAGTATTACGTGTTCGATGGCCACGGCTTCGAGGAGCAGAAAGCGCACGTGGCGCTGATGGCGCTGCTGCGCGATGCGAATCTGGGCCGCGCGTGGCTGATTCTGGATGGCGGCGGGGCTGTGGGGTACGTCGTGCTGTGCTTTGGGTACAGCCTGGAATGGCTTGGGCGGGATGCCTTCGTCGACGAGTTGTATTTGCTGGAGGAGTATCGCAGGCGCGGCTGGGGGCGCAAGACGATGGAGTTTGTGGAAGCGGCGGCGAGGTCGGCGGGAGTCCGCACACTTCATCTGGAAGTCGTGCGGACGAACGCCGCGGCATTGCAGGTGTACCGGAAACTGGGGTTCCAGGAACGCGAGAGCACCTTCCTGTCGAAATGGATTGCGCAGGATTTTTCCAAGCCGCAGGGGCGGAACGGACACTAAAAGGAATCCTAAACCGCGAACTTCGCCAAGGCCGCCCGAAGGGCAGAAGACTCTGGGAAACACTGGCTGACTTCTGCTATTCTTTTCGCGCTTTTCACCTGGGGTGAGATCGCACCGCGACTGCGGCGAGCGATCGATAAGGAGGCTATCGTGGTTCGACGCATCATGGGTCTTCTCTGTTTGGTCGGGTGCCTGACGATCGGCCATCTGGCGCTGGGGCAGGATTTTTCTGCGGACGTGGTGAACTCGAAATCAGACAATGTGGGGATGAAAAAGGTCTACTCCACGAAGGACAAGGTGCGGTTCGAAGTGCAGGGGTCGAACCCGGCAATGGGACCAACCGCAGTCATCTTTGATGACGCGCAACATAAGTACATCGTGATCATGGCGGAGCGGCATATGTACATGGACGCACCGGTGGCGATGGTGAAGCCAATACTCACTCATTTCTGGCGTGTGGACGACGTGAACGACGCCTGCCCGGAGTGGAAAAAAACCGCGGAAGAGGCGGGAACCAACAAGAACTGGGGCAGTTGCACGAAGGTCGGCAGCGACACTTTGAACGGACGGAGCACGGTTAAATACGAGGGCGTTTCGAGTAAGGGCGAGAAGAGTCATGTGTGGGTGGACACGAAACTGCACTGTGTGGTGAAGACGGATGAAGGCGCGGGCGGCATCGAGCTGCGCAATATTCAGGAAGGTTCGCAGCCATCGAGTTTGTTTGCGATTCCCGCGGGTTACACGAGGTTCGATATGGGCGCGATGATGGGGCAGCGGCCGCAGTAAACCTCTTCACCACAGAGGACGCAGAGCGCACAGAGGGAACCGGTCGAGCTTCGCTCGACGGACAGCCGAGAGCGGCTGTCCCGACAGAAAAACCCGCGAGGCAGGGGCTGCGTTGCGGTGGAAAAATCGGGCCACTATACTCAACTCAGCGTTTCCCTGGCAGTTTCCCGGAGAACGAATGGCTTTATCCGCAGTGATCGTGGACGATGAGCAACTCGCCCGCGACGAACTCGCCTACCTGCTCAAGAATGCCGACGATGTGAACGTCGTGGCGCAGGGCAAGAACGGACTGGAAGCCCTCAGCCTGATCAAGGAACACAATCCGGACCTGGTTTTTCTGGATGTGCAAATGCCTGGACTGGACGGCTTCGGAGTGATCAAGAAGCTCCTCGATAAAAAAATTCCCCTGCCCAAGATCATCTTCGCCACAGCGTTCGATCAGTATGCGGTGAAGGCATTCGAGGTGAACGCGGTCGATTATCTGCTGAAGCCTTTTGACAAGAAGCGGGTGGCGCAGGCAATCCAGAAAGCGCGGGCCAAGCAGGACGCGAATGGGCTGCCGGCGGAAAAGATCGAGACGCTGGTGCGGATGATCGAATCGCAGAAGCAGCCGGCCTCGAAGATTCTGCTGAAGACGGTCGGGCGCATGTTTCTGGTGGACCAGAAAGACATCTGTTATGCCTGGATCGAAGAGGGCGTGATCACGGTGGTGACCGGGGGTCCGGCGGGCATGGAGGGACAGTCCAACTGCCGGACGCTCGAGGAATTGCTGGACAGTTTAGACACGAATCTTTTCTGGCGGGCGCACCGCTCCTACCTGGTGAACATCAACCGCATCCGCGAAGTCGTTCCCTGGTTCAAGAGCTCGTATCAGTTGCGCATGGACGACAAGAAGCAAAGCGAGATTCCAGTCAGCCGGGCTCAGACCAAGCGGCTGCGGGAACTGTTCGGACTCTGAGCTTTCCCTGGTGCAATGACAAACGGCGGCCTGCGGTTCAGGGCGGGGGACGCGCGATTCCGCGCTTGGGGTTAGCGGGGGCTTGGCGGAGTTCTGAGCTCGTTCCACCACAGCGAACAGATCGTCGATCAGCGTGCCCGAATACATTCTCATCATCTCCGCTGAAAAAAGTGGCGGAGCAGTGTTCAGAACAACTCCGGAGGACGGCGGAAACAAGGAACCGTCCTCCGGTGCGAGGGGGGAGGGGTCAAACTGCCAGAGCCTCCAACGCGGTGCGGTCACGAATGACCAGCGTCGGCCCATCCAGACGAATCAACTGTTTTTTTTTCAGATCACCCAACAGCCGGGTGACGGTCTCACGGGACGAGCCAATGCGCTGCGCCATTTCTTCATGGGTCATGGAGGAATGGATGCGAGTCTCGGCGGCTTCCACGCCCTGCGTCGGCGAGTTTGATAGCAACAGCCTCGCCAGCTTGCCTGCGGAAGAGCGAGTGAGCACAAGATCGTGAATGTCGCGATAGGCCGCCTGGAAATCGCGACTCAAACACTGCGCCGTGTGCATGCCGACCTGGCTGTGAGACTGCATCAGTTCCAGGAAGTGTTTGCGGTCCACATAGTTCAGCTGGCAGGGAGTGGCAGTCTCGGCGGTCGATTCATAACCCATGCCCGAAATTGCGGCGCTTACACCGAGGGCCTCTCCGGCTGAGGCAGTTTTGAGGATGAGAATCTTGCCTTCCCGCGAGGTGGTAGAAAGATTCACTCTGCCCGAGCACAGGATGAACATGCCGCGCGGGCTCTGGCCTTCAACAAACAGGATTGCCCCCGCCGGGAGGATGCTCTTGTGACTGACATCGTTCAGCGACTGCAATGCGGAAGGAGAGAATCCGCAAAAGAAGCCGGGGTTGGCAGCCGTGCACTCGTTGCAGTTGTCGATGATGTCCAGTCCATAGGGTGCCATCATGTTTGTCTCCATCGCGGTGGACCGCTTTTGTTTGGTGGCGCGGCACGAGCCAGCGCCTTGGCCGAGAGCGCCCAGATGACGCGAACTGGCGAGCAGGGCACGGGCATGAGCACGGGTTTCGCCGTGCGAACTCCGAGCGGCCGCCAGCAGTTCCCAGGCAGCGCTCGGCTCTTCCTGCTGCTCCCACGCCAGGTGACAGGCAAACAGGTAAAGGGGATCGATCTCTTGCGGGTGAGGCTGGGGACTGGGTTGAAGGTTGGGACTAGGCAACGGCCGCTCAACCTGGGATGTGCTCCATCCCGTAGTGAGGTTTGAATGATCGCCCAGATGTGGCATGGGCAGGGGCAGTGCGGTCTCAAGAATTTGGCCTGAAGCGTTCGAGCTCACTCGTTGATATTTGTTCGTTAATAGCACTTCTATGACTCCATAAAAACCGGCCGCGTGCACCGGGGACTATTATTTCTGGTGATAGAAGCGAAACTTCTCTGCGAGGCGGGAATAAAAACTGGGACCGGCCAGAGGCAGAGTAAGTCGAGTACTATGCACGTCGCGTTCCGCGTATGGGCGCGCGAAGGGAAACGGAGAACTTCCCTGTTTGGAACGAGTTCCAGAACGGTAAAGGGAAAACTATTCGAAGGTGGAATAACGAAAAATCGGCAATCTGCCGATTAGCCGTCACTGTCCTCTTGATGCAGACTTCCGGAATCGTGCACTTGACGGAGGAGAGGTTGACACCATTGTCATTGCAACCCAGCGAGGCGCTAGTAGCTCCAGATCAACCAACTCGAAGGCGATCCCGCACATCCCCCGCCGTTCCGGGAAGTGACGGCGGACGTGCTCAAGGTGAAGGCAGCGCTGAAGCCGCTAGGGACAAGAGGCGGAAGACGACGACTCGCTAAAGTGGCAATGCGCTGCTGTGTCCGCGCCTATGCCGAGCGCTTCCGTTTTTCGTCGTTGGCATGGGTCTGGGCGCATTTCTCGCGGATCGGGCGGGGGTACTCGGGCGCGGGAAAGAGCAGTGGGCGGTAGTGACGGCTCTCGCACTCGTGGCACCTGACGAGTTGGAGAAGGAAGAATACACACGCTCGATCCAGCCACGTCTGCGGCTCAATCCGCGAACGGTAAACTTCATGATCGCCGCACCAAGGACAGCCTTTCCACCCAATTCTGAGCATAACGACAAATACCTTTTCTTCTTCGTTCTGCTGCTGTTCTGGGCGTAGCGACTCCAACAAATCCACTGCTTCTTGACAGCTGCAGCCGACATGGCCTGCCATGAACTGTTTTGCTTGCTCCAGGAGAAACTAGCCGAGCGCACCCATTTCGGCGTCCGTGTTTATGCCGAGCGTTTCCATTGTTCGTCCATGGCATCGTTCGGCGCGTGTTTTCCTTCGCTCTGCTGCTGCTGTTGTCGGCGGAGCAACTCCAAGAAATCCGCGGCTTCTTGATCGCTGCAATTGTTTCGGTCTGCCACGAACTTCTTAGCTTGCTCTAGGGTTGATTTTGTTACGGTGGGATGAGAATACGGCTTTTTCTTTCTGTCTTTGGCGTCGGATTCCATGATTTCGTGCTCCCCGGCGTAAAAATCTGCCATAGTTCCGAATCGCTTTGAGCTACGTCTTGGTTTTGTTACGAAATACGTACAAGCAGGTGGGTACTTCAGAGGCACAATTCCGCAGTTTCCACGCGCAGAAAATGTCCATTCTGGGAAGGGGCTAGTTTCGCTGAGGATCGGAGTAATCCTGGCGCGTGATTTTCAGGCGTTGCATCTTGGATTGCAGGGTGGTGCGTTTCAACCCGAGCCGGCGGGCGGCGCCGTCCGCTCCGGAGATCATCCCTCCGGTTTCCCGGAGCACGCGAATGATGTGCTCGCGCTCGGCTCGATCCAAGCTTTGATTTGCGCTCTGATCCGGCGAGGAGACGACGGGGCGGCTTTCGGTCCGCATTTCCGATAACGGGACACGCAGGGCGCCGCCCTCGCTGAGGATGACGGACCTTTCCATCAGATTCTCCAGTTCGCGGATGTTGCCAGGCCATGGCCATGCAGTCAGCGCTTTCATCGTCTCCTTGGGAATGGTTTCGATATGGCGTTCCATGCGCGCGGCAAACTTGCGAACGAAGTAGCGGACCAGCAGGGGGATATCCTCCCGGCGCTCGCGCAAGGGAGGCACGCGGATAGGAAACACGCTGAGCCGGTAAAAGAGATCACTGCGAAACTCATGCTGCGCGATGTCCTTGGCCAGGTCCCGATTGGTGGCCGCGACCAGGCGCAGGTTCACTTTGATGGTACGGTTGCTGCCGAGCCGTTCGAACTCGTGGTCCTGAAGAACGCGCAGCAACTTAGGTTGCAGCTCCAGGGCAATTTCACCGACTTCATCGAGAAATAAAGTTCCGCCGTCAGCCAGTTCCATGCGTCCGACCTTCTGGCTAATGGCCCCAGTAAAAGCGCCTCTTTCGTGGCCGAACAATTCGCTCTCAAGCAAGCCGGTGGGAATAGCGGCGCAGTTGAGCTTGATGAAGGGGGCGTGCTTGCGGCGGCTCATGCGGTGGATGGCGCGGGCGATTAGTTCCTTGCCGGTGCCGGTCTCCCCTAGAATCAAGACCGTGGCCTCGCTGGGCGCGACGGTTGCGACCTGGTCGAGTACTTGTTTGAGCGCCGGACTGTCGCCAATGATTTCTTCGAATAGGCCTTGGGAGCGGAGGTCGCCTTCCAGGTATTTCTTCTCTTCGGTCAGGCGCTGTTTGAGGGCTCGGACCTCGGCCCCCGCTCGATGATTTTCCAGGGCGATGGCGAACTGGGCAGCGACTTGGTTGAGCAGGCCCAGGTCGTCCGGGAGAAATGCATCTCTGCGAGTGCTACCAAGGACGAGAACACCAAGCGGGCCGTTGGGACGCAGAAGCGGGATGCAACACAGGGAACGAAGTCCTTCCGCCAGAAGATTCTTTGTGATCTCGGCTTCAAAGCCCTGCATCTCTTTTTTCGAAAAAATCAGAGGGGAGCCCTCCTGCAGGGAGCGGCCTCCGGGACTGTTATGAGGGCTGATGGGGAGAGACGAAAGCAATCCTTTGCCCAACGGGAAGTCTTCGGCTTGACGGACCAGAAGCCCGGTACTGGCGTCGTGCAACTCGAAGCCGGCGTATTCGTGGCGCAGGAGACGGCGGAGGCGCGCGGAGACTCGGGGGAAGGTCTGCTGCAGGTTCCAGTTCGAAGCTATGATCATGCTCACGTCTGACAACATCTGCCACCGGTCCATCTCTTTGCGCAGTTTCCCGGAAGAATGCTTGAGCGATTGTTCCAGCTTTTTTTGGGCAGTAATCTCGACCACAACGACGCCGATTCGGGTGACGACTCCGGCTGCATCTTTGAACGGGTAGCGGTTCGAAATCCAGTGACCGGTTCCCGTTCGTGTGGGGAGCACGGAGGAACCCTCGAGGTTGACTACCGGTTCACCCGTGGCGAGCACGCGTCGAAGCTCGGGCTCCACTACATCGGCGAAATCTCCCAGGATCTCCCGTACCGTCTTGCCCAAGTGGTCAGATGCTGGGAGGCCGTTGATTACCGCAAGCGTGTCATTGATTAGGAGATAGCGAAATTCAGAGTCGAGGACGGCAAGGCCAACGGTGGACGATCGGAAATGAGCGGCGAGCACCTTCTCTGGTTCGGTGAGAGCATCGGGGTGCGCGAAGGGAACCAGATCGCCTGACCCGGAAGGATCAGTCGGCATGGAAAGAACCTCCAGCAGTGGAATTAGCCCGCCGTCCGAACCGGCTCGGAAAATGATTTAGCGGATTTTCATTGTTCCCTCCCCCAAGAACTAATCCAAGCATGAATTTCAGCTTTTCGGAAATCCGGCATTCCCTGAATCGGAGGCTGGGGAATTCCCGGCAAGAAAGCGAAGTCACAGGAACTTTGAAGGATGATGAAAGGCGGATCGCGGGCCGGAAAACGCCGAAATTGTCGCGGGAAGAATCGGAGAGCGACAAGCCTTCGACCACACCTAAAAGTGAGGTGTGGTGAGGCAGTTTAAACTTCAAGCGTGGCGCGTTTAAGAAGTACACGGATAAACAGCTCCCCGACACCGCCTCCCCCTCAAAAGGCGGACTACTCAATTGTGCGCAAGGAGTATACCCACAGAACCAAGTGGGTCAACGGTTATTTCTGGGCTAACAGGTTTCTGTAACAAAACCCACGGATAAAGGAAGCTGCGGTTTCCGGCGCCTGAATACAGTCTTGATCTTCCTGTTCTAAACAAACGCTTTGTTTCAGTCATCTTTAATCGGTCGAACCTCGAACCTGCCAAGCGGGAGTTTGGCAAAGGCCGCGACAGCCTGACAGAACTATAATCATTCCATGGCCCGAGGTTGGGAAAGCAAATCGGTAGAAGCGCAGCAGGCCGAGGCGAGCGAGAAATCGGCCAAGCCGCGGCCGCCGATGAGCGCTGAAGAAGCGGCACGCTGGCGGGAAAAAGAGACCCTTCGTCTCTCGCGCCAAACAGTGCTACGGCAGATGGAAGCGAGCACAAGTCCCAGGCATCGTAAGCTGCTGGAAGTTTCGCTTGCCGATCTGGATGAGAAGCTGAGCAAGCTGGAGAAGTGAAAAGGCGGACCTCGGAACTTGGACCTTGGACCTCGGCCTTGAGGTTTTGGGTCAGAGGCGCGAGGTCCGAGGTCCGGACCCCGTCACGTATAATGATTTTTTTATGACAGCCTACGTCTACGTCTCTCTGAAGAAAAGCGTTCTCGACCCCCAGGGCAAGACCATCCAGGGCGCGCTCAAGAAGATGGGGTACAAAGGTCTGGAAAGCGTTCGCCAGGGGAAGTATTTTGAGCTGACGCTGGACGGAGGATTGTCGCGCGAAGAGGCGCAGGCCGAGGTCGAGCGCATAGCCCGCGAAGTGTTGACCAACCCCGTAATTGAAGAGTTCCGTTTCTCCCTGGCCGAGTAGGAATGGGCGGGGAAAATCCCTTGAGGTCTTCTTATGTGTGGCATTGTCGGGTACGTCGGTAAGAAAAGTGTAGTTCCGATCATCATCGAAGGCTTGCGACGGCTGGAATATCGCGGGTATGATTCGGCCGGGATCGCGGTAGCCGGGAACGGTGAGGGACTGCAGCTGCGGCGCGCCGAGGGCAAGCTGCGCAACCTGGAAGAAGTCATCCGCCAGAGGCCGCTCCACGGCACGTATGGCATCGGGCACACCCGCTGGGCCACGCACGGACGTCCCACCGAAGAAAATGCGCACCCCCACCGCGACTGCACCGGCAAGATCGTGGTCGTACACAACGGGATCGTCGAAAACTATCTCAGCCTGAAGAAGAAGCTGATTGAAGAAGGGCACAAGTTCACGACCGAGACCGACACTGAAATCATTGCCCATCTGATCGAGAAATATTCCGGCAGTTCGGGAAATGGCCATCGGCCTTCCCTGGAAGATGCGGTCCGACAGACGGTAAAACAGCTGACCGGCGTTTTTGCGCTGGCTGTGATCTCGACCGACGACCCCAACAAGATTGTCGCGGCGCGCAATGGACCGCCGGCAGTGGTTGGACTGGGAAATGATGAGTACTTCGTAGCGTCGGATGTGCCGGCCATCCTGTATCACACGCGCGACATTTTCTTTCTGGCGGACGGGGATATGGCCGTGGTCACCGCAGACGGAGTGCAACTGACGGACTTCGACGGCAAACCGGTGGTGCGCCAGATACAGCACATTATGTGGGATCCCATCCTGGCGGAGAAGGGCGGCTTCAAGCATTTCATGCTCAAAGAGATTTATGAGCAGCCGCGCGCCGTTCGCGACACGACTCTGGGCCGGGTCTCGCAGGAGACGGGGCACATTTTTCTCGACCAGATGGAAATCTCCGAGGCCGAATTCCGGTCCGCGAGCAAGATCAACATCATTGCGTGCGGAACCAGTTGGCACGCCGGGCAGGCGGGCAAGTTCATGATCGAAACGCTGGCGCGTGTACCCGTGGAAGTGGACTACGCCAGCGAATGGCGCTACCGGAATCCCATTGTCGATCCGGAGACGATCACCCTAGTGATTTCGCAGTCGGGCGAGACGGCAGACACGATCGCCGCCCAGCGGGAAGCCAAAGCCAGAGGATCGAAGACGCTGGCCATCTGCAATGTGGTGGGGTCGATGATCACGCGCGAGGCCCAGGGCACGATCTACACACATGCCGGACCCGAGATCGGGGTGGCTTCGACCAAGGCTTTTACGGGACAGCTCACCGCACTGTATATCTTCGCGATGTATCTGGCGCAAGTGCGGGGCAGCATGACCGCCGAGCAGGCGCGGGCGGCGATGCTGGAACTGACGCGCATTCCGGCCAAACTCGAAACTATTCTTACTCATGACGAAGCTTGCGATGATCTGGCCAAGCGTTATCAGAAGGTCCACGATTTTTTGTTTCTGGGGCGGGGCATTCATTATCCGATCGCGCTGGAAGGGGCGCTGAAACTCAAAGAAATTTCTTACATTCATGCCGAAGGATATCCCGCAGGCGAGATGAAGCACGGCCCCAACGCGCTGATTGATGAAAACCTTCCGGTGGTGGTGATTGCGACGCGTGACGTGACCAATCCGGGGTCGGTGCTGCGCTATGAGAAGACCATCTCCAATCTGAAGGAAGTGAAAGCCCGGTCCGGGGTCGTGATCGCGCTGGCCACAGAGGGGGATGACGAGATCAAGGAAGCGGCGGATCACATTCTCTACGTTCCGGCGGCGCCGGAGGAGTTGTCGCCGATTCTGGAAATCGTTCCGCTGCAGTTGCTGGCGTATCACATTGCGGTCCGGCGCGGCTGCGATGTGGATCAGCCGAGGAATCTCGCGAAGTCGGTGACCGTGGAGTAACGAGCGGGTCTTGTGCGGGTGGTTACCGATAAACCCCGGCCATTTCAGTACTCAGCAACTTCAATATCCGTACGACCGAAATCCTCTCCTTTGAAGAGCAGAGGCTCTCCAATTTCCTTAGCGAGCGCATAGGCGAAGCAATCTCCTAAGTTAAGTCCTGCCTTGTGGCGTCCTTTGCCAAAATCCCGGTAGGCATATCGCGCAATCTCTGCCTGTTTTGCAGTGACCGATTCCACCTGAATCTCAGCGTCGCGCAGGAGATCGTCCAACCGCCGGCTGAGAACTGGATTTTTGTTGCTGTCGGTTACCACCGCGGCCTCAACGTAGGTCACCGCGGACATGCGGCAGATTTCTGCCCGGTCCAAAGCATCAGCCATTGCAGCCGTTTCCCTCTCACTGCGTAAGATTGCGATGATTGCCGACGTGTCAACGATCACTTGGGTAATCCTTTCTCGTCGTATAAGAGGTCTCCATGATCGACGGAGCGGAATGGCTCCTTCCACAGCGGTGCAGATTCTCTTGCGATCTTGAGAATGCGCTCGACCTTGCTCATTCCACGACGTTTGCGCACACGATCGAGCCGTTCGCGGACCGCTCGCGTGACTGCGGTGGCCATGCTTTCACCCGTGGACTCCGCCAGTTCGCGGGCAAGCCGATGCGCCTCTTCGTTCTTGATATTTAGGCCCATATGGTACCTTTCTACCATCATTGTCTACTATTCTACCACAGTGCGTCCAGACCTGTCTTAAGCCGCGAGAAACTGGCGGTGCGTCAGTTTGATTTCCACAGTTTGCCGTAGTGCTTGCGATGAGTACGGCATAACCATGCTCATGCAAACACTGACCAAAAAGAAAGTCATAGTCCAGTGGAACCAGAACGACGCTTGCGGACTTGGGTGTTTCCGCAGCGCCTCAGAAAATGCACTGTCTATGGAATAGCCGGGAAACACATAAATCAGCCCCAATAAACTCGCCACTGATACAGTTGCCCAGATTAAGATTGGCAACCAGACCGCTGCTCTCAAGTTACTCCTGCTCTCCTAGCGCCTTTAGTCCTAGTCAATGCGCTTCGTGGCGGATGGCGTTTCAGGAAACTGACCCACTACCGAAACGCTCGCGCAAATGCGTTCACGCAGTCTCCGTAAAGGTGTACTCATGCTGGCCATCGCGGATGATCAGTACGCGCTTGCCCGCACGATCGCCCACCACGAATTCGAATCCGTCCGTGCCGGGATCGATCGTGATGAATGACGTCGTGCCGTCATCATTCTTTCGCGACGCCACGGTGCTTTTCCACTCGCCGAGATCGAAAGTAGTGACTCCGTTGTCGGTGAGCACGGAAAGGTCACCGAGTTCTCTGCTGGAATAATGCTTGGCCAAGCCGGAGACTAGCGCCGGTACAGCCGGCACTACAAGCCGTTCCCGGTCTTTGGCGAGCTCTGCTTTGTGGCTTGCGGCGCGGGAGGCAACCTCAGCGGCGGCCTCCAGTTTGCCGTCGAAGACGACCTCGAGCAAGCGCCGCCCGAACGGGCCCAGCAGCATGCCGCCATTATCCGAATTGGTGAGCAACACGGCGCCAATGCCGGAGTCCGGCAGAAAATAGAGGTTGCTTTTGAAGCCCGACATGCTGCCGCCGTGACTCACCACTGGAACGCCGTAGGTCCGGTCGACGATCAAGCCCATGCCGTACGTCACGTCCTCGCCGAGGGAAATTTGCGGCGCACGGCGCATCAGCAAACTTTCCGCCGAAACCAGTTGCTTGCCATTGGGCAACTTACCCAGCACGAGTTCGTCTTGCACATAACGGATCAGGTCAGCAGACGAGGTCCACACGGCGCCTGCGGGACGGGCCGGCACGATCGAGTAATTGATTGCCATGCTGGCCACGGTGGGCTTGCCATCGATATCGTCGCCGTGCGGGCTGGCGTGATCGCCGGTGAGGGCGCGCGCATAGTCGAAAGTGGTCGACTTCATGCCCAGCGGATCGAAGATCTTTTCCTGCATCGCTTTGTCATAAGCGGCTCCAAGCTCCAGGTTCGGATAGACGAGGTGCGCGCCAATGTACCCGGCGGCGGCGGCCATCAGGTTGCTGTACTGAAAGACTTCGCCGAACTTGCTGGTGGGCTGCATGGTTCCGAGCAGAGCCAGCTCGGTTTCCGGAGTGGCATTCTTGAATTCGAATAACCACTCCATATCCTGTCGCGGAACTCCAGTGCAGGCACAGATCAGATTCTTGACGAGAACCTTTTTCGTAGTCTCCGCGTCGCCCAGTTTGAAGGCCGGGTAGACGTCGATCACCGGCTCGTCCCATTTCAACTTTTTCTCGTCAACCAGTTCGGAGAGCAGCAGAGTCGTCATTCCTTTGGTGTTGGACGCCGCCATGAACACCGTGTTTTCGTCTACGCGCTCCGGCTTGCCGAGTTCGCGTACGCCAAATCCACCCTCGTAGACGATCTTGCCACCGTCGATCAGCGCGATGGAGGCGCCGGGAATGCCGAGTTGCTGCATCGAGGTTTCGACGAACGCTTTGAGCTGATCAATATGCGGGGCATCCAGCGGGTGGGGCTTACGGCCTGCAAAGGACTCGCGCTTGTAGTCCTTGGGACGCAAGCTTTCAAAGACCAGCCCAATCGGCGCAGAGCGCTTCTCCACCGTAGGATCGGTTCCGTCCAAGATGACCACGGTCCAGCGGCTGCCGGCACGCAGCGCGAGAGCCTGCACAGCCGCGCGCTCGTTCGGAGAAGTCTCGTAGTCAAACACCTGGCGCTCATCCCAGCCCTCGCGCGCGGGACGAGGCGTAACCAGCTTGATCGGCCGCTTGGATTCGGGCTTGTAGGCGGCCCAGGCAGCGGCGACTGCGGCGGTGGCGGCGGCCGCCTGCGAGTCGACAATGGCGATGTGCGTGTCGGCCTCGGGCGGCGTCAAGATGACAAGATCCTTCCTGGTGTCGATTGACCATCCGGAAGGAACTTTGAACGTGGCTCCGGCTGACGTTACTCGCGGCGTATCGGCCGTCACGCGCTCGATTGCTGGTTTTGTCTCTGCCGCCTGCGGTGAGGCGGCAAGGCTGCGCCCTGCACCGATGGCAAGAGCCAGACCAGCTAAAAAAACGGTTCGATATAGAGAGGTTCGATGCATGGACATGGGAGCCACCCAGTTTCTAGAAGATGAGATTTGCGGGACCAACGATACACGCGGCAGAGCGCGCTTGTAAATGCCGCGAGTTGCTTTCGGAAAGCGATTCCTTGAACATATCTGCCCATGAGCCAAGGTCGGTCTCCGCAAAACATATTTGAATTGCTCCTTATTGTTTGCGTGGCATTAGCCAGTGCGGTCGCACGCGGCCAAGGGTCCGGCGACACGGATTGGCCGAACTACGGGAACGATCCGGGTGGAATGCGCTACTCGCCCCTCTCTCAGATCAATCGCGAGAATGTATCCAAGTTGAAGGTCGCGTGGATATTTCATACCGGAGACGTTTCGGACGGGAGCCGCGACAGGAAACGAAGCGGATTCGAGGCCACAGCGATTCTCGTCGATGGGACGCTTTATGTCACCACGCCCTTCAATCGGGTGATCGCACTTGACCCGGAAACAGGAAAACAGCGGTGGGCCTACGATCCGAAGATTGATCTAACCCTCGATTATGGCGATGGACTGGTGAATCGGGGCGTGGCCACTTGGCTCGATCCAGTTCGATCTTCAGGCCAGCCCTGCCGCCGCCGGATGTACGAGGCGACGCAGGACGCGCGGCTGGTTTCGCTCGATGCAGCAACGGGCAAGCCGTGTTTGGACTTCGGCGACTACGGCCAGGTAAATCTGCGAAATGTGCCGGGTTATCGCGCTGGGTGGTACCACATGACGTCGCCTCCCGCGGTGATCGACGATCTGGTCGTCGTAGGATCAGCGATTGACGATAATCAACGGGCTGTCATGCCAGCCGGCGTAGTGCGCGCTTTCGATGCCCGCACCGGCGCCCAGCGCTGGAGTTGGGATCCCATTCCGAACACCGCAGACCCGACCCCGAATCAGGACAACCATCCGGAGTGGCGCACGGGCGCCGCCAATGCGTGGTCCATCATGTCGGTGGATCCACAGCGCGATCTCATCTTCGTTCCAACTGGAAGCGCCAGCCCTGACTACTACGGCGGACTGCGGCCTGGAGACAACCAATGGGCGAATTCTGTCGTAGCGTTACATGCAAAAACCGGTGAAATCGCCTGGGGATTCCAACTCGTACATCACGACCTATGGGATTACGACACGGCCTCCCCACCACTACTCACAACCTTGCGGCATAACGGAGAAAACGTTCCTGTCGTCATCCAGGGCAACAAGACCGGATTTCTCTATGTCCTCAATCGCGACACGGGCGAGCCGGTGTTTCCTGTGCAGGAGCGCCCCGTTCCAAAAAGTGATATAGCAGGCGAACTCGCATCACCCACCCAACCTTTCCCCGTAGCTCCGCCACCGCTGGCTCCGCAAAAAGTGTCGGCGGAGGACGCCTGGGGCCCGACGCCGCAGGATCGTGAGACCTGTCGCAACTGGATTCGCGGACTTCGCAACGAGGGAATTTTTACTCCACCAAGTCTTCAAGGAACTCTGGCCGTGCCTGGAAACTTGGGCGGCATGACGTGGAGTGGCTACGCCTTTGATCCGCAGCATAGCCTTCTGGTGGTCAACACTAACAACTTGATTGCCAAAATGAAGCTCATTCCCCGCGCTGATTTCTGGCGGGACGATGTCCGCAGCGAAGACGGCGAATATGGGCCGCAAGCCGGAGCCCCTTATGGATTGTTTCGCCGATTCCTGCAGTCACCTTCGGACCTGCCGTGTACCGCGCCGCCGTGGGGTGTGCTTACCGCGGTGGACATGACCGACGGCAAAATTCGCTGGCAAGTTCCGCTCGGGTCGATGCAGGATTTCGGCGGCAAGCACCCGCCCGTCCCTCCGGGATCGATCAACTTGGGCGGTCCGATTCTTACTGCGGGAGGACTGGTTTTTATCGCCGGCACTTTTGATCCCTTTCTCCGCGCCTTCGATATCGAGACCGGCAAGGAACTGTGGAAGGCGCAGCTACCCGATAGTGGCCACGCCACCCCAATGACTTACCGCCTCAGCGCAAACGGGAAACAATACCTAGTAATTGCCGCTGGCGGCCATCCTAAGATCACGGAAGAGTCACTCAGTGATGCGCTCGTCGCCTTCACCTTGCCCTGATCGAGACCAGCGTAACGCACGGTTTGCGTCGCAGGCGTTTGAGCGCTCGCAGACTCCTATGCCAGTTTGGCTCTGGGTGGACGGCCGGCTATAGCGGAAGTTAGCCCGACAACGCTCGCAGCGTCATTCTCAGCCGCCACAACACTGCGGCCAGCGCCGCGAGCGCGGCGCCCCATACTGCGAAAGCCATCTCTACGACCCATGCTGGCGCGGCCCCAACCCGGCGCAGCAGGAAGGGCAGAATATTCCAGGTGGTGATGTGGACGTAATCCCACGGGTCCTCCGTCATGGCTTCGGTGGTCAGTCCCCACGCGTCCATCTTGCCGAGAGCGAAGGCGGCGATGTTCTTGAAGCGCAGCGCGATCACGAACGTGGGATGGCCCAGCGTCTCCATCTGGTAGATCTCCAGCGGCAGCCAGAAGGCCAGGGACGCAATCTGAATGATGAGGCTCGCGGCGATGAGAACGATGCTGCTGCGCCAGATCCACGGGCTCAAATTCGTGCGATAACGGACGAGCAGCGGCACGGCAATGAGTGCCACCATCTCTACCGCAGTCGAAACGTAGCGGTCCCCCCAGGAGAAGTCGCCCGCCCAGTACGTGTAGCGTGCGTAGAAGACGATACAGCCGACGAGGAGCAGCAGCGACGTCACTGCGTAGGCGCGGACTTCGGCGGTAAGTCGTTTCCATAAAAGTGCGAGGAGCAGGAGAGTGAGCACAAGAAGAGGGTCGAACAGGAAGATCGATTTCTCGGGCTTGAAGAGTGCGCCCAGAACGCCTTCGTGAAAGGGCGTGCTCCAGGGGAAGTTTACGGGCAGGGTTGGATCTTGCAGGCGCGATTCTCGCGCGAAGATTGGGATATAGGTCTGGAGCAGCGATCCGAAGCGGTAGAAACTATAGAGGCGCTCGACGATCGCGAAGAATGCATAGACCGGCGCGGCGATCTTACAGTACGTCACTACGCGCGGCCACAAGGCACGGCCGCGCACTTGCTCGAACCAGAGTACGGCCAGTAGGAAGATGCCGCCTGCCATCAGGTCGAGTCCAGTCGTCACTCTCGTCAACAGGTTCAGTCCGAGCGCGGCCGAGCCGACAAAGAGCGCTCGAAGGTTGCCGGTGCGCAGCCACTCGTACTGGAAGGAAAATCCAGTCAGAGTGAGAAGCATGATGTAGTTGTTTTCCTGCATGTTCTGGGTATAGTGCAGGTGGGTGGTGCAAAAGAGTAGAGCCAGAACGCCGGCGACGCCTTCGTTCACGCTAAAGCGCAACTGGCGCAGCAGGCGGAACGCGATTAGCGCGGTGAGCACATTGACCAGGATGTTGGTGCTGTAGCTGACGACAATACTGCGCACCGCAGGGTCGTCTTCGTATCCGGAAAAAATATTCCAATGCGCGATCCATGTGCCTGCCAGGTCCGCGGGCAGCATGAGCAGCGATTGACCGATCCCGTACCAACTGAAGATGCGGCCGCCGCGGCCGTGCAAGCCGAACTCGGGATAGTCGTTGGGAAACACTTGCGGCTGCGAAGTCCACAGCGAGTGCGTGGTCTGCAGCCGGTGCATGCTATCGGCGGTGCCCAGTTCGCCCGATTGCACCACGAAGGCGAGCAGGCCCGCGGTCAGACATAAAAGAAATAGAGGATCCCCCAACCACCGCCCTAATCGTGAAGTCATCGCTTTGGATGGTAATACAGGAAGGGCTTCCGGCTCTCGGCTCTCGGACTGCCCCATCCCGATCAGTGCCGCGCAAGCCAACACAAGGTAGACTGTAGCGGGGAAAATCATGGCCAAGTGCACATCGTGCGGCACCGAACTCTCTAACCATGTGCGCTTCTGCTCCTCCTGCGGAAGGCCCGCTTCGAATACCGACGACGTGGCCACGCTCGACTTTGCCCCATCGACTTCACCGTTGCCGCCACGAGCGGCGTCTGCGTCCTCGTCGCGGCCCTCCAGTTCCGCCGAATATTCGCTGAACGAAGGTCGATTTCTTCCGGGGCGGCTGGTGGCGTCGCGCTACCGCATCATCGCCTTGCTCGGAAAAGGCGGCATGGGCGAGGTCTACCGCGCGGATGATCTGACGCTCGGCCAGTCTGTCGCTTTGAAATTTCTTCCCGACGAAGCCGCGCGCGACGATGGCCTGATCGAACGCTTTCGTAATGAAGTGCGGATGGCACGGCGGGTTTCCCATCCTAATGTTTGCCGGGTGTACGACGTGGGCGAGATCGACGGCCAGACGTTTTTCACCATGGAGTACATAGACGGCGAAGACCTGGCTTCCTTGCTGCGGCGCATCGGCCGGCTTCCGCCCGACAAGGCGCTCGACATTGCACGACACCTTTGCGCGGGACTGGCCGCGGCCCACGCCAAAGGCGTGCTGCATCGGGACTTGAAGCCTGCCAACATCATGCTCGATGGACGAGGCCAGGTCGTGATCACGGATTTTGGCCTGGCGGGGGTGGCCGACAACATCCGCGGTCCCGAAGTGCGCAGCGGCACTCCGGCCTACATGGCGCCCGAGCAATTGGCCGGACAAGAAGTAACCATGCGCAGCGACATTTATGCGCTCGGGCTGGTGCTGTATGAAGTGTTCACGGGGAAGCGGGCGTTCGCGGAATCGCCGGCGCAATTGGTACGCGTGGGAGTGGATCGCACGCCCAGCCGGCCATCCTCGGTGGTGAAGGATCTTGATCCGACCGTAGAGAAGGTGATTCTCCGCTGCCTGGAGACGGAACCGTCGTCGCGTCCACCCACGGCTCTGGCGGTGGCTGCGGCATTGCCGGGCGGCGATCCGCTGGCCGCGGCACTGGCTGCGGGGGAAACGCCGTCGCCACAACTGGTGGCGGCCTCCGGAGAGACTGCGGGTCTGCGTCCGCGGATTGCCGTAATCTGTTTGGCGGCGGTGCTGATCGGCTTGGGGGTGGTCACTTATCTCTCCATCCGCTACAGCGCCCTGGAGA
This sequence comes from uncultured Acidobacteriaceae bacterium, assembly GCA_963791515.1. Taxonomy (GTDB): domain Bacteria; phylum Acidobacteriota; class Terriglobia; order Terriglobales; family Acidobacteriaceae; genus Sulfotelmatobacter. The sequence continues at coordinate 489,869 of CAWBSS010000013.1, read as the reverse complement.
AGATGGGTCTGGAGCAGACTCCGGAAGTTCTGACTCAGAGATCCCGCGAAATTATCGCCCGCCTCGGGTATGAGGGACGGCCCGCGGACAGTGCCTACAGCCTGCGCTTTGACGGCGACTTCCAGGATTATGTGGAGAAAAACGACAAGCCCCCACACTGGGACGCGGTACTGGCGGCGCGACCTTCCGTGCTGCTGTACTGGTACCGGCAAAGCCCCGATGCATTGGTGGCGAGAGAGTTCCTGGACAATCTGCTGACACCGGGGATCGTCACTAGTAGCGATCCACCCTCGGTGCTCTCGGGCATGATCAATCTGGAACTCGATCCGCAGGGGAGATTGATGAATTTCCAGGCAATCCCGCCGCAAAAGGAAGAAGAGAAGAAGGACACTGCCGCCGCACAGACCGCGCCGGCGGCAGCGCCCTTTGACTGGAACATTCTTTTCTCTGCGGCCGGCCTTGATCCCTCGAAATTAGAATCCGCGCAACCGACCTGGACCTCGCTGGCTGCCTCCGACACGCGCATGGCATGGACGGGAACCTGGCCGGGCACGACCCGTCCGCTGCGGGTCGAAGCGGCGGCGTTTCAGGGCAAACCGGTTTTCTTTTCTCTCGTCGGCAGTTGGACCAAGCCCCAGCGTGTGAAGAGCACGGAGAAGAAATCCATCGGACAGTGGATCGGCAAAGTTTTCGGGCTGCTCTTGCTATGTACGCTGTTGGTGGGGTCTGGATTTCTTGCACGCAGGAACTACCGTCGGGGACGAGGCGATCGAGAAGGAGCACTCCGGCTGGCGCTGGTGATGTTTACTCTGGAGATGGGTTTGTTCTTGTGCCGCAGCCACTTTGCCACCATCGGCGACACTATCGGCCTCTTTATTATCGCAATCAGCACCGGGTTGTTTATTTCGGGCGTGACCTGGATGCTATATATGGCCGTAGAACCGTGGGTGAGGCGTCACTGGCCACAGACCATCATTTCCTGGAGCCGGCTGCTGTCGGGCAAAGGGCGCGATCCGGTGGTGGGCCGCGACATTCTTTTCGGTGTGGCTCTGGGGGTGGTTTGGATTCTCATTTTCCAGCTTCGCTCCATCCCCATGATGCGCATGGGGGCGGCCCCGTTCCTGTTTTCGACTGAAGCCCTGATGGGAGGCCGCGAGGCGCTGGGAGCATGGTTGCGGCAATGGCCGCAGTCGATTCAAACCACGCTGATTTTCTTCTTTGTGCTATTTGGGCTGAAGGTTCTGCTGCGCAAGGAGTGGATTGCAGCCATTGTGTTTGTCGCGATCTTTGCGCTGCCGCGCGGGCTGAGCAGCACTTACATGGCGGTGGAGCTTCCCGCGCAGATTCTTGTCTATGCTATTGCCGTGCTGATTGTCCTGCGCTTCGGGTTTGTCCCTCTGGCCTGCGCGATCTTTACCATCGATCTGATGGACAATGTACCTTTTTCCCCCGACTTCTCCACGTGGTACATGACGACCTCCATCTTTGCCCTGCTCAGCGTGGTGGCGCTGGCGGGATGGGGGTTCTATCACTCGCTGGGCGGAGAGCCGTTGTGGCAGGTCGAGACGGAGTAGCAGTTCTCAGTTCTCTGTTTCGATCTCCGCCTTGCACGGCTGCCGTCCGCACTCCCCGGTGTGCGCGAGCCGCATGGCTTCGGAAACGCACCCTCAAGAAACTGAAATTCTCGCGCATCCTCTTTAATCCTTGCGACATCTAAAGATTGACAACGATTCACTCAAGTCTTAGCATGGTACTTGGCGCAATCATATTGCGATTGATTTTAAAGCACTTATCCAGTTCAGGAGGAACGTTATATGGGAAAGATTATCGGAATTGACTTGGGAACTACCAATTCCTGCGTGGCGGTCATGGAGGGCGGCGAGCCCAAAGTGATCCCTAATGAAGAAGGAGGGCGAACTACGCCCTCAGTAGTCGGTTTTACCAAGACGGGTGAGCGATTGGTGGGACAGGTGGCCAAGCGGCAGGCCATCACCAATCCAGAGAACACCGTTTATTCGATCAAGCGCTTCATGGGGCGCCGCTACAACGAAGTTGGCGAAGAGCTCAAGATGGTGCCCTACAAGGTTGTCCAGTCGGGCGATCACGTGGCGGTCCTGGCGCAAGGTAAGGAGCATACACCTCCGCAGATCTCGGCGCTAATCCTGCAAAAGCTGAAGAAGGCGGCGGAGGATTATCTTGGCGAGAAAGTGACCGAGGCCGTGATCACCGTGCCTGCCTACTTCAATGATGCCCAGCGGCAGGCGACCAAGGACGCGGGCCAGATCGCTGGCCTGGAAGTAAAGCGCATTATCAACGAGCCGACCGCGGCGGCGCTGGCGTATGGGCTCGACAAAGGAAAAGACGAGACTATCGCCGTGTATGACTTCGGCGGCGGCACCTTCGACATTTCGATTCTGGAAGTCGGCGAGGGCGTGATTGAAGTCAAGGCCACCAACGGCGACACTCACCTTGGCGGCGACAACCTGGACCAGCGCATCGTCGACTGGCTCATTGACGAATTCAAGAAGGATGAAGGCCTCGACCTGCGGGGGAAGGGCAACGAGATGGCTTTGCAGCGGCTCCGGGACGCGGCTGAGCGGGCAAAGATCGAGCTTTCGACCACGATGGAAACCGAAATCAATCTGCCGTTCATCACGGCGGATGCGAGCGGTCCGAAGCACTTGGTGAAGAAACTGACGCGCGCGAAGCTCGAGGGAATGGTCGAAGACATCATTCAGCGTTCGGCGGGTCCGTGCAAGCAGTGCATGAAGGATGCGGGCATCGATTCCAGCAAGATCAACGAAGTCGTGCTGGTCGGCGGACAGACGCGCATGCCGCGCATTCAGCAACTGGTGAAGGATTTGTTTGGACGCGAGGGGCACAAAGGCGTGAATCCTGACGAAGTAGTCGCGATCGGTGCCGCGATTCAGGGTGGCGTGCTGGGCGGCGAAGTGAAGGATCTGCTGCTGCTCGACGTGACTCCGCTGTCGCTGGCCATTGAAACGCTGGGCGGAGTGGCCACGCCGATGATTCCGCGCAATACGACGATTCCGACGAAGAAGACGGAGACGTTCTCGACCGCGGCCGACAGTCAGACTTCGGTTGAAGTTCACGTGCTGCAAGGCGAGCGTCCGCTGGCAGCGCAGAACCGGACCCTGGGCAAATTCCACCTGACCGGGATTCCACCGGCTCCGCGGGGAGTGCCGCAGATCGAAGTGACGTTCGACATTGACGCCAACGGCATCCTGAACGTGACCGCGAAAGATACGGCCACGCAAAAGGACCAGAAGATTACGATTACGTCGTCTTCCGGTCTGTCGAAGGAAGAAGTCGAGCGCATGGCCAAGGAAGCCGACGCGCACGCGGCTGAGGACAAAGCGCAGCGCGATTCGATCGAGGCCAAGAACCAGCTCGACAGCATGGTCTACAACATCGAAAAGATGCTGCGCGAGCAGGGAGACAAAATCTCCGGCTCAGAGCGGGGCGATGTCGAAAACGCTGTGGCCGATGCCAAGAAGGCGCTGGAGTCGAACGACAAGGCGACTATGGACAAGGCGCGCGAGAAACTGACCCAGGCTTCGCACAAGCTGGCCGAACAGATGTACAAGGCAGCGCAGCCGACGCCGGGCTCGGGACCGGGCGCTGGTCCAACGCCGGGCGCGACTGCCGGCGGCGACGCCAGCGGCAATGGTCAGGGCCAGAAGAAGGACGAAGGCGTAATCGATGCCGAGTACGTCGACGTAGAAGATAAGAAATAAAGCTGTCAGCCGTCAGCTTTCAGCTTGAACCAGTGGCGCGGGCACTCTTGCCCGCGTCACGCGTCTTGTGACTGTCATTCCGGGCGGAGTCGCTGCTTCGCGAAACGGCAACTCCGCTTAGGATGACAAGGGTTGAGTACGTGACGGTGAGACTTAGAGTATTGGGAGGGTCGAGTGGATTTTCAGGTCAATGGGGAAACGTATTTTTTGAGCCTTGCCGAGGACGAGAGGCAATGGCTCGTTTTTGTGTCGACTGCTACCGGAGCGCGGCCGGTACCGGTCTATGTGGACGTGCCGGAGTCCGAGGATTTGAAGGTAGTGGTAGAAGATAAAGAAAGACGGAAGATTCTGAATTAAACTCGCCTCATTTCAGATGGCGTTCAATGGCAACCACCACCAAAAAGGACTATTACGAAATTCTCGGCGTGAAGAAGTCGGCCTCGGCCGACGAGATCCGCAAGGCGTTTCGCAAGCTGGCGCGCAAGTATCATCCCGACGTCAATCCCGGGGACAAGTCGGCGGAGGAGAAGTTCAAGACCCTTTCCGAAGCGAACGACGTTCTCAGCGATCCCAAGAAACGCAAAATCTACGACCAGGTCGGGTTCTACTCCGACAATATTGATCCGGCGACGGCGGAGGCCTACGCGCGCTCTGGCGGCGGTGCGGCAGGAGGCGGCGGATTTCCGGGCGGCTTCCCCGGCGGGGCGCCGGACGGGGGCCAGGGCGTTCCCTTCGATTTTGGCGGGTTCGATTTTTCTGACCTGGTCGACAGCGCGGGGCGGGGACGAAAGAGTGGACGGGGTGGTGGCGGCGGGGGTAGTAGCTTCCGCGACATCTTCGGAGGAATCTTCGGCGGAGGGCGCGGAGCCGCGCCTGCGGAGGAAGGCCCCGAAGCCGGGACCGATCTGGAATACCAGGTCAACGTGCCTTTCTGGACCGCGATCCGCGGCGGGGTGATGCGCCTGAATATCTCGCGCCACGATGTTTGCTCGAATTGTTACGGGCAGGGCTTCCTGGAAGCTCCGGGGAAATGTCCGGAGTGCAACGGGACGGGGCAGATCACGCAGACCGGTGGACGGATGAAGTTCAACGTGCAGTGCCCGCGATGCCACGGTACGGGCAAAAATCTGACGACCTGTCCTACCTGCCATGGCGAAGGCACCGTCGCGAAAACCGAACCGCTCGAAGTGCGCACCAAGGCAGGCACGCGCGACGGACAGCGCATTCGCATTCCAGGCAAAGGCAATGCCGGGGCTCACGGCGGCGCGCCGGGCGACCTTTATGTGATCATTCGAACCGAGGAGCATCCCGTGTTTCGGCGCGACGGGGATGACATCTACCTGACCGTCCCGGTGAGCGCCACCGAGGCCGCGCTGGGGGCGAAGATCGAAGTGCCCACCATCGATGGGCGGGCGCTGCTGAAGATTCCTCCGGGGACGCAGTCAGGCCAGAAACTGCGGCTGCGAGAGAAGGGTGTGCCGTCGGCGACGAAGGACGGCGCACGCGGGGATGAAATTGTTGAGATCACGATCACAGTGTCGATGCCGCGCGACGAGCGGACCAAGGAGTTATTGCGCGAACTGGCGAAGCTGAACCCAGAGGACCCGCGCGAGGAACTCTGGAAGAAGGTCTAGCCGGGCTTACTAAATTCTTCAAAAACCTCAAAAAAATCTTGCATCTGTGGAAATTTCCCGTAATCTCAAACGTGCGAACTAACTTCGCCGAAATGCCCGGGAATCGCTCTTACCCGGGAGCCGCGAGAGTCAAGGGAGACGCGGTGGTGAGAGTGAGTCGCTTGAGGAGGAAGACATAGAAATTGGCAACAGCTAGCGCCCCGCGTCGACAACTCGAAAATCCCCAGCCTCTCGCCGCCGTACCCAACCGGAAAAGATTCGTCCGCCTCACGCTTTGGCCGTTGGTCGCCGCCACCTTCTTTATGGTGTCGGGCGGAACCTATGGCACGGAAGACATCGTGCACGGCGCCGGCTACGGGCGCGCCATCCTGATTCTGCTGCTCACGCCGCTGCTCTGGAGCCTGCCTACAGCTTTCATGATCGGCGAGCTTTCAAGCGCGCTGCCTTACGAAGGCGGCTACTACGCCTGGGTGCGCCGCGCCATGGGCAACTTCTGGGGATTTCAGGAAGCCTGGCTCTCGCTGGTTGCCTCCATCTTCGACATGGCGATTTATCCCACGCTGTTCGTGGCCTACCTCACCCGGATGTTTCCGTGGTTTCAGCAAGGAAACCGCGGATGGTGGGTTGCGCTGGCGGTGGTGATCGCGTGCGCGCTGCTGAATATTGCTGGAGTGAAGGTGGTCTCTCTCACCTCCCTGTGGCTATTCGTGGCGCTATCGGCGCCGTTCGCGGTGATCGTGGTAATGGCGCCATTCAAGCTCGGTGCGCTGGCCAATGCCGTGACCAAGCCGACCACCTCGACGGTAGATATCCTGGGCGGGCTGCTCATCTGCATGTGGAACTACATGGGATGGGACAACGCCTCCACCATCGCCACGGAAGTGGAGCGTCCGCAGCGGACTTATCCGCGAGCGATGCTGGTCGCAGTCTGCATTGTGGCGGCGACCTACGTCCTGCCCTTTGCAGCGATGTGGATGACCGGGCTGAAGGCTACGGCTTGGGAGACCGGTTCGTGGGCTGACATCGCCGCTTTGATAGGCGGGCCGCTGCTCCGCGTCGGCGTCGTGCTCGGCGGCCTGATGAGCGCCTTTGGCATGTTCAACGCCCTGGTCATGAGCTATTCGCGTCTGCCCTTGGCGATGGCGCAGGATGGCATGCTTCCGGGAATCTTCGGCAAGCTGCAGAAAAAATCGCGCGCGCCCTGGGTTGCCATTGTTGCGCTGGCCATCGGATGGGGGATGTGCCTGGGCCTGGGCTTTGCCCGGCTGGTCACGCTCGACATCCTTTTATATGGCGCCAGCCTCCTGCTGGAATTCATGGCGCTGGCGGTGCTGCGCTTCCGCGAGCCGGAGTTGGCGCGTCCATTCCGCGTGCCGGGCGGCCTGTTTGGAGCAATTGCCATCGGCATTCCTCCCATGCTGCTACTGGGCTTTTCGGTGGTCCGCAGCGAGCATGAACAGATCTGGAACATGAGCTCGTTCACCTTCGGGATGATCCTGATCGCGGCGGGGTTCGTGGTTTACTTCATCAATCATGCGTTGAAGCCGACAGGATGGACGGCGAGGCCGGAAGAGAAGCCGCAGCCGGCGGCCTGATTGCGATCCCAATAAAAAAGGGGACCGGGAAAATTCCGGTCCCTTTTTGTTTTGCGCTCCCAGAACGATTATGTGGGGACAGCCGCCCTCGGCTGTCCGCCGGGCGAAGCCCGGCAGTGGCGGGGAAACAGCTTCGAGCTGCGCTCGACGGACAGCCCAGGGCGGCTGCCCCCACATCGGCTATGCTGCGGCTTCCGCAGTGTCGCGCAGGCTCTTTACCTTGTCATGCGCGCGCTGCACGCTGGCAGCCTGCCGGCGCACAATCTGAGCGATATTTTCCGGCAAATCCCCAGTGACGGCCTTCTCGTAGGCGTCTTTGGCCGTGTCCTCGCCGTGCTCCAGCCAATCCAGAACCGTCTTATCGCCGCCGCCCAAGCCGACTTTGGTGTCAATCCAGGCGCGGTGCAGCGTTCCAACAACCGACCCGGAAACTTTCTTATCCGGTTTACCCAACCGGATCAGTTCGGCTTCGAGTTCCCCGGCAAAGCGCGACCGCTCCAGGCTTTGCTCGTTGCAATAGGTCTTCAGGTCACTTCGTTTTACGTGCAAAGCGGCCTCCTGATAGCCCTTTTGTCCGTCTTTGCAGGTTTCAATGAGATTTTCCAACACACTGACAGCGTTATTTTCTTCCATAATGGCCTCCGGAATTTTGGATGCATGTTGCTGGCCGGGGTTTGGCAGCATTTTGCCCCGTGAATTAGGAAGAAAAGTAATCGTGCTCTAAAATCAATCTAGAGAGTGTGTTCAGAGATCTATGACCAAACGGAAATCGAAGGGAGCGTACATGATTTCCGCCGTAGCCGAAATGTATGGGATTCATCCCCAAACGCTGCGGCTCTACGAGCGCGAAGGCCTGCTCAAGCCCTCGCGGACTGAAGGCAACACTCGCCTCTACACCGACGAAGACTTGCAGCGGCTGGAATTCATCCTGTCGCTGGCACGCGACCTGGGCGTCAACATCAGCGGCATGGCCATCATCCTGCAAATGCGCGAACGCATGGAGGAGATGCAGCGCCAGATCCAGGAGTTCGTGCAGTACATCCAGCAGGAAGTGCTGACCCGCGCCAACGCCGCCGCCGATCCTTCAAAGGGCGCGATCGTGCCCGTGCGCAGACCGATGATGGCGCCGGAGATGCAGCCGGGGAAGAAGCGTTAAACCAATTCCCGTGTCATCCTGAGCGAAGTTGTCGTTCGCGAAGCGAAGGACAACGCAGTCGAAGGATCCCTTTCCCGCTTCCGTGACTTGATCCTGAACAGGCGTTCTCCCTGTGACCGTCGTCCCAATGGAACTCCCGTCAAGCCGTTGCCAGGATACAGCGACATGGGGTGCTTCGACCCCGTGAGATGGTTCGCTTCGCAAACCATCTCACTCCGCTCAGCACGACAAACACGCGGGATGACCAGCGCGCAGTATCATGGATGCGCACCATGCTCCCTTTCAAGCTCGTCTACAGCGACGCCTACTACCTTCCCATCGGGGATCACGTATTCCCTGCCGAGAAGTACCGGCGCACTCGCGATCGGCTGATCGCCAGCGGCGTCGCCGAAGCCAAGGACTTCCTGGAACCTGCGCCCGCGACCGATCTCGATATTCTCCTGGTGCACACTCCGGAGTACGTGCAGAAGCTGAAGACGGGCACTCTGAGCCCACGCGAAGAAATGGAAATGGAAGTCCCCTACTCGCGCGATCTGGTGGAGGCGTTCTGGCTGGCGGCCGGCGGATCGATTCTGGCAGCGCGCCAGTGTCTGACGGATCGAGTTTGCATCAGCATCGGCGGCGGATTTCACCACGCCTTTCCCGACCACGGCGAGGGATTCTGCATGATCCACGATGTAGCCGTCGCCATCCGGCGACTGCAGCGCGACGACAAGATTCGCACCGCGATGACAGTGGATTGCGACGTCCATCAGGGCAACGGCACCGCCTCAATTTTCGCCGGGACGCGCACCGAGAGCGTACCCCTGCCGTCGGTTTCGAGTTCCACGCTGAACCAAAAGTGGGCGGCAAGAACCAGGATGCGCGGCGCGCACGCGGGCGACGTCTTCACCATCTCGCTGCACCAGCACAACAACTATCCTCTGTATAAGCCGCCCTCGTCGATCGACGTGGACCTGCCGGACGGCATCGGCGACGACGACTACCTGGCATGGCTCGACAACGCACTCAGTTCCGGCCTGCGGCAGTTTGAACCCGATCTGCTGTGCTACGTCGCGGGTGCCGATCCCTATCGCGAAGATCAACTGGGCGGCCTCGGCTTAACCATTGAAGGATTGAAGAAGCGCGACGAACTCGTCTTCCGCATCGCGCACGCCCGCCGCATTCCCGTGATGGTGACCCTCGCCGGCGGCTACGCGCAGAAAATGGAAGACACTGTGACGATTCACTGCAATACGGTAATCGCGGCAAAGGAAGTATTTGGCTGACGCGACCGGGCCCGGGCGGAGATCAGAAATTAGAGAGGACGTTGGACTGCCGTGCCGGGCTTTCCCATACCGTGCCTTCGGCACTAGAGCGCGCCAAGGCATCGGCCCGCGTTCGACGGGGAGAGGGCACTCGTTCGCGAAGCCCAAGCTCTTCCGCAGCGCGACCGAGTTCAGCGGCCAGCTTGTCAAAGACTTTCTCTTGATTCCTTTCCAAATGAAGAATCTCCTCCTCATGCGCCTGAAACCATCTCCAAAACTTGGTGTATTTTGAGCCAAAACCAAGCATCTCGGCTCTCCGGGACTGGCAATTCTACCCGGCCCGTGCAATCCGCGAAAGCTGATAAAATTTCAGCAATTGCTATGTTTGAGAACTTACAGGAAAAACTACAACGCGCGTTCAAGAGCCTTCGCGGCCAGGCCAGGCTGACCGAGGAGAACATTGACGAGGCACTGCGCGAGATCCGGCTGGCGCTGCTTGAGGCCGACGTCAATTTCAAGGTGGTCAAGCAACTCATTGACCAGATTCGGGTCAAGGCTGTCGGCCAGGACGTACTGACCGCGCTTTCCCCGGGCGAGCAGGTCATCAAGATTGTGCGCGACGAACTCGTCGAGATTCTCGGCAAGGACACGGCGCGCATGAAGTTTGCCTCGCAGCCACCCACGGTTGTGCTCATGGCCGGGCTGCAAGGTTCCGGCAAGACCACCACGTCGGGCAAGCTGGCGAACTGGTTCAAGACCGGCGGGCACCGTCCACTGCTGGTGTCGGTCGACGTGTATCGTCCCGCGGCACGCGAGCAATTACGAGTTGTCGCGCAGGCGGTCAAGAGTCACATCTACGAAGGCGAAGTGGGCGAGGCCAACACGGCTACGGTGGAACGACTGGTGAAAGAGGCGCGCCGCGAGGCCATTGTCTCCGGCTGCGACGTGCTGATCGTCGACACCGCAGGCCGCTTGCACATTGACGATCAACTCATGGACGAGATGCAGTCGCTGAAAAAGCTGCTGAATCCGTCGGAGATTCTGTTCGTCGCCGACGCGATGACCGGACAAGACGCGGTGCGCTCGGCCGAAGAGTTCCACAAGAAGTTGTCGCTGACAGGAGTTGTACTAACAAAGATGGACGGCGACGCCCGCGGCGGCGCAGCATTGTCGATTCGCCAGGTTACAGGGCAGCCCATCAAGTTCATCGGCGTGGGCGAAAAGTACGACGCGCTGGAGCCGTTTCATCCCGACCGCATCGTTTCGCGCATTCTCGGCATGGGCGACATTCTCTCGCTGATCGAGCGCGCTGAATCCCAGATCGACAAGAAGAAGGCCCAGGAGATGGCCACCCGTGCCCTAACTGGCGACGGCTTCTCTCTGGAAGATTTCCGCGACCAGTTGCGGCAAGTCAAAAAGATGGGATCGATGAAGAGCCTGATGGGCATGCTGCCCTCGATCGGCCCGTTTTCCGGTCTCCAAAAAGCCGCTGATAACGTGGACGAGAACCAGATCAACCGCGTCGAGGCCATCATCAATTCGATGACTACTCATGAGCGGCACCATCATGAAGTAATCAATGGCAACCGCCGCAAACGCATCGCCCGCGGCTCAGGCACGACGGTGCAGGAAGTGAACAACCTCCTTCGCCAGTACGCGCAGATGAAGAAGATGTTCAAGCAGATGGGCAAGCCCAGCTTCGCGCGTCGGCTGGCGGGTATGAAACTGCCGGGAATGTAGAACGTGCCTTTCTACTACGACATAAAGGTGCCCGATCTGGATGAGGGCAGAAGCAGCAAATATACATTTGTGAAATGGCTTTTGTCCGGGAAGTCGGATGTTGCTGCAAACACCGCATTCGCAATTGTGAAGAGCGGTGAGACACGGTACCTTTTACGGAATGCTGGACCGGGTTTCTTCTCTCCGTGGAAAGTCCAGGAGGGAGAAGAGATTTCTCCTGGACAAGCAATTGGGCGAATTACTACGGACGGCGAACTGATTCCTTATGGGCGTCCTTACGTAACTTTCAGTGAGGTGCCTTCAGATCAACCCTGATTGCAAGCGGCCCTGCTCAGAAACCTATCCTTATGAAGTGGCGCTCCCTCGAAGAAGCCGGACAAAATACCGACGTTCGCCCACTCCGCGAGATCTTCGCCGAGCGCAAGGAACTGATCGCGAAGTACGTTCCGCCGGAGACTCAGGCCATTCATGCCCAGGCCGTCGCGGAACTCAAGGGACGGCATCTCGCGTCGAACGTCCTGCCGGTGGGCGCGAAGGCGCCGGCATTCGAACTTCCAGACCACGACGGCAAAAGGGTTCCGTCTTCTGACCTGCTCGCCAAAGGAAAGCTCGTGCTCTGTTTCATCCGTGGGCGCTGGTGTCCATTCTGCGTGGGGCAGATGGAAGCCATGAACCTCGTTCTGCCGCAGATTGAGAAGGCGGGAGCTGCGTTCATCGCCATCTCGCCACAAACGGTGAAGCAGTCGTTCTTCATGCACGACCAGCACAAGCTACGCTTTCCGTTGCTCTCCGATGCCGGCAACGCAGTAGCGCGGCAGTTTGGGCTGACGCACCGCGTGCCGGGACTTCAGGAGGCGCTGTATCGGCGTGCCTTCGTGAATCTGCCATTTACCAACGGCGACGACAGTTGGGAACTGCCGATTCCAGCGACATATATTATCGACCGAGATGGCGCGGTCCTATACGCTTCGGCGAATGAGGATTACACCGAACGGCCGGAACCGTTGGCGATCGTCGGCGCTCTCGAAAACATTTCCCGTTCCTGACGAGTCTGCGTCGTATTTTTCTTTCGCCCCTCCGGGGCTTGTGCATTTTTCGCCTGCGACCCACGGCTTGCCGCGTGGGCTGCATTCTTTCGCCGCTCCGCGGCTGCTGCGCTTTTCGGTACACTGAATACTCATGCACTACATCTATGGGATTAACTCGGTTACCGAAGCGCTGAAGGCGCGCGGGCGGGCTTTCGAGTGGGTCGGCATGGCCAAGGAGCGCCACGACATCCGCCTGCAGCGACTGATTGAAGATTGCAGGCGCTTGAAGGTGCCCGTGCGTTTCCTGCAGCGCACAGAACTCGACGAGATGGCGGGCAACGCTGCGCACCAGGGCGTGGTGGCCGTCACGTCGGCCAAACAATACAACGATCTCGAAGATGTCATTAGCGCCAAGCGTGCGGAATATTCGCTGGTGGTCGTGCTCGATGGAGTGGAAGATCCTCACAATCTGGGAGCAATCCTGCGCACGGCCGATGCTGCCGGCGCCAACGGCATCGTGATTCCGGAACGCCGGTCTGCGAGCGTGACCGGCACCGTCACCAAGGTGTCGGCTGGAGCGAGCGAGCACATGCCGATCGCTAAGGTCACGAACATCGCCCGCACGGTGGAAGAACTGAAAGAACACCATGTGTGGACGGTGGGCCTCGACGAACGCGCCCAACAAACCTACGACGCCCTCGACTACAACATGGACTGCGCGCTGGTTTTGGGCGGAGAAGGCAAAGGACTGCACGATCTGGTGAAGAGGAAGTGCGACTTCCTGGTCTCGATTCCGATGCTGGGCAAAGTGCCGTCGCTGAATGTTTCTGTGGCAGCGGCGGTGGTCCTGTTTGAAATCGTGCGGCAGAGGCGCGCGAGAAAAGGCTCCTCGGACGCGAAATGAAGTTCTCCGAAATGAAGTCTGTTTGTAAGAGCCTGGGTTTTCTCTGTGTGCTCTGCGCCTTTGCGGTGAATTGTTTTGCTCTCGATCGCGAGGCGTTCACCTTCACCAATTACGATCTCAACGTTCAGGTCGAGCCAGAACAGCATCGCCTCGGAGTCCGCGGCAAGGTGACGCTGCGGAATGATTCGCAGAGTCCACAGAAGATTGCGGTGCTGCAGATCTCGTCATCACTCGACTGGCGCTCCATTAAGGCGGGTGACAAGGCCCTGCAGTTCCTCTCGCAGCCCTACACCTCCGACATCGACCACACGGGTGGACTTTCGGAAGCCATCGTAACGTTGCCGCAGGCAATCGCGCCCAAGGGCACTATCGAACTGGAGGTCGCATACGAAGGCGTCGTCCTGCTCGATGCGACCAGGCTGACTCGCATTGGCACGCCCGAGGAAGCGGCGAACAGCACGGACTGGGACCAGATCGGCGCTAGTTTCACGGCGGTGCGAGGCGCGGGATACGTGGCGTGGTATCCGATTGCCACCGAGGTGGCGAATCTTTCGGAAGGCAACAGCTTGTTTGAGGTTCTGGGGCGATGGAAGGCGCGGGAGGCGGGATCGAGGATGCATCTAAAGATCGGGCCACTGAGCGGCGACAAGTTGCTACCGCAAGTCCTTTTTAATGGCGTGGTCTGTCACGGGTCGACGATGTACGAATCTAGGGGCGTGACTCGCGCGATTGGTTCACTTGATTGCATGTACCAACCGTTGCGCTTGGACGCCCCAACGTTCGTCATTGCCGACTATCAAGTCCTGGAGCGGCCGGCGATCGAGGTCCGTTACCTGCGAGGCCGCGACGTAGCAGCCACAAACTTCGCCGATGCAGCGGAAGAGATTGTTCCCTTCATCACCGAATGGTTTGGAGCAAGCCGGGAGAAAGCGAAAACCGCCGACCTCGCTGATCCTAAAGCCGCGCCGTTCGAGAGCGGGGCGTTGTTGCTCACGCCCCTCAAGGGCGATGATCCCAAGCTGGCCGGACTGGCTGCCGCGCATCAACTCACGCACGCTGCGTTCTTGTCATTCCGTCCGTGGATCGAAGAAGGCCTCGCTCACTTCGCGCAGGCTCTCTACCTCGAACGCGAGAAGGGACGCCAGGCTGCGCTTGATTACATGGCGCTGCACCGATTTGCGCTCCACGAAATCGAAGCGCCTACAATCGCACCAAGATCCGAAGATGAGCCCAACCGATCGTTGGTGAATACCACCAATGAGGAACTGTATCGCAGCAAGGCCATGTGCGTCTGGTGGATGCTACGCGACATGGTCGGCGAGGCGGAACTCAAGAAGGCGATCGCTGCCTACCGTCCCGAGCAGGACACAGAACCTTCGTACATGCCGCGCCTGATCGCGGGTCAAACCCAGCGCGATCTGGAGTGGTTCTTCGACGATTGGGTCTATCGCGATCGCGGGCTGCCTGACTTCAAAGTGGAGGCGGCCTTCTCGCGCAAGACCATGACCAACTCGTTCATGCTCACGATCACCCTCGATAATCTGGGCACAGCCGGCGCCGAGGTTCCCGTCATCGTCAAATTTACCGGAGGAGAGATCATGCGGCGGCTCGAGGTTCACGCCAAGAATAAGGCCGTGATTCGCGTGGAGGTTCCGGCGGCTCCGCAGGAAATCGTGGTCAACGACGGCAGCGTCCCCGAGAGCGACATGGGGAATAACACATTCAAGATCGAGCCGACGGAAAAGTAACCTTTACCACGGAGACACCGTTCGAGCGGGTGGGTTCATTGTTAGTCTGGGAGGGAATGCTTGGCCTACATCCAGTTTCTGGGCGCCGCGGAAACGGTCACCGGCTCGAAGCATCTGATCAACACGGGAGATGCGTCGGGCAAGAACGGCTTTCAGGTTCTTGTCGATTGCGGAATCTTTCAGGGCCCGAAAGAATGGCGCGAGCGCAACTGGCGTGAGCCGCCGGTTCCCGCCAGGGAAATTGATGCGATCATCCTGACGCACGCTCACGTCGACCACTGCGGCTGGATTCCGCGCCTCGTAAAAGAAGGATTCCGCGGACCGATTTACGCCACGCCGCCGACCATCGATCTGTGCGGAATCATTCTTCCCGACTCCGGCCACCTGCAGGAAGAAGACGCCCGCTTCTACAACAAGACAAAGAAGTCAAAACACGATCCTGCCCTGCCGTTGTACACGTTCGAAGAAGCGCAGAACTCACTGCAGTATTTCAAGCCGGTCCACGTGGGCCAGGACGTTCCACTCTCGCCGGACCTCTCCTTCCGATTCGTTCGCGCGGCGCACATTCTTGGGTCGTGCATGGCGGAAATATCTCTCAACACCGGAGGGCGGACGCGACAACTCCTATTCACCGGCGACATTGGGCGCGTGCGCGATCACAAGATCGCGCCGGGAAAGGTAGTGCACTCCGGTCCCGCCGAGGGCGAGACCGCCGATTTGGTTGTGATGGAATCGACCTATGGCAACCGGATTCATCCCAAAGAAGATCCACTGCCGGAACTTGCGGAGCTCATTACGGCAGCAGCCCGGCGCGGCGGCAGTGTGGTCGTTCCGGCATTTGCAATTGAACGGACTCAGAAATTTGTTTTCATCCTCAAGCATTTGATGGAGTCGGGACAAATTCCGCGTCTGCCCGTCTTTTGCGACAGCCCCATGGCCATCAAGGCGGTCGAG
Source organism: uncultured Acidobacteriaceae bacterium (assembly GCA_963791515.1). Classification (GTDB taxonomy): domain Bacteria; phylum Acidobacteriota; class Terriglobia; order Terriglobales; family Acidobacteriaceae; genus Sulfotelmatobacter. Next base: position 474,105 of record CAWBSS010000013.1, on the reverse strand, counting down.
ATTTTTTTGAAACACGACGAAGAGTACAGCGATGAGACCCGCGACATGATCCGGAAGTATGGCTCGCCGCTGCAGTGGCCGGGCTTTCATTTTGCACTAACCCCGGAAGAATCGAAGGAGATCAACGCGGCCATGATGCCTGCGGTCATCATTTCTTCGAGCGGAATGGTGACGGGCGGGCGCATCCTGCATCACCTGGCGCAGCGGCTACCCGATCCCAGAAACCTGGTGCTCTTTATCGGCTTCCAGGCGCCGGGGACGCGCGGGTTTGCGATTAAGAGCAAATCCGACGAAGTGAAGATCTTCGGGGATTACGTACCGATTCGCGCCCAGATCGCGGCGCTCGAACAGTTCAGCGATCATGCCGATCCGCCCGAGTTGCTGGAATGGCTGCGCACGTTCCGCAACCGGCCGGAGTCCACCTATCTCGTTCACGGAGAGCCCGACGCTTCCGGGCAATTGCGCGATCTGATGAAAAAGGAGTTGGGATGGAACGTTCAGGTCGCGCATTATTTGGAGAAGGTGGAAGTGAAGTAGGGCCACAACGTCGCAAGCACCGTGGAAAATGCATAGATCCCCTTCGACAAGCTCAGGGCAGGCTTTCGCTTCGCTCAGGATCACAAGCACTTGACTGGGACGTTTCACGCTGAGGTGAACCGTGCGAGAGCTGTCAGCTTTTCTGCGCCCGCTCCGGAATCGATCGACTGAGTCGCGAGCGGGATCGCGTCGGCAATGCGATCGGCTCGGCCAGCGGCCACCAGCGCGGCGGCGGCGTTGAGCAGCACAACATCACGGCGCGGAGACTTCTCTCCGCCCAGAACTGCACGAATGATCGCGGCATTCTCTGTGGCGTCGCCGCCTGAAATATCCTGCATCGTGGCGCGAGCCATGCCGAACTCTTCCGGTTCCACTTCGTAGGATCGCACCGAACCCTCGCGGGCCTCGGCCACGCGCGTTGTGCCGGTGATTGTGATTTCATCGAGGCCGTCGAGTCCATGCACGACCAGCGCCCGATGCAGGCCCAGCATGCTCAGCGCTTCGGCCAGCTTCTCGACCAGATCCAGCGAATACACTCCCACCACCTGCCCGGAAGCACGCGCCGGATTGGTCAGCGGACCGAGCAGATTAAACATCGTGCGCATGCGCAACTCGCGGCGCACGGTCTGCACTTGCTTCATGGCAGGGTGCAAATTCGGAGCGTACAAGAAGCAGATACCGACATCGTGCAAGCATTGCGCGGCACGCTCCGGCGAAAGCTGGATGTTTACGCCCAAAGCTTCAACCACATCGGCTGAGCCGCATTTGGAACTGATGCTGCGATTGCCGTGCTTGGCAACGCGCACGCCCGCTCCGGCCGTCACGAGGGCAGTCGCGGTGGAAATGTTGAAGGTGCCGCTGGCGTCGCCGCCAGTGCCGCTGGTGTCCACCAAAGACGAATCCGCCGGAGAGTCTTCGACCAGCGCGTCGCGTCCGGTGCCAGTTACGGCAAGCGCGTCGGTCGCGGTCACTCGCGCAATCGGCAAGGGCGCCGCCGCGGCGCGGATCGCCTCCGCGAAGCCCACGATTTCCTCGACCGTTTCACCTTTCATGCGCAGCGCGATGAGCAGTGCGGCAATCTGAGCGTCCGTGCATTCGCCGGTCAGCACTTCGGCCATCACTTCGCGGGCCTCGGCGCGACCGAGGGATTCAGTGTGGTTGGCGATGCGATGGAGGGCGTCGAGGATCATCTCGTCAGGCCGAATTGTACGGCATGACCAGACTTCGCCGCGATCCAGACCTGTGATTACTTCGTGACCGCCGGCCGGTCCAATCTTTCTGAGAGATATTCGCGCCAATCTTCCGGCAACGCCGCGGTGTGAACGGCCTTGCGGAGCAGATCCTGATTGTATTTGTCCCGGACAAAAAGCCGGTTCATTTCGGAGATCGTGATTCCGTCCTGGTTTCGCCTGAGCAACTGGAAAACATCATCCGCCGCGACCGAGCCTTCCTGCTCCACCGAAAAGTAGAAACCACTGCGGCCGCTGAGCAGAAAACGCTCCAGCATGTCTTCCCGTTGAAACTTTGCAGCCAGCTTATAGCATGGGGTCCGGGGCTGGCGGACCATCACGATCGACGAGCCAATTTGAAAGCGATCCCCGACGTGAAGTTCGTCTTCCGCAAGACCCGTGGTCGTGAAGTTTTCACCAAACATGCCCCACGGCAGATCGACCCCCGGCAACTCCCGGCGCCAATCGGGGTAATGTTCAGACGGATAGGCGTATACCGCTTTATGGGGACCACCGTGGACGCTGAGATCGGCCTGACGGTCGCCGTCCAGGTTCAACGTACGCAACTGCACAGGACCCGACACAGGCTGTTTGAAGATCCCAGTGGTGATGGTCTTTCCTTTGTAGACTGCGAGTCGCGGACGCGCGACGTTCAGGGACACGAGCTTCACGCGGGAAACCTCCTGGCGATTCAAGCCGAGCGAGTATCCGTCTGGGTGTTCGTTGGATGTACGGGCGCGCAGAAAGTCGCAGTTCTCGCTCGGAAGCGGTGCTTTATCGGGAAAACACCTTATCCCCGCCTGCCTGAACGACGGACAACGTTTGCTCTAATTCCCTGCCCTTCTATAGAATTAAAAGTTTGCTGCCCGCAGTGCGTCGCCGCAAGCAGGATCCTTCCGATTTTTAACTGACGAGCTTCATTTATGAAAATCCATGAGTACCAGGCAAAAGCAATTCTCAAGAAGTACGGTGTAAGTGTGCCGCGTGGGGCGATGGCCGCGTCGCAAGATGAGGCCGAGGCCGTTGCCAAAGAATTATTCAGCTCGGGCGCGACCGGAGTGGTGGTCAAGGCGCAAATTCATGCCGGCGGCCGCGGCAAGGGCGGCGGCGTGAAGATTGCCAAGTCGGTGAACGAAGCCGGCGACCTCGCCTCCAAGATGTTGGGCATGAAGCTGGTGACGCATCAGACGGGGCCCGAGGGCCGCATCGTGCGCCGCCTGCTCATCGAAGAGACACTGCCGATCGAGAAGGAACTCTACCTGGGCATTCTGGTGGACCGCGCCGAGGGCAAGCCGGTGTTCATGGCCTCGGCCGCGGGCGGGATGGAGATCGAGCAAGTCGCGGCGGAAAATCCGGACGCGATTCTGAAGCAGCACATCGATCCCGGCATGGGCCTGGAAGCATTTCAGGCGAGGAAAATCGCCTTCAAACTGGGCCTGAAAGCGCAGCAGATCAACCCTTCCGTACAGTTCCTATCCAGCCTCTATAAGGCCTTCCTCGACACCGACGCTTCGTTGCTCGAGATCAATCCTTTTATTACGACCACGGATGGTCGCCTGTTCGCGCTCGACGCGAAGATCAACTTCGACGATAACGCGTTGTTCCGTCACTCCGATCTGCGCGAGTTGCGCGATATTACCGAAGAAGATCCGCTGGAAGTGGAGGCCTCGAAATACAGCCTGAACTACATCAAGCTCGACGGCAACGTCGGCTGCATGGTCAACGGCGCGGGCCTGGCCATGGCGACGATGGATATCATCAAGTACGCGGGCGGCATGCCTGCGAACTTTCTCGACGTGGGCGGGGGCGCCAGTTCCGAGCAGGTCGCGCACGCGTTCGAAATCCTGCTCAGCGACAAGAACGTGAAGGCGGTGCTGATCAACATTTTCGGTGGAATCCTGCGCGTGGATACGCTGGCCACCGGCGTAGTCGAAGCTGCGCGCAAGACGAACATCAAGCTGCCGATCGTGTTGCGGCTGGAAGGAACCAACGTCGACGAGGGTAAGAAGATCCTGACGAGCTCCGGATTCAACTTCGTCGTCACCGACACCATGAAGGACGCGGCCGACAAGGTGGTGGCAGCGGCCCGGGGCACTCTCGGCGTAACCGAATGGCGCTAGGAACCGAAGGAGAAGCGCGAGGAGTTTTTATTTATGGCAATCCTGGTTAACAAGAATACGCGGGTAGTCGTGCAGGGCCTCACCGGCCGTGAAGGCACGTTTCATGCAAAAGCCAGCGCCGCTTACGGCACGCAAATCGTTGGCGGCGTGACGCCAGGCAAGGGCGGCACCACGCACGAAGGCTGGCCCATTTTCAACACGGTACACGAGGCGGCCGAAAAGACCGGCGCCAACGCCACAGTCATCTTCGTCCCTCCGCCGTTCGCCGCCGACGCGATCATGGAGGCGGCCGACGCGGAAATCGACCTGATCGTCTGCATCACCGAGGGCATTCCAACTCTCGACATGGTGAAGGCGTGGGAATTTCTGCAGAACCGGCGATCGCGTCTGATCGGGCCGAACTGCCCGGGGATCATCTCGCCGGGCAAATGCAAGATTGGCATCATGCCGGCCTCGATTCACAAAGAGGGATCGATTGGCATTGTCTCGCGCTCCGGCACTCTGACCTACGAAGCGGTCCATCAACTTACGCAGCGTGGCATTGGGCAGTCGACGGCCATCGGTATTGGCGGCGATCCCATTATTGGCACGAATTTTATCGATGCTCTGGACTTATTCAATCGCGATCCGGAGACGGAAGCTGTGATTCTGATCGGCGAGATCGGTGGCAACGCGGAGGAAACCGCGGCGGAGTTTGTGCAGACTCACATGAAGAAGCCGGTTGTCGGTTTCATCGCCGGACAGACCGCGCCTCCGGGACGCCGTATGGGGCACGCGGGAGCGATCATCTCCGGTGGCAAAGGCACGGCTGCAGAAAAGATGAAAGCGCTGGAAGCCTGTGGGATTCGCGTGGCCAAGTCTCCGGCGGCTATCGGCGAGACTCTGGCGGCCGCGCTGGGAGTGCACGTCTAGTAGCGAGTACCGAGATTCAGACTGACGGCTTATTCCTAAGACCCAAGACCTAAGGCCCAAGACCTCAAAACCAAGGACCAACGACCGAACCTATGAAAACTCTGCAACGCACATTCACGATCGTCAAGCCCGACGCTGTCCGCAAGAATGCCGTCGGCGACATCATCGAGCAATTCGAGAAGAATGGCTTCCGCATTCTCGCTATGAAGATGCTGGAAATATCCAAGCATCAGGCCGAGCAGTTCTACGCCGTGCATGCTGCCCGGCCGTTTTTCAACACGCTCACCGACTTCATGTCCAGCGGACCGATCGTGGTACTGGCGCTAGAAAAAGAAAACGCCATTGCCGATCTGCGCCAACTGATGGGCGCCACTAACCCGGCCAGCGCCGAGGAAGGCACAATCCGCAAGAAGTGGGCGACCAACATCGAGCACAACGCGATTCACGGGTCGGACGCGGAAGATACGGCTCGCTTCGAGCTGAGCTTTTTCTTTGCGGGATACGAATTGTCAAAATGACGGCGCTTTGCGGGCGTGACCCTGAGCTTGCCGAAGGGGGGAGCCCGCAGCCGTCATCCTGAGCGGAGTAGCCTTTCGCGAAGCGAAAGGCTACGGAGTCGAAGGATCCCTTATGCCTCTAGTTCAGATCACGATGCTGCAAGGCCGTACCGCCGATCAGAAGCGCAAGATCGCGAAGCGGATTACCGATGCGCTGGTGGAAGAAGCGGGGGCGCGTCGGGAAGCGATTGTCGTCGCCTTCCATGAGGTCTCGAAGGAGAACTACGCTTCGGGTGGCGAGTTGATGATCGACAAGGTGAAGTAACACCCAGGCGTAAGTTCTTCCGTCTTCAAGAACGCGGACGAGAGCCTGCCCTGAGCGAAGCCGAGGGGGTGCCCGCGCCACATACACTACCCTAGCGGCTCGTACAGATGCCCTTCCACCCGGTCGGCGAGTTTGGGAAGATCCTTGCGGGCATGTTGCAGGAAGTACGGCGCGGCGCGATGGGCCTCGAGCGCGGCATCGTCCTTATACTGCTCGTAGATGAAGAAGCGGCGCGGCTCCGTCTTGTGCCGATGCACCTGGTACATGGCACAGCCCGGCTCCTTGCGGGACTGTTCGGTCAACTTTTCAAAGAGTGCGGCAACTTCGGCTTCGTGCCCTACTTTCGCCATCCAGGTAACCGCCAACACCACCATCGTTTTCGCTCCTTCCCGCTAGCTGGTCCGTCGGGGAGGCAATTCTAGGCTTTTTTCGCGGCCGTCTTCAACTCCGAAACGAATTCATCCACAAGAATCGTGTGGCTGCGGTCCGGGCCGGTAGAGATCATCCCGACCTTCGCTCCAGCTTCCTTCTCGACGAATGCCAAGTACTTCCTCGCCGGCTTGGGCAACTTCTCGTAATCCGTGATGCCCTCCGTCGAAGTCTGCCAGCCCGGCAGCTTTTGATAAATGCACTCGATTTTGTCGTAGCCGCTGGCCTGTGCCGGTACGTCGGCCGTATTCTTCCCGTCGATCTTGTAGCCCACACAGACGGGGATTTCGGCGAGTTCATCGAGCACGTCAAGCTTCGTAACCACCAGCCACGAAGTGCCGTTGATCATTCCCGAGTAACGCAGCAGCGGCAAGTCAAGCCATCCCGTGCGGCGAGGGCGCCCGGTGACCGCGCCATATTCGTTGCCGCGTTTGCGCAGGTTGTTCCCCGCCTCGCCTTTGTCTTCGCTGGGGAATGGTCCTTCGCCGACTCGCGTGCAGTAGGCCTTGGTGATTGCAATAACCGAGTTGATGGCATTGGGCGCAACGCCCGTGCCAATGACCGCGCCGCCAGAAGTCGCGCTGGAAGAGGTTACAAAGGGATAGGTCCCGTGATCAATGTCGAGCATGGTGCCTTGCGCGCCCTCAAACAGAATCGATTCGCCATGGTTCAGCGCCTGATTCAGCAGGACCGCTGTATCACACACGAACGGCGCGATCTTTTCCGCCGCATGAGCGTATTCGGTATACATCTTGTCGGCGTCGAGCGGTTCGGAGTTAAAAAGCGCGTGCGCAATCATGTTTTTCTCGCGCACGGCATTTTCGATGTGCTTCTTGAGCAACTGCAGGTCGAGCAGATCCGCCACTCGCAGACCGCGGCGGCCCATCTTGTCTTCATAGGCCGGACCAATACCGCGCGAGGTGGTCCCGATCTTCACTCGTCCCGGAGCATTTTCCGCCGCCAGTTCGATCATGCGATGGTAGGGCAGGATCACATGGGCGCGGTTGGAAACAAAAAGGTGCCCGTCGATCTTCACCCCGGCTTCGCGCAAGGCGCCCGCTTCTTTCAGAAAGGCGAGCGGATCGAGCACTACACCATTGCCAATCACGCTGCGGCAGCCGGCGCGCAGCACGCCGCAGGGAACGAGCTGGAGAATAAACTTCTTGCCGTTAATGATGACGGTATGGCCGGCATTGTGTCCGCCGGCATAGCGGGCCACCACCGAGAAGTTCTCCGACAACACGTCGACGATCTTCCCTTTGCCCTCATCGCCCCACTGGGCGCCTACGATCACCGCAGTCCTGCCTTTTTTCAATGCCAGCTCCGTCAGGAAATTCCAGCAGGCAGATGCCTGCGCTGCGCCCGGGGTCGCACACTCCTTGCCCGCAACGATGACTTCACAAAAAAATACTGGGATAAAGGCGGAGAAGACGTGTACGAATTATCTTATCGTGTCCCCACGGCGAATAGCAACGCGCGCGGTTGAGACGACGCGCTGGTCTGAGTTTTCTCAGGCCATGGGCCTCCTCAGGTAAGATGACATGAGGAAATCTGTTTCGTCGAGGAGGGTTCCGTGAAAAAGGTATTCCACTTCGACGCTCCGCGGGAGAAATATCATTGCGACGCGGCGATTCTGTGGTGCTTCGACAACCGCTTTGAACTGGGGTTCCGGAAGTTCCTCAAGCGCATCGGGGTGGTGAATTCCGATCCCATCAAGATCGCTGGTGGCGCCAAATGCATGGCCTCTCCGGACCATGAAACCGACCGCGAGTTCGTGCTGGAGCAGATCCGCAAATCCATGCGGCTGCACGGCACGCGACGCGTGATCCTGATGCTGCACTCGGATTGCGGCGCCTACGGCGGGCTTGCCGCGGGATTCGGCGGAGATGCCGCAGCGGAAGCCACGCACCACGAGCGCGAACTGCAGCGCGCCGCCGCCAACCTGAGAGCCGCGATTCCCGGCATCGAGGTCCAAGGATATTTCGTCGACTTCGATGAAATCTGGGACGCAGAGATCGGCGCGCCAGAAGGAATTCGAGCGCCAGCGGTCGCCTGATGCCAAAGTTCGAAAAACATATTTTCGTTTGTGGAAACCAGCGCCCGGCGGGCCATCCCCGCGGATGCTGCGATCCTCAGGCGGAAGCTAGATTGCAAAAGCTCTTCAAACAAAAGCTAGCCGAGCGCGGCCTGAAGGGCACAGTACGCGCGAATCAGTCTGGCTGCCTCGATCAGTGCGAACACGGTCCCAACATCGTGGTCTACCCGGACGCCGTCTGGTACGGACACGTCACCGAGGCTGACGTGGAAGAGATTATTGAGTCCCACATCATCGGGGGCAAACCGGTAGAACGGCTCCGTTTGGCCGATTCGTGCCTCAACACCGTAACCTGCGAACATCGCAAGCCAAAAGTGTAGAGGGCGGCATCGGGGGCGTGGATTACACCGGCAGTTCCAGAGGCACAGGAAACTGGTAGGCGCGGCAGGATTCGAACCTGCAACCGCCGGATTAGAAATCCGATGCTCTATCCGTTTGAGCTACGCGCCCTTATCTGCACAGTTTATTCTATCCGCAGTTGGAGTGACCCCCAACCCGGACTTCCAACACCGAGCAGGTCAAGAACCAGAAAAGTATCGGAAGGCCGCCAGGACGTCCAGCCGGAAAATTAAGCCAGATGGTGGGCGCTATAGGATTCGAACCTATGACTTCCACCGTGTGAAGATGGCACTCTACCGCTGAGTTAAGCGCCCACTGTGTTGCGGTAAGTTCATCATTATACCCAAGTTCCCAGCCCGTCGTCGTGGTCATGGAATTGCCCGCGGCTCCCATTCTTGCTCCCGTTGAAGCAGCCAACGTGTGCATTACTTCCTCTTAAGCTTCCGGCTTTTGCTTACGATATTAGGTGCGGTAGTAGAGTGTCATGTCGGGCCTTCCGTGGATTTGATCGTGGGCATAACGATGTGATCTGCTTTCCAGTTCAGCCCAGCGGATAAGGCTGTCCCTCTTCGGCATCTCCCATTTCCGTACTGCGAAACATGAGAATCCTCTCTTGGAACGATATTTGAGTTGAACCCGTGCCATGCGAACGCCGAGAATTTGAGTGAAGCGGAGTATTCTCATGCCACGACGTCCCGCATTTGTCCTCGCATCCTTATTTCTCGCTGTCCTCATGCTTCCGACCCTCTGTTCCGCACAAGCGGAATCCAGCAAGCCATTTTCTCGGCTCGGCATCGCCATCAAGGTATCCTCGCTGGGCGCCGGTGCAGAAGCTGCCACACCTCTCACATACCGTTCCAACCTGCGCGCCGGGTTCAACATGTTCAGCTATGACCATGGCTTCAACAAGGATGGCGTCGCCTACGCGGCCCAGCTGCGCTTCCGCTCCGTAGAAGCTCACTACGACTGGTTTCCCTTCGGGGGCAGCTTCCATCTCAGTCCGGGCGTGCTCGTCTACAACGGCAACCAGCTTGCCGCCAACGCTTCCGTTCCCGGAGGCAAAACCTTTACCCTCAACAACACCACCTACGCCAGCGATGCTACCGACCCGATCGCTGGCAATGGTAAGGTCGACTTCGCCAAGGCCGGACCCATGTTCACCGTCGGCTGGGGAAATCTACTCCCTCGCAACCACCGCCATTTCAGCGTCCCCTTTGAGGTTGGAGTTATTTACACCGGCGCTCCCCACACCGCGCTCAACCTGGCGGGAAGCGCCTGCGACTCTGATGGAGTGAACTGTCTCTCCGTCAACTCCGATCCTGCGTTTCAGGCCAACGTGCAGGCCGAAAAAAACAAGTTGAACAAAGACATGTCCGGCTTCAAGTTCTATCCCGTGATCTCGGTAGGATTCGCGTTCAACTTCTGAGACGCGGCGCGCGACCACCAGCTACAACCCTAGGTAAGTGTGTTTATCGATATTGACATCTCTATTGAAACCCTGCCTCCTGGCACGGAACGAACGGGTTTCGGTGCGGGGGCCGGGCGTGGTAGCCTAATCGGCGGCAGGGGCGAATTCGGGTTTGAGTTCGGACCGCGCCCTGGCCGGTTCTTCCTTTTTGTATGGCGCCCGACCCAAAACCTTCGCGGACACCTCTATCTCCTTCACCCGAAGGGACTTTCACGGCTTCGCCCGATGGCCAAAGAGCGAAACTTTCGGGCCAACACGGGGTTGAAACTAGTGTGAGCACTGCCGCACTGGATCGGGGCATGCTGATGGCTGCGACGACGCCGCAGGCGTCGGCTGCGGCCGAGGGTAGCGATTCCGACGCCGAGATCATGCTGCGCGCCAAGGCGGGCGATCAATCGGCATTTGATTACCTGGTGCAGAAATATCGCCGTCCGATCGTAAGTTTTATGTACCGGATGGCGCGCAATACGGCGGCAGCCGAAGATCTGGCGCAGGAGGTTTTTTTGCGCGTGTATCGCTCGCGCCAGAGCTACGAGGCGAGCGCGAAATTTACCACCTGGCTGTATCGCATTGCGACCAATCTGGCGGTCAATCATGCGCGGGACACGCGCCACGAGCGTCCGGAGGTTACGGTCAGCCTCGACGAGCCGGATGAGGAGAGCGGCACCACGCTCGAACTGCCGGACGGGGCTTTGACCGCCGAACAAGTCATGGTGCGCCGCGAGCGGATGATGGCGATTCGCCGTAAAGTAGAGGCGCTCCCCGAGCAGCAGAGGCTGGCGGTAATCATGCACAAGTACCAGCAAATGGACTACAAGCAGATTGCAGAAGTTTTGAAGAAGAGCGAGTCGGCGACCAAGTCGTTGCTCTTCCGTGCCTATGAGACTTTGCGGGAACAGTTAAAAGAATTTGTTGAGTCAGCTTGATTTGTTTTCTTTGTGAGCGACACTGGCGAAAAGAGTTAAGGGGAAGCGGTTATGAAATGCGATGAAATTCGTGAACGCATGCCCGATGTGGCGGCAGGATTCAGCCAGCCCACAGCGGACGAGGGCAAGCATCTGGAGAGTTGTGGCACTTGTGCGGAAGAATTGAAAGCGATGCGCGCAACCATGGCGCTGCTCGACGAATGGCAGGCCCCGGAGCCGTCGCCGTATTTCGATACCCGCCTGCAGGCGCGGCTGCGCGAAGAAATGGCCAAACCACAGGCGGGCTGGTTGCACTGGTTTCGCCGGCCCGTGCTGGCGGCGGCGCTTACCGTGCTTCTCGGAGTGGGTGTGGGCCTGTTCGTCACCCGCGGCAGTGGCATGTACAAGCATCCCCAGGAAGCTTCGATGACGGAACCCCCGGGCACGGCGGTAAGCGATCTGCAAGCTTTGGACAAGAATCACGAGATGTATTCGGATTTCGAGTTGCTGGATGATCTTGACTTGCAGCAGAATGTCGTAGCGAATCCGTAGACGGTTCGCGCGCTAACTGTCATCAGGATGAACTGAAAAGCGACGAAGTGCGCGGAAACGCATGCACGCACGCACGAGAATGAGGCGGGGAAAATACAGGACGGATTGGCTGGTAACCGCCGGTATGGCGATCGCTGTCGTACTTTGCTCGCCCTGTCTAGCGGGCATCGGCGCTTTCCCCACGCCGCAGCAGGGACATGCGGCCCCGGCGCCTGCACGGCAGCAGGCCCCTCGGCAACAGCAGGGACCTCCACCAGCGCATGGCCACGCCGGGGACTGGCTTCGACGCTACAAGGATTTGCCTCCCGCCGAACAGGAGCGCGCGCTCCAGAACGATCCCGCATTCCGCCGCTTGCCGCCGGAAAGACAGCAGCGACTGCGGCAGCGCTTGCAGCATTTTTCGAATCTCCCGCCGCAACAGCAATTGCGAGTGTTGAACCGCATGGAGACGTGGGAGCATCTGACACCCGAGCAAAAACAACAAGCTCGACAGATCTATGGCCAGATGCGACAGCTTCCTCCCGATCGCCAGCGCTTGGTAATGACTGCCGTTCGCGACTTGCGGGCGATGCCGCCGGACCAGCGAGAAACGGTGATCAACTCCGAGCGCTTTAGGAGCATGTTCTCCGATCAGGAGCGCGAAATGATGCGCGGGGCCACCCGCCTGCCTCTCGCTCCAGCCGAGAACTGAAAACTGACTGCCTACGACCGCAGCATGTTCCGCGCAATGAAGAACACGTTCGCCGGACGCTCGCCCAGCCGCCGCATAAAGTAGGGATACCACTCCGTACCGAAGGGAACGTAGACGCGCATGCGCCAGCCCTCGCGTATCAAACTCTGCTGCAAGTCGCGCCGAATGCCGTACAGCATTTGGAACTCGAACGCATCGCGCGCAATGTTTTCGCGCGTGGCAAAGGCCTTGGCCTCCCGGATGATGTTCTCGTCATGGGTCGCCATCCCGTGATAGATCCCGCTCTTCATCAGGATCTTCATCAGCTGGATGTAGTTCGCATCCACGTCGCCTTTGCTTTCAAAAGCGATGCTCGCCGGTTCCTTGTACGCGCCCTTGCACAGGCGGATGCGGATCCCTTCCGCCAGCAGCTTTTCGACGTCGCTCTCGGAGCGCTTCAGGTAGGCTTGAATCACGGTGCCGACGCTCTTCTGATTTCCCGGCATGCGGTGCAGTTCGTGAACGAAATCCAGCGTGCGCTGAGTATAGGGGGAACCTTCCATATCGACGCGCACAAAGCCCGGCGGCTGCATGGATGCCGCTCTGGCCACAAGGCCTGCCACCAGGTCGCGCGCCAGTTTCTCATCCACATCCAACCCCATATGCGTCAGCTTCAAGCTGATGTTGGCGTTGAGTTGGTTGGCCACGATGGCGTCGAGAATCTGCTGGTAAAGCTGCGCGCTGTGGCGGGCTTCCTCAGGATTGGTGACGTTCTCTCCAAGGTTGTCGATGCTGACACTCATGCCGGCGCGGTTGACGGTCTGAGTGACGCGCACCGCGTCGGCGATTTCCGTACCTGCCACGAACCGCCCGGAAACGCGGCGACCGATCGCGGATCGCTCGGCAAAACTGCGTAGATATCGATTTTCAGAAAGATGGACGAAGAATGCCCTTAGCATGCAGTACCTGCCAGGTCGGGGATGATAAGAAAAGGAATGCCGGCCGCTCGTAGGAAGACCACAGAAATTTGTATCACACCGGGGGATTTGTGGGGCGCAACCGGGCACACACGTGGGCCGCTATGGTTCGAGACGAGAGCGTCCGGTGGACGAACTTTCAGCGGCCTGATCTTCACCAGGTATAGTGAGCCGTGTAGGTGATCGTCTTCTCCCCGTCGGGCGCGATCGTCACCGGAAACTCGATGGTCTGACTGTCCTTCTTCTGGTACTCGTCTGATTTGGCGACGACTTCCCAGTTCGTGCCGCGGTATAAGCGCTCCACAACGCGCACCTCCACCGGTTCTTTCTTGTGGTTGCGGACTTTGATCTGGAACGTTTCTGTGGCCGTGCTCTTGCCCATCTCGATGGAGTAGTTGGTGCGGTGGCGTTCCCCCGAGAGGTCGAAAGCGCTGCCGGTGTAGAGGCGCACGGTTTCATCTCGGGGCGTGTGATCGATCGCATTTTCTCCGGTGAATTCGACTTGGCCGTCGTCATTGCGGCGATAGAAGCGAACGCGGCCTTTGGGTAGCGGCATGCCCAGATGATTGGCCTGCGAGTTGACGAACTCCCGCATCACCCAAATCTTGGGATTGGATTCTGTGCCGTAGGAGTGGTCGTTGCGGATATTCTCCCAGTTCCAGCCGTTGTAGCGATTGGGATCGATCTTGGCGCCGTCGTAGATGTAAACCTGCTTTGTGGTTACGCCGGCGGCATGGATAAACTCCACCTGCTTGGTTTCGCGATCGCGCAAAGTCGTGCTGCGTTCGAGGGTGTAGAGGTGGTATTCATCGAAGGCCTTCTCGGTGACCGGCGGCCCCATCGCAGCCGCCGCACCCACATCAACCATCTGGCTGACCTGCCGACCGGCCATTCCCGGCTGAATCTTGTTCACATCGCCAGCCATCAGTTTGATGCGGGCGTTCTCGAACGTGCGGCCGGTCTGGTTGTCCATGGTGACCCAGCCGACGATATCGACGAGGTCTCCTTTCTCGGGCGCGACGATGTTGTAGTCGGCCTGCCAGCTCATGCCGCCGGTCACATAAGAGAACTCTGCTGGGAACTTTCCGGCCTTGTCGGTGGCGAGGAGCCATTCGAGACGAGGCTTGAGGATGGTGTCGTCGGTCAGATCCGGGAAGACGGGCGTGCCGGGCAGGCTGAATCGCAGCTGGCCATTGACCTCGATGATCGGCTGCTCGGCAGCCACAGCCATCTGCGCCTGGTAGTAGTTCTGGCCATAGCGGTTCATGGCAAAACCATTATGGGGCGTGTATCCGCTGCGAATGACCTTGCCTTTGACCGTCTGCACGCCTTGAGGTGTTCCAACTTCGAAGTTGATCGTCTTGCCTTCATACAGCGAAAGCAGCAACGGCTCCGAGATTGGGTCGGCACGGTAGTTCTGCTCGAGCACATGGAGATTATGTTTACCGGTGGGGTCCCGCAGGATCACCGAGTCGGGTTCAAGGTGCATGGTGATGTCGTTCACATTGATCTGGTTTTCGCCTGCCTTCAAATCGAGGCGAAGTTCCTGGCGTACGACAGCGAAATCCTGGTTGTAGATCGTGAGTGACGGTTGCGAGACCTGCTGCGCATAAAGGCCGCCACAAAAAGCGAGAAAACAGACGAAGCGAACGTTCATGAAGGTACCCCCTCCGTAAGAGCGCCTGGGAAGTGCTTTGTCGGTGTAGAGGCCGGTGGAAAGGCTCTAGTTCCTCGGCCAAACTCAGGCTACCCCGGTTAGAACGACCGGGGGAGTGACTCTTGCGGGGCAGGCGATCGCGGATTCTTTCAGGCTACGGGCCACCCGGAATAAAAACGATAGTAACCAGCGCGAAATGGGCTCACTTGCCGTGTTCTTCCAGGAACTTCTCCACTTCCATCGCGGCCATGCAACCTGTGCCTGCGGCGGTAATGGCCTGGCGATAGCGGCGGTCCTGCACGTCACCGCAGGCGTACACTCCGTGCACGCGCGTGAACACGTAGTTGTGAGTCTTGAGGTAGCCATCGGCATCGGTGTCGAGTTGGCCGGCAAACATCTTCGCGTTGGGCTCGTGGCCGATCCCGAGAAACAGCGCGCTGGTGGGGAAATCCCAGACTTTGTCCGTCTTTACATCGCGCAATTTGAGGCCGGTGACTTCTTTATGGTGAACGTCGTAAACGTCTTCCACCACCGTGTTGAGCAGGAACTGAATCTTCTCGTGGTGCTGCGCGCGCTCCAGCATGATCTTCGACGCCCGAAAAGCATCGCGACGATGAATCACCGTCACTTTGGTCGCGAAGCGGGTAAGAAACAGCGCTTCCTCCATGGCCGAGTCTCCGCCCCCGACCACTACGATCTCCTTCCCCGAAAAAAAGAAGCCGTCGCAGGTCGCGCACGACGAAACACCATGGCCTATAAGCTGCTGCTCATGCGGCAACCCTAACCAACGAGCCGAAGCACCACTCGCGATGATCAGAGTTTGGGCGTGAACCTGATGAACGCCCAGATGCAGCAGAAACGGCCGCTGGCTCAGGTCGGCGCTGGTGAGATGCGCCATGCGGTATTCGGCGCCGAAGCGTTCGGCTTGCTTACGCATATTCTCGACGAGCTGTGGACCGAGAATGCCTTCGGGAAATCCGGGGAAATTCTCGACCAGCGTGGTCATCGAGAGTTGCCCGCCCGGCTCGTGGCCTTCGATGACGAGCGGCTTCAGGTTAGCCCGCGCCGTGTAGAGAGCGGCAGTGTGTCCGGAGCATCCGGACCCGATGATGACAACATCTCGAGTTTCGCTCATGGATAATTGTGTAGTTGCAGATTAGATGGCTGATTTCAGGTTTTGATGCAAGCCGCTCGTTCACTCGCAAGAACAGCAAAAGTGAACTCACTTCTTATCTAGAACCGGTGTCGCCTTGGTCCCTTTGACCTTTGTCGCATTCTTCGGCTTAGACTCTGCCTTGGACTCACCGCTGATTTTCACCAACTCCTCCGGCACAATTTTTTTCACGCTCAACAGCGTGCGATAGTTCGCCAACACATCCGACGCGCTGCGGAACAGCGGCTCATACGCGCTCTGATCCGGCGCGGGACCGCCCTCCGCAGCCAAACACCGAGCCAACGCCACCGAGGATTTCCCAAAGCGTTCCAGCCGCACCCGGCTGGCCGGAGTGTTCGACCCGAGCATAGCCTCGGAACTGGTGACCGACGAGGCACTGTCTTCCAGCGACACCTGAATCAGATCTTTGGGATCGCGAACGTGCAGCACCAGCGTCTCCACCATGGTCTGCCCGTCATTGCTGAAGGAATACTGCACGCTGGAAAAAAGCGCCTGCACCGAAAACTCGCGGCGAATGCGGACATAACTCGCCACCGATGGCTCCCCGGCAACATGGCCGCTCTGTCCGGGCTGCAGAAAGTTCGGCATGTCGCTCAGGGTCGAGCGCCCGCGGGACACTTCGAAATCGGAGCCGAATAATGGCCCCTTGGGAACGCGGGCCAGCGCGGCAGCAATTTCTTTCTGCTCCTCGGCGGAAGGCGAGCACACGTTCAGCATGTTGACCTTCACCTGCGGCTGAGTGGATGGTGGGTTGCCCGCCGGCTCCTGCGCCAAAACCGGCCGCGCGCATGCCAGCGCTAAAAGACTAATCCAGAGTATGGAAACCAGAATCCTGGGCACTGCGGAATTCTAAATGAGAAAGGCCGGAATCCTAAATCCCAAACCAATCGAAGTTCGCGGGACCCTGCTGGAACGTCGTAAAATCAACTTATGGCAAATCTGACGCTGGTTTATGGCATGAGGCTGTTGCCGTCCGAGGATGTGGCCGAGGTGGGTCAGGCTCCCGTGAAGCTCACGAACGGCCGGGAAGCCCACGTCACCATGCACATACTTGAGGGCAGCAAGGAAGATATCGAAAAGCAGTTGCGCACGAGCCTGGAAGCGTTCTTCGATCTCTACCCCGAGATCTAATCGACGGAGCGTGATCGCACCGCGCAATTTCGGTTGAAAGTTCTTAGCTGTTAGCTCTTGGCCTTTAACTAAAAACCAAGAGCTAAAAGCTAATAGCATTCTTCCGCGGACTGTCCGACGAACAGCATGCAATGGCCCTATCCAGAATTGCGGCTCCGGTTGATCAAAGCCGGATTGTGGCCTGAAGGCCGCATGGCACGCCTGGCTTGCTATTTGGCGGCTATGGCCGGAGTGTTGTTCGCGCTGCAGAAACTGCTGGGCCTGTTTGCCAAGTCCTGGGGCGACCACCTGGGAGGATGGGTCGAATTCCTCGCATTCCTCGCCGCCGTGCTGTTCTGCATCCTTGCCTTCCGCTGGCTGAAGCGCAGAGTGCTGTGGCGTCTGCGGAATCGCCTCATCGTCACTTACGTCTTTATCGGTGTGATTCCCGCTGTGCTCCTGGTCGCCATGGCAACCATCACACTTTACGGACTCGCCGGACAATTCGCCGTTTTTGTCGTGACCTCAGAAATTCATTCGCAGTTGAGGAGTCTCGAGGCAGCCAACGCCGCAGTCAGCAATGAATTGGCGGCACGTCTGGAGCGCGGAGACTCTCCTGCCGCGGAGTCGCTGGCTGGGCTCAGGAAGCGTGATCCCGCCTGGGGACGCCGGCACGTCTGTGCCTGGTACGCGGAGAAACCACTGCCACTGTGCAACGAATCCAAAGGCCTCACGCGCCCAAAGTTCGTGAAAGACAGATTTCGCGAGATCGTTCGCGACCACAACGAACTGCACCTGCGTGTTGTCACATCCCTTCCGATAGAGTCGAGCACGCTGACGGTTGTTACCAGCGAGCCGTTTGACAAAGAACTGGTAGGAAACATCGCCTCCGATCTGGGCGAAATCACGCTCTTCGCCTCGGGAGTCACGCTGGACGAAGCTCCTCCGAACAGTGCTGCTGGTTCTTCCAGTCAGCCGGATTCCGGGACTCACGCTTCCTCTTCAAGGAGTCCCCAAAAAAGCGGCGATCAAACCGTCTTCAATACAAACAAGCAAGGGACTACGGTTCAAGTTGACCAGCAGATCTTGCAACCCACCTTCACTGTGGGTT
Source organism: uncultured Acidobacteriaceae bacterium (assembly GCA_963791515.1). Classification (GTDB taxonomy): domain Bacteria; phylum Acidobacteriota; class Terriglobia; order Terriglobales; family Acidobacteriaceae; genus Sulfotelmatobacter. The sequence continues at coordinate 455,998 of CAWBSS010000013.1, read as the reverse complement.
CTCTGCCCAGCCCGCAAGACAGGTTCGATCTCGAGATCCCGCTCGCCGGCACGTCCCTTTCAGTGGTTGACTGGGATACCGGCGAACGAAAGCAAAGGGCGCTCATAAGGGTTCGCACTCGTCCCTCGGTGTTGTACGGCCATCTGTTTGCCGCGCTTGGAGAATTCGTTCAGGGCGTGGCGTACATCCTGCTAGGCGTGGGGATTTTCTTCGCCATCATCGAACTGATCGCCCTGATCATTGGCACGCGCATGACCCGCACCGTGACCGCCGCTGTGGCGCAACTTCACGACGCCACCAAACATGTCGACCGCGGCGACTTCAGCCATCGCATTCCCGTGAAATCGAGCGACCAACTCGCGGATCTGGCGCTCTCGTTCAACTCCATGACCGCCTCCATCGAGAAGCTGATCCAGGAGCAAAAGGAAAAGCAGCGTCTGGAAAACGAACTGGCCATCGCCCAGGAAGTGCAGGCGCAGTTATTCCCGCGCCAGGTTTCGGAACTCGAGTCGCTCGAGGTCCATGGATTCTGCCGTCCCGCGCGCACCGTCAGCGGCGACTACTACGATTTTCTAACCGCCAGCTCCCACAAACTGATTCTTGCGGTCGGCGACATCAGCGGAAAAGGCATTTCCGCCGCTTTGTTAATGGCGACCATCCACTCGGCAGTTCGCGCCTACAGTGTGGAGAATCTTCCCCAGATGCGAGAACCGGTGGCCCTGGGCGCAATCGCTGGCTCAGGCCGCATCATGGCGTCCTGGCCCGAGGGCGTCGAGGTTTCTCCCGGAGCCTTGCTCAGTCTGCTCAACCATCAGCTCTACGAAAGCACTCCGATGGAGAAGTACGCCACGCTTTTCCTGGGAATCTACGACGGACGCTCGCACCACCTGACCTACAGCAACGGCGGACACCTGCCTCCCATCTTGATCGGCAAAGATGGCACTATCCGCAGGTTGGAAGCCGGTGGAACCGTAGTCGGCCTATTCGATAACATGACCTACGAAGAAGGCGCGGTCGAAATGCATCCGGGCGAAATCCTCCTGGCCTACAGCGATGGCGTCACCGAACCGGAAAATGATTTCGGCGAATTCGGCGAGCAGCGCCTGATTGACCTGGTCCGCGAGAACCGGGACTTGCCTCTGCCCCAGATCAGTCAGATCGTAACCATGGCGGTCGATGACTGGATCGGCGATAACGAACAACCGGACGACGTCACCCTGGTCCTGGCCCGAGCGCGCTAACGAGTAGCGCCGGCATCCTGCCAGCTGTCGTGCGGGCGTCTCGCCCGCACCGTCGGGAGCCGGAACGGTACCCCTGGTTTTTCCCGCGATAGCCATCCCAGACTCAGATCTTCTGCCGCTTCCACCGTCCTCGCCTGAATAAAAGAGCGCTCGCCCCGGCAATCGCCCCCTCCGCAACCACAATCGCCCAAAACGCCCCCTTCGACTGCATCTGCAAACGAATCGCCAGCCAATAAGCCAGCGGAATCTCCAACACCCAGAACCCAAAGAGATTCACAATCGTGGGGGTGACCGTATCTCCCGCGCCATTGAACGCCTGCAGCATGACCATGCCGTAGGCATATCCAATATTGCCGCAGCTCACAATCCGCAGGCAGGATGCTGCCAACGGCACAACCTCGGCGTCCTGCGTGAACAGACGCACCACCGGCTCGGCGAACAGCACGAACAGAACTCCAACCGTTCCCAGAAAAATCATGTTATAGAGCCCCGTGCGCCAAACCGCAGTCTCGGCACGTTCCGGCTTGCCCGCACCCAGGTTCTGCCCCACCAACGTAGCCGCGGCATTGCTCAATCCCCATGACGGCAGGATCACGAAGATGACGATGCGAATCGCGATCGTGTATCCCGCCAACGCCGCCGCCCCGAAAATGCTCACAATCCTTACCAGTCCGATCCAACTGGTGTGCGCAATCGCAAATTGCAGAATCCCGGTCAACGAAACTCGCACCAGCCGCCACAGCACATCGAAGCGCAAGCGAAGCTGCCGCGTCAGGATGTGAATCCGCTCCGTCCCTTTCAGCAGCCGGTAGAACTGGTAAATCACGCCAATGCTGCGCCCGATGAGTGTCGCCAGCGCCGCCCCGGTCACTCCCATCCGCGGAAACGGCCCCACTCCAAAAATCAGGCAAGGGTCCAGCACCAGGTTGATAATGTTCGAAACCCACAGCAGCCGCATGGCGATGGCCGCATCTCCCGCCCCGCGAAAAATCGCATTGTTCAGAAACAGCAGCAGCACCGCACAACTGCCGCCCAGACAAATCCTGGTGTACCAGCTACCCACCGAAACAATTTCCGCAGACGCCCCCATCAATCGCAGAAGCCGCGGAGCCAGCAAAAAGCACGGCAGCCCGATGACAAGCGAAACCATGATCCCGAGCGCGATGGCCTGCACCGCAGCGACGGCCGCGCCCTCCGGATCCTTCTCCCCGATCCGCCGTGCGACCATCGCCGTGGTCGACAGACTCAGCCCCATGCCCACGGCAAATATTAGGCTCAGCATCGATTCCGTGAGTCCGACGGTGGCGACGGCATTGGCCCCGAGCCGCCCCACCCAGAACACGTCCACCACCGCAAACAGCGACTCCAGCACCATCTCCAGCACCATGGGCACGGCCAGCAGCAGGATCGCCCGGTTCAGGCTGCCCGCGGTGTAGTCCCGATGCGACCCGCGCACCGCCTCCACCAGCGAGGCCCACAACGAACTTTGCGGCTCGGCCGCAATCGAGATCGCTTCCATAACAACCTTTGGCTTTCCGCATCCACCTCCGCGATAATTCGCGAAAGCGGTGCATCCGAATAGAAAATGAAAATCACTCAGGGAGCCCCGGCGCACAGGGCCAAACAGGATGGCGAATTAGCGAGGCTTGAACATGGCGTTCCTCAGCCCGGATCGCAAGTTGGATCGCAAGCCTGGATCGTATCGAACTGCTGGTTCCCACAGGAACCGAGCAGCCGGAATTCTACTCCAAGCTCCCAGCCGCCGCCAACAAAAACAGAAGAACGGCGCCCTTCGACTGCCCAAACGTATCACGGGCAATTCTTCCACAATCCCGGTTATGGAAGAGTAGCCGACGATCCATAAGTAATGGGCAGCACCGTTCGGACCGAAATGCCGAGTGCCCCCCTCCAGCCGCTCCCAATGGCTGTCGGGCGAGTCATGGCCACATGGCCTGGGTAACGGTGACGTAACGTTGATTGTGTAAAAAGCGAGAGGGTGTAAGTTGGCTTTGCCTAGCAAGCGAAGCCGTTCCTGGAAAGGAGACCTACACCCAATGGCGAAGATAGTCCCGATCACGGAGCATTTCCAACATTTTCTAGCGGAGATGAAAGAGAGTTTCTGGGGCGATTTGTATGGACAGACCCGGCAGGCGTGGCAGCAGTTTTTCGAGCTGCAGTCGGAGCGGCAGCGGGACCGGTTCTCGGGCTGGGGACGCTATGAACGGCGACGCGGGCGGCGGCGCGTCTATCGCAACGGCTACTACGAGCGGGATTTCGTGACCCGGTTCGGCACGATCCGGCTACGGATTGCGCGCACCCGCGAGAAGAGTTTTCTGCCAGTGGGGCTGAGACGATTTCAGCGGCGGGCCGAGGAGGTTTCGCTATTGATCCGGGAAGCGTTTTTGCGTGGCATCAGCACGCGGCAGGTGGGTCGAGTGGTGGCGACCATCACCGGAGAGGCGGTGAGCGCGCAGACGGTGTCGAAGCTGACGCGGGATCTGGATGAGGCGGTGCGGCAGTTTCATCAGGCGCGGTTGAACGACGACTATGCCTATCTCTTTCTGGACGGGGTCAGTCTGCGAGTGCGGCGGCCGACGGGACGCAAGCAGGTGCAGATGCTGGTGGCGTATGGGATTCGACGCGACGGCAGTCGGCACCTGCTGGCCTTTTTGCGCAGCCAGGGCGAAAGCCAAGCCGACTGGGAAGGGCTGCTCGAAGATCTCTACCGGCGCGGACTGGAAGGCCGGTCGCTGGGCCTGATTCTCACCGACGGCTGTGCTGGTTTGGCAGCGGCGATTCGCACCGTCTATCCGCGGGTGCGGCATCAGCGCTGCTGGGTGCACAAGATGCGCAACATCTTAGAGAAGACGCGGAAGCACGATTACGACGAAGTGAAAGCCGGAGCCCAAGCCATTTATCTGGCCGATGGCCGGGCGCAGGCCGTAGCCGCCTTTCGCGCCTTCCGCTCACGCTGGTGCCGAGCTTACCCCGCCATGGTCCGGCGGCTGCAGCAGGATCTGCCCGAGTTGCTGTCGTTCTTCGCTTTCCCCCGGCACCTGTGGCGCAAACTGCGCACCACCAACGTGATCGAGCGCTGCTTTGTCGAAGTCCGCCGCCGTACTCGGCCCATGGTCTGCTTTGTGAACGTTGAAAGTGTCGACCGCATCATCTACTCCATCTTCCAGAGATTCAACCTGGAATGGAAAACCCGCACCCTCAACCTTTTTACACAAGCAGCTTGACGTCACCTGGGTAACGGGTGGTTGACTTTTCACTCCCAGGGTGAAATCATTGTGCTAGTCGGGCGGAATTGCAGCCTAGCCCCCACACTCGACGCTATTCTGGCCCTTCTCGCGCACTTATACTTCCTTCATCCTGGAAGCCGCCTTCTGCGGTTCGGAACTCTGAGAGAGGGGGACCAATCATGACACCTGTAGTTGCGCCCAAGAAAATCCGCAAATTCGATACCAAGACATTCCTTTCGACCATCGACGGCGGTAGAAGAATCGCAGCTTTTCCCAAGAAGCAGACGATCTTTGCCCAAGGCGCCCCCTCCGATGCTGTTTTCTATATACAGGAAGGAAAGGTAAAACTCACGGTTGTGTCGCAGATCGGAAAGGAAGCCACAATCGGCATTCTGAACGAGGGCGATTTCTTCGGAGAAGGATGCCTTACCGGGCAACCTCTCCGCCTGTGCTCCGCAACCGCAATGACCGATTGCTCCGTGATGCGAATCGATAAGAACTCGATGATGGAAGTGCTTCACCGGGAACACACGTTTTCCGATATGTTCGTGGCCTATTTGCTGACCCGGAACATCCGGTATGAAGAAGATTTGGTTGACCAGCTTTTCAATTCCAGTGAAAAAAGACTGGCCCGGATACTGCTATTGCTGGCGCATTTCGGCAAGGAAGGTAAAGCCGAAGTTTTGATTCCCAAAATCAGTCAAGAAACTCTGGCGGAAATGGTGGGCACTACTCGCTCCCGCGTCAGCTTTTTCATGAACCGGTTTAGGAAATTAGGACTCATTGATTATCGTACCGGCGATGCATTGCAAGTTCACAGTTCACTTCTCAACATTGTTCTCCACGACTAGAACCTCCCGCACTCTTTCCCACGTTCGACTAGGGCCGCTTTTCCAGTTCCTGCCGCGTGGTCTGGCTGACGTCTTCTTCTCGCGCGGATTCCGCCGTGCGCGGCTCATTCATTTCCTTTCTTGACGCACGCCAGTGCCGCTCGTTGGATTCTTTGTTTCCGTTTGTTTTTGTGTATACATCCACGATCTCGCGACTCCATAAGGGACCACAGGTCAATTCGGAATAGGGCTGGCAGTTTCAGGGTTGTTTTCATACCGAGCAGTTTTGAACAGTCCCTATTGGTCTGCAAAGGATAGCATCTCAAAATGTTGGGAGAACGTGCGCCTTTCACATCGGTCGGAGGGTTGGACTATCGAAGACGAACAGTGTCAGAGGATCGGCGGAGGGTATAAGGCAGTGAAGTTCAGATTTTTACTGTTTCTCTGAATGGAGCCAGGATTTTATCTACGCCGGTCCAGAGTCCAACGTCATTAAGCCTGAGAGGGACGCTCCGTCACGCGGAGAGTGGCGCTTCAGAGCCGCATTAACGCGCCCAAATCAGTGCGGGCTTCAGCCTTGGTGGAAGCATCCCCAGGGTGCATTTTTCCGCAGCCTGCGAGTCGCAATGTTCGCCGCCGGCGTCGCCATGTTTGTTGTGTAGGCTTACCACTTCCTTCCGTCAAGCCGCACGCTCGTGGGATACGCGCTTTTTTGGCAGAACTGTGCAGTTTGGACCAGCGGAACCGTTCTTTCCAACTTATGCTGGACAGATTGAGGAGACGCACAGTGGCTGCGAAGGGCACTTCCCCGGCCTCACTAGAAAGAGATAAAAGATATATGCGCCAGATAACGAATAAACCGACACCCAAACTGCGTAAAGCTCCCCAACCGCCCTTATCCTACCCCGGGGCGACGCCTGACTCCGACCGTGCCAGGAAGCCACCGCTCGCCCAAGCCTCTGCTACCGGCCAGGAACTAAGTCCCGGAGATCGCGTCGAGGGTCTGGGCAACTTCGGCAAACCGACCGGCGAATTCGGCACAGTTGAGCGCGCCAACGAAGATGACGCCATCGTCAAATGGGATGATGACGGTCGTGCGAGACTCCACCAACCGTCGCTCAAGAAGGTCTAGCTCCACAGGGAGCTTTGCGGCTCGGTAGCCGTAGCGATCGCTTCCATAACCACGTATGGCTTTGCCGCATCCATGTCCGCTAACCTTCGCCGAAGCGGTGCGTCCGAACAGGCAAGGAAAGTCAGTCAGGGAGTAGGACAGGAGCCCTTTACTCGGGTAACCCCATACGGTGCACCATTTGCTGAAACCGTGCATCGTGACGCAGGGGCGCGAACCTCCGACCCGGCACTTTTAGGTACGTAAGTTCAGGGTCACGCTCCTCATAAGCCTTTTCCAGCCAGGCGAAAGCCTCGTCCAACTCACCCAAGGCTCCGTAGAGAATCGCGATTGAACCGGATGGTACAAGCCGTTGCTCGTGTAGTTTCTTCAGCTTGACCAGTATCCTGCGCGCTTCCTCCCGGTTGCCCACGGTAGCATAGGCGAAACCAAGGTCCAGCATGATGTCTTTATCGTCGGCTCCGGAGAGTTGTAGCGCCTGTTGAAACTCTTGAATGGCCTCGTGGTGCTTTCCCATATTCAGGTATGCCCAGCCAAGGGTCTGGTGGGCTGGCGCAAAATGAGGATCCATTTCCAACGTTTGTCGCAATTGCGCCAGCGCTTCGTCGACCCGGCCCGCTACGAGCAACCGGCCCGCCAGGGCATTGTTGACCGGCAAGGAGAGTGGATCGAGGTCGCGGGCACGCTTGGCCTCGGCAATCCCCTCCTCAAACCGCCCTACATACATCAGATAACCGGCATACCAGTGGTGAGCCCGGGCATCACCGGGGTTGAGTTCGAGGGCACGCTTGTATTCCCGCTCGGCCGTTGCCCAATCCCACTCATGAGTCTCGGCGATGAATGCGAGAGATGCGTGCGGTTCGGCGAGCGTGTCATCCAGTTCAATGGCTTTCAGCGCTGCTGCCTTCGCTCGCGACAGGGCGTCTTTCGACGGAAATCCGCCGCGAAACCCGAGCAGCGCGTATGCGTCAGCAAGGCCGCAATAAGCCAAGGCGTACTTCGGGTCTTTGGCGATTGCCTGTTGGAAAAACCCGATGCTTTTGTTCATCGCGTCCCGCGTTCGTTGGTTGAAATAGTAGCGGCCCTTCAGGTAATCCTCGTGAGCTTCAGGGTCGACCGGGTGTGTGGATGCCAAAGTCTGCCGCTCCTCGGGCGTCAGGCTGACCTCGATTCGCTCGGCGATACTCCGAGCCACCTCGTCCTGGAGCGCGAGTAGGCTCCCATACTCTCGCTGGTATTCTCCTGCCCAAATGTGCTCGTCGCTTGTGCCGCGAATCAACTGAGCATGGACGCGAACCTGATTGCCCTCTCGTATTACCGATCCTTCGACAATGGCGTCCACGCCGAGCGTCTTGGCAATCTCAGGCACGGAGAGCTTGGTGTTCTTGAAGTGCATCGCCGACGTGCGCGAGATCACGCGGAGGCCATGAATGTTGGCAAGCCTTCCTATAAGCTCCTCGGTCATACCGTCCGCCAGATATTCCTGAGTAGGATCTCCGCTCAAGTTCTGCAACGGAAGCACAGCCAGCGAACGAACCGGCGGCATCGCGGGAGTAACCGTCCGACTCCGCCACACCCGCCATCCCCAGCCCGCAAGCCCGAGGACGAAAACTGCCGCGACCACGACTAACCACAACCACCGGCGACCAGACCCCACCGCTGCCTGCGCCTGCGGCTCGGTTGGAATCAGAACTGCCTTTTCGCTTTCCCGCTCCGCCACACTCCCGCCAACCGGCGCAACAAAGCGATAACCCCGGCGTGCCAGCGTCTCGATGTAGCGGGGCTGGTCGGCGGAATCGTTCAGCGCTGCCCGCAATCGTTTCACGGCTGCATTGACGCTGTGTTCAAAATCGACAAACGTGTCCTCCGGCCAGAGCCTTTTCTGCACCTCCTCACGCGTCACCAGTTCCCCCGGTCGCTCCAGCAGTACTTCCAGGATCGCCAGTGGCTGGCCCTCGAGCCGCACGCGCATTCCTTCTTTGCGCAGTTCCTTGGAGTACGGGTTGAACTCGTAGGCGCCGAAACTGACGATATTCGGTTTGGTTGGACTAGCCACTCTGACCAAGACTCCTCGCCCGGCGAGTATATCCCGCCTCGGGGAGACAGGATAGGGATGTCATTACCCGCCGGAACGCCGCGCCTGTCAACGACTTCCGGTGTCACCTACGTTTCACCCGCGTTGTATTGACCCGCCGACAGCTTTGAGCAATTCTCGGTGCCAGCTTTGATTTGTGGACATCCTCCCAAACGGGGACGGTGAAATCGCCGAAAGGGATTTCCTGGGTCGCAACTCCCTCGCGCAGGCCAGGAGGTAGCGACCCGGTCGAACGGCTTTCGGCAACAAAGGCGCGATTCTCAAATTTGGAGGTTTTTTGTGAACAACAAACGATTGTGGTGGACGGCACGCATTATCGCGGTCCTGGTGGTTTCAGTAGGTACTGCCGCTTTGGCCCAGGCTCGTATGCCAAACCATCTCAGCGGCATCATCAGTGATTACACACCCTTGATTTCCACCCTCAGTCCGACCGGTCCGTGGGAAATGCGCGGCCACTGGGCCTTGCACTTGAAAGGCAATTCTGGCCAGGCTGACTTCTCGGCGTACATGACAATGGAACTGTCCGATTCTGGTATTGCGGCAGCGGGCGGAAATCTGACCGATCCAAAGAGCCGCAGTGCCCACACGCACCACATCGTCATGACGGATGCCACGGTCTCGTCCGACCCGTCCGACACCAGCACTTGCCCGACCTTTAGCCCCGCGAACACCGCCCTTTTTGTCGTCACCGGTACTGCCAGCTTCATTTCAGGCAATGGAAACGCCGCGCCTTTTGAGAAGCTTGGGCCAACAATCCTGCAGGTCTGCATCAGCGGAGGGACGGACGGAACTTCGGAGGTCCAGTATTCGAACATGACGCTTGTGATGACGGGACCTGCTGCAAGCAAACATTTCGGATCGCAGCCCATCCACGGCGTCGTTCGCTTTCCTCGCGAAGACGATGACCACGAGCATTCCAGGCACTAACCATCAGCGGCGGGCACGGCTAGAGTTTGCCGTGTCCGCCAGCCACGTATTCTGGAATCCCTTACTCTAGCCCGGAGGCAAGTCATTCGCGTTTTTGGCGTACTAGGCAGAACGGCTAAACAAAGAGAAATCAACTTTCAACAAATTGGCTTTGGTTAGGATTGCAAGAAAGCGCCGGTTCGATGTCAATCACCGGCGTGCCGTCAATAACCGTCGCAAATAGTTAGAGCCAGGAAATCCACAGACGAGTGCACTCCTCGTGTGACATCTGACCTTGCGCCCACTTCGGAAAGAGCAGATTATGGTCAAGGCGGAGGCGGTAGAGCAAGGTCGCTCGAAAAAGGCCGCAAGTTCTTTGTTGTCAAGATTTTGACCTCTAACCCCTAGGGGCTCAAGATTTTGCAGAGCATTTTTGCGAACCCCGCGCCAGTCACGGCATTCAGAAGGGGTGGGGGAGGGGGGTACCCCTCGAATCCCGATTTTTCCCGAAAGAGAACGCGCCAAAAGACCGGCCATTGAAGCCGCAAAGAGGATATTTTTGTGGAAGATTTCCGCAACCGTCAACCGATCGGGAAAAGGGCAAACAAATAGAAAGCCGTGCGACAGCGCGGCTTTTTTCGGCGATGCTCCCGGAATGTGAGCCTAGTCGATGCCGTGAATCTTCATGCTCACCAGTTGATCGATGCTGAGGTCGTGAATTCCTCGCGCGCGCATGTCGCTGATGTATTCCGGTGTCACATTGTGGATTCGCATGGCGATCAAATCGTCCGGATCAGGATGCGAATATCCCAGCCCTTGCAGCTTCTGGATAAACTCCGGCGAGACTCCGTGAATGCGAAACGCGATCAGCTTCTCCAGATCCACATGATCGTAACCGCGCTGCTTGAGTTCCGCCATCCATTCCGGCGTCGCGCCGTGGATTCTCATCGCGATCAGCGTATCGTCGTCCGGTGAATAGCCAGCCTGATGAAGACTGCGAACCATCTGCGGGCTCACGCCGTGAATGCGGAAGGCGACCAGTTTGTCAGCGTCGGAAAGCTTCAATCCTTCAGCCCGCAGCGCTTCAATAAAAGCTGAGTCCACGTGAAAGATGCGGAACGCGATCAGCTTGTCGGCATCGAGATCGCTGAGATGCTCGTTCTTCATCTGCCGCGCAAATTCCAGGCCGACATCCATCACCGCCATGCTGAACTGCTTCTCGTCGTCGACCGAGAAGCCGAGCGCCTGCATCTCGCGCGGATAATTCGCGTCTGGCTGGAAGTGGAAAATACCCGCGCCTTCCCCATTGTTCAGGAATCCTTCGCACTCGATCTTGCCCGCATCGCGCGCGATGGTGAAGTGAACGTCCTGACGTCCAGCTTTCGCGAAGTCCACGCCCTGGAACGAACTCGCAGGCCAGTCCGACTCGTGGCTTGACGTTCCGCCTTGATGATGTTCGATGAGCGAGAACTCGACCTTGCCCGCATCGTGGGACTTGCTGATGGTCCAGTCGCCGCTGCGCGCGTCCGCAGCTCGATTCTTCACCGCTACCAGAAGAACGCAGGACGCGAACACTAAGTACGCGAGGGTTCGACGCATTCTCATAACTCATCTCCTTAAATGCTGATGGGGCAAATGCTCCTGTGGCGATGGCCGCCTCGGCCGTCCAAGCGTCGGCGAAGCCCCGCGCCACGCACAACGACATTAAAGGTCGGCCTTCGAATCCAGAATTCCCAATTGCCGAAGCTGAATCAGCTTCTGCAGAGTCAGATCTTTGAACCCATGCTTCTTAGCTCGCTCAATGAACTCGGGCGTAACATCCTGCACCTTGGCGCTGATGATGTCGCTGATGTTGAACTTGTATCCCGCGGCCTGCAACGCCTTGATGTATTCCGGCGTAACGTCTTGCACCCGCATCGAGATGAGTTCGTTTGTAGATGGCTTGAGTCCAAGAGCCCGCATGTCGCGAACGTATTCCGGAGTCACATCCTGAACCCGCATGGCAATAGCCTCGTCCGCGCGAGGATCAATTCCCTGCGCGTGCAATCCCTTCAGATATTCCGGAGAGACATCCTGCACTTTCAGGGCGATCACCTGATCTGCGGTCACAGTCAGGCCCGCGGCGCGCAGTTCACGAACATATTCGGGAGTTACACCTTGCACCTTCAGCCCGATGAGAGTGTTCACGTCGGGCTGAATGCCGGCTTCTTTGAGTCCGCGGTAATACTCGCCATCTGCGCCTTGCACTTTGAGTGCGATGAGCTGGTTCTGATCGGGATTGAGTCCGGATGCGCGCAATCCGCGAACGTATTCTGGAGTGACTCCTTGCACCCGCATCGCAATCAGGTTGTTCGCATCGGGTTGCAGACCTTGCTCATGAAGTTCCCGGACATATTCCGGAGTCACGTCCTGGATCTTCATGGCGATCAACTGATCCACCGTGAGATCGCCAAGGCCCGCGGCCTTCATGGCATCGATGTACGAAGACGCCGAGGAGGACGACGAAGAACTAACCGTTGCCTGCTCGCCGCTTTGCGGATGAACCGGCGAAGGCTTAGGAGTTCGAGTGCTGCTGGCAGCAGGCGGTTGCGAGGAGCTGTCCGCGGGCTTGGGTGTCGCTTGCGAATCCGCCTGAACCTGCCGATGCGCCATTCCAAGCAGCGCATTGCCAGCGACAAGTGCCGCAGTCAGGCACAGGACGCTGCCCGTCAGTCCGATACCGCGCATTCCGGCGCCGAGCGTCTTCAGGCCGAGAACGCGAACGATGCGCTCGGTGAGAGGACCACGATTCGCGGCCATCGCAAACGCAGGTGCACTGCGCCATTCTTCCATCAGCGTGAGTGCGCGCGCATATTCGACGGCGTTGCCGCAAAGGGCCACTGCCATGTCATCGCAACAGTGCTCGCGTTCCGCTCGAATCTTTTTATTCAGCCACCAGATCGCAGGATGGTAGAAGAGCAGCGTCTCCACGCAAACCTGGAAAACATTCACAAAGGGATCAAGCCGCTGGATGTGCGCCAGTTCGTGCGCGATCACCGCCTCCAGCTGTTCTTCCGAGAGGCCCGTGAGAGCAGTCACCGGCAAAAACACGACGGGTCGAAACCATCCGATCACCGCGGGCGCCTGCAGCCACTTGCATTCGCAATAAGCAATCGCGCGATCGAGGCCGAGCCGGCATTGCAGCGTCCGGCAGATCTCAAGGAGTCGCGGGCTCACTATGCTCGATTGCCTGCGGCGTTCGCGCTCGAGCAGAAAGAATCCGCCCGCAGAACGAAGGCTGAAGAAGGCGACTCCGAGAAGCCACGCCTCGACCAGCCACGGAAGCACATCCAGCGAAGGTGTGATGGAGGAAGGTTGAGTCAAGCGACGCCCCGCAGTTTCGCTCTTCGCTGTCGTCCAGGCTGCAGCGGCGAGCGGCGACGACCTCGCGATCTCTGCGGCGCCGGAATGCTGCTGCGAATAGAAGAAGAAAGTCGCCAACGGAGCCAGCAACATCAGCCCCAGTGCCCCGACGCCTAACAGATAGCGTGCCGACGCGCGGCGGCACAATGCCATCGCAGCCGCGGCCAGAGCGGCCAGAGCAGTTCCCTGCCAGAGAAAGTGCAACAGAGCCCATCCCAAAGATTGCATCGCGCTGGGGGAAACCCAATTCATCAGAGTCATCGCCGGCTCCTTTCATATTCATCCAGCAAATGGCGCAGTTCGCTGATCTCTTCCGGCGAGGACTTGCGCCCGGCCAGCGCATGCATCATGAGCTGACTGGCAGAACCTTCAAACACCCGCTGCAGCATGTCCCCGGCAAGTTGCTGCTTGGTCTGCTCGGCGGGCAGGCATGCTTCATAGACGTGCGCCCGCTGCATTTCGTTTCGACGCACGGTGCCTTTTGTGGTCATGATTTGGAGAAGCTTCAGCACCGTGGTGTAGCCGAGTTCTTTTTTCTCGCTGAGAGATTCGTGAACTTCGCGAACCGTGGAGGGCCCGCGGTTCCAGAGCACGCGGAGAATTTCGAGTTCCGAAGCCGTGGGTTTGTGGGGAGGCTGCTTCATGGAAAAAGAACTTACTACGAAGATGTTCGTAGTGTCAACGAAAATCTTCGTAGACGATGAGATAGTCGTTCTTAATGCAGTGTTGTGGGCCTGCGCCGGGCTTCGCCCCTTCGACTTGCTGCGCTCGCTCAGGGCAGGCTCTAGCGGAACAGCCGAGGTGGCTGTCTCTACAGGATTATTACTGGTAACACGAAAATCTCCTGGAAGAAGGTCTAGTCGGTTTTTACTATTGCACGGGGATTCCTGTCTGCTACCGTATCCTTCCACCTGGGGAATCCCACCTGAATTCAACACAAGAGAGAGGTTCCGAAAATGAGTATTCAAAAAACAGCAAGCGCAGTAATCGTGGTCTGCGTTTTCGCGACGCTGCTGGCGGTCGGCAGCGATGCCGGCAAGTCGGTTTCGGTGAACGGCTATGTTCTCGACTCAGCCTGCGCGTTTACCAAGGATCTAAAGAAGCCCATCAGCACCCAGTGCGCTGAGGCTTGCGCACGGGCGGGATCGCCGCTCGTGATCCTGGCGGATAACGGAACTATCTATTGGCCGATCGCCGACACCACTCCTTCGGCGGGTCAGAATGAGAAGTTACTGCCTTTCGCCGGACAGAGAGTCACGGCCAGCGGGAAGGTGTACGCGCGGGGCGGCTCGACGGCGATAGTGATCGAAAAGATTGCAGCGGAGACCCAGCAGAAGTAGGGATAGGGCGATCGGCTTAGACAGGACCTTCGGCCGGCTTCACTGGCTTCGCCGAACCACTACGTGGCTCCGCCGGTCTTCGCGCAGGCGGGACAGCCGAGGCGGCTGTCGCCACATCAGTCTTGCGGCGAACCAAGGCTTGGCAAGAACGTCTACTACCGGGTAGAGTACTGTTCGTCTGAGTTCCCGGGTCAAAGTCCCATACAACAGGAGTCTCTCCCATGCGTCACGCAGCGATTGTGCTGGCGGCGGTTTCATGCCTGAGCGTTTTAGCCTACGGGCAGAGCGCTGAAGAACTCATCACCAAAAACATTCAGGCCAAGGGCGGGATCGACAAGATCAAGGCAATTAAGTCGATCCGCATGACGGGCAAACTGAATCTCGGCGGTGGATTCACGGCTGCGGCACTCCAGGAGAATGAGCGCCCGAACCTGGTGCGCGAGGCGTTCTCGCTGCAGGGCATGACCGCTGTGACCGCTTACGACGGCACAACCGGCTGGCAGATCCAGCCCTTCGGAGGACACAAAGATCCCGAGTTCATGGGTGAAGACGACCTGAAGGGCCTGCTGCGGGACGCGGATTTCGACGGTCCGCTGGTGGATTATAAAGAAAAGGGCAACACCGTGGAGTTTCTGGGGCACGACGTGGTCGACGGCGACGACGCACTGCGCTTGAAAGTCACACTGAAAAATGGCGACATCCTCTATTACTACCTCGATCCCGACACTTTCCTGGAGATTCGCAAGGACGTGCAAGAGTTCGTCCGCGGTTCGGTGCGCGAGAGTGTGACGGAAATGGGCTCGTACAAGGCGGTCGCGGGCGTGATGTATCCCTACTCAATTGCGCAGGGATCGAAGGCAAATCCTGAGGAGCAGACAACGACCATCGAGAAGATTGAAGTCAACGTGCCTATCGACAAAGCGGACTTCGCCGTGCCGGCTTCTCTGAAGCAAGCACCCAAGGGCGATGCCGAGAAAAAGTAAATCGTCGTTTTCAAATTTCCTGAAATGGGGACAGCCGAGGCGGCTGTCTCTACGTGGACAACTTCTGATCAAGAGGATTTCTCAATGAACGCTGCCGATCGCAGTTTGAGCTTGTGGGTTGGGATCGTTTTGCTAGGTTGTTCTGCTCTGGCCTTCGCACAGGGTGGTTATAAATTCGACGCGGCCACGGTTTCGGGGTTGCCGGCGCGCAACATCGGCTCAGCC
Source organism: uncultured Acidobacteriaceae bacterium (assembly GCA_963791515.1). Classification (GTDB taxonomy): domain Bacteria; phylum Acidobacteriota; class Terriglobia; order Terriglobales; family Acidobacteriaceae; genus Sulfotelmatobacter. The sequence goes on along the minus strand of CAWBSS010000013.1, from coordinate 440,602 downwards.
ACGATGAGTGGGCGCATTGCCGCGATCGATGCCATTGAGCAGGACGGCCGGATCACTGTCTTCGTGGGCGCCGCCAGCGGCGGCGTGTGGAAGTCGGTGAATGGCGGAACGACTTACAAATCGGTCTTCGACCGCGAGAGTGCGCAATCGATCGGGGCGGTGGCCATTGATTCGTCGAATCCGAAAACCGTGTGGGTGGGCAGCGGCGAGGGTTGGGTTCGAAACAGCGTTTCGGTCGGCGATGGCGTTTACAAGTCCACGGATGGGGGTGAGAACTGGACCAACGTCGGACTCAAGGACAGCGAGCACATCGCGAAAATTCTGGTCGACCCCAACGATGGAAATAATGTCTTGGTGTGCGCGATGGGACATTTGTGGGATGACAACGACGAGCGCGGGGTCTACAAGACGACCGATGGCGGCAAGACTTGGAAGAAAGTTCTGGCTGGCGCAAATGGATCGTCGGGCTGCGCTTTGATGGCGATGAGCCGGCAGGAACCGAAAACGATGTACGCGGCGATGTGGGATTTCCGGCGACAGGGTTGGACATTCCGATCGGGCGGCCCGGGCAGCGGGCTGTTTAAGTCAGCCGACGGCGGCGATCACTGGACCGAGATCAGCGACAGCAGCGCCAAAGGATTGCCGGCAAAGCCGTGGGGACGAGTAGCGGTTGCAGTCGCACCCGCAAAGCCGCAGGTGGTCTATGCCAACATCGAAGCGGAAAAAGGAAGAGGGTTATACCGTTCGGACGACGGCGGGGCGAACTGGACGAAGCTCGATGCCAGCAACTACATGGTGTGGCGCCCGTTTTATTTCGGCAATCTGATTGTCGATCCCAAGGATGAGAACAAAATCTTCAAGCCGGATTTGATTCTGCTGTACAGCACTGACGGAGGCAAAAGCTTCAACGTAGTTTCGGGTTCTGATCACGGAGATTTTCACGATGTTTGGATCAATCCCAAGAACCCGAACATCGTAATTGCGGGTGACGATGGCGGGCTGTGGCGCAGCGAGGACGGAGGCAATCGATGGAAGCATCAGATGAACCTGCCGGTTTCGCAGTTCTACCACGTGAGCACAGACAATTCCGATCCCTATCACGTCTATGGCGGACTGCAGGACAACAGTTCCTGGGTGGGCGATTCGTCGTACCCCGGCGGTGTCTCGAATTCGCGCTGGGAAAACATGTACGGTGGAGATGGCTTCTGGATGTTTGAAGACACATCCGACCCGAACTACATCTATGCGGAAGCGCAGGGAGGAGAAATCGGGCGCGTGAACCGCTACACGCACGAAATTCGCGGAATCAAGCCGCTGCCGAACTACGGCGAAAAGAAGCTGCGCTTCAACTGGAATACTCCGATTCACATGAGTCCCACGGAAAAAGGCACGATCTACATTGGGGCGCAGTTCCTGTTCCGCTCGCGCGATCACGGGCAGACGTGGGATCGCATTTCGCCCGACCTTACGACGAACGATCCGGAAAAACAGAAGCAGGAAGAATCCGGCGGCGTGACCGTCGATAATTCATCGGCGGAAATGCACACCACGATTTATTCGATCTCGGAATCGCCGAAGAACATGCAGATTATCTGGGTCGGAACCGACGACGGGAATGTTCAGATCACGCGGGATGGCGGTAAAACGTGGACCAACGTCGTGGGCAACATTGCCGGCTTGGGGAAGAATTCCTGGGTCTCGACGATTGAGGCCAGCCGGTTCGACGAATCCACAGCTTACGCGACGTTCGATCGCCACACCTTTGGGGACATGAAACCGTATGCTTACAAAACGACCGACTATGGCAAGACCTGGACGGCACTTCCGGTGTTAGAGAGCGGTGCGCGCGGATATGCTCACGTGATCAAGGAAGATTCGGTGAATTCGAATCTGCTCTTCCTGGGTACGGAATTCGGGCTGTGGATTTCCGTGGATGGAGGCCAGCACTGGGCACAATACAAAGGGAGCAACTTCCCTGCCGTTGCGGTCGACGATATTGCCGTACAGGCGCGCGAGAGCGATCTGGTGCTGGCGACGCACGGGCGCGGCATGTGGATCATCGACGACATTGCACCGCTGCGGGCTTTGACTCCGGAGATGATGTCGAAGGAAGCTGCTCTGATTCCGGGCAAGGCGGTGCAGTACTTCGACACGTTCGGCGGATGGGCGGAAGGAGATGAGAGCTTCACCGGCCGTAGCCGGCCCGGGGAGGCGCAAATTACCTACTATCAGAGAGCACGGCACATCTTTGGCGATCTAAAGATCGAGATTCTTGACCAGAACGGCAAACAGGTGGATACCGTGGCCGGAAGCAAGCACCGGGGCTTGAACCGCGCGAGTTGGTCGATGCGGGTAAAAGCGCCGGCTGTGCCACCTGCAGCGACCGCGCTGTTTGAGGCGGCGCAGGGTCCTCGAGTCCTGCCCGGAACTTACACGGTGAAGATGACCAAGGGCGACAACGTTTATACCGAGCAATTGAACGTGGTGCTCGATCCGCGGGCGAAGTTTTCATTGGAGGATCGCAAGGCACAGTTTGATCTGACGATGAAGATCTATCACACCATCGAACACATGACGTACTCGGTCGATGCGATTGAGGGCGTTCGCAACGCCGCCAACGCGAGGGCTGCAAAGCTGCCGGAGAAAGATCCGCTGCGCAAACAACTTCAGGATTTGGCGGCTAGGTGCGACGAACTGCGGTCGAAAATCGTGGCCACGAAAGAAGGCGGTATGATCACGGGAGAAGAGCGCATCCGCGAACTTCTGGGACAACTCTATGGAACGGTTAATGGCTATGAGGGCCGTCCGGCGGAGTATCAGGCGGCGCGGGCCGAGTCTCTGGCACACGAACTGGAAGACGTGATCGGGGACTTTCAGAAGCTGACGCAGAAGGAACTGCCCGGCATCAACGCGGAATTAAAGAAGAAAAAGGCAGACAGCATCACGGTACTGACCGAAGCCGACTGGCAGAAAAAGCGCGAGGCTGAAGGCAGTTCGGGTGCGGCGGCGGGAATGCGGCTGTTCGGAAGTGAAACGCGGGAGATGGATTAGCCGATCCACTCGAATCATCGTTCTAATCTCTAAAAATCGGGCGCCTCGCCTTTACGGTGAGGCGCCATTCACTTTTGGGCGGAGGCATGGAAATACGGATCAGTTCCATTTGATTCCAGACGTTGGTGCGAGTATGTTGGTCTGTCCCGACTTAGCTAGCCGAGAACACTCAGGAGATTCCCAATGCTGAAACGATTTATTGTCTCGATTTTTGTGCTCGCCTGTCTGGTAACATTCGCCTTCGCTGCTGATGAAAATCAGAACGCTTGCAAGGGTGATCCCGACAAGTGGCAACCGCTTTTTAACGGCAAGGATCTGACCGGGTGGAAGCATGTGGGCCCGGGCGGCGACAAGGTTGAAGACGGGCTGATACGCACCCATGGCGGGATGGGCCTGCTCTATTGGACGGGCGGCAAGATCGGCAATTGCATGATCCATGTGGTGTACAAGATGCGCGATGAGAACGACAACTCTGGAGTGTTCATCCGCATTCCCGTGGAGCCCCGCGAAGAATGGATGCCGGTGCACTACGGATTCGAAGTGCAGATCGACAACCATCCCGAGACGTCGAAAGAGGATGAATACCATTCCACCGGGATGCTGTATTCCCTGACCAAACCACTGGCGAAGGCGTGGAAACCCGGCCCCGAGTGGAACACCATGGAGATCACGCTGGAGGGGCCGCGCACGATTGTCACGCTGAATGGCGTGAAAGTCACGGACTACAAAGATGGCGATCCGGTGCCAGAGAGGAAGTTTGATTTCGAGCCGCAGCGCGGTCCGCGGCCGAACTTCGGTTATTTCGGTTTGCAGAATCATAGCGACAACGACATCGTGTTTTTCAAGGAAGTAGCCATTAAACCGCTGAAGAAGTAGCTGGGCTCGGGAAGTAGCAGTCAAAATCATTGGGAGGGATTGGCATGAAACGCATTCTTTCGCGACGCGCATTCTTGCAGGGAAGTGCGGCAGCTGCCGCTGGCGGGCTGCTGGTTGCAAAGACGGTCCGACTCGAAGCTCAACCATTGCCGCGAGCCGTGGCACCCAGTGATCGGGTTCGCTTTGGCATGATCGGAATCGGGATGCAGGGTTCCGGCCTGCTGGGTGGGGCGATCACGATTCCTGGCGTGGAGTGCGTCGGCGCCGCCGACTTGTATGACGGACGACACACCTTGGCCAAAGAAATTACCGCCAACACGAGCCTTCCTACTACGCGTCATTATCGGGAACTGCTCGATCGCAAGGATATCGACTGCATCGTGGCGGCGGTTCCGGATCATTGGCACCGGCGGGTTGTAGTCGACGCGTGCAACGCGGGAAAGGATATCTATTGCGAGAAGCCGATGTCGCATAACGTAGCCGACGGATTGGCCATGGTCGAGGCTGCGCAGAAAAATAATCGCATCGTGCAGATTGGCTCGCAGCGCGTTAGTTCCGTGCTTTGCGCGAAGGCGCGGGAACTTTACGCGGGCGGAGCGATCGGCGACGTCGAAATGGTAGAACTTACGCTGGGACGAAACGATCCTACGGGCGCGTGGGAGTATCCGCCTCCGCTCGATCTTTCTCCGGAAACGCTGGACTGGGACACGTGGCTCAATGATGCTCCCAAGATTCCGTTCAACAAGCTGCATTTTGCGCGCTGGCGCTGCTGGCGGGCCTATGGCACCGGAGTGGCGGGCGATCTGATGGTGCACCTGATCAGCGGCATGCTGGTCACGCTGGGATGGAATGAGGTGCCCAAGTCGGCGACGGCAATGGGCGGCATCTTCCGCTTCAAGGACGGGCGCGACATGCCCGACCTGCATACCGTGCTGTTCGACTATCACGGGGTTCCGGTCTATGTCCGTCTTGGGCTCGGAACGGAGACACCAGAACTGGCGCGGTTCATGGGGCCGAAGGGGCTACTCGATACCGGCGAGTTCGAGCTGCGGCACTCTCCGCAGTCCGGGATGGATACTGATCCCAGCTATTACAGTTCCAGTTTCCCGGCGAAAATGCGGGAGCAATATGTGAAGCAGTGGCATGAGGAGCACGATCCGCAACTGGGCAAAGAACCTATGCACGATGACACTCTGTATCGCGGGCATGACTGGGATGATATGCGTCCGCACCTGAACGTTTTCTTCCAGTCTGTGAAGTCGCGCAAGCCGGTGACGGAAGATGCGGTTTTTGGCAACAACGCCGCTATCGCCTGTCATATGGCGAACGAATCGTATTTCCGCCAGAAGCCGGTCACCTGGGATGCGGCTTCGAAAACTATCAAGTCCTAAAGCGCGGGAGGAAATATGCGTTTTACTTTTGCCGGGCAGAACCGGAAGATCATTCCGGTTCTTCTCGGCTTTCTTGTACTGAACGTCTGCGCAATTGCGCAGGATCTGCCCAGCGGTAAGCCGGAGTCCGTCGGGCTGTCTTCGGAACGGCTGGAGCGGATTGGCACAAGCGTGCAACGCGATATCGATGACAAGCGCATTGCGGGCGCAGTCACTGTGGTGATTCGGCACGGTCGCGTAGCCTGGTTCAAATCGCAGGGGATGATGGACCGGGAGGCCGGCAAGCCCATGCGGCCGGATGCGATGTTCCGCATCTGCTCCATGACCAAGCCCATTACCAGCGTGGCCGTCATGATGCTTTACGAAGAGGGACGATTCCTGCTTGACGATCCCGTGTCGAAGTATCTGCCCGACTTCAAAAATCCGAAAGTGCTGGCGAAACCGGCTTCCGGGGAGCCCTACTCTATTCCTGCCACGAGAGAGATCACCATCCGCGACCTGCTTCGCCACACGTCGGGGATTACTTACAACTGGAATGGTGACCTGGGCCCCATGTACGAGGCCGCCGGAGTAGCGAGCGGACTGCTGCAGTATGACGGCACGATTGCGGACAGCGTGAAGAAGCTGGCGGGTATTCCTCTGCTGTTCAATCCTGGGGACCGATTTGAGTATAGTCTAAGCGTCGACGTGCTGGGCCGCCTGGTGGAAGTAGTGTCGGGGAAACCGCTGGACGAGTTTTTCCGCACCCGCATCTTCGAACCGGTGGGGATGAAAGATACGTATTTTTTTCCGCCCGACAACAAACTAGACCGCCTCGCCACTGCATACACGTACTATCCGGAAAAAGGGCTGAATCGCTTTCCGGATACTCCGATCAAGGAAGGATCGTTTGTATATTCCGCGGACTATCCTTCTCGCGGTCCGAAGAAATTGTTTTCAGGCGGCGCCGGGCTGGTTTCCACGGCGATGGACTACGCTCGCTTCTGCCAGATGATGCTCGACGGCGGCAAGGTCGGCAACACACGTCTGTTGAGCCGCAAGTCCGTCGAACTCATGACGCAGGATCAACTCGGAAAGATCGGTCCAGAGCAGGGCTTCGGGCTGGGCTTCGGAGTGTCCGGCGTTAAGAGCCCGCTCTCCGAGTTGGGATCGCCGGGCGAATACAACTGGGGAGGCTTCTTCTACACTGGATTCACAATCGATCCGAAAGAGCAGATGATCGTCGTCTTCATGGCGCAACTGCATCCCACAGGCGATTTGGCGCTGGACCGTGAAGTCAACGTACTCGCGTATCAGGCGATCAACGACTGAGGAATCGGGAGCACCCGAGCGAAGCTCCGGGACTTCAACAACCTTATGGGCAGGTATATCATTCTGTGAAGAAGCTCCACTCAAAGCGCCACACCTATCCCTCGATCTGGAGCGTTAAAGGATGCCTACCATTCGTCTCACCGTAAACGGAAGGCCTTACACGGTTGATGCAGGACCTCAAACCAGCCTGCTCAGCGTGTTGCGCGAGCAACTTGATCTCACAGGGAGCAAGTATGGCTGTGGCGAAGGGCAATGTGGCGCCTGTACGGTCTTGATCGACGGAAAGGCGCAACGGTCGTGCGTCACCAAGGCGAGTACGGTTTCTCAGAAGCAAATCACAACGATTGAAGGCCTGGTCAGCGGAGACCAGCTCCATCCCGTGCAGGCGGCGTTCCTCGAAGAGGGCGCGATGCAGTGCGGGTACTGCACGTCGGGGATGATTATGTCGGCAGTTGCGCTGCTCCAGCGGAATCCGGCGCCGAAAGAAAGCGAGATCGTCGCCTTCATGGACGGAAACGTTTGCCGCTGTGGAACCTATCCGCGCATCGTCAGTGCAATCCAGAAGGCGGCGAAGGTCGCGACAGCGTCATCTGCTGCGAAGGGAGCGGGGCGATGAGCGAGAAAACTCACGCGCAAGTTCCGCTGGAGCCTGAGCGCTACGAACTGACGGCCGCGGGTCCGTACCGCTTCGATCTGGATCGGCGGGAATTTTTCAAGTTTCTCGGCGCGGGAGTTCTGGTAGTTTCGGTCTTGAAACCGGCGGTGATCGCGCAAGAGTCGGGAGGGGCGAGGCAGCGGCGGGGCGATTTGCCCAAGGAAATTGATGCGTGGCTTCATATCGGCGAAAACGGCGAAGTCACGGTTTACACGGGAAAGGTCGAGATGGGCCAGAACATCCGGACCTCTTTGAGCCAGGCAGTTGCGGAAGAACTCCACGTACCGATGGAAAAGATTGAAATGGTGATGGGCGACACTCAGCTTACGCCCTTTGACATGGGTACGTTCGGGAGCCGCACGACTCCTACGATGAACCTGCAGCTTCGAAAAGTTGCGGCTGCGGCGCGCGAGATGTTGATCGGTCTTGCCGCGGCGCAATGGCAGATGGATCACCAGAACCTTATCGCTGCTGACGGGAAGGTCATGGATCCCCAAAGCAATCGCTCCGTGGAATATGCGACCCTGACGAAAGGACAGCAGCTGACCCAGACCGTCAGCGCTGATACTGCTCTGATTCCGGCGACAAACTGGAAAGTTGCGGGCCAATCCGCGCTCAAGGCGGATGGCCGCGACTTTGTGACGGGCAGGCACCGTTATCCGTCGGACCAGAAACTGCCGGACATGCTCTACGGCAAAGTATTGCGGCCAACGTCGTTCAACGCGACGCTGCTTTCGGTGGACACACAAAAAGCGGAGCAGATGGGAGCGACGGTGGTCCACGATGCCAACTTTGTGGGCGTCGCCGCTGCGAGCACCGAGTTGGCGGCGGCGGCGATTGCCGCCGTTCATGCGGAATGGAAGTCCGAGCCTCAACCTTCGAGCAAAGAGTTGTTCGACTATCTGCGGAAGAATACGGTCGAGGGGAAGGATCCCACGGGAGACGGCGATCGCTACGACGTCGGCGCTGTGGATCAGGCGCTGGGTTCTGCCGATCATCGTCTGCGACAGACTTATACCGTGGCGTACATCGCGCACACTCCGCTCGAACCGCGGGCAGCGCTGGCGAAGTGGGACGGGGATAACTTGACAGTCTGGACAGGAACGCAGCGGCCCTTCGGAGTACGCGGCCAGCTCGCCGAGGCGTTTCGGATTCCCGAAGACCGAGTGCGAGTGTTGATGCCTGACACGGGATCCGGCTACGGCGGCAAGCACACCGGGGAAACGGCAATCGAAGCGGCGCGACTGGCCCGCGCGGCCAAGCGGCCCGTGAAACTCGTCTGGACGCGCGAAGAGGAGTTTACGTGGGCGTATTTCCGTCCGGCTGGCGTGATTGACGTGAGCAGCGGCGTGCGCGGCGATGGGACCATCACGGCCTGGGAGTTTCATAATTACAATTCCGGTTCGGCGGGGATTCGTACTTATTACGAGATTCCGAATCAGCGCATCGTCTTTCACGCGACCAATTCTCCGTTGCGGCAGGGATCGTACCGCGCGCTGGCTGCCACCGCGAATCATTTCGCGCGCGAGTCGCATATGGACGAAATAGCGCACGTGGTGAAGATGGATCCCTTGGAGTTTCGTCTGAAGAACCTGAAGGATGAGAGGCTGCGGGCGGTGTTCGAGGCAGCAGCGAAGAAGTTTGACTGGGGGAAGAGCAGGACTGCCGGCCAGGGATTTGGGATGGGCGGCGGGTACGAGAAACTGGGCAACATTGCGACCTTCGCCGAGGTTCAGGTAGATCGCAAGTCGGGGGACGTGAAGGTGGTTCGCGTGGTTTCAGCCTTTGAGTGCGGCGCAATTGTGAATCCCGACAATCTGCGCAATCAAATCGAAGGCTCGAACGTTCAGGGATTGGGTGGCGCGCTTTTCGAAGCGATCGAATTCGAGAACGGTAAGATTCTGAATGGCAGGATGTCGGAATATCGCGTGCCACGCTTCAAGGATGTTCCGGTTCTGGAGACCGTTCTGCTCGATCGCAAGGATCTTCCATCGGCGGGTGCGGGCGAGTGCCCGATGGTCGGTCTGGCTCCCGCCATCGCAAATGCCATCTTCGATGCGGCGGGCGTGCGGCTGCGTTCGCTGCCCTTAGTTCCAGACGGGCTGAAGATCAGCTGAGATCAGAACTCTCCGACGCGGCTGTCCTGGACTCGCAGAGATGTCCCACTTAGCATGGCGAATCGATTTCGTGCACTGGAGCAAATCATGAGTGAATTCTCACAGATTAACCGTCGAGCATTTTTGGGCAAATCCGCTGCGGTGATCGCGGGGGGTGTAGTCCTGCCTCGCACGGCGTTGTCCTACGGAAATATCGTTGGCGCGAACGACCGCATTTCCCTCGGGCATATCGGTATCGGAAGCCGCGGTGGGGATCTCGACTTGATCGCGTCCAAGTTGAAATCCAGTCACCACGTGGAGATGATTGCGGTCTGCGACCTGTGGAAGGTGAACCGCGAAAAGGCCGCTGCCACCAATGCAGGTTATTACGGCAGGGCGCCGCAGGCTGTCCAGCATGTTGAAGAACTGCTCTCCATGAAGGATGTCGATGGTGTGCTCATCTCTACTCCAGAGCACTCGCATTCGCCGATCCTGAAAATGGCGGCCGAGGCGGGGAAAGACGCTTATGCAGAAAAGCCGATGGGGAATGTGCTGAGCGAAGCAAAAGCCGCGCGTGAAGCTGTGCTTCAGGCTAAGACCATTGTGCAGGTCGGCACCCAACATCGAAGCGAACCGTATCCGGGGGCGGCACAAAAGATAGCACGGAGTGGAGCGCTCGGAGATGTGAGCAAGGTTGAAGTCGTATGGAACTATCATGGTCCGCGGTGGCGCGGCCGTCCAGAGGTGAAGGAAATTCGCGAGCAAGATACGGATTGGAGCAAGTGGCTGATGACGAAGCCCGCCCGTCCGTTCGATCCGCAAATGTATTTTGAGTTTCGTCTGTATAGGGAATTTTCCAGCGGGATTCCGGATCAGTGGATGAGTCACGCGATCGACTTGGTGCACTGGTTTATGGACGATAGTTTCCCGAAGTCGGTCGTGTCCCATGGAGGAGTTTTCGCCTGGCACGACGGTCGCGAAACCGCCGATACGTTTCAGACATTGCTCGAGTATCCCAAAGGTTTTTTGGTCAGCTATTCGACCAGCTTCGGCAATGATGCGCCCAGCTTTACACGCTACATGGGAAAGAAAGCCAGTCTGATCAACGATGGTGGCGAAGGCAGCCCGCGCTATCGACTTGTCGAAGAGAAAGGGACGCACGAAGACGACGCCGACATTGATCAGAAGAGAGAATCCAAGTTCGTGCTGCTGCCGGGAGAGACAAAGCTTCCACCTCTGGGGATTGACGACCTGACAACGGAACACATGGCGAACTGGTTTGAATGCATGCGTTCACGCCAGCAGCCCCACGCTACTGTGCACGAGGGGTTTGCGCATTCCGTGGCCTGCATCATGGCCGCTCAATCGTACTGGTCCGGCAAGAAGGTCTTCTGGGACGCGAAGACCGAAACGATCACGGACAACATGCCGGCTCATGGCTAGACCGGAGGCGAGACGCTATAAACCGCACGCACGGGCGTTTCCCAGGCATTGGCCCACCACGCGCGCATAATCAGCAATGGCGATCTCCGGGTCGTCGATATCGGGATGCCAAAGCTTTTCCCATTCGAAACAGTAGAACCCCTTGTATCGAATCGAACGGAGAGCCTCAATCTGGCGCTGGATGGGGACGTTCCCTCGCCCGGTCAGCACATACTTGCGATCTTCTCCGCTGCCGACGGAATCTTTCAGGTGGGTGTGGCGGATCCAAGCGCCTAATTGGTGAACCGTAAACTCAGGGTCTTCGTTTGAGGTAGCAAACGTGTGATGGGCGTCCCACAGCAGGCCAACGTGTTCGGAATCGGCGGAGCGCAATACATCTTTCAACGTGGCGGAAGCGGTGAAGTGATCATGGGACTCGATGATCACGGTCACGTTATGCGGGCCGGCGTATTTGCCGAGTTCACGCAAACCTGCGGCCACTCGGGCCTTTGTCTCGTCGCTGGGCATCGGGCTCTTGTCGGATTCCGCCTTGCCACCAAAAACGCGCACGAACGGTGCTCCCAGCGTGGCCGCGAGATCGATGAAGCGCCGGGCATCTCCCAACTCCTTTTCCCGCTTGGCTGGATCTTCCACATACATCTGCGCGGAACTGCTCACACAAGCAATCTGCAACTTGCTGGCGCGGATTTCCTTTTTGGTCTGCTCAATACGATTCGGCGCAAAGGTGGGAAGAGCAGGTAAATCCAATTTACCCTCGAGACCGCGCAGTTCGATGGCAGCGAATCCGTGCTGTGTGGCGAAGTCCAGAATTTTTTTCCATTCCCATCCGGGACAACCCAGCGTGGAAAATGCCAGCGGGATTCGGCTCGGCTTCGTTTCAGTGGTTTTCATTTGGCCGACAACCATCGGCGTCAACACAGCCGATGAAAGCAGTTTCAGAAATTCGCGGCGGCTGCTCATATTGGCGTTAGAGCTCTCCCTTCTTCAATTGCTGCACTGCGTAGTCACAGGCTCGCGCGGTCAGGGCCATGTAGGTCAGCGAGGGATTCACGCAGGAGGACGAAACCATGGCGCCGCCGTCTGTGATGAAAAGATTCTTGACATCGTGCGCTTGATTGTAGAGGTTCAGGACCGAAGTCCTGGGATCCCGGCCCATCCGGGCCGTGCCCATCTCATGAATCGAAAAGCCCGGCGGCTCGTCGTCGGCGAAGGGCTCGATGTCGTGCGCTCCGGCCGCTGTCAGCATCTCCGCCGCGGTAATCGACATATCCTTTCGGAGCGCGAGCTCATTTTCACCAAATGCGCAGTTGATCTTCAACACTGGAATTCCCCAGGCGTCAACTTTTTCTTTGTCGAGTTCCACGAAGTTATTGTGATTCGGCAGACACTCGCCGAAGCCGCCAAAAATGAACCGCCAGGGCCCCGGCTGGCGGATCGATTTCTTGAATTCCAGGCCGAATCCCGTTTGCGCGATCCCCCGCTCCCAGCCTTCCCGATGGGCGCCCCCCTGGAAACCATAGCCTCGCAAGAAGCCGGTCTGCCTGGACTTCACGTTGCGAAATCGCGGAACGTAGATCCCGTTTGGCCGTCGCCCGATCACCATCCGATCTTCATTCCCGGGAATGGTTGCCGTTGCGCCTCCGGACTTCACATGGTCCATCAGGTTGTGTCCCAACTCCCCGCTCGAGTTCGCTAATCCGTTTGAAAATTCCGGCGTGGAAGAATTCAGCAGAATGCGTACCGATTCCAGAGCAGAGGCACACAGGAAAATCGTTTTGGCACGAAACTCCATTGTCGCGCGAGTTCTGGCGTCAATGACTCGCACTGCGGTCGCCTTCCGCGAGCGAGCGTCGAAACTTACGCTGTGCACCACGCTGTGAGGTCGCAAGGTCATCCTGCCCGTCTTCTCTGCGGCGGGCAGGGTTGCGTTCACGCTGCTGAAGTACGATCGCGTGATGCATCCTCTTTCACACGGACCGCAGTAATGACAGGCTGCCCGGCCGCGATGGTCGCTGGTAAGAACGGCGGCGCGCCCAATGGTCAAGACGCGATCTGGGCCGAAATGTTTCGCGATTGCATCGCGGACCACCAACTCCGCGCAGTTCAACTCCATCGGCGGAAGAAACTTGCTGTCGGGTAATTGTGGGAGCCCCAAGGCCTGGCCGGTGATGCCGATGCAGTCCTCGACGTAGTCGTACCAGGGCGCGACATCGGCGTAGCGGATCGGCCAATCGATCGCGATACCATCCCGAAGATTGGCTTCGAAATCCAAGTCGCTCCAGCGGTAGACCTGGCGGCCCCACACGATGGATCGCCCGCCGACTTGTCGTCCCCGAATCCAGCGGAACGGCTTGCCCGGTTCCGTCGTGTAGGGATGGTCCTTGTCGCTCACGAAGAATTTTGCGGACCATTCGTCGCAGGCGTAACACGTGCTCTGGATCGGCTGATCTTCCATCTGCCGGCGGCGATCGCTCATTCCGCGAAATCTCATCTCCCATGGCGGGACGTGCTCGACGTAGTCTTCCTCAGGCACAGTGGGACGGCCGGCCTCGAGCACTAGCGTCTTCAACCCCTTCTCGGTCAACTCCTTCGCGGCCCAGCCTCCGGTCATGCCGGAACCGATCACAATCGCGTCGTAGGTCGTCTCATCTTTCACAAGCTCTCCGCGCCCCCTTTGGCGGATGGCACCGGGGCGCACCCGTCGGGGGAATCGGGGATCACCTGAAAATGCAATTCCTCAGTTGCGCCGGCTTCCGACGTGTAGTAGGCAGTCAGCGTCAGGCGGCGCAGCATGGGATAGAAGTTCCCGGAGGATCTCTGCGATGATCCGCGGTGCTGGCGGGGTTCAGCCCGCGCCGCGTCCGCCCCTACTGTCATCTTCTCGCCCAACCATGCCAGAATCTCCGCTTGTTGATCAGGAGAGGCATCGACAAAGTTCTTACCGAAGAGCGCCTTCGAGCGTAGGTCCACTTCCGCCAGGCCAGTCAAAAAGCGGCTTCGATCTTGCTCGCCGTACCATTCCGTCAACATCAGATCGATGAATTCGCCCACGCCCACGTCCGTGGCCCCAGGGGTGTCGGTCCTGGGAAGAATCAATTCTGCCATCGCCTTCACGGTGGCGTCCTGGTGGGAGTTCAACGTTCGGGGAGCTACCTGAGTCGCAAGCAGCGTGCGCGCTTCCCGCAATACTGCCAGGAGGTTGCGTGGAGCCAGTTGGAGGGCTGTTCCCGTCGCCAGCAGTCGCAGCGCTTCACGTCTATCCATAAAAATGGGTCTCCACAATCCGTCTCCGCGGTGCGCAGATATTCTATGGTACCGGAACGCTTGCGAAGGAGACGTTCTTCAGGTGGAAGCCGATTGGCTCGCTCCATGAACAGACCAGGCGTGAGGCATCTCGATATACGAACGATCGAGGGCTGCGATCGAAGAACAACCCAGCAGTCGGACCGTGCGCTCAACGTCAGATCGCAAGATTTCCAGCGCGCGGGCAACTCCAACCGGCCCGCCGGCCGCGAGTCCGTAAGCGTAGGCGCGTCCCACGAGAACTGCGCGCGCGCCTAGGCAGATTGCTTTCACAATGTCGCTGCCACGGCGGACTCCACCATCCATGAGCACCTCGACCTGGCCTTTTACGGCGGCGACGACTTCCGGAAGGGCGCGCAGGGTAGGAGAAACCGAATCGAGTTGACGGCCTCCGTGGTTCGACACCACCACCGCCGATGCGCCCTCGTCTACGGCACGTCTGGCATCGTCGCCCGTGAGCAGGCCTTTCACCATTATCGGCCCGGACCAAAGTTCGCGGATCCATCGCAAGTCTTCCCAGGTTACGGTGGCGCGAGAGAGAGCAGCCCCGACGTCGACGAGTTCCATGGCGCCTTTGCCTGGGGTCACGACGTTCTCCAGTTTCGGTACGCCACCGTCGAGGAGAAATGACGCCAGCCAGCCCGGATGAGCGAGAATGTCGGGCAAATATGGAATTTTCGCGAACACAGAAGTGCCCAGGAGTTCCTTCATCCCATTGCGAGGATCGCGCTCTCGCATTCCGGCCACGGGCGTGTCCACGGTAATCACTAATGCGGAAAATCCCGCACGGCGAGCCCGGTCGAGGGCGCCTTCAGCGGCTTCGCGTCCGCCGAGCAGATACAACTGGTACCACACTGGACCCTGCGACGCCGCCTTCACATTCTCCAATCTGTGACCAGAGATGGTGGAAAGAATGTACCCCGTCCCTGCTTCCCCAGCCGCGCGGGCGGCAGCAACTTCGCCGCCGGGGTGCATCAAACGGCTGTACCCGACTGGGGCTAGGATGGCAGGGAAAGAAAGTTCATGGTTGAGGACGCGAGTCTTCAAGTCACAATCGCCGACCGCTATCGCACTGCGAGGACGAAACAAAACATCGCGGAACGCCCGACAGTTTTCCGTCAACGTGAGCTCGCCTTCGGCTCCGCCATCCAAGTAGTCGAACACCGACTTAGGGAGCCGGCGTTGCGCCAGACCGCGCAGATCCTCGATATTGACGACGCGTGAAGAATTAACAGCCCGATTCGCAGCCATTTTCAAATTTGGTAGGCCGAAGGTACCAGAACCAGCAGGCCTAATGCCAGCACCATCTGCGTGCATTCACCGACGCCATTCGCTTCGTTAAACGTAATACCAAGCAACATTGAGATGATAATGCCGGGGGTGGCCAAGGTCCATCTGGAAAACCTGTGCGGGCGCGCTTCTTTGGCATTGCGAAACCATTCTGAATCTTCGCAATTCTGTGAACTTCTTGGCCGGGAATCTGCCGGCATCGGCTCTGACCTGCCGATCAAGAGCTTCCGGCTCCTTGGGCGATTGGTCAGCTTGGGTCGGTTGGGCTGCTGCGGCGGAATGCCGTAGCGAAAGACCTGTCGAGGGAAATGTGCAATGTTGACCTGTTTTGCCGCAACATATCGTCGATCATCGTCTTCTCGGCCTGCCGAGGTTTCAGATATTCGGTTGAGCACTCCGTAATTCAAGGTCAGTGGTTAGCACGTAATCACGACGGAAATGAACGGGGAGAAGGTTTTCATCATGGCTACGGATCTCAGCACTTGCCATCCCGGCGATGGCATTAAAGTATTGAATCGGCTACCCGGGTTAGCGGAGCCTCTGCTGCAAATGGACTTAGAACGGGAGTTGCAGCAACTCCGGCGAGAAGACTCCTGGCAACGGGAAACCGGTCGGAGTTCCAAAACGCTCGCGAAATATCCTGATTTCCGAATCGTTCTGATTCTGATGAAGAGCGGCACACGAATGCGCCAGCACAGAGCGGAGGGAAGGATCTCCATTCAACCGTTGAAGGGGCAGGTCTGTATACACTTGGCCGATCGAAAAGTGAATGTCTCGGCTGGCCATTTGTTGGTGCTGGACTGCGGCATGTTGCACGACGTCGAAGCAGTGGAAGAGAGTGCCTTGTTGCTGACCATCTGCTGGCGAAGAGAGAAGAGTGACGCCTCAGGATCCTCTTCCTCCACTCAGCGGCACTTAGACGAAGAGGCTTTGTCGCGAATGGATGATGAAGGTGGCGCCCCTGACGCTGCCGCGAACCCGACCGGTCCGGCAAGGAAGGCTGGTCCTGCCAGCTAGACGTCTTTCATGAACCCCAATTGAGAGACCTGTTGCAGGAGTTGGCGCTGGATGGTTGTAACCGAACACCATTCACAGACTCTATTAAGGAGGTAGCCATGGGTACCGAAGCGGTCCTGATGGCAGGTCAAATGGCGGGCCAAACGTCCAAGTTGATGCGTCGAGAGGAAGTCGCGGAAGGCACGATGGCCTTTCACTTCGAGAAGCCGTCCGGATTCAACTTCAAGGCAGGGCAGTTCGCCGATGTGACCCTCACCGACCCACCGGAAACTGACGCCGAGGGAAACACCCGCACCTTTTCCATCGCGAGTCCTCCGTTTGAAAACGAGTTAGTGTTCACCACCCGGATGCGTGACACGGCTTTCAAGCGCTCGCTGAAGAAAGTGCCGCTGTCCACGGAAGTAAAAATAAAATCAGCCTCAGGCTCCTTCACCCTACACAAGAATCGGGCCAAGCCAGCCGTGTTCCTCGCAGGCGGAATCGGAATTACGCCCTTTCTCAGCATTGTGCGGCAGGCGGATAGAGACCGCCTGCCGCATAAGTTGTATCTCTTCTATTCCAACCGGCGACCCGAAGACGCAGCTTTCCTGGGCACTCTGCAGACCTTGGAGACGACGAATCCCCATTTCCGCTTGATCTGCACCATGACAGAAATGTCGAAATCCAAGAAAGAATGGAAGGGCGAAACGGCTCTGATAGACAAGGAGATGCTGTCCAGGCATTTGACCATCCTGCAGGGACCTATCTACTACATTGCCGGGCCTCCCACCATGGTATCGGCCATGCAGCAGACGCTTGTGAAAGCCGGGGTCGAAGAGGACGACATTCGGACAGAAGAGTTTGCCGGCTACTGAGATTCCGGGACGGCAAACTGCCGCGGGTAATACTGTCTGGAGGTGTGGTCGTTGATTGTCTCGCTAGCGTAACGAGAAGAACGATGAACTCACTTCAGCAACTCCGAGACTGTGGACAATCGATCTGGCTGGACTACATCCGTCGCGATCTGCTCACCAGCGGTGAGTTCCAGCGATTGGTGGAGAAAGAGGGCGCATATGCTGGCCTCGTTGAAAGAGAAACGCAGAATGCTGCTTGAAAGTCAGGCAGCCCAAGAGGCTGGAATTCGGCCAGCTCGCATTGCGTGACAGTGATCACGGAAATGGAAAAATCAAAGCGCCGTGTAACGGCGAGTCGTAACACCGAGCTCACTGTACTGACGATTGGGCATTCCACGCGCGCATGGAAAGTCTTTCTCGACCTTCTGCGAACACACCAAGTAGAGCGGGTCATAGATGTACGCAGCATCCCGCGTTCACGACACAACCCGCAGTTCGACCAGGAGACTCTGCGCACAAAACTGCGGGCCGCGAGGATCGGCTACGTGCACTTGCGAAAGCTCGGGGGTTTGCGCCACGCACGACGCGATTCTTCGAACATGGGCTGGCGCAATAGTTCGTTTCGTGGATTTGCCGACTACATGCAGACCTCGGAATTCGACGCGGGATTACAGAGGCTGATCAAGTTGGCTCGCCAAAAACGGAGCGCATTGATGTGCGCGGAAGCAGTGCCTTGGCGTTGCCACCGTTCCCTCATCGCGGATGCGCTTACTGTGCTCGGAATCCGCGTTGAGGACATCATGAGCAAAAACCGTTCCCAGTTGCACTCTCTGACTTCCTTTGGACGCGTGCGACGCGGGCGCATCACATACCCCATTAGCCAGGACCACCGCCTCCTATCGTCACACGTTCGCACAGCTCGAAAGGAAAACGGATTTAGCACCGGACGCGCCGGATTTCGTACCGCCGGGAGGAGTCGCCGACCAACCAGAAGCAAAGGTAAAAGCGCCCGCTTTTCGGGAATCCAAAACCGTGAGCGAACCGTCTTAGCAGGCCTCCATCGAAAGCGAGAACGTACGGAGGGATGAATGGCTCATAAGGTTCTTGTAGTCGACGTCGGGGGGACTCATTTGAAGATTTTGGCGAGTGGCCAGCAGACTCCGCGGAAGGTGACATCGGGACGAAAGATGACAGCCCAGCTGATGTGCAATTGGGTGAAGAAGGCCGCAAGCGACTGGCCATACGACGTCGCCGCGATCGGGTATCCGGGCCCCGTGGTACACGGCAGGCCCATGCACGAACCATACAATCTGAGCAAAGGTTGGGTAGGGTTTGATTTTGCCAAAGGGCTCGGTTGTCCCGTAAGGGTAATTAATGACGCCGCCATGCAAGCGGTTGGCTCATACGAGGGAGGCCGGATGCTTTTTCTCGGACTCGGTACCGGACTCGGTTCAGCAATGATTGTGGGCGGCATCGTCGAACCGATGGAACTAGCGCATCTCCCTTACAAGAAGGGGAGAACATACGAAGACTACCTCGGATTGAGAGGTCTCAAGCGCATGGGAAAAAAGAAATGGCGCCGGTCTGTTGCTCGCATCGTGGAAGAACTCCAGACGGCGTTGGAAGCGGACTACGTCGTGCTGGGAGGTGGAAATGCGAAAACAATCAAAACACTTCCGCCAAAAGCGCGTTTGGGCGCGAATGGGAATGCATTCGTCGGCGGCTACCGGTTGTGGTCGACTAAGCTAAGTACGAGAGCAGCGACGTTGCCCTCGAGTAGGTCCAAACCCAAAGGAAAATCTCAATCCAACTCCGCTCTGCCCCTCACTCGCTCAGAATAGAAAGAAGAAACAACGGATGAACCTGGAGCCTTCTTGATGATGAAAACCGACTCACAGCCTGCTCCCCGCGTTCAGCAGCGAGAGCTTGGAACCTCTGATTCTTTTGTGTTTTTCGGTGCGACCGGAGACCTGGCGTATAAGCAGATTTTTCCGTCTTTGCAGCAGATGATCCTGCGCGATAATTTTGATTTGCCCATCATTGGCGTGGCGAAATCGGGCTGGACGATTGAGCAGTTACAGGCGCGGGTGCGCGACAGTCTAACGCAGCACGGTGGAATCGATGAAAAAGCCTACGCCAAGCTCGTGCAATTGCTTCAATACATTGACGGTGACTACCAGGATCCGAAAACCTTTGAAAAGTTACATCACGCTCTTGGTGAAGCGCGCAGTCCGCTGCACTATCTGGCCATTCCTCCCGACCTCTTTGGAGCGGTTGTCCAGGCACTGGGTAAATCCAAGTATTCGGGGAATGCGCGGGTCATTATTGAAAAGCCGTTCGGGCGGGACCTGGCATCGGCGCGAAAACTGAATGCGACCCTGCACACGGTGTTCCCTGAATCCGCAATATTCCGAATCGATCATTTCCTCGGGAAAGAGGCGGTGGAGGATCTGTATTGCTTTCGGTTTGCCAATACGTTTCTCGAACCGATCTGGAATCGTCACTACGTCGATCATGTCCAGATCACCATGGCCGAGTCTTTCGGCGTCGCAGGACGCGGTCGGGTGTACGACGAGAGCGGCGCCATCCGGGACGTCGTACAAAATCACCTGCTCCAGGTTGTCGCTCTTCTCGCCATGGAACCTCCCGCGGAGCTCACACCCCGAACTCTGCATGACGAACAATTCAAAGTATTCTGTGCGATCGCACCCATCGCCGCCGCCGATGCGGTTCGAGGTCAGTTCGCGGGATACCGCAACGAAAACGGGGTGGCATCCGATTCCCAGGTCGAGACCTATGCAGCGGTTCGCCTGCATCTTGATTCCTGGCGCTGGAGAGGCGTGCCTTTTTTGATCAGAGCGGGAAAATGCCTGCCAATGGACGCGACCGAGGTGCTTGTGCGACTGAAGGCGTCTCCCTTGCGAGAACAGATTTCCGACAGCAACTACTTGAGGTTTCGCTTAGGCCCTGATTTTTCCTTGAACCTAGGAGCGCAAGTGAAGCGCCCTGGCCCACAAATGCTGTCCATGCCGATCGAGCTCTCTGCCGTCGAGAGAGATAAACCTCTGCAAGAGAGCCCCTATGAACGCCTTCTGACCGATGCCATGCACGGGGACAAATTACTTTTCGTGCGCGAGGATGTAGTAGAGGCTGCGTGGTCGATTGTCGATCCGATTCTTAACAACGCTGTGCCTCTGTGCACCTACAACCCGGGAACTTGGGGACCTGAGGAAGCCGGTCCCCTCGCTACAGATGTCGGGGGATGGCGTACCCCGGAACACTCAGTCCGCCTGCCGGAGATCACAGCCCGATCACGATGAATGGGCGCTCGTCTAAGTCGAATCGCGGTCCCACCTGGCCCTCCGCTGGCACGGCCGGCTACAACCCAGCTGATCACAACCTGCATGCGACTAATGGCACGGCGGCTTGCCAGCGTATCTGAGGAGGTGTGGCGGATGTGCGCGTCAGCGTTCTTCGCCAGAGCGGCGAACTTCAGAATCGACGCGGTCAACGAAGAGGTAGAGTCCGAGGCAGATTAGAAACATGACGCCCGAGAACACGGCAGCTGGCAAAGCCGTATGGTGATTCCCTGCCAGGAACGACTCGAGAGCTGCGCTGAGCAGCCAAATCTGCACAATCAGCAAGACAGCAATCAGGGACATTGCTCCTGCGATCACTGTCAGTCCACGAGTTTTGGGCGGCGGTTCAATGGGTGATTGCATTGTCGTCACGCCTTCACGTCCACAGCGATCACTTGTTCACCGTGGGTTTCTAGAACGATGCGGGGCAATGGCCGTGACGGAGGACCTTGCAAGACGGCACCATCCTTGATTGAGAAGAAGCCCGCATGACAGGGGCATTCGAGCCGATTGCTCGCCTGCGAATAGTAGACTGCGCAGGAGAGGTGTGTGCATTTCTGGCTGTAGCTTACGTACTCGTTCTCGCCCGTTCGCACCATGATGCAATGGTCTTCTTTGGTCGGGTAGGTAAACAGCTTCACTCCACCCACAGGAATCTCTCCCAATCGAGCCACCGGCTGTTGCGGATACGAGGGAGCCTTGTAGAAGAGGGACCGAACCAGAATCCAGATGTTTCCCACGAACATTCCGAAGCTCGTCAGGACAAGAAACTTGGTCAGCTGTCTGCGAGTGACGTAGCGCTCGTCCGCCGCATGGACGGAGAATTCTTCTTTCCACAGAGGTTCGCTACTCGTGCGTCGCAGCCAACTCATGCTCTGCCTCCCACATATAATCCACAACGTCCAAAGCGATGGCTTCCCGCTCCGCCGGGGCCATCATGTAAACCTTGGTCGTGATCTTCTGGTTGCCGAAATAGAACGTGTTCGTCGGCTTTTCGCGCCGAGAGGCAATCTGCTCCGGCGTGACATAAGCCAGCGCCTGGCTGGGGCACACCGTAGCGCACATCGGCCGCTTGCCCACCGACGTGCGGTCATAACACATGTCGCACTTCATCATCTGCTGCTCGGGTTCCATCATCTTGGGTATGCCGAACGGACAGGCGAGCACACAGTTGTTGCACGCGATACAGCGCGGTTTCAGTGAAGAATGGACGATTCCATCCTCCCCTTTCTTGATCGCATCAGCCGGACAAACCTGGGCACAGGTTGGTTCGTCGCAATGCCAACACACGTAGGCCGCAGCACTGATACTCTCTCGCCTTTCGATGAAATCGAAGTTGATCATCGACTGTCCGCGGTGCGTTTCGCATTCCTCGCAGGCTTGCAAGCAGGAGCGACAACCAATGCAGCGCGACGGATCGATATAGAACTCGTATCCGAACACTAGGCGCCTCCCCGCGAAGCACGGTTCATATGCGGGCCACGATCATCCGGGGATGGATCGGGAGCATTGGCTTTTGCAATCCGACAGGCAGAAACCTTGAATTCGGGAATCTTGCTGCGCGGGTCCAGCGTCCGGTGGGTGAGGCGGTTCGCACTTCGGGTCCCAGCCCAGTGATAGGGAATGAAGACCGTATCGGGCCGAATGGTCTTCACGACCATAGCTTGGATTGTCAGGTCGTCGCGGCGGGTGGTGACTGTCACCCAGTCGCTGTCTTTGATACCGTGCTGTTCCGCCAGGCGCGGATGAATCTCCGCCCGTGGCTCCGGATACTGATCCACCAGCGCGCCGATGCGCCGGGTCTGCGTCCCTGACAGATACTGGCTCACGACCCGGCCCGTGGTTAGAAACAACGGATATTCGTCACTGATCGGATCTCCGCTTGGACGCCATTCCGTCACGTTGAAATGCGCCTTGCCGTCGTGGGTATAGAACTTTCTGTCTACGAAGAGACGGGGCGTTCCTGGGTGGTCGAGTGATGGGCATGGCCAAAAGATGCCCATCTGCTTGTCCACTCTCTCGTATGTAATCCCGTAGTAATCCGCTACACCGCCGCGCGAGGCAATGCGGAGTTCTTCAAAAATATCGGCAGGATTCTTGAACGGGAAGTATTGGCCGCGTCCCAGCCGATGAGCCAAGTCGATGATGATGTCGGAATCGCACCGCGCGTCAGCCGGGGGATCAATGCTTTTCTGCCAGTGAATTACGCGCCCTTCGGCGCTGCAACCGAGCCCGTCTTCTTCCTCATGCAAGCTGCCGGCCAGGACCACGTCCGCGTGGTGTGCAGTTTCAGAAAGAAAGAAATCGATCACGCCGAAGAATTCCAGTTTCGATAGAGCATCACGCGTAAAGTTCGCGTCGGGAAGTGAGACTAGCGGGTTGAAGCACGTGGAAAGCAGCCCCTTGATTTCACCGCGATGAATGGCCTCCATGATCTCTTCGGCTGTGTAACCAGGCTGAGGAAGTTCATCGGGCCGGATACCCCAGACTCCCGCAATGTACTCGCGAGCTGCGGGATCAGTGAGTGAGCGCTGGCCGGGAAGTTGGTCACACTTTTGTCCATGTTCACGTCCGCCCTGACCGTTGCCCTGGCCGGTAATCATGGTCGGGCCCGCGCCTTCACGACCAATGTTTCCCGTAGCTAGCGCAATGTTCACCACCGCCAAACAGTTCTCTACGCCTTTCGACTGGTGTTCTAATCCGCGAGCATGCATCAGGATTACCCGCTTCGACTTGCCGATCCAGCGCGCCGCCTTCTCGATCGCATCAGGTGGCACACCTGTCATCTCGCCTGCCTTGCGGAGATCCCACTGCCTGGCGGACTCTGCGACTGCGTCAAAACCGGTGGTGTATTGCGCGATGAATTCGCGATCCTCCAAATTGTCACGCAGGATCACGTGCAACATTCCCATGAGGAGTGCGAGGTCGGTTCCAGGTCGCAGTGGGAGATAGAGATCCGCGTTCCGGGTGATGGGAGTCATGCGGGGATCGGCGACGATCAGCCTGCCGCCGTTGTCACGGCAGCGCCAGATGTAGTCGGTTGTGATCGGGGCACAGTCGCCGATGTTCGCGCCAATCACAAACAGCACTTCTGCCTTGGGAATTTCACTCCACGGAATCGTGCTGCGGTCGATGCCGAACGCCAGCTTGTAGGCAGTCCCGGCCGAAACCATGCAGAGCCGCCCGTTGTAGTCGATGTGACGAGTGCCCAATGCAACACGGGCGAACTTTCCCATGAGGTAGGATTTCTCGGTCGAGAGCGACGCGCCACCGTAGATAGCGATGGCGTCTTTGCCATACTTCTCCTGAATCTCACGTATTCGGCCGACTGTAAAGTCTAAAGCCTCCTCCCAGGTCGCGGGACGAAACCCCTGTTCGGTGCGCATCAAAGGCGAAAGCAGACGATCGGGATGGTTGCCCTGGAGATATCGCTTCACTCCTTTTGGGCAAAGCATGCCGTGGTTGAAGGGAAAGTCCTCCCATGGTTCGAACCCGATGACGCGATTCTCGCGCACCTTTAGCTGGATTCCGCACTGTTGTCCGCAGAAGCAGCAATGTGTCTTGACCAGTTTCTCCGCCGGATGGATCGATTCATCTTTCCAGCCGCCGGGCGGAACGAAGTTGAGGTGCGGCCCAAATTGTTCTCTGAGGGTCTCTTCCGAGACAGGAACTTTAGCCATTCGCTTCCTCTTTTAATCTCATTTGCGCGAGGGAAAGTGATTTGCGTTTGCAGGCAGGGCACAGCTCCTGCCAATTGCTCACTGGCCCTGACATCGAATAGTTGAAACCCACCTGCGGCAAAACACGTTCAAGGTCATCGATGTGCATCCGAGAGGCGTAGCGTTCCCCACAACGTGCGCAGATTGCGGCCTCACCCTCTGCGCCTGTTCGCTGGTACAGTTTCACGCCTAGTTGTGCCGGTCGTTGAAAGATGTGAAAGAACTTCCCAAACGGAAGATAAAGCAGAGCGGCAATCACTGTGATGGCATGCAAGATGGCGATGAAATCATAGAAACTGCCCCCCAGCCAGACTTGAGAAACCGTCAAAGCTAAACCTGTAATCGAGATAGCAAAGAGCAGGATCAGTGGCCAGAAGTCCATAGCAAGTGTCTGCACAGCGCGAGCGCCTTCATCGCGCATACGGCGCCACAGCGAGAGACCGATACCACCCAAGACAAGAAACGCTGAAATGTCCAGGCCATGAAAAAGGACTAAGGCAGTGAACGTGTGCAGATGGAAGCTGAACGCGGGATACCCGAACAGGTGAGTGACATACGTCATCTGATCGTTGGGCGCACTGGTGAAGTAAATCCAACCGAATACCAGAGGGAAGGTGATCAACACCGCAAGCAGGCATCCCCAGAAAATCAGCTGATGCATGGCCCAGCGCAACCATGAACGCTTCGCGATGAATGTTTGCGCAAGCAGATGTGTTGCCGTCTGCTCCGCTATGTGGCCGAAGCTGCGAAGTACTCCTTGCTCCTTGAATAGTTGCCAGCCCCGCTGCCAGTACACGTAGGTTGGAGGCTTTCGGATCCAGACCGAGTAGTGGTAGATGACACCCCAGGTCGCGAAAATGACGGCGAAGGTGTAAATCACTAAGGCGGGATCAAAGTTCTGGAGATTGCGCGAGCCGAGCACAATGGCGGCGACCAAAACTCCTGTCCATAAGCTCGCCCATGCTCCGGCGCGAATCCTGTCCGCGGTGCGCGTTAGCTCGGCAGGAAGCTTGGCCGCCAGCGCTTCTTCCCGCGGCAAAAAAACTCGACCGTTCATCCACCACAGGAGGCAAGCCACAGCCGACAACAGCAGGAAGCCCGGCCAAACTACTCCCAATCGGTCACGAAACATGCCTAAAAGCAAGGGCGGAAAGAATCCGCCCATGCCTCCCATCGCACCCACCAATCCGGTAACCGTAGCTCTCTGGGTGGGAAAATAACGAGGAACGAGCTGAAACACTGCCCCGTTGCCGATGCCGAGCAAGGCGGCACACCCCAGGGCTCCAACAGTGAACGGCAGCATTGTCGGGATACCAAGTAACAAACCGAATGCCGCGACGGCTGGAAGAATCCATGAAAGCACTCGGGATCCGCCAATTCGATCCGAGAGCCATCCACCGAGAGGCCGGCAAAGCGTCGCGAGCACTACGAATCCGGCGGTCCGGAAACCAGCATCTGCAGGACGAAGGCCGAACTGATCCCGCAGAAGAGACGGCAGGTATATGGAGAAGGCGACGAATCCGCCGAAGGTCAGAAAATAGAAGCCAGCAAGCGCCCACGCCAGAGGCTCGCGCCCGAGGACGCCGATCATCTCCGACAAACCCTTGGGATGAGCCGTTTGAGTCGCGTTTCTGGCAAAGACGGCAAACACGACCGCCCAGACCATCAGGATGACCGACAGCCCCCAATACACCGTGCGGAACCCGTATGCGGCGGCGACCACAGGCCCCAAGAACACCGCGGCCGATTGACCAATGTTTCCCAGGCCATACACACCCAGAGCGCTGCCCTGGCTCTCCATCGAAAACCAGCGGGAGACGTAACCAACGCCAACCGCGAAAGAGGATCCCGCCATTCCCAGCAGGAATGCCACAATCAGGAGATTCTTGTGGTCAAGTGTGGCGGGGACAAGAGCGACCGGCACCGCGACAAAGAACATCAGAATTGTGAAAACAATACGCCCGCCAAAGCGATCCGTCAGCATTCCCATCGGAATGCGAGCTAAGGCCCCCAATAGGACTGGAACTGCGACTAGGAAGGCGGTCTGTGTGGCGGAGAGGTGGAGCAGTTCGCGAAAATGCGGGGCAAAGGCGCTGATCAAGCCCCATGCCGCGAAGCAGACGGTGAAAGAAACCGTGCCCAGCAGTAAATGCCTGTTTTGTGAACCTTGCGGGTGCTCCACTTCGCCGTTCCTCGCCTTGTGATTCTCAGAGGATTCTAACCTCAACAACCCGGAGCCGAGTATCTCGCCGGCCACTCACGGCTTGGCCGCTGGGAATCCTCCCTTACTATATCGTCTCACGATATGTTACACCCGGTCGATGGTGGACGCCGTGCGAAAGTGGCAAATCAGTTTCCCGCGAACACTGTCACAGCGCTAGCCCCGTGCCGATATAAAACATCAGCAAGCGCGAGCGGGTAGTCTTGCGGGAGCGGTGATATCGAGAATCTCAAGCGGCGTTTAGCGCACGACCAGCTTCTCTCTCGATCCGAGCTGGGGAATGCGGACATGAAATCCACTCTCGTCAGTGAGCTGTTTCCATCGCAACCGCCCGCGGAAACAAAATGTTGTTTTCGAGATGAATGTGCCGGTGAAGGTCGGTCTCAAAGGTAGCCAAGGCCTTGTAGAGTGTCTGGTAGCTGACGCAGGCATCGGCCGGAGCAGAATAGCCGTTGCTGACGTCCCGCATGGCACGCAGCGCATTCCCGGCAGAATCGTGCTCGTGCTCCATCGTGGAAACCGGGTTCTGCACCGTCCCAAACGGCGCCGGCACGATCGGTCCATTCTCGATCATGGCCTCTTCCATTCTTATGATGTACGGGAACAGGACCATCTCTTCCTTCATCAGGTGAGTGGTCAATTCCTGGGCGAGGCCTTGGAAGGTCCCGTGAATCTGTAGAAGCTCGGGGTGGTTTTTCCCATGCACGGAGCAAACCTTATCGAAGAGAGGGCCCAGACGGGCGATTTCCTCGCGGGTGTACTTGTGGTGAGTGCTCTTGATGTGCGCGATCAGGTCAGTCAGAGCTTCTGTCTGCCAGTTGCGCTCTTCTTGTACGGCACGAGCCGACTGCTCGGCCGTCTCCAGCGAATCCAGTACCTGATCCATGTTTAGATTCGCAGCGCGGCAAGCTTCACCGAGCGACTTGTTGCCGCCGCAGCAATAGTCGATGCCCAGCTTTTCAAATACTCTCGTGGCCGCCGGGTTTTCCAGGGCCAACTCCCGTACGGTCTTTTCGGTAGTAACGCTCATTGCATCCTCCTGCGAGCCGGCTACATGCTTCCGGCCACGCCAGATGATTTGACATTACCGGAGCGCAGGGAAGCTGCCGATGACTTTTGTCACACTCATCCCAGAAGCGCCTGAGGTGCAAACAATGTTCGATTGGCGGCACGAACAGCAAAACGGGAAACAGTCGTAGAGAGGCGTCAGCAAACTATTCTGCAGAGTGCTGTTCGGCTTCGAGAGCTTTCAGGTTGCAGATGGTTAAGCTGCGCCCATCTATCTTCAGCATCCCTTCCGCCTGGAGGCGGGAAAGATTACGGGAAACGAGTTCGCGCACGGTCCCAATCTGTGACGCGAGTTCCTGGTTGCTGACCGGGAGGGTGATTTCCACTCCCTCGTTCGTCCGCTTGCCTTCCTTCTCAGCCAGGCGCAGCAGGAAGGACGCAAGCCGGTGTCGCACCGTGGTAAATGAAAGTTCTTCGATAATTCCAACCAACCGCCGGAGTCGCGCCCCAACTACCCGCAAGACTTTGAGTGCGACCTGGGGGTGGGTCAGACACAGGGCTTGAAAATCTTGTTTGCTGACGAACAACAAAGTCGCATCGTCAATCGCCGCGGCCGACGCCGGATAGCTCCCGCCATCGAACACGGGGAGCTCGGCGATGGAACTACCCGGTCCATCAATGCTGAGCACCTGTTCCCGTCCGTTGGCGGAGCTTTTGAAGATGCGGACATGGCCAGCCTCTATCACATAAAGTCCGGAGCAGGGTTCGCCTTCACCAAAAACGATTTCACCCGCCGTGTAGCGGCGCGGAACCGCACGCTGCGTTAGGAACGCCAGTTCGCCTTCCGCTAACCCTGAAAACATCGCTACCTTCGCGAGCGTTTGCCCCGAGGTGAACTTGGTTTCTGTCACGGTGGTCATTGTACCGGACCAGTTCAGCTGGACGAACTGGCGCGCCTGCTGTATGCGGGAGACATCCTGAGGTCTGCACAAGTGCCGCGAATGTTTTCCTGTTTAATCCATTAACCACTGGTCATTTTCAGTAGTTAACCAATAGAATGACCGGCCAACCGGAAGTGATTCCAGGAGGCCCGATGGCGCCATTACTGTCGCGGTAGGGACGACCATTGCTGATCGCCCCCCGCACAGATCCGTACGAGCGCGTTTACGCATACGGCTCTTACCGTGGATGACTGGCGGCGAAGCGTGCATCAGGA
The DNA here is from genome assembly GCA_963791515.1 of uncultured Acidobacteriaceae bacterium. Classification (GTDB taxonomy): domain Bacteria; phylum Acidobacteriota; class Terriglobia; order Terriglobales; family Acidobacteriaceae; genus Sulfotelmatobacter. The sequence continues at coordinate 411,813 of CAWBSS010000013.1, read as the reverse complement.
TAAGGATGCAGAGTGCGGGGTTGGGGAATCCACCGGGTCAAGACTGGGGAGAGACGAGCCCATCGCACCTGTGCGCGCTGGCTGCGACGGACAAGGACGCTCCGCCACAACCAGCAAACGCGACGTTGAAAGATGCGCAACTGAGTCGAGTTTCCCGGAACGGCATGGTATTGGTAGTAGCCCAGCACAACCTTTCGAAGCCATGCACCGACCTCGGTCGTACGATGATGCTTCCGGCGTTGAAGCTCAGCCTTGATGGCTTTGAGCTTCGCGGCCATTCGCTTCTTCGCCGTAATCCGCCAGACGATGAAGGCCTTGTCGCTGATGCGCTGCCCACAGAAGTGAGTGAAGCCCAGGAATGTGAAGGTCTCAGGTTTTCCCTCGCCACGCTGCTTCCGGTTTCGAGCGGCGAACCGCCCGAATTCGATCAGTCGTGTCTTGTCCGCGTGTAACTCCAAACCGAACTTGGCCAATCGATCCCGAAACTCCCGAAGGAATCGCTCAGCGTCCGTTCGATGCTGAAAGCCGAGCACAAGATCATCGGCGTAGCGGACGACGATCACATCGCCCTTTGCCATTTTCTTGCGCCAGACCTCGAACCATAGATCGAACAGGATGGTAGAGACGAACCTTGACGACGGTAGCCCGTGCGGAGCCTGTCGAAGTGCAGCGCTTTCGCGAGCACCTCTCACCGAGTAGGCATGGCCACTTGAGTTCGTCTCCCCAAGCAGAACCCGGCGTGCAGATTCCCCGCACCGGGCTCCCCAGATGACATTGGCTAAAGTGTGCATAGGTCAGACCATCGGGTGTAGGTTTTGAGCAAACGGCAGTTTGAACCACGGTCGATCTTTCAGGCGCGTCCAGTTCGTCCGACGTCTCTGACCCCGACGATTCAGGGCGCTTATCCACTGGCGCTGTACTTGTTGCCGTATCCAGTTGAGCTTGCGCTCACAGTGATGCAGGCCGAAGTACTGATAGAAGCCGCGCAACATCTTCGTCAGATGTTCCTGTTGCTCCCATCGTCTCCAGTGTCGGTTATGAAGGATCCACTCCCGTGTCCGGGCCAGGAACTTCCGACAACTCTTGACGCTGGGGATACGAATCAGAGCAAATCGCCCCGCCCGATCTACCCCACAGACATGTTTGAAGCCCAGAAACTCGAAGGTTTCTGGCCTCCCCAGTCCGTGCCGCAGGCATGTCACGCCTGCGAATCGCCCAAAGAGTATGCGCCGAGTTTTCTCCTCGGCCAGCTCCAGACCGAATTCCGCGAACCGCTCCCGCACCTTCTGCTGGAAGTGATCCGCATCCTGTCGGAACTGGAAACTCACCACGAAATCATCAGCGAAACGCAGCAGATACGCCTCGCCCCGACCTTGCGGTTTGATCTTCTTCTCAAACCACAGATCGAGAACAAAGTGGAGGTAAAGGTTGCTCAGCACAGGTGAGATCGGACCGCCCTGTGGAGTCCCTTCCTCTGCGTAGACGACAACACCATCTTGCATCGCTCCAGCATTGAGCCATTTTCCGATCAGGCCCAGGATCACCGGATCTGCAATGCGATGGGCTACCATCTTGCGTAACCACTGATGATTAATACGGGTGAAATAGCTGCGGATATCGGCTTCGAACACCTGCCCTACCTTCTTCGTCACGATCTGCACGCGTAAGGCTTGCAGCGCGTGATGAGGATTTCGGCCAGGTCGGAAGCCGTAACTGCAATCCAGGAAGTCTGCTTCAAACACGGCCTCCAGAATGCGTGCTACCGCCCGCTGCAGCAGCCGGTCCGCGGCCGTTGGAATTCCCAGCGGTCTCGTCCCGACTTTGCCCGGCCCTTTGGGTATCTCAACCCTTCGGACTGGTGGTGCGTGGTAGGTACCTTCCTTTAGCTGTGTGCAGATCGCCTCGACTTGCGTTTCTAGCTCGCTTCCAAACTGCTCGGCGCTCTGCCCATCGACTCCGCCCGCCGCTCGCCGGTTCATCTTTCCCCAAGTCTCCTTGAGAAACTCCGGCGTCAGCAGGTGTGCCAATGACGTAAACCGCGCCTTGCGGTCCAACTTCGCCTTCTTTGCTATCTGACTCAGTTGTGTTGACATCAGATTCCTGCCTCCGTGGGTGCAGGTGATGTTTCCCTAAAGTCAGTCTTCATCTGCTTCGCCGCTTCCCCTTGTGCACGGCTTTCCCGCGCTCCGAGTACTACCAGCGAATCCGACTTCGCACTGTGGCATCTGCCTTTCTCAGGAATGATCCCTATCGTCCGGCATACTCGATCCGCTTCGCATGCGGACCAAGACCACAGTGGATCTCCCAGGTCCCTTGATGCTTCCCTATCCGAACGTGCCGTGCTCACTGACCCCGCCGCAGTCTCCGGCCACCTCGCCGTTTGCGGTGTGCCTACTGGTGCCTCCCAGCCACTACGATGCTGTCGGCCTGCGGTTAAGTATTTAACGAGGCTCAATCGCTTCACTTTCGTTACGGCTCGCTCGTCGCTCTGTCTACGCTTAGCCCGATTCGTTACCTCCTCAGACCCAAGACTCGATTCCCGGTGAGGCGGCTGCACCTCTTGTCGGGACGGGAATTTCACCCGTTGGAAGCACCAGGTTTGTCCTGGCGCACCGTAATGCAGGTACACGTTGGCGAGCAACGGCGAAACCACTGCTCCCTGCGGCGTTCCTACCTCCGTCTCCGACCACTGGCCATCTTCCGAAACTCCCGCCTTCAGCCATTTCTGGATCAGGCGAAGTATTCGGCGATCGGCCACGCGATGCTCGATAAACTTCGTGGTCCACTCGTGGCCCATGTTGTCAAAGAAGCCACGAATGTCCGCATCGAGCACCCAGTTCACTCGTTTCCATTGGATGCCCGCCGTCAGCGCGTCCAGCGCTTGATGCGGGCTGCGACCGGGTCGAAACCCGTACGAAAAGCCTTTGAAGTCGACCTCATAGATCTGGTTGAGAATCGTCACCACGGCCTGTTGAACGATTTTGTCCTCCAGTGCCGCGATGCCCAACGGGCGTTGTCGCCCATCAGCCTTCGGTATGTAGACTCGTCGTGAGGGTTGTGCTCGATACGCTCCATGGTGCACCCGACTGTGCAGATCAATGAGCCGATCTTCCAATCCGGTTTCATACTCCTGCCACGTCACACCATCGACTCCGGGAGAAGCCTGACGCTTGAGTGCGTAAAAGCTATCGCGGAGTAATCCGATGCTCAGATGGTGGAGCAAAGCGGTGAACCGCTCCTGCTTCCTCGTTCTTGCAGCTTGCCGCACACCGTCCAATCCCTGGGACATGCGTTTCCCGCTCTGTGTCAGGCGCATGTGTGATGGAACGATGTTCTCCTCAGTCTGCGCCCTTCCCTCCCCCACCTCCGCGGAGGGTTGCCCTTCCTTGTTCGGCGGGTTCACAGGTACTACGGCACAGTCCGACTTCTCCTGCACGTTCATGTCCGCCGTTCGGTTTATGGCCTTTGCGGACCGGTCTTGATCGGTTGACCAAGACGTGCAGGAGATCTCCCGGTTCTCGTGCATGTTGTTTCTCAGCGTGCGCGGGTTCTTAGACTACGCAGGACCGACAATCCACTCGCGATTAGCGTGGCTGCCGTGTTGCCTTCCTCCCTACCGGAACGAAGTCGGCATCCTGTTCCATCGGCTTTTCGAAGCTCAATAGCCCGGCCCACCGATACCCCTGTCTACGCTTCAAGCGACATCTCGCGATGACGCCTGCAAGACTCGAGGCCAGGATGGATTCGCTGCTTCCTTTCCTGTAGTCGGGTAAGGCGATGGCGCGGACCGGGCTTCGAATGATGCCGACGTTTCCATTGCCTCCCCTAAAATTCCGTACGGCGGGTTTTCCCCAGTACGGCTTCAAGGCCGGAATTTCAGACGAGGCCTGCCCAACCACCGGTTTGCCTTCGTCCTTCGTGCCCACTGCTTTCACCGTGTACTCCCTGCTCTGAGTCAGGGACGATGCGCGGGTAAGGCACCTCCGTGCGAGCGGTCCCAACCGCTCTACCCCAGGGGCCCTCGCTCCGGACCGGGTTATGCTGTCCCGGTCCATCTTCGCTTAATCGGCCCCATCCGCCCCACTCATAGGCACATCCTGATTTCGCCGCCTTGCGGCTTATACCTGATGCCCTCGCTGTGCGTTTCCCGCCTAGGCGACCCGTGAGTGGTTCCGTGCTTTCACTGTACCTTCCTTCTCCACATGCCGCCCTCTATGACCGCGGGGAGTTCATCAGTTGCACTCGCTCAGTTCCTTCACCGATGACATTGGCCTTCGCCGAGAGCCTAAAGGCTCGGCACTCCCGAAATTCCCATCATCCGTTTCCGATGGGGGATGGTTTCGCGGCTACACTGGTTCGCTGCTTCGCTGCGGCCTGTCGAGTTGCTCGCCCCCCTGTACGGATCTGACCAGGATTTCCCCCAGCCAACGGGGACTTTTACTCCCGAGCTTCCGGCGAGTCGGTCGCCCTTCTCGTCGTCGGGTATAACTACGGTGGCAACTGTGCGCTTCCACCGATGGGACTTTCACCCACTGGAATATCAGTTAGCATCGCTGCACGGGCTCTTTCATCCCCTACAACATGCCGGTTTATCCCGGCGCTCTCCGGCTTGCCGACCACGAGTCAAGCGGTTCGGGTTCCACAAGGTCAGGCATTCGCTCACGTCGTGGCTCATGGCTAACGGCGAGAATCCGCAGATTGTTCGTGCGATGCTACGGTGGACGAACTTCAACATGGCTCAGCCATTACACGCACGGCTTCAAGACAGACAAGCCTGAGGCTCAGGGCGCTGTGATTGGAGAGGCTTGTTCGGGAGTCGAATCAGGAGTTGGACTCTGTGAGTGATCGTATGTCTGTGAAAGAAATGGTAGGCACGAGGAGACTCGAACTCCTGACCTCTACCGTGTCAAGGTAGCGCTCTAACCAACTGAGCTACGCGCCTACATTTTACTGTCAAGCGTTTGCAACCACCGACGTTGCCGGCGTGGGTCCAACGATTCCAATTAGGATTTTACCACGCGGTGTTGCGCTTGGGCTCTTGTCGAAATCATCCAGATTTCGATCCTGCGGCTGCGCTGCGGCGAAGCAGATCGGGGGACTTCATTCGCTGGCAGTACTCTTCAAAGCACGGGCGTGGTCCCTTCCAACGGAGGTCCTCGACCGTATCAAAGACGGGCACATCGAGTCGCAGGGTGGCAAGTGTGCGAAACAATAGAGCATCGTTCCAGGCGCTAAACAGCGATTCAGACAGCAAGCGGGCTTTGCGGATCGACGCATGCCATTGTCGCCAATCCTTGGGAATTTCCTCAAGGTGAAAATATTGAGATAAAGTAAGAGCCGCAGCCTTCTGTCCCCATCCAGACACACCGGGGAAACCATCTGCACTGTCGCCGACCACCGCCAGGTAATCAGGGATCGATTGCGGTTTCACACCAAATTTAGCGACGACGCCGGCTTCATCCCGCACAACGTCCTGCCTGCGATCCAATTGTACGACTCGGGTGCCTACCACACACTGACCGAGATCTTTGTCCGGTGTGCAAATGAGTACTCGACTGACACGCTCATCCTGCGCGGCTCTTGCAGCGGCGGAAGCGAGCGCATCATCGGCCTCGTAATAGACCATTGGCCATACGACCACTCCCATTGCTTCCAGCGCTTCCTCGAGAATCGGAAACTGCGAGAGCAATTCCGGAGCCACGCCTTCAGCCGTCTTGTATCCGGGATACAGGTCGTTGCGAAACGACTCCACGACATGGTCGGTTGCAACCCCGATGTGAGTTGCGCCACGCTCAATCATGGATACAACGGACGTCAGGACACCACGCACTGCACCGATTTCTTGACCGTTCGGATCTTTCGCGGCGGGCACGGCGAAAAAATGCCGGAACAATTCGTAGGTTCCGTCAACCAAGTGCACATCCATGCAACCGCCTCCCGAATGCTTACCGGAACAAGATTCCCGTCGTTGACCTATGACTCGCTATCCATCGCCATGAACAGGTTGTTCAGCGACTCCGCCAGCGTGGGATGGGCAAAGGTGCCATCGCGCAGTGCCGTGTATGGCAATTTCCCCATCATGGCTATCTCCAGGGCGGACATGATTTCTCCACCTTCGATACCGAGAATGGCTGCGCCGAGAATCTGGTTACTGTCGGCGTCCACGATGGCCTTGATGAAACCACGAGTTTCGTCGACTTCGAGAGCTCGCGCCACGTGCGTCATGGGGAGCTTGGCGACGCGAATGTTACGGCCTTGCGCGCGAGCTTCCCGCTCGGTCAGGCCGACGCGGCCCAACTGCGGATCGATAAAAACGGCATACGGCACTTGACGGTCCCTGGTGGAGGCGGCTTTCTTTTCGATGAGATTGGCGCGAATGATCCGAAAGTCGTCATAGGAGATGTGTGTGAACGCCGGACCGCCTTTGATGTCGCCCAGGGCGTAAACGCCCGCCGCGGTCGTTTCCAAGCGGTCGTTTACCTGGATGAATCCGCGCTCGCTGGTTTGAATTCCGGCCGCGGCGAGATTGAGTGTGTCCGAATTGGGCACGCGGCCGGTGGCAACGAGTAGATGCGAACCAACCAGTGTGGTCGAGTCGTTCTTCGACTGAACATTCAAGCGGATGCTCTCGCCCGTCTGGCCCACGTGAGTTGTTTTCGCGTTCAACATGACTTCAACCCCGTCCTGTCGCAGGATTTTGCTAATTTCTTCCGCGATATCGGGGTCCTCGCCGGTCAGAAGTTGGCCCGCGGATTGAACCATCGTCACTCGACTGCCTAAGCGCCGGAAAAGTTGGCCGAACTCCAGGCCGATGTAGCCCCCGCCCAGGATCAGCAAGTGATCCGGGAGCGCTTCGAGTTCCATGATGGAGACATTGTCGAGGAAAGGCACCGTGTCCAACCCTTCGATCTTAGGCTGCGACGCGCGCATGCCGGCATTGATGAAAACGTATTGAGCCGAAAGTATGTGCTGACCGCCATCGTGCGAGTCAACCGCGACTGTCTTGGGCCCGCTGAAACTCGCATCGCCGAAGATCAATTCGAGGTTTGAAGTCTTCTCAATGCGCGCCTGGCTTCCGTTTCGAAAGCTGTCCACAATGTCGCGCTTGCGTTGACGAACTTTCGCCATGTCAACGCTAATCGGGCCGGTATGCACACCATAGTCGGCAGCTCGGCGAGCCAGGTATGCGACGCGCCCACTGGCCACCATGGTTTTCGTCGGAGTGCATCCCTCATTAATGCAGGTTCCACCGACATGTTTCCGTTCGACGAGAGCGGTACGCATTCCTGACCCGGCCAGAGCCATGGAGAGCGGCGTACCGCCCTGTCCAGAGCCGATGATAAGGGCATCGTATTGCTGCGGAATGGCCATAAGCACAGCTAAGATTTGGTAAGTCCCCGGAACTCTTGAACCCCGGCGCGCGATTGCGAATCCATATCTGCTACTCAGAATCGGGAAACGAGAAGCAGCCCGAGTCCGATTGCGACCAAGTCCTCGGGGATGGCGATCGCGAAATCCGAAACGCGCAGGATTCGGACCAAACCTACGCGTGCCTGATATCCGCCGAATGCGCCGGCAATTCCACCGAGCGCGCCGGCTAGCGCTCCCACCCAAAGCACTGAGCTGCCAGCAATGCCAAGGCATGCGCCGCTCAGCGCGCCTGTGACAATTCGGGCAGAAAGGCCAACTGGAGCCGTGCGGGACGGCGTGGTCGGAAGTTGGTCAGCCACCAGCTCGACCACAGCCAAAACGGTGAAGATGACCACGGCCCACACAGATCCCATGAAAGCCATAGGAGAACCGTGAAGATTGATCCAGCCCAAGTGCGCCGCCCAAGCCACGACTGCGGGCGCTGTCAGAGACCGCAGCCCCGCCACCACACCGATGCCGAGCGCCAATACCAAGACTGCGAATCCGGAATTCATTACCTTTCTCCTCAGCCCGCACTGCATTAGCCAGCGCTTTCCGCCAACGGCAGCCACACCTGAAAACGTGTGTCTCCAGGTTTGGAACGGACCTGAATGTTGCCACGATGCTTTTTCACGATGCGTTGGACCGTGTCGAGGCCAAGCCCGGTTCCCTCCCCAACGCCTTTCGTGGTGAAGAAAGGTTCAAAAATGTGGGGCTGGACTGCCGCTGAAATCCCTGGACCGTTGTCGCCGATCTCCACCACGACGCAATTGTCCTCGCGATACGTGCGCACGCGCAGCTCACCTTTTCCGCCCATCGCATCAATGGCGTTGTCGATAATGTTGGTCCAGACCTGGTTGAGTTCGCTGCCGAAGGAATTCACGAGCAGCGGAATCTTCTGATAATCGCGCTGCACGGTCACCCCACGTTTGAGTTTGTGATTCAAAATGATGAGCGTGGTCTCCAGAGTCTTCACGATATCAACGTTCTGTACGGGCGACTGATCCATGAACGTATATTCCTTGATCGCGCCCACCAGTTCGGAGATCCGCGAGGTGCTGCTCTCAATTTGGTTCAGCAAGTCAGCAATCTCCACGGAAGCCGAGATCCTCACCAACGCTGCCCGGGCGGTGTCGGCATCGAGCGTCGCGAACAGTTGCTCCAACGCGGTCCGGCTGGAAGTTCCGGCGTGCGAGATCGGCCGCGAGTTGCCATAGATCGCTTTGCCCGTGACTGCGGAGCAAGGAATCAAGCTGGTCCTCCAGATCGCTCGCTGTCAGAGCGTCGGGTAGATGCCCATCCACTTGGGTCAGCGAGCCCTCCAACTTCTCAATTTCTGACTTTTGCGCCGCGGTAAGGTCGCGCCGTCCCAGTTCATGGCTGGCGTCGCGGACCCGCTTCAAAATGTCGCGCAGCTGGCTGGTAGCGCGTTTCGCGGCGGAAGCAGGATTGTTGAGCTCATGGGCAAGACCCGCGGAAAGTTTCCCCAGAGCAGCAAGCCGGTCTCGTTGCTGTTCGAACCGGGTGGCTTCGCGGATCCTGTCCGACATCATTCCCACGAGACGCTGCGTGAGCACCGGCATTCTCTGCACAAGATCTGGAAACAGCGAGGCAGGAAATCGCAGGGCGCGGCTGTCCGTCTCGGCGCGCCCGCTCACGGTAAACTGCTTCATCCTTGAAAAGGGTAGCAATCCGGTGACGTCGCCCGGCTCTAGGTCAAAGATGATGGTTTCGCCCCCAAGCTCGCCCCGCCCCTGAAGTTGCCCCTCAAGAATCACAAACATCGCATCAGCCGGGTCACCCTGACGCGCGTAGACGTCGCCCGCCTTGAGATGGAGTTCTTGCGACTGGCTGAGGAACCAGGCGATTTGGTCGTCGGGCAAGTCTTCGAATGCCGGGACGCGACGTAGCAGATCCGATGTTTCGACCATTTATACCTTGCTCAAGTACTGATGGATGAACTGCACCGCTACGGATCCTTCGCCAACTCCGGAGGCCACGCGTTTGACCGAGCCGTGCCGCACATCGCCCACGGCAAATATACCCGGCACGTTTGTTTCCAGGAGAAACGGATCACGGTCGGGCGACCAACCTTTGGGGCGCTGTCCTCCCTGCATCAGATCGGGGCCGGTCAGAATGAATCCGCGTTCGTCGCGCTCGACCGTGCCTGCCAGCCAATCCGTCCGCGGCAGCGCGCCAATGAAGATGAACATCGAACTTGCCGGCACACGCTCCACCTTGTTCGTGTCCGAACAAAGGACCGAAATCTCTTCCAGGTGCGTTTCGCCGTGCACCTCGGCGACGCTGGCGTGGGTCCAGAGCTGAATGTTGGTGGTCTCCTTGATCTGATCAATCAGATATTGGGACATGGTGCTGGAAAGCGAATCCCCGCGGACCAGGATCACGACGCGCTCTGCGTACTTGGAAAAATTCATCGCGGCCTGACCGGCAGAATTGGCACCACCCACGACGTAGACCATCTCACCCTTGCAGGACAATGCCTCGGTGGCACCGCCGCCGTAGTAGACCCCAGCACCCTGCAATCGGTCAATCCCCGGGGCTTCCAGTCGTCGCCACTGCACTCCGGTCGCGATCATCAAGGCGTGGCAAGAAATCTCGCTGTCGTCGGCCAATTTGATAATCCGGTAAGGACCTTCGGTTCGGACGCCGACCGCCTCCTGGGGCGCCAGGATTTCAACTCCAAAACGCCGGGCCTGCACCACTGCGCGACGAGCGAGATCGCCGCCGCTGAGCCCCGCTGGGAAATCCGAGATAGTTCTCGATCCGCGAACTCATTCCGGCCTGGCCGCCGGGAGCCTCGCGATCGAGCATGACCGTATGCAAACCCTCAGACGCGCCATAGACTGCGGCGGCCAGGCCGGCCGGCCCTCCACCCACAATTGCCAGGTCGTAAAAACTGGTTTCGGCGCGGGTCCGCAACCCGACCTTTTGCGCCACTTCGGCCGGTACGCTGTTGAGCAGTTTCGTCCCATCCGAAAACAGGACGATTGGAAGGTCACTCGCGTCGGGCCCCAGGGCTTCGAGAAGGCGCTTGGTTTCCGGATCGTTGGCGGAGCCCTCAACGTCGATCCACTGATAGGGAACGTGGCTGCGCGCCAGAAAATCCCGCAGTTCGTACGATCGCGGAGACCATCGCGTGCCCAACACCCGGATCCCCTGAAACGCCGGACGGTACGAAGCTTGCCAATCATCGAGCAAGTCGTCCAGTTGGGGATACAGGTGCTCGGTGGGAGGGTCCCACGGCTTCATGAAAAAGTAGTCGAGGCTGGCCTGGTTGATGGCGCTGATCGCGGCGTTCGTGTCGGCATAGGCGGTGAGCAACGCCCGCTTCGCGTCCGGGAAATATTTGCCGCGCTTCCTGCAGGAAACCGACCCCGTCCATGCGCGGCATGCGCTGATCCGCGAGGAGAAGCGCCACCCCGTCATTGCGAACCTTCAGCCCCTTGAGCAGATCCAGCGCCGCCTTCCGGGGAGTCGCTGCTCAGGACGCGATACGCAGCGCCGTACTGCGATCGCAAATCGCGCTCGATCGCCCGCAGGACATCGGGATCGTCGTCGACGGTCAGCAAGATCGGCTTCGCCATGATCGCTCTCAGACTTGAAGATGAAGCAAGTGATTCCGGAAACCCGGGACCTGAATAAACTGATTAGATACAGAAACCGGCATTCGGTTGCGCCATTCTCGTGCGCGTTCAACGCTCAGGCCCCAAGTTCCCCAGCCTCGATTTCGTCCACATAACACCAGACCCAAGACTCCCCAGGCTCATTGGACCGGATGAGAGGGTGCTGCGTTTTGTGGAAATGTTTGGTGGCGTGCTTGTTCTTGGACGAGTCGCAACAGCCCACATGTCCACAAGTGAGGCACAAGCGCAAGTGAACCCAGGAGTCGCCCGTCTTAACGCAGTCTTCACACACATGCTTATCGGTTTCTCTGATTTTGATCTGGTTCAAGTGGGTGCATGCTTTCGGCATCGGTTCCTCCAGAGAAAGTGATTCGATTTTCGGTCAAGTGACCTCGGTCATGTAACGAAAGGCCACAATCACTGTAAACAGCCTGCGTCTTTCACTCACAATGATTCCAGAGGCTTCATCTGTGTTTCGGCTTGATTATTTATCTTGCGTATTGACCATCGCGTCCACGATTCTGGTGGGGCGGCGGTGCTGGGAAGGCTGGGCGTTGGCTGGCGTCAATAGCGTACTCGTATGTGTCATCGGCCTCAAAACAGACCAACTGGGCTTCATTCCTGCCAATGTATTCTGCATGGTGATGAGCGCGATCAACCTGCGCGCGTGGCGCAAGTCTGGAGCGTCTTGAGAAGCGAGCCATCAAGAGCCATTGATTCCGGCACGACCCTGCCTCCGAACATACTCGTTCACTCCGCGATGAGCAGGCTCTCGGCAAAAGGCCACTGCTCATCGATCCATTGACTCTCGCAGCGAAATCCCGCAGGCGCGCGCCGTCTCGACAATCTCCTCGGCCGAATACTTGTGGCTGCTTTCCGTCCATATAGTTTCTCCTTCGTGAAACTCCACCACGACTTCTGCCGCCGGAATGCTCACGATCTGCCGCCGCTTCGACTGCAAGTGCATCTCGACGCTGCGAACGTCGTGGTTGATCTTCGCCAGATGGGCGAATTCGCGCAAATCAAAGTCGGCGCCGAGTTCGCGATTCGTTCGGGCGAGCAGGTTGAGATTAAAAGCGGCCGTCACCCCGAGTTCGTCGTCATAGGCTCCGAGCAGTTGCGCGCTGGGTTTTTCCAGGTCCGCTCCTAGAAGCAGAGAGTCGCCCGGCTGAAGAATGCTTCGGACTGCACCCAGAAACTTCACACCTGCCGGACGATCGAAGTTCCCAATCGTGCTGCCCAGGAACAGCACGAACAGGCGCTGACCGCTCTTGCGGTACGATGCCACCTCCAGCAACCCATCCAGATATTCGCGCTCAAAGCCCACGATGCTGATCGCATCAATGTCACTCAGTTCGCGTTCGCACATGACCAGAGCCGAGCGAGATATTTCGACCGGATAATAGGACGTGCGCTGACGTCGACAGAACGCTTCGAGCAGCCAGCGGGTCTTCTTACCGCTGCCACTGCCCAGTTCCGCTACAGCAACCGGCCCGGCAAGCCGGTCCACGATCTCATCCGCGTGGCGCCGCAGTAAGCGCTCGTCGGCCCGCGTGAGCCCGTACTCGCGGCAGGCGGCTGATCACTTCAAATAGAGCCGAGCCAACATCGTCATACAGGTACTTCGAGGGAAGTTCTTTTTGTCCTGACCGGGTAAGCCCGGCGCGAACGTCGGCAGCGAAGTCGTAGGTGGCATTGCTGGGGATCGCATGAACGAGCATTGGCCAACTCCTTATCGATTCAGGGATTCACGCAGCGGAACCCCGCGTACACGTATTGGTAATGTGCCTGGAACCAGTTGCGAAACGTGGGCCGCAGCATGCACGCGGCGGTGCGCGGCGAACCGCCCTTCATGACAAAATGTTTGCCATCGAAAAAATCAGCCGAGTATCCGCGGATAGAACGGAAATGGCTCGAATCCGGGGAAATGGAGCGAAAACGGTGGAAGTCCACTCCCACCCATTGCCCAACATGTCATGTACACCGAAAGCGCTGTGGCCCGCGGGAAAGGCATTCACCGGCGTGGGATTCCAATGGCTGAAATCAAAGTTGCCGAAACTCGAATTGGGCGCTTCGCTGCCCCATGGGTAATCTCTTTCGGTCCCATCCGGCGTGCCGTAGGCGGCGCGGTGCCACTGCTCTTCTGTGGGAAGCGACTTCCCCTGCCCAGCGCGCGTACGCCATAGCCTCGGCATGACTCACATAGACTGGCCAGTCCAGAGGCAGCGGAACTTCTTCGAACATGGTGCGGTAGAGCCATCCGTCGCGCGCCTTCGTCCAGAACACAGGATGAGAGACCGCATGAGCGGTCTTCCAGTTCCAGTCATCGTCGCTCCAGAAGGCGCGCGTCTCATAGCCGCCGGCGGCCATGAAATCGAGGTATTGCCGGTTCGTCACCTCGTACTGATCAATCTCAAACGCAGGCACCTGCGCCGTGTGGGCCTCGTACTCGTTGTCCCAGCCGAAAGTCTCGCCTCCGCGCGAGAGGCCTAGGGTTGCCACGCCAGCGGGAATCTCAATCATCCGATGGGTCACAGGCGGAGTCACGAGATCTGAATGGATCTTCTTGCGGAACTTTCCGATCCAGTGGCAACTGGTGCAGCATGTAGGCCAGGGTCTCGACATGCATCAAGCGATGCTCAATCGCCACGTTGAGCAGGGTGTCGAGCGGGAAGCCGTCGCGGCTCTGACCGTATGATTCCAGACTTCCGTCAGCCAGTTTCTCGTCCAGTGCAGCCCGGATTCTGGTCACGTAGTCGCGCACAGCCTCAAGAGACGGCCAGTCCGACGGTTGGTCGGAGGGCAATCCGCCGCCCACCGGGTCAATGCCGAACGCAAACAGCCGGTCAAATTCGGGATGAAAACTCTTCAGACCCAGAACGTTCTCGTGCAGCAGGTTCCAGTCAAATGCCTCGAGATGCCCGACATAAAAGATGATGCGGTGACGCTCTGGAATCGGCCGTTCGTAGATGGAGTCCGAACGTACGATGCGGAAGAGTGCGTCACTTCGGCGGCGAGCATCGGAGACCCGCTCCAGCAGTTGACGACGGACTGCGATCTCTACTTGAGCAGCGAGCATTGGGCCTCCTGTGTGTTGACTGGGTGTTGCTCCATGGCAACCGGCGTTTGAAGTGTCTCCGCCCGTTTCAAGCCCTTTCGCAAAGTAAAATAAGGCAGATGCGCATCCCTCTATTTCACGTTAACGCATTCACCGACCGGCCGTTCAGCGGCAATCCGGCCGCAGTCTGCCCTCTTCAATCGTGGTTAGATGACGGGTTGCTGCGCAAGGTCGCTGCTGAAAATAATCTTTCTGAGACTGCCTTTTTTGTACCTGGGAGCGACCATTATGATCTCCGGTGGTTTACGCCACGTTGCGAGGTGAGCCTGTGCGGGCACGCGACCCTCGGGTCGGCCTATGTGGTGCTAAACCTGCTACGACCCGGACTGCAAACGGTGCGATTCGAGACGCGCCTCAGCGGGGCTCTGAACGTCTGCCGAAACGGCGACATTTTCGCAATGGATTTCCCCGCGATGTTCGGGAAGACTTGCGCACATCCCCCGGAAGCCCTGATCCCCGGTCTCGGGCCGGGACCGCTTCCATCCAACTTGCTGGAAGTGAATGACACGTACATTGCCGTGTACGAAACCCAGGCCGCAATCCAAAACATCCGCCCTGATTTCGCGACGCTGGAACAACTCCATCCATTTGCCGTTGCGATCACGGCGCCAGGCGAGGAAGCAGATTTCGTCTCGCGTTACTTTGCGCCAAGTTATGGCATCCCTGAAGATCCGGTGACCGGCTCTGCCCATTGTGCACTCACGCCATACTGGGCGCAGCGCCTGGGCAACACGCATCTTTATGCGCGCCAAGTGTCGGAACGCGGTGGTGAACTCTGGTGCGAAATGGCAGCAAGTCGAGTCATCATCAAAGGCAACGCTGTGCTGACGCTGCAGGGCTCGCTGCAAATCTGAGCGCCAGGTCGCACCGCAGCTCAACGTACGAGTCCCTTGTTTCTTAAGAATTCGTGTACTACTTCTTTTGCGTCGCGATGTTGTCCTTCGACCGCGTAGTTCAATCTTTGCATCTCCTCGTCGGAAATCTTTCCCGCCAACTCGGCCAGGACTTGGGCCAACTCCGGATGCCGCTGCAGAGTCTGCGCGCGTATTACCGGCACCGCCTCATACGGAGGAAAATAATGTCGGTCGTCTTCCAGCACGAACAAACCCAGAGCCGGAATCAGCCCGTCGGTGGTATTGCCGCCGGCCAAGTCGATTTGGTGATCTTTTAAGGCCCGCGCGAGCAAGCCCAAATCCATAACGCGTGGCTGTTCCGCGAAGTGCAGGCCGTACGTTGCGACCAAACCTCGATATCCATCAGGACGCTCCATGAACTCGTAGCCGAACCCGGCGCGCCATTGTGGAGCAAACGCGGTCGCCTGCGACAGGGTCTTGATATTCAAGCGACGAGCATCCTCGCCACGGATTTCCATCGCGAAGGTATCGTTGAAGCCGAGGGCCGGGCCCAGAGTCAGCCCGAAACGATGTTCGTATTCACTTTTAACCCGCTGATAAACGTCTTCCTTTGGGGCACTTGCTTTTTGTTTGAGAATCGCGGCAAGCGCAGTACCCGTGTATTCGGGATATATGTCGATTCGCCCGGCGAGAATCGCCTGCTGACAGATATAGGTTCCGGAAAGATAGAAGCGTCGATCCACTTTCAGATTGGTGTGGGCCTCGACCTGCTGTGCCATGATCTCGCCTAACAGGAACGATTCGGTGAAGTTCTTGGAACCGACAACGATGCGGTCGGCGTGCGACGACGAACATGACGGCAGCAGCAACGCGACTGCCACGAGAACTGAAATGTAAAGACGCGATTGAGGAATCCTCATCGTGGCTGTAGACGCCTCTCCAGCCACCCCACGCCAAAATCGGCGACCAGCGCAAGGAGTGCTGCTGGAATGGCTCCGGCCAGAATGACTCTGTCGTCGACCATGGCCAGGCCCCGAAAGATGAACTCTCCGAGACCTCCGGCCCCAATCGCCGCGGCGATCGTTGCCAGCCCGACCGAGATGACAATGGCTACTCGCACGCCTGAAAGAATCACGCTCAAGGCCAGCGGTAGTTCCACTTGAAACAGAAGCTGAGATTCCGTGAGTCCCATGCCTCGGCCCGCTTCCACCACAGCCGCATCGACTCCGCGGATTCCGGTATATGTGTTCCTGATAATGGGTAGCAAGGCATAAAGAGTGAGCGCTAGAATCGCGAGCCGGTCTGCGCGCTCGCCCAGCCACGGCACGGGCAGCAGAAATCCGAAAAGCGCGAGACTGGGAATCGTCTGGATGATGTTGGCACTAGCCAACACCGGCTTGTTGAACCGCGGCCGATGGGCGATCACAATGCCGAGGGGTATGCCGATCAGCATCGCGAACAGCGTGGAGAAGCCAACCAGCCGGAGATGTTCCAGCGTGAGTTCCAGCACCTGACCGCGGTTCTCCAAGATGAATCGAAAGACGTTCATGACGTGCCTCGATTTGCAGCCGACTCCAAACCTTCGCCGAAGGCTCTGACGTAGGCGGACGCCAAAGGATCCGTGGACCGCAAAAAGTCCCCGGGCGCAAGGACCGTAACCAGTCGCCCCGCTTCCATCAACGCAATCCGCGATCCAAGCCGCAGTGCCTCGCGCAGATCGTGCGTGACAAACACTACGGTCTTGTGGAGCCCCTGCTGCAGCAAAAGGAACTCCCGTTGCAACTCGTCCCGCGTAAGAGGATCGAGCGCACCGAAAGGCTCATCCATCAGCAGAATTTCGGGATCTGCGGCCAAAGCCCGGGCCACACCGACCCGCTGCCGCTGCCCGCCCGATAGCTGATGCGGATACCGCGACGCTGTCTCGGGCGCCAGCCCCACCATCTGCAACAACTCCTGTACGCGCGCGCGAATCCGGTCCTGGGGCCAGCCTTCGATCTTCGGAACGAGCCCGATGTTTCGTTCGACGGTGAAATGAGGGAACAGGCCGACGTCCTGGATCACATAGCCGATGCTGCGACGCAGGCGAATGAGATCGCCTTCTCCGTTTGACACACCCTTCACGCGGATCTCCCCGGACGTGGGAGACAGCAAGCGATTGACCAGCTTGAGCGATGTAGTCTTGCCCGAACCGCTGCGTCCCAGCAGCACGACAGTCTCACCGCTCCGGACCTGTAGATTGAATCCGGAGAGTACCTGTGTGCCCGCCACGCGGTAGGAGACGTCACGGAATTCAATCACCGGAGGTGCGGCCGCTGGTTGCATGTCCGCCAAGCATACCGGAGTTTTCAGCTAAGAGTAGAGCGAGATCTCCATTCGAACCTCTCCGCGCGGATTTGCAATGCGCGCTTCTCCCGGCGACAATCTTAGGATGGAAAAGCACTCCTCAAGCGGCAGTCCAATCGCGCCGGCCAAGACCCGCGAGCCATTCCTGCCCGGTGCAGTCGTGATTGCGACCCTGTGCAATCCACGGGAAAAGTTCTGGGGGATGATCCTTGCGCTTGCGCCGGAGGGGCTCAGCCTGAGCGGAGCCGAACTCGCCTCTTTCGAGGATCTCGCCGTGATGGTGAGGGACGGCGAGCCGTTCACTCCAGCCGTCGTTTTCTTTCCCATGCACCGCATTGAGCGCGTCGAACTTGACTTGCCCGACGGGAGCCTGCCTTCTCTGTCACAGCGCTTCTTCGCCAAGACCGGGCTGGAGCCATCCGCCGCGCTCGCCCCCTCATACCTAGAAAAGGCGGGCCGTGATGTTCACAACTCCGCTTCGCATGCTTCGAAGGAGCGTGCGTGAAGCTCTCCCAAATCTTTACCGCTCCCAACCAGCTCACGCTGATGCGGATGATTTTTGTTCCGTTCATCGTGATTTATCTTGTGGATGGGCGCTATCTTTGGGCACTCATCCTCTTCGTGACCGCCGGATTCAGCGACGGCCTAGACGGATTGCTAGCCCGGAGGCTTCACCAGCAAACATTGCTGGGACAGTATCTTGATCCCATTGCAGATAAACTTCTATTGAGCACTATATTTCTTGTGCTCTCTATTCTCCACAAGATCCCGTGGAAGTTCACTGTGGTGGTCTTCAGCCGGGACATTTCGATTCTTGCAGCCAGCGCGGTTCTGTTCGCGATTGCCGGGCTGCGCAACTTCCGGCCTAGCATCTTCGGCAAGGCCAACACCTTCTCGCAGATCAGCGCTGTTTTTTTTGTCCTTCTGTTTCAGATTCGCCCGTTGCGCGGGATATGGATCGCGCGCACCGAGTTTCTTCGAGCGACCTTCTTTTTCACCATCATTTCTGCCTTGCACTACGTCATTCTGGTGCAGCAGCGTTTGCGCGAACAGACGCATGCCTTGCCCCCGGCCCGGACTCCGGCCGCCTGATGGCAATTTGACCCACTCTCTTGCCGACCCTAGAATCTTAGGTTCGTTTCCCGGTGCTCGAACTTCCTATGGCGCTTCGTCTTTTCAACACCATGTCTTCGCGAATCGAAGACTTCCGTCCCCTTCGCGACCACGAAGTCCGCATGTACGCCTGCGGCCCGACCGTCTACGACTACGGACACGTTGGCAACTTCCGAACCTTCATTGCGGTTGACATTCTGCGAAGATTCTTCCGGCAGACCGGATACAAGGTGCGCCACGTCATGAACATCACCGACGTGGACGACAAGATTATCCGCAACGCCGCGCGCGACGGCGTCAGCGTGCAGCAATACACCGCGAAGTACGAGAAAGCGTTCCTCGAAGACGCCGCCATGATCGGCATCGAGGAGCCTACGCTGGTACGCGCCACCGAGCACATTCCGGAAATGGCGGACTTCGTCGCAAAGCTGGTGGAAAAAGGCTTCGCCTACCGCACCGACGACGGCTCCTATTACTTCCGCATCGCGAAGTTTCCGCGGTATGGCAAGCTGTCGAAAAGAGATTTCAGCGGCATGCTGGATGGCGCCCGCGTCGATGTCGACGAATACGACAAAGACAGCGCGCGCGACTTCGCTCTGTGGAAGGCGCCCAAGCCGGGGGAAGCTTCGTGGGATACGGCGATCGGGCCGGGCCGCCCAGGCTGGCACCTGGAGTGCTCAGTCATGTCCATGCGGGAACTCGGAGAGAGCTTCGACCTGCACGCGGGTGGAGAAGATCTTGTCTTTCCGCATCATGAAAACGAAATTGCGCAATCAGAGTCCTTTACCGGCAAGCCTTTCGTCCATTTCTGGTTTCATGCGCGCTTCCTGCTGGTCGAGGGCGAGAAGATGTCGAAGAGCCTGGGGAATTTCTTCACTCTCCGCGACCTGGTTCTTAAAGGGCACAAACCTTCGTCGATCCGCTACCTTCTCACGTCGGTTCCCTACCGGAATCAACTGAACTTCACCTTCGATGGTCTCAAGCAGGCCGCGGTGTCCGTTGAGCGCCTGCGGAATTTTCGGCTGCGTTTGAGTGCGGGAAGTTTTCCTCCAGGTGTCAGCCGCGACATGCAGTCTCTCGCGGCTGACACCGTCGAGGGCATGAAGGCCGCGCTTGACGATGACCTCAATACCGCTCAGGCGCAGGCGGCGATTTTCGACATGGTGCGCCAGGCGAACGCCGCGTTCGACACAGGTGGAATCAGGAAAGATGACGTCGCGCCATTGCTCGCGGCGTTAGACAAGTTTGACGAAATTTTTGCCGTGCTCGACGATGACGATGGTCCGAAGATCAAGCGGGTCTTCGATTGGGCCGTCACAGAAGGTCGCGACAAAGACATCACCGACGAGTTGCGCGAGGCAGTTCAGTCGGCACAACTCTCGGGCACCGACATCGAAAAGAAGATCGATGCGATGAAGGCCGCCCGTAATGCCCGCGATTTCAAAACTTCAGACACGCTCCGCGCCGAACTCGCCGATGCAGGCATCCTTGTGGAAATCACCAAAGACGGCATCCGCTGGAGAAGGAAATGATCCACTGCTCGCGCCGCGGAAGTCCTATCTGGCGTGAGATGTTAAGCTGAAAGCTGACGGCTGATAGCTGACTGCTTTCCCCATGAAATCCCTCGACGAATATCTCCGCGACGCTGAGCAGGCCCATGGGCACATCTGTGCCGGGCAAGTCCTCGGGGTGCGCCTCGCGATGCTCGGTTTGCAAGAGCTTGGCATTGACGATCCCCAAGGAAAAGACAGAAAGCGTCTCGTCACCTTCGTCGAAATCGATCGCTGCGCGACCGACGCAGTCGCCGTAGTAACCGGGTGCCGGCTGGGCAAGCGCGCGCTCAAGTTCCGCGACTGGGGTAAGGTTGCGGCGACATTCGTGGACGTGAACAGCGGAAAAGCGATTCGCATCGCGGCCAAAGAATCGTCGAAGTCGTTGGCTCGCCTGATGCACCCGGAGATTTCAGACAAGAACCAGCAGCAGATGATGGCTTATCGCGAAATCTCCGACGACGACCTGTTCACCACGCAGTGGGTGAAAGTCAAATTGCCACCGGAAGAATTCCCGGGATACAAAGGCGAGCGCGTGGTATGCGAGGCGTGCGGGGAAGGGATTAACTTCCGCAGAGAAGTGCTGCGCGGCAGGAAACTTCTGTGCCGGGCTTGCGCTGGGGAATGCTACTACGAACTATCGAAGGACGAGGGGGCTTAGCCTCGCTCATACGCGTGCGCCACACGCAGAATCGTAGCTTCGTCAAAGTGCTTGCCAAGAATCTGTAATCCGATTGGCAATTTCTCTTTCGTTTCTCCGCACGGCACCGAAATCCCCGGAATCCCCGCCAGATCGGCGGTCACCGTGTAGATATCGGCCAGGTACATGGCCAGCGGATCATTCGACTTCTCGCCGAGGCGGAATGCCGCCGTCGGACTCGTCGGAGTCACAATCGCATCGACCTTGCGGAAGGCTTCGTCGAAATCCCGCGTCAGCAGCGTTCGCACCTTCTGCGCCTTCAAATAGTACGCATCGTAGTAGCCGGCGCTCAGCGCATAAGTGCCGAGCATGATGCGCCGTTTCACCTCGGCTCCAAAGCCCTCGTCGCGGCTGCGGCGGTACATTTCTGACAACGTCTTGACTCCTCCCGCCCGGTGGCTGTAGCGCACACCGTCATAGCGCGCCAGATTCGACGACGCTTCCGCAGTCGCAATCAGGTAATACGTCGGAATGGCATAGGGAGTATGGGGCAGAGAAACCGGCACAATCTCGCAGCCCAATCCCTTCACCTTGTCGATCGCCACTTCGATGGCCTGCCGGACTTCTTCGTCGAGACCCTCGCCGAAATACTGTTTTGCCACACCAAGCTTCAATCCACGAATGGGCCTGTCGAGTTCGGCAACATAGTCTGGTACAGCGACATCGGCAGAGGTGGAATCCATCGGATCGCGTCCGGCAATCGTGCGCAGCACAATCGCCGCGTCCTTCACTGTTTTTGCCAGCGGCCCAATGTGGTCGAGCGATGAGGCAAACGCGATCAGTCCGTAGCGGGACACGCGTCCGTAGGTCGGCATCAAGCCCACCACGCCGCAGAACGACGCCGGTTGGCGGATCGACCCGCCAGTGTCTGAGCCCAGCGTAACGACCGCCATGTCGGCTGCCACCGCCGCGGCCGAACCGCCCGAAGAACCTCCGGGCACACGGCTCAGATCGCGCGGATTGCGCACAGGATGGTAGGCGGAGTTCTCATTCGACGAGCCCATCGCAAACTCATCACAGTTCATTTTGCCGAGCACGACCGCGCCCGCGGCTTCCATGCGCGCAACCGCGGTGCAGTCATAAGGAGGAACGTACTTATCCAGAATCTTCGATCCCGCGGTGGTGCGCACGCCGCGCGTGCTCATCACGTCCTTGATCCCAACTGGCACGCCGCCCAGGGGCGGCAACGTCTTGCCTTCGGCCGCCATGCGGTCGATGCGGTCTGCTTGCTCGAGAGCACGTTCTTTGGAAAGGGTCAGGAATGCGCCGATTTGACCGTCTTCCTGCTTGATGCGGGCGTAGTGCGCCTCCGCCAGCGCGAGTGCGCTCGTGTTGCGTTCCTGCACAGCCGTACGGGCGGCGTCGATGGTGAGTGACTTCAAGTCCATTGGTCTGTGGTGGAATCGGCCTCGGCCTATCGCTCAATTACTTTCGGGACTCTGAAAAAGTCTTCGTCCGCATCCGGAGCATTCGCGAGCGCTTCTTCATGCGGCAACGACTTGCGTAGTCCCTCGGAAACGTCTTCGCGGCTCGCATACGCGAATCGCCCGCTTCCCTGCTTCGGCTCGTCAACTCCATAGCGATCCGAAACCTGCGCCATCGGCGTCACGTCAGACGTATCGAGTTCATTGAGCCGGTCGACGTACTCGAGGATGGAATTCAGGTCGCGCAGCATTCCCGTGCGCTCTTCTTCCGTGAGTTCGAGATTAGCCAGCTCCGCGACGTAGGCAACGTCTTTATCAGTGACTTTCATGGGATGGGGTCCGAGTCAGCGGAGGTTCTTGTCTGCGCTTTCCGCACGTGCAAGCACGAACTCGATCCTGCGAACTGCCCCGGTGGTATACCGGTTGATCACCGCCAGATATCGCGGCGCCAGAGCCTGCAGTTCGCCTTTCCAACGCGGGCCGGCGACTTCCACGCGCAACACTCCGTCTTCGAAACTCAGAGCGCGCGTGCGTTCGGCCACGGCTGAGCCGCAGACAACCGGCCAGGCTAGGAGTGGCGCCTCCGCCGGGGGCGCCTGCCGTAACGACTGCGCTACGATTTTTTCCAGCCCTGAGCCCGCTTGCTCCAAGTGCAGCTCCTCGTCTCATCAAGCGCGCGTCCAACCTGAGAGAACTGTTGATTTTAGCATTCCCGCCACCGGCGGGCGCGCGGCATCGCAACGCCTTAGACGGGGAATTCGCGACGAACGAATTCGAGAGCTGCTTCCCGTGAGGGCAATCGCCCTTCGAGTTGCTCATCTTCCACCGCACTCAGGATCTCGCGGAATCTTGGCCCGGGCAGATGCCCCTCTGTGATCAGATCATCCCCTGTCACCAGGGGCGAAGGACGCATTTTTTCCGCAGGAATCTCCGCGCGCTTCTGCTGGATAAATTCATATGTACCCAGATTGCGGTGGCTGGCCAGGCAGTCCGCGCGGTGCAAGGCAAGATGTTCCTCGAACGCGGGCATGCGAAGGAATCTCTTCAGCGTCGATCCCTTCATGCGGGTCGCGTGGCCGAAGCGCATGTGGTTGTCGACGAGCGCCAGAATCTGCTCGGTTTCGCTGTTGGAAAACCGCAAGCGCCGGCAGATTTCCTCCGCCATTTTCACCCCGACTTCAACATGGCCATCGAACCGAATGCGATCCGGAGCCACCCGGAACGTCGGAGGCTTGCCGACATCATGCAACAACGCGCCCCAAGCCAACGTCAGCGGGCAGGGATTCGGCAGGTTGTCCAGAAGCAGCAGCGTATGCACAAACACGTCGCCCTCAGGATGGAACTCCGGCGGCTGTTCCACTCCCTTCATGACCGAAATCTCTGGCAGAACCGGCTTGAGCAAGCCGCTCTCATCCAGCAGGAGAACCGCACGGCGCGCGTGCCCTTCCGTCAACATGCGCGTCAGTTCATCGCGTACACGCTCGCGCGAGACGACTTGGATCTGCTGAGCCAATTCCTGCATCGCCGCAAAAGTCGCGGGATCAATCGTGTATTCGAATCGCGCGGCAAAGCGCACCGCCCGCAGCATGCGCAACTTGTCTTCGCCGAAGCGCTGCTCGGGATCCCCAATGGTACGGATGACTCCCGCCTTCAAATCCTCTTGCCCACCGACAAAGTCGAGCACGTCGCCGTTCACGGGATCGAGCAGCATACCGTTGATCGTAAAGTCGCGGCGCGCGACATCTTCCCGCGGGTCGAGGCTGAATCGCACTTCGTCAGGATGGCGACCGTCGGAGTATCCGATATCGCTGCGAAACGTCGCAACCTCGACCGCGAGAGACTTCGAAGAACCTTCCGCCGAAACAACGCTCGGCGCGTCTCTTTCCGGCGCAGGCACAAGCACGACGCCGAACTGCGCTCCTACGGCGTACGTCTCGGGAAAGATGCCTATGACCTGCTCCGGCGTCGCGTTCGTCGCCACGTCGTAATCCTTCGGTTCGCGACCGAGTAAAAGGTCGCGAACGCATCCCCCCACCAGATAGGCTTGAAAGCCCCGCTGGCGCAGAGTTTGCACGATCGAGGTAGCGAAATCCTTCAACATGGCCGGTCAGCAGCCCTCACAAATACGATTCCATGATACCGCTCAGTTCCCGACAGCAATCGGTCGACTAGTGGATACAGCCCAGTCAACTCGCACCGGAAAACGATAAACTGAAAGCCACAGCCATGCCTGACGCCTACATCCTCGGCATCGAGAGTTCCTGCGACGAGACTGCGGCCGCGGTGGTGCGCTCGGGCGAACAGCTCATCTCGAACGTTGTCGCCTCGCAGATCGCGACCCACCAGCCCTATGGCGGCGTTGTGCCGGAACTGGCGTCGCGGGAGCATCTGCGCGCCATCGTACCCGTCGTGCGCCAAGCGCTGGCCGAAGCTAAGCATACCTACGACACCGTCGATGCCATCGCCGTTACCCAGGGCCCAGGTCTCGCCGGAGCTTTGCTGGTGGGCATCAGCTACGCCAAGGCGCTGGCCTTCGCGCTCGACAAGCCGTTGATTGCCGTCAACCATCTCGAAGGCCACATTCACGCCGTGCTTCTCGAGGAGCGGCAAAACGGAAACTATGAACTTCAGTTTCCGGTGCTGGCCCTGGTTGTTTCCGGCGGACACACGCATCTGTATCTGGCTGCGCAAAAGGGCGCTTCCTGGACTTACCAGAACATAGGCCACACTCGCGACGACGCCGCCGGAGAAGCCTTCGACAAAGTTGCCAAGCTTTTAGGCCTGGGATATCCCGGCGGGCCAGCGATCGATCGGCTCGCTCCGCATGGCGATCCAAGGGCCGTGAAATTCCCCCCAGCACAGATCAAGCATCGTGATCGTCGTGGCAGGAACGATGGCAAGGTCGTCGAGCTAGCCGATGATCGTCCGCGCTTTGATTTCTCTTACAGTGGCATCAAGACGGCCATCTTGCGTTACGTCGAAACGCACGGCATGCACCCGGGCGTGGAAGCGCGCCGGAAAGCCTTCGCGAACCTAGCGAAACCGAAACTCGAAGATTATCTCGCCAACTGCGACAAGCTCACTCTCGACTTGGTGGCATCCTTCCAACGCGCAATTGTGGAAGATCTGGTGGGAAAGACTCTGGCGGCGGCCCGGGCCTACGATGTGGCCACGCTCTTCGTAACGGGAGGAGTTGCGGCCAACCAGGAATTGCGACAGACCTTTGAACGCGAGGGCGCAAAAGAGGGCCTGCCCGTATACTTCCCCTCGCGTCCGCTATCGACTGACAACGCGGCCATGATCGCCGCTGCGGCCTATCCCAAATTTCTGTTGAAGGACTTCGCTGCGATGGATTTTTCTGCGGAGGCCGGCCTGCCCTTGCGGTAAAAGATCCTGCTCTGGAGCCCGCTACTTCCCGGCGGGATGCGGTTGGCTCGCCTTGTCCAACACCGCATCCAGCGCCTTAGCAAGCTGCGCTTCGATGTCGATGTCTTTGTAGATCGCGAAGTTCGCGCGCTTCTCCGTCTGGTCGAAGCTGCCAGCCTTGTACGCGACGATAATGATAGGAACTCCCGCCGTCTCCGGCTTGCTCTTCAGCGCGGTGATCAATTCACTTCCAGACATCTTGGGCATCACCATGTCGGTAATGATCAATGCCGGTTGCAGGCGGGTGAGGACTTCCAACGCTTCCTCGCCGTTGGTGGCAGCCTCGACCGCAAAACCGCGCTGCTCCAGAAACTGGCATACGGTGTAGCGGATCAGCATGGAGTCGTCGACGACTAGAGCCACCATGGGCATAGAAGGCGGAGGCTCGTACCGACACGCCCCCGGCTCGGACACTAGCAGAGGGCTTCGCATGGAACAAGCCGAAAACGCGGAGCGGAGATTACCTCCGTCACGCCGCAGCCCGCGAAGTAGCGATCAGATCTCGCTTTCCTGGGCGCGCTCTTCGATATTCATGTCTTTGAATTCGCTGGACTCGAAGATTTCGCCGCACTCCTTACACTCGACGAACTCAGAATCCTCGTCTCGGCTGACAATTTGCACGCGTGGGTGTTTGCACGGCTGCTTCATATCACGGCTTTGAGGAGAGGTCGCCTTTGGGGTCATCAATCCGGAGGGTCTCCAAAACGAACGAGACGGAAGCGATGTTTTCGCCGGAATTTCACGGTATTTTAGACCCGGTTTGCCGGTTGTCAAGTCCCCATAGGTTACAACGTCGTGAATTCGTAACAAGAGCAAAGCCGTGATGCCGATACTTCCTGACCGTCCGAACGCACAAATTCCGACTAAAATTGTCGTACCGGTCTAAGCCATTCAGCCCGTGATACTTACCTCTAGGGATCGTTTTTTGACCGCTGCCTGTGTGGGCTTGCCCTAGGCCCTGGCAGTAACGTAAAATGAATTACGACAGAAAAGGTCGGAGTTTGTGTCCGGCTGACTTGTTTTAGGTTTTACACAGGAAACGAGTGCTGAAGCTTACCAAGAAAGCCGACTACGCACTGATGGCGATGAAGCATCTCGCCGAGCACTCCACCGAGGGCTCTCGTAGCGCGAAGGATGTGGCTGATGCCTATGGCATCCCGCCCGAGGCTCTGGCGAAGATTCTGCAGCGACTAGCCAAGGCCGGTCTGTTGCAGTCGCAGCACGGCACAAATGGCGGATATACGCTGGGCCGGGCGGCGCACACGATTTCGGCCTTCGAGGTGATTCAGGCCATCGATGGGCCGCTGTTCATCACTTCCTGTGTAACGGTGCGCGGGGAGTGCGACCAGACCGACCGTTGCAATATCCGGGAACCGCTTCGCAAGGTGAACGAAAGCATTGAAGCGGTGTTGAAGCGCATCAAGATTTCGCACATGCGCGAAGAACCAGAAGATCCCGGGAGCGAGGCTCCCAAAGCGGCGGATTTGGTGACCATCACCTGAGCCGTCGTACATGCAAGATTCATCCAAAGTAGGAGAGGCAATCAATGAGCACGGACGTCAAAATCCCCCAAGCACAAACGCAGGCGCATCACCCCGACGCGAAGGGTGTGAAGCTCCCCATTTATATGGATAACCACGCCACCACCCCCATGGATCCACGGGTGCTGGAAGAGATGCTGCCCTTCTTCATGGAGAAGTTCGGCAACGCAGCCAGCCGCAATCACTCGTTCGGCTGGGCCGCCGAAGAGGGCGTGGAGACGGCGCGCGAGCGCATCGCCAAACTGGTCGGCGCGAACACGAAAGAAATTATCTTCACCTCCGGCGCCACAGAAAGCGACAACCTCGCTATCAAGGGTGTGGCGGAGATGTACCGCGAGAAGGGCAACCACATTATCACCGCGGTCACCGAGCACAAGGCCGTGCTCGACACCTGCAAGCGGCTGGAAAAGTATGGCTACCGCGTCACCTACATGCCGGTGCAGAAGGATGGCCTGATTGATCTCGACGACCTGAAGCGCGCCATGGATGACAAGACGATCCTGGTCACGATTATGGCCGCCAACAACGAAATCGGCGTACTGCAGCCGGTGACCGAGATTGGCAAGCTCTGCCGCGAACGAGGAGTGATCTTCCACACCGACGCGACGCAGGCGGTGGGTAAGGTACCCACTGATGTGAACAAACAGAACATCGACGTGATGTCGATCTCTGGCCACAAGATGTATGGTCCCAAGGGCGTCGGCGCCTTGTACGTCCGCCGCAAAAATCCGCGCGTCCAGCTTTCCGCCCTTATTGACGGCGGTGGCCACGAGCGTGGCATGCGCTCGGGGACCTTGAACGTTCCCGGTATCGTCGGCCTGGGCAAAGCCTGTGCCATTGCGCAAGAAGAAATGCCGCAGGAATCCTGCCGTTTGGCGGGCCTGCGCAGTCGCCTGCGCGACCGCATCATGAACCGGCTGGATGAGACCTACATCAACGGATCGATGGAGCATCGCCTGCCCGGCAACTTGAACATCAGCTTTGCGTACGTGGAAGGCGAGTCGCTGCTGATGGGGATCAACGACATCGCCGTTTCCAGCGGTTCGGCATGCACCTCGGCGACGCTTGAGCCATCTTATGTATTGAAGGCTCTGGGCACAGGTGACGACCTGGCGCACAGTTCGATTCGCTTCGGCATCGGCCGCTTTAACACCGAAGCTGAAGTTGACTACGTCGCAGATCGCGTCATCGAAACCGTTGAGCGTCTGCGTGAGCTTTCTCCGCTCTACGAGATGGCGAAAGAAGGCATCAACCTGAAGGATGTGAAGTGGGCGGGAGAGTAAAAGTGAGCACCGAGTTAAACGCACGAACGGCACAAGATTCCAGACGGCTATAGGAGAAATAAATGGCATACAGCGACAAGGTCATCGATCATTACAACAACCCTCGAAACGTCGGCTCAATGGATAAGGCGAGCACGGACGTGGGTACGGGCCTGGTTGGCGCACCCGAGTGCGGCGACGTCATGAAGCTGCAGATCAAGGTCAATCGCGAAACTAACATCATTGAAGAGGCGAAGTTCAAGACCTTCGGCTGCGGCTCAGCCATCGCCTCGTCTTCACTCGCCACCGAGTGGGTCAAAGGCAAGACCGTGGACGAAGCTCTAACTATCAAGAATATGGACATCGTGAAGGAGCTTTCGCTTCCTCCGGTGAAGATCCATTGTTCGGTGCTGGCTGAGGACGCGATCCGCGCCGCGATCGGCGACTGGAAGAAAAAGCAGGAAGTCGCCAGCCCCGTCGCTGCCGAAGCGAAGTAAGCGGCCGCAGTCGGGTTGCTGATTGGACGCGATTGGGGCGCAGCACGCCCAGGCGCGAAGCGGCGTAAGAATGCAGCCCACGGCGTAAGCCGTGGGTAGACGCAGAGCATGACCAAGCCCCTACTGGGGCGAAAGAACGAATGACAACGGCAACGGAACCAGGAACACAACCCGCACAGGCCCCGGCCAAAGGAATTCTCGTCACCGAGAAAGCCTTGGCCAAGGTGCGCAGCGCAATGGCCAAAGAGGGCATTTCGCCGGAACAGGGCGGCTTGCGGCTCGGCGTACAAGGCGGCGGTTGTTCGGGTTTGAGTTACAACATCCGGTTCGACACGCAACCGCGCGAGCGGGACCGCATCTTCCAGTTCAGCGATGTGCGGGTCTTCGTGGACCCGAAGTCGTTCATCTACCTGCACGGCATGACCCTGGATTATCAGGAAACGCTGATGCAACAGGGCTTCGTATTCGTGAATCCCCAGGCATCGAAGTCGTGCGGCTGTGGGACTTCTTTCTCCGCCTGATGCCTGTGTGGCGCGGGCGCCCTCGCCCGCGAGGCCTGCCCCGCGCGCGACCGTCAGGTTGATCAGCGCCAACGTCTCTAGCCTGCAGCGTGTTTGCTGTCTGAGGAACAAGGAATGACCAAATCCGCACTTACCGCGATCAGCCCGAAGCCCCTGCCGGAGGACACTCACTCCTGCTGGTCGTGCGGATCCATGCGCGCCGCGCACTTCTGCGAGTCGTGCGGGAAAGTTCAGCCCCCGGTTCCGGTCGACTATTTCTCGTTCTTCGGCCTGCCGCCCAAGCTTAATGTTGACGTCGCGGCGCTGGAGAAAAGTTTCTACGAACTGAGCCGGAAGCTTCATCCGGATTTGAATGCACAGGCCGGCGCCCGCGAGCAGGAATGGAGCATGGAGCAAAGTTCCTTGCTCAACGACGCGTACCGCACGCTGAAAGACCCGATCAAGCGCACAGCCTACCTCCTGCACCTTGAAGGCGTGGAGTTGGAAGAGCAGTCCAAGAGCGCGACCGAGCAGGCCCGCGCTACGGGAGAGATCAAGAAACAGATCGTTCCGCCGGATTTGCTCGAAGAAGTCTTCGAACTGAACATGCAGCTCGAAGAACTGCGCATGAACAACAAGATGGGCGAGGACGATCCTGGGCTGATTGCAGAGATCGGAAAGCAGAAACTGTCGCTCGAAGCCAAGCACGAAGCGCTCCTGCAGGAGCTACAAACTTACTGGAAGACTTGGGATAGCCTGATCGATCGCAGCCAGCACGGAAGCACTGCGGCGAGCGGAGAGCGAGCGCAGGTAAGGGACAAGATGGTGGATGTGCTGAACCGCCGCAATTACATCCGCAATCTGGTTAGGGACGTGAATACAGCATTAGAGGACTGAATAATCGGGTAATTTTGTAATTTGAACCTCAAGGTTTTTCAATTACCAAATACCCAATTACACACTTACCAATGGCTACTGATCGCATCGTCGGCATCGACCTGGGCACCACTAACTCTCTGGTGGCGTTCATGCAGGCGGAAACTCCTGTCGTGATCCCCGGCGATGACGGGTTGAATCTGCTTCCCTCGGTGGTCGCGCTGGACGCCAACAACCAGCCCGTCGTCGGCAATGCCGCGCGCAATTCGCTGATTGAAACGCCGGAACGCGCGGTCTACTCTATCAAACGCCTGATGGGGCGCGGCGTCGAAGACATCCAGGACGAATTAAAACTCTTCCCCTTCCGCCTTGCCGAAGACATGCAGCCAGGCGAAGTACTGCGCATCAAACTGGGCGACAAAACCTTCACCCCACCGGAAATTTCTGCGCTCATTCTTCGTCAGCTCAAGCGCAGCGCGGAACGATTCTTCGGCGGCCCGGTTACGAAGGCCGTTATCACGGTTCCTGCCTACTTCAACGACGCGCAGCGTCAGGCTACGAAAGACGCGGGCCGGATCGCGGGCCTCGAAGTCCTTCGCCTGGTCAACGAACCGACGGCCGCGTCGCTCGCCTATGGTCTCGACAAGAAACAAAACGGCATTATCGCAGTTTACGACCTCGGCGGGGGCACCTTTGACATTTCGATCCTGAAGCTGCATGACGGAATCTTCGAAGTCATCGCCACCAACGGCGATACACATCTCGGCGGCGACGACATCGACAATCTGCTCATCACCATCGCGCTCGATGATGTTCGCGGCGACCTGGGTCTTGACCTCCGCCGCAACGCTGAGGCTGTGCAGGCGATCCGCAAGGCTGTCATCGGAGCCAAGATCGCGCTTTCTTCTCAGCCTTCGGTCAAGCTTGACATCGAATTGCCCAGTGGCAAGCACTACCGCCGCGAAATTACCCGCGAGCAGTATGAGCAACTGATTCAGCCCGTCATCGATCGCACCGTCGGCCCTTGCAAGCAAGCGATGAAAGACGCAGGCCTTAAGCCCGAACAGATTGACGAAGTCGTCCTCGTCGGCGGTTCGACGCGCATCCCAAAGGTTCGGGCGCTGGTCAAGGAATTGTTCCACCGCGAACCGCATACCGACTTGAATCCCGACGAAGTGGTTGCTTTGGGCGCCGCCGTGCAGGCGAACATTCTTGGCGGCGGCTCCGAAGCCACGGAGAATATGCTGCTGCTGGACGTCACTCCTCTATCGCTCGGAATCGAAGTGGCCGGCGGAGTTACCGACAAGATCATTCTGCGCAACTCGACCATTCCGGCATCGGCCACGCAGTTCTACACCACGCAGGTCGACGGACAGGCCAACGTGGCGATTCATGTGTTGCAAGGCGAGCGCGAACTGGCCAGGGACTGCCGTTCGCTGGCGCGCTTCGATCTCAAAGGCATTCCACCCATGGCTGCCGGCATTCCGCGGGTCGAGGTTAAGTTTTTGATCGACGCCAACGGCATTCTGCACGTTTCCGCGCGAGAGCAACGCAGCAGCAAAGAGGCAGAGATTCAAGTGCAGCCCAGCTACGGTCTGACCGATGAGCAGGTCGAGGGCATGATTCTTGACTCGTTCGACAACGCCGAAGAAGATTTCCGGCGGCGCCAGCTGATCGAAGCGCGGAGCGAGACCTCTACGATTCTTGCCGCCCTCGAAAAAGGCAAGAAGAGCGCGGCCTGGGGACAACTCACGACCGACGAAAAGAAGCAGATCGCCAAAATGGAAAAAGCGCTGGTCGGGGAGAATGCCGAAGAAGATTATCAAGCGATCCGCAAAGCGATCGACGCGTTGAATCAAGGCACAATGCGGCTGGCCGAGTTGATGATGGACACCGCCGTTTCGACGGCGCTCAAGGGTAAAAACATGGATGAGGCCGATCTAGGCGAGGGCCCAACCGCGCCGCATCCGATGGCGAAAGCGGAGTTCGAATAGTTGTAGCGCCGGCGTCTCGCCGGCAGGAGTACATATGGCTGAAGAAAAGACACAAGGAGCTGGCACCTTGACCGAAGACGCTCCGGGCGAAAACACGGTACAGGTCTCCTTCCTGCCCGAAGGCAAGACGGTACAGTTCGAAAACGGCAAATTGCCCTACGAAGATCACGGCAAGGAGCAGTCGCTGCTCGACGTGGCCCTGAATTTCGGCGTTACGCTAGACCACGCCTGCGGCGGCAATTGCGCCTGCACCACCTGTCATATATGGGTGAAAGAAGGTGCCGAGAATCTTTCCGAAATGGACGACGACGAGGCCGACCGGTTGGACATGGCCGCCGATCTCCAGCTAAACTCGCGTCTCGGCTGCCAGGCCCAGATTACCAAGCCGGGTAAAGTAGTTATCGAGATTCCCGCCTGGAATCGTAATTACGTCTCCGAGGAGCACTGAGGATGGCAAAGCAACTGACTTGGGACGACGCCGAAGACATCGGCATATTGCTTTCCGAAACCCACCCCCAACTCGATCCGCTCGCCGTGCGCTTCACCGACCTGCACCGCTACGTCACCGCGTTGCCGGACTTTGCTGGCGATCCGAAAGCGTCGAACGAAGGCAAGCTGGAAGCGATCCAGATGGCCTGGCATGAGGAAGTCCAAGACCGTACCCAAGGCTGACCGCACCCCAGGCTGATCTACTTCCCCGCTTCCGCCAGTTTTTTGTAGAACTGCTGCAGCGTGTAAAACGCGAGCTTGCGCTGACCTCGATTCGAGATCAGCCCTTTGCGATTGTGATAGTCCTGCACGCCGGGAAGCATGCGCGCCGGAGAGCGAAAATCCATCAGCACCCACGGCGTCAGCCCCGCCAGGTTTGGCATACGCTCCACCATGCCAAGCTGATGCTGAAACAAATTCTCCTGATATTCCTCGGTCCAGATCTCATCCGCGTCGCCATGGCGCCCGTAAGGCGCCCCGCCGCCAAATTCGCTGACGATCAGCGGCTTGTTCCACGTCAATTTCCACTGCATCCTGTCAGCATCTTCCGGACGTCCCCCATACCAGCCTAGATATTCGTTCAGGCCGAGTACATCCAACACCTCTCCCAGCGGATCGCTCAGCGTGCGCACATCGGGACCGGTATTATCGACATGATTCATCGCAGAAGTAATAAGCCGCGTGGAATCAAGTTCCCTCGCCTCGAGCGCAAGCTGTTTCAGAAACGTCAGGCGCTCCGGTTTCACCGGAGTCTCGTTGGAGAGTGACCACAGAATGACAGCCGCGCGGTTGTGGTCGCGCGCAATCATGTCGCCCAGTTGGGCCTCGGCATTCGCTATGGTCGCGGGATTCGACCAGTCAATATCCCAATAGACTGGAATCTCCGACCAGACCAGCAAGCCTATGCGGTCCGCGAGACGGATCTCATTTTCGTTGTGTGGGTAATGAGCAAAGCGCACGAAGTTGCAACCCAGGTCTTTCACCCAGCCCAGGAGAGTCTGCGCATCCTCAGGGCTGAAGGCGCGGCCCTCACGAAAGGGCGCCTCCTCATGCATTGAAATCCCACGCAAAAAGATCGGCTTGCCATTCAATAGGATATTGGCTCCCTGCACTTCGATCGTGCGGAAGCCAATCTGATCGTGGACTTTATCGGCTCCGCTGGTGAGGATAACGTCATAGAGGTTGGGATGAGCGGGAGTCCATAAGTCCAGCTTCGCTGCGAAATGAAGAATGGCCCGACCGGTTGCATCGGTGGTGAGCGTTTCGTGAACTCCAGCTTCCGGAATCTCCAGCGTGATCTTTTGTGGCGACTGCGCGCCATTCAATTGCACCCACCCTGCAATCTCATTTTGTGAGCCGCGCGCCAGTTGTACGGAATAGTCTTGCAGGAAGACCGTCGGCACCTCGACCAGCATCACGTCACGGGTAATTCCACCGTAGCTCCACCAGTCGAACTTCAGCGCGGGCACGGCGTCTGCGCGGCGGACGTTGCTCACCTCGACGATCAGAAAATTCTCGCCGTCTCGCAGAAGCGAAGTCGCCTCGAAATTGAACGCAGTGAACCCGCCTTCGTGTTCCCCCAGCTTTTCGCCGTTCAGGTAAACGGCAGTCTGATAGTTGGCAGCGCCGAAGTAAACAAACACACGCGTGTTCGCGCGCTTGTGATAACTGAACTCGCGCCGGTACCAGACTGGGCCTTCATAGAACATCAATTGCTCGCGCTGGGTGTTCCAGTCTCCCGGAACGTTCAGAACAGGAGATGCGTCGAAACTGTACTCGACGCGATCGCTCTTGTTGCGGGGCTTTTCATTGCGAAAGAATCCAGCCGACTTGCCGTTTTCGAACGGGTCCACGATAGCTCGCCACGCGCCGTCGAGGCTTACCGTCGAACGGCCGGATACGTTTGCAATCAGCGGGGATGCAGCAGGAGAGGCATGGATCCATCCTGCCAGCAGGAGCACAAGCAAGCAGCGTTTCATGGCAACCCTCGAAGCTTGCCCATGGTAGTGATCCGGACGAACACACGTCAATGAACGCCGCGCAGGCCGACTTCGAGCGGTTCGCCAAGAGTTTTACAACTCCGTGACAACGATCGGCCCGACTCGGCCTATCCTGCATACATAAGGGCCCTCAAAAACTCGTAGGCCCTTCTCTCTCTGCGGCCCAACTAAGAAGGGCACGGCGCTCAAACCGTGCCCTCATTTTTCTTCCTTCGAATTCCCAATTAGCCGACAGACGCCGGTGCAGGTTCTTCCACATTCGCTTCGCGCAGGAACTTCGCCGCTTCTTCGGGCGGAGTCGGATTGATGTAGAAACCTGTGCCCCATTCGAACCCGGCGGTCTTGGTCAGCTTAGGCATGAACTCAATGTGCCAGTGATAGTGATCGTTCGTAGGGTCCTGCGCCGGCGAACTGTGGATCACCAAGTTGTAGGGCGGGTTGTCGAGCACCCGGTCGGCCCTGCTGAGCAAGTCCTTCAACGATCGGGCCAGGTTCTCGAACATGTGCGACGACGAGTTCTCAAAGGCCGATTCGTGCTGCTTGGGCAGAATCCAGGTCTCGAATGGAAAGCGTGGAGCGTAGGGCGCCAGCGTAAGAAAGTTCTCGTTTTCCGATACCACCCGCGTGCCGCTGTCCATCTCCTGCCGGATGATGTCGCAGAACACGCAGCGCTCCTTGTAGAGGAAGTACTGCTTGGCTCCCTCCAACTCCTGCGTCACGTTGATGGGAAGAATGGGCAGCGCTATGAGCTGTGAATGCGCGTGTTCCAGAGACGCTCCAGCCGCTTCCCCGTGATTCTTGAAAATGAGGATGTACTTGAAGCGGCGATCCTTTTTCAGATCCAGGATGCGGTCCCGGAAAGTCCACAGAACATCTTCAATCCGTTTGGGAGGCAAGGTCGCGAGGCTGGCAGTATGGTCGGGCGTCTCGATGATGACCTCGTGCGCCCCGATTCCGTTCATGCGATCGAACATGCCCTCCGCCTGGCGGTTCAGCGTGCCTTCGATTCCCAGGGCTGGAAACTTGTTTGGGACGACGCGGACGGTC
Organism: uncultured Acidobacteriaceae bacterium; assembly: GCA_963791515.1. Taxonomy (GTDB): domain Bacteria; phylum Acidobacteriota; class Terriglobia; order Terriglobales; family Acidobacteriaceae; genus Sulfotelmatobacter. The sequence continues at coordinate 376,025 of CAWBSS010000013.1, read as the reverse complement.
CATCCCGGAGTGTCCCGTTGCGGCTGCGGTCCGCCATTCGGGTTAGGGCGGTATGCCTGGATCTCAGGAGGCGTCTTGGTCTCGTTCCCGTAGCAGAACGGACAAAATCCTCCCTTGATCTTCATATTTTCCCGAACAAAATCGGTTGGGCGCTTCGCCCGGTCCGTCGAAATAATCACCCAACGGCCCACAATCGGATCTTTTCTCAGCTCAGGCAATTACTGAATCCTTTCAGTGCGGTTGCGCAATTCTTGTACTTTATCCCGACAAGGAAGCATTACGAAACACCTCGATCTGCGGGCGGGACTTAAGATTCCCATAGTATACGCTTACAATATCGAATCTCCATTGGCACGATGGTGGGAGGCGCCTCAGATATTCGCGCGCCACCAGGGCGACCTCGCGCCGTTTGTGCCGGTCAACGGCCGCCTCAGCGGTCTTTACGTCGCGTGAGGTCCGCGTCTTAACCTCAATAAAACAAAGAACATCCGCATCCCAGCCAATCAGGTCGATCTCGCCGCGACAACGCGGCGAGCGAAAGTTGCGCGCCACAATCGCATAGCCGAGCTTCCGCAGGTAAAAGTATGCGTCTTCTTCGCCGTGCGTGCCGGTGCGCTGGTGCCTCGGCCGCGGGTCAGCCGGTAGCACGCGCGCCGCAACCCAATCCAGGCCGTGAATGATCGTTCGTGTGAAAACAACGGGAAGCATGATCCAGAGGCTTCACAGTACCGGGAAAAGCCGTGCCGCGATGTGATTCGCCTCACAGCTCGATGCGATTGAGTTCGGACTTTCCCAGACAGGGAAACAGCGCCAAAAGTTTGAACCGAAATTGAGCGCCTTCCACGTCTTAAAACAAAACGGGCAGCCTCAAAACGCCGATCCGTGTATGTCTTCATTTTCCGCAGAGATCCTAGTCGCCCTTACCCACTGCCGAGATGCACTCTTCGAGCACATCCATGGCGACGTCGGCTTCTTCTTTCGTGACCACTAGCGCCGGGCATATGCGGACCGTGCTCGGCCCACAGCCCAGGAACAGCACCCCGTGTTCGAATGCCATTTCGACGATCCGGTCGCGCTCGGCGTTCCCGTATTCCTTGGTGACCTTGTCCTTCACGATCTCGACGCCGATCATCAGTCCGCGGCCGCGCACATCGCCCACCAACTTCAGCTTCAAAGGCCAGTCGGCCATGCGCTTCATCATGTGATTGCCCACGCGGGCCGAGTTCTCCAGCAGGTGTTCTTTCTCGATCACATCGAGGGTGGCCAGGGCCGCTGCGATTGCCACGGGATTACCGCCGAACGTGGATGCATGCGAACCGGGAACCCAGTCCATGATCTCGGCGCGCGTCATTGTGACGCCGAGCGGCATGCCTGACGCAATCCCTTTCGCCATGCAGACCATGTCGGGCTCGACGCCGGTGTGTTCGACCGCGAACCACTTGCCCGTGCGTCCCACGCCGCTCTGCACTTCGTCTACAACGAGCATGATGCCGTGACGATCGCAGATGCGCCGCAGTTCCTGCATGAAGATCTTCGGAGCGACAACGTAGCCGCCTTCGCCCTGAATCGGCTCCACGAATATCGCCGCAACTTCCTCCGGAGCCAACGCCGTCTTGAACAGCTTTTCTTCGATAAAGCGGGCGCAGCCCAGCGCAAAGTTGTCCGCATTTTGCGTGCCTCCCACGCAGCCGCGGTAAACGTCAGGATAGCGCACGTGCGTGACGCCCGGCACGAGCGGGGCAAAACGCCGCCGCTGCTGCGGCTTCGACGCAGTCAGCGACAATGCGCCCATGGTCCGTCCGTGAAACGCCCCGAAGAACGCGATTACGTTCTGTCGCTTGGTGTGGTAGCGGGCCAGCTTGAGCGCGCACTCGATCGCCTCCGCCCCGGAGTTGCCGTAGTAAACGCGGTGCGGACCGGCCATCGGCGCGATCTTCGACAGGCGCGCCGCCAGGTCCACCATGTTCTCGTAATAGAAATCGGTGCCCGACATGTGAATCAGTTCGCCGGCCTGTTTCTGAATGGCGGCAACCACATGGGGATGGCAGTGGCCGGTCGAAGTCACGGCGATGCCGGCGGAAAAATCAAAAAACTCGTTGCCGTCGACATCGGTCACAACGATGCCGCGCCCGCTCTTGGCCACCAGCGGGTACGAACGGGTATAGGACGGCGAAATGTATTTCTGATCGCCCTCGAGCACCCGCTTGGCGTTGGGCCCGGGCAGCGCAGTCTTGATCTTGGGCCCGATGGCCGAAGAAACGGCGGTTGCGGTCAGAGTCTTAGTGGTCATGGAATCCTCCGTAGCAGCTGTCAGTAATCAGCCGCCAGTTGTCAGGAAATGCAACCTTGGAACGCGTGAGTCCCGGTTCGGACGCATGCAGGCCCGAGGTGAATCAGAGGCGGAGGATTAAGAGTTAGTCGCTACCGAAGAGGCTGGGGCGCAATCGCGAAGGTAAGTTTGCCCGATAGCGCCGCGGGCACACTAGACAGTGCAGCCAGCACTCGGACCGGGGTGAATAGGGAAGATGCGAATTGGGATTCTTGCGCAGCATCGCGAACCATCGACATCACTGTCTCATTATAGCTGGGAAAGGATAAACGGCGTAACCCCCTTTGGTAACCAACCGACAGTGGTGCAATCGACCGGCCTCGCAGAGACGCAGCTTGCTGCGTCTTGCCGACAGCGCAAATTACGCCGGCGTAGACGTTGCAAGCAACGTCTCTACGAGTAGGTTTGGTTGCTCCTCCCAAGATTATCGTCGGTAAGTCGTTGAGTCTTGGTGCAAGTCGTTGGAAATACGTCGAACCGCTCTTGCCCGCCGCCAGCGCGCGTATTTTGTCGCGGAGGAGTCTTCCCTTGACTGAGGCAACGATCACCACGTTTCCGGCTCAAGGAAGGGCATTCTACGGGGCGGGCGCAGCCGCGATTCGAAGCCGGGGCGCATCCGTACTTATGTGCGTGCATATATATGCTTATCAAATTGTACATATACGCAGCGCGTGAAGTGCATGTTGACCGTAACCGCTTGCATCTTCGACGAAGGAATGGATTTCGGGAATGACACCGCTGGATCCGCGGCAGGTATAGTCGGCCGTCCGGCTTGAAACGAGCCACTCTTTGACGTCGGGCCTACCGTGGCATCAGTATTGTTCTGTGTCCTTCTCAACTTTAGAATCCAACCCTCCAGCGTACTCGTCTGATATCTTTTAGCTTCCCCCTGTCTCTCACGCCAATGCATTCCGTACAGCGCCCAAGCCGGTGGATGGTGATTCTTGCCTTCGGACTCGTGTATCTGTTTTGGGGCTCGACCTACCTCGGCATCGACATTGCCGTGCAGACCATTCCTCCAGCCCTGATGTGCGCAGTGCGGTTTTCGATTGCGGGAGTCGTTATGCTGGCGGTCTGCCTCGCCACCGGCCGGAGGATTCTCTATTCTCCGCGGCAAATCGCACTCGCCGCGATTGTGGGTCTGCTGCTCCTGATGGGCGGCAACCTCACGCTCTCTTATGCGGAACTTGCCGTGTCGTCGGGCCTGGCCGCCCTGATCATCGCCATCACCCCGCTGTGGTTTCTGGTGCTCGATTCCCTGCTGCTAGGCGACCACCACATCTCCGGACGCGGCAAAGCAGGTTTGGTGCTGGGGATCCTGGGACTGTTTGTCCTGGTCTGGCCACAGTTGCGGTCCGGCACGATGGGACACCGCGAGTTGTGGGCCTCAATCAGCCTGATCGGCGGCTCGTTCAGTTGGGCGCTGGGATCCGTGTTGTCGAAGCGGTGGCAGTCGGGCATGGATGTATTCAGCGCCACCGGCTGGCAAGTCGTGGCGGCCGGTGTCGGGAATTTTATTTTCGCGCTCCTCGCTGGCGATCTTTCACACGTACGGTGGACCGCCCGCGGCATCGGCGCGACCATGTATCTGGTGGTGTGCGGTTCCTGGATCGGCTATACCGCATACATCTGGCTGCTCGAACACGTTCCCACGTCCAAGGTCTCAACCTACGCGTACGTCAATCCCGTCGTAGCCGTGTTTCTAGGCTGGTTGATTCTGCACGAGCGCGTGGACCGTTTCATCCTGGCCGGAAGTGCGATTGTGGTGCTCTCCGTCATCCTCGTCACCAGCGCGAAGGTGAAAGAAAAAACGGTAGCGAAGAAACTACCCGCGGTCGAAGCTGCGGGAGATTAGCAGCAGAATGAAGGAGCCAGATTGCAGATTTGTCACGTCCGGATCTCAGTCAATCTGCAATCTGAGATCTGCAATCAGAAATCTACTTCGACCCTTCTTCCTCGTCCTCCGCATCATTGACCAAGTCCACCACATGCCCGCGGATCGCAAACGTCTGCTTCGCGCTGCCCCCCGTCTCAAAGCTAACCCGCACCGGGCCTCGCTGCCACGACGGTGCTGTGCAGGCCGAGTCCGGCGCCGCATCCTCGGCGACGCCGTCGTTAGACAGCGGCTTCTTTAACACCGGCTTGCGACGGCTGATTTGCGCCACCATGGCGAACGTCTTCTTCCCATCCTCCGCAACTCCACAATAAGCGACATAGTCGCGGTACCAACTGGCTGCGGAGTAAAAAACATCGAACTCCGGAAGATTGATAGAGGAAACGTGGCCGGTCAGCCGGTCCACAAGCAGCCAGCCTCCGCGTTGCCACTGCCAGCGCGGTCCGGAATCTTCGGGAAGACTGTCATTCACCCGAAAAGCGCGCCGCACTACAAACAGCCGCTCGGTCACTTCGTGCGGCGCACCCAGTGCATACTCTCTGATGCGTCCATCAATTACGAGCGCGCGGATCTTGAGGATCAAGGGTTTATCGTCCGCTCTGGAATCTGTAAGCCACTGCACGGACGTCCATTTCCCGAACGTGATGACATGGATTTTCGTGGCTGCGCCCGCCGGGGTCAGCAGCGCAGACCAGACGAGCAAGCAAACAACCTTGGTTCTAATACTCCACATGAGGCAAGAGTAGGCACCGGACCGCGTCCAACGCAAGCGGTTCGGTCACATCCGCGAAATGCAAGGTGCCGAAGTGGGAATAGCCGTGTTCCATAAACGGTGTTACTGTTCCAAGAAGTGGCCTAGGCTCGGCGAAAAGCGGAAAATGGCGGTAGAATCAGGTGTTCAGTACAAGATTTCATCATGAGCATCTCGTCTCCTTCTCGCATTCAGTCGCGGCCGGGTGCGAGGACAACTTCCAAGGCCGAGGCGGCTTCTTATCGAGAGATGGGTGACCTTCTACTACGACGTCGTGCCCCGCGAATCCTGGTCGTCGATGACCAGCCCAGCATTGCTGGCCTGATGAGCCAGTTGCTCACCATGCGCGGATACGATGTGACCACCGCCTCCAGTGCCGAGCAGGCCGAGACCGAAATCCGTAAGCAACTGCCCGACTTGATCCTCTCCGACGTGATGATGCCCGGAAAGTCGGGTTATGAATTCTGCCGCGGCTTGAAGGAAAATCCGGCCACGCGCCTGATTCCTTTCGTTCTGATCACCGGACTTAGCGATAGCAGCGACAGAGTGCGCGGCATCGAAGCCGGCGCTGACGACTTCCTGAATAAACCGGTTCTCGCCGAAGAACTCATCGCTCGCGTGAAATCGCTGCTCCGCTTGAAGGAGTTCACCGACGAACTCGAAACCGCCGATTCCGTTCTGTGCACGCTCGGTCTGATTGTCGAAGGCCGCGACCCCTATACCGAAGGCCATTGTGAACGGCTCTCCGTTCGCGCCGCGGGTCTGGGTCGCCACCTCGGCATGGATGAAGATTCCATCCTGGCCCTGAAACGTGGCGGATATCTGCACGATCTGGGCAAGATCGCCGTGCCTGATGAAATTCTGAAAAAAGGCCCCGATGATCCCCTCACACCCGCGGAATGGCTTGTCATGAAAATGCATCCCATCACCGGCGAGAACATCTGCAGACCCCTGCATTCTCTGCGTCTGGTGCTGCCGATCATCCGCCATCATCACGAACACTCAGATGGTTCGGGCTATCCCGACGGCTTGACCGGGTCGGAGATTCCCGTACTCCCCAGGGTCCTGCAGGTGGTCGATGTGTACGACGCGCTCCGCACCGCTCGCTCCTACAAAGCCCCGCTGACGCACGAACTGGCCGCTCAGACCATGCGCGAGGAAGCTCACCGTGGCCTCTGGGACGCTGAGTTGGTGGCGGAATACTTCTCCATGCTCGAGCAGGAACGCCAGGTCGCGTGAGGCGGTTCTCAGTTTGAATCATATACGTGAGGTGAACGTGGGCGGCACCGCACGGCTCTCAATGGCCTTCTTCTGTTGCTTTTTATTCCCAGGATTCGCACAACAGGGCGCATCCCCGTCGCCGGTCGCGCCGCCGGCGGAAGGCGCGACCGCCCTGGCGCGCGGCGCCGGCCGCCGCATTTCGCTCGATGTAGTCGTAACCGACAAGTCCGGGAAGCCTGTGCCCGGCTTGCAGCAGCAGGACTTTACCCTTCTCGATGACAAACAGCCGCAGACGATTCTCTCCTTTCGCGCGACCGACGAAACCAGCCAGGCGGCTGATTCTCCGCTGCAAGCCATTTTGCTCGTCGATGCAGTCAACACTTCGTTCCACGGCGTAGGCTACGAGCGACTACAGCTGGACAAATTCCTGCGGCAGGACGGCGGCAAGCTCTCCATTCCCACTTCCCTGGTTATCCTTACCGATACCTCCCAGGGCCAAAGCGCGGCTACGCTGGACGGAAACGTGTTGGCGGACTCCCTGAATTCCAATCAGTCCGGCCTGCGCACCATAGGCAGATCGCAGGGATTCTACGGCGCTGCGGATCGCATTCAAATCTCCCTGGGCACTCTAGAGAAACTCGTTTCACATCTGGCGACACAACCGGGCAGAAAACTGCTGATCTGGCTCAGCCCGGGATGGCCCCTGCTCTCCGGACCGCAGGTAGAACTAAGCGCAAAAAATCGGGAATGGCTCTTTCAAAGCGTGGTCAGCCTGTCGAAGGAACTGCGGGAGGCTCGGGTCACGCTTTACAGCGTCGATCCGCTAGGCGTTGCGGATGTGGGCTTTCGGACGTTCTATTACGAGGCCTTCCTCAAAGGTGTAAAGTCATCCAACGATGTGCAGAACGGCCACCTCGGTCTTCAGGTTCTCGCAGCTCAAAGCGGAGGGCGAGTCCTTAACTCGACCAATGATGTCGCGAAGTCGATTGCGAGCTGCCTGACAGACGCAAAGGCCTTTTACACTCTCTCCTTTGATTCTCCCCCGGCTGACCATCCGAACGAGTATCACAGCCTTCAGGTCACAATTGACAACCCCGGACTCACTGCCCGTACCCGAACCGGATACTACGCTCAGCGCTAGAACGCCGAAGTATTCCGCGAATTCTCATTTCCGAAATTCTGAAGCGGCAACGTACAATAACGTTGCTGTCTTGCTGCGAAATCAGCGTCGGCGCGTTCGAGTGAGAACTGAGAACTGCTTTTTGGATCCCACCTACAGCTTCGTGATTCCCGCCTATAACGAGGGCGCGCGCCTGGGCGCGACGCTCGAGAAAGTGCTGGCCTACATGCACGCCCGCGGCTGGGATGCGGAAGTCATCGTTGTGAATGACGGCTCCCGCGACAATACCGCAGAGATTGTTCGGACTTTCGCTGCGAAAGATCAGGCGCTGCGGCTGTTGGAAAATCCCGGCAATCGCGGCAAGGGATACAGCGTGCGGAACGGCATGCTCAATGCCCGCGGCCGACTCGTCCTCTTCAGCGATGCGGACCTTTCGTCGCCGATCGAAGAAGCTCCCAAGCTTTTCGAAGCGCTTGAAAAAGGTGCCGATATCGCCATCGGTTCGCGCTGGCTGCGGGCCGAAACCCAGACGCAGCGCCAGCCTCTGCACCGCCAACTCTTCGGCCGAATCTACAACCTGATCCTGCGCCTCACCCTTGGTCTGAAATTCAAGGACACCCAGTGCGGCTTCAAAGCTTTCCGGCGACCCGCAGTTCAAGCGATCTTCCCTCTGCAGAAAATTGAACGCTGGGGTTTTGATCCCGAGATTCTTTTCCTGGCTCGGAAGTTCAAATTCAAAGTGCAGGAAGTTCCCGTCGTCTGGGGACACAGTGGTGGAACCCGCATCAATCCATTGGTCGACGGTTCCCGCATGGTGATGGAAATGCTTCGAGTCCGCTGGTATGCCCTGACAGGAAAGTACAACGGCGATGCGGCGCCAGCGCCCCCGGCCGCGAAGACACTGCCCGAACGCCGCGGGCCGCACGCATAGTCACAACTCGCCGTTTTGTGTTCGAATCTGCTTGTGTCGAAGAAACAGTCGTGCCTGCCGACTGGGAGCCGCGAAGCAGCGGCACATGAAAGCCCGCCACGGAAGTGGCGGGTAGAAAAGCTAGCGACACGATAGTCGCCCCACACCTAGGCTGACGTCTCCGCTCGATGCGAGTCATGTGTGGCTTTCACCGCCTCAACTACTCTGCTTCCCATCTCACGCCGTAGAAATCACAGCATGCGTTTTCCCTGCCAGATCCGCCGTCCGAGCACCTCGCGCGAGCACTCCCGAGACCGCATTCTCGATACACGCAGCTTCCTTCTCCAACTGGAACGAATGTCGCAGCAGCATCGCTGCCGACAGAATCGCGCCCAGCGGATTGGCAATTCCCTTCCCCGCGATGTCCGGGGCCGACCCGTGCACCGGTTCATACAGCCCAACCGGCCCTCCCACGCTCGCCGAAGCCAGCAGCCCCAGCGACCCTACAACGCCACCAGCCTGATCCGAGAGGATGTCCCCAAACATATTCTCCGTGAGCAGGACATCGAAATCGGTGGGATGCCGCACCAGCATCATGGCGGCCGAATCGACATACTGATGCCCCAGCTTCACGTCGGGATAATCTTTCCCCACGCGCGTCACCACTTCCCGCCAGAGCCGCGAGCATTCCAGCACGTTGGCCTTGTCCACCGACAGAACCTTGCGACGGCGTTTCATCGCCAACTCAAAAGCCACGCGCGCGATCCGTTCGATTTCCGATTCGCCGTAACGCATGGTATTGATCGCGACTCGCGAACCCGGAGTTCCTTCGATCGACCGCGGCTGCCCAAAGTAAGCTCCTCCCAACAGTTCGCGCACGATCATGATGTCCGTCCCACGCACGATCTCGGCCCGCAGAGGAGAACAATCCTCGAGCGCCGGAAAGAACACCGCCGGACGCAGATTGGCATACGCGCCTAACTCGCGCCGCAAGCGCAACAATCCCGCCTCAGGACGAAGGTGACCCGGATTGTGATCGAACGCCGGACTCCCCACCGCGCCCAGCAGCACGGCAGACGAAGCCAGGCAAGCCTGCACCGTATCCGCTGGAAGCGGATCGTTCGCCACAGTAAGCGCCGCTCCCCCGATAGGCTTGTATTGAAGCTGAACTTGGTGGCCAAAGCCGTCGGCCACCGCCTGCAAAACGAGCACGGCCTGTTCAGTAACTTCCGGGCCAATACCGTCGCCGGGGAGGATCGTAAGGTTCAGGAGCATGGAGGTGATTTAGTAATTGGGTAATTGGGTAATTGAAAACCACCTTGCTGGCGTAATTCTATCGTGAGTGAGAAAGGAATGACGGCGAGAAGGTCTCTCCGTCAAATTACTCAATTACAAAATTACCCGATTACCTAATCTCCTAGACTCCCCAGAGATAGTCTTCCTGCTGCGTCTGCTCGTGGTGGGAATCGCCGTGAACCGGCAAAGGCACTCCGAACGCGTTTGTCTGCGGCCCGACTGGGAACAGCTTCGCGGGCTCCGCCTCCGGCATCGGAGATGGGGCGTTGACCGCAACCGCTTTCGCCGGTGTAAGAGGCTCAATCAACGGTGTCGCCGATCCCGACGGCTTGTGCGTGTCGCGGATCAGTTCCAGCAGGTGGTGATCTTCCACATGCTTGATCTTGTCCGCCAGCCGGACAAAGCGCCGGTAGATATCGTCCAGTCCCCGGCGATCGAACTGGTAACCCAGCTGTTCACACCTGATGCTGAGAGCGTGACGGCCCGAGTGCTTGCCCAGCACCAGCTTCGAATCCGGCACTCCCACCGATTTCGGCGTCATGATTTCGTAGGTCAGCGGGTTCTTCAACATTCCATCCTGGTGAATGCCGGCCTCGTGTGCAAAAGCATTGCGTCCGATAATCGCCTTATTCGGCTGCACCGGTACACCCGTGATCTCGCTCAACATCTGGCTGGCCGCGAAAATCTGCTCGCCGATCACACCGGTTTCGTAAGCGTATCGATCCGGCCGAACTCGCATCGCCATCACAATCTCTTCCAGCGATGCATTCCCCGCGCGCTCGCCGATTCCGTTGATGGTGCACTCGACCTGCCGAGCTCCCGCCGCCACCGCAGCCAGCGCATTGGCGACCGCCATGCCCAGATCGTTGTGGCAGTGGGCTGAGATGGTTACGTTCTCAATCCCCTTCACCCGCTGCCGAATGGTCGTGATCAACTCTCCGAACTCCGTCGGCACGGTATAACCGACTGTGTCGGGAATATTCAGCGTGGTAGCCCCGACTTCGACGACAGCCTCCAGCACGCGACAGAGAAAATCAGGATCGGTACGAGTCGCGTCTTCCGGCGAAAACTCCACGTCATCACAGAGAGACTTGGCAAATCGAATCGAATCCCGGGCCTGTTCCACGCACTGATCGCGCGTAATGCGCAACTTGTATTTCAAGTGAATGTCGGAAGTCGCCAGAAACACATGGATTCGCGGACGCGCCGCATCTTTCAAGGCCTCCCAGGCGCGCTCGATGTCGGGACGGCAGGCGCGAGCCAATCCCGCGATAATCGGACTTCGCACCACCGAGGCGATCGCCTTCACCGACTCGAAGTCTCCATCCGAGGCGATGGGAAAACCGGCCTCGATCACATCCACGCCCAGACGGTCGAGTTGGTGAGCCAGGCGCAGCTTTTCCTGCAGGTTCATGCTGCAACCAGGGGACTGCTCCCCGTCGCGAAGAGTCGTGTCGAAAACCGTAACGCGAGCGCGCTCTGCGGTCATGGATCTCCCTCAAAAATAAACTGATCCCCTTATGGTACCGGGTACATGCCTTAGAAGCAAAACTTATAATTCTTCAGTAATCATTAGCCACGCTTGTATAATAAGTTCTACTAATGGAGTGTTGACTATCGATTAAGGAGCTGACCCATGGAGCTTTCTCAACTCGAAGTATTCCTGGCGGTGGCCCGCGAGCGCCGGTTCTCCCGCGCCGCTGAGAAGCTTTTTCGTACCCAGTCGGCGGTCAGCCAAACCATTCGCAAACTCGAGGACGAGCTCGGCGAAGCTCTTTTCGACCGCTCTTCGCGGGAAGGCGTCCTCACCGATGCCGGCAAAGTTCTACTCGAGTACGCGGAAAAGCTCATCAATCTGCGCAGTGAAGCGGCCGAGTCTCTGACCGAACTGCGGGAACTGCAAAAAGGCAAGCTGGTCATCGCCGCCAACGAATTTACCGTGCTCTACCTGCTGCCACTGTTGGCCGAGTTTCGCCGGCTTCATCCCATGATCAAGATTACGGTTGAACGAGCTCTGGGGAGTCACATCCCCGACGACGTCCTCCGCTACAGCGCGGAATTTGGCGTGTTGTCCTACGAACCGCAGGAAGCGAGCCTGCATTCCGTGGTCGTGTATCTGGACGAACTCGTATTCGTCGTACCCCCCAAACATCCGCTCGCGTCCGCGCCGCACCTCAGTATCCGTCAGTTGGGCGCGGAATCCTTTGTCGCTCACATTGTCTCCTCGCCCTACCGCGAGAAAGTCATCCAATTGTTCAAGGCTCACAAAACCCCTTTGCACATGGACCTGGAGCTTCCCACTCTGCAGGCCATCAAGCAATTCGTGGCCATGGGACATGGAGTGGCGTTGGTCCCTGAGATCAGCGTCGAGACCGAGTTGGCTCGAGGGGAACTGGTGGGCATCCCCGTGCGCGAACTGCAACTGAAGCGCAAGCTGCGCCTCATCTACCGCAAAGACGCGAACCTGTCACACGCCGCGACGGCATTTCTGAAGGTAGCCGAAGCCGTGGCCGCCGATCGCAAAGGACGCTACCGTTTCCAGCGGGAGAATTAACACAAGTTGTGACTCTTCGCGTCCTTCGCGACTGCTCGGCGACCTTCGCGGCTAAGGTCTTGCATTTCTCGATCCGCTACCCTCGCAAAAGAAAAAAGGAGCAAAGCGAACTTTGCCCCTTCGTGAAGAAATCCGCGCCCCAGCTCAGCAGTCGGCGCAAACCCGATCTTCGCGGAACGATGCCAAAGCCGCATCCAGCGACGGATGCACTTCCAGCACGGAGTCGAGATTGGTAAGGTCGAGTAGTGTCCTGACCAGCGGATTCGGTCCGGCACACTTCAGACTTACGTTCTTTCCCTGCGCCCAGGTTTGCAGCAGGGCCAGTTCCCCGATGCCGGCGCTGTCCATCGAACTGACGCCACTCAGGTCGAGTACCAACTTCCGCGCCTGTTGCAGGACCTCGCCCACAACCCGCGACAGCGCGGCCGCTTCATCGCGGTACACGATGCGCCCCTGGCAGTGCACGATGATGACATCGCCGCAATTGCGTGTTTCCAGACTGAGTTTCAACTTCAACTCCTTGTGGTATTCAAAGGCAACCGCAATTCCCGGCTGCTCGCTCATTTGCCAATTCGTGTCCATTGGTTGCATGCTAATAGATAGACGCAGGTCGATTGGTTTTGGCACCATGAAAATCTGGTAAATTTTCATTCACTTGCGGGGCCAAAAATCTGGCCTCAGCCGGGACAAATTTTGGCGACTGGGACATCTTGGGCATCCAGTACACTGCATCTAACAGATTTCGTTGATTAAAATGCACTTTTTGCCGGCCTAGCCGCCGGGGAGGAATAATTCGTGTCGAAGACTGCTGCCTCTGTGCTGGCGTTTGTTGGTTTTGTCTTGTTCTCGATCCCCATGTCGGCACAATTTAACGGACTTCTTCCGAATGGCAACGTCTACGCTGGAGTTTCTTACGGCCAGCTCACCGATGTCATCAACAGGCAGAGTTATCGCGGGTTTGAGGGCTCCTTCGAGGCGCTCCCTTTCACCCGTTTTCCGCACCTCGGGGTAGTGCTCGATGGCAGCGGTTACTATCGAAATGGCACTACGCCAGTTACACAATACGTCTTTCTCGGTGGCCCACGTCTATCCTTCAGCTACGGAAAATGGCGCCCCTTCGTGCACGCCATGGCCGGCATCCGGCACATAAACTCGGATGGCTTCATCTACAACCCAATGGCGATCGACGTAGGCGGCGGCGCGGACTACAGACTTCGTTTCAAGAACTTCTCCTGGCGACTGCAAGGCGACTACCTGTATGGTCATTACGGCAGCGCCTATCAGAACGACTACCGGGCTTCCACTGGACTTGTCTGGCGCTTCTGAGGTGTCCCTACAGCGTATTTCGCCATCAACCAATTGGCTGGTATCCGAATCTTTTCTCCACACATCCAAGACTTTATCGTTACGCATGGGTTCATGGATGCCAGGAAGGGAGAGTCTCCTCATGCTCAAAGCTGCATGCATCGGCGTTGCGTTATTTCTTTTCGCGGGCTTGGCGAACGCCCAAGTACCATCCGGAAATGTATTCCTCGGATTTTCTTACGAACGCACAAATTCGTCGGAGTTCCAGATCTCGAATCTGCTCGCCACTACCTGAGCAATCCCAATCTTCACGGATGGGAAGCTTCGTTCGAGGGAAAGATGGTACCCTTTGTCGGGATCGTGGGCGACGTCAGCGGACACTACGGCTCGCAGAGCTTTACTGAGCTCACGCCTAACGGTCCATTTAATGTTAATGTCACTGGCCATGAACAGGAATACCTGGTCGGCCCTCGACTCTCTATACCCGTGGGCAAGTTCACTCCGTTTGGCGAAGTCATGGTCGGCGCGGCGCATATCCACACGGGTGGAACCTTGCCTTCACCTTCGAATACTTCGTTCGCGTACGCAGTGGGCGGAGGCCTTGATTATCGGGTCTTTCATCCCATCGCCTTGCGCGTTGAAGGCGACTACCTGCGAACGAACTTTTTCAGTTCAACTCAGAACAATCTGCGTTTGTCGGCGGGCGTTGTTTTCCGCTTCTAGGTGGCTCTACAATTTCTGTGTCGCTGCGGGTGAGTGAACCCCGAGGTAAATCTGATGCGCAACGTTGCAGCTGCCACTTTCACTCTGCTACTGTTCGTGGCCGTGGTCAGTGCTCAAGTTCCGACTGCCGGCAACGTTTTCGTCGGGTACTCCTACTACCACACGAACGTCTCCAATATCGGCCCCGCGAGCTTCAACGGATGGGAAGGATCGCTCGAAGGGAAAGTATTTCCCGGCATTGGGCTCGTGGCGGACTTGACTGGCCACTACGGCTCACAGGACTTCGTTAATCCTGCCGGCACCTGCGCGATCGGAGCAGTCTGCGGGGGGAGCGTGAGCACGCACATTTATCAGGCCCTGTTCGGGCCGCGTATCTCAGTTTCCTCAGGAAAGTTTCGCCCCTTCGGGGAGGTCGAGTTTGGAGTTGGGCATACCAATACCCAAAGCAGTCGGTCCGACACGTCGTTTGCCATGGCGTTCGGCGGGGGCCTCGACTACCGCATCGTCCGGCCCGTGGCATGGCGTTTCCAGGGAGACTACGTCTCCACGCATTTCTTCGGCGCGTACCAGAACAACATCCGTTTGTCGACCGGCATCGTCTTCCGCTTCTGAGCGTCTGATCGAATCTATCCGACAAAAAGCAGGATTCAGCTGGTTGGCTGAATCCTGTTTCTTGGCAACGACAAAACTCGGTGAAACACAAACGCCGAAAGAAGCTAGGCGCGCGGCACGCCGTCCGGCTCCGTCGCCCAATACTTGTGATCGCGCAGAAAGTATTTTTCGTTCCAGTAGTTCATGGCGGTCCACAGGAACAACCAGCCCACGCGCAAATGTCCCATTTTCTTAAACCGCCGGTTCGTGGTATAGACCCCGCCGCACACGACCGCGAAGTGCTTGCGCTCAACTTGCTGGCTCAGACGGTAGTCTTCAGCAAATAGAATCTGTTCGTGAAATCCGCCCAGCTCCCAGAATTTCTTACGGTCGAACAGCATGAACATCCCCGTCGCAAACGGACGGTGCAGATACGACAAGTACTGAAAGAAGTCATTGCCCACATAGAACGCCTTGTCGAGCCAACTGCCTTCGCTGCACAAGATGTTCGTCGTCACGCAGTGCAGTTCCTTGCATTGCGCCAGCTCCACGCAGCGCCGTACCAGCGACCGGTCGGCCAGCTCAATGTCCGCATCCAGAAAAAGCACGTAGGGAGTATCCGCCTGCGCCGCCCCCTGATTGCGTCCGACCGAGGGCATTCCGCCGCGAATCACGCTCACGTTCAAGCGGTCGCGGAACCCAAGCACGATTTCGGCCGTTCCATCCGTCGAGTTCGCGTCAGCCACCAACACTCTCGTACTCGACATCTTCGAGTAGTCCTGATTCGTCAGCGAAGTCAGCAAACGCGGAATCAGCTTCGCCTCGTTCTTCGCCGGAATCACGATCGTCAGCTCGTTCGCCGTGTTCATGCTCGCGGTATTCATGAATCTGTACCCCCTCTTCGTCGATGGTCAGATAAGTGAGTCGTGAATCGACCCACCCGCCCGAGTTGTAGTAATGGACGCCGCCCTGCTCCACGTGAATGGCTTCGTGCGTATGCCCGCAGAAGATACGATCCGCGCCGCGCTGCCCCGCATAGATCAGCGCTCCCGACGTGACTTTCGGCGACATGCGCAGCCACCGCGTGTTCAGACGGTCAATCAGCCGCGCGATCGGATTACCCTTCAAATCCATCTTCTGCAACTTGAGATAAAGCGACGTCCCCAACTGGCTGAGCCGGACCCGGTTCACCTGGAAACCGTCGAACTGGTGTCCGTGAATCGCGATATGCCGTAGCCCGAGGTATTCCCACGCGTAATGCTGGTAGACGCGAACCCCGACCAGATGCGACATGATGTTGGTCAGCCCGAGATCGTGATTGCCCTCCACCCATACCACTTCAATGTTGCGCTTGGGATTGGAAAGCTTGCGGATATAGCCGAGAAACTTCCAGTGCGCCTTGGTCAGGCGGGCAAAGTTAAGATCGGCAAAGATGTCGCCCAGCAGAATCAACCGCTGGAATCGATTCTGCTTGAGCACGCGCGTCGCCTCGCGCGCATGACTGGTCTCTGCACCCAGGTGCAGGTCGGAAAGGATCAGCGTGTTGTAGACGTGCAGATCCATACTCCCGTTGTAGCAACGGAATGTTACGGCTTGATGAACAGTGCATCAATATTGGTGCATGGGTAACTCTTGAAGTAACCCGTGAATTCCTAGAGGCGTCATCCCGTGCGTAACCGTTCTCCAGGTGGAGCGAAGGATCTCGCGCGTAGCACCGGAGCGAGGCCCCTCGCATGCAAACCGGGAAAGGACGATTTCACTGTCCTTTGCTTTTCCCATCCCATCTGCGAAACTGACCACTGATCCTCACCACTGAGAACTGTCCCATGGGACGCATCCATGTACTCTCCGAGACCGTTGCCAACCAGATCGCCGCGGGCGAGGTGGTGGAGCGGCCTGCGTCGGTGGTGAAGGAGATGCTGGAGAACTCGCTCGACGCGGGGGCGACGCGCATCAAGATCAGCGTGGAGGCGGGCGGGAAGAAGCTGATCCAGATCACCGACAACGGGTGCGGCATGGTGCGCGACGACGCCATGCTGGCCTTTGAACGCCATGCGACTTCTAAGATCAAGAACGCCGAAGACCTGCTGAGCGTGGCGACGCTGGGATTTCGCGGGGAGGCGCTGCCCTCGATTGCATCCGTGTCGCGGCTGCGGCTGGAGACGCGGGCGGAGGAAGAAGCCGCAGGAACGGTCGTCGAGATCAATGGCGGCAAGATCGCGCGCGTCGAAGAGGCGGGGCTGCCGCTGGGAACTTCGATTACAGTGCGCGACCTCTTCTTCAATACTCCGGCACGCAAGAAATTCCTGAAGGCGGAGTCGACCGAGTTGTCGCACATTGCGTCGCTGGTCACGCATTATGCGCTGGCGCATCCGGAGAAACATTTCGAGTTGCACTCGGCGGCAAATGCCATGCTGGTGGCGCCTCCGGTGGCGGGATACAGCGAGCGCGTGTACCAGGTGTTCGGCAAGGAGACGCTCGACCAGTTGATTCCAGTGGCGTCGCGGCAGGCGCTGGAGCACGTGGGATTGCCGCAGCCTCCTCCATGGCGGCGCAGGGAAGAAGAAGACGGTGAGGAGGCCGCGGCCAAGGACCCCGGCGAGATGCGGATTCACGGGTTTGTGTCGAAGCCCGAGATTCAGAAGCTCAACCGCAATTCGATTTTTGTGTTTGTGAACGGACGCCTGATTCGCGACCGGCTGGTGCAGCACGCTCTGACCGAGGCTTACCGGAACATTATTCCGCCGACCGTGCATCCGGTGGTGCTGCTGTTTCTGGAGTTGCCGGCGGGCGAGGTGGATGTGAATGTGCATCCGTCGAAGACCGAGGTGCGCTTTCGCCAGCAAAGCGTGATGCATGATTTTGTACGCGACTCGGTGCGGGCGGCGCTGATGAAGGCGCGTCCGGTGCCGCAGTTCATGACGGAGATCCGGGCGCACGCGACCGCGAGTCAATCGCTGACTCCGGGGGCACTGACGCCCGGCGCGTTGACTCCCGGAACACATGCCTGGGAACCCACGTCTGTCGAGGCTTCTGCGGCGGATGCGCCAGCCGGGTGGCAGGCGCCATATGAACCTGGCTCGGGCGGACGATTCGCGTTGCAGGCGCCCGTGCCGCCGCCGGTTTCCGCGCGATTTCAGTTTGAAGGTGGAATTGCCGTGGAAGCAAACGCGGCGATCTCCCTGGCTCGCGGAGTCGAAGCGATTCCCGACAATGGATGCGCGCCGGCGCTGGATGTCAGCGAACAGGAGCCGACGCTGTCGTCGCTCGGCACATTGAAGCCGCTGGGGCAGATTCGCAATTCGTTTATCTTGGCGGTGAATGAAGATGGTTTGTGGATTGTGGACCAGCACGTGGCCCACGAACGCGTCCTGTTTGAACGAGTACTGAAGCAGCGGGCAGTGCAGAAAGTCGAGAGCCAGCGCCTGCTGATGCCGATTGTGTTGGAGTTGTCTCCAGCGCAGCAGGCGGTGTTCGCGGAAATTTCGGACGAACTGCAGCACAACGGATTCGAGGCCGAGCCATTTGGCGCGCGCAGCGTGGCGGTGAAAGTAGCGCCAGCGGGAGTGGAAGCATCGGCGGTCGAGAATATGCTGCACGAACTGCTAGACCAATTCTCGCGCGAGGAGCAATCGCTGAATCTGGAGAAGATTCGCGCCCGCATCGCGGCGTCAATCGCGTGTCATGCCGCCATCAAGGTGAACATGCCGCTGGAGCAGAACAAAATGGAATGGCTGCTGGCAGAACTAGCCAAAACCGACCATCCGTACGCGTGTCCGCATGGCAGGCCGGTGGTGCTCAGGTATTCTGTGAAGGACATCCAGAAGGCGTTTAAGAGAATCTAGCTCTCAGCTGTCCGCTCTCAGAAACACCGACAGGTTGAGGCTGAGAGCTGACCGCTGTTTATGACTGACCAGGAACTGCAGCAATTGCGGCGCGAGAAGTGGCGACTGGATGGCAAGCCCGTCCGGACGATCGAGCAGGCGCGCGCGTTTCTGGAAGACGTGGGGTTCTGCCTGATGTATCCCAAGCGGCCGGCGCTGCTCGTGCCGACGTTTATCGGCGCGTTTGTGGGGTCGGAGGATCGGTTGCCGGGGTGGCAGCACGCGTTTAAGGATCCCCGGGCGGCCGAAGCGACAGAACTGATGGTGCGGTTGCTGCGCGAGCGGACGGCATTTGAGGCCAATCTGTTCGACGAGAACAATGGATTTCTGGTGGCGGCGTCGGTGTTTCCTTACTTCTACGCGCTCATGGGGGAGCGCAATCCCAAGCAGGCGCCGAAGGCGGGGTCGCGGTCTCCTTATTCTGCGCTGGCCTGCGATGCGTTCGAGTTGATATCGCGCGACGGGCCCATCTCTAAGCAGAAGATGCAGGAAGTGCTGGGCGGGAGCGTCTCGTTTCCGGCGCTCGACGGTGCGTTGGGCGAGTTGTGGTCGAAGCTGCGCATCACGCGTGTGGATTACAAGGCCAGCGAGGGTTCGGTCTGGGATGTGCTCTATCGCTGGGCTCCGGAGGCGGTGAAGGAGGGCGTGGGCTTGTCGGTACAGGAAGCGCTCACCGCGCTGATATCGAAGTATCTGGACTGCGTGATCGCGATCGAACAGGCGGACCTGGAGATCTTCTTCGGAAACTTCATCGCGCGGTCGAAGGTGAAGGACGCCGTCAACGCGCTGCTGGCCGCGCGGGAGCTAAGCTTCGTGCATGTGAGTGGACGATCCATGCTGCAGATTACGCCGGAGAAAGTCGTGACGGTCCCGGCGCCGCGTCCCAACGTGCGATAGTTTTTCTGCTGGAATTCTAATCATCACAATCATGTCCTCTGAGCCTAATCTCAATCCCTATCGTGGCCGTCTCGCGCCCTCCCCCACAGGGCTGTTGCACCTGGGGCATGCGCGCACTTTCTGGATCGCCGCGCGGCGCGCGGCCGAGCATCGCGGCGAATTGATCTTCCGCAATGAAGATCTGGATTCGCAGCGCTGTCGGCCGGAATTTGTGCAGGCGATGCTGGAGGACTTGCGATGGCTGGGGATTACGTGGGTAGAGGGGCCGGACTGCGGTGGGCCGGTGGGTCCTTATACGCAGAGCGAACGGCGGGGGCATTATCTGGAGGCGTGGAGAAAGTTGCGTGATCAGGGGATGATTTATCCATGTACTTGCTCGCGGAAGGATGTGGCGCAGGCGGCGGGCGCGCCGAATGATTTGGATGATGAGCCCGTTTATCCGGGCATTTGCCGACCGTCTATCTCCAACGGCGCTCGGTTTCGCCTTCACGGGACAGCCGAGGCGGCTGTCGCCACAGGTTCCGAGCCGAGAGGAGTGAATTGGCGGTTTCACGTGCCGGAAGAAGAGGAGATTTGCTTTACTGATTTGCATCTTGGAACGCAGCGGATGATCGCCGAGCGGGATTTTGGAGACTTCATTGTGTGGCGGCGAGACGATGTCCCCGCTTACCAGTTGGCGGTCGTCGTGGACGATGCCGCTATGCGAATCACTGAGGTGGTGCGCGGGGCTGATCTGCTGAAATCCACGGCGCGGCAGATTCTTTTGTTTCGGGCTCTGGGATTGGCGGTGCCCGACTATTATCACTGCGATTTGGTGCGCGACGAGGCGGGCGTGCGGCTGGCGAAGAGGCATGATTCGTTGAGCATTCGGAAGTTGCGGGAGTTGGGATGGACTGCGGAACAAGTGCGGGCAGGCAGAGCCTGCCCGCGATAATTCAGCCTTACAACGAGCGCAGGAAGTTCAACAAGTCTTGCTGGTCCTGCACCGAAAGCTTCTTGAAGTTGTCGATCACCGCGTTTGCCTCCGAGTCAGGGTATTGGCCATTTCCCGGGCTGGAGTGAGCCGTGATCGCCTTGACTAGGTCCGCGGTTCGGCCATCGTGAAGAAAGAAAATACGCTGGCCGAGTCCCCACAAGGGCGCGGTGCGAAATTCGTCACCGGCCGCTGCACCCTGGCTCACATAATCAGCGAGCTTGGGTCCCATGTGATGAAGCAGGAGATCCGAAAAGAGGTTGACCCGAATGTTGCTCAGGGCTGCGATCGAAGACTGTCCGGTCGTGAATGAGGCAGTGTGACAGAGCGAGCAGCCCGCTTGAGTAAAAACTTGCGATCCGTGCGCCGTCGAGGTCGAGGGCGGGGCCGGCCGTGGCTGATCGAGGAACCGCATGAAAGCGGCAAACCTAACGATGTCACTGGGCTGAGCGTTCCCACTCTCATCAAAGTTGGTAAGGTCTTCGGGAATACCGTTGAACAGGCAACCCGGAGTCTCATCCCGTTCGTTGGGGAACAGTTCGTTGCTTACGCCCATTTCGACGTTGTAGGCTTCGCCGGCAAACACTTCCACAGACTTGTTTTGCGCCTTCCAGCCAAATCGAGTGATTGTTCCGTCGTTCCCGCTGGTGTTCGGAAATCCGCTAATAGCACCGTTAATAGCGCCGTGCCCGTCCTTGTAGTTGGGATGTCCGCCGATTCCCAGGCTCCGCTTGGTGGCCCGGTTGGCAGTAACGTTGCCCAGGATCGCGGAGTCCGGAATGGATTCGATCAGACCGGCTCCAAAAACCGGTGTTGGGATGCGGAAAATCAGATTGCCATTGTTCGCTGCTCCTTGAAAGTCGGGCTGCGAAAGATTGCATCCCTTGGCGTCGCTGCGGCCCGAGATTGCGAAAAGATCATGGACTCCGCCGTCGGGAGTGCTCAGGTCAGACTGATAGGGAAACCGCGCTTCGCGCACGGGACCGTTGGTGGCGATGAAAAACGGAATCAGATTCGTCGCCCCTTGATCGGTAGCGGCGGCAATCTGAGGGTTCGTGGATGGACTCGTGCCGCCGATTGCCGGTTGGGCATGACACTGACCGCAGCTCTCTGCATTAAATCTGGGTCCGAGTCCAGACCCGGTGTTGGGGACAGTGCCCTTGACCGACTCGATTTGCAGGAACTCTGCCAGACCGGTCATGTAGAAGGCTTTTTGACTGGCGGTCAGACCAGCAATCGGACGGCCGGCCCCGGACGGCCGGCCCCCGCCGGCCCGCCGCGCACTCCCGGATCGGTAGCAGCAGTCTGCGTTTGGCCTGATCGAGTTGCGACCAGGGCGACGAACAGGAGCAGGGGAAAGAATGTAAATCGGCCGGTTGACGTGCGCTTCGCTGAGCGGATTGTATTTGCGTTCCACGACATAACTTCTCCTTGGGGGCCCTCGGCGGGTCGGGTTGGGGAGGCGTTAACCGGCCTCCGCGGTCGAGTCGAGAAGTGGCTTGGCAGTGCGGGCATTCTGTACCGTGTACAAGAATCAGGCTAGGTACCGAAAGGACCGGCAAGGACAGTCACAAGGCTTAGGTCTCCTCATGTCCATGTGGACAAGGGTTCCCGCGAAGTTGCCAGGAGCTGAGGTCGCTGGGCGACTCTGAAAAACGGAAACCTGGCGGCCGCGCATTGGCTGCACCGGCCTTTCCCACGTGTACAATCGTTAGCTTCGACAATGATCGAACATCCCACCGACGACCAGGCCCCTCGCAAGCTGACGATTGCCATTGATGGGCCGGCGGGGGCGGGCAAGAGCACCATTGCCTCGCGGCTGGCGCGGAAGCTGGGGTATGTGAACCTGGAGAGCGGGGCGATGTACCGGGCGCTGGCGCTGAAGGCCATTGACAGAGATGCTTCGTTCGACGATGAAGCCGCTCTGGTCAAGCTGGCGCAGAATTCCCGCATTCAACTTGAGCCTACGATTGGTGGAAACCGCACTCTGCTCGACGGGCGCGACGTGTCGGCGCGCATCCGCGAACGCGATGTGTCCGAGGCGGCGTCGCGGGTGTCGGTCCATCCCAAGGTCAGAGAGTGGATGGTAGCTCGCCAGCGGGAAATGGGCGCCGGCAGCGGAGTGGTAATGGAAGGACGCGATATCGGGACCCAAGTCTTCCCTGATGCCGATTTGAAGATCTTTCTGGATGCTGACCCGGTGGTGCGCGAGCAGCGGCGCATGATCCAGCAGAAAATCAAAGGCGATGTGGCGGCGAGTGTGGCCGCCGAACTGCGCGAGCGCGATCGGCGCGATCGCACGCGGGCGGCGTCTCCGCTAGTGGCGGCAGCGGACGCTGTAGTGATCAACTCGACGTCGTTGAGTGAGGATGAGGTGCTGGCGCAGGTCGAGGAACTGGTCGAGCAGAAGCGCGGGCACTGAGGGCGGCAGCACAACCCCGCTCCGCCGGGCCTCGCCCTGGCGGGACAGCCGAGGCGGCTGTCCTTGCATGAGCATTTTCAGTTCTCGGTCGGTTCGACTTTTACTTTGGGGGCCGGCAGAGCCTTGCCTGCCTTGGCCGGATTCGGCGGTTCCGGCGGTTTGGGCGGCATCGAACTGGCTTTGCGAATCTCGATGCCGTCGTGCTCGTTGTTGAGCACGATGTGAGACGAGGCGGTGCCTACGCTTCCGCTGGCCTTGGCTTCGTGCTCATCGTTGTTCACCTTCAGTTCGGAGAAATCCGACTGAATTTCGCCGTCGCGCGTGCGTGCATCCAGGCGGAAACCTGCCTTGTCGGGCAGGCTCAGCTGAATATCGCCATTACGGTTGTCGATCTGGACGTTGCCCAGCGTGCGCATTCCTACTTCAATCGCACCATTGTCATCCTGCAGCCGAACATCGCCCGAGACCTCTTCCAGCCGGATGTTCTTTGATCGGGTAGTCAAGTGCAGCGGACCTGTGATCTGCTCGCCGTGGAGCTCATCGGAATCGAGGTCGAGAGTACCCTCAATGCGCGAGAACTCCATGTCGGTGCGCGAGGACTTGAAGGTCACGGTCTTCGTGATACGCGCTAGCTTGATGCTTTCCTGAAATTCGCCGTCGAGTTGTACCGCACCTTTAACGTCGGCGACCGAGACTTCGTTGACCCGCCCCTGGACGTGCACGTCACCCGTGATCTGCTCGATTTTCACCGAACCTTTTTCCTGACTTACTTTGACGTTGCCGTTTACGTCTTCGACCGCAGTGTCGGAATGCTGGGCGGAGATGTCGATACCGCCATCGCGGCCGGACAGGTTCACGTCGCCGCGGCGGGAAATGATGGAGACCTGCACTTTGCGCGGCAGGGAAATGTCGAGGTCGGTTTCGACGGGGTGATCTCCTGCGGCTTCGGCCTTGGCGTCGATCGTGACCAGGCCGCCGATGGCCGTGATTGTGGGCTTGGTTTCGTTGTTGTACTTGTCGGCGTCGTTTTGATTGTCGGCGCCAACGCGCTTGCGGACGACGACAGTGATCTTGTTATCGTCGGAGGCGTGGACACTGACCGCCCCGTGCGTGTCGATGATCTTGAGGCTGGCTCCGGCGGGGAAATCCTGCTGGAGATTATCGTTAAAGTTGTAGCTTTGGCCGAAGATGTCACCGAAGTCGTTATCGTCGAAGTTGAACTGGTCGTGCAGGCCGGACCAGTTCACGTGTTCGAGCTGGGTCGCGATCAAACCGAACACGACGATCATGACGACCAGGACAACTCCTCCACCGCCAATTCCTGGGGCGCGAGTTCCTTCGCGCTGGGCTCGCTGGTGCTCGATCAACTTGATAACGCCCCACACAATGAGAAGCGCAGGCCAGTAGTTGGCGAACAAGTGCGCCAGCCGGCCTATGGACAGCACCCGCATTGTGGCCATCAAGAAGACCGTGCCGACCACAATCAGAACGAAAGGCCCGGCAAAGGAGCGGCGCGGCCGCAGTGGCGGTGGAGCAACCGGCGGAACTCCGGGAGTCATGACTGGGTTAGACATTTTTCACCTCGCCAGAAGAGGGTGGCTCCGTGCTCTGCACCGCCGGAGGCGGCGGAGTATTGGGCGGGAAGCCCGACGATCCCGGAGGCAGTGGGCCGATGTGTCCGTTGGACGAAGCGTTGCCCTGCATCAGCTTGACCACTCCGATCACCAGCAGAATGGCGGGCCAGGTTTTGCCAAAGCCCACACGAGAAACACTGTCGAGCAGGAAAAGCACCCCCAGTGTAACGAGCATCGCCGGACCCATGAGCTTGCGAGTGCGGCAGTGTTCGCACTGGCACCCGACAGGACTACCGCCGATCAGGCCCCAGTGCTTGGCAAAGAGCCACACGCCGAGAAAGATCAGGATAAGCGGCCAGAAACGATCCAGGCCGAATTCAAACAGCCCGGCGGTGTGCAGCAGAAAAAGAATGCCCAAGCCAATGAGAACGGCGGCCCCAGCAGGAACCTTGGTGCCTTCGAATTTCTCGCCGGCGCCAAACGTTTGTGCCAACCCGAATGGGTCCGGAGCGGGCTCTCCCATCTGGATTGCCTTCGCGCTGCGAACCGCGTCAATGATCTGGTAGACGTAGAAAAAGCCAATCAAAATCCCGAGAACCGTGATCACGTACCACGGAAGCTCGGAACTCACACCGAGGATCAGCAGCACCATGATCACGAGGTGCGACAGTCCCTTGGCATACTGGCCGGTATAAACCGCGCCGACGCCGATGGGAAAGAATCCGGCGAGAATTCCGGCGACCGCCGGATTCGGGCCAGAGTTGAGAGGAGGCCGAGGTCCCGACGAAGCGAACCCGACCGGCGGATAAACCGTCTGCACCGGCGGAACAAATCCCGCGGCCGGGGCTGTGCCCTCCATGCGTGCGGCCAGGCACGCCTCGCAATAGATCACTCCGCGGACGTCGCGGGTGCATTGGTTACAAAGTGGCTTGCCGCACGTGCGGCAGAAGGCCACTGCAGCAACATCGTTGTGCGTGGCGCAGTTCATACGAACCTCCTGTACGTGGTCACCGACACTACAGGCAGATCGCAAGCATTAACCCCATTTAGACATGGACCCCGGTGAGCGCTGGCCAGAATCAGATGGTTATCGGTCTGGCTGTAGTTGCGCTCCTGCTTCTGCTCGGGCTGTTGTGTTGTGTCGTTCTTGTCATCTTTCTGTTTGGCCGGTCGAGATTCCCTGCGACCGGGTTCGGCGGGCGCCACCGTGCGCTTGATCTCGCGCACGCGCGACTCGACTTCATAGACGATCCGGACATTCTCGTAGTAGTGCACCACCCGTGCCTGGGTGGAGTAATACGTGTGCCGGATTGCTGAAGGCCGCAGGCTGATCTGGCGCAGGTCGGCGGGTTTGACGCCGGCTACGGTCAGGCCCACCGACAGCGCGAAGAAGGCCATGCCAAACGACATGGCAAAACGCGGCTGGCGGACCGTGGCCCAGATCGGCTCCAACAGCGAGGCCTGCACGTGTTCCCACCAGGAAATGCGGGGCTGGGAAGAGTGTGCGGTGGCTCGCAGGCGCTGGGTGTCAACGCCCGTTGTGGATGCCAGGATGTTGGTGACCAGGCTGGCTGGAGGCTCCGCCTCCGTGAGACCTTTCAGCCAGTTGCGCCCCGCCTCAGCTTCAGCGAGCAGCGGACCACACGCCTTGCAACCCCGGGCGTGGGCCTGGAAGCGGTCGAGTCCGGCCCCAGTCAGGACGCCGTCGAGGGCATCCGAGAGCAGGAGGTCGAACTCGTTACACTGCATTCCGTTACTGGTGTGGTCTGGCATCACATCACCTGCCTATAGGTACGTTGTAGGAGCCTGGCAAGTTCCGCCCGCCCTCTATTTATTCGCGATTTCACGGTACCCTCCGGAACCTTCAAAACGGTGGCAATTTCACGGTAGTCCATATCTTGTAAGTCCCTTAGAATCACTGCTTCCCGAAGTTCGGGGGAAAGCTTGGCCAAGGCGGCGTGGACGGTCTCGCCGACCTCCCGGCTGCGTACCTGCGCGTCCGGGGGAGCGGATTGGTCCGGGATTTGCTCACTGAGGGGCTGCACGTCCTCGTGCTCGGACGAAGCGGTGTCCATGGAGTCCGTCATCCGGTCCTGTTTCGTCTTGCGAAAATGGTCGACCAGCAGGTTGCGCGTGATCGTCGTAACCCAGGTGACGAACGCTCCCTTGGTGTGGTCATAGCTCGTGAGGGTGCGGTACATCTTGATGAAAACCTCTTGGGTGAGATCCTGGGCGTCGTCGCCCGATCCGGCAAAGCGGTAGCAGATGTTGTAGATGCGCCGGTTATAGGTCTGCACGATTTCCTCCCAGGCGGCGGAGTCGCCGGCAATACAGCGCCGGACCAGCATCGCGACGACCTGGACGTCTTCCACTTGCGCTCCCCGGAAATCTGCTTAAACCCTTGAAGCTTCGGCTTGGACGATCAGACAGCTGAGAGACCTCTCCAAGCACTACCCACAAGACAGTACGTGATTGTGGGCGTTGAAGTTCGCGGCTATGGGATCTTGAGTGAAACAGGGCATTGTAGCAGTGCGCGGAACGCAGGGGCGGGGGCGGCGCTCTCACCTTTGCCGACGGTCAGACATTTCGCCTGGAGTGCAAGGGGTGGTGGCATCCGGTGTGGAGCGTGATCGGCGAAGATGGTCAACCAACCGTGCCATTTACACACGCGTGAAAAAACCGTCGATCTGCCAACGAGTGTGGCCGTGCCGCAGACCCGACTTTCCCTGCTTATCATGTTTGCGTGGTACCGCATACTGCAGGCCGAAGAGGACGCGGCAAGCGCGGCGATGGTGGCGTGATCGCTGCGTAGGGTCGGGTGGCCACATTCCCGTTCGCATCCTTCAGCCGACTTAGCCTAAGACGTGGGCGTGAACTTTACGTTGATGAAGGCCTCGCGCTGCAGTGGACGGTTCTGCCGCTCGGCGGGCAAATAGGAAGAGTGCCACACGACGCCGAGCGCGGCCGACGCGAGCGCGGGGTCGGAGGTTTGAACCACTTCGGCGTCAAGGACTTTGCCTTTTTGATCAAGAATTGCATGTACGATGACGGGCTGGATCACTCCACTGTAGCCCGCGGGCGTGCGAACGGATTCCGGAAAGCGGAAGGGGCCGACCATGATCGCACCCGGGCCGTGGGAGAGCATCTTTTTCGTGGGCACGAACTGGTTGGGATCGTTGTTGGCGTCTTCGAGATTTTCAAGATGGATCTGCAGCACGCTGGTGCCGCCTTCGACGATCGTAGTCTGCCGCGGCAGAATGCGTCCGTGGAACTGGATGCCGCCGTTGTAGTCGTAGACGGAATAAATGCCGGGAGCCTCGGAGTGAATCCGCAGCAGGCCGGTCTTGGGATCGATGCAGAATTCGTTTTCTTCCCAGCGGCGTCCCGGAGTGGCTGTCCCGTCATTGCCGCCGCGTGAAATCAGGATGCACGCAACTTCGGTGCCCTCCCACTTGGCGGTTGCCATGCGGATCAGCGAAGGAGCGAAATTTCCGACCATCGGCCAGAAGATGGCGTTACGAACCATCTGCAAGCGCAGCGGTATGTGCCCGCGTGGCTTGTCATCGTAAGCTGCGCCTTCGTAGAAAATTCTGAGTTGCGAGTAGTCACCTAGGCGCGCCGACCAGCGCCAGGTTTGGCCGTTCAGCCATGTTTCCTCAACCTCGCCGTATCCCTGGCTGTGGGAATCTCCTCCAGTGGAGTTGAATGAAACTTTGAGGGTGAAGGGCGCGGTGCCGGGCGTATGCATGGCGCTGTTCTGGCGGGCGCGCTCGAGCAGGTTCAGGAGCACGGCGCGCTGTTCCGGAGTGTCCGGAACCATGGTTGGACCAGTCGCGAGTTCCAGTGGATCGTAGGGAAGAGGTGCGACTTTTGGAACAGTTTGCGAAAAACCGTAGGAGACGATGAGGGTGGTGGACAGGAGGACTTGCGAAAGCCGAGAGGGCATGGGACACTCTCCAGCGGACGAGCAAAGATGTTAGACCAGGACGGCTGATCTTCGCAACTGAGAGCCAGTCCCGAAGTGGGTCAGTTTCCGAGTGGTAACAATCTCACCAAGCAGACGGTCGGACCGAATGAGGTGCCCACGACGAGCGTGAATCCGTCCACAAAAGTGTTCAAAACGGCTTAGAGTTCATTCCGACCGCCGATTGCGGTTCTGAAATTCAAAGTGGGATTTTGTGCTTTTTCTTGATGCCGCAGGTCGCATGGCCCCAACTTCGCAGAGGATTCACCCAGTCCTGATTGAAATAAAAAAGGAGGTTTCGAATGACCACGTTCACTTTAGTGCATGTCGGCTTGAGCTTAGTGGGAATTGCCTCAGGATTTGTTGTCGTCTTCGGACTGCTCGCTGCGAAACGTCTCGCAGGCTGGACCTCGGTCTTTTTGACGGCAACAGCCTTGACGAGCGTTACCGGTTTCTTTTTTCCGTTTCATCGTCTCTTGCCTTCTCACGTGGTCGGCATCGTGTCTCTGATCGTGCTGGCGGGTGCCATCTTCGCATTGTACGTTCGCCGCCTGGCGGGTCCGTGGCGTCGCATCTACGCGATGAGTGCGGTGATTGCCTTATATCTGAATTTCTTTGTTTTGATTGTCCAGATGTTCCTGAAAGTACCCGCTCTAAAAGCTCTGGCCCCGACTCAGTCCGAGCCGCCATTTCAAATTACACAACTCGTCGCTTTGGCGCTCTTTATCTTGCTTACAGTACTCGCTGCCATCAAGTTTCGAGCGAACTCAGTCCCCGTCGAGCCAGACAGAACCGTGTCAGCCCGCGTCGCGTGAGAGTGGGAGTCAGAATACAGACTAGAGTTTGCTTCTGGTTGCGGGTGGATCCGGGGCCGTCGGAACCTGCCCTCCACCTATTCGCTGGTGAAGTAATCCACCGTGACGGGATTCTCAAATAGCGAATAATCGCGGGTGACCACGGTGATGCCGCTTTCGGTGACGAAATACCGCTGGCGGTCGGCCTCGGCGTCGTAGCCGATCGTCGTACCCTCGGGAATATGCACGTCGCGGTCGAGGATTGCCTTGCGGATGCGGCAACGGCGGCCGACGCTCACATGCGAGAACAGGATGCAGTCGTCCACTTCGGAGTAAGAGTTGACGCGCACGTCGGGGGAAAGGATTGAATTCTTTACGATGCCGCCGGAGACGATGCATCCGTTAGAGACGATGGAATCAAGTGCGGTGCCGGTGCGGCCGGATTCGGCGAAAACAAATTTCGCTGGTGGATACTGGCGCTGGTGCGTACGGATCGGCCACAGTTCGTCGTAGAGGTTGAAGATGGGCGAGACCGAGACGATGTCCATGTTGGCTTCGTAATAGGCTTCGAGCGTGCCTACGTCGCGCCAGTAGCGAGCTTCCTTCTTGTTTTCATCGACGAAATCGTAGCCGTAGACGCGGTAGTCGTCGACCATCCTAGGCAGAATATCCTTGCCGAAGTCATGACTGGATTGCGGGTTCTCGGCGTCCTTGAGCAACAACGGGATGAGCACGTCTGCGTTGAACAGATAAATACCCATCGAGGCAGCGACCTTGGCTGGATTTATCGGAGAGCGCAGTGCCGTTGTTTTCGGCTTTTCCTCGAAGCCCTTGATGCAGCCGTCTTTGTCGACGTCGACGACGCCGAAGCGGAAAGTTTCTTCCGGATCGATCTGGATGGTCGCCAGCGTAATGTCGGCGGCCGAATCCTGATGCTGCTTCATCATCTTGCCATAGTCCATCTTGTAGATGTGGTCGCCGGAAAGTATGAGGACGTGCTTGGGTTGCTCCGAGCCGATGGAGTAGATGTTCTGGTAAACGGCGTCGGCGGTGCCTTGATACCACTGATCGCTTACCCGCTGCATGGGAGGCAGGACTTCTACGAACTCTCCGACCTCGCGGCCCAGGATGTTCCAGCCTTCGCGGATGTGCCGGTTGAGCGAGAGCGCCTTGTACTGAGTGAGGATGTAGACGCGGCGCAGGTCGGAATTCAGGCAATTGGAAAGAGTGATGTCGATGATACGGTAGATGCCGCCGAAGGTGACCGCAGGCTTGGCCCGGTCGCGAGTAAGAGGGTAGAGTCGCTCCCCGGCGCCGCCTGCCAAAAGAACCCCGAGAGTATCTTTCATACTACCCCTCAGATTCCGTTCCGGCTGCTCACCTGCCGGAATCTCGCTTTCCGCACGGCAGATGCGAAAGGAAAACAGTAGATGGTAGCACAGGTGCGCAAGGTTGCTAACGCTTCCATTAAATCATCAAGTCTGAATGGTGCTTCATTCACTGACGGGCAGTTGGGAGGCAGTATTGGCGGTGTAGGGTGCAGTCTTGTCGTGAGCGAAAAGGCTCTCGGCGTTCTGGTTACTTGTCTTTGTCAGGCTTGTCTGTGTCGTGCTTCTCTTCTTCAATCTTAATGCGCAGCGACTTCAGAAATTTGAGATCCTGGTCGCTGATCTTGAACTCAGGATTCGTAGACAGGGTGGTGACGAGCGAGGTTTTGTCGGGCGATTTTTCGCCCTGCTTGCTGACGCCGATCGTAGCTTCGAGGACCAGGAAGATGTCGTAGCCACCCTCCTTGATGCGGGAGACAACTTCAGAGATCTGCTCGGAATCGGAAAGAGATTCGTTGATGGCGTCGCCGAGCTCTTTCATAAGTTGCTTCAGTTGTGGATCCACTGTGTCCCCCTGGACTAAATCGCCAACCTACAAGACGTTAGATGCTATCGGCAGCCGAACGGTTCGCTGCTCGCCGGCGTTGCGTCATTGTATCCCCGCAGGCTGTTAAAATCGAGGCCGTGAATAAGGTTTCTGCCTTACGAAAGCTGGGGGTGGTGGCGCGAGTTGCCGGGCAGCAGGCCGGACGCAACCGCACTTTCAGCGCGGTCATGAGCGGCGTCCGTACCACGGCAAGATCTTTCGGGCGCGCGGCGCACCAGTTGTGGCTGGAGGTAACCGGTACCGTGTTCCTGGCGATGGCGGTCTTTGGCGGCATTGCGGGGTTCCGCGAGTATATGAAGTACTCTACCGGGCACACGACTGCTAGCCGGGTCGCGATTGCAGTTTGCTTCACCCTGACGTTCGCCTGGTTCGGGCTCAGTTCGTTTTGGAAGGTCAGAAGGAAAAGTCAGCGTCCGTGAGTTTCTTTTTGAATGCACTGCGGCGAGCGTACGGTTCCAAGAAGGACTGTCAGGTGGAAATTCGATGACGAAAAAGCTGAAGACCAGCCTGGATGGTACCGAAATTGAGACGTCCTCCCATATTCCAGTGAACCCCCTCTATACGCCGGCCGATCTCAAAGGCTCCGACTACGAAAGCGAAGTTGGCTATCCCGGGGAGTATCCGTTCACGCGCGGCGTGCAGGCCACCATGTACCGCGGGCGGCTCTGGACCATGCGGCAGTATGCGGGCATGGGCGACGCCGAGGAATCAAACAAGCGTTACAAGTATCTGCTGGCGAATGGGACTACCGGGCTCTCGGTGGCGTTCGATCTGCCGACACAGATCGGACTGGACTCGGATCATCCCCTGGCCGCGGGCGAGGTGGGCAAGGTAGGGGTTGCCATCGACTCCATCGAGGACATGCAGCGTCTGTTCGATGGCATCGAGCTGACCAAGATTTCTACATCGATGACCATCAATGCGACCGCGTCGATTCTGCTCGCCTTGTACGTGGCCGTTGCGCGGCGGCAGGGTGCGGACATCCGCAAGCTGTCGGGTACGGTGCAGAACGATGTGCTCAAGGAGTACATCGCCCGCGGGACGTATATTTATCCGCCGCACCAGGCCATGCGCGTCATCACCGACATGTTTGCCTGGGCGAACGAGAACGTGCCCGACTGGAACACGATTTCGATTTCCGGTTATCACATGCGCGAGGCGGGATCAACCGCCGTGCAGGAGGTGGCGTTCACGCTGGGCAACGGGATGGCCTACGTGGAAGCGGCGATCAAGGCCGGACTGGATGTGGATCAATTCGCGCCACGGCTTTCGTTCTTCTTCAACGCGCACAGCAATTTCCTGGAAGAAGTGGCGAAGTTCCGCGCGGCGCGGCGAATGTGGGCGCGCATCATGCGCGAGCACTTCAAAGCGAAAAATCCCCGGTCGTGGATGCTGCGCTTTCATACTCAGACTGCCGGTTCGACGCTAACCGCGCAGCAACCGGAAAACAATATTGTGCGCACGGCGATTCAGGCGATGGCGGCTGTGCTGGGTGGGACGCAGTCGCTCCACACCAATTCCTACGACGAGGCTCTGGCCCTTCCCACCGAACAGGCGGCGCGCATCGCGCTGCGCACGCAGCAGGTGATCGCCTACGAGTCGGGCGCTCCGCAGACCATCGATCCCCTGGCGGGATCGTATTACGTAGAGTCGCTCACCAATGAAATTGAGAAGCGGGCGGCCGAATATCTGGGGAAGATCGAAGTTCTCGGCGGCATGCTGAAGGCAGTCGAGCGCGGCTTCGTGCAGCACGAGATTCAAAATGCAGCGTATGAATATCAGCAGGCGGTGGATCACGAGCAGGCCATCGTGGTGGGAGTAAACCGGTTCGAAGTGGAAGAAGAAAAGCCGATCCCGATTCAGCGCATCGATCCGGCGCTGGAACCGAAGCAAGTAGAACGCCTGCGGGCGCTGCGAACGAAGCGGGACGCTGGTCCGTGGAAAACGGCGCTGGCGGGCGTGGAAGACGCGGCGAGGTCTGGGGCGAATGTCATGCCGCGCATACTGGCCGCAGTCGAAGCTTGCGCGACTGTAGGAGAGATCTCCGACGCGATGCGCCGGGTGTTCGGAGAGTACAAAGAAGCAGTTGTAATCTAGTCGAGGCGCTGCTGACATTTCACGGACAGCGCCAACCCTGAGCCTGCCGATGGGAGTGTCTGCGCTACGCGGGCTGGGCTTGCGTTTCGGCGACGGCTGCTTCGAGGTGTGCCAGCGTTTCTTCCACCGTCAGCGAGTACATTTCTCGCCCGACTCCTTCGCCGGCCTCGAGCGCGGCCTTCAGGTAGTGCCCAGCAATCTCCACTGCCAGCGAATCCGTGATGGCTTTGCCGGTGCGCTTTTTGTATTCGACCCATGCCGGATGCGGCAGCGCCACCCAAACCTTTCGGCCATCCACTAGAAATTTGATATCCACCGCGTCCGCGTGCCGCGTGGCAATGGCGACGATCAACGCCTGATAGACGCAATGCACTGGCTTCTTCGTCCAGCGATCGGGGGCGGTGAAGTTCTCAAACATGCATAAAACTATAGCGGAGTGCCGGGATCGGGGCAAACCGCAAAGGGAGCGTAGCTTCCTTTATCATGGGTGAGTGCCAACCCAGGCCCCGAACAAAACTAAACTTACGATTCTTCACGCGCGCCACCTGAGCCAGCTTCCATGGCTGGTGCATGGATTTTCCACGCGCATGGGCGGGTCTTCCCGCGCTTGTGGCAAGGGCGATCTCAATCTTGGCTACACCGAGGACGACACACGGGCTGCGGTGGAACGGAACCGTACCGCGTTTCTCCGTGAGATCGGAGCCGTCGCGCGCCAGCGCCGTGGTTCGACAAACTTTTCGCACCACGCCAACAGTTCACTCTGGCCTCTGATCACCCTGCGCCAGATTCACTCCGACATCATTCGCTGCATAGATTCGATTCCTGAAGGACCGCTCACGGGAGACGGGCTGATCACCGCAACTCCGGGCCTGCTGCTGGCGATCCAGACCGCCGACTGTCTACCGGTGATTCTGGTGGACGCCAAGCGGCACGCAGTCGGCGTGTTTCACGCCGGCTGGCGCGGCACCGTGAAGCGCATCGTTGAGAAAGGTATAGGCGAGATGCATCGCTGCTTCGGCAGCCGTCCTCGCGAGCTCAAGGCCGCGATTGGTCCCGGGATTCTAGGTTGCTGCTATGAAGTCGGAGAAGAGGTTCGGATCAAATTTGAATCGCAGTTCGGGTACGGGGCCAGTCTGTTCCGCGAGATCAAAGACTCTGACCCAGTGCGCGAAAAATATCCGCTTCTGTTTCTGACTGCCCGCGCCCCCGGACACGGCGAACTGCCGAAGAAGATATTTCTTGATTTGATGGAAGCGAACCGTCAGCAGTTGCTGGCCGCTGGATTGCCGAAGAAGAATATAGAGACCTCACCGCTGTGCACTAGCTGTCATCCGGAATTGTTGTTTTCCTACCGCGCCGAAAAAGGCAAGACCGGGCGAATGATGGGAGTGGTTGGCATTCGAGGGTGATGCTTGTTGCTCTGCTATGGTGTCGAAGATCCAGGCATGAAAGTTATCTGAGGGCTCGCCTTGAAGACAAAACTCGCATCCGCATTTCTGTTAGCGCTCGCATTTTCCGCTGTCACAGCGTCCGCCCAGGTTTCCGCCAGCCAGATCGACTCCATCTTCGCGTCGCTGAAATCCAGCAACGCTCCTGGCGCCGCGGTTCTCGTCATCCACAACGGACGGCCAGTATTCCGCCACGGGTACAGCGTTACCGATCTGCGTACGCTGCATCCCATCGATGCGAAAACGAATTTCCGTCTGGCATCGTTCACCAAGCAGTTCACTGCCGCGGGCATTATGCTGCTGGCGCGCGACGGCAAACTGCATTACGACGACCACCTCACCGACTTCTTTCCTGAATTTCCGGCCTATGGAAAATCGATCACCGTCCGCAATCTGCTCAACCATACTTCGGGCCTCGAGGACTATGGGGATTTACTAATGAAGCAGTATCCCGACACGCCACCCGAAAAAGTTCCGCAGATTCTCGACGCGGGCGTGTTGAAGTTGCTCGAGCAGCAAAGCAGCGGCAAGTTTGCGCCGGGCGCGAAGTGGGAATACAGCAACTCGGGCTACGCGGTGCTGGCGATGATCGTGGAAAAAGCCTCGGGCAAGAGCTTTGGCCAGTTTCTTCAGGAGAGAATCTTCACTCCGTTGAAAATGAAGAACACGCTCGCCTACGAGAAGGGCAAGAACGAAGTGCCGCACCGCGCGTATGGGCACAGCAAGAACGACGGCAGTTGGCAACAAACCGATCAGAGTCCGACCTCGGCTGTGCTCGGCGACGGCGGCATTTATTCTTCGCTCGACGACCTGGCCAGATGGGACCGCGCCCTGCGCGACCACACGCTATTCAGCGAAGCTGAAATGCGGCCGGCCCTGACTCCGGCGCAGCCCACGGAAGGCCCGGCGAAGTTTCCCGATGGCCCAGCCGTGAGCTACGGTTTCGGATGGTTTGTTGATCCGTATCAGGGCCACAAGCGTATGTCGCATGATGGCAGCACGATCGGCTTCCGGACGACGATCCAGCGCTTTCTCGACGACAAGTTAACCATCATCGTGCTGGCCAACCGCACAGACATCAATCCTGAGGAACTCGCGCTGAAAGTTGCCGATCTGTATCTGGGCACCAAGCCGTAGCGGAGTTTGTGTGGGGACAGCAGCCCACGGCCGTCCGCCGCGCGCCACGCGGCGATGTCGGCGGCAGGATGACACCTGAAAGAACAAAGAGACGTTGCCGGCAACGTCTCTACGATTCACAACTCGACTACACCGTGGGAGGCACAGAAGTTGTAGGCGGTGCGGGAGTTACCGGAGCCGTGCCGTTGCCTTCGTTCACCAGGTCTTTCAATTCCTTGCTGGGCTTGAAGAATGGAATTTTCTTCGCGGGTACTTCCACACGCTCCCCGGTCTTGGGATTGCGGCCAACTCGAGGCTTGCGTTGGCGGGTACGGAAGCTGCCAAAGCCACGGATCTCAATCTTGTCGCCGGCGCGTAGCGAGCGCACCACGCTGTCAAAGATCGTCTCCACAATCACTTCACTGTCTTTGCGCGTAAGTTCTGCCAAACGCGAGACTTCGTCAATCAGATCGGCTTTGGTCATACGCCCCTCTTCATTATTCTTCACCGGCGGTTGGCTCAAAGGTGTGACCCACCCGCTCTGATCCGGAAACGACGCGCGCAAAACACCTTGATCCGCGGAGGCCCGCAACCGCATCCTGCATAACCTTCTCAAATTTCAGGGGTTTAATGCAAGTTACGGGGTGGATACGCCAGCGAAAAAGCGTTCCCGGGCACGGACGGAGTCGAATTTCGCTAGAACCGCTATTTCCAGAGGTAATAGAACCCTACCTGCTGCTCCAGCATCTTCTCGCGGCCTGGCAGGAACTGGGAGACATCGCCGAGAAGAAGATCCATCAGCGTCTTGCGGTCCCTTTCCGGGCGTACCAGCGTAGGCTCACCCTTGATGCCCACCGACTTCGCCGTGTCGGCGACCGCTGTCTCAAAGTCACCGACGCCGTCGATCAGCTTCATGGATGCGGCTTGCTCACCCGTCCAAACCTTGCCGTTGGCGATCGACTTCACATCGTCGAACTTCAGGCCGCGGCCTTCGCTCACGGCCTTGACGAATTGCCCAAACATGTTATCGATCAGCGATTGCATGTAAGCCTGCTCGTTGGGAGTGAGATCGCGGGTCGGGTTCCCGGTATCTTTGAATTCGCCGGTTTTGAGCACGACGTCTTTGAGCTTGGCCCATTTGAGCAGGTCGCCGTAATTGACCCACTGTGCGATCACCCCAATGGAGCCGACAATGCTGCCCGAGTCGGCGTAAATTTTGTCGGAAGCCGAGGCCACGTAGTACGCGCCGCTGGCGCCCACAGTTTCAATGGACACCACGATGCGCTTCTTCTTCTCGCTGCGAATGCGCTTGACCTCGCGATAAATCTCCTCGGACGCGGCCACACCGCCGCCGGGAGAATTCACGTGCAGAATGATCGCCTTAATCGAGGAGTCGTCGCCGAACTTTTTGAGCTGGCCCACGACCGGCTGCGGAGAAAGAATGACGCCGTCGAGATCCACCACGCCGATGCGGTCGCCGAAGGCGGTGATGCCGGCATCGGCGCCTCCCGCGTGCAGCGTGAGGTAGACCAGCGTGAATACGGCCAACACGAAGAGGAAAAAAGCTCCTCCGCCAATCAGAACCCAAAGCAGGGTGCGCGAGCGTCCGTCAGACATGAAGAAAGTTTAGCACTTAGCGGGTTTGGGCAACGACTCAAAGCAGGGCCGGCTTAAAGCGTCACTATCTTCAGCGCTGCCCGATGCACACCCACCTCAACCGGCGTGCGACACACATATTCTCCGTCAGCATACACGTCGAGCGGATGCTCGGTTTCGACCCGTAGGCGGCGGGCGTTGAAATATTCGACTTCGCGGACGCTCAGATGGTGGCCGCTATAAACCTTCGGGAACAAGCGAAAGAGCCGGAAGCGAGCGACCGCGCCGACGATGCAGACATCGAGCAGGCCATCGTCCATTTTGGCTTGAGGAGCGATTTTCATCCCGCCGCCGTACAAGGGAGTGTTGGCGAATGCGGCCAGCAGGGTGGGCTGATCGCTGCGAGTGGTCCAGCTTGCGCTTTCGTCGTTACCTTCGACCGGCCTGTCGACCGGCGTCAGAATCTTCATGCGCAGCGGCGCGAAAGTAAAAATCGTAGGAGCCAGGCTCAGCAGATATCCGCCATGCCCGCGCAGCCAGCGGGGCAGTCGGTTCGCGCGCTGGGCAACTTCGCCGTCGAGGCCGACGCCCGCCACCGAGCAGAAGTAGCGAGCACTATGTGGCGCGGGCACCCCGCCTGCGCTGTCCAGCGCGGAAACGACTCCCAGGTCAATCGTGCGCACATTGCCTGTGCCGTCGCAAAACCTCTGCCACGCCGTGCGCGAATCGCGAACGCGACGCAGTCCAAGCGCCCGCGCGAAGTCGTTTCCACTTCCCACAGGCACGACCAGCACCGGTAAACCCAGCCGGACCAGTTGCCCGAGATGGCGATGAATCGTCCCGTCGCCGCCGAACAGCAGGATCACATCAGCTTGCTCGCCCGAAGACGGCATGCCCATGCGCCATTCGATCCTCGTGTCATCGTTGTTCTTAACAACCTGAAATGGCTTAAGGTCTCCGGAAGAACATCCTAAACCGAGAATGGCCGCGGCCCGCATTGGACGTGCAGAGAGTAACAGAAGCGGAGCCAACTGGCGGAGATCGCATTGTCCCACCGGCCATGGCCACGCAAGGAGTGTTGCGACTACGGTAACTTCCCCGAGGTAACTTCCCCGAGGCTCCCCAAAACGGCGGACTGCTGGCATGATGGTAGGCAGCCGATCTCTGGGGGAGTAGCTGCTATGCAATACCGCAGGCCCAAGCATGCGCTAGGTTGTCTTGCCCTTAGTCTTATGCTGGCGGGCTGCGGTGGAACGAGCTCGACGGTCCAAACCAAAGCTCTCACAATCACCACCCAGCCATCGAATCAGACTATCACGGTGGGCCAGACGGCAACCTTTTCAGTCACGGCGACGGGCTCTGCGACGCTGAGCTACCAATGGCAGAAAGGCACTACAGCCATCGCTGGTGCGACCACGTCCAGCTACACGACTGCAGCGACGACCTCCTCGGACAACGGGGCACAATTCACCGTCGTCGTAAGCAATTCGGCAGGGAGCGTGACCAGCAACGCGGCCACTCTCACGGTCAATGCCGCGGTAGCCTCCACCACCGATGTGTTGACCTACCACGACGACATTGCACGCACCGGCCAGAATCTGAATGAAACGATCCTGACCACCAGCAACGTGACTTCGTCGAAGTTTGGCAAACTCGGCTTCTATTCGGTGGATGGCCGAGTCGACGCCGAGCCGCTCTACGCCTCGAACGTCTCTGTTCCGGGTAATGGTGGTCACAACCTGCTGATCGCTGCCACGGAGCATGGCTCGGTTTATGCCTTCGACGCGGATTCGGGCACCACAATCTGGCACACATCGATGTTGAAAGCTGGCGAGACAACCTCGGACGACCGGGGCTGCAGCCAGATCACGCCAGAGATTGGCGTGACCTCGACCCCGGTCATCGATCGTACGCGCGGTGCGAACGGAGTCGTGTACGTCGTGGCCATGTCGAAGAGCGGATCCACTTATTATCAGCGCGTGCACGCCCTCGATCTCGCGCTGGGCACGGAATTGTTCGGCGGGCCGATGGACGTTCAGGGGAAGTATCCTGGAACCGGCGACAACACGGACGGCACGAACGTGATCTTCGACCCAAAGCAATACGCGGAGCGGGCGGGACTGTTGCTGATGAACGGCGTCCTCTACACCGGTTGGACTTCGCACTGCGATCAAGGACCCTACACCGGATGGATCATTGCCTACAATGCGGCGACGCTCGCGCAGACCAGCGTGCTGAATTTGACGCCGAACGGAAGCGAAGGCGCGATCTGGATGTCGGGAGCGGGACTAGCTGCGGATAACTCCGGAAACATCTATTTCCTCGATGCCAACGGTGACTTTGACACGACTCTGAACTCCAGCGGCTTTCCCACCAACGGTGATTACGGCAACGCTTTTATGAAACTCTCGACTTCTGCCGGACTCGCCGTGGCTGATTATTTCGAGATGGACAATGAGGCATCGGAGAATGGCAGCGACACGGACCTGGGTTCCGGAGGGGCGATGGTGCTGCCTGATCTAAGCGACGGAGCGGGCCACACCATGCATCTGGCGGTGGGCGCCGGCAAGGACACGAACCTCTATGTCGCGAACCGTGATTCCATGGGGAAGTTCAGCGCCAACAACAGCGCCATCTACCAGGAGCTGGCGGGAAAATTGCCGGGAGGGGTTTGGGCGATGCCCGCCTATTTCAATGGCACGGTGTACTACGGGTCGGTGGGCAGCCCGATTCAGGCGTTCAAAATCACCAATGCGAAGCTGTCGGCCAGCGCCACCGCTCACACTTCCACCAGCTTTGCGTATCCGGGCGCTACGCCCAGCGTTTCTGCGAATGGTACTAGCAACGGGATCGTCTGGGCCGTGGAGAACAGTAGCCCCGCAGTGCTGCACGCCTACGACGCCGGTACCCTGAACGAGCTCTACAACAGCAACCAGGCCAGCGGCAGCCGCGACCACTTCGGCAACGGCAACAAGTTCATCACACCCACGATCGTGAACGGAAAGGTTTTCGTGGGTACGCCAAACGGCATAGCGATCTTCGGGCTGCTGCCCTAGAACAATCAAAATGTGGGGACAGCCGCCCTCGGCTGTCCGGCTGGGCGAAGCCCAGCGGCTAGGCTGGTGCTGGTCACAGAGTCAAAGCAAACGGATTCACAAACGGCTTAGTCCACAGCCAAGAATATTCTGTCCACTCCTTGACCAACCCCCGCCGCACCGGGTTCTCCAGCAAGTACCGAATCTTCGCGTCGAGGCTCTCCGAAGAACGCAACACGTGATCAAAAGATTCCGGCTGCCATATCCGACCCTTGCGGCCAAGGGACTTGTTAATCCTGTGGGCTGAGGCGCCCTTGATCGCATCCATAATCTTTGCGAGTGAACAGACTTCCATTGCTTGCTGGTCGACCAACGGCGTGAAGATCATGTGTACGTGGTTGGGCATCACGACAGCGACCCGCAGGTCGAATTTCTCTCCGTTGTCGTGCAAGCAACATCCCAACACAACGGAGCGAACACGCTCAGGGAGAATCCATCTGTGATTGGTGCAGAAGGTCACAAAGTGCTGCCGTTCATCAACCTGAAGATGAGGCAAATGCCTGCGGTAAAAAGCCTGTGGCATAAAGGTATGGACTTTGAATTATGTGGGGACAGCCGCCCTCGGCTGTCCGCGGAGCGAAGCTCCGCGCTTTCGATTCTAGTGCCGGTAAAGGTGACGGACTGGAGGTTTTCAGGGAGTTAGGAGGGAAATCCGTTCCAACTCGGGAATTCCAGATGCTGCACAGAAAACCAAGGCGAGCTTCGCTCGCCCGGACCGCCGAGGGCGGCCGTCCCCACATGGTCATGGACGCTGCCAACTGACAACAGCAATTTTTAACCGCTTGCCAACCTTCAGCGGCAATCTCATTGGGGGTACCGAAGCGGGCTGCGTGAAGTAAGGTTCCGTTTGTATACGATCCCCTACTCTCACCGAACCCTGCTTTAGTTTTCTAGCTGCATCCGTCGTGGAAGTGGCGAGCCCACATCTAACCAAGAGTCGATCTGCTCTTACCGTCGCAAAGGACCCGTCGTCGCCATCAGAGATATACCCACCGATCTCGACGAGGGCAACGAGTACTTCCTCGACTTCATCTGGTACTTCATCCTTCTGAAACTGCTTCGCCCAATCATCCGCTGCCTTCGCCGCGGCTTCCGGCGAATGAAAGTCCGCCACGATCTTCCGCGCCAGATCCTTCTTCGCCGCCATCGGATGCGTCTCGCGTTTCATCTTCTCTATGTCGGCCACCTGCACATCCGTCAGCAGTTCGTAATACCGCCACATCATCTCGTCGGAGATGCTCATCACCTTGCCGTACATCTCCAGCGGCGGTTCGTGGATGCCGATCGCATTGCCCAGCGACTTCGACATTTTCTGAATGCCGTCCAAGCCCTCGAGAATTGGCATCGTCAGCACCACCTGCGACTCCTGTCCATAGGCGCGTTGCAGTTCCCGGCCGACCAGCAGGTTGAACCTCTGGTCGGTGCCGCCGAGTTCCACGTCGGCTTCGAGCGCAACCGAGTCATAGCCCTGGGCCAGCGGATAGAGCAACTCATGCAACGAGATCGGCTTCTCTTCGGCAAAGCGTTTGTGGAATTCCTCGCGCTCGAGCATCTGCGAGACGGTGTATTTCGCGGCCAGCCGCACGAAATCGTCGGCAGTGAACTTCGAAAACCAGCGCCGGTTGAAATCCACGACAGTTTTCCGCGGATCGAGAATCTTGAAGACTTGAGTCTTATAGGTCTCGGCGTTCTGTTCAATTTGCTCCTGCGTGAGTGGCGGCCGCGTCGCCGAGCGTCCTGTGGGGTCGCCGATCATGCCCGTAAAATCGCCGATCAGGAAGATGACCGTGTGCCCGAGATCCTGAAAATGCTTGAGCTTCCGCAACAGAACCGTGTGCCCAAGGTGCAGGTCGGGCGCCGTCGGATCAAATCCGGCCTTCACCCGCAGGGGTTTGCCCGAGGCGCGCGACTTCTCCAGCTTGGCGCGGAGTTCGGACTCGCGAATGATTTCCGCCGAGCCCTTCTTGATATAGGTAAGCTGTTCGTCGACGGGGGCGAAGGTTGACATGCACGTCGATTATAGCGGCAGGCTCATGTGGGGACAGCCGCCTCGGCTGTCCCGCCGAGCTTAGCGAGGCGTTCTTGCCGAAAGGTCATTCCCCACCTGCGTCTATGTTTGGGATAGTGACCTCCCCGTCGAGCTTCGCTCGACAGGACAGCGGTGGCGGCTGTCCCCACATGAAAATCAAACCCTGCTATCTCTTCGTTAGGATCTTGTTTATCAACTTGCGGCCGGCAATTTCGAAGTTTCCTCCCAGGACGACATTGATGGCTTCCGTGTAGGCGATGTGTTCCTGCTCTAAGATCCGTGCCGCCAGGGTGTGTTCGTCATCGCTATCGAGCACAGCGACCGCCTTCTGCACAATGATGGCACCGTGATCGAGTTCTTCGTCCACGAAATGCACGGTGCAGCCGGAGACTTTCACGCCATAGGCGAAGGCCTGTTCCTGCGCCTCAAGGCCGGGGAATGCGGGCAACAGCGACGGATGAATGTTCAGAATTCGGTGCGGAAATTGCCGCACGAACCACGGCGACAACAGCCGCATGTATCCGGCCAGACAAACCAGTTCGACGCCATGCTGCTTCAGCGCAGCGACGACGTCACGATCGTGCTCCTCGCGCGGCTTGCCCTTGGAAGGAATCACCAACGCATTCAGCCCACGCTGGCGGGCGGTCGCGATTCCTGGCGCGTCAGCCTTGTTCGATATAACTACGGCGATTTGCGCGTCGGGAATGCGGCCTGC
Organism: uncultured Acidobacteriaceae bacterium; assembly: GCA_963791515.1. Classification (GTDB taxonomy): domain Bacteria; phylum Acidobacteriota; class Terriglobia; order Terriglobales; family Acidobacteriaceae; genus Sulfotelmatobacter. Next base: position 332,792 of record CAWBSS010000013.1, on the reverse strand, counting down.
GTCGATGCTGTCCGCAATCGCGACGAAGTTCGAGCCGCGCCCGGAAACGAGTATGCCCAGAGAATGCATTGCTGATTGTTGATTTCTGATTGTTGGAATGAAAGACCCCGGTGTGAATCAACAATCAAAGATCAACAATCAAAAATTTCCCCTAGCTGTACGTGACCTTACGCTCGCCCTTGACGATCCGGCCGATGGTGTAAGCTTTCTCGCCCACGCGCTCCAACACTGACTGGGCCTTCTTGAATTTCGCCGACGGCACCACGAGCAGCATTCCCAGACCCATGTTGAAGGTGCGCAACATTTCATCCTGAGACACGTTTCCGAGTTGCTGCAGATGTTCGAAGATCGGAAGCACGGGCCAGGTTCCCATTTCGATGACCGCGGCCGTCCCGCGCGGCAGCACGCGCGGCAGGTTCTCCGTAATGCCGCCACCGGTAATGTGCGCCAGCGCCGCGACACATTGGCCGTCAATCAGCTTTCTCAGCGCCGGCCAGTAGCTCTTGTGGGTACGCATCAGTTCGTTGCCGACTTTATTCTTGACCTCGTTGACGTAGGTATCAGCCGAGTAATGCGCGACCTCGAACAGCAACTTGCGCGCCAGCGAATATCCGTTGGTGTGCAGTCCATTCGACGGCAGGCCCAGGATGATGTCGCCGATCTGCACGTCCTTGCCGGTAATGATTTTTTCGCGCTCCACGACGCCCACAATGAAGCCCGCCAGATCGTATTCTCCGTCCGGGTAAAAGCCCGGCATCTCGGCGGTCTCCCCGCCAATCAGCGCACAGCCGTTGTGCTTGCAGGCATCGGCAATGCCTTCGACCACCTTCTCCGCAATCGACGGATCGAGCGTGCCCGTAGCCAGGTAGTCCATGAAAAACAACGGCGCCGCTCCCTGCACCGCAATGTCGTTGACGCAGTGGTTCACCAGGTCGGCCCCTACCGTGGAGTGCAGATCCATCTCAAAAGCAATCTTCAGCTTGGTGCCAACTCCGTCGACGCTCGACACCAACACGGGGTCGGTGTACTTCGTCTTATCGACGGCGAACAGCCCGCCAAACCCGCCGATTTCGCTGAGCACACCCCGGGTAAAGGTCTTGTGCGCCAGATACTTGATGCGCTGCTTGGTGCGATTCGCGCGGCTGATGTCCACCCCGGCGTCGGCGTAAGTAATCGGCGTCGGGCTGGTTGGGGGAGTCTTGGCCACAGATTCTTCCGTGTATTTCGCAATCCTTGCGTGGGGTTAGTGCCGGGTGCCGAAGCGACAACCGAAGGCCGCTCATTGTAGCACGTTCAATGCCGGCCTTGGGCACACCAGCGGACAGGCTTTGGAACGCGAACTTATCTCGTATCAGCGGCGGGTACACTTCTCCGCATTCTGCGGGTGCGCACGCCCGCTCGCCACTGCGGGCCCGGACTAATGAGAGATGAAGTCCGAGAAAAAGTAGGCTAGAACCCCGAACAATGCCAGACCAGAGATTCCGTAGGCTGTCAGAACCCACGCTCCGCGGCCTTCATGATGCCTGGTGGTGGTAGTAGAGGACTGCTCCGAAGAAGAAACGACAGGGGCCCGATCTTCCATGCAAAAAACCTCCGACGGAAAGATCGTGGCGCAAATACGTTATGCGTCACGCCTGCCTCGCATCACGGCGAAGCAAGACTATCTGGGCGTGATTTTACCCCGGATTGAGGCCGGCTGAAGAGAAAAATGTGATGCGGATCACAGTATTATTAGGCAAAACAATTGTCACAATATGATAATCGACTCTCTGGCTGCATCCAGGCATTCCCCTCCCGCCCCTTGTGTAATTTCGCGTCGTTCCTCGTTCCCGAGAGTGCTTCCTCGCGGACTAACTACAACAGTGGGATAATGACTAGGGTTCGTCTCTAACTTAACTTATGCGTGATCGTTTCCTCGCTCTTCTTTCTTCTTGTCTGCTGGCGGCCAGCGCGAGTTCCCAGCAGCCTACGACGCCCTCGGGTGCCGCGCCCTCGGCCCAGACTTCCATCGCGCCGGCTCAGTCGAAGAAATCCGATAAAACGCCCTCCGGAACTGCTGCAGAAAAAGCTGCGGACGCGCTTAAGCCCGAAGCGAAAACTCCCAAGTATTCGGAGGAATCGTTTGTCATCGAGCAGATGCACTCGCACTACCGTTTTGAGGCCGATGGCACCGGACGGAAAGAGACCAAGGCCCGCATTCGCGTGCAAAGCGAAGCCGGCGTGCAACAGTGGGGACAGCTGCAGGAAGGCTACAACTCCGCCAACGAGCGCGTCGAGATTCCCTACGTGCGCGTCCTCAAAGAGGATGGCAGCGAGATCAAGGCCGGCGACGATGCCGTGCAGGATCTGAGCGCTCCCATCGAGCGCGAAGCTCCTGTCTACACCGATTACCGTCAGAAGCACATCACCGTCCCTGGGTTGCGTCCCGGTGAGGTGCTGGAATATGACATGGTCACGGTGATTCACACGCCGCTGGCCGCCGGACAATTCTGGGCTGATTACGAATTCGACAAAAGCAACATTTCCCTCGACGAAACCCTCGACGTGGATGTTCCCTCCGGGCGTCCTCTGAAGCTGAAGTGCAAGCCGGGGATGGATCCGAAGATCACCGACGAAAACGGCCGCCGCACTTATCACTGGTCGAGTTCTCATCGGGAGCGAGACGACGACACGGCGAAAGCCAAAGACAAGAAGAAAAAGAAACGCCATCCCGACGATGACCGGCCGGATATCCAATTAACGACCTTCGAAAGCTGGGAGCAAGTTGGCCGCTGGTACGCGGGCCTCGAGAAGGACCGTCGCGCGCCCTCCGCCGAAGTTCGTGCCAAGGCGCAGGAGTTGACCAAGGGCATGAACGGCGATCTGGACAAGACCGAGGCTCTTTACGATTTCGTTGCGAAGAATTTCCGCTACGTCAGCCTCTCTCTGGGAGTCGGCCGCTACCAGCCGCACGCGGCTTCCGAGGTGCTTCACGACCAGTACGGCGACTGCAAAGACAAGCACACGCTGCTGGCGTCGCTGCTTGAGGCCGAAGGCCTGCACGCCTCGTCCGTGCTGATCAATTCGAGCCGCAAACTTGATCCCGACGTCCCTTCGCCCTCGCAGTTCGACCACGTCATCACGCTGCTCCCCCTGGGAAAAGAAGAAGTTTGGATGGATACGACCAGCGAGGTCGCCCCCTTTCGCCTGTTGGCTTACTCGCTGCGCAAGAAGCAGGCGCTGGTGATTCCTCCGGCTGAGCCGCCGTCCGGGGTGGCGCCCCATCTCGAGGAGACACCAGCGGACACTCCCATGCCCGACACCGAGTTCTCGAACATCGATGGAAAGATCAACGAGATCGGCAAACTTGACGCCCACGTGCACTACGAATTTCGCGGCGACGAAGAACTTCTGCTTCGTTCGGTATTTCGCCGTGTGCCCCAGGCGAACTGGCAACGGGTGGTTGAAAATGTAAACGCGGGTCTCGGCGGAGACATTACCAATCTCAAGATCAGTGATCCGGCGGCGACAACGGAACCGTTCACCATGTCCTACGACGTCTCCAAAGTAAATTTCCTCGACTGGTCCAAGAAGAAAACGGAAATTGTTTTGCCGCTGGTGCAGTTCAATCTGCCGGACGTCGATGGCGACGACGGCGACGACGACGCCGAGCCTCTGAAGCTGGGCCCGAAAGCGGAGTACTCCTACCAGATCAAACTGGAGTTGCCCGCCAAGTACACGGCCCACGTGCCGCTGGCCTTCTCGCTAAAACGCGACTATGCGGAATACGAAGCGACCTACAAGGTGGACGCTGGCGTCTTCGCCGCGGGACGCAAACTGATTCTGCGCCAGGATGAACTGCCGGTCGCTCGATCCGCCGATTACGAATCGTTCCGCCGCGCCGTCAGTGCCGATCTCGCGCAGCAGCTCTCGGTCGAAAGCACGGTGGCCGGAACCCCTGTTCCTCCTGCGGACATGAAGGCCGAAGATCTGGTTGACAGTGCCAAGGCCGCCGCGGACAGTGGTAACCTGCCGGTGGCGATTGTGCTCTTGAAACGCGCGACGGAAGTCGATCCCAAGAACAAATTTGCCTGGAACAACTTGGGTCTCCTGTATTTCGCGATGCGTCAGGACGATCAGGCGATCGCCAATTTTCAGAAACAGCTTGAAGTGAATCCCTATGACGAGTTTGCCTACAACAACCTCGGCCGCGTGTATTGGAACGAGCGCAAATACGACGACGCGGTAAAGGCCTTCAACAAACAACTCGAAAACAATCCACTCGACAAGTTCGCCCACCTTAACCTGGGTGCGATGTACGAGGAATGGCATAAATATGACCTGGCCGTCGGCGAACTGGAGAAGGCGGCGTCGCTCACTCCGGACAATCCCGATTTGCAGGTAAGTCTGGGGAATGCCTACCTGAATCTTGGGCAGGACGACAAGGCGCTGGCCGCATTTGATCATGCCGTCGAACTCGCTGCCACGCCGTTGGTGTGGAACAACATCGCCTACCAGCTTTCGCTCAAGGACTCTCATCTCGACCGGGCGCAGCAGTATGCCGAATCTGCGGTGTCGGCCACGGCCGCTGCGCTGCGCAACGTCTCGCTCGATCGTCTCTCGCGAAGCGACTTGCTCTTGGTTTCTTCTCTGGTCGCCTACTGGGACACGCTGGGCTGGGTGCACTTCGCGGAAGGCGATTTCAACAAAGCAGAAAAGTACGTCGCCGCGGCCTGGGATCTTGGTCACCACGCCGAGGTGGGCGATCACCTCGGGCAGATCTATGAGAAGCAAGGCAACAAAGATCGCGCGCTGCGCACCTACGCGCTGTCCATGAATGGAGTCCGTCCCGCTCCCGAGACGCGTGGCCGGCTGGCCTCGCTCGCCGGTGGAGACGCTAAGGCCGAAGCCGCCGTTGCGCGCTATAAAGACGAACTGCAGCACCTCAGCACCATTGACTTGGGTAAGGCCACGCAAACCGGCAACGCCGATTTCTTCATCCTCTTGAGTGGCGGCGGAGGGTCAGCCGCGAGAGTCGACGCGGTGAAGTTTGTCAGCGGAGACGAGAAGCTGAAGTCGTTCACCGAAGCGCTCCGCACTGCGGACTACCATCTCGCGTTCCCCGACGATACGCCGGTGAAGGTCTTCCGCCGCGGAACGCTCTCCTGTTCGATGACCACGCGCAGTTGCACGTTCGTGCTGATGCTGCCGGATGATGTGCGAACTGTGGACTAATGACCATTATGTGGCGACGGCCGCCTCGGCTGTCCCGCCACGATATGAATGTAATGGTTACTACTGCTCCGGAAATCGCTAGTGGGAACAGTGTAGCCGGTTGGCCCCTGTCGCCATTCTGCGTTAGCATGGTTTGCCTTCGATCCCAGTTCTGGAGTCACCATGCACTCGATCGGTCGCCGGACCTTCCTGCGCAGCGCCGCGGGCGCTGCCGCACTCACGCTCACTTCCCGCATTTCAGCATACGGTCGCACCCGAAGCCTCAAGATTTCCGCGGTGGTTTCGGGAGCGGATCTGTTCGACCGCCTGCCGCCTGATTGGTATCGCCGCAAAATCGGCCAGGTGCAGGAGGAGATGGCCCGCCGCAAGCTGGACGCGCTGGTTCTGCTCAACTCCCACAATGTGATTTATACGACCGGCTACTTCCATCTCTCGACGGAACGGCCGCTGGCCGTGCTGATCTCGAAATCTGGCGATCCGACACTTTTCGTCCCCGGCCTGGAGACCGACCAGGTGAAGCTCTGGTGGGTGAAGGACTTCGAATCGTACTTCGATTTTCCCGGCCCTGTAAACCGCGTGCGCTGGATCTTTGAGCGCGTGGCCCGTCGCGGCCTCGGTTCCGCTCGCATCGGCATCGAAGAGGCCACACCTAGTCGCATCCATGAGATCAAGCTCGGCGCCCCCAACGCCGAGATCGTCGAGTCCGGAGACCTGATCGAACACATGCGCTGGGTCAAAGATGAAGACGAGTTGAACATCATGCGCCGCGGCATGTATTTCTCGGATTTCTATGTCCAGGCGGGCCGGGAGTTTGTACAAAGGCACGGCAAGGTTACGGAAAACGAAATTCTCAAGGCCGCAGCCGATGCGCTGGCTGACAAGATGGCCTCGGAGTTGAAAGAAGTCGTTGGTGTCAGCATCGATCCGCCCTTCGGGGGACTTGTGCCCTTCGGCAAACGTTCAGCCTTTCCCCACGCGGTTCCCAGCACGGACCGGCTGAAAAACGGAGATGCTCTCATTCTAAGTTACGGCACCCAGGTCGGCGGCTACGCCGTCGAGGACGAGCGGTCGTTCATCATCGGCAAGCCGACGGACTATGCCAAGCGTCTCTACGAGGCGATGCTCGCGGCGCATGACGCTGGCGTGGAAAATATGAAAGAAGGCGCCATCGCCGAAGACGTGGACCGGAAGAGTCTCGACCAGATCCGCAAGGCCGGATTCGAAAAATTCCTCAGGCACCGCACCGGCCACGGCATCGGTCTTGAAGGCCACGAGTCTCCCTGGATCGCCGAGGGTGACAAAACTGTTCTGAAGCAAGGAATGACCTTCAGCTGTGAGCCCGGAGTTTACGATCCGGACTGGGGCGGTTTCCGTCACTCCGACACGGTGATCGTCCGCAAGGACAAAGGCGAGGTCATCAACAAGTATCCCACTCGCCTGCAAGACATGATCATTGAGATCTGAAGAGCGCAATCAGACAGAAGACTGCGATTACGCTCATGGGACACCCTGCCGCGGAGCACTACTCCCCACATCGCCGCTTGTGCCACGCGGTCGCCTGCTCGTAGGCGTGAGCCAACTGCAGGACTAAATCCTCCCGCCAGTGCGGTCCTGCGATCTGCAGGCCGATGGGCAGACCGCTCTGCGTGAAGCCGCAGGGCACGGAAATCGCCGGCAGCCCCCAGACATTGAACGGCCGCGTGTTGCGCAGCAGCCTCAGTTCCGCCGGCCGCAGCGCCTCGGGATTAGCTCTCAGATCCGCAATCGCAGGAGCCGGCATTGGCATGGTCGGCGTCACTAACACGTCGACTTCGGCAAAGACTTGGCCAATGCTGCGCCGAGCCTCCTCCAGTTCACGGCGCCGCTCGATGTACTCGGCTGCAGAAATCTTTTCTCCCGACCGGATGCGACGCACCGTCTCAGGCTGGTACAAGTCCAAACTCTTCGCAACATTCTCGGCGTGATACGCATACGACTCGGCCGTTTGCAAAGTGCGGTCCGTGGGCACGTCCAATTGCACTTCTTTTATCTCGACCACGAGAGTTGAGATTCCGCGCAGAGCGTGCTCCATAGCCGAGGCCACTTCCGTATCAAGATCTTCGAAGAAATACCCACGGGGCACGCCGACTCGCAGAGACTTCGCACCCTCGCGCAGCGCAGAAACATAATCCCCCACAGGGACATCCGCCGTAGTAATGTCGGCGGCATCGTATCCGGCAATCGCCTGAAATACGATCGCCGCGTCCTCTACGGTCTCGGCCAAAGGGCCAACGTGGTCCAGCGACGGTGATAGCGGAATCACTCCGCGACTCGACACGCGTCCGTAGGTCGGCTTCAGGCCTACGCAGCCGCAGAGCGCCGCCGGTTCGCGAATCGAGCCCGCCGTGTCGGTTCCGATCGCAGCGTGAGCCAGACCCGCGGCGACCGCAGCCGCCGACCCTCCGGACGATCCCCCCGCAATCCGGCCGACGTCCCACGGATTGTGAACATCGCCAAAGTGGCTGATCAGCGAACTCCCGCCATAGGCGAACTCATGCAGATTGTTTTTCCCGACGATGACCGCGCCCGCCCGCCGCAACCGGCGAACCACTTCCGCATCCTGGTTCGGAATGCGATCCTTATATAGCGCGCTGGCCGCAGTCGTACGCACCCCTGCTGTGTCGATGAGATCCTTCAGCGCAATAGGGACGCCATGCAGCGGCCCGCGCCACTCACCGCGCAGAATCTCAGCCTCCGCCCGCCGCGCCTCAGCCAGGGCAGACTCGCTCATGACCGTGATGAACGCGTTGAGCGCGGAGTTCAGCCGCTCGATGCGCACCAGGCAATCCTGTGTAATCTCAACCGAAGAGACTTCTCTCCGCCGCAAGCGCTGTGAAAGCTCGGAAATCGTCGTGAAGGCAGTCGTCATCAGGCCGAGCCCATTGTAAAGCCAGAGTGCCGCCTCCCTGTGCTCCTGTGTCCGCTGTGGTTCCAGACCTTTTTTCCAAACCCGCGCAGCTTCCCGGTCATCCAAAAGTCCTATAATTGTCCCAGTCGGTTTTCTGGGGGCCAGAGAAAAAATCATGTCAGAGATGACGATCGCGCCCGTTGCGACGCACGGTTTCTTCGTGGATGGCCGGTGGCGGGACGATGGCGACGTCGTCGAGATTCGCGCGCCCTACGACAGCAGCGTGATTGCCCGCGTCGTGCAGGGCCGACGTGAGCACGCGGAGACCGCCATTGCCGCCGCCGTCAAGGCCTTCGGCACCACGCGCCGTCTGCCCGCGTTCGAGCGCCAGCGGGTTCTCCGTCGAATATCCGCCTCCATGATGGAGCGCAAGGAAGAATTTGCCCGCACCCTCGCTCAGGAAGCCGGAAAGCCCATCAAGGCCGCGCGCACCGAAGTGGAGCGCGCCATCTTTACCTTCAACGTCGCCGCGGAAGAGAGCACCCGCATTTACGGCGAGTTTCTTCCCCTCGACTGGCAGGAATTCACCGCCGGCCGCTGGGGCATTGTGCGCCGGTTTCCGCTCGGCCCGATCGCTGGCATCACGCCGTTTAATTTCCCCATCAACCTCGTCGCTCACAAAGTAGCGCCGGCGATCGCCGCGGGATGCTCGATGGTGTTGAAGCCCGCTCCGCAGACGCCGCTCTGCTCGCTGCTTTTGGCCGAGTGCGTGCAACAGGCAGGCTGGCCCGACGGCGGACTCAACGTGCTGCCGCTCTCGAATGAAGATGCCGGCCTTCTCGTAACCGACGATCGCATCAAGCTCATTACCTTCACCGGCAGCGTGCCCGTCGGCTGGGACATCAAGCGGCGCGCCGGAAAAAAGAAGGTCGCCCTCGAACTCGGCGGTAACGCCGCCGTCATCGTGCACAGTGATGCGGACCTGGAATACGCCGCCGAGCGCTGCGTCACCGGCGGATTCGGCTATGCCGGACAGACTTGCATTTCCGTGCAGCGCATTCTGGTGGAGCATTCGGTCTACGGAAAGTTCACCGACCTCTTCGTCGAGGGCGTGAAGAAGCTGAAGACGGGCGATCCGCTCGATGAGTCCACTGATGTGGGACCGCTCATCCGTGAAAGCGACGCGATCCGCACCATAACGTGGATCGACGAAGCCGTCCGTGCCGGCGCGCGCCTGCTCTGTGGCGGCGACCGCAACAATCTCGTCGTCGAACCCACGGTCCTCACCGGCACCAAGCCCGAGATGAAGGTGAACTGCCAGGAAATTTTCGGTCCGGTGGTGACGGTTGAGCCGTACAAAGACTTCGATCAGGCGCTGCGCCAGGCCAACAACTCCGCCTATGGCATGCAGGCTGGAGTCTTTACTCGCGACGCGAAGTTGCTGTTCCAGGCCTACGAAGAACTGGAAGTCGGCGGCGTGATCGCCGGAGACGTTCCATCCTTCCGCATCGATCAAATGCCCTACGGCGGCGTCAAAGATTCCGGCCTGGGCCGCGAAGGTCTGCGTTACGCCATTGAAGAGATGACCGAGCCCAAACTCATGGTCATGAATCTGCGGTAACAGGCGACGACGAGAGTCCGGATTCGATGCCTGGAACCGTCATAGCCGTACGTTGGCGCACTCGCTGAAAAACTCAACATCTTTTTAGTAACCTTACCACTTGAAATTTTTTTCTTCTTGCGAAACCCAAAAACACGCGACAAACTCCCATCAAGTATTTATAATTTCTGGTTTCGCAAACGACGCAGGAAACCAGTGGGTGGTTTTCTTTTCGCCGTATCAAATCAGTATTCAACCGAATAGCGGACCAACCGCCAGGTCTCTTAAGCCAGATCTCATAAGGGAATGTCGCAGATCTTTCATCGCAGTACGAATACATTGTCTCGCGCCACCATCTTTGGCGCGGTCTTTGTAGTTGCAGCGCTGGGCTGGATGGCGATGGAGATTCAGCGTTCGCCCTACGTTACCTACGCTGGGGTGCGCAAGCCGCAACCGGTTCCGTTCAGCCATCAGCACCACGTGACCGGGCTCGGCATCGACTGCCGCTATTGCCACACCTCGGTCGAGACCTCGAGCTTCGCCGGCATTCCTCCGACCAAGACGTGCATGAACTGCCATTCGCAGATCTGGACCAACGCGCAACTCCTCGAGCCGGTGCGGGCCAGCTACAAGTCAGGCGACTCGCTGCAGTGGGCGCGCGTGAACCAACTCCCCGACTTCGTATATTTCAATCACAGCATTCACATTAATAAAGGAGTCGGCTGCAACACCTGTCACGGCCCGGTCGACCTGATGCCGTTGATGTATCAGCAGGAGTCGTTGCAAATGGAATGGTGTCTGGGCTGCCATCGCGCGCCGCAAAATCATCTCCGTCCGCGTGATCAGGTGTTCAACATGCGCTACCAGCCGCCAACGGGCGCAACCCCGGTGGTAGTCGACGGCCACAGCTACGCGGATCAGGTCGAGTTGGGAACCGCCCTGATCAAGAAATACAACGTTCGCAACGTGAAGGACATTACAAACTGCAGCACCTGTCATCGCTGAAGTTACAAGCGGCGAAGCCAGCCGCGTGAATGGTGAACTCAGCCGCGAAGCGGCGACGCCGGCCAGAATGGTGAAGTCAGCCGCGAAGCGGCGAAAGAATGCAGCCCACGGCGCAAGCCGTGGGTGAAAAGCAAAGTCTAGAACAAGCCCCGTAGGGGCGAAAGAGCTAGAGCAAGCATTGCTGAAGCCCCGAAGGGGCGGCATGTGAAAGCCCGGCACGAAGTGCCGGGGGAGAACGCAAAGGAGGATCGAGTCCCGGAGGGACGGCACGGTTCTCCTGTGCGCTCGGCATTAAAAATGGAAGAGCACAATAAAAACGGAAAGCGCGAAGATGTTTGCCCCAGCCAAAAGGGCAAGCTGGACCTGAACTCCGTTCGCGCGCGCATCGACCAGGCCACCGCCCACGACGCTGCCGAGAAGACCGGCCCCGAATACTGGCGCAGCCTAGAAGAATTAGCCGGAAGCCAAGACTTCCAGGAAGCCCTGCACCGCGAATTCCCCAAAGGCGCCTCCGAATGGGTCGACTCCGTCTCGCGCCGCGGTTTCCTCAAGGTAATGGGCGCGTCCCTCGGCTTGGCCGGCATGACCGGATGCGTGCGTCTGCCGCTCGAGCCCATCGTTCCCTATGTGCGCCAGCCGGAAAACGTCATCCCCGGCCGTCCCATGTATTACGCCACGGCGAGCACGCTGGGCGGATACGCCAGCCCACTGCTGGTCGAAAGCCATCTCGGTCGTCCGACGAAGATCGAAGGCAACGATCAGCATCCAGCCTCGACGGGCGGCACCGATATCTTTGCGCAGGCTTCGATTCTCGGCCTGTACGATCCCGACCGCTCGCAGACGGTCATGTCGATGGGCGATGTGCGCTCGTGGCAGGCATTTCTCAGCGCGATCCGCGGCCCGCTCAGCGCGCAGAAAGCGTTGCAGGGCGCAGGCATCCGAATTCTCACGCAGACGATTTCTTCGCCCACGCTAGCCGACCAACTGCGCAATTTCCTGAAGGTGTATCCCCAGGCCAAGTGGCATGTCTACGAACCAGTGAATCGCGACAACGTCCTCGAAGGCGCCAAGCTCGCCTTCGGACAGCCCGTCGAAACGCGCTACGACTTCTCGAAGGCCGACGTCATCGTCTCGCTTGACGCAGACTTCCTCTACGCCGGATTCCCCGGCAACACCCGCTACATTCGCGACTTCGCCAAGCGCCGCAATCCCGACGCTCCGATGAATCGCCTGTACGCAGTCGAGAGCACGCCGACTTCAACGGGCGCGAAGGCCGATCACCGACTGCCGATGAGTGGGAAGGACTTCGACCACGTTACTCGTGCATTCGCTTCGTTTGTCGGAGTCTACGGCCAGAACGGAGGCACCCTAGCCGGTAGGTGGGGAGAGATTCTTGCAAAAGGTGCAGCTGTCGACCTGCTTAAACATCCTGGATCGGGAGTGGTTATTGCCGGTGATCATCAGTCCCCTGCCGTCCATGCCCTAGCGCATGCGATGAACGGAAAGCTGGGCAATGTCGGCAAGACAGTTTTCTACTCTGACCCGGTCGATGCCAACCCGATCAATCAGATCGACTCTCTGAAAGATCTCGTCGCCGACATGAATGGCGGCAAAGTCGATCTGCTGATCATCCTCGGTGGGAATCCGGCTTACGATGCGCCCGCCGATCTGAATTTCGCCGACGCTCTGAAGAGCGGTAAGGTTCCGCTGCGCGTGCACTACGGTCTCTACCAGAACGAAACCGCTGAACTCTGCCAGTGGCACGTGAATGCGACACATGAACTCGAAGCGTGGGGCGATGCCCGCGCATACGACGGCACCGTTAGCATCATTCAACCTCTGATCGCGCCTCTCTACAACGGCAAGAGCGCGCTGGAGTTCGTCGCGCTGCTCTCCGGCCAAGCCGATGCCACCGGATACGATCTGACACGCGCCTACTGGCAAAAGCAGCATACGGGCGCCGATTTCGAACAGGTCTGGCGCAAGTCGCTACACGATGGTTGGATCGATGGAACCGCATTTACGGCCAGACAAATCACCGTCAAGGCCGGCACATTTCCCGAGCCGTCTACTTACGACCCCACCGCCATCGAGCTCAACATCCGCCGCGACTCCACCATCTACGACGGACAATTCTCCAACAACGGCTGGTTGCAGGAACTCCCCAAGCCGATGAACAAGCTCACTTGGGACAACGCCATCCAAATCGGTCCCGCGATGGCGCAGCGCCTCAACATCAAGACCGAAGACGTAGTCGAACTCGAACTGAACGGAAAGAAAGTCACTGGCCCCGTCTGGATTCAAGCCGGCCATCCCGACAACTCCGTCACCATCACGCTCGGTTACGGCCGCAAGCGCGCCGGCCGGGTCGGCACGGCCCAAGGTTTCGACGCCTACGCCCTCCGCACCGCCGCCGCCCCGTGGATCGCCACCGGCGTCACCATCCGCAAGACTGGAGACACCTACAAACTCGCGTCCACGCAAGGCTACCAGTCGATGGACACGCCCAACGGCGGCCATCGTCCGCTGGTCCGCGAAACCACGCTCGAGGAATACCGCAAAGAGCCCAACTTCGCGCAGGAAGACGAGCCCGCGCCCGGCCTCACGCTCTACGAACCCTATCCTTATAAGTCGGAAGACTACGCCTGGGGCATGACCATCGATCTCAACTCCTGCGTGGGCTGCAACAACTGCATGCTGGCCTGCCAGTCGGAGAACAACATCGCCGTCGTCGGCAAAGAGCAGGTCGTCATCGGCCGCCACATGCACTGGATTCGCGTCGACGCCTACTATCAGGGCGACCGCGACAACCCCAAGGCATTCTTCCAACCCGTTCCCTGCATGCAATGCGAGAACGCGCCTTGCGAAGTCGTCTGCCCGGTCGGCGCCACCAACCACACCACAGAAGGCCTGAACGACATGGTCTACAACCGCTGCGTGGGCACGCGCTACTGCTCGAACAACTGTCCTTATAAAGTGCGGCGCTTCAACTTCCTGCTCTTCCAGGACTGGGAGACCCCGCAGTACAAGATGATGCGCAATCCCGACGTCAGCGTGCGCAGCCGCGGCGTCATGGAAAAGTGCACCTACTGCGTGCAGCGCATCAGCGAGCGCCGCATCGACGCCGAGCGCGAAGACCGCAAGATCAACGACGCCGAACTCCAAACCGCCTGCCAGCAGTCGTGTCCAGCAGGCGCCATCGTGTTCGGAAACATCAACGACCCAAATAGCAAAGTGTCAAAGCTAAAAGCGCAGTCAAGAAACTACAGCCTCCTGGGCGAACTCAACACCCGCCCAAGAACAACGTATCTGGCGGAAATTCGCAACCCGAACCCGGAATTAAAAGGATAGAACGGACCATGTGGTGACGACCGCCTCGGCCGTCCGGCCAGCGCGAAGCGCGGCCGAGATGTAGAAGTCAATTTCGCAGAGCAAAACGTGCAAGACCGTAACGTGGAAGAGCGGCCCTTTAGGGCCGCGTCAACCGAGCAAAATGAGGTAGGGCTTTAGCCCCTGAGGGATTTCGCAAGCCAGATGCCTGAGCAATACAAATCGGCCACCGAACTCGATCGCGCTCCCGTGATCGAACCGGGCCACACTTTCGGCACGGTGACGGAAAAAATCAGCGCGATCGTGCTGACCCGCCCGGCTTCGAACGGGTGGTTCCTCGGCTTCGGCATCGCCTTCATGCTCACCATGATGATGCTGTTCGCCATCGGATACCTTGTCCTGAAGGGCATCGGCATCTGGGGCGTCACCATCCCCATCGGCTGGGGCTTTGCTATCGTCAATTTCGTGTGGTGGATCGGCATCGGCCACGCCGGCACCCTCATCTCCGCGATTCTCTTGTTGTTGCGTCAGTCGTGGCGTAATTCGATTAACCGGTTCGCGGAGGCCATGACACTCTTCGCTGTGGCCGCGGCCGGAATCTTTCCCGCCATCCACGTTGGCCGCCCCTGGCTGGCTTACTGGCTGTTTCCGTATCCCAGCACCATGGGCGTGTGGCCGCAGTTCCGCAGCCCACTGATGTGGGACGTCTTCGCCGTCTCCACGTACGCCACGATTTCCGCGTTGTTCTGGTTCATAGGCTTGATCCCTGATTTGGCCACGCTGCGCGACCGCAGCGACAACCCGGCACTCAAAATCGTCTACGGCATGCTCTCCTTCGGATGGCGCGGATCGGCCCGCCACTGGCATCGCTACGAGACCGCCTACCTGCTGCTGGCCGGTTTAGCTACGCCGCTAGTCCTTTCGGTTCACACCGTCGTGAGCTTTGACTTTGCAATCGGCATCGTGCCGGGATGGCATACCACCATCTTCCCCCCGTACTTCGTCGCCGGCGCCATCTACTCCGGCTTCGCCATGGTGCTGATGCTCGCCATCCCCATTCGCAAGATTTACGGCCTGGAAGATTTCATCACCGAGCGCCACCTGCAGAATTCCGCGAAGGTCATGCTGGCGACGGGACTGATTGTCGCCTACGGCTACGGTATTGAGGCATTCATGGGCTGGTACAGCGGCGATCGTTACGACGCCTTCACGCTCTGGAATCGCCTCCACGGCCCCTATGCTGTCCCTTATTGGATGCTGCTGATCTGCAACATCTTTATTCCGCAGGTGCTCTGGATTCGCAGGCTGCGCACGAGTCCCATTGCACTGTTTTTCGTCTCCGGCGTCATTCTCGTCGGCATGTGGCTCGAGCGCTTCATCATCGTGGTCGTCAGCCTGCATCGCGATTTCCTGACTTCCTCCTGGGGCATGTACTATCCCACGCGCTGGGACTGGATGACTTACATCGGCACCATCGGCATGTTCCTGGCCGCAATGTTCCTGTTCCTGCGGCTGCTGCCTGCGATTTCCATCTTCGAGATGCGCACCCTTTTGCCGGAAGCGGAGGTCAAGGAATGATGGCGAGAGGAATGATGGCGAGGTCGGTGTCGAGGTTCATAATATGAAGCGCGATCCCATCTATGGCATCATGGCGGAGTTCGACTCGCCTACTGCTTTGGTCGAGGCTGCGCGCGCCACGCACCAGGCCGGCTACAAAAAGATCGATGCCTACAGCCCGTTTCCCATTGAAGGCTTGGCGGAAGAAATCGGTTTTCATCGTGACGAAGTTCCGCTGGTCGTGCTGATCGGCGGAATCATCGGCGGCCTGACCGGCTACATCATGCAGTACTGGATGTCGGCGGTCGACTATCCGCTCAACATCGGCGGCAAGCCCCCGCATTCCTGGCCCGCTTTCATCGTCATCACGTTCGAAATGACGATTCTTTTCGCTGGAATCTCGGCGGTCTTCGGCATGCTCGCTCTGAACGGCCTGCCCATGCCTTACCATCCCGTATTCAACGTGCCGCGCTTCGCCCTGGCGTCGAAAGATCGCTTCTTCCTGATCGTGTTTTCCACCGACAAGAAGTACGACCCCGCGGGCACGCGCAAATTCCTGGAAGGCCTTGCCCCGCGCTCAGTCTCGGAGGTGCCCAGCTAACATGCCGCGCCTCCGCAAACTTGCGATCGACCAGAAATGTGGGTGCCCCATCCTTTCGCGTTCTTTGCGAAAGGGTGGGTCGCGGTGCATCCGGCACAACCGGACAATCCACACTCTGGCTCTCTTGGCAGTGATTACGCTCTTCTCCGCCTGCCGCATCGATATGCACGTCCAGCCGCGCCAGAATCCGCTCTCGCGCAGCGACTTCTTCTCTGACCAGCGCTCGGCGCGTCCCCCGGTCGAAGGCACGGTCGCCCGCGGCCAGTTGCACGAAGACACCTATTTCTATACTGGCAAAATCGGCAACAATCCCGGCGACGTGATGCCTTTCCCTGTGACCAAAGAGGTGCTGGATCGCGGCCGCGAGCGCTTCAACATTTTCTGTGCGCCCTGCCACTCGCGCCTAGGCGACGGCAACGGCTTCGTGCCCTCACGAGGATTCGCGCGCAAGCCGCCGTCGTTCCACATTGCGCGGCTGCAGAAAGCGCCGATAGGTTATTTCTACGACGTCATCACCGAAGGTTTCGGGATCATGCCCGATTATGCCTCGCAGATTCCGCCACAGGATCGCTGGGACATTGTGGCCTATGTTCGCGCCCTCCAATTAAGCCAGAACGCCACCATGGCCGATGTGCCCGCGGGACAAAAGATTCCGTCTGAGCCTCTGAAATTCCGCCAACCCGGTACGGGTGCGAGCTTACCCGCGGTTTTGCCCGAGAGCAATTCGAAGGGAGAAGAAGAGAAATGAGCGCGGCGCCCGTGATCCATCTCGATCTGACCGCCCCGCCAGTGGTGAAGACCATTGCGCAGCGGTCGTTGATTGTTGGCGTCGCCTTCGGCATCGTAGCGGTCATCCTCGCGTTTCTGCGGCCGGAGCAGTTTTATCGCGCCTACCTGCTCGGCTTCATGTGCTGGCTGGGCGTGGCCCTGGGTTCCATGGCGATTCTCATGATCCGCCACCTCACCGGCGGCGGTTGGGGGATGGTCATCCGCCGCATTCTCGGCGCCGCCATGCGCACCGTTCCGCTGCTGGCGCTCCTGTTCATTCCCGTCATCCTCGGAATGCACAAGCTGTACATCTGGGCTCAACCTCTCGATCAAATTGCCGACAAACATCTGCGCGAACACCTCGAGGACATCACTAAGACCTATCTCACCGCGAATGGATTCATCCTGCGCGCGGTGTTTTATTTCGCCATCTGGAACCTGCTCTCGTTCCTGCTCTCGCATTGGTCGAAGCAAACCGACCGCGCCGGCGTACCCGACAACACGGATCGCTTCAAGGTAGTCGCAGGCCCCGGGCTCATCCTCTACGGCTTCACCATTTCCTTCGCCGCGATTGACTGGGTGATGTCGCTCGATCCCAGCTGGATTTCCACCATCTTCGGCCTTGTCATTCTCATTGGCGAAGTCTTGTCGGCTATGTGCTTCGCGGTTGTAGTCGAGCGCATTCTGTTTGATTACAATCCCATGTCCGAGATGTTGAAGCCCGACTTCGTCCACGACCATGGCAAATGGATGCTTACCTTTGTGATGGTCTGGGCTTACTTCAACTACTCGCAGTGGCTCATCATCTGGGCTGGCAATCTGCCTTCGGAGATCACGTATTATCTGCGGCGTTTGAACGGCGGGTGGGGATACGTCGGCCTGTTCATTGTGATCTTCCACTTTGCCATCCCGTTCGGAACTTTGTTGTCGCGCTCCTTCAAACGCAACATTCGCAAGCTGGTGTGGTTGGCGGTGTGGCTCATGCTGATGCGCTATCTGGATTTGTTCTGGATCATCGAACCGAATTTTTCCAGGACTTTCACCGTCACCATCGCGGACGTGGTCGTGCCCGTTGCCATCGGCGGTTTCTGGCTGGCTTACTTCTTCCGCAATCTGGGCTCGCTGCCTCTGTTGCCCGCCTATGATCCCTCAGCGGGAGAGGTTCTGGAGCCGGCACATCATCACCAAAACGCATGAGCAACGAAATCCATCCCGTGAAATCGACAGGCAACGGCGGCTACGAGCGCCGTGACATCGGCATCCCCGGAGTTCTGTATTTCCTGGGAGGTCTGGCTGTGGCCGGCCTGCTCGTCTACTTCGTGGTGACGGCTCTGTACTCGTATCTGGAAAAACGGTCGGAATCGCAACAGGCCCCCGTTAGTCCGCTGGTCACCAACGCCCCGGCGGATACGCGCAAGCTCTCGGCGGATTACAAAGATTATCTGAAGCAGAACTTTCCCAGCCCACAGCTGGAAATCGACGAGCGTGGCCAACTCGACAAAATCCGTACCGACGAAGAACAGACGCTGAGTTCCTACGATTGGGTCGACCAGAAAGCCGGTACCGTCCACATCCCGATTGAGCGGGCAATGGACCTGATCGCCCAGCGTGGACTCCCCGTTCGCGCACAATCAGCCGCGGGGACGCCGCCGGCGCAGCCACTGCAGACTCAACCGCAAAAGACGAAAGGAACCAAGAAGTGAGCGGTCAGAGTCACAATTCGAATTCCGCAACGCGAGCGGTGCTGTCAATCGTGCTGCTCGCGGCCACCGCTTGGGGACAGGCGATGACGAAAGGCATCATGTCGCCGCCGTCCAACGTCCGCCCGCCATACTTGCAGAACGTTGGCATTGAGCAACATCTTGACGGGCAAGTGCCTCCCGACCTCGCCTTCGTCGACGACACCGGCCGATCCGTCAAACTGGGCGACTACTTCGGCAAGAAACCTCTGATCCTGAACCTGGTCTACTACAACTGCACCATGCTGTGCGGAGAAGCTCTGGCCGGCCTTACCGGCGCCATGAAGATGGTGAAGTTTGATGTCGGCAACGAATTCGATGTGGTGACGGTGAGCTTCAATCCGCAGGAAACGCCCGCCATCGCAGCCGCCAAGAAGCAGGACTACCTCAAGCGCTACGGCCGTTCCGGCGCCGCTTCCGGCTGGCATTTCCTGACCGGACCTGCGGAGTCGATCAACGCGCTGACCAAGGCGGTGGGATTTCAATATCAGTACGATCCCAAAATCAATCAATACGCGCATGCCACGGCCATCATGGTGCTGACTCCACAAGGCCGCATCTCGCGCTATTTCTACGGCGTGGATTATCCCCCGAAAGACTTGCGCATGGGATTGGTTGAAGCCTCGCAGGGCAAGATCGGCAACGCCGTCGATCAAGTGCTGCTGTACTGCTATCACTACGATCCTGCGACCGGAAAATACGGCGCAATCGTGAGCAACATTCTGCAACTGGGAGCCGGCCTCACCATTTTGATGCTGGGGATTCTTTTGTTCATTCTGTTCCGGCTGGAGAAACTGGCGCCGCCTCGAAGAAACTTGGGTCAGACAAAATCGGGTCAGGCGGGACCGGGTCAAGCAAGATATGTTCGATAACTTTCCATTGTGGCCGGATCGGGCCTCCACTGCGGCGGGCAACGTCGATGCCCTCTTCATCTTCCTGCTCATTGTATCGGGCCTGATGACGCTGCTGATTTTCACCGCCTTGGTTTTCTTCGCCGCGCGCTACCGCCGGCGTCGCGGGGTTCTGGCCGAGCAGATTGAAGGTTCCACGCCTCTCGAATTAACCTGGTCGATTATCCCGCTTTTCGTGTTCATGGTGATCTTCGCCTGGGGAGCGGTGGTCTACTTCAAGAGTCGCACGCCGCCTCGCGACTCCACCGAGGTTTACGTGGTCGCCAAGCAATGGATGTGGAAGCTGGAACACGCCGAGGGCCAGCGCGAGATCAACGAACTTCACGTGCCCGTGGGCCGCGACGTGAAGTTGATCATGACTTCGCAGGACGTCATCCACAGCTTCTTTGTTCCTGCCTTCCGCATGAAACAGGACGTGCTCCCGGGCCGCTATACGGTAGCCTGGTTCCGCGCCACCAGGCCCGGTACGTACCACCTGTTCTGTGCCGAATATTGCGGCACGCAACACTCCGGCATGATCGGTTCCATCGTGGTGATGGAACCCGCGCAGTTCGAAGCCTGGATGAACGGCGGCACCACCGGCCCACTCTCGGCGACGGGAGAAAAGATATTTGCCGAACTCGGCTGCGTCACCTGCCATCGCACCGACACGCAGGGCCGCGGTCCAAACTTGCAGGGAGTTTTCGGGAAGCCCGTGCTGCTGGAAGACGGACGCACCGTGACCGCCGACGAAAACTACATTCGCGAATCCATCCTCGATCCGGGTGCGAAGGTCGTCAACGGATTCAAGCCGGTCATGCCGACCTTTCAGGGACTGGTGAGTGAAGAGCAATTGAACGCGCTGGTGGCCTACGTGAAATCGTTGTCTCAACCCGTCGCAGCCGGGAACAAGACGGCGGCCGCCACGCCGCAAGACAATTCCAAAACCGCAGGAAGTCAGGTGCAATGAGTATGGCTACCGCAACGGTTCAACCGCTTGAGCGCGAGAATTATCTGAACAAGGAGTACGGCGTCGGCTCGTGGCTGTTGACCACGGACCACAAGCGCATTGCGCTGCTTTACCTGATGTCGATCACCTTCTTCTTTTTTATCGGCGGCTTCTTCGCGCTCCTCATCCGTCTCGAATTGCTGACTCCCGCCGGAGACCTGGTGCAGGCCGATACTTACAACAAACTCTTCACCATGCATGGCATGGTGATGGTCTTCTTCTTTCTGATCCCGTCGATCCCCGCCGTGCTCGGCAACTTCCTTGTGCCCATGATGATCGGCGCCAAGGACCTCGCCTTCCCGCGCATCAACCTTCTGAGCTGGTATCTGTACATCATCGGCGGCGTGATGATGCTGCACTGCATGCTGACCGGCGGCGTCGATACCGGATGGACCTTCTATACGCCTTTCAGCACTGCCTTCACGAATACCAAAATTGTCGAGGCCGGACTCGCCATCTTCGTCGCCGGATTTTCCTCCATCCTCACCGGCTTGAATTTCGTAGTCACGATCCACCGCATGCGCGCTCCGGGAATGACCTGGTCGCGTCTGCCCCTGTTCATTTGGGCGCACTACGCCACCAGCATCATCCAGATTCTGGGAACCCCAGTCATCGCCATCACCATTGTGCTGGTCGCGGTCGAACGCACGCTCCATCTCGGCATCTTCGATCCCAGGCTCGGTGGCGATCCGCTGCTCTTTCAGCACTTGTTCTGGTTCTACTCCCATCCCGCCGTGTACATCATGATTCTGCCGTCGATGGGCGTGGTCACTGAGATCATTGCCTGCTTCTCGCGCAAGCGCATCTTCGGCTATAGCTTCGTCGCGTTTTCCTCAATCGCTATTGCGGTCTTCGGCTTTTTAGTCTGGGCGCACCACATGTTTGTCGCCGGAATTTCCGTCTACGCTGCACTCGTATTCTCTCTGCTCAGCTATGCGGTCGCGGTACCATCGGCGGTTAAAGTTTTCAACTGGACCGCGACTCTTTACAAAGGATCGATCCACTACGACGCGCCCATGCTCTACGCCTTCGGCTTTATCGGCCTGTTTACCATGGGCGGACTGACTGGTCTCTTTCTGGCCTGCCTGGGCATCGACGTTCACGTCACTGACACCTACTTCGTGGTGGCGCACTTTCACTACATTATGGTCGGCGGCGCGCTCATGGGATATCTGGGGGGAATGCATTTTTGGTGGCCGAAAATTTCCGGCCGGCTGTATCCCGAAGGCTTGGCGCGTCTGGCAGCCTTGATCGTTTTCCTGGGCTTCAATCTCACGTTCTTCCCCCAGTTCATCCTCGGCTACCTCGGCATGCCGCGCCGCTACTTCCAATACCCGCAGGAGTTCCAGGTGCTGAACGTACTCTCGACCGCTGGCGCCACGGTGCTCGGCGTTGGTTATCTGCTTCCCATGCTCTACTTCCTGTGGTCGATGCGCTACGGCAAACCCGCGCCCGACAACCCGTGGAACGCCGCTGGCCTGGAATGGATGACATCCTCGCCACCCACGACTTTCAACTTTGAAGAAGAGCCCATCGTAACTTGGGAAGCCTACAACTACGACGAGTTGGACGCGCCTCATAAAGAGGAGGTCCCCGTTGCCCGATAGCACCCTTGTCGGCCTTCATCACGAAGAGCAGCACCACCCCGAACTGCTGCACCACTTTGCCGAGCCGCAGCAGCAGCGCGATGCCGCCAGCCTCGGCATGTGGATATTTCTGGGCACCGAGGTCATGTTCTTCGGCGGCTTGTTCTGCGCCTACCTCATCTACCGGCTGTGGTATTTCGGCGACTTTGCCGCTGCCAGCAAAACCCTCAATGCCGGCCTCGGTGCTACAAATACCGCCGTCCTGATCTGCAGCAGCTTGACCGTAGTCCTGGCCATCTGGGCTGCGCAGACGTCCCGCCGCACGCTCCTGATCACGAGTCTTGTGCTCACCTTGGCCCTGGGCTTCGCATTCCTCGGCATCAAAGGAATCGAATACCACGACAAGTTTGTGGAGCATCACGTCCCAGGCGCTTCCTTCAATTTCGATAAAGAGGCGCTCCCCGGTCATCCCGATCAACTGGCCAACCCGCGCCACGCCCAGATTTATTTTGCCCTTTACTTCATCATGACCGGATTGCACGCGCTTCACATGATCATCGGGATCGGCTTCTTTACCTGGCTTCTGTACGCATCCTGGAAAGGGCGTTTTACTCCTGAGTACCACACACCGCTGGAGATGGGCGGCCTGTACTGGCATTTTGTCGATATTATTTGGATCTACCTGTTTCCTTTGCTTTACCTGATCGACCGGCACCCCTGAGGCTTCGCATGTCTGCACACTCGAAATCATCGCCGCTAGTAACTTACTTTCTAGTTTGGGGCGCGCTCTTGCTGGGAACGCTCCTTACTTACGAGGCCGCCTTCCTGGATCTTGGTCGGTTCAATGCTGCCGTCGCGCTCGTGATCGCCACCACGAAGGCACTCCTCGTGGCCCTCTTCTTTATGCACATCAAGGGCGCTCACGAAAAATTGCTCAAGCTGGTCGTCATCTCGACAGTTTTCTTCCTCTTCATTCTTCTAGCCCTCTCTATGGCCGACTACGGCACCCGAACCTGGAGCTAAGCGACTCACGTAGAGACAGCCGCCTCGGCTGTCCGCCCTGCAACGCAGGGATACCGTGGACCAGGGGTGCCCCATGTCTCGCCTCTTTTGCGAGACATGGGAAATCGGCTCAGCCAGGGTGTAAGTCGGTGAATGACTGCTCTAGTTGTGCTCAATCTGCGGTATACTCGCGCCGTCGATTTTTCCCACCCCGCGATCATGAGGTGATTTATGGCATTCTGCAATTCCTGCGGCGCAACTCTGAATGAGGGAACGAAGTTCTGCAACAAGTGCGGCGCTGCCGTCGCGTCCGGTCCATCTGGCGTGACGTCGACGGCCCCTCCGCCTGCCCCGGCTCCCACCGGCGGCAGCAGCGCTCTCAAAATCATCCTGATCGTTGTCGCCGTGATTGTCGGCATCGGGATCCTTGGCGTTGCGACAGTCGGCATCATCGGTTATCGCATTGCTAGGAGTTCTCACGTGACTCAGGAAGGCGATCACGTGAAAGTGCAAACCCCGTTCGGCTCGGTCGAGACTTCCAAGGATCCAGAGCAGGCTGCCAAAGACCTGGGTGTTGAGGTCTATCCGGGAGCGGAAGTACAGAAGAACGGGGCTTCGTCCGCGTCGTTTGGCGGCATCCACACCGTGACCGCCATGTTCGAAAGCAGCGACGCGGTAGACAAAATCTGCAGCTTCTACAAGACGAAGTTCCCCGGCGCCATGGTGAGGACTTCTGATCAGAATCGCTGCACGATTGTCTCCAACGACCAGAAGAACATGATCACCATCAACATCGAGGCCAGGGGCGACACCACAAAGCTTCAGATCACCAATGTGAGCAAGAAGTCCTCCAACTAAGAAACCGGCCCATGCAAGACAGAGTGGCAGATTCCGCACCGGCCCCGAAGTTCTCACCGACCGACGCCTCGGGACTGGCCGAGGCTCTGCGCTCAAGCCTTCGCGGCGAAGTTCGCTTTGACGACGGCAGCCGCGCCCTCTACGCGACCGACGGCTCCAACTACCGCCAAGTCCCGATCGGCGTGGTTCTTCCCCACGATGCCGATGATGTTCTCGCCGCGATTTCCCTCTGCCGCGAATTCGGAGCGCCCTTGCTCTGCCGCGGCGGCGGCACATCGCTCGCGGGCCAGTGCTGCAACGTCGCCGTCGTGCTGGATTTTTCCAAGTACATGGCGAGAATCCTCGAGATCGATCCCGCACGCCGCATCGCCCGTGTGCAGCCCGGAGTCGTGCTCGATCACCTCCGCAACTCCGCCGAAAAGCATCACCTGACTTTCGCTCCCGATCCCGCCAGCCACGATCGCTGCACCATTGGCGGCATGATCGGCAACAATTCCTGCGGCGTCCATTCCGTAATGGCGGGCAAGACCGACGACAATATCGAGCAACTCGAGATCGTCACCTACGACGGCGTGCGCATGAACGTAGGTCAGAATTTCATTCGAGACCATGTGGGGACAGCCGCCCTCGGCTGTTCCGGCGGCCCGGAAGTATCGGGCCGCAGCGGCCACGGACGTGCGGATCAGATCTACAGCTCGCTAAAGGAAATCGCAGAGCAATACGGCGATCTCATCCGCCAGCGCTATCCCAACATCCCGCGCCGCGTCTCCGGCTACAACCTGAACTACCTGCTGCCGGAAAATGATTTTCATGTTGCGCGCGCGCTGGTCGGCTCAGAAGGCACATGTGCCACAGTTCTCGAAGCCACTTGTCGCTTGGTCGAGAGTCCGCCGGAGCGCGTCCTGCTCGTCGTGGCCTATCCCGACATTTATCAGTGCGCCGACCACGTTCCCGAAATCATGACGCACCAGCCCATCGGCCTCGAAGGCTTCGACGATCTTCTCGTCTACTACACGCGCACCAAGAGCATCAATTCCGAAGGACTCGCTCTGCTGCCCGAAGGCGGAGGCTGGCTCATGGTCGAGTTCGGCGGGCAGACGGCGCAAGCAGCCGAGTCACAGGCTCGCCGTCTGATCGACGCGCTGAATCAAAGCATAAGTCCACCCAACGTGCGCCTCTACTCGGGCCAGCAAGCCAAGCGCATTTGGGAGATTCGCGAGGCCAGTCTCGGCGCAACCTCGCACGTGCCCGGCGAGCCCCTGAACTGGGAAGGCTGGGAAGATGCCGCCGTCGCTCCCGAAAAACTCGGCGGTTATCTTCGCGATCTGCGCAAGATGATGGCCGCGTTCGGCTACAAAGGCTCGCTCTACGGCCACTTCGGCCACGCCTGCGTCCACACGCGGCTCAACTTCGACCTGCAGTCGAAAGAGGGAATCGCCAGGTTCCGCAAGTTTGTGGAGGAAGCCGCCGATCTTGTCGTGAGTTACGGCGGTTCCCTTTCCGGCGAACACGGCGACGGACAAGCCCGCGCCGAACTCCTTCCGAAAATGTTCGGTCCGGAACTGATGCAGGCGTTCCGCAAGTTCAAGTCCGCATGGGACCCGGATTGGAAGATGAATCCGGGCAAGGTCATCGATCCGTACAAGCTCGACGCGAATCTTCGCCTTGGCGCTAACTACGCGCCGTGGGAACCGGAAACCCGCTTTCAGTTTCCCGCCGATCATGGCAGCTTATCGCACGCCGCTCTGCGCTGCGTTGGTGTCGGCAAATGCCGCCGCGATGAAGGCGGCGTGATGTGTCCCAGTTGGCGCGCTACACATGAAGAGGAGCACTCCACGCGCGGCCGCGCTCATCTGCTCTGGGAAATGACCCAGGGCGAGGTCATTCGCGATGGCTGGCGCAGCGAAGAGGTCAAGCACTCGCTCGATCTCTGCCTCGCCTGCAAGGGATGCAAGAGCGACTGTCCCGTGAGCGTCGACGTCGCGACCTACAAAGCTGAATTCCTCTCTCATTACTACGAAGGCCGCGTGCGCCCGCGCAGCGCCTATGCCTTCGGCAATATCGACCTCTGGGCGCGTCTGGCGTCAAACCTTCCTGGCCTCGTCAATTTGACTACGCAGTTGCCCTTCCTGCGCGACATCGCGAAGATGGTTGCGGGAATTCCACCGCAGCGCAGCATTCCTGCCTTCGCCCCGGAAACTTTCAAGTCGTGGTTCAAGCGAACGAACAGGTGGAAGAGCGGCCCTTCAGGGCCGCGTCAGCCGCATGAAAGGAATCGGGCTTCAGCCCCTGAGGGCCCTCCCGTCCTGCTCTGGCCCGACACGTTTAACAACTATTTCCTGCCCGCAACCGCGAAAGCCGCGGTCGATGTCCTCGAAACCGCGGGATACCGGGTGATCCTTCCGCAGGCCAATCTCTGTTGTGGTCGTCCACTGTACGACTTCGGCATGCTCGACCGAGCGCAATCGCTGCTCCTCGATATCCTCGACGCACTTTCGCCCGAGATTGAAGCGGGAATCCCTGTAGTCGGACTTGAGCCGAGCTGTGTCGCCGTTTTCCGCGACGAACTGCTCAACTTCTTCCCTCACGACGAGCGCGCGCAAGCGCTCGCGCGGCAGACCTTTCTGCTCAGCGAGTTTCTCGAAAACAACTCCGGGAACTCTCCACTCCCTCGCTTCGAGCGCAAGGCCCTGTTGCACGGACACTGTCATCACAAGTCCATCATGAAAATGACCGCCGAGGAGTCGCTGCTGCGCCGCATCGGCATCGATTTCCAGGCTCCCGCTCCTGGATGCTGCGGAATGGCTGGCTCCTTCGGCTTCGAGCACGATAAGTACGAGATCTCCGCGGCCATTGGCGAACTCGAACTTCTGCCCGCAGTCCGGAGAGCGCCACCGGACTGGCTCATCATCGCGGATGGATTCAGTTGTCGCGAGCAGATCGCGCAGGGCACTGGACGTCACGCGCTTCACCTGGCTGAAGTTCTCCAGATGGCCCTCAATCCTTCCGAGATTGCGGATGGCGTTTTGCCGGAGTCAAAGCTGGTTTGCCAGCGCGATGCCGACATTCGCTCCTCCATGAAGCGGGCTGCACTGGGCCTGGGAGCGCTGGCGGCGGGCGGATTCCTCTGGAGATTCGCCAGGAACCATTGACGGCTCAGCCACTTACCGGTAAGTTAGCTCCTGGCTAAGGTGCGCCTATGGTCCCATTGCCTGGTTTCTGGGACAATGGAAGCAAGTCTCGCGCGCTTCTTCCAGCGCCTTTCGGAGCTCGGGTTTAACCAGCAACAGTGTTCTTATGGATCGTGAACTTACAACGATGGTCGGCAACGAGGTCGCGCGCGCGACCTCCGCTCAGGCTCAGCCTGCGGTTCCATTGTCGTCCGCTTCGCCCTTGCGCGGGTCGGTTCTGGTGCTGATCCAGTTCGATGTTTGCGAGGAGATTCGGCTGGACGTGCTGCGCAAGATCTTCGGGGCGCGCACCGCGGAGGCCAGCTTCAAGCATCAAGCTCCGGGATACGTTCGCTACCAGCGTCCGCCAGTGGAGGAGTCGCTTGAGCCGTTGATCCTGGAGAGCGGAGAGCGGCTTGAGGGAAACATCAAGTACTACGACTACGGAGTCGTGAGCCTGGTCTTCGAACTGCCATTTTCCGGTGGATGGGATAAGTTGGTGCAGCTTTCCTGCCGCTGGACTTCCGACACCAACTTTGAGACTCTCGCCTCGCGCGTGGTGAAGCAGAAACTGGAACACGCCGCGCCAGCGCTGGTTAAGCCTTATAGCGGTGACTGGCTGCAAGAGGACTACTTCATCTTCCACGTACGCGAGATCGAAGGCGCGCCCTCGGCGAACGACCTGCTGGCTGCGAATGGAGATCAGGTTTCGCAGGTGGTGCGCGGCGAGATGGCGATTCTTTCCGACGGCGAGCGGCAGGAGATTCTGCAGTCGAGGATTTCTTACTATCCGAATGACTTGGCGGTGATTGGCTGGAACGCGGCGTTTATTTACGACGATCCCGTCGGTGCGGAGACCGCCATCCAGCTTCTGCAGTACGCGAACTCCCAGTTGCTGGAGTTCCGCCATTACGACGAACTGCTCACCAAAGAACTGGAAGACGTCTACGACTTTCTCGACGCAGGCGGAACCGGCCTGTGGTCGCGCTGGCGGACGGCGCGGGCTGCGTCCAAGCTTCACACCGTGCTGCTCGACGTCAATGAACTCACCGAGCGCGCCGACAACGCCATCAAGTTCCTCAGCGACATGTTCTCGGCGCGGCTGTACAAGCTGTGCGCGTCCAAAGTCGGAGTGCCCGACTACAAAGACCTGGTCAAGGAGAAACTGCAGACCGCCGAAGATCTCTACCGCTTCATGGTGGACCAGTTCAACCAGAGCCGCGCCTTCGTCCTCGAGCTGATGGTGGTGGTCATCCTGATCATCGAACTGGTCTACTTCTTCCGCGGCAAACCCATCTAGCGCTTCACGTCACTTTTCATTTCAACGCACAGGGTGCCCCATCCTAGCCGCGCCTTTTGCGGCTAGGGTGGGGATTTTGACTTGTGTGGGGATTTTGACTTGTGTGGGGACGGGCCTTCGCCCGTCCATGCGGCCCAGGTGTATCGGGCCGCGGGGGTTCTGATTTTGACTTGTCATCCTGAAGGAGGGCGTTGTTTGCGCGACTGAAGGGACCTGTGCACCTCTGTCGGACTGTCCCACGCCCGCTTTCCGCCTTCTCATCCCGAGCGAAGCAGGACGGCGAGCTAAGCGAGCCACCCTGCGCAGTCGAGAGCCTGCCCTGAGCTTGCGAAGGGGACCTTGGGTTAACTTCGTACGCAGCCACCCTGGTAGTGTCCTGATTTGAACTGCTCACGGTTGAAGCGTGGCATGAATCGTGCTCCGAATCTATTCTGAGACGTTTTGGTCTGCCGGCTGCCCCACGCTTCGCGATTCTCGAAGCGTGGGCACCACAGACGACGACATCAGCGGTTTCCCCATCCTAGCCGCGCCTTCTGCGGCTAGTGGGGATTTTGAATTCCTCACCGATCAACTTCTTTTCCACAGCCCCCACAGAAATAATTCCCATCCTTGTGACGCACAACCTTTACTGAGAATTTCAAATAAGCCAAGTTGGGATATGCGCAAACGACCTGCCAACCCGGCGGCTCAAACCAAAGCGGTCAACCAAAAGCTAACCGTTTCCATTCCCAAAACGGGAGAGCCTTCCACCGCAGCCAGCGAGGTTAAGTCCTTAATCCGCAATGTTTTACTCGCAAGCCCTTTGTTTCCAAGATTATACGCGGATGTCGTCATATCCTCCGCCCCGAACTCCAATGAAGCCAAGATCTTAGCTCGCAACTACCAAGAAATTATCGATAGGACCAACACGACCAATATGCCAATTCATCCCAGCGTCAAAGTCTGCACTCACATCAAGGTCACCGGAGTCCGTTGCGGCTCCCCCGCTCTCCGCAGAGAGCAGTTCTGCTACTTCCACCAGCGCATGATGCGCGGCGTCGCCACCCCGCCCAATGCCCGCCTTCACCCCATCGCCCTCATCGAGAACGAGGAGGCCATCCAGGCCTCCCTCATGGAAGTCATCAACGCCCTCGCCCGCAACACCATCGACCTCAAACGCGCCGAGCTCATCCTCCGCGCCCTCAACACCGCCGTCCGCAACGCTCGTCGAGTCCACTTCGGCCTCCACTCCAGCGACATGGTCAAACAAGTCCCTGAATACGCAGCCTCCTCTGGTGCGGAGACTGCGAGTGCTGCGACGGCTCATGTGCGGACAACCGCCCCCGGCTTTTCAGGCGGCCCAGAAGTACGCCGCGGCGCAGGTGCACCCAAGCCGGCGCCAACCCCGCCAACCAAAGTCATCGAACGCAAGCCGCCACTAAGTGTGAAACAAGCGGAAGCTCCGAAGGAGCGAAAGATTGCAGCACATACCGTGCCCTGAGCGAAGCCGAACGGCGCAAGCGGTGGGTGAGCGCGACGGCGTCATCGAAGCTGTATCCGTATCAATGAGAAACGTGCACGCTCCCACGCAATCTCCGGCTTGTGGCTCGCTGGAAAGAAGAGTACAGTTCACACTTTCCAAGGGAGAGCACGATGTTCACGCCGCCGAGTCTGACGATTGCGCTGTTGATGATGATCACGAGCGCCATCTGCTGGGGTTCCTGGGCCAACACTTACAAGGGCGTCAAGAACTATCGTTTCGAGCTTTTTTATTGGGACTACGCGATTGGCATCTTCCTGATTTCTCTGATCCTCGCCTTCACCATGGGGAGCAGCGGGCACGATTCCACCAGTTTCGTCAATAACGTTCAATCCGCGGACACTTCAAACATCGTTTCCACTCTTGTGGGCGGAGCCATTTTCAATCTGGCGAATCTGCTGCTCGTGGCCGCAATCGACATGGCGGGGCTCGCGGTCGCCTTCCCTGTGTCGATTGGAATCGCGCTGGTGGTTGGGGTGGTGTTGAGTTATGCGCTGCAGCCTAAGGGGAACGCAATGTTCCTTGCGATCGGGGTGGCGTGCGCGCTGGTGGCTGTGATCCTCGACGGCAAAGCTTATGGAAGTCTGGCCAGCGCCGGCCGCTCGGTGTCGCGCAAGAGCATTGTCACATGTGTGGTCTCGGGAGTATTGATGGGGCTGTGGGCGCCGTTCGTTACTCGTTCGATGACGCACGGTAACACTCTCGGCCCCTATAGCGTTGCGGTTTTTCTTACTCTGGGCGCTCTGCTCTCTTGTTTTCTGTGGAATATCTACTTCATGAAGAAGCCGCTGGTCGGCGAACCGGTCAATTTCAGCGGCTTCTTCAGCGGGCCGCCATCAGGACATTTGCTCGGCCTGGCCGGCGGAGTCATCTGGGGCACGGGCATGGTTTTTAATCTGGTGGCGGCAAGTTTCACGGGAGTAGCGATCTCCTATGCCATCGGACAATCGGCGCCCATGGTCGCGGCGCTGTGGGGAGTGCTGGCCTGGAAAGAATTTGCGGGCTCGGGAGCTCGCGCCAAGCTTTATCTTGCCCTCATGTTCGTTTTCTATGGGCTCGCAATTCTGCTAGTCGCGCACGCAAATGGCTGAACGCGAACGTAATCTATTTCCCTTTGATCCCTTGGCGGGTGATTGAACAAATGCAGTCTAAAGCAGCATGCCGGCAATTGAGGCCGACATCAGGTTGGCCATCGTCCCGGCCAGCATCGCGCGCACGCCCAGCCGAGCCAGTTCGCCTCTTTTGTTGGGCGCCAGCGCGCCGATCCCGCCGATCTGGATTCCGATCGAACTGAGATTGGCGAAGCCGCACAGCGCAAAGGTGGCAATCGTAACCGAGCGCGGATCAAGCGCGGCTTTCTGTGCTCCCAGCATGGAAAATGCGACCAGTTCATTCAACACCATGCGAGTGCCGAGCAGGTTGCCGATGATGCGGCAGTCGTGCTTGGGTATGCCAATCACCCAGGCGACGGGCGCGAAGATGACTCCAAATATTTGTTCCAAGCTTTCTGGAAACCAGGCTATGTAATGGTGGATGCCGCCGAAAATGCCGTTGACGAGGGCAATCAACGCGAGAAATGAAATCAACATCGCGGCGATGTTGAGCGCCAGATGCAAACCATCCGTCGTCCCGCGTGAGATTGCGCCGAGCAGATTCTCTTCCTTCTCCGTCTTCTCCTCGTCCTCGCTCATGACGACTCGTCCGGCGGTTCGTGCCTGCTCAGTTTCCGGCACGAGCATCTTCGCCATCAGGAGCGTCCCCGGCGCAGTCATGATGACCGCGCTCAGCAGGTGTTTCGGATCAATGCCAAACGCGATGTAGGCAGCCATAATTCCGCCGGAAACGTGCGCCATCCCGCTGGTCATCACGGTCATCAGTTCCGAGCGGGTCAGGTCCGGCAGAAACGGACGGATCGTCAGCGGCGCTTCGGTTTGTCCCATAAAAATGCTGGCCGCGACATTTAAGGATTCGGCGCCGCTCGCCCCCATCACGCGGGTCATGACCCAGGCAAAAATCTTGATAATGATCTGCATGATCCCGAAGTGATAGAGCACTGCGAAGAAAGCGGCGATGAAGATGACGGTGGGCAAGACTCCGAAGGCGAAGTATCCGAGCTGCGATCCCGGCTTAGCCAAGTCGCCAAAGACGAAGTGGGAGCCGGCGTAGGCATAACTCAACAGCCTCGTAACGCCGTCTCCGGCTTTCTGAAATACAATCCGCCCGGCGTCAATTCGCAGCACGAAAATCGCGAAAACGAACTGCAGGCCCAGACCCCAGGCGACTGTTTTCAGACGAATGGCACGACGGTTCGTGGAAAAGATGTAAGCGAACCCGAGCATCGTCAGCAGGCCAAGAATTCCCGTGAATCGTCCCATTCAGTGCTTCTCCCCGGACTTCCCGATGACTCTATGGATGAGCGGGCGTTTTGTCGGCGGCGCTGCATCCGTTACCACGCAACTCGCCTCAATCAGTTGCCGGGCTCTCGCGGTTGGGGCCTCAACATTGTAGTAAATCGTCGCGAGAGGCTCCCCGGCCGCAACTCGATCTCCAACTTTCTTGTGCAAGACAATTCCCACTGCAGGATCTACGGAATCTTCCTTGCGCTCGCGCCCGCCACCGAGAATCACACAGGCAGTGCCAATCTGCTCACACTGCATTGAGGCCAGATACCCGGCCTTTGCACTGGAAACCTGCAGGGTGTGCTGCGCGTGAGGCAAGCGTTTGGTGTCGTCGATGGCCCGCGCATCCCCGCCCTGCAGTTCCACCATCTGCCGGAATCTATCCAGGGCCTTGCCCGAAGAAATCAGTTTCGCGCTCTGCTGTTTTCCTTCCGCAACCGTGTGAGACACACCGCCGAGATGCAACATCCACGCCGCCAATTCCAGGCAGAGTTCCCGCAAATCTTCCGGACCGCCGCCGTGCAAAACTTCTACGACCTCGATCACTTCCAGGGCGTTGCCGATCTTGTTTCCCAAGGGCTGGTCCATGTCCGTGATCAACGCCACTACCTTTTTGCCCATCCGCTCGCCGGTTTCAACCATCAACTCGGCGAGGAAGGCGGCGTCCTTCTCGCTCTTCATGAAGGCGCCGGATCCGGTCTTCACGTCGAGCACCAGGGCGTCGATGCCTTCTGCCAGTTTTTTGCTCATGATGGACGCGCAAATCAGGTACGGACTCTCCACTGTGCCGGTGACGTCGCGCAGCGCGTAAAGCTTGCGATCGGCGGGAGCAATTTCTGCCGTCTGCCCAATCATCGCGCAGCCACAGATTTCGAGCACGCGGCGGAACTCTGCCACGGAAAGATTCACGTTGAAGCCCGGAATGGCCTCCAACTTGTCGAGCGTTCCGCCCGTATGTCCCAGACCGCGTCCGCTGATCATTGGAACCGCAATGCCCGCGGCCGCGGCCAACGGAGCCAGCACCAGAGAAGTTTTGTCGCCGACGCCACCCGTGGAGTGCTTGTCGACTTTCTTGGCCGGCAACGATGAAAGATCGAGCACATCGCCCGAGTGCAGCATCGCATCCGTGAGCGCTGCGGTCTCTGGCCGCGTCATACCCTTCAGCACCACCGCCATCAGCCATGCCGATACTTGATAATCGGGGATGTCCCCTTTGGTGTATGCGCTTACCAACCCTTCGATCTCGTCCCGCGACAGCTCAACGCCATCCCGCTTTTTGCGGATCACATCAATGGCACGAAAGGTTTGCGGAACGGATGTCGGCTGGTTCACTGGAGGCGGAATCCTTCCGGAAGAAGTTCTGTGATGTGCGCCTGCCTCGGGCCGGTGGCGCCCTGGAAGAAGATGATCGCATCGGGACCGAATTCATAAATCACCTGGCGGCATGCCCCGCAAGGCGAACACGCTACACCATGATCGTTGGCGACGGCTACCGCTTGAATCTCAATCTTCGGGCCTAACCGCGCAACGGCGGAGAAGATCGCGGTTCGCTCCGCGCAATTGGTCATTCCATAGGAGGCGTTCTCCACATTGCAGCCAGAAAAGATTTTGCCGTTCGTCAGCAGGATGGCCGCGCCCACGTGAAACTTCGAGTACGGAGCATGCGCGTTCTTCATCACTTTGACGGCCGCTTGCTCCAGCTTTTTTCGCAGGTTAGCGGACACTGTCTGCTTGCGCATAGAGGAAATTAAGTGCATCGGGAAGTGCAGGCGATGTAGCTCGCTGCAATCGCCGAAGCGTGCGTCATTGTAAACCCTCGCTGATAATTCCGGTCTTTTTCTTGCCGCCTACCACCCTGAAACAACACGGGACAATCGAATTCGCGTTGTAAGATTGCCTGCCGTACAATTGCAACTCAAGGAATCCGCCCGTGTTCAGGCCTCACGGGCTCGCATTCTCACAGAAACGATACAAGGCAGAATTGCTATGTCGGTCGATCACGATTATCCCAACCTCGCGCGCAAATCCGGAAGCGAGGTCGGGTCCGTAGAGCAGCACGCCTCGAACACGATCGCTACCCTCGCCGGACGTTCGCTTCTCTCCAACACCGGTATTCCCCTCGATCTGAATTGGCTGCAGGAAGTTCGGGTCAACACGAGCGCCGTGGAACGCCGGGCGCAGACCCAAATGGCTCGCCGGACAGTAAAGAAAGAATGGCAGGCCGCGTGGCTTCTGCGTGCGATTTCCTGCATGGACCTGACCACGCTCTCCGGCGATGACACTGACGAGCGCGTGCGGCGACTGTGCGCGAAGGCGCGACAGCCGATTCAGCAGGATCTCGTACAGAAACTCGGGATCGAGGAACTCGGCGTCAAGGTGGGCGCCGTGTGCGTCTACCATAGCTTCATCGAAACCGCGCTGAACGCCCTGGAGGGAAGCGGCGTTCACGTTGCCGCAGTCTCCACCGGATTTCCTGCGGGCCTGTCTCCGCTCGCCGAGCGCGTCGCGGAAATTCGCCGGTCGGTGGAAGCGGGGGCGCATGAAATCGATGTCGTGATCACGCGCGCCCATGTTTTCGGCGGACGCTGGCAGGCGCTCTACGATGAGGTCGCGGCTTTCAAGCAGGCCTGTGGTGGAGCTCATATGAAAGTCATTCTGGGCACTGGCGATCTGCTTACGTTGCGCAACGTGGCGCGTGCCAGTTTCGTCGCCATGATGGCGGGCGCAGACTTCATCAAGACGTCGACGGGCAAGGAACCGACGAACGCCACGCTGCCGGTGAGCCTGGTCATGGTTCGCGCCATCCGCGAATACGCTCAGCAAACCGGAATGGCGGTCGGCTTCAAGCCGGCCGGGGGGATCCGCACGGCAAAGCAGTCCATCGACTGGCTGGCCATGATGAAAGAGGAACTCGGCCTGTCGTGGATGCGTGCAGAACTGTTCCGCTTCGGCGTGAGCAGTTTGCTGGGAGACATCGAGCGCCAATTGGAGCATCAAGCAACCGGACGATACTCTGCAGAGTATCGTCATCCAATTGCATAGCGTGAAAGTTCGTTGCGGAATGATCGTGGTCAAACGAGAACAAGCGAGCCGAGCCCTATGAGCATTGCCGAAAAGTTTGCCACCATGGAGTACGGACCCGCTCCCGAAGATCCCAAAGAGGCGGAAGCATGGCTGGAGCGCCACGGGCGGCGCTTCGGACTTTTCATCGGCGGAGCGTGGCAGCCGCCGGTGACCGGAGAATATTTCGACACACTCGATCCATCGAATGGCGAGAAGTTGGCTGCGGTCGCTCAAGGCGGGGTTGCGGACATCGACGCTGCCGTTCGTGCTGCGCGCATCGCCTCTCCAAAATGGCGTGCGCTTACTCCGCATGCCCGCGCGCGCTATCTCTACGCACTCGCACGGCTCGTGCAAAAACATTCCCGGCTTCTCGCGGTTCTCGAAACCATCGACAACGGGAAGCCCATCCGTGAGAGCCGCGACATCGACATTCCTCTGGTCGCCCGCCATTTCTACTACCACGCAGGTTGGGCGCAATTGATGGAGCAAGAGTTCCCCGGCTACGAGCCTTGCGGGGTCGTAGGTCAGATCATTCCGTGGAATTTTCCACTTCTCATGTTGGCGTGGAAGATCGCGCCGGCGCTGGCGACGGGAAACACGGTGGTGTTGAAGCCCGCTGAATTCACTCCGCTCACGGCGCTCGCGTTCGCTGGAACTTTGCCAGGAAGCGGGATTGCCAGCCGGAGTCGTCAACATCGTGACGGGAGATGGCTCAACCGGCGAGGCGTTGGTAAAGCATCCCGACGTCGATAAAATTGCGTTCACGGGATCGACGGAAGTGGGACGCGCGATTCGCAGCGCGACTGCGGCAAGCCATAAACGCCTCTCGCTCGAACTCGGCGGCAAGTCTCCGTTCATCATCTTCGAAGATGCTGACCTGGACAGTGCGGTTGAAGGCCTCGTCGACGGAATCTGGTTCAACCAGGGGCAAGTGTGCTGCGCGGGTTCGCGCCTGTTAATGCAGGAGAGCATCGCGGAGACGTTGATGTCCAAGACTCGCGACCGCATGAGCAGCCTGCGCATCGGTCCGCCGCTCGACAAGGCAATTGACATCGGCGCTATTGTCGCGCGCGTGCAACTGGATCGCATCCAGCGGATGGTGGCACAAGGTGTCGCGGAAGGAGCAATCTGCTGGCAACCGCAAGTTGTGTTGCCATCGCGCGGCTTCTACTACCCGCCGACTCTTTTGAGCAATGTGCATCCTACGTCGATCGTCGCTCAGCAAGAAATTTTCGGTCCCGTTCTCGCGGCGATGACGTTCCGCACGCCGAAGGAAGCCGTTGAGTTGGCCAATAACACGGTCTATGGCCTGGCGTCGTGCGTTTGGAGCGAGAACCTCAACGTAGCGCTGCATGTGGCCGCGCAACTGAAGGCCGGTGTCGTATGGGTGAATTGCACGAACCTGTTCGACGCTGCCTGCGGCTTTGGCGGATACCGCGAGAGCGGATATGGCCGGGAAGGCGGCAGAGAAGGCTTGCTCGAATACATGGAGCCAGCGTGGTTCAAGCACGCAGCGACACTGCCAGCCGCGAACGCTCCTATCGCTGCACAAGTAGAAGAAAGGCCCGACGCGAGTACGCCTGCCATTGATCGCACCGTCAAGCTCTATATCGGCGGCAAGCAGGCTCGTCCCGACTCTGGCTACAGCATGGAAGTGCGCTCGCCCGATGGGCGCCTGTTGGGCGAAGCTCCTCTGGGGAATCGAAAAGACATTCGCAACGCCGTGGAAGCGGCTCGCAAAGCCGAAGCCTGGGCGAAGGCAACGGCGCACAATCGGGCCCAGGTTCTGTATTACTGCGCGGAGAACCTCGCCCAGCGCCGTAGCGAGATCGCCCAGCGACTCGCTGCGGCGGTCGGCGAGAAGCAAGCCGGGGCGGAACTCGAACTTGGGATCGAGCGCATTTTTTCGTATGCTGCGTGGGCCGACAAGTTCGACGGTGCGGTGCACAATCCGCCGTTCCGCAATATCGCGATCGCGATGAACGAGGCGATCGGAACCGTTGGAGTGATCTGCCCCACGGAAGCTCCGCTGTTGGGTTTTCTGTCACTCGTAATGCCTCTGCTCGCTTCGGGTAATACGGTGATTGCAGTTCCTTCGGAGAAATATCCGCTTATCACGGGCGACCTCTACCAGCTTTTCGACACCAGTGATTTGCCCGGCGGAGCGCTGAACATCGTGACGGGCTACGCCTCGCAGCTCCTGAAGACACTGGCGGAACACGATGACGTCGATGGCATCTGGTGTTACGGAGACGAAACTGCCGTCGCGGCAGCGAAGGCAATGTCCACCGGAAACTTGAAGCAGGTCTGGACGAATGAGGGCCGCGTCATCGACTGGTTCAACCCGAAGCAGGCGGAAGGCCGCTGGTTCCTGGAGCACGCCACTCAAGTGAAGAACATCTGGGTTCCGTACGGCGAATAATCAGCATTGCCGGATCACCATTGCATTTGTCGCGGTCCGGCGGTAGCATACCCCGGTCTGCGTCGCCGCTTCATTCTCGCTGGCATTTATTTGTTCGACCAAGGAGGACGTATGGGTATCGCAGTTTCCCCCCAGATTCATCCGCAAGTCGCGGAGTTCATCGACAAACCACGAAAAATGTTAGTCAACGGCAGGTGGGTGAATGCCGCATCGGGCAAAACTTTCCCCACTTACAATCCCGCCACCGGCGAGGTTCTTGCTCAGGTCGCGGAAGGCGATCGCGAAGACATCAATCAAGCGGTAAAGGCCGCTCGTAAGGCGTTTGATAACGGTCCCTGGCGTCGGATGACCGCATCCGAGCGTGGCCGTCTGATCTGGAAACTCGCCGATCTGCTCGAACAGCATACCGAGGAGTTCGGCTACATCGAGAGCCTCGACAATGGCAAGCCTCTCAACATTGCCAAGGCCGCCGACGTCCCGCTCGCGGTGGACCTCTTCCGCTACATGGCGGGATGGGCGACCAAGATCGAAGGCAACACAATTCCACTCTCGGTGCCATACACGCCCGGCGCAAAGTATCTCGCCTATACGCTGCGAGAGCCGGTCGGCGTGGTCGGACAAATTATTCCGTGGAACTTCCCGCTGCTCATGGCGGCGTGGAAACTTGGTCCGGCATTGGCTACGGGCTGCACCGTCGTATTAAAGCCCGCCGAGCAAACTCCTCTCTCCGCGCTGCGTCTCGGGGATCTGATCATGGAAGCCGGCTTCCCCGAA
The DNA here is from genome assembly GCA_963791515.1 of uncultured Acidobacteriaceae bacterium. Classification (GTDB taxonomy): domain Bacteria; phylum Acidobacteriota; class Terriglobia; order Terriglobales; family Acidobacteriaceae; genus Sulfotelmatobacter. The sequence continues at coordinate 294,099 of CAWBSS010000013.1, read as the reverse complement.
GGCGTGGTCAACATTGTCCCCGGTTATGGCGAGACGGCAGGGGCCGCGCTGGCCGCTCATCCCGACGTTGACAAGGTTGCCTTCACGGGATCGACTGAAGTCGGCAAGCTGATTGTCCATGCGGCCACCGGGAACCTCAAGAAAGTATCTTTGGAGTTGGGTGGCAAGTCTCCGAACGTTGTCTTTAAAGACGCCGATCTCGAGACCGCCATCCCCGGTTCTGCCAGCGCCATCTTCTTTAACCACGGCCAGTGCTGCTGCGCGGGTTCGCGGTTGTACGTTGAGAAATCGATTTATGACCAGGTGGTCGAGGGAGTCGCGGAGCATGCCCGGAACATTAAAGTTGGCTCTGGTCTTGATCCCGATACGCAGATGGGCCCTCTGGTATCAGAAGAACAAATGAATCGTGTTTGTGGATACCTGGAGGCCGGGTTTTCCGAAGGCGCAAAGGCTGTTGTCGGCGGCCACAAGGCCGGCGACCGCGGATACTTTGTCGAACCCACGGTGCTCGTGAACACGCAAGAGAAGATGAAAGTGGTGAAGGAAGAAATTTTCGGCCCGGTCGTGGTGGCGATGCCATTCACCGAACCGGAGGAAATCATTCCCCGCGCCAACGACAGCGACTACGGCTTGGCTGCCGCGGTCTGGACCCGTGATATCGGCAAGGCGCATCGCATGGCGGAACAGCTTCGCGCGGGCACCGTCTGGATCAACTGCTACAACATCTTCGACGCGGCGATGCCTTTCGGAGGCTACAAGCAGTCGGGCTGGGGCCGCGAGATGGGACACGACGTTCTCAACCTCTACACACAAACTAAGGCGGTCTGCACCAGGATCGCTTAGCAACCTGCGCTTCCAAAATAAAGGGACGGTGGGTCGTGCCCACCGTCCTTGAGTTTTTACGATCTCCTTCTTGTGCGTCTCTATTTTTCCATCAGCAGAACCTTCTCCGCATCATCGACCTCCGTCAGCTTCACCTCGATCACTTCGTTCGTGGTGGTCTGCACATTGCGGCCCACAAAGCTGGCCTCGACGGGAAGTTCGCGATGTCCGCGGTCGATCAGCACACACAACTGCACTCGCCGCGGCCTGCCGTGCGAAAAAAGTGCGTCGAGCGCAGCCCGGGTCGTGCGTCCCGTAAAGAGAACGTCATCGACCAGCACAATATTTTTGTCCTCAATCTCAAATCCGATCTCTTTCTCCTGCACCACCGGCTTCGGTCCCAGTGTCGAGAGATCGTCGCGGTAAAACGTGATATCCAAAGATCCGACGGGTACTTTGGCGTTTTCAATACGCGTGATGATCTTGCCCAGTCGTTCGGCGATGGGAACTCCGCGACGGCGAATTCCGACTAGTCCCAGACCATCGACGCCGCCATTCTTTTCCACGATTTCGTAAGCTAGTCGCACCAGCGTGCGCTCAATTTCAGATGCGGACATGAGTTGTGCCTTCTGGCGAAGGCCTGTCTTGCGCGAAGAATTCTTTGCATTCATTGGTAATTATTCCTCAGCAGCCTTGAAGTCGGCTACTCAATTTAGTCAACGCGCTCTCAGAGGTCAAGCGCCTAAGAGCGCATCTTCAGAGGGAACCGCCCTATTAGAGCAGAAAATTAGAAGCTAGACTTCTCGGCGGGTTCCGGAATTCCACGGAACGGGGACGTCTCTCGGCTCGGACACTCAGTTCTTATCGTTCGTGCGAGCGGAGGATTGCCGTCTCGCACTGATACCAGAGTAATGACCTCAGGATTTTGGCTGGCGGCATCCGTCGCCACAATCCCTACGCCCTGATTTCGGCCAAACGCCTTGGCTCGATAGAGGGCCGCGTCCGCCAACGCAATGGATTCCTCTGCACAAATTGCCTCGAACGCGCCGCGGCTCCAGGGATACGCGGCCCATCCCACGGAGCAGGTCTTTCTCACCATGATTCCCTGGCCAAGGTCGAACGGTTCCGACGCCATCACTTCCAGAATGCGGCTGCAGAACGCCGGAATGCCCGATGGATCGGCCGAACGGCTCATGATCAAAAATTCTTCTCCGCCCCATCGCACCAGCACGTCGGACTTGCGAACAACCGTGGAGAGCCTTTGCGCCACGAGTTGAAGCAGCCTGTCGCCCGCGGGATGGCCGTGCCGGTCGTTGACTTCTTTGAAAAAATCCATGTCAACCATGATGAAGACGAGATCGCGATGATCCATCTTCCGAACGTCAGTCCCCCGAGCGCGTTGGTAATTTCGCAGAACTTGATTGGCCTCGGCCGTGAGAATCTCTTCAAGATAGCGCCGGTTCCACACCCCGGTCAGCACATCCGTGAAAGAGATTTCCTGCAGCTCCAGATTCTTCCGCTGCAACTCCAGACTATGCCACCTCAGCGAATGTTCCTTATTTTCCAGTTCATCCTTCAGCCGGCACATTTCATCCAGATTGTGCCGCGACAATCGCAGCAGGCTGAGTAACTCCTGATCCAATAAATGTTGCCTGACAAACACCAGTGCGCCCATTACGAGCATGACGCCTACGGTCAGCAGCAGTCGATATGTACGAACACTCTGCGGCGCATCTCCGCCGAATTGTGCCCACGCCATCATTAACGGAGTGATGAATACGGCCACCATAGCGAGACGCGCTTTCCAGATTTCGTAACCGCGACTTGGGACTTCTTCGACCAAATTCTGTGTCATGATCTCGCGCGGCAAGAAGCCAATCCGCACAAACCAGGCCATGCCGGCCACCAGTGGCACGTCGAACAGACTGCCCGTGTAATAGAGATGCAGATCGATAGCCTCGCTGGCCATCAGCGAAGCGACGCAATAGAGCAACGTTGCGACAAAGAGATGGAAGTAAAGGCTACGCCACGCTCCACGGCTCCGTCGCCATACCAGCATCAAGCCCGCCGCCAGTACGAGCTCTTCGCCAACGTAGAGCAGATCAAAACTTCTGCCGTATACGGATTCGATGGGGTGCACATACTGCCAGGGAATCACGACAAACAAGTACAGGAACAGCCACCACGTAACCAGAAGCGCAAAATCGAGGGTTCCGACCCGAAGCGGGCGGTCATCCTGTTGAACATGCGGTTGGACCGTCACCGCAGCCATCATGGGAACAATATGCAGAAAAAGAATCACGTCCCCGACAAATGGATTCGGCGCCTCATGTCGCAAGTAGACTTCCAGATAAGTCCACATGAGTTGAGAGGCCACCCACATCCCCAAACCTAAACCCAGAAGCGCCCAGAATAGCCGGGCCTTCGGGGAAGCCTTCCTCACATTGGAAAGAACTGCGACGGTTGCGCACAGCAGAATGAGATTTTGGAGGATGTCGCCAAAAGCTGTGAGAGCAAATCCGCGCGGTACCAGAAGCGACACCAAGATGTGAACGCACACCACCGCGCACACTATGGCCGTCCACCTCCTGGCGTGCTGGAGCGGAGATTTTCCCACGTTCCAGATTGTATGATCGCGGCGACCCGCGCAGGTATTACCGAAGTAACCAAAAGGCCGGGCGACTTACGAAAGTGCGGCAGTAAAACGCTGCACGAAACGGTAAACGTCCTGATATGAGTTGTACAAGGGCACCGCGGCGACACGAAAGGTATCCGGTTCCCGCCAGTCGCCGATGACTCCCACCGCAGCCAGCCGGTCGCACAGCTTGTGGCCATCGCCTGGCAATCGAATGGAGAGCTGGGCGCCTCTTCGCTCTTCCTCGCGCGGCGTGATGATAGAAAACTTCGGCGAAGCTTTTTGGCCGAGCAGAAATTCCATATATCCGGTGAGTGAGCCACTCTTGGCACGCAAGCGTTCCAGTCCCACCTCGCCGAAAATTTCCAGAGAGGCGCGCAAAGCGGCGAGAGCCAGAATCGGAAGATTGCTCAACTGCCAGCCCTCCGCTCCCTCCATCGGATGAAAGTCCGGTCCCATCTGGAACCGTGTCGTCTCATCGTGCCCCCACCATCCTGTGAAGCGTGGCAGTTCCCACGCACGCGCGTGCCGCTCGTGGACAAAACATCCTCCCACGCATCCCGGACCGCCGTTCAAGTATTTGTAGTTGCACCAGACCGCGAAATCCGGCCCCCAGTCGTGAAGCCGCAGCGGTATATTTCCGACGGCATGGGCCAGATCAAATCCCACGACGCATCCCTTTCGCTGCCCTGCTTTCGTGATTCCCGGCATGTCGAAGGTTTGTCCCGTGGCATAGTTCACTCCCCCGATGAGGATCAGCGCAATCGAATCGCCTTCGCGGTCGATCAGCGACTCGATATCTTCATCGCGCATGCAAGATTCGCCCTCGCGAGGCGTGAGTTCGAGCAGCGACGAGGCCGGATCCAACCCATGGAAGCGGATCTGCGACTTCACCGCATACTGATCCGAGGGGAACGCTCCCCGTTCGACGAGTATCTTGTTCCTCTCCCTCGTGGGCCGGTAAAACGACGCCATCATCAGGTGCAAGTTCACGGTCAGCGAGTTCATCACCACAACTTCCGCCGGCTGTGCCCCAACGAGTGCCGCTGTCTGTTGCGTGAGCAGGCGGTGATAAGAGATCCAAGGGTGCTTTGCATGGAAGTGGCCTTCCACGCCGAGTTCGGCCCAGTTCCGGAGTTCCTGCTCAAGATAGGAGCTCGCAGTTTTCGGCTGCAGCCCGAGCGAGTGCCCGCACAGATAAAGGCAATCATCACCAGTCTTTGTTTTGGGAATGTGGAAGCGACCGCGGAGATGCACCAGGGGATCGCTGGCATCCATTGCAGCTGCAAAATCTTCGCTAGCCTGAAACCGAGGACCGGTCACGAAACCAACTCCAGAGGCGTAAGTTCGCTGCGGAACAACCTGCCGGCTTTACTCCAATCGAGGTCTGCCATGCGCTCGATCCCATCACAAAGTTCCGTCAGCATAAGGTCGCGCGAACCCCGCCGCATCGTAACAATCTCAGGTCAGACGAAGCAACGTCCCGGCAGAACGTTCAGTTCTTTCGCTCCTGCAAATATCGCTGCAGTGCATCTTGCCACGTGGGCACGGCAATTCCATACTGCTGCAGGCTCTTCGCCGACAGAACGGAGTACGCCGGACGCGGCGCCGGACGCGCCATTTGTTGACTGCTGACCGGACGCACCTCGGTGGCAAGCCCCGCACCCTTCACGATCTCGCGCGCAAATTCGAACCACGAACAATCCCCGGCGTTCGTCACATGCACAATTCCACTGGCTTGGTTGCGGCATAACCCGATGATCGCCCTCGCCAGGTCCACGGAATACGTCGGGCATCCACGCTGGTCATTGACTACATCCAACGCCGGCCGGCTCGCCGCCAGTCTCAGAATCGTGTCTGGAAAGCACTTGCCGCCCGTTCCAAACAGCCACGAAGTCCGCGCGATGCAGCACTCCGGCAGCACTTCCAGCAACCGGAGCTCCGCCTCCGCCTTGGACCGCCCGTAAACGCTCTGTGGATTGCGCGCATCTGCCGTTTCATACGGCGAGGTTTTCTTTCCATCGAAGACGTAATCGGAACTGAGAAACAACAGCTTTGCACCGGCCCGTTTCGCGGCCTGGGCCACATTCAAAGCCCCGTCGCGATTCACCGCAAATGCCAAATCCGGATGACTCTCGCAATCGTCCACATTGGTGTAAGCTGCTGCCAGCACAATCCACTCTGGACAAACCTTCTCGACCACTTCCCGCACCTTGTCCGCGTCGCGAATGTCCACATCGCGCGACCCGAGGCCGACAACCTCATCGCGGGTCCATTCGTTCGTGAGCGCCTTGCCCAAAAGACCCGAGGCGCCAAAAATCATCGCTTTCATTTCAGTAATTTCTTGCGGCTATTCGAAAGTCTCGGCATCGCGAAGAGCAACGCCGCGCTGGTCTTTCGCGGAGACGATCGGCTCTCCTTCCACTTCCCAGTCAATCTTCAAATCGGGATCATTCCAGGCGAGAGTGCGTTCGTGTTCCGGAGCATAGTAGTCGGTCGCCTTGTACAGCACCTGCGCCTTCTCCGAAATTACGCGAAATCCGTGCGCGAAGCCTGGAGGTATCCACAGCATGCGTTTATTCTCGCCCGAGAGGCGCACCGCTTCCCATCCGCCAAACGTTGGCGAACTCCGGCGCACGTCCACCGCGACATCGAGAATCGTGCCTTCCACCGCGCGCACCAGTTTTCCCTGCGCCTGTTTGATTTGATAGTGCAAGCCGCGCAACACATTCTGTCTCGAACTGGAATGATTGTCTTGAACAAAACGCACCTCAATACCCAACTCCGCAAAGACCTTCTCGTTGTAGCTCTCCAGAAAGAATCCTCGCTCGTCGCCAAACACGCGGGGCTCGAGAATGACGACGCCCGGCAGAGAAGTCGAAATTTTCCTGAAAGCATCCATCGCTCGCCGCGTCCCCGGATCCGCAATCATCTCAGAATACCCTTTCTCGCAAAAGCTGCAGGAGGTACGCGCCGTAGCTGCTGTTTTTCATTGTGCTTCCGATCTTTTCAACCTCTGCCGCCGTGATGTAGCCGGAGCGATAAGCGATCTCCTCCGGACACGCGACCATCAGTCCCTGCCGTTTTTCGATTGCCTGAATATAGAGAGCCGCATCCATCAAGGATTCATGCGTGCCCGTGTCCAGCCACGCCATGCCACGCCCCATTACCACAACTTCCAACTGCCCTTTCTTTAAGTAGGCTCGGTTGACGTCGGTAATCTCGAGTTCGCCGCGCGCACTCGGCTTCAGCGACTTGGCAATTTTCACCACTTGGCTGTCGTAGAAATAGAGCCCGGTTACGGCATATCGCGATTTTGGCTGCTTCGGCTTTTCTTCAATGCTCAGCGCGCGTCCATTGGCATCAAATTCCACGACCCCGTATCGCTCCGGATCATGCACCGGATACGCGAAGACTCGAGCTCCATCAACCTTGCTCGCCGCCTGTCGCAGATCTTTCGCCAGATCATGGCCGTAAAAAATGTTATCCCCCAGAACCAGCGCACAGGGGCTGCCGTCCAGGAACTTTTCTCCCAGCAGGAATGCCTGCGCGATTCCCTCGGGTTTGAGTTGCACGAGATACCGCAAACGAATCCCGTACTGACTCCCATCCCGCAGGAGGGTCTGAAATTTGGGCACGTCCTCGGGAGTCGAAATCACCAGAATGTCGCGGATTCCCGCCAGCATCAGCGTGCACAGCGGGTAATAAATCATGGGTTTGTTGTACACGGGAAGCAAACTCTTTCCCATGGCCTGCGTCACCGGATACAGACGCGTGCCCGATCCTCCCGCCAGAATGATGCCTTTGTGTTGCGTGCTTTCTGTCATGATTTGAGCGATCTTCCGCGTCGCGTCGGGTTTCTACGCAACTAACTGGAATAGTGCGTGGCCACCCACTGCCGGTAGCTTCCGCTGGTCACATCCCGCACCCACTCCTCGTTCTCAAGATACCAGCGAACCGTCTTGCGAATACCGCTTTCGAATGTCGCCTTCGGTTTCCATCCCAGATCGCGTTCGATCTTGCGCGCGTCCATGGCATAGCGGCGGTCGTGTCCTGGCCGGTCCTTCACAAACGTGATCAGGTTACGGCGCGGGCTTGCCGCGCGGGGCGCCATCTCATCCATAAGGTCGCAGATCGTCTGCACGATCTCAAGGTTCGGCTTCTCATTCCAACCGCCAATGTTGTAAGCGTCTCCGGGCCTACCACCCCGCAGCACGGTTGCGATCGCTTCGCAGTGATCTTCCACGTAGAGCCAGTCGCGGACGTTCTTCCCATCTCCATAAACCGGCAGCGGCTTCCCATCGCGCGCGTTGAGGATCATCAGCGGAATCAGCTTCTCCGGAAACTGAAATCGCCCATAATTATTCGAGCAATTCGTGGTGAGCGTCGGCAGCCCGTAAGTGTGGTGATAGGCGCGCACCAGGTGATCCGATGCGGCTTTTGACGCGGCATAGGGACTGTTCGGAGCGTAGGGAGTGGCTTCGCTAAACGGTGGATCGTCCGGCTCGAGCGAGCCGTACACTTCATCGGTGGACACGTGCAGGAACCGGAAGGGCTTCCGTTGTGCGTCCGGCAGTACGCTCCAGTACGCTCGCGTCTCTTCCAGCAAAGCGAAGGTCCCGTCGACGTTGGTGCGAATGAAATCCTCTGGCCCCCGGATGGAGCGGTCCACGTGGCTTTCCGCCGCAAAATGCACAATCGCGTTCGGCGCGTGCTTTTCCAGCAGTTGCCGGACAAGGCCGCGATCGCCGATATCGCCGTGAACGAATTCGTATCGCCGGTCCGGTGCAATGCTCTCCAGATTGTGCAGGTTCCCCGCGTAAGTCAGTTTGTCCAGATTCACGATCGAAACTGATTCGTCCTGCATCTGCTGCAGAATAAAGTTGGAGCCGATGAAGCCGGCACCCCCGGTAACAAGAAAAGTATTTCGCATGCGAAATGTCACTCGCTTCAACGCTGTTGCTCGTAGCCGTGCCCGTTGCAAGAAGACAAGCACTTGATTGTAATAAAAAAGGACGGGATTAGCCCCGTCCTATGCTCAGATTGTTGATATTTCTTTCTGTCCAGGGCTGACTACGCTACACCTCGGGGGCGGTGGGAAGCTAATGCCTTCCCCGTCTCCAGCACGTTCGCCCGGCCGTGAATCACCGACGCGATGCGCACGGCAGCCAGAATCGTGTCTGGGTGGGAAGCTGACAAAAGAAAACTACAAAACTAAAGATCGAGTACCAGGGAATAACCCGACAAGAATCGTGTTGGGGATCCCAAGAGGTACTCAAGAACCGCCTAAGAAAGGCGCGCGATCACAAGGCGGATCATAGTGCCTATCTCAAGGCAAGGGACCCAACTACCCTGCCCTGCGTTCCAGGTCCGTGCTCTCGCCTGCAGCAGCAACTCTCCCGGCGTTTTTCTTGGCCGGCGCACGCTGCAGTTCCCATCCCATCAACTGGAAGTACGTTTTCTCAATGTCCCTGGCAATCGTCTGCCACTGATACTGTTCCTCGATCCGCTTCTTTGCCGTCCTGCCTGCTGCCTCGCGCACCGCAGGATTCGCAATCAGGAAGCGCAACCGGTCTGCCAGATCCGCCGCACTCCCGCGCTGAAAGGTAAACCCAGCTCCATCCACCAGTTCGCGGTTTTCCGGAACATCGCTCGTCAGCACGCACAGTCCTGCTCCCATGGCATCCAGCAGCGCCAGGGACAATCCTTCCATGTCCGACGGAAGCACAAATAGCATGGCATTCGTCAGGAGTTCATCCAGTGTGTCGCCCGAAACCCAGTCGAGCATGCGGATGCGGTCACTGGCGTGCCTCTGCAACTCCCGGGAGTATTCGTCGCAGTAACTGGATGCCCCGGCCATTACCAACTTCACATCCGTCTCGATCTGCTCAAAAGCCTCCACGAGCAGATGGCAGCCCTTTTCCGGCGAAAATCTTCCCAGGAACAGAACGTATTTTCTCGGCTGGAGTCCCCATTCCAGAATCTTCCTGGGCTCACTTCGTTCTCGCAGCACTCCCCCGTTGGGCAGATAGAAGGCTTCAATCCCGTGGATGTCGCGATAACGTCGTTGCAGAGCCTGCGAAACCACCATCGTTCCATTGGGAAGAAACCCCGACGCGCGCTCTCCTAGCCGCAGCACTGCCGACGCGAGCCATCCCCACTTCTTTCGTTGCCAGTCCAGGCCCTGCACGGTGACGGCGGTCTTTCTTCCGAGCAACCGCGGAAGAAACGAAAACAGCGCCGGCCCCAGCGCGTGATAGTGCACTACGTCATACCGCTGTGTCAGTGCGTGGGTTGTGCTCAGCGACGTGTGAATCAAGGTTTCCAGATGCTTGGATCGGATCGTTGGCAGCCGCACCAGCCGCATGCCGTTGTGTTCTGCCAGCGCCGGCGTGAAGTAATTGCGACAATACACCGTAACTTCATGACCCATCTCCGCCAGCCGTTTTCCCACCTCTTCGTAATAGGCCTCAATCCCGCTGTATTTTGAGATCACTCCCCGCCCGCCGATAAACGCCACCCTCAGCCTACGCCTTTGCCCCGCCGCAATCGGGCCGTCATTCCACTGCGCTGAGGCTTGCCGTGACAGGCGCCGCGGTGGTTCCTCCGTCGTTGCGGCGAGGTCCCGGTGTCGCGTCGCTTTCCTCGCTGCCAGGCCCACATACAGACTCAACAGTTTCTGATAGTGGCCCTCGGGAGTGTGGCGTCGCCGTACTGTCTCCCATCCCGCGTGGCCCATCTTCTCCGCCAGGTCCGGCGTCGACCCCAGCGACTGAATTGCCGCCGCGAGTTGATTCACGTCGCCCGGTGGATACAAAAATCCCGTCTCACCTTGGTGAACCAACTCCCGCCTCGATCCCATATCCGAGGCGACCACCGCGCGGCCTTCTGCATAAGACTCCAGGATGGTCTTTCCCAGAGTCTCATAGGCATGGGAGGGCAGGACCGTGAACCGCGACTTTCTGATCAGCGCATCCCGTTGCGCGCCTCCTACCTGTCCCACAAACTCAACGTTCGACAACCCCAGCGCGGACGCCAATTCCTCTAACTCTCCGCGCTGCGGCCCGTCGCCGGCAACGATCAATCGCATGTGCGGAAGCTTCTGCATCGACCGCAGCAGATCATCGACCCCCTTTTCCGCCGACAGCCTGCCGAAGTACAGCAATGGTCTATCGTTCTCCGCTTGCGACTCCCGCAATGCGTGAATCTTCTGAAAGTGCGGCAGCACTTCAAACTTGCCGCCGTCCCACCCATGTTCCACGAACTTGTCGCGGACAAACCGGCTGGGTGCCAGGAACAGATCCACGCACTTCCGGTACGTGCCCAGCCACCGATGAATGTAGGCCTCCATCGCCAGAGTCATTCGCGCGCTCATGCCCGGATAACACCTCGAACTCACCGCGTGCCAGAATTCGCCGCCCTTGCACGCCTCGCACGCCACCCCCTGCGATACCAGGTTGTAGCTGGGGCAGAGCAGCTTGAAATCATTCAGGTGATATAGGACGGGAACGTTCTGCGCTTTCAGCTCCCATAAAATAGACGGCGAGAGATGGTGATAGATATTGCGCACGTGTGCCACATCCGGCCGGAATTCGTCGATCATCCCCCGGATGCGCCGCCGCGCATCAGTTGAATAGATCGCATGGCCCGCGCGCAACGCCTTCTGGCCCCGTCCCGATTTAGCCTTGAAGTCGATGTGCGGCACGAAGTGCTGATCGTACGAAGTGGGCTCCCCGCGCGGATCGGCCATCGAAAATAGCGCCACTTGATGCCCCTGCTCGCGCATCAGTTCCATCAGTTCGAACAGGTAGACCTCGGTCCCGCTGAAGGGATAGTTATATTTGTTGCAGTACAAGATTCTCATGACGAATGCTCCGTGCTTGCGGGGCGATCCGCTGGAGGAATAAGTCGCCGAATGATTCCAGATTCTTGCTGCGGTTGAAGTTCTGGCGAACCTGCACCTCGGCCGCGAGCCGTACCCGGTCGAGTTGCCTGGCTGCCGAAAGAATATAGGGACGAAGATGAGGATCCTGGGGCGCCTGCATCAGCGAACGAATAAAGACCAGTCGAGCCACAAAATCATCCAGCGATCCGGCTTCGTACAGAAATCCAGTCTTGCCCGCAATCACGAGTTCAGGAATCCCGGTGATCGCCGGCGCCAGCACGATCTTGCCGCGCGCCATTGCCTCCATCAGTACCAGCGGAATGCCCTCGCTCCGGCTCGTCAGCACGACCAAGTCAGCCCGGTCGTACCACGAATTCATGTGCTCGTGCCCGACGTGTCCCAGCAGGGTGACGCGCTCTTCCAGACCGCACTCTCGAATCAGTAATTCCAGGTTGCGCCACTCTGGCCCGTCGCCCGCGATCAAACACTCGAAGGGCACATCGCGAAGTTGTGCGCAAGCTCGCACCAGAAACGCGTGATCCTTTACCGGATGCAGCCGCCCCACTGCCAGGAATGTGAACGGGGCATTATTCGTCTTCGGGTTCGAGACGGGGACGGCCGGTCGCTCCGATACCTCCACCCCCAGGCGCGCCACTAACACTTTCTCTGCAGTCACGGTTGGATAACGCTGCAGAATGTAATGCAGGTTGTACTCGGACACCGTAAGGCAAAGCGTACAGTTCTCAAGCTTCACGTCGAGATAAGTCCCATGCAGCAGCAAGTCCGACCCGTGAAGCGTCATACTGAATTCCACTCCAAGCAGCCGCGCCGCCACCATTGCGATCCAGGACCCGAAATACCCATGGTGAACGTGAATGTGCTCGACCTCGAGTCCTTCCAGCAGCACCGCGTAACAAGCCCCCAGGCAGGTGTGCGCCAGCGCCTTCAGCCGCTTCATTGGCCCTTCATTGCCGCGGAAGACGATCCGCCCGAGCAACGACGAAATCCGTTTCCATTGCCGCACACAGAGCCAGATCGCCCGCAGCAGAATGATTCCCTGGAGGGGCTGCAATACGATTTCCGGCATACACTTAGCTGACGAAGTTTCTTCCTTCGGCTTCCGCACACTGCCCGCAATCACGCGAACTCCCCGCCTGCGCAACTCCTCGATCTCTTCGACGACATAAGGCTCGACTGTAGACGGAAACTGGTTGGCGAGATAGGCGACCGTCAGCATGACCGGGAAGCCTCCGCCCTCCGCCGCTGCGCGGCCAGCATGCCGGCCATCGTGAACAGTAAGGCGTTCACGAACTGATAGCTCATCACAACCATCGCCGCATTCACCCAATACACGGCCAGCAGAATCGGCCACAAACGGTGAAATTGCGGATCGAGGAATCCGTCTTTCTCTCCAGATGGAATCGCACCTCGACCCAGCCGCCACATCTCCCACATCAGCCACAGATAGAGTGCCAGTCCCACCACTCCGAGCTCCACCAACACTTCCAAGTAGGTGTTGTGCGGATACAGAACTTTTTCCTGGTATCCGCTGACATGGCGGGGCAACTCAGCCGGCATGCGGTGAAAGCCCCATCCCGTCAGCGGACGCTCCAGAAACATGTCCCAAGCGCCCGCGTAAACCGCGGCGCGAAATTCCACCGGTCCGCGTTCTTCCAGGCGTTCGCTCAACGCGGCACGCAACTCATCCGAGCTCAAAACTACTGCCAGCCCCGCCCCCGCGACCAAGGCCAGTCCCAGGCACGCACGACGCAGCGCCCGGCTCTCCGAAAAAACAATCAGCACCACCACCGTTCCAGCAAATGACAACCAGACCGCTCGCGTCATCGTGGCCAGGATCGCGATCGGCACCGAGGCCAGCAAAGCCGCAACCTTTAGGCCTCGCACGCTTCCTCGCCGGTAGGCATGCAGAGCCAGCAATCCAAGGATGTTCAACGAGACGCCGTTGGCCACCGCCTGCAGCAGGGGTCCTCGCGCCCGATCGGCGTGAAACCCCAGGCTTTCATCCAGAATGAAACGAGGAAAGATCAGCGAGTGCGCACCCGACAGGAACGCGATGGCGGTAAAGCTCAGATAACGCCAGCACCAGCAATGCGAACACCTCAAACTGCCGGAACCGCCGTTCCTCCGTGAACACCAGCCCTGCCAAATGAAAAAGCACGAACGGAACAATGAACTTCGACGCAAGCAGGCTCCATGTCTCGTGGTCGAACGGCTGTCCAATTGTGCTTGCAAGCGCCAGCGCGGTCAGCCCGATCATCGGCCACGTCACCCGTTCCACCACGAACAGCCGTTGCCGCAGGACCATCGCCCGTCCCACCACTCCTACCAGGAGAAGCCCGAATGCCACCCGGTCAATCTCGTAGAACGCGACATCCGGATGCCGCAGCAGCATCGCGGTCAGCGCTGCCAGAAACAGCAGAGAAGGCACCGCCATCAGCGCCTGCATGGGACGCAGAACAACCTCCGCCGCCCAGACGAGGAAATCGCCTCCGATCCCCGACCATGCCGGTCTTAGCGAGATCGACTCCATCAGTCCCCGCTCCCCCTCGCCACCGCGAAAAAGGTTCTCAGCAGAATTCGCATATCCGATCTCACGCTCCAAGTTCGGATATACTCCCGATCCAGTTCCATGCCTCGCTGAAACGACGGATCGCGACGCGCCGACACCTGCCACAGCCCCGTGATTCCGGGCGTCACGTCGAGCCGCGCCAGATGCTCGATCTCATAAGCGGCAACGTCATCCAGCGGATGCGGCCTGGGCCCTACCAAACTCATGTCCCCCTTCAAAACGTTCCCCAGTTGCGGGAGTTCATCCAGGCTGTAGCGGCGCAGCAAACGCCCCAGCCGCGTAATCCGCGGATCATCCGCGATTTTGAAAAACGGCCCTGATCTCTGATTGTTCTGCCGCAAATGGTCTTTCAACTCATCCGCATTGCTGACCATAGTGCGAAATTTGTAGCAGCGGAACAGTCGCCCCTTCCGTCCCGCCCGCTGTGCGCAGTAGAGAACTGGCCCCGGCGAATCCAGCTTGATCAATCCCGCGATCACTGCCAGCAACGGCGACAGCACGGCCAGCGCCAGGCCAGCGCCCATCACGTCCACCACTCGCTTCAACACCAGTCCCGCCGCCGGCAATCGCTCCGCGTGCAGGCAAATCACCGGCAAGTCCCCGACTCGCTCGACTTCCCCTCCCGCTGGCTTGCATCCGAACAAATCGGGAACAATTTTCACATCCAGCCGCAAACGCCGCGCTTCGCGGAGCACCTGCAGTGTCAGGGCTCGGTCGTGCGGCGCCGCGAGGATCACCTCGTCGACAAATCCCGTACGCGCCAGTCGAGCCAGATCGTTCACTCGACCGATCACCGAGTTGCTCAGCGGCCTGTCGTTATCCAGGAAACCGCAGACCGTTCGCCCTGCGTCGGGATGCTCCTCCACGTACGAAGCTACGCGCCGCCCTACGTTTCCCGCTCCCACAATCAAAACGTTGCGCATGTCGCCCGACGTCTGCGCGCGACGGTCCTGCCGCGCACTCTGCCACCGCCACGTCCACAGCGCGGCAAAGTGCAACAAGCCCGCTCCGCAGAACAAGCCGCAGGTCGCCCACGGAGCCCCCTGCAAGCCGTAGGCGAAGCACAACAGAGTAGTCGCCCACAAAACGGACTTGCCGAGAATGCGGGCCTGCCCTCGCCGATCGCTGTTTCTGGTATGGATTCCTTCGGTGTAGCCCATCAGAGTGATCAGCGCGGCGTGAAGTAAAGCGATACCCAATAGAGAAACGGGCGCTCCGGCTGCATACTCGAAGAGCCGCACATGGGGAAATAGCACTCGCAGCGGCACTTGCAGCGCCCCAATTAACAGCCAATTCAGCGCCACCAGCGCGAAGTCAGCGGCCATTGAGCGCACCCATTTCCATGCCATCCGGCTCTGCAGCGGTCCCGGCAGGAGTAACGTCACTGCGTTGTCCGGCGCGCTCGCCGCGACCTCGGTCGCGATCTCCGATACTTTCTCTGACGCGAAGGGCTTCACCGATTGAGCCGGCTTCTTTCCTTGGCGGCGAAATGCGGGAGTCTCTCCGGGAATCAACCGGGCCCAGTCCACCAGTTGGGGTTTTTGCTGCCCGGGATTAAGAAAAGGAGAGGACACTTCACCACACATTGCTCCGCTCACCGACTGCGGAGTCCGTTCTCGCTAGCTTTTAAACATCCAATCAAAGCGGTGATTGCCTACAACCGCCGGTAAATCCCTTCCGGAATCGGAAAGACCCTGTCGCTCAACACGGTTCCCAAGATGCGCGCCTGGGCCGCTTCCAGCTTCTCTTTGATTTTGCGTGCCGTGATCCGCCGCGTGTAATGCGCTGACAGCACCAGAACGATCCCGTCCGCGAGTTGTGCCATCGCCGTAGCGGCGTTCGACTCTGCGGCGGGTGGTCCCACCACGATCGAGTACTCAAACTGCCTGCGCATCCCGCCCAGGTACGAATGCAACAAGGCGGTAGTGACTTGATCTCGCTGGTTTCCTGCAGGCGGCACCAGCCACAGATTGCCTCCCACTCGAGTCGCAGCCTGCCGCCGCGCCGTGCTTCCATCGTCGACGGGGTGCTCCGTCATTTCTGCCGCATACGTCTCCGCATCCTGCAAAACCTCCGGACACTCTCCAACGACGGCAATGCTCTTCTCTGTCTCCAGCGCCAGTGCTTCACCGACTCGCCAGCAAAGGTGCTGCACATCCGTCTCCGGTTCCACCGCGCTGAACACGACCTGCCGCACCGGTCGCTCGACATTCGAAAGGAAGACCTGCCGCACCAGCCCTCGGATCTGCTCCCGGGCGAAGTCTTCCGGATTCCATCCTCCCGCCTGCTTTAGACTCCTATCCTCTGGACGCGCACGCTCCCGCTCGGTCGTCCGCGCAACAAACAACCCGGGGCTCATGACCGCTTCCCTCATGCCGAAAGCCTTTCTCGCGACCTTCGCGGCAGTGATGCCAAAACCGGGGAATTCAAGTACGCCAGGACATCCTCCGGCGTGCGGAAGGCGGGATCCAGATAGTCCGCCGAAAACGCCGCGCCCGTGCCAGCCGCTCCGGCGGCGGCCAACCCAATCGCCAGTACGGTCCACGTAGACCACAGCGGCAAAGCCGGAGCCACCGGGATGCTCCGCGATCGCCACGTTGACAATGCCCCGCTCATCGAGTGCATCGTCCATCCGCGCCTCGTCCTGCTTCTTCACGTAAAGAAGATAGTTGTCCTGTGCTGCCTTCTCTGTGGCGAGCAAATCATCCTGCGTGATCGCGTCCTCACCCAGATGCCGCGCCATGGCTTGATAGGCGGCTTCCTGCGTAAGGGTCGCCGCCTCCCGGGCTTGCAGAGCCTGCAATTGGACTTGCGCCGCCTGCAACTCCGACTTCGCCCATTCATAGTGGGTATTCTGGTCGGTGGTTTCGTCGCGCAGCGGCAACGCCTTCTCGGCGGCGATCGCCGCTTCTGCCTGCGCAATCTGCTGCTCGACTTCCTGCACCAGGCGATGGCTCGGCTCGAACTTTGTCAGCAACCCGGTCCGCTTCAATTCCAGATCCAACAAACTCGACTTTAATGCCTTCAGCAGTTCCGGATTGTCTGCGGTGCGAACCTGCGTCGTGGTCCGCTCCGGTAACTGCTCCAACCGCGCCTCCAGTTCCCACACACGGCGCTGCGTCTCGGTCCGAGCAATTCGCGTCTGGCGGTAACTGGCATCCATTTCGCTCAACTTCTGCAGCAGCCAGATCGCGCTGCTGCGCCGCCGCCACAACGCCACGGCTAGACGCGAAATGCAGCAGTTTCTGCTTCGACTCTTCCAGCTGCTGCCGAGATTTCACCATCTGCTGCTCGAAGAAGCGAACCTCGCCGGTGGGGCGATGCACCTCCATATGCTTCTCTAGGTACGCTTTCTCCACCGACTGCAGCACCCTCGCCGCCGTCTGCGGATCGTCCGCCGCATAGCTGACCGTAATCAGATTTGTTTTCTTCACCGGTTCCACTTGGAGTTTCCTGGCCAGCCGCCGCGCCGCTCGCTCTACGCGCTCTGCGTTTCCCTCACCCATTCGCAGAAAGTGAAACCAGTCACGCCCGCCTATCCCAGTCTCCCGCACTACCCTGCGCAGGACATCGTCATCCCGCAGCAACTCCACCTCTGAATTCAATTCCTCCTCGGTGATCACTATTCGCGTCAGGTCCAGCGGAGCGTTTTCCTCCGAGGTCACTGGAGCATTGGCACGCCCCCGGCGCACCAACACTTTCATGTCGGCCTCATATTTTGTCCCCGCAAAGGCATACAGAACCGCGGCGGCCAACACCAAACCCGAGACGCAGACGAAGACCCTTCGCCGGCGGAACAGCACCATGGCCAACTCCCGCAGGGTGGGCGCGGATGTCGCCTCTCGCGCGCGATTTGGGTCTTCGTCTGGCATGCGAGGAAAGATCCTTTTCTAAAATTGAGTAGAGTTCATGTACATGCTTACCGAAGGTTTGGTCAGGAAGCGAGCAATCTTGGAAATCGAGTTCTGTGGAACAAAAATCAGATCCCCCGGCCGAAGATGTGCATCCTCTTTGAGGCTGCGCTCCTTCAGCATCTTCTTCAAATTGAGCAGCCGCGTTTCCATCAGATCGTCATTGACCCGCCGGAACAGCACGACCTGGGAGTGCTTCGACTGCTGCGTAAGCCCTCCAGCAATCTGCACCGCCTCGGCCACGGTCGTGTCCGAGCGTAATTCGTACTTGCCTGGCTTTCCGACTTCGCCGCCCACGATGAAATAAGGCCGCTCAAATTCCTTCAGCGCTACCGCCACCTGCGGATCGTGCAGATATCCCCGGTACGCCTTCCGCACCGCTTCGCTGAACTCCTCCAGATCCAGGCCCTGCACTTCCACCATGCCTGCGTCTTTCAACATGACGTAACCGTCCGGCTGTATGGTGAGGGTCTGGTTGAACTCGGGCGCGACAACGAAAGCGATCTCCACTACGTCGCTGGGGTGTAACCGGTAGAGCGGACGGCGCTGCCCTCCGAGTAAGGGGTTTCCCAGGCCATCCGCTCCTCCGGGTTTTACGGCCGTTGTACCACTGCCTCCCGCTCCTGGCCCGGTAAAGCCAGCTCGGGAAGTATCCTTGTTTCCGCCCAGAACGCTCTTCTCGCCCTGCGCGAAAACGGCCGAACAACACTGCAAAACCAGCAGCGCGATTGCTATGAATCGGACGAATATGAAAAGGCGCTTCATTTATTCCTGCGCCGTACCTAAAGGCTGTGAGCGTCACTCGCTTGCGTGACTCCCTACTGCGCAAGTTAAGCTCACTCCCCGGTACCGGCAAGACATGGGAAGTTCCGTCCACAAAAGTGGAGGCTCTCCGTTTTCGGGAAAACGTCCTGCCGCACGAACCGTCGTATCAAACTCAACCGCTTGTAGAGGTTCGTTCCTGCAAAGAGCGCCCGAAAGGTGGGATGGCGCATCTCTTCTAGGAGTACCCACAAAAGTAGACTTGTGTGTTTGTCATGTCACATGGGTTGGGGCCAAACTTTCAAGACTTCCGCAACGGTAATCGCTGCGACCCATTTTTATTTCAGCAGAAGCCTCAGCCGTGCGCGGTCTTCGGACTTCCACATGTAAGTCCCAGCCGGCGCCGCAACCTCAACTTTCCACAGGGAAAGGCTCCACTCTCTCCATTCCCGCCGCACGGAAATCTCAATTCCCGTTTTGAGAGCAGCACTCAGATTTTGTGACCAGTTTCCTTGTGAACCGTACTTCCACTCCCTACAATCGCCGCATCGTTTCTGTTTCAGCTTTCGGGAGACTTGCTTGAAGCTTCCGTCGTCCGCCGCCACTTCCGATGCCATTGGTGTCCTCATCGCGGACTCCAACCGAATGCAGGCCCAGTTGCTGACCAGCGCCCTACGCCGCCGCTCGGAGTTCAACATCAACACCTGCCCGATGGATACCATCTCCATCCTCCAGGCCATCACTTCTCACCATCCCAGCGTCGCCGTTCTGGCGCTGAACACGTCCGCCACCGCCTCCGAAACTGTGATGATCCTGCGCCGCTTTCACCTTTCCCACCCCGAGATTCCGAAGGTTCTGCTGGTCGACACCTGCGACCGCGAACTCGTGGTCAGTGCGTTCCGCTCCGGCGCCCGCGGCATCTTTTCCATCACCGACGCCAACCTTCGCCTGCTGCGCAAGTGTCTCCTCCGCGTGGCCGCCGGACAGATCTGGGCTAACACGGAGCAACTCAACCATGTAATGGACCTCATCTCCGAAGTGCCCTCGCTGCGCGTGCTCAACTCCCTCGGCAGCCGCCTGCTTACGCCCCGCGAGGAACAAGTAGTGGCGCTGGTCGCCGAAGGCCTGGGCAACCGCCAGATTGCCGGCGAACTCAACCTTAGCCAGCACACCATCAAGAAATATCTCTTCCACATCTTCGAAAAACTTGGCATCTCGACCCGCGTCGAACTCGTGCTTTACGCGGTCAATAATGGAGATCCCCGTCAAGCCGAGTGGCTGGCCGGCGCCAGCCGTATTGCGCCCAGCGCCTGAGGCCGACCCGTTTCCTGAAACGAAGTTGGTACTGAGAGGAATCAAAAACTGAAGATTGAATTTTCCTGGAACCGCGGTAGTCCAGGCGGCGATGACGCGATTCGTCAAGAACTCCAGCTCTTTGAGAGAGGCAGCAGTTCAACGCGCGACTTCGGCAAGCCGGATCACCCGCTTATTTGAAAACCCTGCCTCCGCCCTGTATAACTTGGGACGGACCTCCTTGCCCGACGCCGCTTCCAACCCGGCCCCCACGCCCAAACCCCGCCGATGGAGCATCGTTGCCGCCGGTCTACTTCTGCTCGCGCTAGCTCTGGTGGTGATCTATACGAGCCGTCCCGCTTTCTCCAGTCCGCTTGCCCTTGTCGTGGTGGCTGCCATCGGTCTTGCCGCTCTCCTGCTACAACTCCGCTTCCGGAAAGACCTAAGCCCGCCGGTTCGCGCCCCGCTCTGGCTCAATGTATTGGGACTCGTCTTCGCGATCGCTGCCGTCTTCGCCGACGTCCTCCACCTCAGCGCCAACCTCCTGCTGGTCGCCGCGCTGGGAGCCGTGGTCTGCTTCGCCATCAGCGGCGCCACCGTGCTGCACGCCCTCCGCAAGAAGAGACCCTGAAGTCGGCTTTCGGCTTTCTCCGGACCTGCTTTCCGCATCAAGGTTTTCACCGCCGGCCGCAACCCCCGCGTTTGCTGCGGGCGGGAGATTCGCAGATTCCAGAAACTCGTCGCAAGGATCAATTTTCGGAAGCCGGAAGCCGTTACCGCTTAAACTCCACGGCCACCGTAGTCTCCACCAGCGCAGGTTCTCCATTGATGCGATAGGGCTCAAATTTCCACCAGCGCAAAGCATCCATGGCCGCTCGCGCCAGTACCGCAGGACCGTTGAGCGCGTGCATGTTCACCACCGATCCATCCCGCCCCACCACAATGTCCAATGCAATAATTCCCTGCAGATTTCCCTTGCGCGCCTCCGCGGGATATGTGGGCTGGACACGGTGGACCAGCAACTTCTCCATCACTTCCGCCGGAACCCGCGCCTGCGGCTTCTCTGCGGACGCCATCTCCGGACTCTTCAACCCTGATTCCAACTCTTCCCAACCTCGGTTCCAACGCCACCAGAAAACGGCTACCCCGAACACCACCAAGACAAGAAAGATGGTCCATCCCATCCCGAATCGCTTCTTCCTCGGGCGTGGCGCTCCGCGGCGCAAGGTTTCCCCGTTTCTTTCGCTAGCAGCGACACTCTTTGTCGCCATCGCAAGGGTGGGACCCGCGCTGACTTCCGTCTTCGCTTTCGCCTCCTTGGCCCAATTCCGGATAGCGTCGCGCTGGTCGACGGACAGTCCCACAAACTCGAGCCCGCTGCGGAGTTTGTCCTGATACCGCACGATCGCCCGCGTTCGCAAGGGAGCCGTCACCAGCGACAGTTGCACCTCAATCGCCACCCCCTCGCCCGGAACCAATTCCTGCGCCAGCATGGCCGCAATCCCGCGCTCACACACGTTCACCGAACGTCCGGGCACCGTGTCCGGAATCCCCGACCGCAGCACGGTCACATCCAGCACCGCCTGGGTGGGAAACCGAGGCACCCGCCTCCGCGACGGTCCACTCCAGTTCCCTGCTTGCGCGCCTGCTGCCATCAGTTTCCCCTAGCCCCTTGATCACTTGTCATTCCGAGCAAAACGAGGAATCTGCTTTTGCTCGTGTGGGTCCGGGTCTCAGCATCCGGACCGGCCGAACGAACCTCGGCTGCTTCCCTACCGCCGAAGTTCCACAATCTCGCTGCCTCGGGCAAACAGCGCCACACTCGCCATCCCGATAAACAATCCATGTTCCACGACGCCCGGCATCTCGCTCAACTGCCGGGCCAAGCCATCCGCATCCGGAATCTGCCCAAACCGGCAATCCAGAACATGATTATTCTCGTCGGTTACGTAGGGCTTGCCATCAGCCCCGGTCCTTAACTGCACGTCGGCGCCCAGCGCCGTAATCCGTTTCGCCACCAGCGCCTGCGCGAACCGGATCACCTCCACCGGCAGCGGAAACCTTCCTAACACTGGCACCTGCTTCGACGCGTCCGCCACAATGACTAGCTGCTTCGTAGCCGACGCCACAATCTTCTCCCGCAGCATCGCCCCGCCCCCGCCTTTGATCAACCGCAGTTGCGGGTCTACCTCATCCGCCCCATCCACTGTGACCGCGATCTCCTGGCATTCGTCCAGCGTCGTCAGCGGGATCCCCACACTCTGCGCGAGTTCCCGTGACCGCACCGAAGTCGGAATCCCCCGAATCCTCAGCCCATTCTTCACCTGCTCGCCCAGCAGCTTGATAAAGTAAGCCGCAGTCGATCCCGTCCCGAGCCCGACGACCTGCCCATCTTTCACGAATTGCAAACTAGCCCGTGCCGCCGCCTCTTTTTCCTGATCGTTCGCCATAGTCTCCGTGTTTCTGTGTGGGTCCGGGTGTCTGACCCGGACAGGCCGAAGCTCGACGGTTTCGCGAGCTGTAATGCCCCCCCCACGACGGGCTTAGCCCCGCCCTCACCCCAAAATCTTCTCCGCGTAGATCAGATATCCCGCCAGCACTAGCCCAAACACCACCGTCACAATCGTGATCAGATCCACCACAAACCCCGCCGGCTCAAACGTTCCCGCACTCAACTGAGCCCGCGTCTTGCGATACCGCACCAACCCCGCCACCACCAGCGCCACGCCCGCAACAATCGTAAAGGACCCCATGACCACCGAAATCCCCACGCTGCGTACCGCATGTCCCTGCAGCGCGGTCAACTGCCGCATCGCAATCGAGAATCGCCCAATCGCGAACCCAAACACCACAATCGCCGCTCCGGTTCGCACCCAGGCCAGAAACGTGCGCTCATTCGCTAGATGGTCGCTCGCCCGATTGGAATTCTCCACCACGACTCCTCCGATGACGCCAGCATTATTCCACAGCTTTCCCGATCACAACTCCCGCGCCCGCAAGATTCTTGATCAACTCTTCCGGAACGCCGTGCCGCGCCTTCAAATACTCAGGGTCGTTGTAGGTCACTGAGACTTTCCCGTCCGCGTCCTCCGCCGCCAGCGCCTTCAGCGGCAAATCAATGGCGAGGCTCGGAGCCGCCACCATCAGCGGAGTCCCCGCCTTCGGGCTGCCAAAAATCACGACCTTCGTCGGCCTCATCTTCAGGCCAACTTTCTCCGCTGCCCCGCTGTGATCCACCACGGCAAACACCTGCAGCCCCTTCGCTGCGAAGGCCGCCTCCAGCCGCCGCACCGTCTCTTCCACTGAATAATGACTGGCAACCTGAACCAAGCCGTTCCCTTGCGCCATATTATTCACCTCCGCAGCCGCTAAGTCTGAACCACCGCTGACCGATAGATTGTATGGAAAACGCTCGAAGTACTCCAAGGAGGGGATGCTGGAAGCAATCTGGACCTCAGGTTAGTGGTGTAAATGCATGATTGCGGCTCTGGTTGGTTTTGGCACCTTCATCCTTGGTGGCCCACCCGACAAATGGATGTTCTACAACCGATCGCAGCCGGCCTCCAGTTGATGCAGCAATTGCTTTCCGAACTCCGCAAGTGGCAGCCGGCGTTAACGCCAGCAGACGACATCACTTTGATCGTCGTCGATGTTCTTTAGCTAACCCGTCAGCAATTAAGAATCAGACCGTTACACCCAGGTTCGGCTCATCGTCGGGTAGACTAGGCGGGGAGGAACGAAAGATGCCAAATGCGCGGCCGTCCACCATCGTAAGATGCACTCTGGCAGTTGCCCTTGCAGCCTGCGCTATTTTTGCGGTGCATGAGGCCTCCGCCCAGTCCGACTACCAACCCGCCCCAGAAAACCTGCAAGCGCGCCGCGAATTTCAGGACGCCAAGTTCGGCATGTTCATCCACTGGGGCGTTTACAGCGTTCTGGGCGATGGCGAATGGGTCTTCCACGAACGCAAGCTGAAGCTAGACGAATACAATCGCCTGCCTGCATTTTTCGATCCCGAGAAATTTGATGCCCAGGCGTGGGTCGCTCTGGCCAAGGCGGCCGGCATGAAGTACATCACCATCACCTCGCGCCATCACGATGGCTTCGCGATGTTCGACTCCAAAGTCTCCGATTGGAATATCGTGCAGCGGACGCCTTATAAGAAAGACCCGCTGAAAATGCTCGCCGACGAGTGTCACCGCCAGGGAATCAAGCTCTTCTTCTATTACTCGCAATTGGATTGGCACAATCCCGACTACTATCCACGCGGCGCCACCAACTGGAACAACGGCCGCTCCGATCACGGCGACTGGAATGCCTACCTTGACACCTACATGGACGGCCAGTTGCGCGAACTGCTCACCAACTACGGCCCCATCGGCGGCATCTGGTTTGACGGCATGTGGGACAAGCCCGACGCCGACTGGCATCTCCCCAAAACCTACGCGTTGATTCATCAGCTGCAGCCAGCAGCGCTCATCATTCCCAACCATCATCAGACGCCCAGACCCGGCGAAGACGTGCAGACCTTTGAGCGCGATCTTCCCGGTCAAAACACCGCGGGCTTCAATACCAACTACGTGAGCAATCAACTCCCGCTGGAAAGCTCCGACACGCTGAACGGCTCCTGGGGATTCAACATCGGAGACAGCAACTACAAGAGTCCAGCCGACTTGGAACGGAGGCTGGTGCGCGCCGCAGGTAACAATTCCAATCTTCTGCTGAACATTGGACCCATGCCCAACGGAGAGATCCAGCAGGAATTTGTTACGCGCCTGCACGCCGTGGGCGAGTGGCTCTCAAAATACGGAGATTCGATTTACGGCACTCGCGGAGGACCGATCGCTCCCGGAGACTGGGGCGTCACGACGCAGAAGGATAATAAGGTGTACGTGCATGTGCTGAACTGGGGCGCTCCGCTGCTCGCGCTTCCAGCGATCGCCACCAAGATAGCTGGCGTCAGGGTCCTGATCGACGGATCACCCGTGGACTTTACCCAGAATCCGGACGGCGTGATTTTGAAAGTCCCGCCGCCTAAGAACGATGAAACCGACCGCGTCCTCGTCCTTAAATTAGCCCACGAGAACTGATCTCTAGAACTCGTCCCTAGAATGGGGGTGGGAAGGGCGGCTGCAGGTCAACGAGAAATGCGGGCCTTAGCCCCTGAGAAGTGTCATTGAACTGCCTCAGCGTCTGTGTCTCAGCTTTGAGCCTATGACTCACCCCCCAACTCCAGCCGGGTCAATGCGTGTAAACGCCTGTGGGTGTTGAAAAACTCCTTCTCGCGAAAGTCGCAAAAATAAAAGCGCGTCAGGATGCCCTACAAACGACTTTCTCGGTTTTCCTAAACATTTTCTATCCCCCCAATTTTTTCGCTGTTTTGAGGAAAATGGACTTTTTTAATTTAAGCGAAATTCGGAACCTATTTGTCCTCAGGTGAGCGTTTCGCCAAGGCGGCTCGCGCAGCATAGTTGATGTTGACGTCGGGCGACGCAGCCATCGCGGCTACGATCTCCGTCGGAGTACACGGATTGTTTGCCATTAGGGCTGGGAGTTCCGGATCACCCGCCAGGAAACGCGGATGGTTGCTCTTGATATTGGGATCGGACTTTCTCTCCCATATCGATCGCAGAACGTCCTGATCACACAAGCGCTGCGCGGCTGCGTGCTGTGCAAAGAACACCACCTGAGAATCCCCGTCCGTTAACAGTTTTCGGAGCACGTCATCGGGCGTCTTCTGATTGGTGGCGACGGCTGCGCGGCTATACCGCTCTCCGTGCTCTGCAATCCACGCCAGATCCTCGCTCGAAGTTGCTGGGCTGTGCGCGATGTCGTTTTCAAATTCCTTGCCAAAATTCCTGAGCACCGCGTGAATCTGGTCCGCACTGAAGGCTGACACACCACTTCCCGGACCCATGACGGTATTTGGGTCCACCAGAACCGGCGGACCGTAAATGCCGGACTTGATCTCAGCCTTCACGGCAAGCGAGACCGGCGGTTTCAGATTCATGATGAAATTGGGGTCGTGCAATTTTGCGACGAATTCCTGTTTCTCTTGCGCGGCGCGGACCGGGTCTTCCGGAACGTGAGCTTGGTACGCAGCAACCCCCAGACCGAAGATCGCCAGTAACGGAACCAACGGTACCAGCAGATAGCTGGTGGCCGTTTCCCGCTTCCATGCCTTCGCGACTAGAACGATCGAGATCAATAGCGCGAAAAGCAACCCAAAAAAGACGAAGGGCAGCGATGGAACTGTCGGATCGTGTGGATTCGCAATCGCCTGTTGCAGCAGAAGTGCCAGAATCCAGGGAAGTGCGAGGAAGGCTAAACCGCACAGTCCCACCAGCGTAAGCAGCGTCGGCACCAATGCGTCCAGCCAATTCAGCTTAGATCGGGGCTGTTGTGCAACTCTCTCGTTCGCTTCCGTGTCAGGTGCAGTCACTATGCTTCTGCGATTACTCGCTTCGATCATATGGCTCTGACTGTTGGATGAACGAATTACGGAGGTAATAAATCGGCGACGCACCCTGATCAGAGTTGGCGAAAAATCGCCAATTGCACGCAATATAAAAGGCGCCCGTGGGCAGTTATAATGCCGGTCCGGCGAGGCTCACGACTGGCAAATCTTTTCCAGCGCCATGCGGCTGCGGATCACGAGCGTCGCACCTTTCATTTGCATTAACTGCTTCTTCTTGAACTCGGAGAACAGCCGGCTGACCGTCTCGCGCGTGGTTCCGATGATCTCGGCAACCTCCTCATGGGTCAACGTGAGCTTGACCTGCGCCGAACCGTCGTCTTGAACGCTCTTGGTCGTCCACGCGAGCAGCAGCTTCGCAAATTTTTCGGACGGGGAAACGGAGAGCCCCAGGGTGCGGATCTCTTCATAGGCGGTATAGTAGTTGCGGCTCAACTGCTGCGCCACGCGCACTGCAACTTCGGGGAAGTCCCGCAGCATGTGCAGCAGAGAATCGCGAGGAATGAAATTGGCCTGGCCCGGCTCCATCATCTCGGCAGTCACTTCGTACGGCCGGTTCGACACCACAGCATTCAGACCGAGAATGTCTCCCGAGTCAGAGATCTTCGTGATGATGGTCTTGCCTTCGCGCGAAGAAGTGGAAAGCTTCGCCTTCCCTACGCACAGCACAAACACGCCGCGCGGCTGCTGACCTTCAATAAAGAGCATAGTTCCCTTAGGATAAACGGCCGTTGACTTGACCTCATTTAGCCGTTGGGCAGCCTGGAGAGAAAGATTGCAGAACAGATGTTCCCCCCTTACGGGGCAGCTGACACAGTTATCAAGAATATTCAGACCATAAGGAGCTCGCATCACAAACCTCCTCGGGCAAGAAGCCTGCCGTGTACTCTCGGCGTTCGGCCTCCCCCACAGCCAGGTAATGGCACGCCGCGAGCCAATCTGAGCCCCCTCTGGGCTCGTTCTGATTGCTCCAGCTATCTATCTGAGAACGTGTAGGTTACGACTCCGTGAGTGAATTGTGACGCATCCCTTCAGATGGTCGAACGGGTTGATTTGGGTTATTTCCCGCACACCGGTGCGTGATCTGGATCACTACTCTCTGTGACTTCGATAACCTGTCTACGCATCCAGAATTCTGCCAGCCTTCGCAAAGTGCCAGCTCAATTCGCCAAAACGCCGGTTCTGGTATTAGAGCGCGGATCTGATCAGGAATGCGACGTTTTAGGCACTTGTAGCCGCGGCGTGAGAGGTTCCCTGAACCCCGGCTATCGCCCACAACCCTCCCCACAAAGCGATGGCAATGAACAGGCTGGACCACTCGTTGGGATCGTGCGGCGCCCCTGGAATGGCGTAGAGTCCAAGAACTCTAGGGAGATGAAGGGTGACGACCCAAATACCGAACATCAAGCCGATCCCCGCCGCGCCCCAGCGTTGTAGGAAATTGAGGCCGATGCTCAGGCCGGCAGCTATGATTCCAATGCCGAAGAACGCGACCCAGAACACGTGCCACGGAATCCAATTGGGTATGAGTGTGGCAATGAACCCGAGAGCAAGGAAGTGATCCACTCCAAACACGATGAGAGACAGCCCGAGCACATATCGATTCCCGCGTGCGAGCACACGCGGCGTCGCGCCCGGACCTGGTAAGAGCCAAGCGAGACTAGCCAAAGCGAGTGGTTCGAACACTGTCGTGCGCAACGAGATACTGCCGATATTCGCCGCATTCTTCGGAACGTCGAGAACGACTGCGCACACAAACAGAAGCCCGCCCAGCGCCATCCCAGCCGTTCGCACTGTGCGCTTCGACAGAAGGCCCGCTCCGCAGGCCACCCAGACTGCACCGAACAAATAAGCCACCCAGGGAATTGCGGGCAGCCAGGGAAGGGCCGGAATGACTTCGTACTGAGGGCCTAAAGAGTGACCGACATATCGCGCGCACACCAATGTCTCAATGCCCAAACCGACGATGGCGAGCGAAAACAGCGCACGGCCGGTGAGAGAGCTCGAAGCTAGCAGCTTCATATGCTACGGCCCCACGGTCACCTGCAGCGCCGACGGCGTCTGCATGCGCTCCCGGTAAATCACCGTCTTCGGCACCACTTCGCCTACCGCATCTACGTGCACCACGTATCCCCCAGAGGGCAAAGTTTCGCCAAAGGGCAATTCTTTCGCAACGGTGCCGCGCCGCAGCACGAAATGCTGATATCCGATGGCCGTCGCCCGACCATTCGCCGCAACTGCCAGCGCGATGAAGGTCAAATCCATATCGTCGGGCGTCGTATTCGAAACTTCTACGCTGCCCTCAATGCGGTTGCCGTTCACCCGCGCCGGCGCCTTCCAATTCAGAGTCAACGCTGAGCGCACGCGAAGCACAAATCCCTTCTGCACCCCCCGTTGAGGCCTGGCATCCGTGACTGACACCGTAAACTGAAATTCCCCCGAGCGCTCCGCCTGCCCGTGCAGCAAGCCGTCATCCTCCAGCTTCATACCCGGCGGCAAGCTTCCTTTCTGCAACCGCCAGTGCAGCACCGAGACGCCTCCGTGCGCTCGAAATCGCAGCTCATACGATCCATGCGGATACGTGTCGGGCAACTCCGAATCGTTCTCGATGACCAGCCCAGACTCGCTTTGCGGTGCCGCCGCGGCACCCTGAGCCTCGGGCGGCTGCCCTTCCGTCTTGGATAATTCGAGTTGACACGCCGCCATTCCCACCGCGCATACCAGCAGGATGACCACATCAACAACGGGCCGCACCTTTTGCCCCTTCCTCATCTCAACCACCTTAGAAAATCAGCCTAAACAAAAGCTTTGTCGTCCTGAGCGCGTCTTCTGCGCGCAGTATCTATCCAATCCGCTGGAGGATTGCACCGGTCCTTCGCTTGCGTTCCCCATGACAGCACCGCATGAAATCAGATTCCCTACTCTCCCACAATTCCCTACTCCTGTATAAAGAATGTTTTGTTCGCGCATTCTTGGTTTACCGCACGCCTTCTCCACACGGAAGTCACGTTGACTTGGATTTGAAGTTTCTGAAAAACTAGTCACTGGGGTTTCATATCGCATCTGCTTTCGGTTTCATGGAACTGCTGCTCAATCTCGCATGGCTGCTTTTGGCGCTGCCCGCCTACTGGCTATGGCGCAGTTGCAGAACTGTCTCTGCCGGCCGCAAGTTCACCGCACTGCAATGCCTGCTGGCTCTGGGATGCATGCTGGTCATCCTCTTCCCCGTGGTTTCAGCCACGGACGACCTCCGCGCCATGCGGAGCGAAATGGAGGAATCTCCGGCCAGCAAACGTACCATCCGACAGGCGAGCAACGATAAGGCTTCGGCTTGGAAGTGGCAGAGTCCGCCTGCATTAGCCGCGACGGCAAGTTCTCCGATTGTAAGTGACCGGGGCGGGCAGCCAGTGCCCTCCCCCAGGTTGTGCGTGCCGGCAGCGCCTGCCATCGAGCGGGCGGGCCGAGCTCCTCCCAATTCCTTCCTTGGCTAGTCCCCCGAATCGCCGATCGTTTGTAGAAGAAAAAGGCACAATCTTTATTTATCTTTACGAAGTTCTCAGGCGGGAAACGAGAAAGTAGTGTGGTCGGCGCAATCGCCGACCGAACCCAACCGCTGGGGCCGAATTCCTTTCCCGTGGCGGGCAAATGGATCCTCGATGAAGTTCTTGATGCAGTGGACATTATTGAGTGTGAGGCTAGTGTTGGCGCTAGGGGCGCTGGGTTTGCACGCCCAAACCGCTCCCCAAGCGGCACCTCCAGCTGCGGCTCAGGTCTGGACATGGGATAGTGTCAAAGACCATTTCGAGCTGAACAATACGACCCTTCAGGCAAGCCGGTTGAATATTGACGAACTGAAGGCGCAAGAAATCACGGCCCACCTCCGCCCCAACCCCGATTTCACCCTCTCGGCGGACGGCACCCAAATCAATCCGAGTAACGGCGTGTGGAAGCCATTTGCCGGCACCTTTATTTCGCCCAGCATCAGCTATCTGTTCGAGCGAAGGAACAAGCGGGGGCTGCGTTTCGAGGCTGCCAAGCAAGGCACTGCAATCGGCATCGCCCAGCAGTCCGATTCCGAACGCACTCTGCTTTTCAATCTGCGCAACGCTTTCGTTGGAGTCCTCCAGGCCAAGGCTGTGCTGCACCTCGCGCAGGATAATCTGGACTCCTACGACGAGATCCTGAAAGTCAGCCGCGACCGCTTCCAGGCGGGCGATATTGCCCGGATTGACCTCGACCGGCTCGAGTTGCAACGGTTGCAATACGAATCCGATCTGCAAACCGCGCTGGTCAATTTGCGCACTACGAAAATTAACCTGCTGGCGCTGCTCGATGATCGTCGGCCGGTGGACAGCTTCGATGTCGAAGGATCCTACGATTTCCGCGAGGACCTTCTTTCCCTCGACGATTATCGAAAAGACGCACTGAATGCCCGTCCGGACCTTCGCGCCGCGGTGCTTTCGGTGAAGCAGGCTGAAACCAACTACCAACTGGCCGACGCTAACGGGTCTACCGATCCCACCATAGGCGCCTGGTTCACGCACAATGGCTCATTCAACAACCCTGACGCCCTGAACACTGTCGGGGCGAGCGTCAGCATCCCTCTGCGCTTCTTTGACCGCAACCAGGGCGAAAAGCTGCGCACAAAAATTGATGTTAAGCGCAATGAGAAGCTGCGCGAAGGCGTCGAGACTCAGGTCTACAGCGACGTGGATTCCGCCTACGCCACTCTGAGCAGCGACATTGATCTACTGAAGCCGTATAAGCGCCAATATCTGGAGCAGGCGGTTCGTGTACGCGACACAGTTTTATTTTCCTACCAGCACGGCGGCGCCGCCTTGCTGGATTTCCTGAATGCGGAGAGCGAGTACCGCGCGGTGGAGTTGAATTACGTGAATCTGATCGGCTCCTACCTGACGGCGGCGGCGCAGTTGAATTTGGCGGTGGGGCGCGAGGTAATCCAATGAATATTCTTTTGTTCCAGAGTCGAAGCGGCGCGCAGCACAACCGATTGTCACGCTGGGTTCCGCTGGCCTTTCTGCTGGTATCCCTTTGTATTGGCGTGGCCTGCTCGAAGGACACTCCGGCCGCCACCAGCAAGTCACCCGTCACGATGGATCCTGACGTCTTTGATACCGATCATCCCGAACTGTTCAAAACTGCTAAGGCAGAGTCCCGCTCGCTCCCGACGCTAGTCGCGGCCAACGGTACCGTTTCGCCCGATGTCAACCGCACCATCCACGTGACTTCACTGGGCGGAGGCCGGGTTGTCGATCTCAAGGTGAAGCTGGGCGATGCAGTAAACAAGGGTCAGACGTTGCTGGTGATTTCCAGTCCCGATCTTTCCGGCGCGTTTTCCGACTTCCAGAAGGCACAGGCGGACGAAGTGCTGTCGCACAAAGCTCTCGATCGCGCCCAGATGTTGTATGACCGCGGCGCCATCGCGGCCAAAGACCTGGAAACCGCGCAGGATACCGAAGACAAAGCCAAAGTAGATGTAGAGACGGCGGAGCATCACGTGCAGATCCTGGGCGCCGACCCCGCGCATCCCAGCCCGCTGATCAATTTGAAGGCTCCCATAACCGGCACGATTGTCGAGCAAAACATCGCAGGATTCGAAGGCATCAAGAGTCTCGACAACACTCCCAACTTGTTCACCATCGCCGATCTCGGTCAGGTCTGGATCGTGTGCGATGTATTCGAAAACGATCTGGGCGAAGTTCATCTGGGCGATGCCGCTGAGATCCGCCTGAATGCCTTCCCTGATCGTGCTTTTAAGGGCAAGGTCGCTGATATTTCGCGCGTGCTCGATCCCAATACGCGTTCGGCGAAGGTTCGCATCGTGCTCGGCAACGCCGATGGTGCACTCCGTCCCGGCATGTACGCCGTGGCGACCTTCCGCTCGCGCAAGCTGACAAACCGCGTCATCGTGCCCTCCACCGCGATCATGCGCCTGCACGATAAGGACTGGGTCTTCCGCAAAGAAAGCGACAAGCGCTTCCGAAAAATCGTGGTGCAAGCCGACGGTCTCGCTCCCGATGGAATGCAGGAGATTCGCGACGGCGTCAAACCCGGCGACGAACTGGTTACCAATGCCCTGGAGTTCTCCAGTGAAGTGGCGGAGAAGAAAGAATGATTCGGGGGTTAATTGATTTTGCGCTGCGCAACCGACTGATGATTCTAGGCGCCTCGCTGGTGCTTTTCGCCTGGGGCATCTTTTCGTTCCATGCCTTGCCCATCGAGGCATATCCGGACGTGGCCGACACCTACGCGCAAGTCATCACCCAATGGCCGGGACATGCCGCCGAGGAAGTCGAACAGCAGATCACCGTTCCGCTGGAAGTGGAACTCAACGGCGTGGCCCATCTCACGCATCTCCGCTCCGTCTCGCTGATGGGCCTGTCGATCATCACTATCATTTACGACGACGACATCACCACGTTCAATGCGCGCCAGGAAGTGCTGGATCGTTTGCAACTCGTGACCCTGCCTCCGGGCGTGAATCCGGGCATCGGTCCTGACTACAGTCCGACCGGCCAGATCATGTTCTACACCCTGACCAGCACTAACCCGAAGTATGACGTGATGGAACTCAAGTCCCTGAATGACTGGGTCGTGGTGAATCAGTTGAAGTCGGTGCCGAACATTGTGGACGTGAATCCCTTTGGCGGCCCGACCCGCGAATATCAAGTGCAGCTTGACCCGGGAAAGCTTGTCTCGTACGGGCTGTCGCTGGCGCAGGTGGAAAATGCGCTTGTGGCTAACAACATCAATGCCGGCGGCGGATTCATCGAACGCGGCGAACAGGCGCTTAACGTGCGCGCCGTCGGCCTGATGCAGACCACCGACGACATTGCCGCCACGGTGGTCAAGGTGCAAGGCGGAACGCCGGTGCGGGTCCGCGATTTGGGAAATGTGGTTCAGGCTCCGAAGGTCCGCCTCGGACAGTTGGGCAAAACCATCCACAAAGAAGATGGAACGATCCTCAACAATGACGACGTCGTCGAAGGGATTGTCCTGCTGCGTAAGGGCGCGGTAGCCGAAACTACTCTCGATGCGCTGCACCAGAAGATTGATGAGTTGAACGGAAAAAATGGGAAGGCCGGGCTGCTTCCGCAGGGCGTGAAGTTCGTCCCCCATCTCGACCGTAGCGAACTGATGCATCACACCACCCACACGGTGCTGCGGAATCTGACCGACGGCGTGCTGCTGGTGACGCTGATTCTGTTCCTGTTTCTCGGAAACGTGCGCAGCGCGCTCATCGTCGCCATCACCATTCCCTTCTCCCTGCTGTTCGCTGCGATCCTGCTTGACCTGCGGCACATTCCCGCCAACCTGCTGTCGCTGGGCGCGCTCGACTTCGGCATGGTGGTCGACGGTTCGGTGGTGATGGTGGAAAACATCCTTCGCCACACCTCTTTCGGCGACACAAAACGGTCGTTTATGGAGACGATTGCGGTCGCGGCGCACGAAGTCCAGCGCCCGGTCTTCTTCGCGCGCGTCATCATTATTGTTTCGTACCTGCCGATCTTCACCCTGCAGCGCGTCGAAGGGCGGTTGTTCAGCCCCATGGCGTGGACAGTAGCCTTCGCCCTGCTGGGAGCGTTGGTGTTTGCCCTGCTCATCGCGCCCGTGCTGTGCAGCATGTTGTTCAGTTCGGAAATCAAGGAATGGCGGAACCCGGTCCTGGAGTGGCTGAACCGCAGCTATGCCCGTTCTCTCGACTGGTGCTTCGATCACCTGAAGCTGACGCTGGGCATGGGATTGCTCGGCCTGGCTTTAATGCTGTTCATCGCGTTCAGCGGAATCATCGGCTCGGAGTTTCTCCCTCATCTTGATGAAGGCGCGATCTGGGTGCGCGGAACGCTGGCTCCCAGCACCGGACCCTCCGCCAGCATTGACATGGCGAAGAAGGCTCGGTTAGTGCTGGCCAATTTTCCCGAGGTGACGCAGGTGGTCAGCCAGGTGGGGCGCCCGGACGATGGCAGTGATGCGAGCGGTTTCTACAACACAGAATTCTTTGTCGACCTGCGGCCGCGCGAGGAGTGGCGGAGCGACTTCCACGGCAGGAAAGATGAGCTCATCGCAGCCATGGACAAGGACCTCCAACAGTTTCCCGGAGTGGACTGGAACTTCTCGCAGCCGATTTCCGACAACGTGGAAGAGGCCGTTAGCGGCGTGAAAGGCGAACTGGCCGTCAAGTTGTTCGGCCGCGACCTGAAAACACTCGAGCAGAAAGCCGACGAGATGCAGGGCGTGATGAGCCAGATTCCCGGCGTGGCCGATCTAGGGACGTTTCAGGTCCGCGGCCAGCCCAATGTGAACTTAGACGTAGACCGCGTCGCCGCCGACCGCTTCGGCATCAACGTCAGCGATATTCAGGATTCAGTCGAGACTGCGGTAGGCGGGAAGGCATTGACACAAATTCTCATCGGGGAGCAGCGCTACGACCTCACCGTCCGCTACCAGCCTCATTTCCGCCAGTCAGTGGAAGACATTCGCAACATCCGCATCCTGGCTCCTACGGGAGAGCGAGTCTCGCTGGCACAAGTGTGCACCATCACCCTCGACGATGGCGCGTCCACGATTTATCGAGAGGGCAACTCCCGCTATATCGCCATCAAATACAGCGTGCGCGGACGCGACCTCGGCAGCACGGTGCGGCAGGCAATTGACGAAGTTGGACAGAAGATTAAATTGCCGGAGGGATATCACCTCGACTGGACCGGAGAATACGAAAGCCAGCAGCGCGCGAACCGCCGTCTCGCGTTCATTGTGCCCATCACCCTTTTGCTGATGTCGTTTATTTTGTATTCCGCCTTCGGCTCCTGGAAGTGGGTCGGCCTGATTCTAGCCGTGGTCGCACTTTCTCCTCTGGGCGGCTTCCTCAGTCTGCTTTTGACCGGGACGCATTTCAGCGTCTCGTCGGGCCTCGGCTTCCTGGCCCTGATTGGCGTGTCTGTCGAGATCGGCGTCATCATGGTCGAGTACATCAACCAGCTACGCACCCGCGGTATGCCGGTGCGCGACGCAGCCAAAGAAGGCGCGGCACTCCGCTTGCGCCCGATCATGATGACGATGCTGGTGGCCACGCTCGGCCTGCTGCCGGCCGCCATGTCCCACGACATCGGATCAGATTCGCAGCGCCCGTTCGCCATCGTAATCGTGGGCGGGTTGATCGTAGAACTGTTGGTCAGCGTGATTCTGTGGCCAACCCTCTACGTGTTCTGGGCGCGTCCCGGAGATCGCCTGCCCCCCTCTGAACAGAGCTTCATGTCCGAAGGCGAGCATGTCGACTAAGGGAAACCTGAGTGTAGGTCTAGGTCTTAGGTCATAAGGTCGTTAAGGGTTTAGGG
The DNA here is from genome assembly GCA_963791515.1 of uncultured Acidobacteriaceae bacterium. GTDB lineage: Bacteria > Acidobacteriota > Terriglobia > Terriglobales > Acidobacteriaceae > Sulfotelmatobacter. The sequence continues at coordinate 258,370 of CAWBSS010000013.1, read as the reverse complement.
CAAAACAAAACGTCTTTGCCACGCATGCACGCGGACCTACGCGGATGAACCTGGTGGACAAATAATGCCGCCGCACGCCGATTGGGAGTAGGAAAGGTAAGCTAGGAGCTGAGGAAGCTGAAGCTGATAGCTAACAGCCAAAAAATAAGAGTTCCGAGGTGGTGTAAGGTCCATTCGTCTCGGCCAGTAGCTCGCGTTTGACCCTTGCTCGACCTGCTATCGCTGCCTCCCTTGCGGGGTGCTGCGCGCGATCTTCGCTTGGGCTCCGGGCTCACCGCCAACCGGATAAACCTACCTTACGCCTCGGAACTCTATCTCGCCTTCAACATTTCTTCTCTGTTCTCCTCAACCAGCGCTTTGCTATAGACCCTCGCTCACCCTCCTTCCCAATCTTTCGATCAGGAAAGTGACTCCGCTTGAGCCCCGGACGCCGCACCAACCGGAAAAACCTAAGAAGCTGTCAAAGAACAATCTTGTTGTACTCCTTCTATTTTTTCCGTCAACGAAAAACCACGCTTTGTAAGTAGGTGTGTTTTCAATCGAGTGCAGCCCGTCCACAAGCGCATGACCGGATTTGGTGCAGCCCCGGAAGTCGTTTCTCGCAAATCCCGCGCCAGACAAGGAGTTTCGCACTCTGTATTGATAGGAATCGATGAAACGCTCTAGTAGGATTCTGTTTCTGGCTTGTGAAAATCACGCACTTCCCGCGTCCCTCACGGGATTTGGCGTTAAGGTTATGTGGGGACAGCCGCCCTCGGCTGTCCGTCGAGCGCAGCTCGACTCTTTCTCTATGCTCCGTTCGACCTCTTCTTCGCCAGCCCTGCCCCGCTCTTCCCCGCAGCGCCCTTTTTGCCCTTGCCGCCCCCCACAATGTCCGCGATCGTCGTATTCTCCAGAATCTTCGCCGCGGCATCCCGCACCGCCAGAAACACCTCATAGAGCGCCCGATGATCGCCGCCCTTCGCGATCAGACCGCGCAATTGCTCCGCATCTCCCAAGGGCGCCAGCGGTCCATCCACCAGCCGGATAATATCGCTCAATGGAATCTCCGCCGGATCGCGCCTGAGCTGGTAGCCGCCTCTCGCGCCCCGCACACTGTCCACAATGCGCGCGTTCTTCAGTTCCAGCAGAATCAGTTCCAGGAACTTCTCCGGCAAATCGCTCTCCGCCGCGATATCTCGAATCTTGATTGCGCCCTGATCGTGCCGGCGGGCCAGCGTCATCATGGCCTGCAGCGCGTACAGTCCTTTTTGAGAAATCTTCAAATTAGCCTGCCCTCCCCGTGCCGCCCTGATTGTGCTCCATTTCGAGTCCCTTGCCTACAGCAACTTTGCCAGCAGCGCACGGCCTCGCGCCGTCGAAAAGCGCGGCCTTTTCCGGCCTCGGTTTTGAAGGGATCCCTGCTGAATGGACCATCTCGCAGAACGCGCAGTCAGGTGGTGGCCACATCGAAAACACTGTGGCTCGTGACCGGGACGGGAGACAGGCAGCGCGCGTAAGCTTCATACATCCCATCGAAAATGCGATCCCACGAAGTAGTCAGGGCTTGCTGGCGCGCCGCCCCGCGCATTGCGGAGAGCAACTCGGGCTGGGACATCAACCTCGCCGTGTAGGCCGCGAACTCATCGAGGTTCCGCGCAACGTACCCGGTGCTCCCATGGCGCACGGTATATTGCGGCCCACCGCAATCCGTGACCACTGCAGGCACTCCCGACGCAAACGCCTCAAGCACCACCAGACCGAACGTGTCGGTCTCCGACGGAAATGCCAGCACGTCGAAATTTGCGAAGGTTCGTGACAGTTCGGGTCCCGTCAGCACGCCCGTGAACTCCGCCTGCCGCATATTGCTCCGCAGCCATTCCCCTTCCGCGCCATCCCCCACCACGACGAAACGGAAATCCTGATGCCCCATGTCGAGCAGAGCCTGCTCCAACCGCGCCAGCGCGCGTACATTCTTCTCCGCCGTGAGCCGTCCCACGTAGCCGATACGGAACGGGCCTTCCTCCCGATCGCGAAGTTCCGGGCGGAAAACCGCCGTGTCGACGGCGTGTGACATCAAGTAACAAGGCTTGCCCGTAGCCGCCTCCAGTACCCGGATCATCTCCTGGTTCGGCGCGAATAGAAGCCGCGGAATTTTGTAGAACCGCGCCGAAGCGAGAAAACTCCAGCGCTCCGCCGCGCCCGCCAGTCTTCCCGCCATCGCTGTCGGCAGAAACGACACCGCGGCCGCCATGCGCCTTCGCGCGTACTGGTGGAGATTGGTTTGCCACGAAGCCGCGAGCGGGATTCCCATCTTGTGAGCCACGTACGCACCCAGCGTGCCCACATCGCTCGGGCCCGTGATTTGCACCACATCCGGCCGAAAGTCTCGCAGCAGCGGTTCCAGCTTTCGATAATGTCTCAGGAAGAGCAGGTCGTAGTCGTGAGCCCGGTCGAGCGCAAATTTCACCGGACTGCGCCGCATTTGGACGCGGATGACCGGCCCTGCCGTCGTGACTTCGTCTAGCGGGCCCGCGTGCACCATCAGGAATGGAACTTCATGGCGGCGGGCGAATGCCTCAAACTCCCGGCTGGTTTTCGCTACGCCGTCCACTTCATGGTAGACGCAAGGAAAAAACGCGACCCGTGGACTTTCTTTCTTCACGAAAGCGCCTCGGACGAAACGGCCTCCGTCGAAACCACCTCAGCCGGGATAACCTCCGTAGAAATGTCCCGCGGAGCTTCAGAAACGACTGTCGACCTGAAGACGCTCTTCACCGCCCGCTGCACGACCGCGTTCTCCAGCACCCGAACGCAGCCCAAGATTTGTTCCACGTATGCGGGAGGCGCCTTCCATAACGCGGAGATCGGTCTATCGGGGCCACCGTTTTCGTCGGGATGGAATATTCGATCATCCCAGCGCCGTGAGCCCACTGGATATTCCGGGTAGTTGCGAATCACATCGAGCAAGGTCCGCGTCGTGCGGATGCTGACCGGTTCGGTATACTGCGGCATCAGCAGCACATGGCTGCGCTGTTCTTGCCGGATTTCGCTCACAAACTCGCAGAAGCTTTCGGCGCCTGTCAGATTCAGCGCGCCGCTGGCCGCGCATCCATGCCGGTCTCCGCCCGAGACGAGTGGGCGCTCCCATCGAGCGGCCAGTTCCCCCACGCGATTGTTTTCTTTGGTGCTACGCGTGGCGTTGATTTCGAACGCGTGCAGGAACTGCACTGCGCACGTCAAGAATCGATCGAGATCATCACCGCCTCGTTGCACTCCCACACACGACTGGGTCCAGAGCGGATGATTGAACACCACCAGCACATCCGGGAACCGATCAAGCATGGCCAGCAGTTCACACAAACGCCCATCGCTCGGGTCCCGCGTATACGCCGCGAGGTCATCCATGATGCCCTGCGCCTGGCGGCTCGGCAGGTTGTGCACCCCGAGGTGAAAGATCGTTCCAGCGAACGGGACGCTCCACTCCAGCGATATCGGCGTGTGCGCCGTGTCCGGCATCTTTCGCAGCAACATAGGCGCTTCGATGTTGTCGTGGTCCGTGAGCGAGACTATGGCCTTGAGTCCGAGGCTATTCTCGATCTGATCCCTTTCCGTCTCGTACGCCAACCGGGGCGTCAGCGGCGGAGTCCAATAGGCCCGCGAAAAATCTACGGGGATCCTGGACCTCCGGCATTGCTTCTCTAAAGCCTCATGCAGCATCGGCCCCTTTCGGGCCAACTGAGGGATGAGCTGAAGGCTCTCTTTGGAGCGGTTTGTGTGGCCGTGAAGCGAAACCGCAGCCTGAGTATCCCGGCCAAGGTCCGGTCCCTGCCAGAAGCATGAGAATTTTGTTTCGGCCATTCGCAGTTGTTTGTGTTACGGGGTTTCTAATTCTAGCCTAGGAGTGCTTGATTAGCGACCATTCTTTCCACTCGCTGCCCCAAACCAGTTAGATGCGTGGATTGATCGTTTTTAGGGTATATGGTCAACAAGTTAGGGTATATGTTTAATAAAATCCTCAGGGTTCAAGCTGGCCATCCCCATTACGGTCGTAACTGCCGCTGTCGTTGCACTGTGCTATACTCTTTTTGACGCTTTTTCCACGGTTTGCTCGTGACGCGGTGGTCCCTCGTTGGATCAGATTCATCTCCGCCTTTCCTGCCCGCCGTTTAGTTCCAGCGTTAAATCAAAAATTGAATGTGAGCGGCATGGAAGCTTCACGTGTGTCCTGATGTACGGACGTGTATATCGACAGGCCCCTCCAGAAAGAACAATCTAGAATGACCACATTTACCGAACTGCCCTTGTCTGCTGCCTTGCAGCAGAAGCTTGCGGCGGCTCAATTCATCACCTTAACGCCGATCCAGGAGCGTGCGATCCAGCCTGCCCTTGAAGGAAAAGACGTAATCGGCACAGCCCAGACCGGCACTGGCAAAACCCTGGCATTTCTGATCCCGGTGATCGAAATGCTACGCAGCGAACCGTCGGCCCAAGCCAGCGCACTAATCTTGTTGCCCACGCGCGAGCTGGCCATGCAGGTCCACGAACAATACGAAAACCTGCGCACGAAAACCATGCCCAAAGCCGCGCTCGTCATCGGCGGCGTATCTGAAAAAGCTCAGATCCAGGGCCTGCGTGCCGGGTCATCCTTGATCATCGCCACTCCCGGACGCCTGCAGGATCTCACAGACCGCAAGTTCGCCGATCTGCACCAGATCAAGATACTCGTCCTCGACGAAGCCGACCGCATGCTCGATATGGGCTTTCTTCCGGCTATCCGCCGCATTCTTGCGATATTGCCAAAGAGCCGTCAGACTCTGTGTTTCTCGGCCACGCTCGAGCAGTCCGTCGCCGGCCTGGTGCACGAGTACATGCGCGACCCCGTGCGGGTTGCGCTGGGTTCGGTCCTGAAACCAGCCGAAAGCGTGGAACTCAAAGCCTACGAAGTGCGGCCCGGCGAAAAGCTCGATGTCCTGCGCCAGCTTCTCTATGCGGAAAAGGGACAGACTCTCATCTTCACCCGCACCAAGCGCGGCGCTCAGCGCCTCGCTCAAGAACTGGCCCGGGACGGCTTCAGCGCCACCATGATTCACGGCGATCGCTCGCAATCGCAGCGCAACGGCGCCCTCAGCGGATTTCAGGAAGGCCGCTTTCAGGTGCTGGTCGCGACCGACATCGCTTCTCGCGGCTTGCATTGCGACGACGTCGCTCACGTTATCAATTATGACCTGCCCAAAATGGCCGAAGACTTCATCCACCGAGTGGGCCGCACCGGACGCGCGGGACTGACCGGCCGCGCTACCACCCTGGCCGCCGGAGTCGAGGTCGTGGAACTCCGCAACATCGAGCGCACTCTGAAGTTGCGTATCGAACGCATGCAGATGGATCCGTCCGGCGCAGTTCAGCCCAAGCGTTTCGTCCAAAATACCCTGGCTTCGCGCACACTCACGGCTTTGCCCGGCGAAGTTTTTGTGTAAAGCGGTTTCTGTCTAAAGTAGAAGGGAAAGTGGGTGCCCCACTTCCCGCGTTCTTTGCGGGAAATGGGGCTTTTCCCTGAACATCTAGTGGCCGATCTTGCCGCCGGGCGTAAACCCTTCCGCCGAACCGGGTTCGTCCTCGGAGCCGATGCGGAACAGCGCGGCCTGCGCCTCCGCATGCTCCCGCAGTTCCTGCATCTCGTCGACGACGACGCCTTCCGGCTTGTCCTGTTTGCGCTGGACCCTGCGCTCGGCCTTCTCGCGCTGTTTTTGTTGCCGCGTCTGTTCTTTTTGGCGTTTAGTAAAAGTTGATCTTCCTCGTGGCATTCACAATTCCTCCTTAGCCTTTTTGCTAGCGGTGCCGGCCCACACTATTCCGCGTCCGGCTGCTTCCAGGAAACAAGAAAACTACCAGCGCGGTTCACGCGGCTGGCGTGCGTGGCCCTGATAGTCATCGCGCCCGCGTCCGCCGCCGCCACCGCCAAAGCGCTGTCCCCCACCGCCCTTGGGCCGGTCGGTCTTGGGCTGCGCCTCATTGATCTTCAACGCCCGTCCACCCAGTTCGGTTCCGTTCAGTGCCGCGACTGCTTTATCGGCCTCAGCGGCATTGGTCATTTCCACAAACCCGAAGCCTCGAGCGCGGCCCGTTTCCCGATCGGTCACGATGCTGACTTTTTCCACCGCACCATGAGCCTCGAAAACCGTTCGCAATTCGGACTCGGTTGTGCTGTGGGGCAAATTACCTACGTAAAGATTCTTCATTGCAGTTCCTCTCTGAGTAAATCATCTAAAGTCCGGGATTCCGCTGCGATGCGTTTGAATTCCCTGGTTTCCAGATCGCGCGGCGGCGCAGGTCTCTCCTGAGTCGCCTGGAAGCGCGCATGCGACAGCGAGCGCACCGCGGAAATTCGCCGCGAAGCTTCCAGAATTCCCCAACGTTGCGAGACTGCCCCAGGGAGCTTAGCCGCAAGCGCTGCCTTCACGTCCCCCCAGGGAGCTTCTTCTGCGCTCTTCTGAACCAGCGGAGTTTGTTCCGCCGTCGGTACATCGGCAAGGTAGGCTGGCTTTCCCACCAGAAACGAAATCTGTTGCGGTGGCGTGGCCCTGCGCATGTCGTCACAAAACTTGTCGCGATGCCCCAGTCCGCTTTCCATATCGATCAGCACCAGGCGGTAAAGATCCGCACGCCACCAGGACCGCGCCTCGCTGATGTCGGCGGCACAATCCACTTCCATGCCAAGCTTTCTCATGGACTCGGCGCGCAAGTCGCGCATAGTCGCCGAAGGGTCCACCAGAAGAACACGTTTATTTTTAAACTTACTGGCCAGCGGCTCGGAAACCGGCAACCCAATCAGCGGCGCGCTCATGCCACTACCGGCTTCGGCTCTGAACTCGATACCGCTTTGGCGGGTTTGCCTTGCGTTCCCACGGGATTCAGCAGTTTGCGGTTTCGGATCCTACGCGCCAGTTTCTGCTTCCGCACTCGGTTAAACCGGGATTTGTCGCCGTTAACTCCGGACATAATCGACTCCTGTCATTCGGGCAGGTTAGTGAACGGTTGTGCTGCTGGAACCATTCCTTGTGGGACTGCTGGTGAACGCAATTGAGACGACACTCAGTTCGTCAGAATGCAAGTCTTGGGATTGTGCAACCGCATCGTGTCCGGGCACGAGAGTGAATTGTTCACGGACACTCGCTGGTACGGAAAAGACGCCTCCCGATCTCTCAATCGCGAAGGCGCAAATAGGACGTGGTCTTCGAGGTTAAGTACTTTCAGTATACGCTGTTTGTCCTCATCCTGCTGTTGCCTCGCAAACTGGTCGTGGCTGTTTCGATTTCTTGCGCGATGAGACCTGAAGACAAAACACGACCTCGTACCTCGGCCGGGTCGCTCGAAAGCCTGAAGTCTGATCTGAGGTCCGATCTCCACCGTCCGAAGTCGCTCCCGGACTCGATCTGAACCGCACTCGTATTCAGCTTGCTAATCCCCACTACTGCCTGTACCATAAAGGTGTACGTTAGTCCGAATCGGACGTGAGCAGTTCTTGCCTTAACAGCTAGTAACCTGCCTGCAGTTTCTCCGAATCTCTCCAGCGTAAATCGATCAACTAAAGGAACACCTAACACATGGCAGAACAAGGAACAGTAAAGTGGTTTAACGACGCCAAAGGCTACGGCTTCATCAGCCGCCAGTCCGGCGAAGACGTTTTTGTGCATTTCTCGGCGATTCAAGCGGGCGGCTTCCGTAGCCTGCAAGAGGGCCAGACCGTGCAGTTCGACGTGACCAAGGGCCCCAAGGGCTGGCAAGCTGAGAACGTCCAGCCGCTGTAGACCATCCCCTCATTGCAAAGAGGCGATCTCCAACCAGAGATCGCCTTTTTCACGTCTAGAACGATTCTCTTCCAGCTCACCAAGCAATGTCATCCCGACCGTAGCGCAGCGAAGCAAGCGCAGTGGAGGGACCTGCTGTTTCCTCGCGCCGAGGAAGGCATGATGCCCCAAGTTCGCACATCCATCTCAGCCGCGAAGCGGCGAAAGAATGCAGCCCATGGCGCAAGCCGTGGGGTGACTGGAGATTGAATCAGCCCCGAAAGGGGCGAAAGAAAAGAATCAATGGTGCCATCGAAGGGACTCGAACCCCCACACCCTTGCGAGTACATGGACCTGAACCATGCGCGTCTGCCAATTCCGCCACGATGGCAAGTGAACTTGCATTGCAGCGGCGACCTATCGTCGCCGTGTCAGGAAGACCTACACGTCTATTCTACAGACGTAAACTGCGGTGTCAAACAGGCGGTGGGACGCGTGCACTAGCTTGGGAGTCAGTCTTGAACGTCGCGATCTCTCCGCTTGAATCGATACGCGACAGCGAATAGAAAGAACAATACAGCCAGAGTAGCTGCAGCCAGTGAGCTATCCTCATCGCCACTAGGATCGAAATCCCGACACCGACCCTTAGTAGAACCCACCTAACGCTCAGGGGGCTGGTTCCACGGCGATGTCTTCTTCCCAATCACAATTCAGCCCTCATTTGTTCACGCATGATTGGTAGTGTTCACGCTGATTGGGCTCAGATTGCAGCCAGTGCGAGCCTGGTTGCGGCCAACCTTCCTTACCCCAGCTTCGCCGTCATCGTAATCTTCGCGTTCAGCACCTTCGACACCGGACATCCCTTCTCCGCCGCTTCCGCATATTTTTGAAATGTCGCTGCATCCGCGCCTGGAACCTTTCCGACTACATCAATGTGGCTCGCCGTAATCGCCCACCCCGAATCCAGCTTGTCGAGCGAAAGCGTCACCGTCGTCGAAATGCTCTCTGGCGTCAAGTTCGCCCCGCCCAGCTGCGCCGACAGCGCCATGGAAAAACATCCCGCATGCGCCGCCGCAATCAATTCCTCGGGATTGGTTCCCTGCCCATTTTCAAATCGTGTCGAAAAAGAATACTGCGTGTCTTTCAGCACTCCGCTCGGAGCTGAAATCGTTCCCTTCCCATCCTTCAACCCGCCCTTCCAAACCGCACTAGCCTTGCGTTGCATGATCTTCTCCTCGTTATGATTTCTGCGAATCGTTCGCCCCTCATTGTAGACGGAACCCAGCAGACCTGTCAGGACAGACAAACCCGAGTAGCGACGCTGTATCGGATAGTGGACGAACGGCGAGCATCAAAGCAATTTTGCTCTGACTGACAGCTGATAACTGAGAGCTGATAGCTGCCTTAGTAAAAATCCGAGCAGCTCAAATAGAACCCGCACTGCGGACACTTCAACTTGCACCGGTTCTCCCGCAATTTCATCGAGCAGTTCGGACAGTACTGCCCCGGGTCAGGCTTCGCTCCCGCCCCATGCCCGAGCTCACTTGCCGCGGAAAAAGTAGCGCCGCCGTCCCGGCGGCTGTCCGGGCGTCCTCGTCCGCCGCTCTCGCTCATGTCCACAGGCCGCCCCCCCACCAACGCAGATCTCGATTCCGCACCGCGTCAAACTCGTGCCCTCGTCACGCCGCGCGATCGCTCGCCTCCTCTAGGGTCCGACTCCAACAGTCGGCGATGATCAGCCACACGCCCAACCTCCGCCACACCTTCACATACTTCCCGCTCTCCGGCATCATCGTTCCGTCCGCCGTCCGCGCCACAGCGGAGAATTGTCCGATCTCCATCGCCATGTCGCCGGAGTGCTCCACTCGCGTGGTGTCCAGACGCAGGCCACTGTATTCTGTCTCGCCTATCCGTCTCAACAATCGCTCCACCGACTTTTGGCCGTACGCCGCCTGGTGATGCGGGACCATCAGCACGCCGTCATTCGCGAACATGCCCACGGCCTGATCGTAATTTCCCGTGTTAAAAGAGATTGCGAAATCTTGCGTTAGGTCGCGGATTTGGGATTCCGCGTCCCGGAACGGACGAGAGTCCGACAGGGAACTCGCATTGGGCCGGTACATCTACTACCTCCTAGGAAAGGCGCATGGCAACTCACTATGTCCAGTAGGTGAGTCAACCAGAAAGCCCGGCCATTTTAGCGTAAAACCAAGTTGTGGAAGGAGAAAAGTTTTGGTCTCTCAGGATGTAAAAAAGCGGATCAAAGGCTGTCCGTGTGGTCATCTCTCAAACGGAGCCGAGCGACTGGGCAGCCGCAATACGACGGAGTCACCACTTCCAGCCTCGGCAGCATGCTTCGCCGTTGCTTTCGGTTTGCCTGGGTGCTCGCGTTCCGCGATCTGCTTCTTCACGCGTTCCATCAGAACCACAAGTTTTTTCGACTCATGGTCTCTCTCGGCCTGCTTGCACATCTTCTGGAAATCTTGCGGAGCGTAACTAACACGACTAGTCATGGGGAATGATCCTCGTGTGCGGGGAAGCCATAGCCTACCCGATCGCTCGCGACTTGCCAAGCCTCATGGAACGCTACAACCGAAGGTTAGGATGACTTCTCGCCCTTCGGGGTTTACTTCCGATATAACAGCGAATCCGCGCCGCCTCCTACGGGATTCAGTGTAGGAACCGACTGTTGGAATCGTGATATTAATCGGTTTCGCGTCCTCTTGTCTCGGAAGCTGCATTTTGCTGGTATGGGTGTGCGCGCTCGTCTGCTCGATGACCGCATCCGAGAACTTGCTGAAGCTGTCGCTGCGAAAAGCTCCCACAGAGTAAGGCCGATCCTCGCCGAATTGCCATTAGCCATTCATCAGTACACCCAGCGGCTCAGAAACCGCGCAGCGGCAATTCTCACAGGTTGCTCTGATTTTCCTCTGGAACGACGCAAGACTTCCCGCGACCGCAGGCACGCTCCAATTCCTAACCCACCTCGGATCATGGCCGCCTCCAACCCTGCCGCAACCCCTATCGGCCATTATCTCCAAAGGTACATGACCTTCGTGACCGTTGAGCGGCCGCGCAATTTCCATGAAAATCACTGCTAGGCCGATTCCGCCTTGCCGGAGAGACTGTGTTCTACCGTCAAACTTTAAGCTTCTGTCTTTTTCTCGCGGCCAGCGTTTCGCTGGCGACCGCGCGCGATCTTGCTCTGGTCTCCAACAAGGCCAACTCCGTCTCCGCCATCACTCTGCCGGACCTTGTGAAGGTCTCCAAAGGCCAGACCAACCACTGGCCTGATGGCAAATCTATCACCCTCATCATGCGCTCCCCCTCAACGCCGGAAATGAAGTTGTTTCTGGAAAAGGTCTATGAAGTCCCGGAATCCCAGGTGAAGGAAATCATTACCTCCGCCAACCACGGACGCATGGGTCATCCTGCGGTTATGATCGCCGATTCCGATGAAGACCTGGTTAACAAGGTCGCGTCCATCCCCGGCGCCATTGGCGTCGTGGATGTCTACTCCATTAACAGCAGTGTCACGGTCATTAAACTTGCCGGCAAATTGCCGCTCGAGTCTGGATACCTGCTGCATGGCAATTAGCGCGTTGCACCGCGGCTGACACAGCGCCGTATCGACCATGAGTACTGGAAAAAAAGCTCACGCCGCCGCCGCTTCCGCCGACACGGGATCTGGCACGCGTGCGCCCGGCAATGCGCCGGCCGCCAAGGTCGCCTATACCCGCCGCTTTCCCCGCTTCGCCATTGACATGCGCTTGCAAGTCAAGATGTTTCAAGCCGGAGAGTTCCGCACCTGTTGGGGACGATCCACCGAAATGGGTCAGGACGGCATCGGCGCCACACTCACGGGAAGCCTCGAACCCGGCGAGATCGTCACGCTCGACATTCCCCTGCCCCTCGCGCCCTATCCCATCAAAGTCCGCGCCATCGTCCGCTACCGCCAGGGCCTCCGCTACGGATTTGAATTCCTTACCCTCAACGACAGCCAGCGCGACACCATTCAGCGCGTGTGCCAGTACCTCGCCACCAAAGGCTAGCGATCACGCGAGCCCGCAAGAATGCAACGCGGCTGGCCGTCTCGTAAAGATCGGCCTTGATTTGAAAATCAGCTGCGTCGTCGGCGCGCATATACTCGGCTTTGAGTGCGAAATCAGCAGGGAATTGGAGCGCTTCGCGGGAGCTCAGGTGAGCCATTCGAGGGTCCTGCAAACCGGCTCGGCTGGTGTAGCGCAGGCTACGGAATTTTCAAATACCCTCCATCCTGACAAAACCCAGGGAGAAAGCGGTACACGGCCGAGCCTCACCGACTTATATCGGGCCCTAAAACCAACGGCCTCCGGTATTCGACAGTAAAATAGTCGTGACCGGCATGCGTGCCATCTTCCTTACGCTCGCCCTGATCGGCACTGCCGCGGCTCAGTCCACCCCCGCCCCCGCCATTGCCGTCACCGACGAAAACGGAGTTGCCGTTTCCTCCGCCCGCGTCTTCCTCCAATCGCCGCCGCTCCCCGCCGTCCGCTGCCAGACCGATTTCATCGGACGCTGCCAGTTCCCTGAGCTGCCCGCCGGCCAGTATCAACTCCGCGTCGAAAAAGAAGGCTTCTACGCGGTGGTGCAGCCCAGCGTCGAGATCGCGCCAAGCTCTACCATCGAGGTCTCCATCTCTCACCAGCAGGAAGTTCGCGAAATCGTCGTCGTCCACGAATCTCCTCCCGCCATCGACCGCACGCAAATCGCAGCCCAGGAAACCATCAGCGGCCTCGACGTCATCAACATCGTCTATCCCGGCACGCACGACTATCGCAACGTCCTCAACCTCATTCCCGGCGTCGTGCTGGATCAATTCGGACAGCCTCACGTTGCCGGAGCCCAAACCTACCAAACCGTCACTCTGCTCGACGGCTTCAACGTCACTCAACCCGCCAACGGACAACTTCTAGTCCGCGTCAGCACCGACGCCTTCCGCTCCATCCAGGTCGAACCCTCGCGCGAGCCTGCCGAAGCCGGCAAAGGATCCGGCGGCCTTCTCAGCCTCAACACCGGCATCGGTGACAACCACTTCCGCTTCGCCGCCACCGATTTCATTCCGTCCGTGCAAAACAAGCATGGATGGCGCCTCGATCAGTTCCTCCCGCGCTTCACTTTCTCGGGCCCCCTCGAAAAGGGAAAGATCTGGTTCTACAACGCCTTCGACGGCGTATACGACAACCTCGTCTACACTGCCTTGCCTGTCAACGCCGACAACGACCACGTCCTGCGTCTCGGCAATCTCACGAAAGTTCAAACCAACCTCACCAGCCGCAACATCCTCACCACCAGTTTCCTCGCGAATTACCTTCACGACCAGTACGCCTTCCTCTCGCCGCAAAGCCCACAACTGTCGAATCCGAAAGATGTGGAATCCGCTTATATAGCCAGCGCCAAGGACCAGCACTATTTCGCCGGAGGCCAACTCCTCGAAACCGGATTCGCCTTCGATCAATACAACCTGCGGCTCACTCCCTACGGAACACTTCCCTACTATGTCAATCCCACCATCGCCGGCGGAAGCTACTACCTCGGCGACGAAACCCACGCCCGCCGCTGGCAAGCCCTCGCCAACCTCTTCCTTCCGTCGCACCAGTGGCATGGCCGCCACGACTTCAAAGTCGGAGTCGATCTCGACCGAATTTCCTATGACGCACAGTTCGCCCGTCAGCCGATTTCATTCCTGAACGGCAGCAACACGCTGACTTCGCCGGACCTGTGCCTCACTGCGGCCCAGAACGCAAGCTTCCCCTGCACCCGCTACTCCACCTTCACCGCAGCCCCGCTACACGAGCAATTCAACGCCGAAGTCAGCGCCTATGCCGAAGATCGCTGGCTCCTCACCGATCGCCTGCTGATCGCGCCCGGCGTCCGCCTCGACTGGGACGAAATTGTCCGCCACGCCGTAATCTCCCCACGCCTCGCCGGAACCTACGTCCTCGACAGCACCGGCAATACCAAACTCTCCGCCGGCATCGGCCTGGTCTACGACGCGACTCCCATCTACCTGATTGCCCGCCCATATGCCGGAACCAGGCAGGACATTTTCTACTCGATCCCGGACGCTACCTGCACCGCGAACTGCATCACCACCACCGGACCCGTCACCACCACCTTCACCGTCAACCACGCCACGCTCCAAGTTCCGCGCTTCCTCAACTGGAGCCTCGCCCTCGAAAAGAAACTCCCCGCCGCGGTCTATCTGAAAGCCGAGTTCCTCCAACGCCAAGGCACGCGCGGATTCGTCTACGACACCCTCAACAACACCACCAGCGGCGACTTCTTCCTCCAGAACACCCGTGAGGACCGCTACGACGCCCTTCAACTCACTCTCCGCCACAATTTCCGCGAGAACTACATGCTCATGGGTTCCTACACGCGCTCCAGCGCCCACACCAATCAAGCCCTCGACTTCAATGTCGACAGCCCGATCCTCAGCGCTCAGCAACCCGGCCCTTATCCTTGGGACACTCCCAACCGCTTTCTCTCCTGGGGCTACTTCCCGTTGTTCAAATTGCCGATCATCCATCAACTCGAAGTCGCCTACTCCCTGGAAGCCCGCACGGGATTCCCCTTCAATCTCCTCACCGACCAGCAACAACTGATCGGCAAACCCGGCGCCCAGCGTTTCCCGGACTATTTCGCCCTCAACCTTCAACTCGAAAAACGCTTTCATCTTTTCGGATACTACCTGGCCCTGCGCGGCGGCTTCGACAACCTCACAGGCCGGTGCAATCCCTTCGTCGTCAACAGCGTTATCGACCCATCGCACCCTCAACCCACATTCACCGCCTGCGAGGGACGAGCCTTCACCTCCCGCATCCGCCTCCTGGGTCGCAAATAGGCCGCAAGTACAATGAAGTTTTCTTAAAAACATTGTCATTCCGAGCGCAGCGAGGAATCTGCGTTCCCCGCCGTAGCACGACCATCTCCCGCCACCCATATCGCCCCGCGATATAATCATCTGCAAACACCTTGCATCGAAACGCCGCTTCCCGTCATCTCAAAAGCATTGGAGGACCAATCATGGCTCACGAATTACCAGCACTCCCCTACGCATACGACGCGCTCGAACCGATCATCGATAAGCAGACGATGACTCTGCACCACGACATGCATCACGGCGCCTATGTGAAGAATCTGAACGCCGCCATCGAGAAGCATCCCGATCTGGCCGGCAAGTCCGCCGAAGATCTCATTCGCAACCTCAACGCCATCCCCGAGGACATCCGCGCCGCGGTCCGCAACAACGGCGGAGGACACGTCAACCACACCATGTTCTGGAGGATTATGAAACCCAAGGGCGGAGGCGATCCGAGCGGCCCGATTGCCGAAGCCATCCAAAAAACGTTCGGCAACTTCAAAGATTTTCAAGCCAAGTTCAACGATGCCGGCACCAAGCAATTCGGCAGCGGATGGGTCTGGCTGGCAGGCAAATCATCCGGCGAGGTGCAAGTGATCAGCACCCCGAATCAAGACAACCCAATCTCGCAAGGCCTCTATCCCATCTTCGGCAACGACGTCTGGGAGCACGCCTACTACCTGAAATACAACAACCGCCGCCCCGAATATCTCGCCGCCTGGTGGAACGTCCTCAACTGGGACGAGATCAACAAGCGCTACGCCACCTTCAAATCCGGCAAATCAGCCCACGAACCCGAGCTAGCCCACCGCTAAATTCGCCTGAAACGAAAATGGGTGCCCCGCTCTAGTCTGTGCGTTCTTTGCAGGGACTAGGGTGGGGATTTTGATGGTGGTCCTCTGTGTCCTCCGCGGTAAAGGCTTCCCGATTCCCCGGAACCAACCAATCCAGACCCCGTTCAATCCACCAGACGACGCCGTCAAGACGATCCCGCCGAGTCCTCTTGAATCAGCAATCAAGAATTGCCCTTCTCCGTGCCTCCATGGCTCCGTGGCGAAATAACTTAGGGTTTCCGATACACCACCCCACCCTTCATCACAAAATCGACTTTCTCCATCACGGAAACGTCGCTCAGCGGATCCCCCGGCACTGCCACAATGTCCGCCAGTTTCCCCGCCTCAATCGTTCCCAGCGAATCCCGCATTCCCAACAGCTCCGCCGCCGTCGCCGTCGCCGCGCGGATCGCCTGCGCCGGCGTCATCCCAAACTTCACCATCGACGAAAACTCCTTCGCCGGATTGATCTTCCAATCAAACCCACCCGCATCCGTCCCAAACGCGATCTTCACTCCCGCCTTCATCGCCCGCCGAAACGTCTCTTCATGAATCTGAATCATCTTCACCCACACCGGAGCCCCTTCCGCCGCCCGCCCCTGCGCCACATATTCACCCACAAAAATTGTCGGCACATAAAAAATCCCCCGTGCCGCCATGGTCTTCAAATCTTCCTCCGCAATGTAGTTCCCATGCTCGATCGAATCCACCCCGGCCTCCACCGAGTTGTGAACCCCATTCAGCGCCATCGCATGCGATGCCACCTTGTGCCGCTCGCGGTGCGCCTCGTCCACAATCGCCCGCAACTCGTCCAGCGTGAACGTCGGAATATCGTCGAGCACTCCATCTTCCCGCACGCGATACGACCGGTCGCTGTACACCTTGATCCAGTCCGCTCCGTGGCTGATCTGTTCCCTTACGACCGCCCGCGCATTGTCCGCACCGTCCACCAGTTGCACTCCGTGCGGGACCATCACACCCGGCGCGTACCCCTGCAGCGGATACGCTCCCGTCACATCCATAGCCCGCGTCGCCACCTGCATCCGTGGCCCCGGAATCACTCCGTTGTTGATCGCCTTCTTCACGTCTGCATCGGCGTAGCCCGCGCCCTCAGTCTCCACGTCGCGAATCGACGTGAATCCATACTCCAGCGCCCGCCGTGCATTCACCGTCGCCAGAATCGTCCGATACTCCGGCGACTGCTTCAGCAGTTGCTCGTCATAATCCGCCGCTGTAATGTCTCCCTGCAGCAAAATATGCGTATGCGTATCAATCAACCCCGGAAGACAGGTTTCGCGCGACAGATCGATCACCTCCGCTCCCCCAGGCGCGCTAATTGCAATCTCCTTAATCTTCTCTCCTTCGATTACGACCACGACATTCTTGCGCAACGCATCTCCGCGTCCATCAAATAAACTCCCACATCGCAGCACGACCACCTTCGTCCCCGCTGTCGTCTGTCCCAACAAAGAAGCGCCGCAAATAGCAATCCAACCTGCAACCAAACCGCATGCAACTCTGCGAATCAAGGAAGCCTCCTGATAGCGAAACCCAAGACCTACGACCCAACACCCAAGACCTGATAGCAAGAACTGGCAACTGACAGGCGCAACTGGCAACTGTCTTTCTGCATTTCCTGTGCGCCCGCTGTGGATATTCCGGCTGCCCACTCTACCAGATTTTCCTCAAGCCGCTTCATGTCCACGAAAACTACCGCCATCCAGCGGAGGAACGACGCGTCGCTAAGCCTTTGCTTCATCCCTCCCGATTCGGGAAAATCCCTGCTGCCTTTTTCCTCAACTGCACCAAAAATACTGAATTGACCCGCGCCCATTTCGCCCGTACAGTCACCTTCGCTCTCACAAGAAAATTCGAACTGATTCCAGGCTCGTAAGCTTGGATCGCATTCAACTATCTCAAGCAGCAAGAAACGCGCTCGGGCGGCGCCTACATGAAATCAGAAGAATGGAAGTCCTACCGCACACGGTTCCTAGTCAATGCCAAACAACTCAGTTCCAGTCTCAGCTTCGTCGACCATCTCGGCCGCCAGCATTGTGGTCGCAAAGGCGACTACCTCGTCGAATCTTCCGACGGCGTACTCAGCATCGCCCCTCGCCGCATCTTCGAGGACATTTACGTCCTCATGCCCCAGTTCGACGAACCAGGCAGCGCCGAAACCATGATCGCAATACAACGATCCTTGAATGCAAGGTCCATGAATCAAACATCGAGGGATCCAAAGATAGATGAACCAGAGATCGGCGAGCAAAAAATCGACCGCCTCCAGTTTGAAGCACTCGAAATCGAAGAGGTAAAACTCGGTAAGCCACCGATCGGCCGCCGGCGAGTCGACGAAACACGCTTGCTCCGGCACGATCTGGTCCGGAACGACCAACCCGCCCCGGCCCGCAAACTCCCCCAACCCTGTCGCGACCGACGCGCCTCCGCCCTACGCCTGATGTGAAGGGCGTTCGGGAAGGAAAAATGCAGATTTTGGGTGGCGCATCGCTACAAATCGCAACCGGCCCGCATTTTCAATGTGGAAAATCCGGCCTCAACCCCGCACCAAGCCCGTCATTGCTAGGGATACAACCTGTAGTGTTTCCCTCTTGACAGGCACAATCGGCGGGAGTAACTTTGCAATCCCAAGCAAGAAAATTCCGCCTCACGGGAATGGGACGGGATTGCCAGGCAAGTGAACGAAAACAGCGGTCCGCGCCCAGCCAGAGGTGACTCGGCGCTCTCCGCAGGCAAGAAAGGCTCAGGCGCCTAGGCTTCCAGATCCGTAAGCCCGGCGCCCGAAACCTTAAACGCGAAACCAGCCTCTAGCGTGTCCGGAAGCCGAATGCCGGAAGCCGGAGCCGAATGCCGAAATCAGTGCGGTGGCCGCTCCCCGACCCTCCCCGGGGTGCGACGACTAAAAGTGCAGTACCCAATCATCTGCCCGCCGGCAGATAAGGGAACTTCCTTTCTCCGGCGCCGCAGCAGAAATGCAGGAGCCCGCAATGGAAGGTCTAACTCGCCTCGTATCAGAATCTATGGCGCGCCACGGTTTTGATCGTCCCCTGGACTATCGTCGCCTTCACTGGTCGCGCTGGTTCCGCTGCGAATCCCATCACAGCCTCCTGTTCATCCCGAGCAAGCCTGGCGTCTTTGCCATCGCCGAAGAAATAACTCAGGTGGCGACGGCCGCCTCGGCCGTCCCGCGAAGCGAAGCAAGCGGCCCGGTGTGGGACCATATTTCTCCGACCACCCCGGATGCCGAAAGCCGGAAGCCGGAGGCCGAGCCCCACCGTATGCTCGCCGTCACCCAATTCTTCGAAGACGACGATATGGCCTTCGTCCTCGATCGCATGCTGTCGCGCCAAAACCCCATGCGCGCCCGCCTCATCTCTGGCCGCTACTTCGTCCGCTTCGTCGTCATCGAAGACCAAGCCCAGCGCCGCACCATCTGCAATGCCCTCAATCAATGGATGGTCTCCGCCGCCGAAAAAGCCACCGGCATCGGCTCCCACTTCGCCAGTTCCCTGGAATTGACTCCCGCCACCGAATACGTTCCGCCCGCGAATGACGCGCAGCCTACCCCTTTCAGTCATGAAAACGAAGATATGGACCCGGTGCCCTCGCCCGAGTCCGTATCCCATATGACAGCTCCGCAGCTGGATTCCGGAGCCGCCACCAACATTCACTGTCCCCCATTCCCCTCCGGTTTCTGACCGCACGGGAACCGGTTGACGCAGCCGGGTCAGGCTGCGTCAGGTTTTGTCCCGGAGGGACCACCGAAAATAGCCCGCCACTTCGAGTGGCGGAACGGAAATAAAAGGATTCCGCGTCCCGTAGAGCCTGCCTTGAGCAGTCGATGGGGACGCCTGAAACGCACGCCGTTCGATCGCGTGACAAAAAGATCCTTGACAACGCAATCTCAATCCACCCCGATTCTCCGCCCTGGCCGGACGCCCTGAATCGGCTCAGAACCGCATAGAATCTAATACATGGAGAGCCCAATGCCAGAACTCAAGACCGTAACCGAATCCACGACCCCCGCCGTCCAGAACGCCAAGAAGAAGCCCTCCGGCCTCTCCTTCCGCCGCTTCTTCACCAAACCCGGCGTCTCCCCCTATAGCGAAGTCGAATGGGATCTCCGCCTCGCTCAGATCACCGATTCCCAGGGCAACGTGATCTTCGAGCAGAAGGACGTCGAAGTCCCCAAAGACTGGTCCATGACCGCCACCAACATCGTGGCCAGCAAATATCTGCACGGCAAACTCGGCACCCCCGAGCGTGAAACCGGGATTCGCCAGCTAGTAGCCCGCGTCGCCGAAACCATCCGCGACTGGGGCATGGCCCAAGGCTATTTCCGTACTCCCGACGACGGCGCCACCTTCCACGACGAACTGGTCCACATCCTCGTCCGCCAGTACGCCGCCTTCAACTCGCCCGTCTGGTTCAACGTAGGATGCGACCGCATCGAGCCCAAATCCGACGGCCGCAGCTGGCACTGGAACCCACAAACCCAGCAGGTCGAGTTCGGTGTCACCGGATACAGCAAACCCCAGTGCTCCGCCTGCTTCATCAACTCGGTGAAAGATTCGCTAGACTCCATCCTCACTCTGGCCAAGACCGAAGGCATGCTCTTCAAGTGGGGCAGCGGCACCGGCACTAATCTCTCCCCGTTGCGCGGCTCTACGGAAACGCTCTCCGGAGGCGGCACCGCCAGCGGCCCGCTCAGCTTCATGAAGGGATTCGACGCCTTCGCCGGCGTCATCAAGTCCGGCGGCAAGACCCGCCGCGCCGCCAAGATGGTCATCCTCAACGTTGACCATCCCGACATCATCGAATTCATCGAGTGCAAGCAGAAAGAGGAAGCCAAGGCCCACGCCCTCGTCTCCATGGGATACGACGGCTCCCATCCCGACTCCGACGCCTACTCCTCCATCTTCTTCCAGAACGCCAACAACAGCGTCCGCGTCACCGACGACTTCATGTACGCCGTAGTTCGCGACGTAGACTTCTCCACCAGAACGGTCACCGACGGCTCGGTAGTAAACACCTACAAAGCCAAAGAACTCCTCCGCAAGATCTCCGAAGCCACCTGGCACTGCGGCGATCCTGGCATGCAGTACGACACCACAGTCAACCGCTGGCACACGTCGAAGAACACAGCAAGAATTAACGCCAGCAATCCGTGCAGCGAATACATGTTCCTCGACGACTCAGCCTGCAACCTGGCCAGCCTGAATCTCCTGAAGTTCGCTCCCAACGGCACCTTCGATGTCGAGTCCTACCGCCACGCCGTAGACGTGCTGATCACCGCCCAGGAAATCCTGGTCGACAACGCCGGATACCCCACCGAACAAATCATGCGCAACTCGCACGACTACCGCCCGCTGGGCTTGGGCTACGCGAATCTAGGCGCGCTCCTGATGGCTGCCGGACTCCCCTACGACTCCGACGCCGGCCGCGACTACGCCTCCTGCGTCACCGCAATCATGTGCGGCGAAGCGTATCTCCAGTCGTCCAGAATCGCGGAACAATGCAACCCGTTAGTCCCCGCGACTGAAGCGACAAAAAAGAATCTAGCCGAAACAAATCTAGGCGCCGGCATAACTCAGGTGGGAACCAATGCCCATGTGGGGACGGCCGCCTCGGCCGTCCAGCGAAGCGAAGCGAGCGGCCCCGGCACGCTCCCAACCATGCCCGGCGGCGCCTGCCCCGGCTGGTACATCAACCGCGAACCGTTCCTGGACGTAATCCGCATGCACCGAGCATCGGTAAATGGAATTAACAAGAACAATGTCCCCTCAGCGATCTACGAGTCCAGCAAACAATGCTGGGACGAAGCCCTGGCCCACGGCGAAAAACACGGCTACCGCAACAGCCAAGTCACAGTGCTAGCGCCAACCGGCACCATCGGCTTCATGATGGATTGTGACACTACAGGAATTGAGCCCGACCTCGCTCTGATCAAGTACAAAAAACTGGTAGGCGGCGGCATGATCAAGATCGTCAACAACACTGTGCCTACGGCGCTGTTTAAGCTGGGCTACAACCACGACCAGGCCGACGCGATCGTCAGCTACATCGACGCCACCGGCACCATCGAAGGCGCCCCGCACATCAAGGACGAGCATCTCGCCGTCTTCGATTGCTCCTTCAAGCCGGCCAAAGGCACGCGCTCCATCGCCTATATGGGACACCTCCGTATGATGGCCGCCGCCCAGCCCTTCATCTCCGGCGCAATCTCGAAAACCGTCAATCTCCCCGAGAACGCCACGGTCGAAGACATCATGGAAGCCTACCTCCAAGCCTGGAAGCTGGGCCTGAAGGCAGTCGCCGTCTATCGCGACGGCTGCAAGAAGTCGCAGCCGCTCAGCGCAGCAGGCACCAAGACCGCGAACTCCAGCAAGGACGACGCCCGCATCGCGGCCACGCAGCACGTCGAGGAAGAGGACATGAACGCTCCTCCCCGCGCCGTCCGCCACCGCCTGCAGGAAGAGCGCGCTTCGATCACCCACAAGTTCAAGATCGGAGACCACGAGGGCTACATCACGGTCGGGCTCTATCCCGACGGGGAACCCGGCGAACTGTTCATCACCATGGCGAAAGAGGGATCGACAGTCAGCGGCCTCATGGACAGCTTCGCGCTGGCGGTCTCAATCGCGCTGCAGCACGGAGTCCCGTTGCGCCTGTTCTGCGAAAAGTTCGCCCACACCCGCTTCGAGCCCAGCGGCTGGAGCGGCAATCCCGACCTCGGCTATGCCAAGTCGATCATGGACTACATCTTCCGCTGGCTGCAACTGCGTTTCCTGACCGGCCAGCAGCAATTGCTGTTCGACAACCTCAGACTGCGTCCCGCAGGCGGCACACCAGAGGGAGTAGGAAGCCGTGAAGCAGAGTCGGTCGCGAGCAGTCCGGAAGCCAGAAGCCGGAAGCCGGAAGCCGGTTCTGTTCACGCCGCCGACGCGCTCTCCAGCCTCATCGACCTGGGCGATGCTCCGAGCTGCAGCTTCTGCGGCAGCATCATGACCCGAAACGGCAGCTGCTACCGGTGCATGAGCTGTGGCAGCACCAGTGGCTGTTCGTGATGATTTTGGAGGATGTATGGGTAACAATAATTGCAATCACGGGCTAGATGATCGGTGTCGTGACGCTGACGGCGAGATTCGGCGTAAGCGAAGCGATACTCTTGTGGGAACGTTGCGGCGCGAATACGGAGAGGATTTCGCTGAGGACTTTCGTGGCGATGCGAAGCTTGGAACGGTATTGCGAGAGACCGACTCCATCTCTCTGAGCGATTATCTTAAACATCGGCGTTAGGTCGTGAGACGCAAAGCACAATACGTCGTTTGCGTCAGGAACAAGGGTTACCCGGCTTCGCTGGAGTTGCGCAAGATTTATCAGGTCATCCCGGACAAGGTCGCAGCTAGAGTTCAT
The DNA here is from genome assembly GCA_963791515.1 of uncultured Acidobacteriaceae bacterium. GTDB lineage: Bacteria > Acidobacteriota > Terriglobia > Terriglobales > Acidobacteriaceae > Sulfotelmatobacter. Next base: position 235,433 of record CAWBSS010000013.1, on the reverse strand, counting down.
CAGATTCGCGTCATTGATGAGTCTGGCGAAGACTACTTGTACCCGGAGGATTTTTTCGCTCCTGTGCAATTACCGCAGTCTGTTGAGCGAGCGGTGCGACGGGCGACGGCATAAGGGCGTAGGGCTTTGTGGAAGGGCACGGCTTCAGCCGTGCCGTAACCGGCAACAATCCTCCCCGGCTTTAGCCGCTGAGGGAAACAAGTTCGCAGCAAATTGAATAGACGTACTGTGAAGGGGGTCACGGGCGCCGTGGCCCCTTCGCATTTGAAGCGTTCCACTATCTGAGCTCACCATTCTTATTGCAGGGAGGACGCCATGCCGCCTGGACTCGACCACTTGCAACATATCGTCGTGCTGATGATGGAGAACCGGTCGTTCGATCACATGCTGGGATCGCTGCCGGGCATTGGCGGAATTGATGACGCGGGCGCCTACACAAATCCGGACGTAAACAACAACGAGGTCGTGCCACAACCGCTGGCGGACTTTCAGGGACAGCTGAACCCCGATCCCGACCACCATTTTCCCGCCGTCGACTTGCAGATTTATGGCGGAGCGACAGGCGCGGGACGTGCCGAAACCATGGGTGGATTCGTGGCGAGTTATTACCATCAGCAGGAGAACGCTCAACAGGCGCAGAAGATTCTGTACTACTTCCCGAAAGAGAAGTTGCCGGTGCTGACCACGCTCGCGACCGACTTCGCCGTATTCAAACGGTGGTTCGCATCGATTCCAGGGCCGACCATCTGCAATCGTGCCTTCGCGCACTATGGAACATCGTTCGGGCGCGTGGATATGAATCCTTTCGACGTGATCGAGCCGTACAAGAGCATCTACACGCGGCTGGTGACTGCTACGCCGAAGCACATGGCTAAGGTTTATTACTACGATACGTCGAGTTCGTCGATGGAAGTGCCCAACCTGCTGCAACACCAGCCGGATCAGTTCGGAACGTACGACCAGTTTTTAAGCGATTGCGACAAGAATATGTTGCCCGACTATTCGTTCGTTGAACCTAACTACTCGGATCACGACACCGACGAGGGTGAGGAAGTAGCCAACGATCAGCATCCGGATCACGACGTGCTGGCCGGTGAGAAGCTGATCGCAGAGGTGTACACGCATATCAAGGGCAATCCGCAGACATGGGCGAGCACGGCCTTGCTAGTCGTGTATGACGAACACGGAGGCATCTTCGATCACGTGCCGCCGCCTAAGTGTCCAAATCCAGATTCGTTCAAATCGTCGCAGATCGATCCCGGGACCGGGCAGGCCTTCCAGTTCGACCGGTTGGGAGTGCGGGTGCCGGCGATCCTCGTATCGCCATGGGTTCAGAAGGGGACGGTAGTGAACCGCACGTTCGATCACGCCTCGATTCCGGCGACGGTGACAAAGTTTTTTCTCGGAAGCTATCCGCATGTGTCGCAGCGCGAGCAGGACGCCGACGTTTTCATTGAGCCCAAGGATGGCAGCGGAAACCTGGCAAATAATCTGCTGTCGTTGAATGCGATGCGCAACGACTGCCCCGATTTCAAAATGAGGTCGTGAACGGAGAGGAGCGGCACCATGGCCATCGTTTATTTTGACCAGCCCAAAAGCAAGGTTGACCCGAATCGAGATGCCAACTCGCTGCTCCTGGCCCAGGTGCAGCATCTGCGAGAGGCGGAGAAGAGCCTGCCGCCGAAATATCACAGCAACATTTTCAGCCACGCGATCCAGACCGAGGGTGAGGTGGCGCGCTATGTGCAGTCCGTAACCGAGGCGATTCACCTGGCCCATGCGGAAGCCGCGGCGGAACGTTTGAGAAGGGCACGGAAACCGAAGGAAGTTATCGAAATCGCAGCCGTGGCGGACGAAGCAGCCGAGCGCAAACAGCGTGCCCGGCGCAAAAGCCCGGCAGCGAAGAAAAAAGGCAGCCGCAAAAAGTAGCGGCAGGGAGGCCTACATGCGCTGGTGTGTGGTTGTGCTCTGCCTGGCGGCAATCTCGGCGATCGCGCAGGAGACGACGCAGGACAAAGATAAGAAAGAGAATCCGCTGCACGGCGAACTGCGGCGGGAGAGCGAGCGTGTCTCTGATTCCTGCAAGTTCCGTTTCAAGGCCATCCCCATGTGCGGCTACACCCTGTTCACCGATCATCCGCTGCACATTGCCGCCGGGAGCATGCCTCCTCAGAACGGGTTCGGACTGGGCGGCGCGCTCGTATGGACGAAAAACATCACCAATTGGCGGCTAAGCTGGGATGTCGATGCGGTAGCAGCGACTAGCGGCGGCGGGTGGCGCGCGGGTGGATATATGAAGATGGTCCACACGCCGCACCCCAAGGAAGGATCGCCGATCGGGGTAGACGAACCGGGAGCGGCTGCGACGCCGGCGTCACCGAACGCTACGTCGAATGAGAAGGAGACAGCGCCATTCCATCATCCTTACGCAGTGTTCAATCTTTACGCCCAGTCTATTTCGCTGAACAAGCTGAACTACTTCGGCGAAGGCAATGACAGCTCGCTCGCAGGCGTGTCGTTATTTGGAATGTCCCAGACGGTTGTGGGAATGAGCGCGATCAAGCCGGTATATGAGCTGGCTGCGATCCGCAAAGTCAACCTCGCGCTGCTGGGTGAGATCAATGGGAGATTCGTGAACATCCGGGGCGATCATGGCCAGTCGCTGCCGTCGATCGAAACCATCTACACCAACGCCACTGCGCTTGGACTGACCAGCCAGCCGGCATTTGTGCAGATGAGCCAGGGGATTCGCATCAAGCCAGCTACTGGGGACTATCTAAAGCTGAACTATGTCGGAAAGTTCGAGGAGTTCTTTGCGCCGTCGAACTCGACGAATTCGTTCCTGCGCTGGACGATCGACCTTGATCACACGATCAATCTCTACAGGTTCCAGTCGGTACCCGTGGCGAGTGATCGGCTCGGCCCTGATTCGTGCGATCACGTGAACGAGCGGTGCCCGAAATATGCTACTACGCGAAACCTGACTGGGTTTGTCGGGGGGCGCCTTTTGCTGTCAGAGTCCATTACTTCGGCCACCAGTTTTGTCCCTTTCTATTTCCAACAGACGCTGGGCGGCCAGGACATCAATAGCAACTTGTCGCTCGGCAGCTATCAGGATTACCGCTTTCGCGCTCCCAATATCTTGCTCGTCCAGGGATACGCTGAGCACTCCATCTGGGGACCGTTCGGCTTGAAGTTCATGGCTGATGGAGGCCGAGTCGCGCTGGCTCGCGGCGATATCGGCTTCAGCCACTTCCGGCATAGCTACGCTGCGGGGCTGACCCTGCGTGCAGGAGCGTTCCCCATGGTCTCGATGATGTTCGCCTGGGGTGGCCCCGAGGGTCATCGCAATATCTTCAACTTGAACAATTCTCTGCTGGGGGGATCGGCGCGGCCGTTGCTGGATTGACGAACGAGTCGTAGGGTGGCCCAGCCTTTGGTTTTGATTTCCTCTCCAACCGCAAAACCGAGGGTGCCCCGTCCCTTCGACTGCGCTCAGGGCAGGCTCTTGCGTTTTTTGCAAGGGCGGGCGGCGATGCTGCCAACGCGTTTTGTTTTGAAGTCACGCGGCGTTTCTGCCGTGGGACTCGGTTCCTTTTTCTTCGGGCCTCTGACGCGGTGCTGAAGCGCCGCTCTTCCACGTCACTGCTTGCGGATCTGGCATCTTCGCCCGGCCCTACGGGACTCGCTTCCATCTCTCTGGCCTCTTACGCGGCGCTGAAGCGCCGCTCTTCCACGGCGCTACATGCGGCTCTGTCATGTTCTCCCGTCCCTCCGGGACTCGGTCCCATTTTCTTCGGCCTCTGACGCGGCGCTCAAGCGCTGCTCTTCCACGTCACTGCTTGCGGCTTTGTCATGTTCTGCCGTCCCTGCGGGACTCGGTTCCTTTTTCTTCGGGCCTCTGACGCGGCGCTCAAGCGCCGCTCTTCCACGATATGCCGACCGATAATCCCGTGGAAGAGCGGCCCTTCCAGGGCCGCGTCGTGCACGGAAATGGATGCGGGCTTTAGCCCCCGTGGTCGTCTTCCGTCATAGCGCCGGCAAAACCATCAACCGGGGCTGAAGCCCATTCTGATCAGAACCCGAAACGCGGCGCTGGAAGCGCCGCTCTCCCACGGTAGTGCGGGCCGTCGTGCGTTCCCTCGCTATCCTCTTCCGTCGCGACTTCTCCCATTCTGAAACTACAATTCGCTTCAGGTGACGAACATCACACTCGATCTGCCTTCCCACTCCTTACGATCCAAGGGATGGACTCCCGGCGCACCTTCTTCATCACTACCGTCACGTGGAGACGGCTTCCGATATTTCGCAACGAAGCGCGCACCCGATTGCTGCTCGACGTGATGCTCGACTATCGCGAAGAGTGGAAATATCGGTTGCATGAATTTGTGATCATGCCAGACCACATTCATGCCTTGATAAGACCTGCGCCGACGATTTCCCTGGAGCGCGGTGCAGTTTATCAAGGGCGGTTACATCATTCCTGCCTTCTGAATTGCACCTCTGCAACGATTGGGACAAATGGACACGCTGCTACTTGTTTACTCGCCGTAGCAAGTGCCACCGCCTTATCGCAGCGAACCCTGTGAGACCGCTGCCAAGCAGCAGCAGGCTCGAAGGTTCGGGCACAACAGAGGTGACGGTCCCTGTGGCGGTCCCGTGAAACGTATAAACGAACTGCAAAATACCGTCCTGCCCTTCCCCAACATCTTCTCCAGAGGCCGTTCCAATGCCGCTGCCGCTTAGTTGAAGGTCAAACACTTGAGGACCGACCCCCCTACAGGTCTGCGTCTGCTCGCAGCCGAGCGGGGAAAAAATGTACCCCGTGAGGTCCCCGGCAAACGTCATTGGTCCACTGCCGAAGTTGTTCGGATTAGTCCCGGCAGTGAACGAAAAGCTAGAGAAACTCAGTCCCTCCCCAAATCCTAGAGTGTCGGCTTGAACACCGCCCACTGTGCCTCCGCTTAGATCGCCCGGGCGCGTGGGGTATGAGGGGGCAGTCGGAATAAACTGATCGGGAATAGTACACAGAGTCCCCTGTAAGCAAATGGCAAGCACGTTCGCCGGACCGAAGGGAGAGGCTGAGTTGATGCTGAATGATGGTCCAGAGAGAAAAAAATCTACGGTGTCGCTGCCGAAAGCAGCGGTTCCTGTAAACGTGAAACTATCCGCTACAGCCGAACCACCGAGGCAACAGACAATCGCAAGGGAAAAGGCTGCACATTTGAGCGATAGTCGAGTCATAGAGCCTCCTGTTCGGACTAGTGCTGCTGCTGTAGTTGGCTGCAGATCATAGGCCCACTCAAGCGGAGAGTCTATACACAAAACAATGTATAGGTATTGTCCTAATCTCGTTTTTCAGGACCGCACCGCATGGGGAACGGTTTTGTTCGGGGAACTGTCGCAAAATCGCGATAGCACTCATCGACCGGGTTCTGAGTGTATTCGCTGATTTCGCCAACTACGGATTATTACTGGCCAATCAGTCCTACTTTGCTTTGGTCACCAGACCCTGAATTGTCGCCACAAGAGCGTTCATCGCTTTATCCAAATTCTTGCGAGCAGTTGCATCCCGATTTGCGCCAATTGCGACCTGATTAAGCGTCCAGAGGGTAATGTGGCTCTTCGGATCAAGGATCAGGAGCCGCAATTGCGGGGAACGCTCTTGAAGCAAGAGGTGAATTTCAAACACAACGTCTGCGTCGGTGGGAGTTGACACCAACTCATACTTTCCCCAACTCTTCATGTCGGCATAAAACTCGTTGTAGGTCAGGCTTGGATCGTGCTTTGGATCATAGTCCAACCATGTATCTTCGCCGCCATTTGAAACGAAAATCGTTTTGGCCGCGAGAATTTGAATTGGAACTGGAGCCGGAGGCGGTGCGGGTGGTTCTTCGGCGATGAGCATGGGAATACTCGCGGTTGTTACCCATGCAATTAGACACAAAGCTGCTCGTTGCACAGCGGTAGACATTGCTCTCCTCCAAGGTCACGGATCGCTCCCGACCAACAACGGTTTTTCGATCCGACTCCGAAGTTGACCGATGTCGCGCAGATAAGTGTACCCTTTCGCCAGTTGGCGAAAAATCTCGATAGCACTCAAAATCCCCGACTGGGGGCGAACAGACGGCGGCGGGTGGCCCAGCCTTCGTTTTCGTTTCCTCTCCAATTACACAACCGGGGGTGCCCCGTCCCTTCGACTCTGCTCAGGGCAGGCTCTTGCGTTCTTTGCAAGGGCGGGTGGCGATGCTGCCGATGCGTTTTGTTTCGAACTCGCGCGCCGTTTCTGCCGTCCCTACGGGACTCGGTTCCGAACGTCTGAGCCTGTGACGCGGCCCTGAAGGGCCGCTCTTCCACGGCGGCGTGGCACTTTTGTCGTCCATGGGAACGCGGTTCCATCTTCTTGGGGCTAGCGGGACTCGGTTCCATTTTCTCTGGCTTCTGACGCGGCGCTCAAGCGCCGCTCTTCCACGATATGACGCCGATAATCCCGTGGAAGAAGCGGGTGGCCCAGCTTTTTTTGATTTCCTCTCCAACTACACAAACGGGGAGGCCTCATCCCTTCGACTGCGCTCAGGGCAGGCTCTTGCGTTCTTTGAAAGGGCGGGTAGCGATGCTGCCGATGCGTTTTGTTTCGAACTCGCGCGCCGTTTCTGCCGTCCCTACGGGACTCGGTTCCATTGTCTCTTGCGTCTATCGCGGCGCTGAAGCGCCGCTCTTCCACGTCGCCTCACGATATGACGCCGATAGTCCCGTGGAAGAGCGGCCCTTTGAGGGCCGCGTCGCGAGCATCTCATCAGAACCGGCCTTTAGGCCCGGTGTACCGTTTTGGGATTGCTCGGCGCAAATTGTGACAACTCTCACAGACAGGGCTCTCCCATCGGCCGACCATCTCGAAATGGACTCCGACCGCATCTTCTTTATCACTACTGTTACCGCCAATCGCCAGCCCATCTTCCGGCGCGACGCGGTGGCCCGGCTTCTGATCGAAACTCTCGCGCATTATCGCGACGAGCGAAAATTCCTTCTCCACGAATTCGTCATCATGCCCGATCACGTGCACGCGCTGCTGACACCCGCGACGGAGATTTCTCTGGAACGGGCGATGCAGTTCATCAAAGGGGGATTCTCGTATCGACTGAAATCGCGTCCGCCTGTTTGGCAGGCGAGTTTCACGAATCATCGCGTGCGTGATTTGGAAGATTATCAGCGTCATGTCGAGTACATCCGGATGAATCCCGTGCGGGCGAGGTTGGCGGCGAGGGCGGAGGCGTATCCGTATTCGTCGGCAGCGGGAGTGATGCGACTCGACCGGGTGCCACGGGGGCTAAAGCCCGGTTCTCTCTTGGCGGCCTCTATCGCGGCCCTCTAAGGGCCGCTCTTCCACGTCACTGCTTGCACCTCACTGCTTGCTGCTCTTTCATTCGGCCAGGAGTTTTCCACAGAATCTGGAAGTCTTCCTCAGTCTGAGTATGTGACGCATGACCTTTACTGAGAATTTCAGATCGGGAATAGTGGGGGTGGGAGCGGGGAAGAGCTGATTCCCTTCGACTGCGCTCAGGGCAGGCTCTCGCTTCGCTCGGAATGACAAGCAAGAACAAAATCGGGATGACAAATCACAGGGAAGTCGGAATGGGAAACGGGTCAGGGGACATGAAGAGGAAGAACAATTCGAAGTGGGTCACGGGATGTAAGGAGCGCGGGGAGTGGGCGGAGCTTTGTTTTATGGCGCGGGCCAAGGGGCTGGGGTTGGGAGTGTTGAAGCCGTTTGGGGAGTCGGGGCGGTATGACGTGGCGGTGGAGAATGGAGGTCCGATTTGGCGGGTGCAGGTGAAGTCGACGATCTATTGCCGGCGCGGGAACGAGTACAGCTTGAATGTGATGGGGCCGGGGAGGAAGCAATATAAGAAAGGGACGGTGGACTTCTTTGCGGTGTGGGTGATTCCGGTGGGGGAGTGGTACATCATTCCGTATGCGGCGATGGGGAAGAAGCTGACGCTGCACTTTACGGCGGGGAGCAAGCGGGCGAAGTGGGCGCGCTATCGGGAGGCCTGGGATCTGCTGCGGGTGGTGGAGATTCGGGCTTGTGTGGATGCGTGGTATGAGGAGGAGGATGTGGACTGCGGGTTGGCGGAATAAACGTCAAAATCCCCACCCTAAGCCGCAAAGAGCGCGGCTTAGGATGGGGCAGCCGCCGAGATGTTTTACTTTTTTCGCGAGCTTTTCATCTTGCTGACCTTTTTCTTCTTGCCGAACACGCGGGCAAAGATCTTGTCCACATTCTTCAGTTGCCGCGGAAGGTCGAAGGCGTGTTCGATCTGCTGGCGCGGGACTTTGCTGGTGATTTCTTTGTCGGCGAGCACGAGTTGGTGGAAGTCCAGATTTTCTTTCCAGGCGCGCATGGCGTGCAATTGCACCAGGCGATAAGCGTCCTCGCGGGAGACGCCGTGCTCGACCAGGTCGAGCAGCAACTGGCCGCTGAAGATCAGGCCGCGCGTGCTTTCGAGGTTGGCGCGCATGCGCTCGGGATAGACGAACAGGGTGTCGATCAGGTTGGTGGTCTTGGTCAAGAGGTAGTCGGCAAGCGTGGTCGAGTCAGGCAGGATGACGCGCTCGGCCGACGAGTGCGAAATGTCGCGCTCGTGCCAGAGCGCGACATTCTCGAAACCCGCCTGCGCGTTCGAGCGGACGACGCGCGCGAGGCCGCTGATCTGCTCGCAGGTCACGGGATTGCGCTTGTGCGGCATGGCAGAGGATCCCTTTTGCTTCTCGCTGAAGTATTCCTCAGCCTCGCGCACTTCGGTGCGCTGCAGGTGACGGATCTCGGTAGCGATCTTATCTAAGGTCGACGCGATCACGGCGAGCGTGCCGAGATAGTGCGCGTGGCGATCGCGCTGGATCACCTGCGACGAAACTGCGGCGGCTTTCAGACCCAGGCGCGCGCAGATCTTCTCTTCGAGTTCAGGAGTGAGGTGCGCGAAGATTCCGACCGCGCCAGAGAACTTGCCGACGCGCATGTCTTCGGCCGCGGCCATGAAGCGCGCGATGTTACGCTGCGTCTCGGAATACCAGTTAGCGATTTTGAATCCGAAGGTGATGGGCTCGGCGTGGATGCCGTGGGTGCGACCGACCATGGGAGTGTCCTTAAACTCCCAGGCGCGGCGCTCGAGGACTTCGGCGAGGCGCTGCAGGTCTTGGGCGATTACTTGCGACGACTGGCGGATGAGCAGGGCCTGCGCGGTGTCGACTACATCGTTTGAGGTGAGGCCGTAGTGGAACCAGCGGGCGTGCGGGCCGACGATCTCGGCGACGGCGGTAGTGAAGGCGATGACGTCGTGGCGGACTTCGGCTTCGATCTCGTGAATGCGTTCGACGCGGAAGTCGGCGCGCTCACGGATGGCGTGGGCGGCGTCCTTGGGGACGAGGCCGGCTTCGGCGAGCGTCTCAGTGGCGGCGACTTCGACGGCCAGCCAGGTGCGGAAGCGGTTTTCATCGCTCCAGATGCGGGCCATCTCCGGGCGGGTGTAGCGCGGGATCACGGTGGAGGGTCTCCTGTCGTGGGAGTGCGGACTAAGGATTCTAAATGGAGGCGGGGAAAGAGGCTAGGGTGGGGGAGGGCGGGCTCGCGCTGGGAAAATCCCCATCTCCCGCAAAGAACGCGGAGACGTGGGGCAGCCGGGTCGGTTCTCCTTATCACCATCACCCGGGTCGGTCCCTGTTCTGTCACCCGCGACGATTACCTGTATATATCGTTTCACGATATACTAAACGCGGACTATCGCGGCACGATACACTCTGGGCATGAAGAAGCTCACCCTGTCGGATTACCAGGCTCTGGCGGAGTTCCGGTACCAGATTCGGAAGTTTTTGCGCTTCAGCGAGCAAGCCGTGCGCGCGGCGGGCATGGAGGCGGGGCAGTACCAGCTCATGCTGGCCATCAAGGGAATGCCGGACGGGGTGCGGCCACGGATCCAGGAACTGGCCAATCGGATGCACATTCAACATCACAGCGCGGTGGAACTGATTAACCGGCTTGAGAGTGGGGGGTACGTGCAGCGGGAACGGGCGCAGGACGACCGGCGCGAGGTGTTGCTGGCGTTGACGCCGAAGGGCGAACGCGTGCTAGGGGAGTTGGCGCTGCATCATCACGATGAGTTGCGGAGCGCAGCGCCGAGTCTGGCGGCAGCGCTGCGGCGGTTGATGCCGGGAGATACGAAGGCGGGGCGGAGGCGGGCTGGCCGTGAACGAGAAGTGCTCTGATTATGAACGGAGATCGCGGAAATCAAGACGGTCACGGAGCAGCGGGCTCGGCGGCTGGTATTCCGTTGTTGTCGGCCTCGCAGCCGGCGCAGTTTCGGATTGTGCTGGTTTCGTTTCTGGCGGCGGGGATTGGGCTGGCCGCCGGTTTGGTGGCTTACGCTCTCTACAAGCTCATCGGTCTGTTCACCAATCTTTTTTTCTTCCATCGCTGGTCGACGGATTTCACCAGCGTGAGATTCCATCATCTGGGGCCGTGGGTAATTCTGATTCCGGTCATTGGCGGGCTGGTCGTCGGAGTGATGGCCAAGTATGGGAGTTCCAAGATCAAGGGGCACGGGATTCCGGAGGCGATGGAAGCGGTGCTGACCAACCGCAGCCGTATCGAGCCGAAGGTCGCGATTCTGAAGCCGATTTCGGCTGCCATCGCGATCGGCACGGGCGGTCCGTTTGGCGCGGAAGGGCCGATCATTCAAACGGGGGGAGCGATCGGATCGCTGGTGGGGCAGGTGTTGCACACCACCGCAGTCGAGCGGAAGGTGCTGCTGGCGTGCGGCGCCGCGGCGGGAATGTCGGCGACGTTTAACACTCCGATCGCGGGCGTGATTCTGGCGATTGAGTTGCTGCTCTTCGAGTTCAAGTCGCGGTCGTTTATTCCACTGGTCGTCGCGAGCACGCTGGCGACAGCGGTACACATGCAGCTTCTGGGTGCAGGACCGATGTTCAAGGTTGGGGCGATGGACTTCGGGGTCCCGCATGCGCTGCCGTTTTACCTGGTACTGGGGCCGCTATGCGGACTGGCCGCAGTGGGTTTGAGCAAGGCACTGTATTGGGTGGAAGATTTTTTCGAGAGACTTCCGTTGGACGAACTGTGGTGCCCGGCGATTGGGGCGCTCGCGCTGGGCATCATCGGTTTTTTTGTGCCGCGCGTGTTTGGCGTGGGTTACGACACGATCGGAGACATTCTCAACGGTCAGCTGGTGTGGAAACTTCTGCTGGTCGTGATGATCGCAAAGTTCGCTGCGCTGGTGATCTCTCTGGGCTCGGGAACCTCGGGCGGGCTGCTGGCTCCGACGTTCCTGTGGAGCGCGGCGATGGGCGGACTATTCGCCATGGTGGGAAATCATGTGTTCCCGGCGGCCCATCTCTCTCCTGGCGCATTTGCGCTGGTGGCGATGGGCGCGGTGTTCGGGGCGGCGTCGCGGGCGACGTTCTCTTTCATCATTTTCGCGTTCGAGATTACGCGGGACTACAACTCCGTGTTGCCGCTGATGCTGGTGGCGGTGATTGCGGACGGGATCGCGATGTTGTTCATGCCGACGAGTTCGATCATGACGGAGAAGCTGGCGCGGCGCGGGTTGCGCGTGCACCAGGATTACGAAGCGGACGCGCTGACGCAGGCTACGGTCGGCGAGACGATGGAGAAAGAGGCGCCGGTGGTGGCGGCGGACACGAAGGTGGGAGCGCTGGCGGAGCGGATTGCGCGCCATGATCCGGCGGTGGCGCGGCACGAGGCGCTGCTGATTCTGGACGAAGCGGGCAAACTCGCGGGAATCATTACGCGGGGCGATATTTTGCGCGCACTGGATAAAGATGCTTCCGGCGCGGAAACGGTGCAGGAGGCGGGCAGCACAAAACTCGTGGTGACGTACGCGGATGAACTAGTGTCGGAGGCGGCGGCTAAACTTTTGCGCTACGACGTAGGGCGCCTGCCGGTGGTCGATCGCGGCGACGAGCGCAAGGTGGTGGGATACCTGGGACGGGCTGCGATTCTGGCTGCGCGACTGCTGCGCTTCCACGACGAACACGTGCGGGAGCCGGGGTGGTTACCGTCGCGAAATCAGAGGCGAGGAAAAGTCCGGCATCCGGAAGTCTGATCGCGCCAAAGGAAAAGCCGGCCGGTCCGAATCCAACTGTAATAACGCCGATATTTCTATGACTCCTGGCCGAATGGGGTGCGGGCTCGCCCTGCTTGCTGTTCTGTGTATGCTGACGGCTTTCTTTTTCCTGGCGGTGCAGGGACCGTATTCCGTCGTACACGGGCCGGTCACTGTGTTTCACGCGGCCCGCGTGGGAGCGAGTTTGCGGATGGCCTTAGCGCGGGCAGGACTGAGGGTCGCTTTGAGCTACCTCGGTGCTGCACTCCTCCTGCTCTCATGGACTCCGGTTTCAAAGGCAGAATACCAGCCGAGTAAGTTGGCGGTCGGATGCGGTACCATCGTCCGTTGCTAACTCCCTTCAAGTTATTGCTTTAAGCGAAGTGGTGTCGGCGACTCCGCGGGCGATACGCCCGCGGGACAGTCGGGCAGAGGCCGGCGTTACATTTCCGGCACCCTTTACTTCTTCGCGGGGCGTGTTCCAGCTCAAGGCCAGAGTGGTTGAACCTGTTGAAGCAGGCCAGGCTGTGGGATTGCGGATAGTATCGATGGGGATTCTGTAGATGCTCGAATCGCAGCAAAACAAGACAGCGGTAGGAAAGCGGATGGATCTCGGGCTTTATTTCAAGCAACAGCCGGTGATGCTCGCGCTGCTGGCTGTGCTGGGAGTAATATTTTTTCTCGCGGTTGCCGGGTTGTCGCGCGCATATCATGCACAGCGGGACTCTCTGGGAAACCGGTGGTTCAGCCGCGGGGTGGCGGACCTGAGTGCGCGGCACTTTGACAGCGCGGTCACCGAATTTCGCGCTGCCCTGCTCTACTCGCGCGACAACTACGCTTATCAGCTCAACCTGGCTGAAGCTTTGATTGGGCTGAAGCGGACCACTGAGGCGTATTCCTACCTGGTTAACCTATGGGACCGACAGCCAGAGGATGGAGTCGTAAATCTCGAACTTGCTCGCATTGCCGCGCAACAAGGGCAAACGGAAAAGGCTCAGCGTTATTACCACAATGCGATCTATGCAGTCTGGCCTGGCGATCAAGAAGTGAAACGGCGCGATACGCGGCTGGAGTTGATCGAATTTCTGTTGAGCATTCAAGCCAAGGCGCAGGCGCAATCGGAGTTAATCGCCCTTGAGGAAAATCTGGGAGACGAACCATCCCAGCAAGAACACGTTGGCGATCTTTTTTTGCGCGCTCAGGATTACGAACATGCGCTGGCCTCGTACCGCCTGAGTCTGAAGTCAGAGCGACACAATGAGCCAGCCATGGCGGGAGCAGGACGGGCGGCGTTTGAGCTGGGCCGTTATCCGGTGGCTGAGCGCTACCTGCAAGAGGCAGTCGCCGGCAACACCAGCGATATGCAGAGTGCGGATCGGCTCAAGACTACGGAACTGGTGCTGCGAATGGACCCGTTTCGCCGGCAGATCTCAGTGGCGCAACGCGACAAGATTGTAGTGGAGGCGTTTGAAACAGCGGGACGGCGGCTCAAATCCTGTGGCGCCGCGACCTCTCCTGCGGTGCCGGCCGCGCAACCGAACCTGGCGGATAGCTGGGCAAAGATGAAGCCGCAGATATCGGAAGAACACCTGCGACGAGATCCGGATTTGGTGGAGCAGGCCATGGACCTGGTGTTCACGATCGAGCGTCAAACCAGCGGGACTTGCGGAACTCCGGCCGGGGTGGATATGGCCTTGCTGCTGATCGCGAAATTGCACGAGGGGAACTAGAGTGGATTTGGAGTTGAACTCTCAAGCCGGAGTTGTGATGGACCACGACCCAGCCGTGGCCGGCAGAACGATCAACGGGCACTCCCCTAAAGCTCTTCTGCAGTCGGTGTTCCGAGAAGATCGTTTCTTCCTGATCCTTTCGGTATTCATCGGGATTTTTTCCGGGCTGGCGGTCGTCTGCTTTCGGTTTGCCATTGGGTGGTGCCGTCTTTATTTGTTGGGATCGGGAGCAGTGCTGTCTCCAACGCGTCTTTTGCTGGCGCCTACGCTGACCGGACTGGTGATCGCGGTGCTGGTGATTCATGTCTTCCCGTTAGCTCGCGGAAGCGGCGTGAATCAGACCAAGGCGGCGCTGTATATCTACAACGGTTACATTCCGATTCGAACCGCGATCGGCAAGTTCATCACGGCGGCGCTGGCGATTGGGTCGGGACACTCACTCGGGCCCGAAGACCCGTCGCTGCAAATCGGAGCGTGCCTGGCTTCGGTTCTGGGGCGGCAGATGCGTTTGTCCCGAGATCGCATGCGGCTGATCGCCCCGGTGGGCGCGGCCGCCGGACTGGCCGCCGCCTTCAACGCCCCGATCTCCGCGGTGCTTTTCGTGATCGAAGAAGTCATCGGGCGTTGGACTGCGGGCATTCTTGGTTCGGTGGTGCTATCGGCGGTCTCAAGCGTTGTGGTGATGCGGTGGTTTCTGGGGTCGGAATCTCTTTTCAGAATTCCGGCAGTGCAGCTCGAACGGCCCTCGGAGCTCATCGCATATGCCATTCTCGGAATTGTGGGCGGCCTGGCTTCGGTCGTGTTTTCGACGGGCATTGCCACGTTGCGGCCCCGGTTCAAGGCGCTGCCTCTCTGGACGCAATATCTTCAACCTCCCATCGCGGGGTTGCTCATCGGGATCATCGCGGTTCTGGGTGCGCCACAGATTATGGGAGCCGGGTACGAGGCGATGGACGATGCCATGCACGGACGGTTTGCCTGGCAATTTCTGGCCGTGCTGGCGGGTCTGAAGATCGTTGCCACTCTGCTTTCCTTCGTGAGCGGAACTCCTGGAGGGATGTTCGCGCCGACTTTGTTTATCGGGGCGATGCTGGGCGCGGCAGTGGGCGGAGCGGAGCACGTCGTTCTGCCGCACCTCAGCGGGTCGCCGGGGACGTACGCACTGGTGGGGATGGGAGTTCTCTTCGCGGGATTTCTGCGGGCGCCGATGACTTCAGTGTTCATGGTGCTGGAGGTGAGCGGAAACTACTCGATTATTCTGCCGGTGATTGTGGCGAATACGATTGCGTATGTCATTTCTCGCGGACTGCAGCCCATTGCGATTTTCGATTCTCTGACGCGGCAGGACGGGCTGGAATTGCCGTCGATGGAAGAACAGCGGGAAGAGGGTATCCTGCGCGTGGAAGATGCGATGCGTCCGCTGGAGAGTACGGTGTTGGATGCGCAAGAGACGGTGGACAAGGCGCTTCGGGTGGCGGAGCCTTGCGCTGCCGAGGAACTGCTGGTTCGCCTGAGCCCCAGCGGTTGGAACAGCGTGACCAAGCAGCAACTTCGTACGATGGTGAATGAGGGGAAAGGCGGGGCAAGCCTAGGCTCGCTGCTGCCCATCCGGCAGATTCCTTCTCTGCATCCCGATCTTCCTCTGGAGACTGCGTTGCGGTATGTGGACCGCTGGGCTCTTCTGCCGGTGGTCAGCCGGGCCGACTTCCGACAGCTCGAAGGCGTGATTTCAGAGCGCGACGTTCTGGAGCGCTACCGGGAGTTTGGAGAGAGCTAGGCGGCTGCCCGTTTGCAGGAAGCTGAGACGTTACTCCCGTGCGGAATCCGCTCTTGCAAACGGCTACTCGCCTTCGATAAGCTTTTCGCAATCCCACACTGATGTTTCCAGGCGGAGCTGTATTCCAATGGCGGTGGCTGAAGAACGACCGTCGTTTGTCGACATTCGCGACGCGAAGCGGCGCGCGAACGCCCACGCCGGACCGTGCGCTGCTGGTTGTCGTCGATGTCCTGAGTTCTCAATTTCTCAATAAACACAAATCAAGTTCCCAGTTTCAGGGATAGGGGGAAAGAACATGCCGAGTCACTCAATCAGGTTCGTTGTTCTCAGTGTCATTGCGTTAGCACTTAGCATTCAGGCCTTGGCGCAGGGCGGAGCCACGGGGGCCATTACGGGGACGGTGCAGGATCCGAGTGGGGCGTTCATTGCCAACGCCGAGGTGCGCATTACGAACCAGGACACGAACGTGCTGGAGCGCTCGGTGAAGACCGGAGCCGATGGTGCGTTTACCGCGCCACTGCTGCCGGTGGGGACTTACAGCGTCAGCGTGCGGGCGGGAGGATTCTCGGAGGGAAAGTTCGCCAATATCGGGGTGCGCGTGACGGAGACGACGCGCATGATTGCCAAGCTAACGACGCAGGCGGTGCAGCAAAAGATTGACGTACAGGCGGAAGTGCAGACGGTGGATACCACGGATGCGACCACGGGGCAGGCGATTGAGAGCGACACGATCCGCGCGCTGCCTCTGGCTACGCAGAACTTTCAGCAATTGCTGACGCTGTCGACGGGCGCGCAGAGCGAACTGAACGCGGCGGCCCAACTGGGACGCGGGCAAGTGCGCATCCAAGTGAACGGTCAGCGCGAGGATAACAACAATTACCTGATCGAAGGCATCAGCGCCACGGACTACAACGTCGCGGAACTGACCAACACGCCGCTGCCCAATCCGGACGTGGTGCAGGAATTCAAGGTGCAGACGTCGCTCTACGACGCCAGCCAGGGACGCAACGGCGGGGGCAACATCAACGCGATTCTGAAATCGGGGACTAACACTCTTCACGGGGACGCTTACGAGTTCTTCCGCAATACGGTTCTCGACGCGAATGAGTACTTCCTGAAAGGAAGCGGATCGCCGCGACCTGTGATTCAACAGAATATTTTTGGGGGGAGTCTGGGCGGGCCCGTGGGCAGCGGGGGCAAGCTGGGATTTTTCTTCGTGAATTATCAGGGCACGCGGCAGCGCAGCGGGGATTCTCCCGGGACGTTGATTAGTACTTTTATTCCGTACGTTCCGGCGGCCGACCGAGGCACAACCCCTGCAGCCGAAGCGAATCTGGCGGCGGACTTCGGGGTGGCCAGCGCGGATCCGGTCGCCGCTTCGCTGCTGGCTTTTCAAAGCAATCAGTTTGGCGGCCCGGCGAATGGGTACTTGTTTCCCCTTCCCAGCAACGTTCCGGCGGGGACCGCGACGGGCTCGCTTGTGCAATTTACGGTGAGCAAGCCGGGGAAGTTTACCGACGACCAATTCACTGCGAACTGGGATAAAGAGTTCCGCGATTCCAGGGATGCGGTGGCGGCGCGTTTCTTCTACTCCGATTCCGAGCAGGACATTCCGTTTGGGGCAGGAGGCCTGCAGGCGTCGCTGGGCGCGGCCGCCAGCGGGACGGATTTGAACTTCCCTTATCTGCTTCCGATACATGACCGGTTGTTCATCGTTTCGGAGACGCACGTGTTTTCTCCGAGGCTGGTCAATGATTTTCGGTTTGGACTGGTTCACATCAACAACAGCGCGAGCAACGTCAACCCGGTCACTGTGACGGATGCGGGGATCGACCGGCCGACCGATAATCTGACCAGCAGTATTTATAAATTTACGTTTCTGACTTCGGGGTTTCAGTTTGGTCCGACACCCCAGGCAAACCAAGCCCAGACGCAGAACAATTACAACTTCGTGGAGAACCTGAGCTGGGTGCGGGGCGCGCACACGTTTACGTTTGGCGGGCAGTACATCCGGGCCAGGCTCGACAAATTGTTTCCGCAGGTATTTAACGGACAGCTTTTCCTTACCAACACCACTGGCTCGACAGATTTCGGGAACTTTGTGGGTGGGACGCCGGAGTTCAGCTTCGGCGGAGGTGGGGTTTACAACCACCAGTACCGGCAGAGCAATTCGGCGGTCTTCGCGCAGGACGATTGGAAGGTTACGTCGAATCTGACCTTGAACCTGGGGCTGCGCACGGAGTTTCTGGGGGCGTGGACTGACGGAGACTGCCACATTGGCAATATCGAGTCCGACCTCACCAAATCCGGGACTTATCCGTTCATTTACCCGAGTTGCGTCAACAAACTCGGGGTTTCTGGATTGACGGGGAACGCGGCGGGATCGACGTTCAAGAATAGCGTTTCGACGGGGTGGGGACCTCGGGTCGGGTTCGCGTGGGATTTGCTGGGGCGCCACACTACGACTGTGCGCGGCGGCTATGGGATCTACTATGTGCGGGAGGATGTGGGTGCCGTGGACCAATTGAGCTTCCAGTCGCCGTTTATCCCGATTGTGTTTTTTGGACAGACGCCGGGGTTCACCATGTCGGACTTCTTCACGGGCACTCCGGCAACGAATCCGAACGCAGTGCCGGCGGCAGGAGCTTTGTCAGCGGCGTGGCTGCCATGCCTGGCGCAACTGACGAGTTTTCCGGACACCAATGGCGCAGCAACTTACGGCGGATGCACAGGACCGGGCGTGAACAGCACGCAGAATCTGTTTGTGCTGGAAGTGCCGCGGCATTTTGTGGTTCCGAACACGCAGCAGTGGAACCTGACGCTGCAGCGCGAACTGGGCGGACATTGGGTTTTGGAGGCCGGATACGTCGGGACCCGGGGAATTCACTTGCGTGAAACCCGCGACGCGATCCAGTCGGTGGACGCGGCCAAGAATCCTTTCACCGTCAGCGATACCAGCGGCAACACCTACACAATTACGACCGACACGTTCGCGAACGCGATCGCCCGCACACCGACGCCGGGATTGAACGGTTACAGCGGCTACCAGATTTTTGCCAACGACGCGTACTCGATCTATCACGCGCTGCAGGCGACTGTGTCGCGGCGATGGGGCCAAAATTACTTTCAGGCGGCGTATACGTTCTCGAAGAACATCGATGCTACTTCGACCGGGAACACTGCGTTTAACACGGCTTACAACGATCAGAGCAACATAAACGCCTCGCGGGGAATCTCCGACTTCAACCGTCCGCACCGGCTCGCGGTCAGCTATGCTTACGAACTTCCGTTCTTCGAGCATGCCACCGGAACCAGGCGAGCGGTTCTGGGCGGTTGGCAGGTCAGCGGGGTGACGATTTTCCAGACGGGCCTACCGTTCTCGATTTTCGATTCCAGTGCGGGGACGGGCTTTCTGGGACAGGGGAGCACTCCGCTGCTGGGTGCCAGCCTGGCTCCCGGCGCGTCCATTGCCAGCGGATTGTCGAGCGGCGATCTTCACCAGCGCGTGGCCAATGGATATTTAAATCCGGCTGCATTCACTCCGGCGCCCCAGCTCTATCCCACGCAGTGCCTTTCCGATTCCAATTTCTGCACGACCGGGTTCGGGGACTTGGGGCGCAACCTTTACCACGGTCCATTCCAGCAAAACTGGGATGTGTCTTTTCTGAAGCATTTCAAGATCGGGGAGCGGCAGGAGGTGCGCTTCGCGGCCGACTTCTTCAACCTGTGGAACCACACCAACTTTGGGGATCCATCGGTGACCGACATCGAGGCGTATTTGGCGAGCCCGACGAACAGTCCATTCGGAAAAATCGCCCAAACCACCGGCAACCCACGGCTGATCCAGTTCTCGCTGCGGTGGGCTTTCTAGTGGGGCGCGAGCATCTCTGATGAAGAGGCGAATACGGGGTAGCGAGATGAGTCTGGCCAGCACTGGAGCGGGCGAGGGAAAGTAACTGATCTTGCTACTGCTTCTGGGCTTCTTGCAGGAGGGGACGGAGCGAATCGACGGAAACTCCGATGGTGCCTCCGGAGAATCCGTCCATGTAGGCAGAGTTGACACCGATGACTTCGCCCTGGGTGTTGAAGACCGGACCACCGCTGCCGCCGTGGGCAGTGGGGGCATCGTAGATGAGCTTGTCGCCGACGACGTCGCCGAGATGTCCGCAGGTGGTGGAGGGACGAATCAGCGATAGCGCAGCCAACTCGCTGGCTGCGCTGATGTCATTGTGGCGGTAGGCGAGGCGCTCGTAAATTGACGTGGGGGACTTGGCAACCATGCCGGCAATCCCCATGGGATAGCCGATCACGGTAACCAGTTGTCCGGGGGAACCGGCGGACTTGGCCAGGGGCAACACCGCGAGATGACGGATGGTATCGGAATCTGCGACGTGCAAGACGGCCAGATCGGAACTCTTCGAAACCGCTGCGGGAGACAACGTCACGGGCGTGGGCGAGCCGGGGAAAAAGACGACCAGGTTCTCGAGCATCGCGGAGGCGCCCTGATCGATGAGCTTCTGGGCTTCTGAGTCCCCGTACCAGGGCTCCGCTACGTGGCGGTTGGTGGCTATCAGGCCGTTGCCCACCAGAAATCCTGTGCCCGAAACCCGCGCGCGAACCACCGGACGCTGGTTCGCGAAACCCACTTGGTAGACGCCATAAATGTAGCCTATGGAATTGCGATAGCGGTTCAACACGACGGCGGGCATAGCCTGATCTTGCTTGAGTTGCTCGATTTGTGCCGTCAGTTCGTGAACCTGCTTTTGGAGATCGCTAGGGGGCTCGGCTAGCGCGGCCCTGGGAGAGAAATAATGGACCATGGCGAAGGCTCCCAGGAGCAGGACGACTCCCAAAACGGCCTGCACTGTCTGTTGCCAGCTATCGCTAACTATGCTGGATTCCTGCGGGTGCTGGGCTTCGGAAACCGGGGGCTCGTTGATCTGGGATTCGGCCATGAGCGTCGCAGCGTCCTCGGAATCGCTCCAAGTCATTCTGTTTCAGCCTTTTAAGCGATATAAGCCAGCCAGGGCCGAGAACTTGGAGTGATTATCTTCGCCTCTCTGGCTGGGGTTTACTACGGTACTGAAGATGATGTCCGTGCGATATCTAACGGTGGGTAAGTGGCGGGTAGATCAAAAGCTTCAACAGGGGGCACTGAGGTTCGCGGAGGAGAAAGAGGAGAAATATGACGACTACCGGGCCTTGATCCCCAGGCGCTTTGACATATCATCGTAGAGGAAGCCTTCTCCGGGGCGGTAAGGTTGGACCCATTCGCCATCGATCACGAACTGAGGAATGGAGCGCTTGCCGGTGCGCTTGACGATCTCGGCGACCGCGCCGGGGGTGGTTTCTATATCGATCTCTTTATAAGAAATGTTGTATTTGGCGAGAAAGCGCTTGGCCTCGCGGCAGTCGGGGCACCAGGCGGCGGAATAGACGGTGAGTTCCATGAGACTCATTTTAGAGGCGCGGATCGGATCAGCGGTTGCTCTTACACGCGCTCCAGGTGGAGTTGGGTGCGCTCATTCACGACGTTGCCGGTATTCAGCGTGGACGCGGGTTCGAACAATAGTATCCAGCATTCTTCGTCGGCGACGGGACGGTGCTCGACCCCGCGCGGCACCACGATGAATTCGCCTTCCTCGATCCATTCGTGGCGGTCGCGGAATTCCATCCGGAAACGACCTTTGACGACGAGAAACATTTCGTCCTCGTGTTCGTGATGGTGGAAGACAAATTCGCCTTTCAGTTTGTCGAGCTTGACGTGCTGGCCGTTGAGCTCGGCGGCGATGTAGGGCTTCCAGTATTCGGAGATCTTGGAGAACTTTTCGGCGATGTTGATTTTGTGCATCGCAATCATCCTCGGCGCGAGATGGGGTATTGGGAGCGTTCTTTAGGATGAGCCTTGGCTGCTCGAAGTCGCAAAAATCAAATTTGGCAAGTAGCGTCCGCTGAGGCCGTTGCTGGCAGCCGGTATGTCGTGTCCCCTAGCGCAACCGCGGGGAGAAGTCGGTTAGGGTGAGAAAGGTTGAGTCAACTTTTTCGACGAGTTTGCCGTTCGCTTCGGATTTGTCGTGGACACTCTTCCACTCCGGGTCGTCCTGGAAGGATTTCCAGTTAGCGGCTGCCGCTTCGCGGCTGGGATGATAAAGAATGTAGACGAGGGTATTGCTCTTCTCTGGCTCATCGACGGGCGTCCAGTAAGCGACGCTTTTTATTCCATGTCGGTCAAACAGGTTTATGGTGTGTTCGCGGAAGCGGGCCAGCAGTTCTCCTAACTTTCCTGGGGCTGCGTGATAGACGCGGAGTTCGTAGACCCCTGTCGAGGCTTGCGTAGGATTGGCGTTATCGCGCTGCGAGGCGGCCCAAAGAGACGCCGAAAGGAAGGTCGCCGCAGGAAGCGCCTGAAGCATGGTTCGTCTTTTCACGGAAGGAATTTTAGCAGAAGATGAGGTGACGGGCAGCGGCAAACAAAAGCCGCCAGCTTGGGCTGGCGGCTCAAGGCTGCCGAGCTGCGCACGGCGGACAGCCGGGGGCGGCTGTCCCCACATCCGAACATTAGAAGCCTGGCGTTCCGGCGTTGGCGTGGCTGTTGTGGAGCGTCAGGCGCACACCGCGTTGATCGTTGAGGCGAGTGGTCGTGGTCCAATCGACATCGTCGGTACTGATCACGCCAGTGCCTCCGCCGACCAGGGAGTAGGTGATGCGGCTGTCCTGGTAGCCATAGCCGCTGACGGACAGGACGGCGCCGGTGTTCAGGACGAAGACGGGCATGCCGGGAGCGACATTCGCAGGCGTAATCGTCCGCGTAACAACGCTGGCATAGGAAACCTGCGGGATCTGGCTGGTTCCGTCGGCGACCGAGGCGTTCCGGAGCATAAGCTGCGGCTTGCCGTTGTCGTAGACGGAGGGTTGATAGGACTGGCTCTGTTGGCGGCCAAAGAAGTGCCAGTTGGGACCGAAGGTCTGCGCCACTTGTGGGATTTGGACATCATCCATCAGGCGCAAGCTGAGCACGGTTTCGCCCTTCAGTTTAGGACGCGGACCGCGCGCGGGCAGCATGATCACCTTCCAGGGCCACAAGGGCGGCAGCATCCATTCGACGACGTCGCGCTTGGCATGTCCTTTGCCGTCGATTTTGCCCTGTTTATCGACTTTGTAGCCCCGGGTGGAGATGACCTTGGCCTCCAGAGGCAGATCACCGGTGGGCAGACCGATGCGATCGAACTGCAGTTTCAGATAGCCCTTGCCCCAGAAGTGGCCTGGATCCTTGGCCGAATCCAGATGTCCGACTAAGTAGCTCCCGCGCGGAAACGCCTGTTGGCCGAACTCGGTCACTCCGCGCAGATGACAAAGCACGGGGTCCCCGACATCGACCGTGGACGAGGAAAAATTGGGCTCATTGAGGGTACATTGCAAAAGAGTGCCGGCGGGCAGGACGACATCCCTTGCGCTGGCGCTCAGGCTTAAAGGGGACAGCAACAGACCCAGCACGGTGACAGCTAGGGCTGAATGCAACAGACTATGCTTCATAAATTTCACCTCGGTCGCTTGCTGATTTGCAGGCCGCGGGACAGCCCACTACGTGCTCCGCGAATCTAATCACAGATTTTGGGGCTGGGTCAATAAGGTTTTGCCTGAAGAGGGCTAGAAATCAGGGATTGGCGGACTACTGCATTGAAGAAAAACAAAGCCGCCAGCGTTAGCTGACGGCTGAAAACCTGCCTTGCTCCACTCGGCGGACAGCCGAGGCTGATGACCCTACGCGAGCATCATTTTTCGTACAACAATACGCCCTCCGCCTTTTCGGAATCGACTGGGCGGTAGAACAGCTTGTTGTCTTCGAGGAAGACCTCGATGAAGGCAGGGCGCGTGGTGATGGTGCCTTGGATCAGCGCCTCCGACAGCGGGTCTTCGATGTACTTTTGCAGGGCGCGGCGTAACGGGCGCGCACCGTAGCTGCGATCAGTGAGGGTCTGGTTGAGGATCCACTTCTTGGCATCGTCCGCAACCGTGACCGTAATGGACTTCTGCGCCAGGTTCTGGTTGAGCTGCGTGACCATGAGCTCGAGGATCTGGATCAGGTCAACCTCGTTCAGGGCCAGGAACAGGATGATCTCATCCAAGCGGTTCAGGAACTCGGGATTGAAGGTGCGTTTGACTTCGCCCTTCACCAGTTCTTCCACCTTGTCCGAGATCATGTCTTCCTTCGAAGACTGGAAGCCCAAGCCCTCGCGCTTTTGCAAGTGCCGCGCGCCGATGTTCGAGGTCATGATGATGATCGTGTTCTTGAAGTCGACGGTGTTGCCGAGGCCGTCGGTCAACTGACCGTCTTCAAAGACCTGCAGCAGGATGTTGAACACATCCGGGTGCGCCTTCTCGATTTCGTCGAGCAGGACCACCGAGTAGGGGGCACGCTTCACGCGCTCGGTGAGTTGGCCGCCCTCTTCGTAGCCCACGTATCCCGGAGGCGAACCGATCAGCTTCGAGACCGAGTGCTTCTCCATGAACTCGGACATGTCGAAGCGGACCAGAGCTTTTTCGGTGCCGAACATGAATTGCGCCAGGGTGCGCGCGACTTCAGTCTTGCCGACGCCCGTGGGGCCCAGGAACAGGAACGAGCCGATGGGGCGGTTGGGATTCTTCAGGCCGGCGCGGGAACGCCGTATGGCGCGCGCCAGGGCGCTGATGGACTTGTCTTGCGAGATGATGCGCTTGTGCAGCTCTTCCTCGATGCGCAGCAGTTTCTGCGTCTCTTCTTCTTTGATCGAGGTGATCGGCACTCCGGTCCAGCGCGAAACTACGTCTTCGATGTCTTCGCGGTTGACTACTCCCGTGGACGACTCGTCCAAGTGATATTTTTCGCGGAGGGCACGCAGGTTCTCGCGCTCTTTGCGCTCTTCGTCGGAGTAGAAGCGAGCTTTTTCGAATTCGTGATTCGCGATGGCGTTTTCCATGCGATGCACGATGAACTTAATGCGCTTCTGGACTTCGGTCAGCTCTTCCGGCAGCGAAGTCTGGCGCAGTTTTACACGGGCTCCGGCTTCGTCGACCAAGTCAATGGCCTTGTCGGGCAGGAAACGATCCGGGATGTAGCGGTTGGAATGCGAAACCGCGAAATTGATCGCTTCGTCGGTGTAAGTGACCGCGTGGAATTTCTCGTAGCGATCTTTAATGCCGAAAAGAATCTTGATCGCGTCAACCTCATTCGGCGGCGGAACTTTCACGGCCTGGAAGCGACGCTCAAGCGAACGGTCTTTCTCGATCGACTTGCGGTATTCGCCGGGGGTGGTAGCGCCGATGCACTGGATTTCGCCACGCGACAGCGCGGGCTTCAGAATGTTGGCGGCGTCGAGCGAACCTTCCGCAGATCCGGCGCCGACCAGCGTGTGCAATTCGTCGATGAAGATGATGGAGTTCTGCGACTCCATCAGTTCCTTCATGATGGTCTTGAGGCGCTCTTCGAACTGGCCGCGGTACTTGGTACCGGCAACGATGAGCGACAGGTCCAAGGCAAGGATCCGCTTGTCGGCGAGAAACGACGGAACTTCGCCGTCGGCGATGCGCTGGGCCAATCCTTCGACGATGGCGGTCTTGCCCACACCGGGCTCGCCGATCAGGACGGGATTGTTCTTGGTGCGGCGGCAGAGGATCTGGATGACGCGATCAACCTCGCCTTCGCGACCGACCAGGGGATCCAACTGGCTGTCCATGGCGGCTTGGGTCAAATCGCGCGAAAATTCCGCCAGCAGCGAACTTTCACGCTGGCGCTGCGGCTGAGCTTTTTCCTGCGTGCTGCGAGCCAATTCCTCGCGGATGGTCGAGAGGCGCAGGCCGCGCTCGTGCAGGATCTCGGCGGCGAAGCACTTCTCTTCTCTCAGTAAACCCAAAAGCAGGTGTTCGGTGCCGATGTGCCGGTGCGAAAGGCGCTCGGCTTCTTCGGCAGCATAGGCGAGAACCCTTTTGCATTCATTACTTAAGGGAAGATCGACCGAGGTCGAGACCTTTTCGCGAATGGTGGTGTGTCCCTCGATCTGCTTGCGGATGGATTCGACCGAGGCATGGGAGCGCAGGAAACGATTGGTCAGGGCTTTATCTTCGCGCAGGAGTCCGAGAAGCAGGTGCTCGGTCTCGATATAAGGAGACCCGAACTGGCTGGCTTCGTAGCGTGCGAAAAAGATGACGCGCCTGGCTTTCTCCGTATAGCGTTCAAACATAATGCCTTCCCCCTGACTTTCCTGGCCGGGAAGAACCTTGCTCGCCCGACCTATCGAACCGATGCCTGATCCCGCTCACCTTTATTCTATCCCTACATTATGCAATCAAAGGGCCTCAAATCCCAAGTACTGAAACGTTTCCGCAAATCTTTGATCACGTTACTGAAGGAACGGTTGTCGAGTCTCTTCAATCGACTTCCCTTCGCGCCATTTTCTTGCACTTTGTCTTACTAAAATTGCTCTTCTAATCCGTCTCCCTTGGCTTTCTTAGCCCGGCAACGACTCCGGTGGAATCTCTTCCATCCGGCCTCGCTGCAACCTTAATACGCGATGGCAGCGGCGGGCGAACGACAAGTTATGCGTAGCAATGAGGGAGGTAAGTTGGTGCTCGCGATGTAATCGCGCAATCAAAGCGAAAACCGCTTCCGCAGTCTGTCCGTCCAGGTCTCCCGTGGGCTCATCGGCCAGCAGAAGTTTGGGGCCGGTAATGAGCGCGCGGGCCAGAGCCACCCGCTGTTGCTCTCCGCCCGAAAGTTCGCCTGAGCGATGATGCGCGCGTTGCTCCAGTCCGACCTCACGCAGCCAACGTGAAGCTTCCGGCTCGACCTGCTGCCATGTCTGCCCCCGCAGCAGCAGCGGCATGGCAACGTTTTCTGCCGCCGTGAATTCCGGCAGCAGATAGTGGAACTGCCATACGAAGCCGGTTTCCCGGTTGCGAAAGTTCGCGGCCTCGTCGTGCGATAACGAGTTCAATCGCAAGTGGGCGCAGTATACGTCACCTGCGGAAGCGCGATCAAGAGCGCTCAGGATGTGCAACAAGGTACTCTTCCCAGCTCCGGATTCGCCCACAATGGCGAGCATTTCGCCTCGCTTCACATCAAACGACAGATTCTCAAAGAGCACCAGATCCGATTCGCCAGACCGGAAAACCTTCTTCAAGCCTTCCACCCGGAGCATCGATTCTTGTTCCGTTAGATGCAAGTCGCGTCTCTTTCGTTCCAAGCGCTAAAGTTCGAAGGATCAAAACCTACTGTTAGGCCAGTATTCGCGGGCACTTAGATTAGTGCGTGCCGCTTTGAAATCGTTTCGTCTCTGCCGATTCCAGAATCCATGCCTGCGGAAAAGGATATAACGATTTCGAGATCGCTTCCTTGACCAGCGTCACGGAGCAGACGAAATAGTTGGATGCTAAGCCCGCAAAAATTTGTGCCAACTGATCCCGGCGCCGAAAGAGGGCGAAAACTCTGTGCCATCCCTCCAGGACTCCCGAGATTTCGTACTTTCAACCGGCACTTCCGTGCCGGGCTTTCCCGTGCTGCCGCTTCGCGGCTGGAGTTTGGCAACCGCCTACTCATAGCGCAGCGCCTCGGCCGGGAGGATGCGGGCTGCCGACCATGACGGATACAGGGTGGCAATAAACGAGATCCCAACCGCTACCAGGGCGACCAGCACGCCGTCGATCGCCCGTGGGGCGAAGGGGACGTAGTCGATGGAGTAGACCTCGGGCGAGAGGGAGAGCACGTGGTAGTGTCCGCCGGCGTAGGAGATGGCGTATCCCAGCACCAGGCCGATGGCGGTGCCGATGGCGCCGATCAGGACGCCCTGGGCAATGAAAAGGTTGCGTACCTGGGCGCGGCGCGTGCCCATGGACATGAGGACGGCGATGTCCTTCGTCTTTTCCATGACCATCATGATGAGGGAGATGAGGATGTTCAGGGCCGCGACGAAGACGATGAGGCCGATGGTGATGAAGGTCACCAGGCGCTCCAGGCGGAGGGCATGAAACAGCGCCTTGTTCTGTTCCTCCCAGTTGGTGGCCATGAAACCCTTGCCGGCAGCGTCTTGGAGTTCGCGAGAGATCGGGGCGGCCTGGTAGATGTCGTCTACTTTGAACTCTATGACGGAAATCAGGTCTCCCAAGCCGAACAACTTCTGCGCATCCGACAAGCGGACGAACGCCCAACTGGAGTCGTAGTCGAAGAAGCCGGAGGTGAAAATTCCCACCACGTGGAAACGGTTGTATTTGGGGACGGTGCCGAACGGAGTCAACTCGCCCTGCGGACTGACCACGAGCACGACGGAGCCGACGGTCGCACCGAGGTTGTCTGCCATGTCCTTGCCGAGAACAATGGGAGGCATGGCCGAGACCCGCTGCTGGACGCCGGCCAGGGAATCGGGGGAATCTTTTTGAGCGGTGTCTTCGGATTGCGCGGGCGAGTCGCCCGCGCCCACACGAGCCTCACCTGGCGTGAGAGTTGCTTCCAGTGGAGCGGCTGAACCTTCCTTTACCGAGTTGAGCAGATCTCCCACGCGCCGCTCATACTTAGGGATCATGCCTTTGAGCACGGCGCCGCGTGCCCTCGGACCACGCGAGATGAGGACTTGTTCAAAGATTGCCGGAGCGGCCGCGACCACGTGCGGGTGCTTGGAGAGGCGGTCCATGAGCGCGGGCCAGTTTTGGATTCCGTCATCGGCAACGCGCTGCAGGCTGATGTGGGACGTGGAGCCCAGCAGGCGCTGCTGGAGGTCCTGGCGAAAGCCGTTGGTGATGGCCATTGCGACGACGAGAGAGGCCACGCCCGCGGCGACTCCTGCGACGGAGATGCCGGTGATGATGCCGATGAAGGCCTGGCGGCGCTTGGCGCGCAGGTAGCGGGTCGCGATGAAGAGTTCGAAGCGCATGGGGAGCCTTCAGCTGTCAGCTATCAGCT
Organism: uncultured Acidobacteriaceae bacterium; assembly: GCA_963791515.1. Lineage (GTDB taxonomy): Bacteria > Acidobacteriota > Terriglobia > Terriglobales > Acidobacteriaceae > Sulfotelmatobacter. The sequence continues at coordinate 206,864 of CAWBSS010000013.1, read as the reverse complement.
TTGAGCCAAGTCGGATTATAACGATAGGCTTGGTTAACGACCGTCGAATCATATGCGCAGCCTCGGCAGCACGGCGTGGACTCTCTGACGATAAGCGACGTATTCAGGGCCGAAGCGCTTCTCCAACTCGGCATCTTCCAGGCTAATCATTACGGCGCCGGTCGCGATCGCCGCGGCCGTCAGTGCCCAGCAGACCGCGAGACCAGTTCCTACGCTCCAGGCTAGCATCTCGCAGAGATGGCCGAGATAGACAGGGTGTCGGACTCGCGAGCGAATGCCAGTGGTTACTAGCCGATCACACTGGTGGCCCGCCCGAACTTCCGGCAGGCCGCCCAACTGCGCCCAACTGAAGTGCGCTCCTGCGGTTGAATACAGAAAGATGCCTGCGGCAAATAGCAGGGCGGCTGGCACCCAAGTCCACGGTGTTGAATAAAACGCTGCCTGCCGCCACGGGCCGGTTAGTGCACCAACGCCAACCCACATGACGATCCAGGCGGGAACCAATACGAGGAAGGGCGATCCCTCGCGCGCCCGCCAGCGGTGCGCTCGCGGGTGAACCATCAGCCAGAACAAAGGGATGGTTGAATACACTACGCAGGCCAGCCATCCCAAGGTTCGCAGGAGTTGCATGGAAGGATTCTACAGGGCTCACATTTCATGAGGACTGCAGCGTCGAGTTACCTCAGGGGCTAAAGCCCGCACCCTTGTTCGACTCGGACGGCACGGCTGAAGACAGTGCCCTTTCCAAAACCCATCCCGTACCCTTCCGGTAGGCGATGAACATTCCCTGGGCCCTGAACGAGCATGAGAGTTGCGCACTCCGGTCATCTACCCGATTCCGGGGTACTGGAGAGATAATGGGAAGATGGCGCGTGTTTTCCTGGATGATCGTTGGCTTCCGAAGTCGGTGCTCTGCCTGAGAGATTACGACCGGCACAAATTCCTTCTCGACCTGATCGCCGGAATTACGGTTGGTTTGGTGGCACTGCCTTTGGCGATGGCGTTTGCCATCGCTTCGGGACTGACGCCACAGGCGGGAATTTACTGTGCCATCGTCACCGGGTTTCTGGTTTCGGCGCTGGGCGGATCGAAGATGCAAATCGGGGGACCGACGGGCGCCTTTGTCGTCGTGGTCGCAGGGATTGTTGCCGTACACGGTGTGGACGGGCTGTTCATGTGTACCGTGATGGCCGGCATACTACTTGTGATCATGGGCGTTACGGGACTGGGCACGGGGGTGAAATTCATTCCGCGGCCGGTCGTGATCGGATTCACGAATGGGATTGCGGTGCTGATTGCGAGCACTCAGATCAAAGACTTTTTCGGGCTGCATCTCGACAAAGTTCCCGGCGTGTTCTGGCTGCGCGTGGAGGCGCTGGCAGGGAATTTTCATACGCTGTCGTTTGAAGCGGCCGCGCTCGCCGTATTTACGTTGCTGACGCTGATCATTTGCCGGGGACTCTCGCCTCGCATCCCAGGACCGATCGTGGCGTTGCTCCTTTCCACATCTGCAGTTTATTTCTTTAAGCTGCCGGTGGAAACAATCGGGACAAGGTTCGGGGGAATTCCGGCGGGGTTGCCGCACTGGCAAATCCCTCACTTCCGAACGGACCTGATTCACGGGTTGCTGGGACCTGCGTTCACAGTGGCCATGCTGGGCGCGATCGAATCGCTGATGTCGGCTGTGGTCTCCGATCGGATGAGTAACGACCGGCACAATCCCAACGTAGAGCTCATTGGACAGGGCGTGGCCAACATTTTCTCGCCGATGTTTGGCGGATTGCCGGCTACCGGAGCCATCGCGCGGACTGCGACCAATATTCGTTCCGGGGCGCAATCGCCGGTGGCCGGAATGATCCACGCGCTGACCCTGCTGTGCATTCTCTTGTTTGCGGCGCCGCTAGTGAGCTATGTGCCGATGGCGGCGCTGGCGGGAATTCTGATGATCGTCGCTTACAACATGGGCGAGTGGCGCGAGATTCCACAACTGCTGAAGCTCACCAAGACCGACATCAGCATCTGGCTGGTGACGTTCGCCCTGACTGTGTTTGCCGATCTGACGGTCGCTGTCGAAGCAGGGATGATTCTGGCTGCACTGCTGTTCATCAGCCGCGTGGCTTCGACCACCACCGTGTCACAAGTGACCGAGGACTACGTCGAAGATGGACGAGTACACATTCTGCAGGACAAGGACATTCCGTATTACGCCACCATTTTCCGCATTCATGGGCCGTTCTTGTTTGGAGCGACTGACAAGATCTGGGCGGTCACGGAGAATCTGCATGAGTTGCCCCCGGTAGTCATTTTGCGACTGCGGAACATGACCGCGCTCGACGCAACCGGGCTGTTCGCTATTGAAGAGATCGCTAAACAACTGCACGTGAGCAAACGCACGTTGATTCTCTGCGGAGCCCGCGAGCAACCCGCGCAACTCATTCATCAGGCGGAGTTCGCTGAAGTCATCGGGGAAGAAAACATCTGCGACAACGTGCAGGAAGCGCTGCAGCGGGCGGAGGAAGTGTACGAGGGACTGGAGCAGAAGTTCGTGATGGCGAAGAGCTAGCGGCTTATCCACAGGCCCGCTGAGCAACCACCTTCCACCGCGGATGGCTTTTAAAGACCCTAAGCGCAAAGAGCGCTAAGAACCCGCGAAGTGCGCCGAGAAGAGTCGGAGCGATCAAGCTGCGCCACTATCCCATGGTGGGATGGAAAGGCGGGCGAGGCGTGGAAAAACCGTTGCGATGAAAGGTCGCTTCTAGTTATCGATTCGCTGGACCACCGAGAGAATCTTCCACTGGCCATCCAACTTCGACAGAGTCACGTAGTCTACCCAACCTGGGGTGACGAGCTTGGCGGAAGCGATGTCTGCCGCGACGTCGAGCACACTGACCTGTTCCGTCCGGTCCACTTGTGGAATGTCGGGGAAGCCGTGGGAGCGAACTTCCTGCACCATCTGGGAGCCAGTTTTCTCCCTCATCGGGATATCCCCATGGATCATGTGCTTCAGGTAGTGAGGATGGAGGGTCTGCTCCATTCGGCGAGCGTCGCCGGTGTAATAGGCTTCGATGTAGTTGGTCACCGTGGCACGCACGGCGGACGACTCGTCGCCGGGCGTGTGATTGACTTGCGCGTTGGTGGAAATATTGACGGACAGAAACAGGCACAGGGCGAAACCCGGTACAAGGCGTTTCATGGTAGATCGTCTCCGCGGAGTGAAGCGAATCGGGCATCTCGATTATGGCTCAGGCTTACCTGCTGAAAACTACACCAAAGTCCATGTCTGCGCGAACCGCAGGACAAGCTGACGACCCATCCCTTATCCTCTACACTGTCATCTTCTGGAACATCATCTTTTAGACTGTCAGTGAGGGCCGCTCACGTCCGATGATCGTCAACTTCGCAGAACGCGCGCACAACCACAACTGGGAACTCGATCCCGTCATCCGGTCGTTGCTTGACACGGATTTTTACAAGCTGCTGATGCTGCAGTTCATCTGGAAGCATTTCCCCAAGACGCGGGTGGAGTTCTCGCTCTTCAATCGCCATTCTGCTGTACGGATGGCAGACGTCATCAACATCGAAGAGCTCAAGGTGCAACTGCAGCACGTGCGCGGAGAACGGTTTCGAAAATCAGAACTGGTCTGGCTGGCCGGCAACACCTTTTATGGCCGCCGAGGAATTTTCGAGCCGGCGTTTCTCGAGTGGCTGGAGCGCGACTTTCGTTTATCGGACTATCGCCTGCGGGTGCAGGATGGGCAGATCCTGCTGACCTTCGAAGGCGCGTGGACTGAAACCACGATGTGGGAACTGTACGCGCTGGCCATTCTGGATGAGTTGAAGACGCGGGCTAATCTGAAGACGCTGAGCGAGTTCGGGCTCGACATTCTGTATGCCCGAGCCAAGACCAAGTTGTGGAGCAAGATTGAGCGGCTGCACGGCGTTCCCGGACTGAGCGTTGGCGACTTTGGAACACGCCGCCGGCACAGCTTTCTATGGCAGGAATATGTGGTCGAAGCCATGGCTGCCAATCTGGGGACCAATTTCATCGGGACGTCGAATGCGTTCCTGGCACACAAACACGACTTGGAAGCGATTGGAACCAATGCCCATGAAATCCCGATGGTGATGGCTGCGCTCGCGCCCGATGACGTAGCTCTGAGGGCATCGCAGTACCGCGTGCTGGAGTTATGGCAGCAGACGTACGATGGTGCGCTGCGCGTGCTGCTGCCGGACACGTTTGGGACGACGCAGTTTCTGAAGGGCGCTCCCGACTGGGTCGCGGACTGGACCGGGCAGCGCGTGGACAGCAAAGATCCTTACGTTGCCGGGGACGAATACATTGCATGGCTGAAGGCGCACGGAAAGGATCCCGGCGAGAAGCTTCTGATCGCGTCGGACACGCTGGATGTGGATCAGATTCTGGGTCTGCACGCGTATTTTGGCGGGAGTGTGGCGAGTGGCGTGGGCCCAGGTGATTTCCTCGGTGCTGTGGATTTCCATGATCGCAACAAATGGACGCCGGGCCGCCGCATTCGGTTCAGCGCCGGGTGGGGAACTCTACTGACCAATGATTTTCGAGGATGCAATCCCAACGCTGGCGGGGGCTTTGACCCCATCAGCCTGATCTGCAAGGTTTCGAGCGTCGAAGGCCGGCCGGCCGTGAAACTCTCAGACAATTATTCCAAGGCGCTGGGACCGGCATCAGAAATCGAGCGCTACCGAAGACTGTTCGGGACTGCTGGAATTGCCAACGCTCCGCTGGTTGCGTGAGGCGACGGAACTCGGCAAGCCAACAGAAATATCAAAATCAAAACGACGGACAGAGCCTGCCCTGAGCTTGCCGAAGGGAGTGGTCGTCCCACACGCCTCTGCACATCCTCACGTTTCTATGGCACAGTAAGAAGTTCATGCCTGCCGCCGACGCCAGGGCCGGACGCGCTGCTTTCACGCATCCCGGGTTCGTGCTGTTCCAAATCGCCCGGTTCCTGATCGTGGCGGCGGTTGAGATGCAGGCGGTTGCCGTCGGCTGGCAAGTCTACGAGATCACCAAGCGGCCACTCGATCTTGGCTATGTGGGTCTGGCACAGTTCTTGCCGGGAATTCTGCTCTTCCCGATCTCCGGCCACGCGTCCGACCGTTTCGAACGGCGCAACGTGCTCTCGGCGTGCTATGGCGGTTACGCGGTCTGCTTTGCCTTGCTTCTCGCTTTAGCACAGCGCGACGTGCATTCGGTCCACTCGATCTACTTGGTGTTGATCCTGATCGGCGTCGTACGATCGTTTAACAGTACGGCCAGTCGGTCCATCCTGCCACAGCTTGTTCCCGAAGAGCACTTTCCGAATGCGGTTGCATGGAATGCGAGCATCTTCCAGGCGGCAACGATTCTCGGCCCATCGTTCGGAGGCATCCTGTACGCGGCGTTCCGCGGGCCTTCCGTGGTGTATGTGGTTGCCATGCTGACGGCGATCGGCGCGACGGTTTCCTCGTTCCGCATCAAGCCGGAGGTGAAGGCGCGCCCGCGCGAGCCGATGACGCTGAAGACCGTTTTCGCAGGGCTCCATTACATATGGAGGAAGAAGCTGATCCTGGGCGCGATTTCGCTGGATCTGTTTGCGGTGCTGTTGGGCGGAGCGGTCGCTCTGCTTCCGGTTTATGCGCGCGAAATTCTGCACACCGGACCGTGGGGGCTGGGACTTCTGCGCACCGCCCCTGGAGTCGGGGCGGCGATTATGGCCGTGCTGCTGGCGCACCGGCCGTTGCGAGGGCGGTCAGGGCCTACGCTGCTCTGGTCGGTGGCCGGATTCGGAATCTTCACCATCATTTTCGGTGTCTCGCACAGCCTCACGGTCTCGCTGATCGCGCTGCTGCTGCTGGGGGCCGCCGACATGATCAGCGTGATCATCCGCGCCACGCTCACGCAACTGGCCACGCCGGATGAAATGCGCGGACGCGTGACCGCCGTGGACATGATTTTTATTGGAACCTCCAACGAGTTCGGCCAGTTCGAATCGGGCGTGACGGCGCAGTGGTTTGGCACTGTGCCGGCTGTGGTGTTGGGAGGGATTGGAACTCTGGTCGTCATCGCGGTGTGGGCGTGGCTGTTCCCCGAATTGCGGCATGCGGGGGAGTTAACCGCGATCCGCAGCGAAGAATTGCCGAGCCCATCCGCAAAATCCTTGCCCCAATCAGTTGACACAGAGGGATCTCAGAAGTGAATTTCGGCCGCTCCCCGGAGCGGCCGGACTTCCTCCCTTCGGCCCGCTCAGGGCAGGCACAGGCCGGCCAGCCGAGGCGACTGTCGCTACATGGGTACGGTTGGTTTCTCGCTGCCGCTCCGACCGATGCCGTAGAATGTCGGTTTCATTCAGCACGCCATTCGACGGCGCCACCAGGACCCGAATTGATCGAACGCTACTTCCGTCTTGCGGAAAACCAAACCACCGTGCGCCGGGAATTTCTGGGCGGACTGACTACGTTCATCACGATGGCCTACATCGTCGTAGTGAATCCCCAGATTCTGGCGCAGGCAGGCATGCCGGTCGAAGGCGTGGTGTTTGCCACGTGCGTGTCTTCGGCCGCCGCCACGCTGGTCATGGGACTCTACGCCAACTATCCTATCGCGCTGGCACCGGGCATGTCGCTGAATGCCTACTTCACTTACTCGGTCTGCCTGGGCATGCATGTACCTTGGCGCACGGCGCTCGGCGTTATCTTTTTTTCCGGCATCTTCTTCCTGATTCTTACGGTCACGCGCGTGCGGGAGCAGATCGTCAACGGAATCCCGGAGTGCCTGAAGTATTCAACCGCCGGAGGCATCGGGATGTTCATCGCCTTTGTCGGGCTGCGCAATGCCAAGCTGGTGGTGGCGAATCCGGCGACGTTCGTCAGCCTGGGCAGTTTTGCCAATCGCGAGGCCCAACTCGCTTGCGTGGGATTGGCGATCATGCTCGTTCTGATGACACGCAAGATCAGCGGAGCGATCCTGATCGGCATTTTCGCGACTACGGTGCTGGGAATCCTGCGCGGGATGGCGAGTTGGCCGACAGCAATCTTTTCCTGGCCGCATCCTTCTTCTACCTGGCTGCAACTCGATTTGCGCGGCGCACTTCATCTGGGGCTGTTGGAAATTATTTTCATCTTTCTCTTTGTCGATCTCTTCGACAATGTGGGCACGCTTGTCGGAGTCTGCGAACAGGGCGGATTCGTAAAGGACGGCAAAATTCCGCGGGTGGGCCGGGCGCTGGTGTCGGACGCCGTCGGAACTATCTTCGGAGCGCTGACTGGAACCTCGACGGTGACGAGCTACATCGAGAGTGCGGCAGGGGTTGCCGCGGGCGCGCGAACTGGGCTCAGCAACATCTTCGTTGCGGGACTTTTTCTGCTGGCGGCATTCTGCGCGCCGCTGGCGACGGCGATTCCGGGTTATGCGACGGCGCCTGCGCTGATCCTGGTGGGTGCGCTGATGACGGAATCCATTGCCCGCGTCGAGTGGAAGGAATTTTCGGACGCGATTCCCGCGTTCGTTACCTTGGTGGCGACGCCGCTCACTTTCAGCATTGCGACCGGCCTCAGTCTTGGGCTGATCTCGTACACGCTGGTGAAGGTGGCCGCCGGGAAGTTTCGGGAAGTAAGCGCGGTTATTTGGATTCTGACGGCGCTGTTCATTCTTCGTTACGTCTATCTTGCCGCGGGGTAGGTGCGTTGGTCCAAGGAATGGACTCGCCGACAGGTGCACCAGGGGAGTTTCAGCCGTCCGTCCGGAACGAGTTTACACTTCCCACCCACCCGTCGTTGAAGAGTCTGTTACGAACGTCGTGCCGTCCGCCAAAGCGGACTCGGTTCGTTCCACTTCTGCGTTCCCGGCACTGCGATGCCGGGCTTTCACATGCCGCCGCTATGCGGCTTGAGCATGGTTGGTTCGACCGTCGGTGCGTGCCATTGAGTCTAGTAACAGCCTCCGAAACGCCGGGCTATTGTCGGGACGCGCCGCTGGCGCGCGACCACACTATGGCACGTTGATACCACGTTAGGGGACGTTCACGGTAACGCTAGCGGAAGTGCGGCCATATTGATTCGTCGCGTAAAGCGTGTAGGTCGTGGTTGCCGTGGGATTGACGGTGACACTCGCTCCCCGCACCGCGCCCAGACCCGGCGAGACGATTTCATAGTCGGCGCTGGTGGTATTCCACGACAGGGTCACGCTGCCTCCCGTGGAAACATGCGTGGGCGAGGCTGCAAAAGCGCTGATCGTGGGTGCTGATCCAGTGGGATAGTTCGCGTTCGTATATACCGGATTCATCTGTACGACTTCGAATGCGGACGCGGGCACGGTTTTCAGGGAATCGAGGTCGGAGCCCCAGCGACTGTCCGACACTCCCGTCACGTACAGAGCGCTGCCGTTGTCAGCGAGGATCAAACCATACGTCTTCATCGCCGTCAGGATGACCTGCATCTGGGTGGAGAAGCCGGAGATGTCATAGCTGGACTTCAGGCGGAGACGCATGCCCATCGGCGGCGCCGTAGGATCACTGGAAGTGGCCGCCCAATGGGACGCGGGCGGGGTGAAAGCGGCGCTGGTCTTAGGCAGAGTGAAGCGGAAAGCATGTTGTATCTTGCCTGCAGCGGTTTCATCGTAACGCACCAAGCCAGGAAAAATCGGCAGCCCAGCCGCGTCCGCGGAGGTCCATGTGTAAGGGCGTTGCTCGTCGCCCAGCAAATCCCACACCGCGGTCGAATCCGCATTCCAGCTTCCGTCGGAGTTTACGGACGAGTTATACAGTTCGTAGAGGAAGCAGTTGCCATTGTCGAGCACCAGTACGTGGCGATCGCCCGTGCTTGATGATCCACCCTCAACTGGCGCGCTTGCCGGGACCGGCATGGGTCCGGGATCACTCTCGTTGCCATAGGCGCCCAGATTGACATTGACCAGACCCTGGCTTCCATTGACGACGACGTAAGGAATGCCATAGGTCGGATCGGTGCCCCAGTCGGGATGAAGATTCACTGATCCCACCCACTTGCTGATCATCGTGTTGGAATTCGGGTCGATCGGCGCGGAAGCGATATCTGTATTCCACAGACTGGTAGTGGAGAAAGGAACAAAACCGTTCAGACTCGCCGTCTGCCCGACCGACATCCCACTGCATGCCAGGCCGCTTCCGCCGGTGCCCCCGCCTGGGCCGCCACCCGTGCCGCCCATATTCCCTGCGGAATGGGAGACGCCAGAACAGGCCGTTAAGAACAGCGCCGACGCGAAGAGTGCGGAGAGGAAAAGGGAACACTTCCAGGCTGAACAACGGCAGCGCATCGTCCAACCATTGTCGGCGACCCGGACACCGTCCGAAAGAGGCCTTCCGGACATGTCCGGATTCCAGGTATGGCGCAGGGATCGCGGGAAGCGAAGGCTGCCGTCCCTGTTCACTTCCCTTTCAACAGCGTTTTGGCCGCGCCCATGTTTTCGTATTTGTCGTAGACCCTCAACACGACCACGTGCTCGGACTCGGGGTCTTTGGCGGCATCCAAGGGGACCATGAAGTCATAGTCTTCGATCTTCGCGTCCGCGAGTTGGCCGATGGGCTCGACGTACTTCCAGTCTCCCGCATCGACGGAAAACTCCGCGCGCTTAATGTTGGAGAATCCATCTTCCGCTCGAAAGCGCACGTGAATCTGGCTGCCTTCGACCGATGCAGTCAATTTCTCGACCCGCGGAGGGGTAGTGTCGACTTCGAAGCGGCGGCTCTCCTTGGTCGCGGAAAGCGCCTCGCCCGGCGAGTGCGAAGGCGCATCCGAAGCGACAACCTTCACCGTGTAGCCTCCGTCGGGCAGCAGGCTGGCATCGAACGAGTAGGCTTTGTCGGTTAAGTTGTCTTTCAACAGCAGCCAGCGGGATTCACCGTCGCCCCGGTAGTAGACGGAATAGACAAGCTGATCGTCGTTGTCATCGTGCGCATTCCACTTGACGCCAATCGAATCGCGATCGTGAGTGCTCGGGACGGGCGACTCGAAATGGCTGCCCGTGGATCCGCTTACGTCCGTACCCAGGCTAAGCCCGGTCGATTTCGCGAGCGGCTGATAGCGCACGGCCATCTGCACCGAGACGTCCTCGATTTCCGGCGCAACATTCTTTGGCAGGTAATTCAGGGTGATAATGTTCACCGCAGGCTTGACGCCTCCGGCGTGCAGGACCGCTTTCCACTGGGCATAACGCGCCGGTGGAACCGCCATTTCAGATTCTTGTGCAAGATTCACTTGCTTCCAGGGACTCCAGTTGCGGTCGGGATTGTCGACGTTGCCGCTGCGTGCCAGCAACTCTACACTGCCGGCGCCGCGGAACTCGGCCCGTCCCCAACGCGAAAACACCTTGGCATCGAACACATCGCTCTCATACGTGCCTTCGCTCTCCGGACCCGGGCCCAGAAGGAAAATCTTTCCCAAGTTGCTGCTGACGGCGTAGAGTCCGCCGCCGGGAGCTTTGGCAAAACCCGTTACCTGCGAGGCTGGCGCCTTCAGCAGATCGGAAAAATCATCCTGGCCGTCGATGGTAAAAACGTGTCCGCGGTTTCCGGTTCCCGCGAGTAGCTTGTCATGCGAATCGAAGGCGAGGGCATATACGATATCTTCGTGGGAAGTCCAGATACGCGATGGGGAACCGTCGGCGGCAATGCGGTAGACATCGGACCCGCCGTTCGAACTCCCGCCGGGAAATGGGAACGACCCCACATGCGCAGTGCTGGGCGTCAGGGTGAGAGTCATCCCAGGCGTTGGAGAACCTGAGGAGTCTACGGCGCTTGATCCCATCGATAGAGCCGACGAAGAGCCGGCGGACGGCGACGTTGACGTCCCCGCGCGCTTCTCGCCCACGCCGGCGGCATAGATGTTGCCTTCGCGATCGAGCGCGAGCGCCGTGATCTCTTTCTTGGGAGCGCTGTACAGCACGAATCCGTCGCCCGCGGGAGAGATGCGGTACACCAAGCCGCTGCCATCGGTACCGGCAATTAGGTTGCCTTGGGCGTCGAGCGCGAGCACGCGGATGTGCGTCTCGTCGCTCTTGAAGAAAAGAGAGTGTTCTCCCTTGGGCGCGACTTTGTAGATCTCGCCGTGATCTCCAGTAGCGACGTACAGATTGCCGGCCTTATCGAGAACAAGGTCCCAAATATACTTCGTGCCCGGCGCAAAATATTCGGACGAAGTCCACGACGGATCCAAGGCAGGCTTAGCCGAGTCTTTCGGCGCACCCTTCTGCGCATCTTTCTCGGAACTCTTGCTACCCTTGGTCGCGGCTCCTTTTTCCTGGGGCTTGGGCTCAATCTTGTAGACCTTGCCGTCCGGCGCCGTGGCGGCGTAGATGACGCCGTGTGGGCCTACCTCGAGGGTCTGCACTTGCAGTTCCTGCGGCTCAAAAATGATGGTCGCGGTGCCGTCGGGCGTGATCCGGTAGACGCGTGCGGGAGATCCGGTCGCAGCATAGACATTTCCGGATTCGTCGGCAGCCACGGCCCAGATGTACGTCGATGGCGTCGCGTACAGCAGTTTGAACGAGGGAGCCAGTTCCAGTCCGCCGGAGCTGCGAATTGCCACTCCCGTAGCCGCGCCCTTGGTGAGATCTTCGAATTTCGATTGCTCCCAGGTGCGCGTCCCGTCGGCGAAAACCGAAGGGGCCAGGCCTGTAATCGCAAGTATGGAAAGAAGAAAGCCGACAAAAATGGAAAAGGGAACCCTACGCGCACTCTGCAATGTCACACCTCGATTCAAAGTCACGCCCAAACGAAGGCTGCCGCGCCTCACCGCTAACCGGAAGTTTCAGGTTAACACGCAGAGAGGGTCCGTCGCGTACTTCCACACAGGTCTCGTCGAGGCGCCGAGCCCTGAGGTCTGGAAGGTGGCGGGCGTGTTATCGTAGATTTTTATGCATTCTGCGCGCCAGAAATTGCTGAGTACGCTCGCCTACAAATCATTCCGACTGGGAGAGTTCAAACTTTCTTCCGGCGGGACCAGCGACTACTACATTGACTGCCGCACGACCACCCTCGACGCGAAAGGGTCGCGCCTGACCGGGGAAGTCTTCCTCGAAGAGATTGGGCGGCGCGGATGGAAGCCTCAGGCCATCGGCGGACTAACGATGGGGGCGGATCCCATTGTGGTGGCGGTCTCGGTGGTGAGCGGCGAAGTGGACGGCTTTCTGGTGCGTAAGGCCGAGAAACAACACGGCACGGGACAGCGCATTGAAGGCTTCCGCGAGAAGGGCGCGCGGGTCGTGATTGTGGACGATGTTTGCACTACGGGGGCGTCGACCGTGCAGGCGATTGAAGCGGCGCGCGAGTTCGGATTCGAAGTTGTCGGCGTGATGTGCCTGGTGGAGCGGGAAGAGGCCAGGGGACGTCCGAACGTGGAGAAGGCGGCGGGGGCGGTGCCATTCATCTCCATCTTCACCGCGAACGACGTGCGCAGGGAGCATACCCTGCAAAACGATGACACCCAGCCTGGCATTTTTGCTGTGGCGGCGGTGTGCGAGGTATGCGGGCGGCCGGCAGTTACGAATAACCCGCGCAACCGCTGCGAGGCGCACCGGGCATGATGAATCATACCTCACGAAAGGACCCTGTGCCCTTCGTTAACTGCTACGCCGATGCGAACCGTGCCGATGCGTACGCTACGCTTGAATTCGCCAACACCTATTACCTCGCATACCGTGACCTGCCCAAGATTCTGGTCGAGCACGTAACCGGCATACGAGCACTTGACTTCGGCTGTGGCACCGGCAGATCAACCAGGTTCCTGCGGAAACTCGGGTTCAATGTGACCGGAGTCGATGTGTCAGAAGATATGCTGCGGATTGCGCGTTCTACGGATCCCTCAGGAGATTACCGCCTGGTGCCGGGCGACAATTTCGAAAAGCTGGACGTTGGGGCCTTCGACCTCGTACTCGCGGCTTTCACCTTCGACAACATTCCGGGAGCAATGAAGACGAGAATCCTTTGCGACCTCGGAAAGCTGCTGGCACCGAATGGAACCATTGTCAGCCTGGTTTCGTCGCCTGAGATTTACACCCACGAATGGACCTCGTTTACGACCAAGGATTTCCCGGAGAACGCCACCGCGTGCAGCGGCGATGTCGTGCGCATCGTCGTTACCGACCACAAGGACCGGAGGCCTGTTGAAGACATCCTCTGGACCGACGAATCATATCGGGTCGTGCATAGAGAGGCGCGTTTGCAAACGGTCCAAGTCTTCAGGCCACTGGCCAAAGGAGACGAGTTATCCTCGTGGGTGAACGAAACTAAGATCCCTCCGTGGGTAATTTACGTGTTGAGACGAGCGATGTAGCTCTGCAGATAGGTATTGAAATCTCCGCGCAAGTCGCAAGACCGAAAGCTGGAAACTCCACCTATGATTCAAACCCTGGAATGGACCGATCAAGGCATACGCTTCATCGACCAGACGAAGCTGCCTACGGAAGAAGTCTATGTCACCTGCAAGACGCATGAGCAGGTGGCCGACGTCATCCGCAACATGGTGGTGCGGGGTGCGCCGGCGATCGGCGTTGCCGCCGCCATGGGTATTGCACTCGGCGTGAACAATTCCAAAGCCGAATCTGCCGGCGAACTCAAGCGCGACCTCGATCAGATCTGTGACCTCATCGGCAAAACCCGGCCCACCGCCGTGAATCTGTTCTGGGCGATTCGCCGCATGCAGGAAAAGTTCGAGCGCATCCGCATCCGGCCCATTCCGCAGATCAAGCAGGATCTGATTGAAGAGGCGCAGCGCATGCACGCCGAAGACATCGCGGCCAACCAGGCCATGGGACGCCACGGCGCCACGCTAATGCCGAGCGCGGGCGGAGTGCTGACGCACTGCAACGCCGGGGCGCTCGCTACGGCGGGATACGGCACCGCGCTGGGAGTGATCCGCGCGGCCGTCGAGCAGGGCAAGAAAATCCACGTATATGCGGACGAAACTCGACCCTTCCTGCAAGGCTCGCGGCTGACCGCGTGGGAACTGATGAAAGACGGCATCCCGACCACCGTCATCTCTGACAACATGGCCGGTGCGATGATGAAGCAAGGCAAGATTGGAGCCATCGTGGTGGGCGCCGACCGCATTGCGGCCAACGGCGACGTGGCCAACAAGATTGGTACTTACACCGTTGCCATCCTGGCGAAGGAGCACAACATTCCGTTCTATGTGGCCGCACCGATTTCGACCGTCGATCTGGCTTGTCCGGACGGCAGCCAGATTCCCATCGAGCAAAGGAACGCACGGGAGGTCACCCACATCGCCGGTAAACAGATGGTTCCCGACGGCGTGGAAGTCGAGAACCCGGCGTTCGACGTAACTCCTGCGAAGTACGTGGCCGCCATCATCACGGAAAAAGGAATCGCGCGGGCGCCCTACGAAGATTCTTTGCGCAGACTTGCGGGACAAGAGGCTGAGTTGCATCCGTAAGCACTTCTGTCAGCCTGAGCGAAGCGAAGGACCTATGCACTCCCCGGCCGGTTGCATAGGTCCTTCGTGGCCAAGAACGCCGCTCAGGATGGCGCCGCTTTTCTTTTTTTCCTCTGGAACTTTCTGCGTATGGCTCCAACGTAAAGAGATGTAAAGTCTCGAAATTTTTCCTCTTTCCCCGCTACTTTTTGTCGGGGTATGGGTTGAATCAATCGGCCACTCAATCGTGCTAACGTGAGTTTAGAAGACTCAACTCGGAGTCAAACCTGTCACCTGGGGGATGTTATGTCGCTAAGCAATCGTCTGATTCTGCCCATCATTCTTTCCACAATTGCGATCCTGGCGGGCTGCAGCAGCAGCAACAGTGCTCCCCCCGCCACCCCGCCGCCCAGTGGAAGCTTCAGTGCCAGCAGTCTGAAAGGTACCTACGTTTTCTCCACGTCGGGTTCGGACACGAGCGGATTTTTTTTCACCATGGCGGGCATGATCGTAGCCAACGGTAGTGGCGGGATTACTGGCGGGACGATTGACATCAATGATTCGGACACTGCCGTTTCCACGCCCATCCAGTCTTTCGGCCAATCGATCAGCAGTAGCAGCAACTATACCGTGGCTGTCGACGGCCGCGGCAAGATCAACCTGGTCAACACGGCTCTGGGAAACATCGAATTCGATTTCGTCCTCAATTCCAGCGCGGGCGGTCTGATCACGGAATTTGATAACAACGGAAGCGGAAGCGGCACGATTGAGCTTCAGAACGGCACGATCACACAGACTCAAATGGCGCAGGGGTATGCCTTCGGTTTCTCGGGTTTGGATGCGAACTCCAAGCCTCTCAGCGGTGCGGGTGCTTTTACTCTCGGCCCGGATGGATCGATTACCAGCGGCACCGGCGTTCACGACCTGAATGATGCACAAATTCCCTACACGAATCAGGGGCTCACGGGCTCGGTGACCCTGGGAACCGGAGGGGGCTCGGGCACAGCCCAGCTCTCCACCGCACTTGGTACGCTCAACTTCAATTTCTATGTGATCGATGCGGCCCACCTGAAATTGATTGAAACGGATGCGCTGTTCAGTCCCGTTCTTTCAGGGGATGCATTTCAGCAAGCCCCGATCCCGACCGGTACGCTCGTCTTCACGATGGCGGGGGAGAGTGGGGGCGTGACAAATGCGATCCCGGTTGTTTTCGGAGGGTTGATGACCTCTAGCGGCGCCGGCCAGACCAGCAACGGACTGGAAGATGCAAACATCGGCGGCACCATTTCTAGCGCTCAGGTACCGTTTACGCTGAACTACGTCACGCCGGTTAATGGCCGTTCTGTGCTCGGGCTGACGGGCTTTGCCGGGGGCCCCTCATCACTCGCCGCATATCCCTCCAGCGGTGGCCTGCTTCTGCTGGAAATCGATAGCGGGGCGATTGCGAGTGGCGTCGCCTACGGGCAATCGGCTACTTCGCTGGCCACACCGCCCCAGGGCTACGGGTTGAATTTGAGCGGTTTCAACCTCGGCGGAGGGTTTGAGGTGGACGACATCGCCGAATTCGTTACTGCTTCGGGCGGGACCATGACCGGCCTGCTTGACGAAAATGATGAGGGTTCTCCGCTGAATCCTCAGGCGATCAATAACAGCACGTTCGTTCAAGACAGCTCCGGCACCGGCCGCGGAGAAGCCGGGTTCAACTCGAGTTCGACGACGGGCTTGTTCGGAATAATTTTCTATACCGTCGACGCTTCGAACACCTTGTTCATCGAAAGCGATACCAGCGGCCAAGTCGCGGTGGGGACATTCCAGGCTCAAGGTAGCGGAGCCCAGGCGGCAGCGGCGGCACATCCGATGAGCGTGCATCCGGTGGTCCTGCTGCGTCCTTCTGTGCGACGGCCTAACAATACCGGCGCGCGCGCGAAATAGTCTGCTACTGACAACTCGGGGCGGGGATCGTCGATTTCTTGACGACCGCCCCTTTTTTACTTTGGGAAAGGGCGGTTGAGAGGGATCCAACACAGGCAGGAACGCGGACTCGGACGGAGGATTGCGGCAGCATCGGGCTATTCGGGGAGCGGGCGGGACGCCGGCTCGACGGCCGGCAGGGACGCCGGCGCTACTTTCTCCAGCGCTATCCTTTTGAGGTACTCACTTTCGCCACTGCGGGGCTGCGCGATCCGATCCATGCGATCACCCGGTAGAGTATTAACACTCCCAGCACGGAAGCGTATTCCAGCGGCTTCTTTAAGTCTGCTTTGACCAGCCAGATGTAATGAATCACTCCTGCAGCGGCGCTGAAATAAATCAGGCGGTGCAGGACCTGCCAGCGCCGGCCACCCATTTTTCGGATCGACCACTTGGTCGAAGTGAGCGCCAGGGGAATCATCAGGGCAAAGGCAGTCATTCCCGCGGTGATGAACCGGCGCTTGGCGATATCGGCCAGCATTTCGTGCACGTCAAAAAATTTGTCGAGCCAGACATAGGTCGTCAGGTGCAACGTGCCGTAGAAGAAGGCGAACAGGCCGAACATCCGCCGCAAGCCGATGAGCCAGTATTGCCGGGTCAGTTTCCGCAGAGGCGTGACCGACAATGTGATCAGCAGGAAAGTCAGAGTCCAGTCGCCGGTGCCGTGAGTGATCGCCTCGATGGGATTGGCCCCGAGCTGCGCGTGCAGGGCTCTCCAGACGAGCTTGGCCAGCGGCGCAAGGCACGCTAGGAAGATCACGGGTTTGAGCCAGCGCGACATGGATTCAGCGGTCAGCACTCTGCGCTCAGCACTCATCCAGTTTCACAACAGATCGCGGCGTCCGGGGACAAAGACGAAAGGGCTAAATGCCGAGTGCTGACGGCTGAGTGCTCTAGAAATCCTTCTTCAGATCCATGCCGGTGTACAGGCTGGCGACTTGATCTCCGTAGCCGTTAAACATCAGGGTCGGGCGCTTGAGGAATTCGCCGAGCCTGCGTTCTTTCGCCTGACTCCAGCGCGGATGGTCGACATTCGGATTCACGTTGGAATAGAAACCGTACTCCATGGGCGCGGAAATATTCCACGTATTCAGCGGCTGCTTGTCGGTGAAGCGGATTTTCACAATCGCTTTCGCGCTCTTGAAACCGTACTTCCACGGCACGACGATGCGCAGAGGAGCGCCATCCTGATTGGGGAGGTCCTCGCCATACATGCCAAAGCAGAGCAGCGCTAGCGGATTCATGGCCTCGTCCATGCGCAGGCCCTCCACGTATGGCCAGTCGAGCACATGCCGCTGCTGACCCGGCATCTGAGTCAGATCGAGAATCGTCGTGAACTCTACAAACTTTGCCTTGCTGGTGGGGTTCACGCGCTTGATCAGTTCGCTCAACGAAAAGCCGACCCACGGAACGACAATCGACCATCCTTCCACGCAGCGGTGGCGATAGATGCGCTCCTCGGGAGTAGCCATCTTGAGGATCGTGTCCAAATCGAGTTCCTGTTTCTTCGCGACCTGGCCATCAATCTTCACCTTCCATGGGCGCGTGCGGAAATTCTTGGCGAGCTTTGCGGGTTCGTCCTTCTCGGTGGAAAACTCGTAGTAGTTGTTGTAATTGGTGACGTCTTTATAGGGAGTGACGGTCTCCGTGGTGCTGAGTGGGCTCTTCTGGATGCCGTCAATTTTGTTTCCGGCCAGCGCCGTGGTCGACGGCGAAACGATCTCGCGCAGCCCAAAGCCTGTAGCGGCTGCGGCTCCTGCGATCGCCGCCCCCGCCAGAAACTTGCGGCGATTCAGATACAGACTCCTGGGAGTGATTTCCGACGAACGAATGTCTTCCGCTTTCTTGATAAGCATAAGAACCCCTATCCTTTATACGCGTATTCGCGTACTCGCCTCAGACGGATTCGCCCCGCCTCTATCTTCAACCAGATAGGACGCTAAGGTTAGGAAAAAGTTTCAGAGGGACTTAAACCGATTCCGGGCGGGAAGAGTCTTCAGAGCTGGAACCCGACTATTCCAACACTTCCCTTACCTTCCGCGACAGATTCTGTAGCGTGAAAGGCTTCTGCAAGAAAGCGGCGCCGCTCTCGATGGTGCCTTCACTGAGAATAGCGTCCTCGGTATATCCGGAGAGATAAAGCACCTTGGTTTGCGGACGCGTCTGCGCGAGTTGCTTGACCAACTCGCGGCCGCCCATCCCCGGCATAACCACGTCGGTGATGACAAGATCGATCTTGCCGTCGTGCCGGGCAGCGGCGGCCATGCCGGATTCGCCGTTTTCCGCCTCCACGACCCGGTAGCCCTTTGCGACGAGCGTTTCCCGCACCAGTTGACGGACTGATTCTTCGTCTTCCACCAACAACACGGTCTCGGTGCCTCCCGATGCTGCGTGCACCACCGGAGCGGTGTGCTTCTCGGCGACGCCTTCGACGCGAGGCAGATAAATTTGGAACGTGGTGCCGCGTCCCTCTTCGCTCTGCACCATCACGTAACCTCCGCTCTGCTTCACAATGCCGTAGACGGTCGACAGGCCAAGCCCTGTCCCCTTGCCTTTCTCTTTTGTCGTGAAGAACGGCTCGAAGATGCGCGACTGCGTTTCTTTGTCCATGCCCATGCCCGTGTCGCTGACCGAGAGCATGACGTAGTGACCGGGGCGGATGAAGGTCGGCCCGCGGCGATGACTATCATCCACGACGATCTTTTCCGTTTGGACCGTGAGCGTTCCCCCGCTGGGCATCGCGTCCTTGGCGTTGACTACCAGATTCATCAGCACCTGTTCCAACTGGCCAGCATCGGCGCGGGTATGGGCCGCCTCGGGAGTCAGGCTGGTGATGAACTCCACGTTTTCGCCAATCAGAGGCCGGAGCAAGCGCTCCATGTCTCCGACAATCGAGTTTACGTCGACCACTTTCAGTTCCAGCAACTGCTTGCGGCTAAAGGCGAGCAACTGCCGGGTCAAGGTGGTGGCGCGGTCCGAGGCTTGCTGGATGGCGTGCGCTTTCTCACGGAGGAGATGGTCTGGTTCCAGTGCCGCCAGCATGACCTCCGCATAGCCGCTGATCACCATCAGCAAATTATTAAAGTCGTGCGCCACACCTCCGGCGAGTCGTCCGACCGCCTCCATCTTCTGCGCCTGGCGGAACTGATCTTCCAGCACGCGGCGGTCGGTGACGTCCTCGGCAATCGCCTCCAAAACATCGGCCGGCTCGTCGGCGCTGCTCACTGCCCGGCCGCTGATGCGCACGGTGATGGCCTTGCCGTCATTGCGCTTCCACTTCACTTCGATCCCATCCAAGCGTCCGGTGCGCCGGAATTCTTCGATCAGCCGCGTGTGCTCGTCGGAGTGGGTAAATACATCTTTCTCGGGATCGAGCAACAACACTTCGTCCGCCGATTCGTATCCCAGCATCGTGATCAGTGCGGGATTCACGTCCAGGAATCGTCCTTCCAGACTCGACCGGTAGATTCCGTACACCGAGCTCTGCACGAGCGAGCGATAGCGCGCCTCGGAGCGGCGTAGCGCCTGCTCGTTTCTCTTGATCTCTACCGCGCTCGCCAACTGTCGCGCTACGAAGGTCAGAATCTCCTTGTCACGTTCGCCATAGCGGATGTTTTTGGAATAAGTCTGGACCACCAGGCCCCCGAACGTATGATTGTTGACCTTCAGCGGAACTCCCATCCAGTCGAGGGAACGCGATCCGTTGCGGGCCACCTCGCCGCGCTCTTCCATAGCCTGCAGCACCTCGGGCGTGGCCAACAGCGGCTGTCCCGCGCGAATCAGGTAGTCGGTCAGCCCGCGGCCCAATTTCTTTGGAGACGGCGCAGAGTCCTGCTCATCGACGAAATAAGGAAAACTGAGCAGCTCGGTAACCGGATCATAGAGCGCGATGTAGAAGTTCCGCGCGTACATCAACTCATCCACGATGCCGTGCACGGCGGCGAAAAACTGTTGCAGATCGTGAGCGCTGCTGCTCTTCTCGGCGACCCGGTAGAGGGCCGAACTCAGCGCCTCCACCCGCTTGCGATCGGAAATGTCGTGGTAGCCGGCGTAGAATCCCGCCATCTTCCCATCCAGCAGCAGGGGCGCGCACGACACGGAAACATCGAGCAGGGTTCCATCTTTCTTCCTGCGCTGGGTTTCCAGTGTGATGCGCTGGCCTTTTGCAAGGGCCTCAGTCACCCACCGCGACTCCGCCAGGCGGTCTGGAGGCACAACTAGATTCTCCAAGGGCTGCCCCACAACCTCGGCCGTTTCGTATTCGAACATGCGCTCGAACGTTTCGTTGGCCAGGAGCACCCGCTGGCTGCTGTCCGCGATGCTTAATCCGTCGGGCGATGCCTGAAACATCTGTTCCAGAAACTGCAAACGGATCTCGGCGCTCTGTTGATTTTTTCTGTGAGGTTCGGAGAGCGGAGGCAGAGGGCAGGATTGTTCGGAGCACGCAGCGTTCGCGGGCGAGACAGAGTTTCCAGGCTGGACAAACGCAGGTGGGGCTCCGCTCTCCAGCGCTTTCTTCAGCCGGCTGGCGCGGGCAAGAACCGCCCGTCCTGATTGGGTGACACGTTCCCCCATCCGCGAACTTCCCCTCTGAATGCACAGTCCAAGGGCATGGTAGAGCGCAAAGTACCGGGTCGAAAGGTTACGGGGGTAATCCCGAAATGAGAGGTTTCGAACTGGGCCCGATCTCGCAGTCCTTCGTGACTTGGAGGCGCCGTAAATTGTAGTCGCCAAGTTACTTTGGTGGGGCGTTTGGATAGCGTGCTCCCACTTGCCGTGACACAATGGCCAAACCGAATCTCACGCACGTGTGACTGGAATCAGGGCAAGCGAGCGCGGTGGGGGACCTTGGCAAGGGGGAGTTGCGGATGAAACATCAAGGGGCGTTGGCTGTCTGTTTTCCTGGGCGCGCTATGTTGTTTCTGCTTTTCACACTCGTAGTGGCGGCGTCCACTCATGCGGCGGAGACGCCGGGTGTCACCGAAAACAGCGTTCTGATTGGATCGTGCTCGGCGCTCGATGGCCCCGCGCGTTTCCTGGGCAACCAGACGGTGCTGGGGGCGACCACTTACCTTCATTCCATCAACGATGAAGGCGGAGTTTTTGGGCGCAAGGTGCAACTACTGGCCTTCGATGACAGCTACGATCCCGACAAAGCCCCGGCATGTTTTAAGCGCATGACCAAAGAAGGCGTGTTCGCGCTCGGTTTTTTTGTGGGCACGCCCACCGCCAAGGTATACGTGCCCATGGCGCAAGAGGAGAAGATCCCGGTAGTGGGTCTCTTCACCGGAGCGCAGATGCTCTACGAGCCGCTCAAGCGCTATGTCATCAACGTGCGGGCTTCTTATTACGACGAGACGCGCGAGCAGGTCGACAAACTCTGGGACGTGAACATCCGCAAGATCGGTGTGATTTATCAGGACGATGCCTTTGGCAAGACTGTGCTCGATGGAGTAAAGCTGGCGCTCCAGAAACATAACTCCGCTCCAGCGGGGCTCGGCACGTTCGCGCGCAACACGCTCGACGTGGATGACGGGATGAAGAGCGTGATGGCAGCGCGTCCGCAGGCGGTGGTGGTAGTGGGACCGTATGCCCCGGTGGCGGCGATCGTGAAGAAGGCGCACGCCGCGGGCTGGCGACCGCAGTTTCTGACCGTTTCTTTTGTGGGGACTGAAGAATTCATCAAGGAAGCCGGACCCGACGCGGAGGGCACGATTATTACCCAGGTAGTTCCTCCTTATGATCGCACCGACTACCCGACGGTTGCTCTCTATCGCAAGTATCTGTCGATTTATTATCCGGATACGGCACCAAGTTTTGTAAGTTTGGAAGGTTTCGTGGACGCGATGGTGGTAGTTGAGGGATTGAAGCGCGCGGGAAAAGATGTGACGCGGGAAAAGTTCATTACTGCCATTGAGTCGATTCACGAAACGAACTTCGGTCTGGGGCCGAAGCTCAAGCTGGCGTATGGTCCCACAGACCATAAGGGCCTCGATAACGTCTATCCGACGGTGGTGAAGGACGGCCAGCCAGCGCTCTTGATGGATTGGTCAGCTGTAGCCAAGTAAGCGACTGTCGGCCGTAACTCTGGAGCCTGGACATGAACCCGCCTGTTACCTGCATAAACACGTCACAGAAACAAAAGTTGCGCTAAGCGGTTTCAACGCGACAGCAATCTCTCCTCGCCACTTGTGGAATGCATCTCGTGCTCGTAGCTTCGCATCCAATGAATTAACCAGATAGTTAATTCGTAAAGATTTGTCAATGTTTCGGAGGTGACCTTTATGGCGATAGCAACAAGAAGGATGAGGTTAGGGAAACTGGCTGGAGCGCTGCTTGCGGTGGGAATTTTGGGCGCAACGCTCATGGCTGAGACCGGAGCCGCCGCCCGGTACGATAATCAAATTCAGACGACGGTGGCGCAGAAACTGGCGGGCAAGAGCCAGTTCAGCAATGTGCAGGCGAGCGTGGAAGAGGGCATCGTGACCCTGACGGGCACGGTCGATCTCTATCAGGGGAAACTTGACGCCGCGAAACTGGCGCGCAAGGCCGGGCACGCGCAGGGCGTGCGCAACCTGTTGAGCGTGGCAGGCCCGAATGTGACGGATGCGCAACTTGAGCAGAAACTGGCGAAGAAGCTGCGCTATGTGCGCGTCGGCTATGACAACACGTTCGACTACTTCGCCCTGGGAGTGAAGGATGGAGTGGTGACGGTTGAAGGTCAGGATCGAACGGGCCTTGGCCGCGACGAAGCTCTCGCCGATATCGCGAACATGCCCGGAGTGAAGGACGTGATTGACAACGTTTCGCTGGAGCCGGTTTCGCAGTTCGACGACGGGCTGCGGTTGCGAGCGATGCGGGTTATCTACAGCGACTCTGTGTTGAGCAAATACGCGATGGATCCGGCGCGCCCGATTCGCATCATCGTGGACAATGGGCACGTGACGCTCTACGGTTCGGTCGATAACAAGATGGACAAGGAGGTTGCCGGAATTAGAGCCAACCAACTCTTCGGCGCCTTCAGCGTGGACAACAAGCTGCAGGTCGAAGGAAAGTCGGGCCAGCAGGGACTGTAAGGTCGATGTATCGGTGGGCGGAAGGGCGCGGCCACGAGCCGCGCCTTTCCTTTTGGAGAACCGCTGCAGCCAGCACGGTTATTTCGGCGGCGTGTGTTCGAATGGCAACTTGGTATAGCGCACCTTCTCCGCTTCAATGATCAGAGCGACTCGCCCTTCGGGAGTGCGGAACGGGAAAGGCTTACCGGTGTATTTGTGCGAGATGGGATCCATGGTCTTCAGTTCGGGATCGGGGCGTCGCTCGACGACGCGGCCACGGATCTGAACTTCCTCGTAGGGATTGGTGAAATCCACGATGGACACTGCCACTCGCGGATCGCGGCGCGTGTTTTTCGCTTTGAGCGAATTTTCTCCGGTGCACACTACGATATGTTCGCCCTCGCGGCCAGCCCATACCGGCACGGACTGCGGAGAACCATCGGACATCAGCGTGGCCAGGTGAGCGAAGTTGGGACGGTCGATGAGTTGCTTCACTTCTGGTGGCAGTGCGATCGCCATACGTGCTCCTTGTTGCGCAAACTCATGGTAACCGGTTGATCAGTGAGGCGACGTAACCAGCGCCGAATCCATTATCAATATTCACCACGCTGACGTTCGATGCGCAGGAATTCAGCATGCCGAGCAACGCGGCGAGTCCTTTGAACGAAGCGCCATAGCCCACGCTGGTGGGCACGGCGATCACGGGGACGCCGACAAGGCCTCCGACGACGCTGGGCAGAGCGCCCTCCATGCCGGCGCAGACGATGACGACCCGGGCCTTGGTCAGCGCTTCGCGGTTGGCCAGCAGGCGGTGAATGCCTGCAACGCCAACGTCGTAGAAATGCTCCACTTCGTTGCCCATGATTTCGGCGGTGACGACCGCCTCTTCGGCCACGGGGATATCGCTGGTTCCGGCGGAAACTACGGCGACGATGCCCTTGCCGTATTTTGTGGGATCGCGCTGCAGAACAACGGCACGGGCGAGGTCGCGATATTCCGCGCTACGAACTTTTTTCCTTACCGCGGCAAATTGCTTTTCGCTGGCGCGCGTGGCCAGGATGTTGCCCCCGTGTTCGGCGAGTCGAGCGAAAATTCCTGCGACCTGCGCCGGCGTCTTGCCTTCTCCCAGGATGACCTCGGGCATACCGGCACGCAAAGCGCGATGATGATCGACTTTGGCGAAGCCGAGATCTTCGAATGGCAAGTGGCGCAGGCGAGCGACGGCATCGTCGGGCGTTAGTTTGCCTTTGCGGACTTGCTCGAAAAGCTTGCGGATGGATTCGGCGTTCAAAAAACACTCAGCGGTCGGCACTCAGCATTCAGCCGGACTGGGTCTAGATTAGCACTTGGGAATGATCTCGAACTCAGGGGCGAGCCGAACGCGATAGCACACCGGAGAACGAGCGGAGTTTGGCAATCACAGTGGCACAAACTTTGCGGGCCAAGCCGGGCTCATCGAGGTGCGCCAGGAAGAGGCGCCGCAGGCCACTGGGTGCTACCTTGCCGGCGAGATACGCTTCATAGATCTGGCTTCCGACCTGGTAGCCCAGGTCCCGCGCGGCGCACTCACACTTGCTCTTGTCGGCACGAATGGCTGCCTTTGCCAATCTTTCGCAGGCGGAGCGGGATAGCGGCGATGCATCGCCGGGCGCAGGCCGCGAGGGGTAGAGTACCCGTGAGCCGAAATAGGCTACCGCGTGCTCCATCACGTGAGCGTAGAACTCGTCGATTGCACTCTTGCGCTCGCTGTTTCCGTTTCCGTTTACGGCGCTTCGCTCTTCCGAGTGGCCATTGAGTCGCTGCGGCAAACCCTGACAGGCCTGATGCAGAAAGCGGGTGGCATCTTCGGCCGCGTGAATCATCTGGAATTCGCGAACATAGAAGGCGTTCACCTGCGGCAGATAGGCGCTGCCTCGCTCTTCGACGCTAGTGAGCATGCTTTCGCGCTCGGGTTCGCCGATGCCGTTGCGCGAGAGCAGGCGGCGCAGCATGGCGTCGGATGACCCGCCATAAACCTCCGGCAACAGGTCGACCAGAAATTTCGGTTGCGTGCCGTTGTGCGGCGAGTACCGGTTGATCTCCAGGAAGCGAACCAGGCTGTCGATCAGGTTGTAGATGGTGGGCGCGAAGTCCGGACTATCGTCACAGCGGCTCCACTGATCGAGAAACAGGCGATAGCTTTCGTATTTTTCGAGCGGCGTCGCGTTGAAGACGCACAGCACCTCGTCGCTGACGCGAACGGCTTCCACCTTGTCAGCACGCTCTCCGGCGGCGCGCCAGTAGAGCGCGTCGATGTTCTGCAATACAGTGAGGATTTTGGCGCCGGGTAGAAACTGATGCAACTCGCGAGGCAAATGTCCGGGAGCGAGATGCGACTCGCCGAACAACACGAAGATCGCGGCGTCGGGATGGCGCAGGCGGGTTTCGGCAATCTTCGCAGCGGCGTGACGGTCGCGAGCGCCGATCTTGCGCAGATCTTCGCGCGGCATGCAGTCGAGGCCATAGAGAGCTTCGGCGTGATCGCGCGCAGTAACCAGCAGATCGTAAAATGGGGTCCAATCATATCCCCAGTCGAGATCGAAGCGGATGCGCTGGCGGAATTCGTTCTCGTCAATTTCGCGGCGCCACCACTCGTTTAGGATGTGCTGGTCGCGGGCGTAAATGGTTTCAACCCCAAGCACCACGGGACGGTCGCCGGCCAGTGCGCGCTGCTCGATCAGCGCTGCGGCATGGCGCTGCGCGGCCGGCAGCGCGTGGTAGTCGCCGATGAGGACCACGTCGGCGGAGTGCAGCGCGCTTCGAATTTGCCCGGAGTCGAGCAGCGATTCGTAGCTGCGAAAAGCCTGGTTGAACTCGCGAAGATATTTGCGGCGGTGATGCGAATCCTGGGCGCGGATTTCGCGCTCGACTCCCGCCAGCGCGTGCAACTGGGCGGCGCTGCGGCGGGATCGAAGATTGGCGGGGCTTGCCATCGGTTGTTCGCGTCTTCCTCGGCTTCTCTTGACTTCTAGTCCATTGACTCCCTATGCTCCGAAGTTCGGCAGAGAACCGGTGCCGTCCCTGCGGGACTCACTTATTCTTTGCGCTCCGCCCCGGCACTTACGTGCCGGGCTATCACGTGCTGCCCCTGCGGGGCTGGAGTGAAGTGACTGCTTTTGAGCGCTTCGTCCAAAGTGCCGCGAGGCGTTTCCTGACCAAAGGACGACCGTGCCCAACCATCCGCCACAGAATCTGACCGTCGCCACCTCGGGGGCCAGCGGCGCCATTTTTCTGCGGCAGTTGCTACTTACCGTCGAACGTGACCAACGCGTCGAGACAGTAAACTTCATCGCGTCCGACAGCGCGCTGCGAGTCATGGCCGAAGAGTTGGGCCTGAAGGGCCGGTCCAACCTGGTCGGCCGGATTCTCGGCTCTTCCGCCGGCCGATCCTCGCTCAAAATCAAAGTTCAATCGAACGCTGACATAGGAGCGAACGTGGCCAGCGGTTCTTATCCCGTCGACGCCATGATCGTCATTCCGTGCAGCGTGGGCACTCTGGCCCGTATCGCGAACGGCGTCGCCTCGCATCTGATCGAGCGCGCGGCTGACGTCACCCTCAAAGAGAAGCGTCCGCTGGTTCTCTGCGTACGCGAGACGCCGCTCAATAAAATCCACATCCGCAACATGTACCGGGCCGCCGACGCTGGAGCCACCGTCTTCCCGCTGATTCCGGCCTTCTATTACGGTCCTGCCTCTTTAGATGAAATGGCCCGCGAATTTGCCTATCGCGTGCTGGCTCATCTGGGCCTTCCCCAGCTCGACGCCTTTCGCTGGAAAGGCTGATGGATCAATAGCTTGGCCGCCTAGGGGAAATTCTCGCCCCCTCCGTAATATCGGCATCATGAGGCTAGGAATTTAGTGTAGAGAGCCAAGGGTGCCGGTCCCAGATGCCCGCCGGACATGTCCAAGCGGAGAACTTAGTGACCCTGTCTCCCTCCGCCCGCGATTTACAAAGCTGCAATGTCGACTCGATGGCGTAGAATGCGGCACATTCCGCGAAGGTGAGTTCATGTTCAACCGATGGTGCATACGGTTCACCGCGTTGCTACTTCTGGGGATTGGGGCTCACGCTGCCGACGACCGCAATCCTCTGGCGGGCAATGCCAAGGCGGCGAAGGCGGGGGAGTACGAGTTCCGCATCAACTGTGCCCTGTGCCATGGACTGGGTGCGCGCGGCGGAGGGCGTGGGCCGGATCTGACGCGGGCGCAGAAGAAGCATACGCACTCCGATGCAGAGATGTTCCAGGTCATCAGCAACGGCATTCCTGGGACTGCGATGCCGGCCAACGGGACCAACGGGCAAGGCGTCGGAATGACCGATAAGGAGATTTGGCAGATTATCGCCTACATTCGCAGTCAGGAGGTGAAGGCTCCCGCTAAGGCCGCGGGCAACGCCGGCCATGGCAAGGATCTGTTTTACGGCGATGCGAACTGCTCGTTGTGCCATATGGTCGAAGGCAAGGGTGGCAGAGTCGGGCCCGAACTGACGGCCATGGGCGGATCACGCACGCGCGAAGCGATCATTGATTCGGTGCGCAATCCAAGCCGGAGGCTGGCTTGGGGATTAACCGAGGCGACCAAGGAATTTCCGCAGGAATATGAGAGCGTCACTGTGGTCACCGCGGACGGAAAGGAAATCAAAGGCGTGACACTGAATGAAGACAGCTTCAGCGTGCAGATCCTGGACACGAGCGAGCAGATTCATCTGCTCGAGAAAGACAAGCTGCGATCGTTTCAGAAGAGCCGTCAGTCGGCGATGCCAGTGTACGGTGCGGACATTTTAAGCGACAAGGATCTTGCGGATATTGTGGCCTACTTGACCAGCGTGGGGGCGAAATGACCGGACGGGGCGCGGATAAGATTCAGGCTGGGGCTCGGGCCGGAGAGAGCTTTTACCGCAGAGGACGCCGAGGAGTGCCGCGGAGATGGCTGAGGAATGGGGGGGGCCTGTTAGGGATTTGCCTTGCTTGCGGTCTCTTCGCTTCGCCGGCTCGCGGGCAAGTGACGTTCGAACGGCTGGTAAATTCTGCGAAGGAACCGCAAAACTGGATGACTTATTCCGGCGATTACTCCGGGAAGCGGTTCAGCGGGCTCGATCAGATCAATCGAACGAATGCACGCACGATGGTGGCGAAGTGGGTCTATCAGACCGGAGCGACTGGAAAATTCGAGACCACGCCGCTGGTCGTTGACGGGATTCTCTACGCGACCGCGCAGGATGACCGCGCGTTTGCGCTCGATGCGCGCACCGGGCGGCCGATCTGGATGTACCAGCGGCAACTGCCGGGGGACATTCGTCCCTGCTGCGGGCGGGTGAATCGTGGGCTGGCGATTTTGGGCGATAAGGTTTTTCTGGGGACGCTGGATGCGCACGTGATCGCGCTCGACAGCAAGACCGGAAATGTGGTGTGGGACGCGGTCGCGGCGGACTATCGGACCGGGCACAGCTTCACGGTGGCCCCGCTGGCCGTAAAGAATCTGGTCGTGATCGGCATTTCCGGCGGCGAGTACGGAGTGCGCGGGTTTATTGACGCTTACGACGCAGTCACGGGCGAGCGCAAATGGAGGTTCTATACCGTTCCGGGGCCGGGCGAGCCCGGACATGACAGTTGGGAAGGCGATTCGTGGAAAGTGGGCGGCGCTCCGGCCTGGAACACGGGAACCTACGACCCGGTCACAAATCAAATTTTTTGGCCGACGGGAAATCCTGCGCCGTCAAATCGCGGCAAAGGACGGGCGGGTGACAACCTCTACAGCAATTCCCTGCTGGCGTTGAATGCCGACACCGGCAAGATGAACTGGTATTTCCAATTCACCAAGCACGACGAGCACGACTGGGATGCGACGCAGGTTCCGGTGATGATCGACGCAGGCGGAAAGCATCTGATCGCGCAGGCGGACCGCAACGGATTCTTCTATGTGATCGAGCGCAGCAGCGGCAAACTGCTGTCGGCAACAGCCTACGGCAAGATTACGTGGAGCGATGGGAAGGACGCTGAGGGACGTCCCGTGGCAAATAGAGAAGCGTCTCCCACGCTTGAAGGGCGTACGGTGTGTCCGGGCGCGCTGGGGACGACGAACTTCATGGCCCCAACCTACGATGCGCAGACCGAGCTGTTTTATGTAACGGCTCGCGATCAGTGCGACATTTTCAGCACGGCTCCGCAGCCGTATGAGGCCGGCCACGCATACTACGGTAGCGCATACTTTCCGTCGGAAGAGGCCAAGCCGTATCGCGGGTTCCTGAAGGCGATCGATCCGGGGACGGGGCAGGTGAAATGGACGTTCGAGCACACTTCGCCAACCTGGTCGGGCGTGCTTTCGACGGCAGGTGGCCTGGTGTTCACCGGCGACGCCGAAGGAAATTTCATCGCTTTCGACGCGGCGTCCGGCAAGCCGCTGTGGCACTTCCAGATGGGCGGCGCGGTCTATGCGGCGCCCATGGCGTTTGCCGTCGACGGGAAAGAATACGTGGCGATCGCTGCCGGCAGCGCGGTCTATGCCTTTGCGCTGCCGTAATTCCTGCGCAATCCGGAAAATGAATTGTGGTTGTCTCCCATCAGCACGTGGGAGGCGCTGGCTCTGCATGAAAAGGGCCGGATACGCTTGCATGGAGATCTGGGTGAATGGGTGGCGCAGGCAACGGCGCCATTTCGCGAGGCTCCGCTAACGCATGAGATTGCTGTCGTTGCGCGGCGGCTGCAACTGCCGCAACGCGACCCAGCCGACCGCTTTCTGGCGGCCACCGCGCAGGTTCTGGATCTGACGCTGGTGACCGCAGATGCGAGTCTCCTGGGGCTGGGAGAGATTGCAACCCTGGGGAACCGATGAGGGTGCTGCGCCTTCTGCTTGAGAAACAGACGCTAGATGCGCAGTTTTCGGCTTGCTGCGCCGGCCAGAATTGCCAGCCCCGTCCCCAGCAAGCCCAGGGTACCCGGTTCCGGAACAGTCGACCTGCTGCTGCTGCTGCCGCAACCACCTCCGATGACGTTACTATCCAACGTTACCGCACCATTCCTCGCCAAGGCGCTCCCGCAACCGATGGTTGCGCCGGTGTTCAGGGTGATGCTATCGAGCGCGAGAATATTTCCCTGAAACGACGTCGTTGTACCGAGAGTCGCGGAGCTGCCAACCTGCCAAAATATGTTCGGGTCAGTGCTCTGCTTACCAGTTAGGCTGTTGATAAAAATAACAGACGAACTGCTTGCGGTCGTGAGCGAAGTCCCTATCTGAAAAACGAACTGTGCGCCGGGTGTACCCTCGAGAGTCAATGTCCCCGTCAGCTGGGCAGAAGTGGCAAAAAAATATACGCCGGGGGTCAGATGCTGTCCACCCAAGTCCACACCCGTCAAGGTGCCAGTAACCGACAGGCCCTTCGCCGCGTTGTACGCCGTGGTCAGATCAATTTGAGCCTGACCTGCCGGTCCGTTACATGCATTGATGGTTCCGTGCACGATCCCTGGAGGAAAGCCGACTACCCCGCACCCGCCGCCACCTGGGCTCAGACCAAGATCGCCAGTGAGGACGCTGGAGCCGGTGTTGGTCACGGTTGCTCCAGCCAGCACCGCATAGTTGGCGGCAGTGCCGAGGCTGACCGAATTGGCAAAAGCGCTGACTACCAACAACGGGAGCGGTAAGAACGAGAGAGCTAGCAGACGAAGGCCGCGCGACTTCATATCTTTTCCTGCCCTTCTAGATCTTCTACCAACAAGGTGACAGCACTTTGGCCACCATTGCGCTTCCCGAGCCAAGCAGCGTTGATAAGGTGTTCTCGCGTCAGAAACTTAGGTACCCGAAACACCTGCAAAACAAAAAGAATCAAACCCACAAGAACGCCGATTATTTGCAGCTTGGTTGCAAGAGAATAGTCCTCTTTAGTCACGGAAGAGATCGATTTCAAACGCCACACGCATCACGCGTGACATTCCTCCGAGAAAAAAGAAAGCGAACAAATTCCCTTGATCGGCCAGTGGAGACGGAAAATGGGGAGGGCACGTTCTTTCACGTCTCTTCCTAGCGAATTTACAATCGCCACTTATTTGGTGTCTGTGCAAAATTGCTCAGATATGGAACTAAACCTGAAACGTGTCAGCGATTGCGTCGTCGCAATGCCTTATTTCACTGGTTGCGCCCGTCCCCTTGTGCATCGCCCAAATCCGGGTCTGTAATCGAATCTGGCATCCCCACAAAAGTCACTCTGGCGGTATTGACAACAATTGGTATCCGAGCTTAATGTGCGAATTAACACCGGAAAGGAGGTGGTCGGATGATAAGTTCTGATGGCAGTAGTTGGGATGTTCAAAGACCAGGTGAGGTGGCTGAGACTTAGAGCGGGTTGCTCTAAGCGGGGCTTCGGGCCGCAGTACCGAATCAACGGCGCGCCAGGAGCTACAGCCCGCACACTACCGGTGAATAAAGGATTGGATCCGCCTGACGCAGGTCGGTCAGGAACCCCGGAGTTGCCGTAGAGGCCACGTAGAGTGACCACCTCTTGGTCAATCCCAAACAGTCCACCGGGCGGCCCGCAGGCTTCGTGCCTGCGGGCCGTTCTATTTCTGCGCGAGCCATTTGGCCGATCGGGGGCAGTCGAAGTATGCTGGGCGAGTGTCGGAGTCTTATCTCAATGAACAGCGAGAGCGGCGGCGCCTGGCGGACAACTATACAGGGATGACCGACGGCGAGTTACAGCGACTGGCGCAGAATGCCGAGTCCCTGACTGAATTGGCTTGGGAGGCGCTAGAAGATGAAGTGGAGCGCAGGAATCTGAAATATCCCGAGGATCTAGCGTTCGAACGGCGCCCGGAGATGGAATTGCAACAACTGGGTACCGTCCGTCAGTTTCGCGATCTGCCGGAGGCCCTGCTGGCGAAGGGCTGTCTGGAGTCAGTGGGAATTGAATGCTTTCTGGGTGACGAAAACCTGGTCCGGCTGGACTGGTTCATTTCGAACTTCATTGGTGGGATCAAACTCAATGTAAAGGTCGCGGATGTCGAGAACGCGCGAAAACTCCTCGACGAGCCGATTCTCGAAGGTATTTACGTAGACGGCGTCGGGCTGTACGAGCAGCCGCGCTGCCCAAATTGCCAGTCGCTGGATGTGAACTTCAAGGAACTGAACCGGCCCATCGCGTACATGAGCGCCTTCCTTCGCGTACCGTTGCCCGTACAGCGCCGGGCTTGGCGTTGCCACTCCTGCGATGCAGAGTGGGAGGATGATGGCACTGATGCCGACAAGAACGAATCACATTCCTAGACTGCCAATCAAAGGCTAAAGAGGCTCGCCACGCTGGCCTTCAATCGCTGCCAGAGGTCTTCCATTCGGCTGGAAGACGCCGAGGGCATTGGGTTCCGCTCGATGTGTTTCACATGCCTGAATCCGGGAGGAATCTCGAAGAGCGCCGGATCGAGAGGCCCTTCCTCCAACTGTGTCACCAGCACTTCACTCCCCGAGTTGATCTGCTTCCTGGTCCCGTCTGGCATTGCATACGCGATTTTTGAAGTCATCAGAGAATGAAGAGGAAAGCCTGTTTCCGGCCGCCCAGTAGCGATGTATTCAACCTTCTCCATTGGGCGTTTCCCATCGGAAAAAAGTGTGTACGCATGACCTTTTTTGCCCCCAGGCCGGCTGGGATCGCACGATAATCGCTGGCTCAAATCGATGTACCACGCATCCGTCACGGTTTCTTGCGGCTCGGCCCGGGAACCCTCAAGCGGAGTCTGCTTTCTTGTCGTGATAACGTGTCGCGCCAGATGCCCGAACATCTCTTTGCGCTCGCCCGTGTCGGTGGTGCTTACTTCTAATCGCAGTGTCGGTTTTTCCGACGTCGCCGGGATTTGTAATCCACGTGCCTCGATCTGTTCCTTGGTTAGCGGCTTGGGTGGATACGGCGCTGAGGTATATTCGGAGGCGTCAAGGTTCAACTCAAAACTCTGGCCCAGGTCGCACCGAGTAATAGCAACCAGCCTAGAGCCATAGATCACTGGTTGTGACCCATCTGCCTTCTTTTCTCCCACAGAATTCCGGAATTCCAAGCGCTTCCGGTCCCCCGATAAATAGACTGTAAGCTGGCTCGAATTTCCAGCTTGACCAACCCGAATCGTCATCTTGATTCCGCTATTTCCGGAAGCCTGAAACATCGGGATGACAAGGAGAAGCAACCACGCGGATGAAAAGTGCACGGCGCACCTCTACATAATGAGCTAAGGCTAGCTTTGCGCTGATTCCGAGTCAAGCCACATCCGATTCGTTTTGGTCAGTAAGCGATTTCAATAGCAACCTCGGGCCAGTGTATCTACCGCATCTACGATCTGATTCCTAGCTTGCCGAAGCCTTTGCGGATCACATCGAGAGTATCTTCGGCAAGGTTCAGCGCGGGCAGTTCTTCGCGTGTGCACCAGCGGACCTCGGCGGCGTCATCGGCGGCTTGCAGTTTTCCTCCGATACGGCGGCACAGGAAATCAATTAAAACGTAGTGATATTGCACGCGCCGCTCGGGATTGCGCAGGATGCGGTCGTAGACGCCGAGGAGGTCGGAGGGCTCGACGGTGAGTCCGGTTTCTTCGCGAGCCTCGCGGATGGCGGCTTCGCGGACCAGTTCGCCAACTTCGAGGACGCCTCCGGGAATGGACCACTCGGCTTGCAGCGGCGGGTGAGCGCGTTTCACCAGCAAGACGCGAGAGCCCTCGATGATAATGGCGCCGACGCCCACCAGAGGAACTTCGGGAAATTCACGTTGCATGGTGCGAGGATTTTAAAGCATGGCGCATCGTGTTTCGGCTGTGTCTCACCAACCTGGCGTCGTGCTGAGCGCAGCCGTTCTTCCGGCGGAGCGAAGCATCTCGCGCGGAGCTTCACGCTGCATGAACAGTCCGTGCGGGATCCCTCACTCGGCTGAACTGCGCCGAGTTTCGGGATGGCGCCTCTCTGTTCGGGACTCTGTGACTCTGTGGTTAAATAGGGGTTCCATGGCACTCGAAGAATATAAGCGGAAACGGCGGTTCGAAGAGACCCCGGAGCCTCCGCCAAAGGTTGCAACGAAGACCGGGAATCGATTTGTCGTGCAGAAACACGATGCAACGCGGCTGCACTACGATTTTCGGCTGGAGATGGAAGGCGTCCTGAAGTCGTGGGCAGTGCCCAAAGGACCATCGCTGGATCCCGCCGACAAGCGACTGGCCATGCAGGTCGAGGACCATC
This sequence comes from uncultured Acidobacteriaceae bacterium, assembly GCA_963791515.1. Classification (GTDB taxonomy): domain Bacteria; phylum Acidobacteriota; class Terriglobia; order Terriglobales; family Acidobacteriaceae; genus Sulfotelmatobacter. The sequence goes on along the minus strand of CAWBSS010000013.1, from coordinate 172,182 downwards.
CGGTTTCGTATTTCGACTTTGAAGGCAACATTCCAGAGAACAACTATGGCGCCGGAACGGTGATTGTGTGGGATGTGGGCACCTGGCAGCCGCTCTCGCCGGTGCCGATCAATGGGAAGTATGTGCCGGGCACGCAAGCGGAAGCTGCGGCGATGCTGGCCAAAGGAGATCTGAAGTTTCATTTAAATGGGAAGCGCCTGAAAGGAGACTTCGCCCTGATCAAAATGCGCGGGCGGCGTCCGGGGAGCAAGGGCAACGAATGGCTGATCATCAAGAAACACGATGATCATGCCGTGGACGGATACGACATCGAGGAGATCGACCAGTCGGTGCTCAGCGGGCGGAATCTCGAGGAGGTTGCCGGCGACGCGGGTTCGCGAGAGTGGAAAAGTCGCCCATCTTCCGGACGAGGCAAGTTGAAGGCAGCTTGGCTGGCCGATGCGGTGGCCAAACTCGATCAGAGAAAAGCCGCAGCTAGCGGCCAAAAAAAAAACAAAAACAACGGATCAGCGCCGAGGACGCAAAGAAGGAAAAGGCAGAGCACGCGAAGGAAAGTAAACAAGAAAACCTAGCATCCTCCGCAGATATCCCTCCCGCCGCGTCCCAGAAGGTTAAGAATAAATCAAAACCCTCCGCTTCCTCGGTTTCCTTTGCGTCCTCCGCTTCCACTGCGTCCTCTGGGGTTCAAGCTTCTTCGGGGGGTCCGGTAAAGAGACCGATGCCCACGACGATTCATCCCATGCTGGCGGAGTCGGTTGCGGAGCCGTTTGACGGGGCGCAGTGGCTGTTTGAGATCAAGTGGGACGGATATCGGGCGATTGCGTTTATCGAAAACGGCAAGGTAAGGCTGGTTTCGCGCAACCAGAACGATCTGACAACGCGCTATCCCGAATTGAACGAGATGGCTCAGCGGATCGAGGCGAAGACAGCGATTCTGGATGGCGAAGTGGTGGCGCTTGATGAGGAGGGCAAAGCGTCGTTCAGTCTGATGCAGCAGCGCACCGGATTTCGTCCTGGCGGGCGGCGGGCCGCCGGCAACGCCGATGTGCCGGTGCTGTATTACGCATTCGATCTGCTGTATCTCGACGGCTACGATTGGCGGCGCGTGCCGCTGGAGGAGCGTAAGCGCAAGCTGGCGTCGTTGGTGGCAGCGGGTGATGGCGTGCGTTATTCCGACCACTACGAACAGCGCGGCAAGGCGCTCTTCGAGATGGCGCGGAAGACCGGACTGGAGGGCATTGTTGCGAAACTTCGAACCAGTTGCTACGAAGAACGCCGCAGCAGCGAGTGGCTCAAAATCAAAATTCGCCATCGTCTGGAAGCCGTCGTTGCGGGATACACCGAGACGAAGGGCAGCCGGACGCACTTTGGTTCGCTGGTCCTCGGCCTGTATGACCAGCAAGGGCGGCTGATTCATGTGGGGCAGGCGGGGAGCGGCTTCAATCAGAGATCACTTAGCGAAATTTCGAAGGTATTGAAGAAGCTAGAGACGAATAAGAATCCGTTTTTCGGCGACGTTGATGCGCTGCGGAAGGTAAGTTTCGTGAAACCGGAGTTGGTGGCGGAGATCGAGTTTGCGGAGTGGACTGGCGGGACCAGCGAGGGGAGCGGGCCGAAGCTGCGCGCTCCGGTGTTTCTGGGATTGCGCGACGACAAAGACCCGAAAGAGTGCCTCTTGGATCAGATGCGCAAATAACTGAGAACTGGCAACTGAGAACTGGCTTCCCCTACTTGATGTCCTTCATCGCCAGCAGCGTGCCGTAGTCGCGGCCGCTGGGGTCCACGGCGCGCGCCACGACGGCGGCGAACGCGTCTCTCACCTCGGGATACTTGGTTGCGAGAGCCTTGATGACGGTCACGTTGCCTTGGTAGGTCTGGTTGGTATTCGAAACATCGGCAGCCTGATACTTTACGATCAAATCCAGATCGTTGCCCACGACTTCCGGAAAGATCGAGATGAGCTTGTAGGTTGCGGTTCCAGCCGGAAGGTCGACCGTCTTCCCCACCGGAAGGTCGGAGGGCTGCGAGCTCTGCCCTTCGTCATAGAGCTTGTCGGTGGCCAATGTGCTCATGAAGGGCAGCGGAGAAATCAGGTTGCGGGCCTGGGCATAAAAAAACCATGCATTATGGATCTGGCCTTTAGTCTTGTATTCACGGGCGCGCGCCAGAAACCAGTCGCTGTCGTGTCCCGCGACTTGAGTGGCCTTGATGTAGAGGCCGCCTAATTTCCAGTCAGTTCCCGCCTGCTGGAGAATTAAGGAAAACATGGTTCGTCCCTTCGGGGAATTGGCGTCGAGAAGAACCACGCCGTACTTTCCGGCGGGGAGATTGTCGAGATAGAAGACAGCGCTGCCGGAGGTCTGGCCGCTCTTGCCAAAGACTCCGCAGTAGAACTCGGCGTGCGGAGATGGAGTGGTGCCGTCGAGCAGAAATATGCCCTTTACGGTTGCTTGGGCGCCAGCGAGATCCTGTTGGTGGTCTTTGATGGTGGCCTCGATCCCGGAAAAATCGGCAAGGCTAGGGATAGCATTCTGGCGCAAGGATGTAGCGTCGCTCTTGGTGGCCATTGCGAAATACCGTTGGCCAACCGCGGTAACGGCGGTCCGGGTAGCGTCATCGAGATCGCTGAACGTCTGACAGCTCTGCGCGCGGACGCTCAAGGGCGAAAATGCCAGGGCAATCCAGAGACCGGGGGTTAGGCTGCGGGCCAGATTCATATTGAACTCCGCCTTTACTTTGATAGAGTTGGAAAAGGCTGGGTTCAGTTTACGCTGCTTCAGCCTTACGCTGTTAAGATTTAGCGCCAGCGGAAATGGTTGACTGCAATCCACTTGTAGATTCGTCCCGGCTTCGTGGCATGGCATCAAACCGGTGCAAGAGTGTAGGGTTACGACGTTCCATCTGGTGGGACGTCCCGCCAGTCCTTCAAAGCCCTACCGGTGATAAAATTGCTGTAAGTTGCCTTGCGGTGTCCCCCGAAATCGGATTCCTGGGAGGAGTAGCATGAGCACGGGATGGAAATTCAATAAGGGTGCTAGGGTCCTCGTCCTGTGCCTCACTGCGTTGTGCCTCGGGATCGTTAGCCCTGCGAATGCTACGTCCTCGCAGAGCCAGCGGGCGACCAAGAAGCCGAAGAAGCCGCAAAAGCCGCAACTCGCTCCACTGTCATCCGGGCCCACCGGGCCGGTACAGCAGGTTCCCCTGGATTCGATGGCGCCGGTGCCGCCGCAGGTCAGTTATCAGAACGCGCAATTGACCATTGTCGCGCCCAACTCGACGCTGGGCGACATTTTGCGAGCCGTCCGCAAACAGACCGGGGCAGAGATTGAGATTCCCGTGGCGACGGAGCGTGTGGTGACCCATCTGGGCCCAGGCGCGGCGCGGGAAGTCGTGGCCGAACTATTGAATGGATCGCGCTTTAATTATGTGCTGCTGGGGTCGCCGGCGGACAGCGCGGTGCTAACCCGCGTGGTGCTGGTGGCAAAAACCGGACCGGACGACGCGAGCCCGAATACCCCGTCGATTGCAGAACAACAGCAACCGGGAATCGTGCAACACTCGGGCGGTCCGGGGGCGGCCTCGATGCCCGATGTGGTAGGTGACGCAAATGACGCGGAAGCGACGGAAGACGATGCCGCCGACCAAGCGGCCGCGGAGGCGGAACAGCCGCCTGCCTCTCCGGATCAGCCCGCCGTGAAGACACCGCAGCAGATGCTGCAGGAGATGCAGCAGCGGCAGTTGCAGATCGAGCAGCAGCAACGGCCGGGGCAAGTGCCCATGCCCAGCCAGGGCGTGCCGCCGCAACCACCGCCGCAGCAACAATAAGCCAAGAAGGCCACGCCCATCGGCGCCGCCTTTTTCGATTTCACCTAACGTCTTTAGCTGCCCGGAGGTTAGGGCTGGTTTCTGCGGATACTTTCAGAGCGTGGCGCGACCCGAATCGCAACCGGCGAATCGCTCTCATTCATTGTTTTCTGCAGGAGCTCCCAGTCGCGCGCAACTTCTGTTTCGGAGAGGCCCTGCGCCGATCCGCGCCGCAATTCCGACTGAAGGCGAGCCGCCAGAAGCCGGCGCTCCATCTCGGGGGGAGCACTTCCGCTTAATACATTGTCGGCGGTCACTCCGATCTGCACTACACTCTCTCCAACCTGCACCTCAAGAACCGGTCGGCCTTCGTCGTCAACGCCGGTCTTGGCTTTGGATTGAAACCTCGCCCACACCTTGTCTACCTTCCGTCCCGGTTTTTCCGGATAGGCGCCGGCCAGAAAATGTTTCAGTTGCTGTTGGTAGGCTCGCCGATCTTCACGGCCCAGGGGCCGCTCCGGGTCGCCGCCCACTACAAAGACCATGGCGTTGCGCCCGGGCTCGAAGTGGCCCGCACCCGTGCCAACGTAGACCGCAGCCACGCATCCCGCAAAGATGGGGCTGACCACGACGCTGGGCACGATGTACTTCTTCGCTTTAAAGAAAGATTCGACTACGCCATGAACATTCGTACTGCGCGGCATGCTGCCGGGAACCTGGGAGATGATGAGCCGCGAAAATTTAAGTTCAGGATGACGCGCACTAAACTTGGTGAGCATTTTCGCAATCTGTTTCGGCGTGGTAATGCCAACATCGGCGATCAGGCTGCGATGCAGGGATTTCGGGTAATAGAAGTTGAGCACACCCTTGGCGAAATCGGCGCAGTTGTTCGTAGCCAGGTGGAAATGAGACTGGTTCGGCGACGCATTGTATTGGCGGATCAGAGCATCGTCCTGCTCTGGGGTAGTTTCAATCTCGAAACCGTAAATGGCGCGATCGTAAGAAGATCCCACGAGTTGGTACCAGTTACCGCCGGGAGTTTCGCCATTCTTCACGTCGGGCGCGACGTCTTCCAGATATTTGCGGCGGTAGCGGTCGCGCAGGAAGGAGGCCATCTTAGCATTGGCAAAGAGTGGCACATCCTGGGGGCGTTCGACAGCATACAGGTACGGAATCAGAGGAATGGCCACCCAATCGTGTCCGCCCACGCCATCGTAGCGGCTCAGCACGATCCCGGTTTCGCCCGGGGCACAACGGCGCAGAACAAGGGGAGTGTCGGTACACACGCCAGAAAGATATACGGCGGCATGACCGGTCGCGGTAAAGACTCCCATCTTGCCGTAAGGTTCTTCCAGAAGAAGCGTGGCCGAGGCGCCCGCAAGCGAGACACAAGCCAAAACCATCACGACTAACTTACTGAAAACGCGCCGCATTGGCTGAATGTGGCGTGAAAGCATACTCCCCCCAGACGACTCAGTCTAACCATCTAATTAAGAACCCTTTAGGCAAAGATTAGTTGCGGCTAATCGGAAAAACCAGTTACGGAAGTTCAAAATGCTCAAGGGATGAGAATGCTCGGCCGGGAGCGAATATACGGCGAATACAGGGCCTTGCCGAGGGCTCCGCGGAGTACCGTCGAAACCGTGAATGTTATGGGGCGGATGTCAGTAAATGTGTTTGTGCCCACTGCGCGCTTTCCGCAACGGATTCGTCCCCATCGGCAGCTAGTTGATCCAACAAGGGCAGGAATTCTCGACTTCCGCTGTTACCCATGGCGATGGCGACATTGCGGCGAAGGCCGGAGCGCTTGGTACGACGGACGGGCGATCCGCGGAAGACCGCGCGAAATTCTTCTGCGGACATTTCGGCGAGCCAGGCAAGGGCGGGGTTCACCAAGCCGGGACGAGGTTCAAACTCAGGCGCAGTCGATGCCGGGACCTTACGATTCCACGGGCAAACGTCCTGGCATATGTCGCAGCCGAAGACGTGGCGCCCCATCCCAACGCGAAGATCCTCCGGAATTGATCCGCGTTTTTCGATCGTCAAATACGAAATGCACTTGTTGGAATCGAGCTGGTAAGGCGCGAGAATTGCGCCAGTCGGGCAGGCTTCAATGCAGCGGGTGCAGGTGCCGCATCGGTCGGGAGCGGGCAGGTCGGGCGCGAGTTCGAGAGAAGTGAGGATTACCCCCAGGAAAAGCCATGAGCCGTTTTTCTGATTGATGATGCAGGTGTTCTTGCCGATCCAGCCCACTCCCGCATACTTCGCGTAGACGCGCTCGACGAGCGGCCCCGTGTCCACGTAGCTGCGAGTGGTCAAATTCCGCTGTAGCTCGGCGGGCACAGCCTGCTGCAAAGCGGCTTCCACTTGCTTGAGGCGGTGGAGTACCGCGTCGTGGTAATCGTCGCGGCTCCAGGCATAGCGGGAGATCCATCCGCGTCCGGCCTCATGGACTTGCGTCGAGTAGGGGTTCTCTGTGTTGTAGTTGATGGCACAAACGACCACGCTTCGTGCCCAGGGCGCGACTCGAGCAAGTGAGCCCCGCTTGAGGTCGCCGCGATCATCGAGCGCTTTCATGTATTTCATTTCGCCGGAATGGCCCGCGGCAATCCACGCTGGAAAATGTTTGAGTTCGGCGGCATCGGCGGCGGGAGCGATGCCCGCGAGGTCGAAGCCGGCCTCTTCGGCGGCGCGCTTGACTATGGTCTTCACGTCGCTGATCTGACTTCCCAATGATCACCTCGGTTGAGCGATGCCGGATGGGGAGGCACTTCTAGATGCCGAGCTTTTTCACTTCCTCGTTATAGTACTTGCGGTAGAGGATGTCCCACTCTTGCGAGCCTTCGAGGATGGTGCGTTTCTGGCTCTCGATTTTCTGGCGGGCGGCGACGTCGATTCTTTCTTCCTGATTAAGCAGATCTTCGAGGATTTTGCGGGTTTCCTGGCGGATGGTGTTGGGGTCTTCGATAAATTCGACCTCGTCCATCTGCTTGAGCACGTCGGAAACGGCCCGGGCCAGCACGTTGACTTTGTCGCGGCTCAGTCTCACAACACCGCCTTGTACTTGCGTACCAGTTCGGTTTTCACCTTGCGAAACATTTCTTGGTAGTTGGCGCCACTCTTCTGCATTTCGTCAGAGTAGGCTTCAAGGATGACGCGCACTTCGTCGTTGATGCGGTCCTCCAGCGAGAGTTCGTCGACCAAAGCGGCGTTCACTCGCTCCGTCACGGCGGGAACCGTCGCGGTCTCGATGAACTTTCCAGCAATCAGTTTCTTGGTGACTTCGCGGGCCAGATAGCCCACATATTCTTTGGAAAAAAGCATGTGTGGATTGGGCGTCCTGCGTGCAACAGTTTGTCAGTATGAATCAAAAAGTGTAACACAGGGGAAGCCAGAGCGGAGCCTTGGTCAGAGCCGCGCGCGGCCGCGCGCGCCTACCATGCCGGTATGGGCACGGTCGAGACCCCAATCACCGCCTATGGGATTTGAGACGGAGGCTGGTCGCGCAGGGTATATACAAACTGGCGGATTTCATGGCGCTCGCGTTCCGCCTTCTGCGCCGATTCTTTGGCAATTTGATCGTAGACCTTGAGCTCCGCATCGGCCCGGGCCCTATCTCCGGTCTTCCGATAGGCCTGGGCCAGCCGATAGTGCGCCTCTTCCATTTGCGGGTCCGCCTGGATGGCTTGCTGGTAGTCGGAAATCGCTCTGGGATAATCTCTGTGCTCGGAATGAAGAATTCCCAGTTGGAGGTACGGGGCAGCGAGCTTCGGATCGAGATGAATCGCGTTTCCTAAGAGAGCTTCGATCTGGGCCCCGCGAGCCGTGTCCTGCGGGCCCTTCCGCAGCTTCCAAAGCCCGACTGCATAATAGTAGTTTGCCTCGGCGTTTTCCGGTTGCTGCGCGACAAAACGCTGCAGTTTTTCGACAATTCTCTCAGAGGGCGTGGGCTCCGCGCTTTGCATCTTTCCCAGGAACAGATAGGGGATCGCATCGTTGGGATTCATATCGGATGCTTCGCAAATTCGCTGAACCGCCTGATCGTAGGAGCCCCGTGCAAACCAGGCTGCGCCCAGTCCGATCAACATGCGGACGGAATGAGGAAACAGACGGTTGCCCTTGGTGAAAATCTCCAGTGCGGGTTCCGGGGCGTGATGTAGCAGAAGTTCGGAACCCCAGTCAAAAAAATAGGGCTCGCGGGAATCCAATTCAGCAGCCCGCTGGTACTCGCGGACGGCTTCCAGGGAATTGCCCAGTTTCTCCTGCACATCGCCGAGCAAGTGATGCAGCTCGGCTGTGTCGTGATGCACGATCAGGGCCTGGGCATGGTCGCGTGCCCGCTCATAATTGCCACCGTGCGCATTGGCGAGCACCAGATCGTAGGAGTTTTCGTAGTCGCTGGGTTTGAGTTCGCCGGCGCGCTCAAGGTACGGGATAGCGTCGCGCGCTTTCCCATTCTCGTCCAGCACTTTGCCTAGAAGATGGTTCGCCTCAAAGCTGCGGGGTTCGCGTTCCACGCTCTCTCGTAGCGATTTTTCCTTCTCGGACGTGGCAACTGGCTGGGCTCTGGCCGGGGCATTGCTTAAGGAAACAGTTTCCTTGGCGAGCGTTTCCCGGGTTCGCACAATCGTGTCGGAACCGTGACCGCCGAGACTTGTGGTATCAGTCACCGCCGCCACCGCGAATTGAGGTTGATCGAAGAACTCTGGTGCGGGTGCGGAAGCGGGTTGCGATGCTGGAGTTTTTGCCGGCAGCAGAATGAGATCCACGTTCTTTGCTTCTTTCGGGCCGAAGAAGAGTGAAGGGATTTCCGTATCGCTGTATCCGGCCATCTCGGCTCGCAAAATATAGACTCCTCCGCGCAGGGCGGCAAAACTGTAGTTCCCTTGCAAATCCGAATGAGCCACTTGAGTTTGCGCTGGGTCCTTGGCCTGCAAGTGAATGGTTGCGCCGCCGACCGGTTTCCCTTGCGAGTTGCGAACGGCGCCGCGTAATGAAGCCGACTTTCCTGTCTCTTGAGACTGCAGACAAAACGGAAGCAAGGTGAAGAGGACGCACGTAAAGAGGAAGAGCGCAAAAACATCGCCGCCTAGAACGCGAGCGGATCTGAGTTGCTGTGAGACTACGCAGAGGCGGCCCATGAAGATCGGCGCTGATACAACGATCGAACGAAAGCTAGTCTTTAGTCTTTGTCGCGCCTAGTCGGGCATTCTATCCGCCGGCATCGCGGCTCGCAACCGACCCTCTTCTCTGAAGCGGGGAAAGAAAAGCGCTGGCGGAGTTCAGGCATCACAAAATAGAATGCAATGTTTTGTGACAAGTCTGACGAAATCGCCTGCAGGATTTCCACGCATTCTTAATCTGCATCCAGGAGGATGAGATGAGATTGGTCCGGCCGTGGATGGTAGGACTCGCAGTGTTATTGATGGCGTGCCTTCCAGTCTGGAGCCAGCAGTCCTCCGCGAAGCGCAAGATCATCATCGATCAGGATGCAGCCGGGCCTGGAGGAACCGATCAGCAAGCCATCTTATTGTTGGTCCAGTCGCCGCAGACCGAAGTTCTCGGCGTCACCGTGGTAACCGGCGATGCCTGGCTCAAAGAAGAAGTCGCGCACACCTTGCGCATGCTCGAGATCATCGGGCGGACCGACATTCCCGTGGTACCGGGAGCCGAGTATCCGTTGGTGAGGCGGCAGGAGGAGACAAAACTGTGGGAGCAGCAGTATGGTTCCATACCGTGGGTGGGGGCGTGGACTCCGCAACGGTACCACCCGGCAGATCAGTTGGGTGAAATGCCGGAGGGCAAGCCCACCACCAAACCGCTGGATGAGGACGCCGCGCATTTTCTCCTGCGCATGGTCCGCAAGTATCCGCACGAAATCACCATCTACGAAGGCGGGCCGATGACCAACCTCGCGCTCGCCATCTCGATCGATCCTGAGTTCGCCGGGCTGGCGAAAGAGTTCGTGTTCATGGGCGCGAGTCTGAATCCGAAAACCGACGATCCTGAGTTCGCAAATACGCCAAGGCACGAATTCAATCTTTGGTTTGATCCGGAAGCGGCGCACATCGTACTGACGGCGCCGTGGAAGAAAATTGTCTGCACCAGCGTGGATATTTCTGTGAAGACCCGGCTCACAGAGGACTTGATCAACCGGGTGAAGGCGGGCAAAACGCTCGCGGCCCGTTATGTCGGTTCGTATTCGCGTCTGTCCGGCGAATACAACTATTTATGGGACGAACTCGCCGCGCTGGCGTGGCTCGACCCGAGCCTGATCACCGCGAAGGAGTCGCGTTACCTGGATGTCGACCTTAGCCGCGGAGCCGGTTATGGAAATACCCTGAGTTGGACAGAACAAGACAAACCAAAGCTCGTGGGGCCGCGTGCCGAAATCCAGGTTGATCTGGATACGGAGAGGTTCTACAAGATGTTCGTCGATTTGCTTACGGCACCGACGCCAAAGCCGTAGGGTGGCTACAGAACTACGGTTGCAATCGCTCAAGCATCTGCTTGGCCTGCTGGTGATCCGGATGCTGTTTGAGCAGATCGAGCAGGACGCCCCGAGCCTTGTCGCGCGCCCCTTCCAGAGCATAGACGCGCGCTAAATTCAGATATGCCTGATCGAACCCGGGGGCTACTCGGATGCACTGTTCAAAGCTTTCGACCGCCTGATCCCGGCGCAGCGTAACTAGATAGAGCACTCCCAGATTGTTCAGCGCCTCGGGATAGTCGGGACGCCCTTTCAGGGCGCGCTGCAAATACTCGTAAGCTTTGGCGGTATCGTCGGTCTGCGCGAAAACCATCCCCAAGCTGTAGTTCGCCTCAGGATCTTGCGGAGCGACTTCAAGCGCACGCTCCAGCACTTTGTTGGCCTCATCCCAACGCTTCTGCAGACGATAGGCATTGCCCAGATTATCGAGTGACAGCAGGTGATGCGGATTCAACCGCAACGCCTTTTGAAAACACTGAACCGAATCGTCCACGCGTCCTTCCCGCGTGGCAAGCACGCCGAGGTTATTCCAAGCGTCGGGCAGAGTATCGGGATAATTGGCTGGGAGATTCACGGCGCGTTCGAAAGTCTCGCGCGCGGCCGCGTTCCTGTTTTGATTCAGGTAGACGCTTCCGATGCCGTACAGAGCCTCGGCGCTGGACGGATCGTCCCGCAGAGCCTGCTGGAATGAGGCTTCGGCCTGATCAAGATATCCACGCTGAAAAAACAGAGCGCCGTAGGAAAGGTAGTTGCGGCCAAATTCAAGGGCGTACGTTGCACTCGGGAAAGGCAAAGCCCGCGCCAGCCGCTCCGCGTCGGTTCGGGGAATGCGCTGGAAGTCCTGTTCAACGTGGTCGGGAACGATGCGGCCCTGATACACCTTGACGATGTCACCGTTGCCGTCGATCAGGAACGATGTTGGAAGGCTGAGATCGCGATGACGGTCGAACAGTTGGCGATAGAGAATATTGTAGATCGCGGCTACGTCGTCGGATCCGCGCAGAATCGAAAAGGAAAGCTCGCTTGCGAAGGCGCGAACGTCGCTATCGGTGGCATCGTCCACGTTCACAACGATCGGGTGCAGACCTTTCGTCGCCCAACTCGAGTGGGCTTTCTGGAGCATTCTCAACTCTTCCCGCGAATCCGACGACTTCGTGGTCCGGAAGTTCAGAAGTGTCGTCTTGCCGCGGAGAGCGGAAAGCGTCCGAACTTGTCCTGACGGATCGGGAAGCGAAAAATCTGGCGCAGCAACCGGCGCCAGAAGCCAGGTTTCAACCTCAGTCGGAAGTGCCTCGACTTCCCGTGCTGGCGCTGCAGGAAGAGGAGCGCGCTTTGTCGCCTGAGTCTTGAACGGCTCGATGCGCGAGGGTTCGGAACCTTCTTCCACCCAGATCCTATGGTTGATCGGAAGGTTGTGAAGTCCCTGCACGAGGCCGCTGGGCCAGCGAATCGACGCTCGCACCGGTCCGGTCGCATCCCCAAGGCCGAAGAAAATATCCTTGCTGTGCTGAGAAAGGAAACCGGATCCCGCCTGAAGCATGCGCGTCTGGCGGCCGGCGCCGGTTTCAATCGTGACAGAGGCGCCGATGGCGTCACGGTTACTCTTGGTGCCTTGCAGACGGAACGCGATCGATGGTGGCAACTCCTCCATTCCGTTTTTCAGAAGCCGCAGCTGCGGAGCATTGCGATTCTTCAGGACAACTTCGAGCCGGCCATCGTGATCGAAATCGGCAAGGGCGAATGCCCTGCCGTCTTCCACAAAATCCAGACCGACCACGGCAGAGACGTCGGAGAAAGTCCCGTCCCGGTTGTTGGCGTAGAAAACATTCCGTTCATATCCACTCCAGGTCCCGTCGGAACGGATGAGTTCGTTGATCGCATTCCATCCCTGCTCGTATTCGTGAGATGCGCGGGCTTCGTCGGGAGAGCAAGCCACAACCTGCCGCCAGAAAAAACTGTTGAGATCCTGACGCGAAGGGCCAGAGACCATTCCGTTGGCAATATAGAGATCGGGGAACCCGTCGTGATCGAAATCGAGCGCGCCACTCGACCACGCCCAGCGCCCCATTCCGACGCTTGAGGAACTCGTCGTGTCGTCGAAAGCCGCCCCGCGATTATGGAGCAGCGAATTCCCCATCGCGTGTTTTTGATAGAGGGAACGGACTTCCTTGGACGAGCCTGTCTTGAAGATTTCCTGCGTCGAGACGCGTTCGCCAGCCGCGGTCCACATATTGGCGACGTAGAGATCCTCCGCGCCGTCGTTGTCGTAGTCGAGCCATGAGACGCTCATTCCCGCGCCAATGTCTTCGACCCCCGCCTGCGCGGCAACATCGGTGAACGTTCCGTCCCCATTGTTGCGGTAGAGATTCTTTCGGCCAAAATCATTCACGACGTAGAGATCGGGCCAGCCATCGCGATTGTAGTCACTCCATCCTCCACAAAAGCTGTAACGCGTATTGTTCTGATTCAGGCCCGACGCCGCCGTTACATCGCGGAACGTCCCGTCGCGATGGTTGCGCATCAGGAAGTTGGGCGGGCCGTTCTCCGCGTCGTGATACGGAGACGGATATTTATATTGCCCGGTCCCCTGGTAGTAAGCGTACAGGCAGAAGTAGACGTCGAGCCATCCGTCGCCGTCGTAGTCCGCAGCGGCTGCGCCGGTGAAGGTTCCCTGCGGAGGGATCGCGAACTGGAACGCGTCGGGCTCTTGGCGAAACTTGCCGCCGCCCTCGTTCAGGAAAAACAATGGGCCGTTGGCGCGTACCACGATGACGTCTTGGCGGCCGTTGTTGCTGAAGTCGGCGAACAAAGCGCAGGCTGTGTTTTCCAGAATTCCCAAGCCAGACGATTCGGTGATGTCTTCGAAGCTTCCGTCGCTGCAGTTGCGATACAGGCGATTGGGCAGGCCCGCAGGCTGGCAAACGTAGAGATCGTCGAAGCCGTCGTTGTCAATGTCGGCGACCGAAACTCCATTGTGTCCGTAGATGTCGATGCCAGACGCGCCATCGAGCACCGTGCGCCAGTAGTCCGTTCCGTGCAGCATCTGGGCCGAATAGGAAGAATTACTGCCCAGCGCGGCAGCGGTAGTATCCACATAAATGGGGGAGACGGAATGGGCCTGCGTTTCGTCGACGGCTCGCCAACTGCGGACACAAAACTCGCCTGAAGGGGACGGTTCCCACACTAAGTCCCAGGCGCCGACACGCTGTTCGCGGTAGAAACCGGCGCCAGTCCCTACGATTTCATAACGAATTCGAGTCCGCAATCGTCCAGGAAGTTGCGAGGAAGAAACCTCCGTGTCCTCCGCGTCAATCGCTGTAATCTGGAATTCGGCAGTCACAATCCTCGAGAACCCGCTGAGCGTGGACTGCCACTCCCGAAGAAAGGCATCGCGGCTGAGCGTGGCCTGATTGGCGAATTTGTTCCGGTGCACCTGAAGCGCCGGACTCGAACGCACGACTCGATGCTCGGCGGCCTCGAGCGATGCCCCCGAGAAATCACCCCCGAGAACCTTGGCGATTGCCTGCGTTTCCTGCGGAGACTGCAACAGGCTGGCACTCCACTTCGCAAGAATCGCGGCAAGCTGGTCGGCATATTTTTCCGTGAGGAAATCATCGAGACCTGCCTGCACCTTCAGCAGTGTGCCATCAAGCGGTCGCTCGGTTCGATAGTGAGGTCGCAGGTGGAATTCGGTATCGGCGGCGGGGGCGCTCCGCGATGCGGAGGATCTGTAACTGGGAAACGCGATCCCCCACAAGCTCGTGGGAATCAACGTCGCTCCCGCGCCCTGGCAGAAGCGGACAAGAAAGCTGCGCCGGCGAAGATCGACGGATCGAGGCGGCTTCCCTGCTTGGCTCAGAATGATTTCCCTCAGATAGTCAGAGGCCTGCGGAATCGGTCTTATCGGCCACTGCGGCAATCGCGGCCTAGGCTGGCTGGCAAAGGACGCTACTCAGTGAACTGCAATCGCTTTCAAAGATTGGTCGGGGAGAGAGGATTTGAACCTCCGACCCCCTGGTCCCGAACCAGGTGCTCTACCAGGCTGAGCCACTCCCCGACTTGTGCAGAGGCGCTGGAGGAATTGCTGCGCGCCCGTAAGAATTACTGGATGCAACAAAATTATAACACTCAGTGACGCGCCCTGGTGACCCCTAGTAGCGCTGCAGCGATCAGCGCCCGCCGAGGATTCCGGCCATAATCAAAGTGAACCCGCCCCTGATCGGCAGTGTTGTATGAAACAGGACGTAAGGCTAGGATAGGTTTTCGCTCCCTGACGACCCTTCATGAAAACTGCATTTACCGCCAGGCGACTTTACACTCCACTCGAAGAGATCCAGAATCCGCTGCTGGTGGTGGAGGATGGGCTGATTTCCGAAGTCTCCTCGCGATCGATGAAAGATGTGCCCGGCAACACTTCGCTGGTCGATTTCGGCGACGCGGTGCTGGCGCCGGGTTTTGTCGATATCCATATGCACGGCGGAGCAGGGCTGGATTTGATGCGGGCATTGCCGTCCGATCTGCCGCGACTGGGCAGGTTCTTAACGACACACGGCGTAACTGGATATTTTCCGACAACCGTCGCTGCGCCGCTCGACGCAACCTGCGCGGCGCTGGGACGATTGGCCGACGCGATCGAGGCAGCCGCCACCGCGACCGATGGTAATTCGGTGCAAGCTCGGCCCCTGGGCATTCATCTCGAGGGACCGTTTCTCAGCCACAAACGGCGGGGAGTGCATCCGCCGGAAAATCTGCTCACGCCTACGGTTGAAATCTTCGAACGCCTTTGGCAGGCGGCGCGCGGGCACGTGCGCATGCTGACCATTGCGCCGGAAATTTCTGGCGCGATGGAAGTGATTGCGGAGGCGGCGCGGCGGAAGGTCTGCGTCAGCATCGGCCACTCGGACGCCGAGATGCCAGTCGCGCAGGATGCGGTCAAAGCGGGAGCACGCCACGCTACGCATACCTTCAACGCCATGCGCCCGCTGGACCATCGCGATCCCGGCATCATCGGCGAAGTGCTCACCGATGACCGGTTGAGCGCCGATATCATCGTCGATGGAATTCATGTGGCGCCGGCGATCGTGAAGCTTTTCCTGCAGGCGAAAGGACGCGAACGCGCCGTGCTCATCACCGATTCGATTTCAGCGACCGGCATGCCGGACGGGCGCTACCAACTGGGACCAATCGAGGTCGATGTAAAGGACGGCAAGTGCACCTCGAATGGCAGCCTCGCCGGAAGCGTACTCACCATGGATCGTGCAGTGCGCAATGTGACGCAATTTTCCAACTGGAGCCTGCGGGATGCGGTGCGGGCGGCCACGCTGAACCCTGCGCAATCCGTGGGGTTATCCGGCCAGCACGGAGTTCTGGCTCAGGGAGTTGACGCGGATTTCACCGCGCTGAGTCCGGCTGGCGAAGTGCTCAAGACAATCGTTCACGGGCAGGGCTTCTAGGCAGAAGCGTTTCTGGCGAGTAAGAAATATGTAGCAGGCTAGTCTCTAGGATTTTAGTTTGGCTTGCGCCGTCTGGCGTCGGCCAGATGATGGAGCAGCATGATCTCGTCGGTGCGGGAGAGCTGATCCAAAAAAGAGCTTCCTGATTTCGGGGTCTCATCACTTGCGGTTTGCGCCGGACCGGCCTGCCGCAATTTGTCTCCCAGTTCCGGTTCGTTGCTCATCACCTGCGAATAAAACCAGAGAAAATGACGCATCTGGTCAAGAGCCGAACGCAGGGTCTCGATGGGTTCCGTCTCCGCAAGGGAGTTGAGCGCTTCCATGAGCTCCGGGTCACTCGGAGCCTGCATGGCGGCACAGTTGAGTTCCTGCTGGATGGTCCGCAGATCTTCGGTGACGCGCGCGATTCGGAGATGAAGGTCGTTCATGTCTTCTATGGCCATTCTGTTTGCCAGTCAACCATCTCATCGGCAACGCGCAGCGAATAGATGTCCCACGGGCATGCGCCTTTCGTAATTCTGCGCGTTACTTTGGTCCGGGAAAAGGTCACTGCAGCGAAATGCCTTGATTGGCGCGGCTTTCCACACGCAGCCAGTGCGGCTTTCAGACACAGTCACGACGCGTCTGTCCCGATTGAGATTTTCCGCTGCCACCGTTCGTGCACTCGTCATCTGCTCCAAGGTCACCAGGCCGAGCCATCGCGGTAGCGCCAAGAATCATGTGGCGACAGCCGCCCTTCGGCTATGCTCAGGGCAGCTCTCGTGTCCAAGCCTGGGCGAAGCTGGGCGCCCATGCCGCTACCGTTGACCGAGAATCATCCATTTGTGATAAAACCACGCCGTGCCGGAAACGCTCCCGCCAATCACTACCAGCAAGCAACTGGTTCGCGCCATTGGTCGTTGGAGTCTGGCTGCGCTCACGGTGAACTGCATTATCGGGAGCGGCGTCTTCGGATTGCCTTCTGTGCTGGCGGGACTCGTGGGACGCGCCAGCGTATTCGCGGTCGTTCTCGCGGCCGCCGCGATGGGTGTCATCATGGCTTGCTTTGCGGAAGTCGCTTCCCGTTTCATCCAGGCTGGCGGACCTTATCTTTACGCGCGAGAGGCGTTCGGACGATTCATGGGCATCCAGGTGGCATGGTTGGTTTGGTTTGTGCGTCTCACCGCGTGCGCTGCGAATGCCAACTTGTTCGTCGTTTACATGGGACAATTCTGGCCGCGCGCCACTCAGACGGTTCCAAGCTTCGTGATTCTGACGTCGCTGGTGGGACTCCTGGCGCTGATCAATTTTCGGGGAGTGCGCACCGGCACGCAGGTCAGCAATTTTTTCACCACCGCCAAACTGGTATCGCTTGGTCTGGTCGCTGTGGCCGGCGCATTCTATTTGATCGCCACGCATCGGGGCATTCCGGAAGCAGTGGTTTCAGCGGGTGCAAACGACTGGGCGCGGGCCATGGTGCTTCTCATCTTCGCGTATGGTGGTTTCGAGGCCGCCTTGATTTCGGCGGGCGAGGCTAAAGATCCGCGCCGGGACATGCCCTTTGGGCTATTCGCCGCGCTCATCACCTGCGCTGTCATCTACGCTCTGATTCAGTGGGTGGTGGTGGGCGTGCTGCCCGATCCAGGGCACAGCGAGCGTCCGCTGGCCGACGTGGCGAGAATCGTTATGGGACACGGCGGCGACGCGCTAATCGCAACAGGAGCTCTGTTTTCAATTTATGGCTATCTCAGCGGGAACATGCTAGCCACCCCGCGCATTACGTTTGCTTTAGCCGAGCGAGGGGACTTCCCGTCACTTTTCAGCATTGTGCATCCCCGCTTTCGGACTCCCTACTTTTCCATTTTTGTGTTCGCTTTGCTTGTCTGGGTGCTCGCTCTGTTTGGCAGCTTTGCGGGGAATGCAACGCTCTCAGCGGGGTCGCGATTGTTCTATTACGGTGTGGTCTGTGCCGCGCTTCCGGTTCTGCGAAGGAACCAAAAGACGCCCGCGGTCTTCCAGCTTCCCGGCGGGACGGTAATGGCGGTCGTGGGAGTCTTGATCTGCGTGAGCTTGCTGACGCGGATCGAGTACAACAAGTCTGTCGTCCTAGTCGCTGCGGTTGCGGTCGCGTTTCTGAATTGGCTTTCGGTGCGGAACCGCGCAAGTAAGGAAGGAGATTCCTCACTTCCACCGCCGACGCCATAGAGACTTTGCTTGCAACTCTCGGCTTGCAACATTTGGAACGCTGATGAGAGAGACTCAGCAAGCAACGTCTCTACGACTGCCGCTCCATCTCCAGCAGTGTCTTCTTCCGCTCGATACCCCAGCGATAACCTCCCATGCTGCCGTCCTCGCGAACCACGCGATGGCATGGGATCGCGACCGCGACCGGGTTGGTGGCGCAGGCGCGGGCGACGGCGCGGCAAGCGCTGGGCCGGCCAATGGCCTTGGCAACCTGGCTATAGGACCTCGTGGCGCCGAATGGAATCGATTGCAAGTACGCCCACACGCGACGCTGAAAGGCTGTGGCACGGATGTCGAGCGGCAGCGAAGAGTCCAGATCCTTGCCGCGCATGTGCTGGAGCAATGCGCCCACCCACGACCGCAGGCCGCCTTCATCCACCTTGCGGGCAGCGAATGGGAATTCGCGCTTCAGGCCTTCTATCAACTCGCCCTCCGAGCGGGCAAACTGGATGGAGCAAATGCCGCGTTCGGTCGCGGCGATCAGCATCCGTCCCAGCGGCGAATCGACACAGGTGTAGCGAATGGCGGCGGCAATGGCGCCGCGGCGGTACTTGTCGGGCGTCATGCCCAGCTGCGAAGCAGTGCGTTCGTAGAGCCGGCTGCTGGAGCCGTATCCGGCGTCGTACATCGCACGGGTCACCGAATCTCCGGCTTGCAAATTGCGTTTCAGCATGCGCAAGCGGCAGGAGTCGGCGTACTCGCGCGGCGTGATGCCGAGCACCGCCTTGAAGCGGCGCTGCAGATGAAACGAACTCTGGCGGAATTCCTTGCCCAGGCGTTCTAGAGTCACAGGCTCGTCGAGATGCTGCTCAATGAAGCGGCATATCGCTTTCACGCCGTCGGACTCGGTGTTGCCGCTGAACGACTTGGGCCGGCAGCGCAGACATGCCCGGTATCCAGCTTGCTCCGCCTGTTCGGGTCTGAGGAAGAACTGGACGTTTTCCCGGCGGGGACGGCGCGCCGGACACGACGGCCGGCAATACACACCCGTACTCGAGACGGCGAAAACGAATTCTCCATCGCGGGCGGCATCGCGCGCGAGCACGGCCTTCCAGCGCGGTTCGTCGGCTGCCCCCGAGTGGGTTTTCGGTTTGGGTTGACGTGCGGGCATCAAGCTTTCCGTTGTGAGTATGGCATTGGTGGTCATAGTAAGAAAAGCCTACGGCGACGGCGGCGGAGCGAACTATCCGAATCTTGCGGGCAAAGCGAAATATGCACTCTGAAGCCAATGGGAACGGAGACTGTCGACGCTCAGACTGCACCACCACGGGATGCGCACTGGATTTGCGCCTGACTCTCGGAACGGTTACAGTTCCCGGAAGCACTTTTCACTCTCACTCTCGAGGATTAACTGTCATGAAGAATAGTCGTCTGGCGATTCTAGGCGCCCTCACCGTCGTCATGCTGGCATCGGCGGTCGCGCAGCAGGCATCGAAACACGTACTCAGCAGCGACGAACTGAAAAAGGCGGTCCCGGCGGAATATTTCTTTCGCGGCCAGAAAGCGCCCGTTCAGGTGCGCAACGCCGTTGGATTTCAGCTGGCGGACGGCAAGATGATGTTAGCCGCCCTGGTGGACGCATCGGGTTATTCCACGGCCATCCAGCAGAAATATCAGGGCATGCTCATCACGGAAACGAAGCTCAACATCGGAGGATCCGAGTTAAACCCGGGCGAATATGGCTTCGGATTCTCCGCCGACGGCAAGTTCGTCGTGATGGACGTGGCCAACAACGACGTGCTCAGCGCGTCCTCGCAGATCGAACAGGCGCTGCAACATGCCGTCCCGCTGAAACTGGTCGAGGATGGCGCGGCCTACAAGCTTTATGCCGGAAAGAAGTGGGTGGGAATCAAGGCGGAGTAAGGCGGCAGAGTCAGGTCTTGGGCCGGAGGTCTCGGTCGGAGGTCTTGGGTCTTGCCGTCCGGCATACTTGAGCACTGGTGTTCAACGATAACCTCGATCTCTGCGTTTGCCGCCTAAGACCCACGACCTAAGACCTTTAAGACCTGTGATTTCTAGTGCGAGAGTGGCTGGAACGGGCCAAGCACCGTGGTCATTCCCGCGCGCTTGCGCAACTCGGTCAGCAGGGCGCTGGCGGCATTTTGGTAAGTCTTGCCGGGATCGGAAGGATCGGCCCATACCGCGTCGTAAATGATCTGCGCAGCTTCTTTCAGATCCAGGTGCAGGGCGGCTTCGAAAATGTCCGCACGTTCCTGCAGGCTCTCATAGCAGGCCTGGCAGATCTCAGCGCGGGCCGGGTCCCCGGAATGGTGTTCCCCAAACCTGCAGACAGCCTCAGGAACGTTCACCACTTCGGCGTGCGCCTCCAAAAGCTGCGACTTGAACTGGCGAAGGAATTCCTCGCGCTCCTGTTCGACGACGGAGGTATCAGGAATCGAGTCGTCTGCCGGCTTCACCACCCTGGCTGGCACTTTGGGCGCGATCGGGGAAACGCGCTGGTTGTGCTTGCAGGTGGGGCAGACATCCAGATCGGCAGGATAGTACAGGTGGCATTTCGAGCACGGTAAGCCGTATCCCGAGATCTTGCGAGGAGAATCCAGGCCAGGTTCGGACGAAGGATCCATGCGGCGGGCGTTCTTCTCCTTCGCCAAAGCCGCATGAACGGCGGAATTGCCGGCTGCTTGCTGGGATTGGGTATTCGTTGCCATCGTAACTTCCCCTGTCGATCGTTCCCGCGATCCGGTGAGGCCCGGGCTCGACTTTAGTTTAAGTACTGCCTGCACTCTCGCCTACGCACCGTGGTACAGCGCGGGTACTGGCCAAGCGGTCAACCATCGATTCAATTTGTGCTCGGCACCTCCGCCTGTCTTAGCGCGAAGGTGTTTCCTTCATCAGCTTGAGAAGTTCTTCGCGGCGCGCCCGGTAAAGCGTGCGCTCGGGATCAAGGCGCGAAGCCAATTCCAGCTCCGACAGCGCTTCTTCGTAACGGTCCAGGCTCATCAGACAAGCCGCCAGCGAGTAGTGATTGTCCGCCGTGGCATTCAGTCGAAGTGCCTCGCGGAATTCCTTCTCGGCCGCCTGCACTTGCTGCTGCTGAAACAAGACCGTGCCCAAAAGGTGATGCGCCGCGTCAGAGTCCTGATTGAGAGAAACGGCCAACTGCAGTTCGCGCAAGGCCTCGTCCGGCTTGTTATCGAGTAGCAGGGCTTGGCCGAGAATGCGGTGCTCTGCGGATCCAGTCGGATTCTGGCGCAGAGCCAGCCGCAGTTCATCCACCGCCCCGTCATAGTTCTTCTTTGCCATGTACGCACTGGCTAGACAGGCGTGGCCCTGCTGCCATTCCGGATGCTGACTGTAGAGCGCGTGCAGTTCGTCAATGGCTGAGTCGTAGTTCCCCTGATCGCAATAAGTATTGCCCAGATTGTTGCGGATTGACGGTTCGCCCGGAGCAATCCGCTTGGCCTCGCGATATTCGGCCACGGCTCGGTTGAGGTTCCCCTGTTCGTGCAGGATCAGTCCGAGGTTGGAATGAGCCTCCCAAAATACGGGTCTCAGCTTGATGGCATGCTCGTAGGCCGCGATGGCGCCAGACAAATTCCCGTCCGCGTGCAACGCAATCCCCATGTCGTAGTAGGTGTCGGCGTTGTCGGGATCGCGCGCCAGCGACTCGGCATAGGCATGGACCGCGGCCCCATACTGATAATTGGAGTAAAGGCCAAGACCAAGATATTGATATGCGTCGGCGCTCTTGGGATCGATGCTGAGCGCAGTGCGAGCCTCGGCAATCGCGTTCGGGCCGTCGTCCAGGCGATAGAAGAGGTAGGCCAGGGCGCCATGGTTCTCGGCAAAATCAGGCATGATCCGCGTGGCCCGCTCCAGTTCATCGAAAGCCTCGTCCCATTTTTCTTCCTGCCGGTAAATGACACCGAGAGCGAAGTGCAGGGCGGAATTCTGCTCGTCGGAACCCACAACTTCGTGAAGGTCGAGTTCCGCTTCGCGGTAGTGCTGTTGGCGCGCTTCGGCGGCAGCTTTCAGCAGAGCTGCCGGAATGGGGGGCCCCACCCTGGCGGATTGAGCGTTTCCTGAACTGAGGACGCGGATCAAATCCCTACTGGCTCCAGCAGACTCGAGCTGGCGGAGTTCATTATTTGTTGGCAGAGTGGCAAGCCCGCGCTCCGCAACCAAGCGGGCCAGCCGGCTGCTGGGTACTCCCCCGGTCAGCCAGGCGGCGAGTTGGGTCGTGTTTATCGATTTACCGTTGGAAGCTTGGGTGGCGCCAGGCTGGCTGTCGGCCGACTGAGCGGCGGCGGCAACCCCCAGACTGAAAAGTAGAAGGGATAGAAAAGCCTTAACTCTCACCGGACTCCCCGAAGCATCGATTGGCTTGCTGGTGGCGGCTTTTGAGGGAATGCGACGCAAACGCCTTCAGAAACCCCTTCCGAAACATAGCCCGCCGACGAACCCGCAGGTAAGATCACCGAGGTAACCGAAGCGACGATGGTCGCCGCAGTGTTGCACCGGCTCGGCGCGTCTGGGTGTGATTGCGATCACAAACCCCCGTAGCCGGGTTCACCGAAGAATCGAAGGGGGTGGGGTAAAAGAGTGGAAGGCCGGTAAAAAGGCTAGAGATTGCCCAGGCCGAAGTCGTTTGACCTTTCCCCAAGGCATCCGATAGCGTATGATTGGGAATTGTAGTTTGCCCCTTGGAGGCTCCGATGTTGGAAGGTCTATTTCAACCGATGCACCTGCTGGTGATCTTTTTTATTGCTTTGCTGGTGTTCGGTCCCAAGAAGTTGCCTGAGCTCGGCAAAGGTTTGGGCGAGGGGATACGAGCCCTGAAAGAGGGCATGAAGGATAATCCCCCGGCGCAGGCTTCGACGGATCCCAGCAAGAAGACCGAAACCAAGGCCTGATCCAGCCCGTTCGCGTCAGCAATCCCTGTTCCTTGATTGCAGACGTATCCCTGTTTATGTTCGAGGCAACCCCCGTTGGTTTTTCATTCTCCAATGTCAGCTGCTTTGGGAGGTGGGAGAACCGTGCGTAGATTCGAACTGTTCGCGCTTATTACACTGTTCGCACTGTCATCGCCTCTGTTTGCCGATCAGGTCACGTTGAAAAACGGGGATCACCTGACCGGCACAGTCGTGAAGTCCGACGGCAAGACGCTGCTGCTGCACACTGAGGCCGCCGGAGATGTCACGATCAAGTTTGAGAACATTCAGGAAATCAAGAGCGATGCGGATCTGCACATCAGCTTGAAAGGTGGAAAGACGGCGGTGGGCCTGGTCACCACCACAGACGGCAAGATTGAAATCGTCAGCAAGACCGCCGGCACCGTGGAAGCTCCCAAAGAGGACGTGACGCTGATCCGCAACGACGCCGAACAGCTGAAGTACGACAACTCGCTCCATCCCGGACTGATGCACGGCTGGAATGGCGGGCTCGACGTGGGCTTCTCCATCGCTCGCGGAAACAGCCAGACCGAAAACCTGGCCCTGGCATTCAACGCGATACATCCCACGCTCAACGATAAGATCACGCTCTACGCCAGTTCCATCAACACCAAGAACGATCTAGCCACTCCCAGTGACGTCGCGAGCCTGGAGCAGGGCGGGCTCCGCTACGACCGCGATCTCAATCCGCGGCTGTTCGCCTTCGGGGGCGGGGATTTCATGAGCAATGCCCTGCAGTTCCTCGACTTGCGCGCAGTTTACACGGCAGGCTTCGGTTTCCATGCCATCAAGTCGGACACCACAATCTTGAACTTCCTGGGCGGCATCAACTACACGCACGAAACGTATTCCAACGGTCCCCTGGTAGTGGGAAGCATCCCTGCAGTCTATGCGTCCTACGGCAAAACCAACAAATTTGTGGCGCTTACCTTGGGCGAAGAAGTAAGTCACAAAATCGGCAAAGGCACGGTGATCACACAGGGCCTGTATTTCTATCCCGATCTGCAGGATACGAGCCAGTACCGGTGGACCTTCAATTTCGGCACCGTGACCAAGATCAGCAAGCGGTTCGGCTGGCAGAACCAGTTCGGCGACATCTACGTTACTAACCCGCCGATCAGCGCAAAAAAGAACGATGTCGTTTTCACCACCGGCCTGAATATTGCCTTTACCCAAAACACAGCACCGTAGACCACTAAGCGGCGTAGCGCCGGCATCTCGCCGGTTCCTAGGACGGCGTGCAATATATGCGCCGCCCGCTTCTTCTACGCACGTGAGTCTTTCTATCTTTTAGGCAGGGCCAACACTCTCGCCGAGATCGCCTGATTCTTCAGCATGCCCCCAAGAATCAACGGCCCAAGCGGCGTCGACAGGACTCCTCGGCCGTCTGTGCGCACGTCGAATGTGTCCTCTGTAATCGTCTCCCACCGGTTGCCATGCAGTTCAAACGCAAACGTTACCGGAGAAATCTCGGCGGGCTTGCCGTCGTAACCCAGACCTTTGAAGTTGTGCGGATTAGTGGTGCCACCCGAGAACATAATCCTATGTTCCTTTTCGCCTCCGCCCGCCACAATGCCGAAGCGCCCTGGCCCGGGATGGGGAGGCAGCTTGCTCCATTCGATCTTGTTCGGATCCTTGCGGTCAATCTTACCCATCCAGCACTCGTCGGATGCGACATACGAATTGCTGCCGTCCGTATTTTTCTTAGCGCCATCGACGTAGACGATCGCATCGTCGGCCAAGCCCCCGGCATGACCGAAAACCGGAGTTCCGGGAAAGGACGTGGCTTCGCTCCATGTATTCTTTTCGGCGTCGTAGACTTGGACGTTGTTGACCGGCCCGTTCTTCGATCTTCCGCCGACGAGATAGATGTATCGGTCGTGATTCATACCGATCACCGCGCTGTCCACCGGCACCGGAATGTCGGCGGCGCGGTACCAACGATGGTTCTCGGGCATGTAGGAGTTCACGTCGGGAACCGTGATCTCATTCCCCTGCCCGTCCACCACGTACCCGCCGAAAACAAAGACTTGCCCCCTCGCGCCCACTGCGGAAGCCCACAATCGCCCGGCAACTCCCGGCACAGCGCGGCCTTCGGTCCACTTCCCCGAAGAGAGGCGCAGTATATACATCTTATTGGTGATGTCGTCCCAGGTTTTCTTGGGGCCGACCCCCATCACCGAATAGATTTCAATCCCATTCTTAAGCGAGGCGACCGCATTGTTGGACACCGCGCCGGGCATGGGTGGAATCTTCGGTTGCTCGGCCGCCAGCAGGAAAACGGCCCATAGCATCGGAAGAAACAGCAGCGGCAGAAAGAAGAAAGGGAGTTTTTTCATCGCTGAGATAATACGTCTTCCAGCGCGGCTCCGGCAAAGGGAGGGTTCGGCCCTCCATGCTGATCGATTCCGTGCTCCTCACTTAATCAGTCCCTGCCGCACTCCGTGAATGAAGTCGGTATAGGCGGGAGTCTGCCCGTTGGCGCGCATATGGCTGGCGATCTGTCCGCGATGATAGGCAGAATGCATAACAACATGAGTCAGGACATCCACAATCGTGCTCGTCCATTCCTCGCCCTTGGTGTTCCGGTAAGAGATTGATTGCGAGACATCCCCTGCGGTAATCAGATCGAGAAACTCGAGCCACTGCCCACCCAGCTGGGCGGCTTGGGCCTCGCACTGCGCCAGATCGGGCTCCGGCCATACCGGTACGCTCTGCGGCTGCTGTTTCAGCCGCTCGAGCCAGACCAGTTCGGCGGCAAGAATATGGGACATGAGTTGCAGCGATCGCTGGTTCGCCCCGCCAGCGGCTCGTATCGCGTTCAGAACTTCGTGGTTCGCCCATTCATCATAGGCGAACTGGCGGCGCAAATAATCAGCAAGATTCACGAAACTGCCCTCCTCGCATTGTTTCCTGAGCCCCCAAGGTAATTGGTGGTGCTCCCCCAAACAATGTTGTAACCATCCTTTCACATTTCAGGACTAGACTGCTTGCTGGAGTGGCGCCCAAGTCGCGGGCGTTGTCACGACACGTTTCTCTTTTTCTTTCGATGGCACGGAAAGCGCCAACGTCTCGAAACACCGAAGCTGATGAGGCAGAGCCAAGTCGGCGTCCAGCCAAGTCAGCGGACGCCAAACTGCGCGGACCGGATGATCTGGCACGCCTCGCCCTGAAGGCCTGCCTCATCGCCCGCGATGCCGCGTTCAACGTCCGCGATCTGCTCACCCATTCTTCGCGCATGGCCTTCCTTGCCATCAAGGATTGCGAACAAGAACTCGACCAGATCGAGCGCCAGATCGATGAGCGCCTGCCTGCGGCCATCACGCGCGTTAATGAAGCGCGGGCCCGCCAGTTGCTTTCCAGCCTGAAGTCCACGACCGACCTGGAGCGCATCGGAGATCTGGTGATGAGCGTGGCGATGCGCGCGCAGTCCAGAACCTCAAAGATGGCCGCATCCGATGTGCGCCAGCTCGTGGAAATGTCATCCGTGCTGCGCGACATGCTCGACCTGGTTCACCAAGGTTTCTCCACTTTGGATCTGGAGTGCGCCCGCAAGGTGTTGCAGATGGATAAAGAGATCGACCGCACCTGTCATGCTCTGTTCCAGAAACATCTGGCGGAAACCGTGGCGCAGGGCGACACCACAGGCTTCGATGTGCTGCTCATGGCTCAGGCTCTGGAGCGCGCCGGAGACCACACCACGAACCTCGCCGAAGATCTCTATAACCTGATCGAAGGCCGCAGCCTGCGGCATTTGCCCAAGAAGAAAGCGGCGAATTAGCAGTTCTCAGAAGAAGCAAGAACGAGCAATCCACTGATATCAAGAGTAAAGCAGCGTTCAAGATTCGCCCAGAGAAAAACGGTGTTGGGAATGAGTCTTACCTTGCTGAGAACTGAGAACTTCTTTCACAAATTCATCATTCCTTGACACGCCGTACACATCCATTCGCTCTTTTCATCCCACGCTCCTGCCGCGTCGTTTATTCTGTCTAGCGTCCTTCTCTGATGGCCCTGAACAAGCCCAAACCGCTCTGGAAAGCCGATGACCAGCAGGCTCGCCTGGCCGAACTCACCGCGCATTCGGATGAACCCGCGAAAGATCATCCGCTGCGGCGCGATGTGCGCTCGCTGGGCGCGATCCTCGGGCAAGTGCTGGTCGAGCAGTCCGGTCAAGACTTGTTCGAATCGGTGGAAGAGTTGCGGCGATTGTTGATCGAGCATCGCGAGACGGTGCGTCGCAGCCCAGAGCACGCTTCTTCGCCAGCCCTGATGCTTAAGGCACAAGAGATTGTCGCCCGGATGGACTTGTCCCGTGCCTACCAGGTCACTAAGGCCTTCGCAACTTATTTCGAACTCACCAATCTCGCCGAGACCAACCACCGCAAGCGCCGGCGCCGCGCGGGCAAGTTGGACCGCGAACATCCTCCGCTCCCTGGTTCGTTTCGCGGAACACTGCTGCGCATGAAGGGGGCTGGAATCTCCGCGGAGAATGCCGCAACAGCGCTCAGCCAGATCACAATCACTCCAGTCTTCACGGCGCATCCCACCGAGGTCGCGCGGCAGACCGTTCTGCTGAAGCGCCGCCGCATCGCGCAACAACTGGAACGCCTCGACCGCCTTCCGCTCACCGCGGAGGAAGCGGAAGACTGCGAAAACAACATCCGTGCGGAAGTCACCTCCCTCTGGCAGACCGACGAAGTGCGCTTGGCGAAACCCACGGTGGATGATGAAATCCGCATGGGCCTGCGATACTTTCGGCTTTCGCTATTCGATGCGCTTCCAAGGATCTATGCCGAGGTCGTGGAAGCGTTTCGCGACGTCTACGATCTCGATCTCGACGAAAATACCTTGCCCAACCTCGTGCATTTCGGCTCCTGGATTGGCGGAGACCGGGACGGCAACCCGCTAGTCAAATCAGATTGCATTCGCGGCGCGCTGGAGATGGCGCGCGCATTGATCCTACGCGAGTATCTCAACGATGTTGAATCCATCAGCGACCGGCTTAGTTCTTCGAGTCGGCAAACCGGCGTTTCGCAAGAACTGCTTTCGCGCCTGCAACACTACGAACGCACGGTTGCCGGCGTTCATCTGGCGTGGGGCCCCCACAACACGACAGAAAGTTATCGCCGCTTTCTCTCCTACATGTTTCACCGGCTTCAGCAAAGCCGCGAGGCCGTCGGCGCTCCCGCTGCCTACCACAACACTGGCGAGTTTGAGGACGATCTCCTGCTGGTGCAAAACAGTCTCCGCTCCAACCGCGGAGAACGACTGTCACAAACCTACGTCGATTCCCTGTTGCGGAAGGTGCGCACGTTCGGCTTTCACCTGCACACGCTCGACATCCGCCAGCACGCCCGCGTGCATGCCCTTGCCATCAAGGAACTGGGGCCGGCGCTCACGGGCCATGCCCGCTCGTCCGAAACCCGAGAACTGCTCGACACCTTCCGCACCATCGCTCAACTGAAGCGCACATATCCCGCCCATTCGATTCGCCACTACATCATCAGCGGCGCGGAATCAGAGAATGACGTGCTGGCCGTAATCCGCCTCGCCAAGGCGGCCGAAGTTCAAGTTTCAAGCTCAGCCGACGATCCCGGTTTAATGCCCGTTCCTCTGTTCGAATCCATCGACTCGCTTCGCGCCGCCGGAACCGTCATGCGCCGCCTGTGGAGCGATCCCGAGTATCAGCCGCTGCTGGATTCCTGGGGACGCTGGCAGGAAGTCATGCTCGGCTACTCCGACTCCAACAAAGACGGCGGCATGCTCACCAGCACTTGGGAACTCTATAAGGCTCATCGCGAGTTGCATCACGCCGCGCAGGAATATGGAGTGAAGCTTCGCCTCTTCCATGGTCGCGGCGGAACCGTGGGCCGCGGCGGCGGTCCCACTCATGCGGCCATACTCGCGCAGCCGCCGGGATGTTTTTCCGGCCACATTCGCATCACCGAGCAAGGCGAAGTTCTCAACTGGAAATATGCCGATCCCGTCCTCGCCGAATGGAATCTGGAACTGATGATCGCGGCGAGTTTGGAAGCACTGACACGGCATGGGGAGGAGCCTCCCCTCCCCTGGGAAGAAGCCATCGAAGAAATGTCGCAAGAGGCGTACCGCGTCTATCGCCGTGAGATCGCCGACAATCCCGACGTGCTGGAATATTTTGAGCAGGCAACTCCGGTCAATGAGTTAGACACGGCGCGCATCGGGTCCCGCCCGTCCCGCCGCACCAGGGGGCGACAACTCGAGGATTTGCGCGCCATCCCCTGGGTCTTCGGCTGGATGCAGAGTCGCCACGCCGTGCCCGCCTGGTTTGGGGTAGGCCATGCGCTGCAGCACTTCGCCAAAAGCGGTCCCGGACACGAGCAACTTCTCCGCCAGATCGCGCGCGGCTTCCCGGTGTTTGCGGAACTCCTCCGTAACGTGGAACTGGGCATGGCCAAGGCCGATCTCGGCATCGCGCGTGACTATTCCGGATTGGTCAAAAACGCCGCACTCAGAAAGCGCGTCTTCTCCATGCTGGAAGAGGAATTCCTGCGCTCCCGTCGCATGATTCTTCGCGTAACCGGCCAGCGGGAATTGTTGGGCCGCAATCGCGTGCTGGCCCGGTCGATTCGCCTGCGCAATCCCTATGTCGATCCCATGAGCCTGATTCAGGTGGAACTCTTGCGGCGCAAACATCAGGGACAACAAAGTTCGGAACTGGAGTATCCCTTGGGCGCAACCATCAACGGAATCGCGGCTGGCCTGCATAACACGGGCTAGAACGAAAATTTCAGAATTCAGACTACAGATGCACGTCCACCGCAATCGTCGTCAATCTGCAATCTGCATTTCCTTCCCTGGGGATGGCGGCTATTCCTTCGTTGCTTCTTTGGCGGGGCTAGCCGTGACTGGACTGACGTTTTTCTTCTTGGCGGGTCGCTTCGCCGCTTCGGCCCGTTTCCGCTCCTGGTAGCGGCGGTCATGAAATTGTTGGTCGGACGCTTGTTTCTTCATTTGCCTATCATGTCACAGATTCCGGGCCAATTCCCGGCTAACCTAACGCCGCTCTGTCCGTCTGTAGTATGTTGTAATCGGAGTGTGTCACTTCGCCTTTTCGTACGGAACTTGCTTCCCCCAATATGCGTAACTCCTACCCGCCTATTCTGTCCAATCCAACATCAGTGCGTTTCCTAAAAAGAGGCTATATGTCCATGTCCCAGTTTTCTGCGGCGCTGATCCTAAGTCTGACGGTATCCGTTGTCCCAAGCATCTCTGCCCAGAGTATGCCCGCCCAAACCGCCCACCCTAACTCCGTTCTCGCCACCGTCAGCGCGCCGGCCGATGAAGCGAAAGAACCCAGGCTCGAGCATTTCGATCCCAACCTGGTCGACAAAACTCTCGACCCCTGCAACGACTTCTACAAGTACGCGTGCAATAAATGGCTGACCGCCAATCCGATTCCGCCCGACCAGGTCTACTGGAGCACAGGCAGCGGCCTTGAGTTGTGGAACGAAAATCTGTTGCGCGAGACCCTGGAAGCCGCCAGCAAGAATGATCCGCAGCGCAACGCCGTTCAGCAAGAGATTGGCGACTATTGGGCCGCCTGCATGGACGAAAGTGGCATCGAAGCCGCCGGTCTGAAGCCGCTACAACCGGAACTTGCGCGCATTGCAGCTCTGAAGTCCAAAAAAGAAATCACGTTGGAGATCGCTCATCTGCACCACCTGTTCCCGGGAGCCTGGGAACAATCCGACAATCAGACCAACTCTCCCTTCTTCGGCTTCACCGGGCAGCAGGATTACGACGACGCCTCCAAGGTCGTGGCGCAGATCGATCAGGGCGGGTTGAGCCTTCCCAATCGCGACTACTATCTGAAAACCGACGACAAATCGAAGGAACTCCTCGGCAAATATCGCACCCACATCCAGAAGATGTTCGTTCTCGCCGGAGAATCCGAAACCCAGGCCGCAACCGACGCCGGCACTGTCATCGACCTCGAAACCGCAATGGCCCAGGCGCAGATGGACAACGTCAAACGTCGCGACCCCAAGAACATCAACAATAAGATGACTCTGGCGCAGGTGAGCGAACTCACGCCCTCAATCGACTGGGAAGCCTATCTGCAATCTGTGAGAGCTCCCGCCAGCGACCACTACATCGTTACCTCTCCCGACTTCTTCCGTACCGAGGAAAAACTTATCGCTGCGCACCCGCTCGATCACTGGCAAGCCTACATGCGTTGGCAGGTGATTCACCGCGCAGCGCCGTACTTGAACAAGGCTGTGGTCGATGAGAACTTCGACTTCTTCGCGCGGACGCTGGAGGGCGCTGAAAAACAGCAACCACGCTGGCGGAGATGCACCCGCGCCGCGGACCGCGATCTCGGAGAAGCGCTCGGCCAGGCCTATGTCGACCGCGCCTTCCCGCCCGACAGCAAAGCCCGCACCATCCAGATGGTCCGCTCCATCGAGACGGCACTGGGCGCAGACATTCAAAGTCTCAGCTGGATGTCGCCGACCACGAAGCAACAGGCCATCACCAAGCTGAAAGGAATCGAGGACAAGATCGGCTATCCCTCGCACTGGCGCGATTATTCCAGCGTGAAGATCGGGCGCGACAGTTATCTCAACAACGTCTCCCACGCCTCCTCGTTTGAGTTCGAGCGCTGGGTCGCGAAGGTCGGCCAGCCCGTCGACCGCTCTGAGTGGACGATGACGCCTCCCACCATCAATGCTTATTACGATCCGCAGTTAAACACCATCAACTTCCCTGCCGGAATTCTGCAGCCACCGTTCTTCGATCCCACGAAAGATGACGCCGTGAACTACGGCGCCATCGGCATGGTCATCGGCCACGAAATCATCCATGGCTTCGACGATCAGGGGCGCAAGTTCGACGCTCACGGCAACCTCCGCGACTGGTGGACTGCCGAAGACGGCAAACAGTATGACGAGCGCGGTAAGTGTATCTCCGATGAGTACACGCAGGACGTTCCCGACGCAGGCTCAGGGGTCAAGCAGAACGGCCTGCTCACCCAGGGAGAAGACACTGCCGACAACGGCGGCATCCATCTTTCTCTGAACGCACTGGAAGCCGCACTCAAGCAGCAAGGCAAGTCGCTCGATGATAAAGGTCCCGACGGGTGGACCTACCGCCAGCGCTTCTTCCTGTCGAACGCGTACTCGTGGTGCGCGAATGTGCGTCCCGAAATCGCGCGGATGATTGTGACTACAGACCCGCACTCCATGCCAATCTTCCGCATCGACAACGTGCTCTCGAACATGGCGGAATTTCAGCAGGCCTTCGGCTGCAAAGCCGGACAGCACATGGTAAGAGCCAACGCCTGCCGCGTCTGGTAGGTCGACGAGGAGAAAAGTGGGAATGGGCCAGCTTAAAAGCTGGCCCATTTTCGACTCCTGTAGCGACACCCGCCCTTCGACTTCGCTCAGGGCAGGCTCTCGGCTGCCTCAGCCAGGGCGAAGCCCCAACTAGAAACTCCCTACCGGTTGATATCCTCCTTAGCCTGCAACCGCTTCACATAATTCTCCAGGGCGTTCTTGTTAGCATCCGGCGCCCCGGTCAGGGACAGCTTCACTTCCTTCACTGCATTGTCAAAGTCTCCCTGGGCACTGTACACACGAGCCAGACCCAGATGCGAAGTCCAGTAGTCCGGAAACTTCTTGGCGTTCGACCGGTAGATCGCGAGAGCCTCCTCCTGTTTCTTGTCTCCCTGCAACTGCCGCCCATACACATAGAGTTGCAGAGCATTCGCCTTGTCCAGCGCCTGGTTGCGGAATGCAGAGGCATCCTGCTTGCGTCCCAGTGCCTCCAGAATTCGCGACTTGTTGAGCAGGTTGTCGTAGCGTTCTTCGGCCTGGATCGACTGGTCTTCATCCTTCAGCGCTTCGTCGAGATTGATTTTGTTGGCCAGGAAGTAGCCGGCCGCATCGTCCCAGCCTTCCCAGTAATATTGGTTGAGTCCGTGCAACTGCCGGTGAATGCTGGCGGTGACAAGATCGTTCACCTTGACCTCTACTTTGAACGGCACCGCAACTTTAACCCAGCGCATGGTGACGACAGCAGAGTCCGGCTTCACCTCGTCGAAATCATAGGCCAGCGCATCATGGGCCTCGGCCGTCTGCGGTTTCACATTCACGCGCAAGGCGTCTTCCTCTTGCTTGTAAGTAAAGCTTCCCCACGAGCCCGAATTCTTCGAGAAGATCACCGTCCACTGGTTCTCTCCCGGGATCATGTGCAGGCCATAGGTTCCTTTGTCGAGCGGCTGGCCTTCTATCGTGACCGGATCGCTGAATGTGATGGTCGTATTTTCGTTCGCCCCCGCACGCCACACCTGCCCGTAAGGCACGAGTTTGCCCCAGATCTGGCGGCCATTGGCCAGCGGCCGGTGATAGTTGACGGTAATGTCGGTAATGCCCACGCGCTGGGTCACCAGGGCGTGCTGGCTCTGCCGGGGCAGATCGAGCATTAACGTTTCGCCCGTGGCGGTTTGAGCGTGACTAAGACTTGCTATCAACAAAACACCTGAGAACAAAGCAAGCAGACGAACCTTTTTCGTGGGATGC
The DNA here is from genome assembly GCA_963791515.1 of uncultured Acidobacteriaceae bacterium. Taxonomy (GTDB): domain Bacteria; phylum Acidobacteriota; class Terriglobia; order Terriglobales; family Acidobacteriaceae; genus Sulfotelmatobacter. Next base: position 138,737 of record CAWBSS010000013.1, on the reverse strand, counting down.
TCCTTTTTGCGGCTGGGATCGAGCAGCCGATTCGGCACAACGTCGATCGAAGAACAGGGATTCAGCACTGTGTGTAAAAACGGAGTAACGTTTGACTTAGACGAGTGGCGGCCGCCAAGGTAAGCAGTTGCAGAATTGCCCCGCTGCTGGGGATGCAGGCGGTTCTTCGCGTCCTCGGCTTTTCCTTGGCGATCTTCGCGGTTAAAGCTTTTTTTCTGCTTCCAACTTGACAAAGCCGGGTCTCCGGAGCAGAATTCTTGTAGGCGAATAAAAAGCGAAACTGCCTCCGCGGCTCCAGCCCCGGCGTTCCCTGAAATCTTCCGAGGAATCTTATGTCTTCCGCAGTGATTTCCACTTCGGCGGCCCTGGGCCGCCCTTTTGTCTTTGACGCCAAAGCAGTTCCAGAAGTGTCTCTGCCTTCCGCGCCAGCAGAGGGTGGTTCAAGTCAGGCTCGTCCGCCGCAACGAATCCGCCGCAATAATCTTTCCGCCGAGCTTGCCTCCGCCGACCCCAGACTGGCGCACATAACCCCCGCTTCACGTCTCGATATTTGCCCAGCGCCGGAAATGGTTTCGAGCGGCGTCCCCGCCCTCGACATCCTGACCGGCGGTCTGCCACGCGGATGCCTGACCGAAATCTGCGGCCCCGCCTCTTCGGGACGCACCACTTTACTCCTGGCCGCTTTGGCCGCCGCCACTCGCCGGGGAGAATTCTGCGTTGTGATCGATGCCAGCGACGCGTTTGATCCCCATTCTGCAGTAGCGGCCGGCATGGAACTGGACCGCCTGCTGTGGGTGCGTTGCGGCGAGAGTTCTTCCCAAAACTTCTGCTCAGAAAAGCGTTCCCGCTCGAAGAAATTTCGGCAACAGTACCAGCCCAGTTCGAACCAGCCCAGTTTGAACCAGCAAAGTTCGCGGCAGCCTGAACACTGCTTGGAGCAAGTTCTGCGTGCCGCGGATTTGCTTCTCGAAAGTGGCGGCTTCGGCCTGATCGTCCTCGATCTCGGCGATCTGCCGCCTCACGCCGCGCGTCGCATCCCATTGACCACCTGGTTCCGCTTCCGCCGCGCGGTAGAGTACACCCCCACAATCCTGCTGGCCATTGAGCAACACCCCATCGCCGGAAGTTGCTCCTCCCTTCTGCTTCAGTTGGGACCGCCAAGCGATCTAATGCAAGCGGATGAAATAGCCGCGGAGCGGCGTAAGAATGCAGCCCACGGCGCTAGCCGTGGGTCAGTCGCCGGAAACGAGAAAGCCCCGGAGGGGCGAAAGAAAAATCGCATTGGCGAGCAGTCCGCCATTGATTCCCAATTTACCGGTCTGGCCCATGCGCAATTGCTAACCGGATTGGGAATCACAGCTGAGCTACTGCGCTCCCGTCTGGAACGCAAGCCCGCCCGTTCCACTGCAGCCTTCGCCAGCAAAACTGCCTGGGCCGGATGAAGAGATACTCCCATGCCCTTTGCCTGCATCTACGTGCCGAATTTTCCCGTGGCGGCTGCACTCCGCGCCGAACCGGAACTGCAGACGCATGCCATCGCCATTTTCGAAGGCAAACCTCCGCTGGAAAAAACTTTAGCGGTCAATGAAAAAGCCGCCCGCATGGGCATCGCGCCAGGCATGACCAAGGCACAAGCCGAACTGTGCTCGGATCTCACCCTACGCCCACGCTCTCCGCTGCAGGAATCTACCGCGCATGCAGTTCTGCTCGACTGCGCCCAGTCGTTCTCTCCGTGCGTGGAAGATGCCGCCTGCGACACAGCCCTGCTCGATCTCGCGGGCATGGAATCTCTTCTTGGATCTTTGCCGGAAATTTCTCGCGCGATCTACAACCGCGCGGCCACTCTCGGACTCGAAGCCAACATTGCCGTAGCTTCCAATCCCGATGCGGCCGTGCTAGCCGCCCGTGGTTTTTCCGGCGTCAACGTGATTCCTTCAGGCAAAGAAGCAGAGCGACTGGGGTCATTGCCGTTGGAAGCGCTGTTTGCGGACCGACTGGAAGGCGATCAGAAAAAAGCCGCCGACCGTCTGCTCGAAACACTCGACCGCTGGGGCGTACGCAACTTGCGTGCCCTGGCCGCGCTGCCGGAAGTTGCGCTCAGCGAACGTCTCGGACAAGAAGGTCTGCGTCTGCAGCAGTTGGCGCGTGGCGCCGCTTCGCGCACTCTGATCCCCGTGGAAGTGCCGCTGGTATTTGAAGAAGCCGTCGAACTGGAGCATGCCATCGTCCTGCTCGAACCTCTGGCCTTCCTGCTGAATCGCCTGCTCGAACAACTCTGCGCTCGGTTAGGTTCGCGTGCCCTGGCCACGCAGGAACTGCGCCTCACACTGGAACTCGCGAACCTGACCGGCATTGATTTCGATCCGGAATTTGAAAGTTCCGGCATTTCCAGCGAGAGCGACGCGTCTGCCGAAGCCCCGCCCGAGGCGTCCCAATTTATTTCCCGCCGGCAAAGCAAATTCTGCCGCACTCTGCGCCTGCCCCTTCCCATGCTCGACGCCAAGGTTTTACTCAAATTGCTGCAACTGGATTTAAATGCGCATCCGCCGGGCGCGCCCATCGTGAAAATTCACCTGGCGGCCGAGCCGGCACGCCCGCGTTCCGCCCAGGGTGGCCTGTTCCTGCCTCCCTCGCCGGAGCCGGAAAAGCTGGAACTCACCTTCGCCCGCATCGCAGGCATGGTCGGCGAAAACAACGTTGGAGCGCTGCAGTTGCTCGACACGCACCATCCGGAGGGATTCCGCATGCGTCGCTTTGTGGCTGAGGCCCCACAAAAAAGTGAGCGCGGAAAAGCTTTCGACCCAGCTGAAGAAAAGTCGATTGTCACAGCTCTGCGCCGCTTCCGTCCCCCGCTGCGCGCCAATGTGACGGTTGAAAATGGTCAGCCGATGCATCTGGCGTGCACCAAGAAAAAAGAAGTGCACGGCAGCGTGCTCTGGAGAGCCGGCCCATGGCGCGCCTCCGGCGATTGGTGGAAACGCGAAGCCTGGTCCCGCGACGAGTGGGACCTCGCCTTACGAAACGGAGAAGCTGTTTCTTTCTACCGCCTGGTGCACGATTTGCTCGGCGGCGGCTGGTTCGTAGAAGGAACGTATGACTGAAGTGCGAGTTCTCAGTTCTCAGTCAACGCTTCTCCCCGAGAGGAAGAACTGTTTTAACTGAGAACCGAAAACTTGGGAACTGAGAACTGATGTCCTACATTGAGCTTCACGCCCGCTCTGCTTTCAGCTTTCTCGAAGGCGCGTCCCTGCCCGAGGAGTTGGCTGGAGTGTGCGCTCATCTCGGCATGTCCGCCATGGCGCTGCTCGACACCGACGGTGTGTACGGCGCGCCACGCTTTCACTTGGCTGCAAATAAAATCGGCATCAAGGCGCACATGGGAGCGGAAGTAACGGCGGTTTTACCACGGAGTCACAGAGTCCCGGAGAAAACAAATCAACCATCAAAAATCAACAATCAAAAATTGTATTCCTCCGTGCCTCAGTGCCTCCGTGGTGAATTTCGTCTTCCACTCTTAGTCTCCTCCCGCCCCGGCTACCAAAACCTCTGCCGCCTGATCACCAGAATGAAGTTGCGCGCCAAAAAAGGCGAGGGTTCCATCCGCGCAGAAGAACTCGAAGAGCACGCCCACGGCCTCATCTGCCTCACTGGCGGTGCGGAGGGCCCCCTGGCAGCAGCCTTGCAACAAGGCGGAATCGAAGAAGCTCGACGGCGAATCGATCAACTGGTCGGAATCTTCGGCCCCGGAAACGTCTACGTCGAATTACAACGTCATTTCCAACGCGAAGAAGAATCCCGCAATCGAGCCGCCATCACCATTGCTCGTTCGCTGAATCTTCCTCTGCTGGCCACCAATGGAGTCTGCTACGCCATCGCCCAAGGTCGCCAGCTTTGTGACGCATTCACCGCCATCCGCAACCACCGCACTTTGTCCACCGCCGGACGCCTGCTTACCCGCAATGCCGAGCGCTTTCTGAAATCTCCGCAGGAAATGCAGCAACTCTTTGCCGACCTGCCGGAAGCCATCGCCAACACGCTCGAACTTTCCTCTCGCCTGGAATTCACACTCAACGATCTCGGCTACGAATTCCCGCGTTATCCCGTGCCCGAAGGCGAGACCATGAACTCATTTCTGCGCGAACGCGCCTGGGAAGGTTTTCGCAAGCGCTATGGCCGCGCCTCCCAAAACATGCAAGCCCGTGCCCGGCGCCAGATTGAGCGCGAACTGTCCCTCATCGAGAAACTCAACCTGGCCGGATACTTCCTCATCGTCTGGGATCTGGTCCGCTTCTGCCGCGAGCAAAACATTCTGGCGCAAGGCCGCGGCTCCGCCGCCAATAGCGCCGTCTGCTACTCGCTCGGCATCACGGCGGTCGATGCCGTCAGCATGGAACTGCTCTTCGAGCGTTTTCTTTCCGAAGAACGCGGCGAATGGCCCGACATCGATCTCGACCTGCCCAGCGGCGACGAACGCGAAAAAGTCATCCAGTATGTTTACCAGCGTTACGGCGAACGCGGCGCCGCCATGACCGCCAATGTCATCACTTATCGCAACCGCATGGCCGCGCGCGAAATGGGCAAAGCTCTGGGCTTCGATCCGGAAACGCTCAACAAAATTTCCGCCGCCGTCGCCACCTGGGAATTCCGCGACGAAAACGATGCTCTCGACCGCCGCTTCCGCGATGCCGGACTCGATCTCAACCATCCCCGCCTGCGCAAATATTACGAGCTGTGCCTCGCCGTACAGGACATGCCGCGCCATCTTGGCCAGCACTCGGGCGGCATGGTCATCTGCCAGGGACAACTCGACTCCGTGGTCCCGCTCGAGCCCGCCTCCATGCCCGGCCGCGTCGTCGTGCAGTGGGACAAAGAGGATTGCGCCGACATGGGCATCGTCAAAGTCGATCTGCTTGGCCTCGGCATGATGGCCGTGCTCAAAGATTCCATCGAACTCATCCGCGACCACTATCACGAAGAGGTCGACCTGGCGCATCTTCCGCCCGACGATCCGCAGGTGTATTCCGCACTGCAGCAAGCCGACACGGTGGGATTGTTTCAGGTGGAAAGCCGCGCGCAAATGGCATCTCTGCCGCGCCTGCGTCCGCAGCATTTCTATGACATCGTGGTGCAGGTAGCGATCATCCGCCCCGGACCAATCGTCGGTCAGATGGTGAATCCCTTCATCCTTCGCCGCCAGGGACGCGAAGAAGTCACCTATCCGCATCCCTCACTCGAACCGGTGCTTAAGCGCACGCTCGGCGTTCCGCTCTTTCAGGAACAACTGCTGCGGGTCGCCATGATCGCGGCCAACTTCACCGGAGGCGAGGCGGAAGAACTGCGCCGCGCCATGGGCTTCAAACGCTCGCAGGCGCGCATGCGCGAAATCGAAGCCAAACTGCGCGCCGGCATGAAGCACAATGGAATTCCACCCAAGGCGCAAGAAGAGATCATTCTCTCCATCACTTCCTTCGCGCTCTACGGATTTCCCGAATCACACGCGGCCAGCTTCGCCCTGATCGCCTACGCCAGCGCCTATCTGAAGTGCCGCTACCTGGCCGCATTCACCGCCGCCCTGCTCAACAACCAGCCCATGGGATTTTATTCTCCCGCCACCATTGTCAAAGACGCGCAGCGCCATGGCCTGAAAATTCTTCCCGTGGATGTGACGTGCTCAGATTGGATGTGCACGCTGGAAGCTGTCAGCTGTCAGCTGTCAGCTATCAGCAAAACCGGTGAAACCGTGGCCAGTCCCCGCCAGTGGTCAATTGTCGGTAGTCAGCTGCCAATGGCCGATGGCCAGTGGCCAGTTGCCAGTAAAACCTCAGCCGCGGAGCGGCGTCAGAATGCAGCCCACGGCGTAAGCCGTGGGTTAGACGCCGAAAATGAAAAAGCCCCGGAGGGGCGAAAGCATATTGCCCTCCGCATGGGCCTACGCTACGTCCGCGGCCTGCGCGAAGAAGCCGCTCAGGCTCTGGTCCGCGAACGCACGCGCCTTCCCTTCGCATCCATTCACGATCTCACCCGCCGCGTCCCCGAGCTGCGCAAGGACGAACTCACCACACTGGCGGAAATCGGCGCGCTGAATGCAGTTGCCCCTAAAACCCTTGTCATTCCGACCCCCGAGCGCAAGCGAGAGGCGGAGGAATCTCGGTACTCGGAACTCGCAACTCAAAACTCAAAACTCCACCGCCGCGACGCGCTCTGGCAGGTGGAGCGCGCCGTCCGCAGCTCCGGCCCCCTGCTCGAAAACCAGCCCGAGCCCGACTCGCCCTCGCCACTGCAGCCCATGAACCACGAAGAGCGCCTGGTCGCCGACTTCCACGGCACCGGACTGACCGTAGGCCCGCATCCCATGGCCTACCGCCGCGAATGGCTCAATGCCATGGGAATTCGCCGCGCTAGCGAACTGCGCGACATTCCCAGCGGCAAGCGTCTCCGCATCGGCGGCTGCGTCATCACTCGCCAACGCCCCGGAACTGCCAAAGGATTCGTCTTTCTCAGCCTGGAAGATGAAACCGGCGTGGCCAACGCCATCATCACGCCCGACCTGTTCCATCAGAATCGACTATTGCTAGCCAGCGAGAAATTCCTCGCCATCGAAGGCATCCTGCAAAATCAGGACAATGTCATCTCCGTCAAAGCCGAACGCGTGCTCCCACTGTTCGTCACGAAGGCGGAAACCGTCTCGCATGACTTCCACTAAAAGATGTAGCGCCGGCATCTTGCCGGCTGTCGCGAGAGCCTTGTCGAAGGGGCAAGCTTGCCCTCGCACGGGCGCGAGGGGACGCCCCCGACCACAGCCACCGAGACGGCGGCGCTACACAAATCCGCGCTCTACTTTCCCGTGTAGCTGACTCTCCAGATCGAGTTCGAACCGTCGTCGCTCACCAGCAGCGAGCCATCCGGCGCCACCGCGATTCCTACCGGACGCCCCCACACATGCCCGTCGGGCAGCACGAATCCGGTCAGAAAGTCCTGATACTCGCCCGTGGCCTTTCCCGTCTGGTGTAGCGGCACACGGATCACTTCATACCCCACGCGCACCGCCTTGTTCCACGATCCATGTTCCGAAGCAAAAATATCTCCGCGATATTCCGCCGGAAATTTGTCATTCTCATAAAACGTCAATTCCAGAGACGCATTGTGCGGCTGCAGCAGCACGTCAGGAACAATCGCTTTATCCTTCAACTCAGGATGCTTCCCCTGCTGCCGCGGATCCTGATGCGCCCCCATATACCACCACGGCCAGCCATAGAACCCGCCCTCCTGTACGTGCGTGATGTAGTCGGGCACAAGGTTGTCGCCCAGTGCGTCGCGTTCATTCACCGAGCACCACAACTCGCCCGTCTGAGGATTGATCGCAATTCCGCCTCCAGCGTTGCGAATGCCGTAGGCATACACCTGCAGTTCGCAATTCGAAGGATCACACGACAGAATGTCAGCGCGGCCTTTCTCGCCCGGGTGCGTGTCCACATCGTCATCATTCGACGCGGAACCCACGCCCACAAACATCTTCTTGCCGTCCGGAGAAAATTCGATCGCACGCGTCCAGTGCCCGCCCGTGGGCAGATCGGCAATATGTTGCGGCGCGCCGGTGGCCTTCAAATCTCCATTGTGATACGGGAAGCGAATCACCTCATTGGTGTTGCCCACATAGATCCACTGCGGATCCGGCCCCGGCGGATAAAACGCAATCCCATACGGCTTGCTTAAGCCGCTCGCGAAAATCTGCGTCTGCTCCGGCTTGCCTTCAGCCGTAATTCCCCGGAATACCCGAATGCGCCCGGCATTGCTCTCCGCCAGGAAGATGTCACCATTGGGAGCAGTCCGCAGCCAGCGCGGATTGTCGAACCCGTCTGCGAAGAGTTCAACCTTGAAGCCGGCAGGCGCCACCGGCCACGCATTCTCTGGACGCGCCACCACCTCGGCGCCTTTCTCCGCCGAATCGGTCGCATACGGCTGCGGGAGATCCTTCACCGTGATTTTGCGAGTCGTCCCTGGCTTCTCATATCGGAAATCCGTGAACGGCGCGTTGGGGGGCGCAGCCTTTATCTTCGTCCCGGCAACTTCCGGCTCTGGGGCCGAGGTTGGACCAGCGGCCGGCTTGCCCGCCGCCATAGACTCCACATACGTCACCACCTGCCAGCGTTTCTGCTCGGGCAGAGCCGCCCATGAAGGCATGCCGTTATCTTTGTCTCCCTTGGTGACGAACCAGAAAATCTCGCCTGCGGTTACCCCACGCAGTTTTCCATCCACGAGAGACGGCACGTTACCAGTGCCCTGTCCCGTCTTACCGTGACACGCCAGGCAGTTCCGCGCATAGACTTGCTTCCCGGCATCCGCCGCGGCCTGCTGTCCCGCATACGGATTCTTCTGGGCTTTCGCCGACGCGGGGGCGTCATGAAAGGGTTTATCGACCGCTGGCAACGCGGCCAATGGAAGAAGAGAAAAAAGAACTGCTGAGAGAATCCTGCTAACACGAAAACGCATAAGTATCCTCACTGGTCAATAGTCCCATTTAGATTAGCCTGCGAGCGTAAAGGATGCGAATCTAAAGCGGCATAGCGCTACCGGTGTCGCCCAGAGGCTCTCGCGCCGTGCGGGCTTAATAAAAATGCCGCCCGATGGAGGTTAGCGCTCCACCGCGACGGCTTTCCCACCAGCGTCCAGCGTTAGACTACGCGTCGGTCTTTTTCAGTGTTGCGGCTTCAGTTTGCGGCGGACCATCCCAGCCAATGAGAGCATGCCGGTGCCAAACAGGATCATCGTGCCAGGCTCCGGTACAGGCGAGTAGCCGATGTATTCCTGCGGTGTTCCGTTCGCGGACTGCGTACCCGAGATCGGCGTGTAGAGGACCAGACCGTTGAACGCGCTGTTCGGCGCGCTTCCCGCCTGGGTCAGGTATAGCTGCTCGATGCCGCCCGCGCCGCTCGACTGAAAATACGAGGAGTTCTGCGCGTTCGTCGAGAACAGACCCCAGATGGCATAGTTGCCCACGTTCACATTCAGCGTGCCGTTGAGGATGCTCTTAAAAATCAATCCCGCGGCTTTGTAATCGAGGAGTTGGTTGCCATACAGCCCCTGCCCGCTCAGCAGTCCAACCACGTGCGCCTGCCAGGTTTCTCCTATCGTCACGTGATTGTCGTAGCTATCGCAGACCAGTGCGACCGGTGCGCCGCCGTTGATCGAAAAGTAGTACGGATAGGTATAGACGCCGCCAGCATTGTTTGCCCCCACGCTGACCAGCTGCATATCGACGGTTGAATTGGCCAGCGCCGAACCGGTGCACACCCACAGCATAACCAGAATAAAAAGAAAGATTCCTGCAAAACGAAGTGCCCGCATTTCTGTCATTTCCTCCCCTGGACCGGACGTCTCTTTTTGCTGCGCCGCCCGGACATTCGTTCCAAATCTGCGCACAAAAAAGAAAACGAGAAACGGTTACCCCCGACATTTTTTCTCGCAAAGACCAGGTTTGCAGCCGCGGCGAAACCGTCGCTCGATTTCAGGATTTTCTTGCAATCCTGTGCTGCTTCTTTTTCGTGCAATGCAGTAGCCATGGCCGCGGTTCGAAGAATGTATAACTTAGCATCGAGCAAACAAGTCACGTGCAATGCTTTGCATAGCAAGAGGAGGGATTTCGTCTGATGGCGCGATGGTGGTAACCCACCATAAGTAACACCAGGTAATCGCGCAGGTAACCAGCCGCTAAACGTTCGACGTTGTTGGGAGAACCACAGGTGATCGAACCAATGTCGTCGCTCTCTCCCGCTGGGGCAACAGGCTATGTCAGCGCCGGGGGTTGTCAGTCTGCGCTCAACGCTGCCCTGCTGCGCGCTCCGGCCAACGGCTGTGTCTCAGGTAGTGCAATCTCGTGTATCTTGGCAACGAGGTATCTGCCGATGAGAACAATTTTCTCCGTACTAGCCTTGGCGCTCTGCATTGCCCACCTTTCCATGGCGCAGGTGGATTCGCGCTGGAAGCCAAACGATCCGGATCGCCCCTTGCCTCCGGTGATTGAGCCTGGAACAGCGAGCACGCAGGATGGGCCGGGGCATCCTCCATCCGATGCCGTTGTGTTATTCGATGGCAAGGATCTTTCCCAGTGGTTGGGCGAAGATGGCCAGCCCGCGAAGTGGAAAGTTGCGGATGGCTACATGGAAGTGATGCCCCATACCGGTTACATCCATACGCGACAGCCGTTCGGTGACTGCCAACTACATGTCGAGTTCAGGGAGCCTGTGCCTCCGGTTGGCGAGGGTCAGGAGCGCGGTAATAGTGGCGTGTTCTTGATGGGCCTCTACGAAATCCAGGTATTGGATTCCTATCAGAACAAAACCTACGCCGACGGCGAGGCCTCTGCGCTGTATGGGCAATTTCCGCCGCAGGGGAATGCCTCCCGGCCACCGGGACAGTGGCAGACTTATGACGTGATTTTTCACGCTCCGCATTTCGATAAAGATGGCAAGCTGCTGCATCCGGCGCGGGTGACGGTGCTGCACAACGGAGTGCTCGTACAGGACAACGTGGAACTGTCGGGTCCTACGGCGCACCACGAGCGCCCTCCCTACAAGCCAACGCCGGACAAGCTGCCACTGAGTCTTCAGGATCATGGTAACCCGGTGCGCTTTCGGAATATTTGGATTCGTGAGCTGCACGAGGACCAGTAAAACTGGAACCGGCGATGGCGATCCCGGATCCTTGGGTTTCCGTCCGTGTGCGCCAAGAAGTAACCCATTGCCGGCGACCATTTCACGTGGGCTTTTCCACAGGAAATTTTCAAGCGCAGGCATACGCACAGCCCAAACATAGGAGAGAACCGGGATGCGCTTGGACATGAACAGCTTAAGAAAAGCTGGTAGCGCTACCGGGAATCGAACCCGGGTTTGAAGATTGAGAATCTTCCGTCCTAACCCCTAGACGATAGCGCCACTGTTTTATAATCAGCGACTTAGGCGACGCTGATTGCTGCCAGTCCCTTTGACTTTCACCATACTCTCACTAGCAAGCTCGCTCGCCTCGGCGCATCGCCATCGTAAGATCCGCCTCCGAGGCGATTTGCGTACCTGTCGAACACCGACCGCGTCCTGTGCCCGCTGATTTTCATTGCGACAGTTTCGGGAACCCCAGCGTCTACCAGGTTTCGAACGGCTGACCGCCGCAAGTCATGGACGATGGGCCCTTCGTAAACGAGGGTCTCACTTTTTCCCTCGACTTCAATTTTACGGCCAAGATCGCACGTCGCACAAGCAGCCACCCATTCCTTACGAGGCCCACCAACTTTTCAAACTTTTTCACTTCGAGGAAGCCTTTTCTCGCAGGTGACTCCTTCAGCAATCGGATGACAGGGAGCGCCTGAGTCTTGCCGTCCTCGTGGGCAATGCGAAGCATCCGCCGCAAGCACGCCAGTGATCGGTTTATGACGGCGGCTCCAGCGGGCGGGTGTTCCGACTGTCACGCCGTGACGAACTCCCTTCCAGTGTCAACGGTGATGTGGACGACGGAAGGACCTGGGTGCTTCGGGTCGAACTTGAAGAAGGCATCGAGTTGAGGCAACCCGGTGACTGTCTCGTCCCCATTGGCACGCATGACCAGCGACCTGTTTCCTCTTTCGACGTATGACGCCAGGAGACCAGCGCGAAGGTCACCGTATGTGATCTTGCGCGCGTCGGTGATCGGCGCTATCCCCCGGTCGCGATCCGACATGAGCTTTAGGAGGAAAGCGAGTGCCTTCTGCTTCACAGGCGTTCCCGTGGATACGCGGTGTTGGCGTCCATCCGTGCCGTAGTATTGGGCGAACCAGTTCTCACTGATCGGCTTCTTCTCGCCCGTTCTCGGGTCCTTCTTTCCATAGATCTTCAGTAGTGACCCTTCCCCTTTGGCTCTTCTCATCGTGTCGCCTTTCACCTGAAATCTTAACGTCCGTAGAGAGGGCCAAATTCAAATCCCTTGAGATTCAGGATCTGAGCGTGACGCAATGTGACGGATTGCCAGTCGCCCGATCGCGAGCGCTCCGATAGCGAATGCGCCGATGGCGACCGCGCCTATCGCAGTCGCTATCATCGTCACGCCGCTGTAGCCAAGAGATTTGGAAGTCCAGGTATCGGGTGCGGAGGCAGTATTCGGAATAGCCGGACAACTCATCAGGCTGAGAAAAAGACGTAAGACTATTTTGGATTTGAGACTCATTTTGGTTCAGCGCAATTAAGTTCGCGCATTTGCACGACTCCAACGCAGCCACTCAGAATATGCCACGTTTCGTTTGCTCAGATGACCCACCATATCTCTGCATGAGCCAGCAGGCGAGTACAACGAATTCGCCAGCGACGAAGAGCACCCCAAAAACGACCTTGTTATGCTCGGCCAACCGGCTCGGCAGGTAGATATCGAAGTTGTACGCGCGGTCGGGGGTGAACCTGGCAGCCAAGTCTGACAAGGGGCATCTGCCGCCATTGATGGCCAGTACGGCGCACTCCAGGAGAACAATTCCGCTCAGGATCGCAGCCCAGCGGAATCGACGCAACATCCCTGCGACGGGTAGAGCCACGATGCAGGCGGCCAGAACCGCCCAAATCAGCGTGTGCAACAGCTTTATTGCGGTCAACATTTCAATTGGGAGTTGCCGTTCCTGATGGCTCGTCCTTTCCGCGGCTCGAACCTGTCGCCGCTAGCTGAAGAAGTCTTCGACCGACCAGGAACAGCCATATCGGGTACAACGGTCCCGCGATTGCCATGAGAACAACTCCAAAGACTGGCGAGAAAATCCCAGACACGATGTGGACCAGATCGAGCCCATGCATCACGATGCCCAAGTAGGCCGTCGTTGTCCCGAAAACGCTGCTTCGAAGCATGACGACAGATATCAGCACAGCACCGCTCTGCACCAGGACTCCACCTACGATGGCACCGGTGCCGTGCCAGATGTCCGTCGCCAGTATCGCTTCTCCTGCAGCCAGAAGCTGAGTCCTCGTTGCCTCGGTGTTCGCAGCCGCGTACTTCTGACTAAGCGAGAGCATCGATAGAGCTGTGGGCGTCGCGAGCAGGAGCGTTACCCCAACGAAGGCAAGAGCTGTGGAGAGAATGGTATTCGCACGGTCTGTTCGCCTCAGTGCCGCAAATAGGCCGAGAAACAGGAAGTAGTACAGGGGCATCGCGACGACGGTTGGCAGATCGAGGCGTAACAGCCCTACAATTCTGTTGCTCTGAAGCAGTCTGAACGCCTCGGCGGCTGTCGCGGGCTGTCCACCCAGGACAATGAGTTGAACTATCGTCGCGAGGGAATAGACGATCAGAATCAACGCAGCGATTCCACCTGTCCAACACAAACCGTTCAAGGCGGAGGACTCACCACGAGAAGTTCCCTCCTGCTCTTTTGCGGGCATCAATGTTGCTCCTCACTCAGCGTTTGCAAACGTAGTCAGTCAGATTCCCGCGCGGTATTCAATTGCACCTTGCCGATCTGTGCGCTCCAGATCGTGTGCTAATCCAGAAAGGCAAGCGAAGAGAAGGATACCCAACGCAACGCCAAGAATGTTCCAGCAGATATGGAGGACCAGTTTCGGGTCTCTCACCCGAGGAATATATCCAACAATTGCAATCTCAAGTGCAATCAGGGCCAGCAACGTAAAGACCATCAACAGCCATAGCCATAACTTTGCCAACACGCGCAGAACGCTCTCCGCAAGAACGACTCGTAACCAGGTCAGCGGTTTGTTGATACGGGTCGAGACAGCCCAGGCCAAGGTAATAAACACGATTTGCGCAACCCCACCGCCAACCAGAAACAGTACGATCGAGAGAAGAAGGAACGCTAGGCTGCCGTTCTTCTTGTGAATGAAACCAACCGACCAAAGAGCAATCAAGGCACTGACGACAATCGCAGCGACTCCCGAAATCAAGAAGTTGGGAATCAACGTGAACGCATCTTCGGTACCATAGGCCCACATCCTGTATTGTTCACCGATAGCGTGTACGATGAATCCCCGTGTTGGCTTATTTCCTTGAAAGACCTCAAACAAGCCGTGGTCCATACCGCCTAGCGCGAGAAGAACTCCGAGGGTTGACACAATTACTCTTGTTGCGCTGATTTCGCGCCAGAATCTACTACGGCCCGGCCTTGAGTCCTCGTGATTCGGTCTGCTCATCTGCCGTTCCTGTGTTTCCTTCTCAACCCTCACCAGAGGTGCAGACGCACGCGGGCGCTAGGCCTCTCCCAAAGAGCGTTCAATCCATGCGATGGTCTACTGCTTTTACGGGTGCTCCATTTGGTTTGCCACACCCTAGCTGGAGCAGCCTTCGGCCAACTAGTACCAGGTCATCATCGAAAGACCGGCACCAATGGCGATTGCCATCCCCCAGTCGGGCAACATCTGCTTTAGGGTAAAAATGATTTCAACGACGATGAGCAAGACATTTCCGAGAATCCCTGCGTAAGCTGTCGCTTTGCTGAAGACCTTGCCTCTCAGCATAACGACGGAAATTACCAAGCATGCGAATTCCACGAGGGGAACGCCAGCACGGCTTTGTCCCTCAGCAAGCATCGCCTGTCCTGCTGCGGTTAATAGAGATCTCTGCGCGTCTGTGGTAGCACTGGCGTATTGGCCGCTGAGGGAAAGCATAGGGAAAGCCCTACTGCTCGCGACGTAGACAGCTAGCCCCACGAAAAAAGCATAGTACCTAAAGCTCCGTAAGCTTCGTGGTCTCGTCTGATGGCGAAGTAGATGGCGAGAATCGTCGGGGCTAGTAAGGCTGCTCCAGCGAGATTCAAGAAGCCGAGGTTGCGGAGTCCAACAAACCAATGGTTCTGAAAGAGTGAGAACCAGTCAGAGACTGTTACTGTCTCTTGCGTCGCGCGTGCCACTCCCGGGAGGAAATTAATGGCCACCTCGGCCAGCGGGATGACTGCCGCGATCAAAACAGTCGTTCCGCCCAGCTTGTAGAGATTATTCCAGCTGGAGACCGGTTGGGCGTTAATAAGCTGCATTGATTCCGGCTCCAACTCTCAGTCCTCCACATACTCATGAAAGTGTGACTCCGGAAGGATCAGACGCGTGTCTGGGAGCCTTGTGCCCGGCACTCGTTCCAAATTGTGGAAATCACCACGAACCAGCGATCCTCACCGGACAATCGAGAGTTCGGGCAAATTTGCGCGGCATTGTGTGTCGTCTGCAGATGCTTTCAGCGCCTGGGCAATCCTGTTGGCCCAAGCCTCAACGTCGTTCCAATCGCGAAAGTCACCTACTGGAAAAAGCGCATTCTCACGGTTGGCTGGTAGTTTCATCAGTAGCCGGTGGGCGAACCCTAGCTTGCTGGGATCCAATGCGCCGAAGAAGACCCGGTGATCCTTGGGCCTGATCGTCTCTCTAAACTCCGCGATCTCTTTGGGTTCGGTTACCGCACGAACGTCCCGGCCCTGAGTATCTTTAGCTTCGGTGCCGAGTGGGCCGCTGCTGAACAGCCAAACCGGCCGACTGGTGAGAGTATCGCGGTTTCGGCGCACAAACGCCGCAGCGGGCTTCATCCAGTGGAAGTAGTAGGCGGCGCTTCCGATCACAGCAGCATCGTAGTCCGCCGGATCATCGGCATGATTTGCGGGCTGCACCGTGGCTTCCAGTCCTTGCTCGCGCAGCGTGGCAGCGATGCGCTTCGCGATTTCCTGCGTGGCTCCGTATCGACTCGCGTAGACTACGAGGACTCGCATCTGTCATCCCCCCCGCCTTCATCGTAGATGGAGAACCACAGCCGGCTTCATGATGGCAGGTTAAGGCTCAGAGTTGTTCGGCGCCGTGATCTGAGTCACCTGCAACCATATTTAATCGTCCTGTAACATTCGTGGACTAGCGTCAAATAGGGCAAGAATGTCAGAGGCGCTCCCATTTGCGCTGCTGGCTGCATTCGTCGTCCTCTTGGCAGCAATGCCTTGGCGCCGCCCACATCCCAATCATCGGTTCATGTTGGAATTGCTGCGGCTCTTTGAGGAGGATGACCAGACGAATCTGTGTGACACGCCTCTGACTCATCCACAGTCGACCGCGACAGGGCAGGTGAGTTCCATTCCATCTACAGAAAGCAACGACTCTGCAGGACGGGCGAAGTCGTAGTATCGACTAGTTGCGAAAGCAGTGCCACTGGTCGTCGGTGTCCGCATCTTCTTGATCCGTCCGCCCGAGTGTGACTGTCTTCGAGTTGGTTCGTTTCGCCAGAATTCGAGCCATCACTTCTTCGACGTGATGGCGTGAACGGGCGTCCTTCGTGCCCTTAGGCCCAAGATCGTAGTGGTTCTTTTCATTTTTCGCGACACTGGCATGCATCGTCCACCTCCTGCCCACAAATCGAATTCAGAGCAGAGGTGTGGATGGTGGGTAATCCTATTCCGGCATCTCTTGTTCAAGACAATACTAGTCCTCCGCGAGAGAGCCGGCACAACGATTCTCGTGGAAACGATGCGAAAAGCAGAAGCTGGCGAGGAGGGTCGTGAAAACTGTTGCGGCCCCGGCATCTCAATTCACCGAAAATTAACAACCCCGGAAGACCTTTGAAACCTCGCCCTGCTAGGGTTGCAAGGTGGCGTCAAGCCTGAAGAGGAGTGGCCGAGACATGAGCTTCTCGAACAATGACCAACGGAGAGTCCTTCTCATTGATCGTGATTCCCTCAAGCAGAAGTTGCGAGCCGCCGCTCTCCGGAACCGTGAAGTCGAGGTTCACACTGCCAGCGACGCCGCCGATGCCGGTCGCCTATGGAGGGAACACGCCTACGATCTGGTCTTGATAGCTGCAGAAGAGAACTCGGAAGAAGCTGCCGCACTGTGCAGTGAGCTGAAGAAAAGCAAGCCCAAACAGCGGATTGCCCTTCTCGTGGGAGCGCCGCAGTACGTCAGAAAGATAGGCCGCAAGCGAGAGGAAACCCAACCTGCGGACGCACGCTCTGCGCCCCCGCCGGCGATTGGCACGACTCAGACGCAGGTCACGCAGTGGCACGTGATGATGGAACGCTTGCTGGCCGCAGGATGAGTATCGCAAGGGCCGGTTTCTAACTAACAATGCTGTCGCAGCGGAACACCCTGCTGCTAGGCGGCACTGCGAAGAGAAGTACTCGATGCAAGATCCTTTGTTATCATCTGCAAGATTGACAATGGAATCCGCAGTCTTCTCGCAAGTCCCGACTTTCGCGAAATCGCGTCCACCGCAAAGCCATCTTCCTCCGGAATCGGATTGGAGGTCAGATCGAACTCCTCTCCGTACATCCGTATCCGGTTGGGGTGTGCGTAGCCCAGTGCCTTGAGTCTTTCGCCGACTTCAGCAGCTCTACTACCTTGGATTGCCATGATGGGTACCCTATGATTTCGACACAAATCCGGTGAACGTTAAATGGTGTGGTTTGCGTTCAGTGAAGAAGCCCTGGTAACACTTCATTCTACGACTTCATACCGGGCAGAACAAGGCCAGGAACACAGATCGGAGCATACGGCAGATGCGGTTCTGACCCTGCTCCGCGGCCGTTCTTAGAGCAAGTGTCGCCCGTCACACGGATCCCAAGGCTCCGCTGCGCGTAAACGTAGAGACTCTTAACTCGCGCTACCAGACTATGCAAAATGCAGGGAAGGAGAAGTTCTCGAAGCTAATTGTGCGCGTGGATGACGCGATCCCGGTGCGGGTTCCGCTTACTCGTCCCTAGTCAGTAACGAGCGACCCTCTGTTGTCGGGAGGGTCGTCAGGGCTATTGCCAGTCTCCGCCAGCCAGCCCCTCCGAAGGGGGAGCAGCGGCGGTAACGAACAGCAGGATGACATCACTCTTGTGATTGCGCGCTCCCTGGCATAATCGGATTCTGTTTTCGTAACCTGCACCGGAAGATCAGCGAGTAGAAGGTCGCCCATGCGAAATGAACTAAACTACTGCTGAGGCGGGTCAGACTCCGCTGGACCACATGACAACAGCCACGACGCAAAGTCGTATCTACCGGCCCTTGTTGTTCGCCCTTGCAACCGTCTTCGCAGCCCTGACCATTTTCTACAGCGCAACGTGGATGTACTGCATTCGCCGCCCGTCGCCGGTGCCGCAGGTCGAAGTGGGCTTCGACGAATCGTACTCTTCCGCGGGAATTGAGATTTACGGTGTGCACCCGAACAGCCCAGCGGAAGAGTCCGGGCTGAAGGCGAACGATCGCATCGTAGCCATTAATGGACGCACAGCAGATTCGCCGGCCGCTTGGACCGATTTGATGTCGCGCACTTGGCGGAGTTCACAACCCGGAGAGACGGTGACTCTCACCTTGCAGCGGCCGGGACAATCACAACCATTGGTGATCACGCCTCAGTTTCGCGCCAGGCAAGGTGCGGGTGACAACGGCACCATCGTCCGCGCGATAGCCCTTCAGATATTGCGGTCGTACCCGCTGTTATTCCTCATTGTGGGATTGGCTGTGCTGTTTCTCCGGGTGGAAGACCGCAACGCATGGCTGCTGGCGCTGGTATTCGGGACTTTCATTGCAGCCGCGGACATG
Source organism: uncultured Acidobacteriaceae bacterium (assembly GCA_963791515.1). GTDB lineage: Bacteria > Acidobacteriota > Terriglobia > Terriglobales > Acidobacteriaceae > Sulfotelmatobacter. The sequence goes on along the minus strand of CAWBSS010000013.1, from coordinate 120,237 downwards.
CCGGACGAATTTGCTGCCGCGCCGCCAAATCTCCAGTCCTTCATGCTCGCCTATCGGACCATGATGGGCAGTGTTCTGACTGGACTGTTCTACTTCTTCTTCGCGGTTTTCCCCACACGTTCTCCGATTGACCGCAAGGTTCCCTGGCTGAAGTGGGCGCTGCTGCTGGCCTGCCTGTGTTTGGGCCTTGGAGGTTACCGGCACGGCTACTCCAGAGCGTTACCCTTTATTCTCGCGGTGGTGCCCGACCACATCGCCCAGGATGCTCGCAGAGTCGTTGTTTACGGGTCTATTTTTCTTGGGCTCATTTCCCTGTTATGCAATAGGCTCAGCGTCTCCAGCAAGGACGACCTGCGCAAGATCAAAGTGATCTTCTGGGGAACCCTTGTCGGAGTCACGCCCGCTGTAGTCATCGCCCTCGCGCAGGAAGTTTTCCATGCCGAAGTTTCATTCTGGCTGAATTTCGCCAAGGTAATTCTGCTTTTCCTGTTTCCTCTCTCCTTCGCCTACGCGGTGGTGAAGCATCGGGTCCTGGACATTCCCGTCCTGCTCAAGCGGAGTGCTCGCTACTTCGTGGTGCAGCGCGGCTTTCTCATCCTCATCTTCGTCCTTTCGGTGGGCCTGACGCTGTGGTTCGGGCAGGCGTTCTCGCGCTATTTCTCCGCCGGATCGAAGGCCGCCATTCCCATTGGTGCGACGTTTGGCGTGCTCGTGATCTCAGGCGCGACCCAAGCCCATCGCCGCGTTCGGACGCGGCTGGACCGCGTGTTTTTCCGCAGTTCCTATGACGCGCAGCAAATTCTGCAAGACCTTGCCGCAAAGACCCTCAACACCAGCAGCCGCGAAGGACTGGCGTTGCTTCTCCAACAGAACATTCGCGATGCGCTGCATCCGAGTTCGATCTACGTCTACTTCCAGGCCAACAACGGACAGTTATTCGCGTATGCGGGCAATCCGCCACCGGAAGCTATGACCCTTTCCAGCACTGGGGCCGGAATCGCCGAACTGGCAAGGCGCGACGGGCCGTTGGAACTGATTCCCGAGGAGATACAAGGGACGCAATTGGCTCCGCTCGACCCAGAGTGCCTGGTGCCGATTCGCGGCTCCGGCGGAGCAACGCTCCAAGGAGTGGCCGTGCTCGGTCCTAGGCTTTCCGAAGAACCGTACTCCGCCAGCGACAAACGTCTGCTGGCATCGGTTGCCAGCCAGGCGGGAATCGCCATGCGCAGCATCACGCTCGCGGAAAAGATGGCGGAGCAGATGGAAGCGGAGCGACGCACAGAGCAGGAAATGCAAATCGCACGCCAGGTGCAAAGCCGGCTGTTGCCACAGCAGGCGCCTTCGCTGAAGACGCTGGACTGTTGCGGCAAGTGCATTCAGACGCGCGCCGTCGGAGGTGACTACTACGACTTTCTCGATTTCGGTTCGGGCCGTCTCGGTCTGGTGCTGGCCGACATCTCGGGAAAGGGAATGTCGGCCGCGCTGCTCATGGCGAATCTGCAGGCCAATCTGCGCGGCCAATACGCGCTGGCGCTGGAGGATGTGCCCCGGTTGTTGCGCTCCGTCAATCACCTCTTCTACCGGAACACGGAAACCAGCCACTATGCGACGATGTTCTTCGCAATCTACGACGATGGGACCCGTCGCTTGCGCTATGTGAATTGCGGGCATAATCCTCCAATCCTCGTGCGGGCGAATGGGGATCTTGTGCGGCTCACGGCAACGGCGACCGTGTTGGGATTATTCGAGGAATGGGACTGCACGCTCGCTGAATGCGAGCTCGCATCCGGCGACGTCCTGGTGATTTACACCGACGGCATTACTGAAGCGGGGCCAAACGAACAGGAAGAGTTTGGCGAAGAACGTCTGATTGCGACGACTCGGAAGCATCAGCAGCAATCCGCTGGCGAAATCGTGGACAGTATTCTCAGCGAGGTGCAGCAGTTCAGCCGCGGTAAGCAGGCCGACGACATGACTCTGATCGCAGCCAGATGCTCATAGCAGCATGAAAAGGGGAGAATTTCTCAACTCGCGGGGTGGTCGGCAAACCGGGAATTAGCATATCCACAAAGGATATATTGGTCTGAGGCGTCATTTGGGGGAATCTCGGCAACAGTTGCCCGGACCCGCACAGTAGCAATCCCAGCAAATGCTCGAAGCGTTTCGCTAGTCTGGATGGAATGGAAGTTGCCGCCAAAACCCTCGACCCATTCCTTCGCCATCTGCTGCGATTTAGAGCCTGGTTTTTCATCGAGGTCCAGTGCACGATGCAAACCGCTATCGATCATTCTCGTGACCAGCCGGCAGAAGGCTGATGTTCCGGGACGGCAGAGAACTGCATTCGAGGAATGCGCTTCGTCAAAACAGATTCGATCTACTTTCCCGTCGCGTTCAGCAACGTACCCACCCTCAGATTCGAGAGTCAGCGGAGTTCCGAGACTAGCCATCGCCGCAAGAACGAATTCTGGTACCCCCATCGACCTCGCGACGGCCGGCAAGTTGGGATATGGAATCTCCTCTCCAGCAGTTGCAGTGATTCGCTTGTCTCATTTTCGAAATTCCGCACCACCTCATCGCATTTTTTTATGCAACATACTCCCCTTCCACAGGCCAATAGAGGATATAGTAGATATAACTCCGCAAGCCCAAAACTAATTGCACCACGAATTCGCAGGGGCAACTTGTATGTTGTTCATTCATCAACAATTCCACTCATTCCTAAACTTAGGAGTATGCAAGGAGTATCCGATTATGGCTAAACCGAGGTTCCCCAAGAACAGTAACGATGTGAAAGCAACCGTCTCCACCCCAACCAGCCTTCCAACCTTATCTGACACTAGCACTAGCGTCGGACTGGCGGAAGCACGGCCGGCAAGCGCCGTAACAGAAACCAGAGCTACGGAGACCAGAAGGCCCGCGAGAAAGCCGGAAATCGTGAAAACTGAAGCGCGCGCCAATCTCGTTCCCATCAGTGTGGAGGATGAAGTCCGCCGCCTCGCCTACCTGCTATCGGAGCGTCGCGGATTTGAACCAGGCCACGAATCCGAGGACTGGCTGGCTGCGGAGCGCGAGATTCGCCAACGCTATCGTCAGCATAGCGCATAGCGGCCGCTCCTTGAAACCGCCTGGCGGCCGAGCCCCGGCCGCCGAGCCCCGGCGGGCATGTGTCCTGCAGTCGACCCTTTCCGTTCGTTCGTGGTTTCATTTCAAATCTCCGCAGCGAGCTTGGCTTGCCCCGAGTGCCAGACGCCATATCCTTGCTGTTCCGGTTGCCTGTACCCGCGGTTTCTGAAAAAATACGTTGGGGTTCTCCCACATGGCGCAAATTGGTAGTTTTGCCTTGCTCCTCGCATTGGCGTTGAGCATCTATTCGTTCGGAGTTGGCCTTGTAGCCCTCTTCTTCCAAGGCGACTCGAACTGGGAGCGTCTGGGTGAAACCGCTCGCCGCGCCGGCGTCGTTATTTTTGGAGCGGTCGTTCTCGCCGCCATCGCCCTCGTCGTCGCCGCCTTCCGCGACGATTTCACCATCGCCTACGTCTTTCACCACAGCAACCGCGACCTGCCCGGCCCTTACAAGTTCGCCACCTTGTGGTCCGGACAGGAAGGCTCGCTGCTGTTCTGGTCGCTGCTGCTCGCCGGATACGGCTTCGTCCTCCGCCTGCGCTACAAAACCGATCCCCGCCTGTTCGCTTACGCCTCGGTCGTTCTCGCCGCCGTCCAAATCTTCTTCCTCGCGCTCGTGAACTTCGCCGCGAACCCGTTCGGCCTGCTCGAGGGTCCGCTGCGCGCGGACGGAAGTGGCCTGAATCCTCTGCTGCAATATCCCGAGATGGTCATCCACCCCCCCATGTTGTACCTGGGCTACGTCGGATTCACCGTCCCCTTCGCCTTCGCGCTGGGCGCGCTGATCATGAAGTATCCCGGCGAAAAATGGATTCACATCACCCGCCGCTGGACCATGGTCACTTGGGGATTCCTAACTTGCGGAATCTTCCTCGGCGCACACTGGGCTTATTCCGTGCTGGGATGGGGCGGCTACTGGGGATGGGACCCCGTCGAGAACGCTTCCCTGATGCCCTGGCTCGTGGGCACCGCGTTCCTGCACTCGGTCATGATGCAGGAGAAGCGCGGCATGCTGAAAGTCTGGAACATGTGGCTCGTCTTCGCTACGTTTTGGCTCGCGATTCTCGGTACATTCCTCACTCGCAGCGGCATCATCAGCTCCGTTCACGCCTTTGCGCAGTCGTCGATCGGAAGCTGGTTTGCCTGGTTCCTCTCCATCAGCTTCGCCGTCTTCGTTTTTTTCTTTTTCAAGAACAAGGAGCACCTGCGCAGCGAGCACAAACTCGAGTCGCTGATCTCCCGCGAGTCGAGCTTCCTGTTCAACAACCTTCTGTTTGTGCTGCTCTGCTTCACCGTGCTGTGGGGCACCTGGTTTCCGAAGATTTCCGAGCTGGCGCAAGGCAACAAGGTCACCGTCGGCGCACCTTTCTATAACCGCGTCGCGATCCCGGTCGCGCTACTGCTCTTGATCCTGACGGCCGTCGGCCCACTGCTGGCATGGCGCAAGACCTCCTTCGAAAGCATCAAGCGGAACTTCATGTGGCCCACCATCGGCGCGGTTGCCGTGATGGTGTTTCTCATGATCACGCCTCCAGGCTGGGGATCGCCCTTCGGCATGCGCCCCTGGCAAGACGTCGCATACTTCTATTCGCTGATGGCCATCGGGCTCTCAGTCTTGGTCACGCTTACCATCGCCAGCGAGTACTACCGCGGCGGCAAAGTCATTGCCGGACACACCGGCCAGGGAATATTTGCCTCGATGGTCCAACTCACGCACCGCAACACGCGCCGTTACGGCGGCTACATCGTTCACTTCGGCGTGGTAGTCGTCATCATCGGGTTCGCGGGCTCCGCTTTCAATCAGGACAAAGAGCAGGAAATGGGTTACGGCGACAAGATGACGATTGGCAGCTATACTCTCGTCTGCCGTTCTTACACCGACGAAGACTTTCCCAACTATTCCGCCGAGTGGGCCGTCCTCGATGTCTTCAAAGGTGGCAAACAGATTGACACTCTGACGCCCGAGCGCCGCTTCTACAAGGCTAGCCGCCAGACCTCGACCATGCCCTTCATTCGCTCCACTCTCAATGAAGATCTCTACCTGGTATACGAGGGTCTGAACCAGGACACGGGCCGCCCCATTCTTAAGGCGCACCTTAACCCGCTGGTCATGTGGATCTGGCTGGGCGTGTGGATCATCCTCGGCGGCACCGCCCTGGCCCTGATCCCCAATGCGCCGGCCCCAGTCCGCGTCCCGGCAGCAAGGCTGGTAGAGCACGCGGCCCCAGTGGCGACAGGAGATTGAGGACGAAATGTTCTCAGCCGCGAAGCGGCGAGTCCGTAGCCGCGAGCCGGCGTGTCGTAGCCGCGAAGCGGCGTAAGAATGCAGCCCACGGCGCAAGCCGGGGGTGGACGAGGCAGGAATTGCTCAAGCCCCGGAGGGGCGAAAGAATTTAGCCCAGCTGCTTTCAGCGCTGGGTAAGCTGGCAAAGAAACGAACCGAGTCCCGGAGGGACGGCGCAAATACCCTCGGGCTCAAGCCCGGCCACCAAATGATGACGAGACCAAAACAAATTCTCCGCCGCCTGCTGCACTGCGGCCTTCTCTGTCTCGCCGTCTTCGCCTTCACCGGCGCCGGCGATCCCGCCACGCGCTTCAAGGAACTCGGCCACCAGATGATGTGCATCTGCGGCTGCAACCAGATCCTTCTCGAGTGCAATCACGTCGGCTGCCCCGACTCTGACGGCATGCGCAACGAACTGATGACCGCTCTCAGCCGCGGCGACAGCGACAGTTTGGTCGAACAATCTTTCGTGCAAAAATACGGGCCCACTGTGCTCGCCGCCCCCACCACGACGGGCTTTGATCGCACCGCGTGGATCGTGCCGTTCGTCGCGCTGGCGCTGGGGCTCAGCATCGTGGTGTTGGTGATCCGCGCCTGGAAGAATCGCCCCGCGCCCGCCATTGCCGACGGACTGCGCCCCGTCCCCGGCGCTGAACTCGATCAGTTTCGCGACCAGGCCCGCAAGGAGACCGATTTATGAGCTTCGAACTGGCCTGCTGTCTTCTAGCTACCGCCGCCGCGCTCTTCTACATCTTCTATCCCGGCACCTTCTATCTGGGCCCGGAGAAGACTCGCGCGTCATACCTGCGCGAGCGCAAAGATGCCGTCTACGAAAACCTGCGTGATCTGAACTTCGAATTCAAGGCCGGCAAAATGCCCGACGTCGACTACCAGTCGCTGAAAGCTTCTCTGCAAGAGGAAGCCGCCACCCTCCTCGCCGAAATCGCGCGCCTGGAAGCCAAAGCGTCATCGACGCCAAGAAAAGCTAGACCATGAAAGGACCGCAAATTTTGCAATCTTCATCCACTGTCATCCTGAGCGCAGCGGTAAGCGCGCAAAGCGCGCTTACCCCGGAGTCGAAGGATCCCTTTTCTGTCGGGAATACCATCCGGCCCAAAAAGGAGTTCTCACGCTCCCGCAGGTTCTGCAACGGTCGCATCATAATAGTTCTTGGTCTCATTCTCCTGTTCTCTTCCCTCGCTTCCGCCCAAACCCTGACCGGCACCGTTAAGGACTCCACCACCGGCAAGCCCGCCACGGGCGACGAAGTCGTCCTGCTCAGCCTCGGTCAAGGCATGGAAGAAGCCGGCCGCACCAAAACCGACGCCAGAGGCAATTTCAGCTTCAAACTCGACAGCCTGCAGGGCCCTCATCTCGTCCGCGTGATCCATCAGGAAGTCACCTATCACCGCATGGCCCCTCCGGGAACGACTTCGGTCGCGGTCGAGGTTTACGACGTCGGCAAGAAGGTGGAAGGCATCGTCGTCGTCGCCGACATCATGCGCTTTCAGGCAAGTCAGGGACAGCTCCAGGTCGAGCGCACATTCGCGGTGAACAACAACTCCAAGCCGCCGCGCACTCAGATGAACGAGCACAACCTGGAGTTCTACGTGCCCGATGGTGCAACCATCACCGAAGGCCAAGCCATGACCGCCGGCGGCCAGCCGGTCAAGGCCGCTCCCGTTCCTGAGGACAATGCCAAAAGCCGGTATGCCTTCCTCTTCCCGCTTCGCCCCGGCGAGACTCGATTCAGTGTCGTCTACACACTTCCCTACACCGGCAGCGCGAATATCGATCCCAAGAGCGTCTATCCGCTGGAGCATTTCGTCGCGATCGCGCCCAAGACGATGGAGTTCTCCCCCGCTCCCGGAGCCAATTATCAAGTCGCACCCTTCCCCGGCCAACCCGATGCCAATGTAGAAGTGGCATCCAGCACGCGGGTGGGCCAGCCCATGGCATTCAAGCTCTCCGGCGAAGGAACTCTGGCGGCTCCAGCTGATGAAGGCGGCGAATCAGGTCAGGGATCCTCCGCCCAACCTGAGAGCCGCCCCGGCGGCGGCCTCGGACCGCCCATCGACGCCCCCGATCCTCTGCAGAAATATCGCTGGTACATCTTGGGCGGCTTCGCCCTCGCACTCGTTGCCGGCGGAGTCTACGTCGCCTCGCGGCAGCAAGCAACCAGCCGCACTGGCCGTGCCAAAAGAATGGCTCTCCCGTCCCTGGAAGAAGATGAAGTCTATGAAGCGGCAGAGATCCCCGCAACTCGCGAGATTCGCACCAGCGAAGCCCGACTCAGCGAATCCCGTCCGCAGCCAGCCGCTCCGCGCAGCTCTTCTTCTCGCCTGCTCGAAGCCTTGAAAGATGAAATCTTCGAGCTCGAAGTGGAACACAAACAAGGCCTCATCTCGCAGCAGGAATACGAGAGCGCCAAGTCCGCCCTCGATCAAACCTTGCAGCGCGCCCTGAAACGAGAAGCGCAAAAAGCGTAAGCGCTCTGGATTTGTCGACGCACAATCCTATGGGCGTCGTGAATGAGAATGCGCCGAGCAGTCAACAAGCCGATGCGACTTATTCTAGGGCTTTGCCTGATTGTGTCGGTGGTGCCCATCGCCAAGGCGCAGCTACAACCTCAGGATTTTGATGTGCCGGATGGAAGGATTGAAAAAGCGCCGGGCGGCCGTCTCATGGTTTCCTCAAAGGAAATGCGCGCCACTCTCAAGTTCGCTACCCAGCAGGATGTCACCGTGAAGTTCACCTATCTCGGGCCGACCCACGAGGTTTCCCATCTGGGTAATGGGGAGGTCCGGAGTCAATTTGGTATCAAGCTCCGCGCCCAGGATACTTGCAACATTGTGTATGTCATGTGGCACTTTTCTCCCGACCAGAAAATAGCGCGGACGCACGAAGACTGTCTCGACAACGGTTACATCAACAACATAAAACCTCGCGTTTCAGCGCTCCCACAACCCGTTCGCCCCGATCAGCCACACACTCTTAGGGCATCCATGCGCGGTTCTGATCTCACCGTGAAGGCAGACAACAAGGTAGCCTGGGAAGGTAATCTTGGCCTTGTTGCCTTGGAATTTGATGGTCCGGTAGGACTGCGTAGCGACAATGCCAACGTGGTCTTTGACTTCCTGGTGAACAGATAATGTGAGCAGATAATTCCGGCGTGATCTGCGCCGCATCGTTACGAGCCCGAATCTGGGCAAGCGTCAGTCTCTGTGACGTCCAACCTTGACGTCCACAGGCTTGCAAGCCGATCATCCAACGCGGAGTGCGTGTGGCAGACCCTCCGCGGATGGCACTTAACTCCTTATTTTGGAAGATTTTACCTGTAACTCATTGTGGCTCTAGGATTTTTCGCAGATTTCACGCTAGGGTGATGATTTCAATAGACGGGGGGGGGAAGGGGGATACCCCTGAAGCGGATTTTTCCTAAAACGGGCCCCGTGCATCTCTCCAGTCCGCGTAACATCCAATGAGATAGTTCCACCAAAATTATGGGAAACATGTTTAAGACCGCGTTCCTGCTGACCGCGATGACGCTGCTCCTGATGTTCTTCGGCCGCTATTTCGGCGGCCAGAACGGGATGTTCCTGGCGCTGGCCTTCGCCGCCGTCATGAACTTCGGCGCATACTTCTTCTCCGACAAGATCGCGTTAGCCACCTACCGCGCTCAGCCCGTCACGCGCGAGGAACTGCCGCGCGCCTACGCTGCCGTAGAACGCCTCACCCAGAAAATCGGCATTCCCATGCCGAAGATTTACGTGATTCCAACCGAGTCGCCCAACGCATTCGCCACCGGACGCAATCCGAGCCATGCATCTGTCGCCGTGACTCACGGAATTCTGAGCCTGTTGTCCGATGAAGAACTCGAAGGCGTTCTAGCGCACGAACTCGGCCACGTGAACAATCGCGACATCCTGATCAGTTCGGTCGCCGCCACGCTCGCAGGCGCCATCACCATGCTCGCCAGCATGGGAAGATGGGCAATGCTATTTGGCGGCTTCGGAGGTGGCAACCGCGACCGTCGCGATGGCGGAGGTCTCGCAGCGCTCTTTATGCTGATCGTGGCTCCCATCGCCGCTACGTTGATTCAGCTCGCGGTCTCGCGCTCGCGCGAATATCAAGCCGACGCCACCGGCGCACACTTCACCGGCAATCCCTACGCCCTCGCCAGTGCCCTGCAAAAGCTCGACGCCTACTCGCGCCGTGTGCCCATGCAGGCGAGTCCCTCGACTGCACACCTGTTCATCATCCAGCCGTTCCTGGGAATGAACTTCGGCAGCTTGTTCTCGACCCATCCGCCGATCGCGAAGCGCATCGAGCGCCTAACAGGAAGGCCCGCGGAGTTTATGCAGTAAAGCTGTTAGCTCTCAGCTTTCAGCCAGAACTAGTGCAAGCGTCGCCAACCCTTACGTTCTAAGGAAGACGGTCGCGCCGAGCGAAGCGAGGGATCCTTTAGCCGAAAGCTGACGGCTGAAAGCTGATAGCGGGTCCTATGACGTAGGTAACTCCAGCCTCGCAATGTCCGATAGTAGAATCGAAACAATGTCGCCCGAGATAGCCATCGCTGTTTCTCACAAAGCCTCCGAACTCGAAAAGGCTCTCCGCCGCGTGATTCGCGGTAAGGATGACGTCGTCCGCCTTGCGCTGGTCAGCATTTTCGCGCGTGGACATCTGTTGATTGAAGGCGTTCCCGGCGTTGGCAAGACCACACTGGGACAAGCGCTCGCCCGCGCCATCGATTGCACCTTTCAGCGCGTGCAGTTTACCAGCGATATGCTGCCGTCCGACGTTCTGGGCATCTCCGTGTATTCGGCGCTCGAGCAGGAATTCGAATTTAAGCGCGGCCCGGTTTTCACCAACGTTCTGCTTGCCGACGAGATCAACCGCACCACGCCCAAGACCCAGTCCGCGTTGCTCGAAGCTATGAACGAAGGCCAGGTTACCGTCGACGCGCACTCTTACGAGTTGCCGCAGCCGTTTCTGGTGATCGCGACGCAGAATCCTGTAGAACATCACGGCACGTATCCTTTGCCCGAGTCGCAACTCGATCGCTTCCTGATGCGCGTGCGCATGGGATATCCCGACGCCCAGGCCGAGCGCCAAATTCTGCGCTCCGAAGCGGGCGCTGCGCATCTGGACGATCTCCGCCCCGTTCTCACCGGCGCTGATGTTCTCGAGATGCAGCAGGCGGTGAAGCAGATTCGCGTGGACGACTCTCTGGTGAGCTACGCTCTCGAAATCGTGCGCCGCACGCGCGAGTCGGAATTTCTTTCGCTGGGCGTCTCGCCGCGCGGATCACAGGCTCTCTACCGCGCCGCGCAGGCCATGGCCTTCCTCGAAGGCCGCACCTTCTGCACCCCAGAAGATTTCAAGCCGCTTGTGGTTCCTGTCTTCGCCCACCGCGTGGTCGTGAACGGCCTCTATGCATCCACGCTGAAAAAGTCCGAGCAGTCCGATCAAGTTCTGAAAGAGATCATCGAGAACGTTCCGGTTCCTGTGTAAAGCAGTTGCCAGTCGCCAGTTGTCAGGCTCTTTTCTTCCTCTGTGTGTCTCTGTGACCTCTGTAGTTAGCTCTTTCTGATCTCGCCACCGGACTATAATTCTCCCGTCATGTCCTTCCTTCGCTTCCTCATGCTGCTCTCGCTCGTCGCATGGATCGGTGGCTTGATCTTCTTTGCGTTCGTGCTTGCGCCCACGGCGTTTCAGGTTCTGCCCAATACGCATCTTGCCGGGAACGTAGTTGGACGCGCGCTGAGCAAACTGCACTGGATCGCCATTGTTTCCGGATTCGTCTTTCTTGCCAGTTCTCTGCTCTACAGCCGCCTCACAGACGGTACCGCGCATGTCTTTGCCATGCGTCATGTGCTGATCTGCCTGATGCTTGGGCTCACGCTGCTCTCGCAGTTCTGGATCATTCCGCGCATGGACACGCTGCGCGCCTCGGTCGGCGACTCCGCGACCGTCCCGTTGGACAATCCCGCACGCGTGCAGTTCGACGCCCTGCATGTGTGGTCGACGCGCGTGGAAGGCGCTGTGCTTCTGCTCGGATTGTTAGCTGTCTACTTAACAGCCAGCATTTTCCGTCAACGCTGAGAAGCCAGCAGTTTGTAGCGGAAGCAGTCCACCACGTGATCGTTCACCATTCCCACCGCCTGCATGAACGCGTAGCAAATAGTGGATCCGACAAAGTTGAAGCCGCGCCGCTTGAGATCCTTGCTGATCGCATCGGAGTCTGGCGATCGCGCGAGGACCTGCTTGAGCGACTTGGGCGAGTTCAGTCGCGGCTTGCTGTCCGTGAACTGCCAGATGTAGCGGTCGAAGCTGCCAAATTCTTCCTGCAGGCTAAGAAATGCCTTGGCGTTAGCAACGGCAGAGGCAATCTTTAGTTTGTTGCGGACGATACCGGGATTGCGCAACAGTTGTTCGATCTTGCGCCGGTCGTAGCGCGCGACCCGCTTTGGATCGAATCCGTCGAAGGCCTGGCGATAGTGATCGCGCTTGTTCAGGATTGTGTTCCAACTCAGACCAGCCTGCGCGCCTTCGAGAATCAGAAATTCAAAGAGCGTGCGGTCGTCGTGCACCGGCACACCCCATTCTTCATCGTGATAACGGGCCATGAGTTCGCCATGCGCCCATCCGCAGCGAACCGGCTCAGACTCGCTGCTCTTCTGTGCGGCCATTTCTGAGAGTTCCGTCTACTCCAGCGATTTAGGCTCCGACTTGTTCGTGGGCGATTTAGAGTCGAGCAGCGACACCAGCTGATGGGCGCATGGCGGGATGCCGACTCTGCCTCCGCGTATGATTTCTTTGGCGGTCAACTTTTTCCCATAAAGCTTTTCGTTGGCGCTGCCATCGGAGCGCAGGGTCGAGCCTTCCAGAGAAACTCCGGCGAAGAGGCCTTTGTTGCGCGAGTAGGAGAGGATCTCGGCGTTCATGACGATGTCGGTTGCGCCTTCAGCGGTGCGGCCCTTGGGACCGGCGGCGGCGGAGGCGTCCGCTCCCAGCTTCACTTTGCTGTAAAGAAGAGATCCAGCGCCTTTGGGATTCATCACCAGGAGCACAAAGTCGGTGGCCTGGCCGCCCAACTGAAACCCGATGCTGACACCTTCGAGCGCATACAAGGCCGGGGCTCCCCATTTGCCTTTGTAGTGTTCACCGCTGCGGCAGACCATCACGCCACGTCCGTAGCTGCCGCCAATCCCAAATGCTCCTTTTTTCACAGAGGGCAGGATGACCAGGCATTCGGCCTTGTCCAACAGATCCTGCGGAATGTCGTCGGGGATATTCAAAATCTCTTTCAGAACCATGCCGGCATCCTTGACGCGATCTTCCTCGCGCTCGTCATTGGCGGCGAAAGCAGCTACTCCCGACATCACGACAACGATGAAACAGACCAAGAATTTCTTCACGAATCCCTCCAAAGAGATTTTAAGGAAAAAGTGCTCAACTTGTGCCACTATGTTAACCCCCTGAATCCGATTGGATAACGGAAGGGGCCTCGCAGGAGTTCGGGGTCAGAGGTAAGTAATAGAATGCGCAGGCTTTGCGCCATGACCTTCTGTGTGCTCCTTTTGTAACTTGGCACATTGGCAGCCGCGCTCCTAAAGTCAATCAGATAGCGGCATCCGGTGGGAACTGTATTCGGCATCTCGCGTGCATCCAATAGCTTGGGAGTGTGCTCGGACGCGGTTTAGAGTGAAAAATTTGGCTTTCTTGGGCATGAAGTACACGAACTCGATTTTTCGCCTTCTGACGCTTTCGCTAGCAACCTTTATCTGGGTGGGCCAGGCGCGGGCACAGTCCGCCTACGTGTCGGGCGCCCCCAGCCTGCGCGCCTACAATACGGCGAGTGCGGCTGACAATGCTGACGATCCGCAGAGCGCGGTAATCACCCTGCACGCCCGGGTGAATGAGGTTAATGTGCTATTCATCGCGACCGATAAGCATGGCAAGTTCGTGCGCGATCTGAATCAGAACGATTTCAGCATTCTTGACGACCACAAGCCGCCGCAGGCGATTGTTAATTTCCGCCGTGAAACCGATCTGCCGCTGCATCTTGGTCTGTTGGTCGACGTGAGCGGCTCGGTGGACGGCCGGTTTGATTTCGAACAGGGCGCGGCCACAAGTTTCCTGGAGCACACGCTTCGCGCCGGCTTCGACAAGGCATTTATTGTGGGCTTCAACAGCCACAGCCAAATGGCGCAAGATTTCACCGACAACGTGCAGCTTGCTCTCGGCGGGCGTGCGCAAGCTGCATGATGGCGGGGGAACCGCCCTGTACGACGCTGTCTACCATGCGTGCAAAGAGAAATTCCTGAAGGACCGGCCGGATCGTCCCGTGCGGAAGGCGATCGTGATCGTCAGCGACGGAGAAGATAACCAGAGTGAGTTTTCGAAAGCGCAGGCCATTGAGATGGCGCAGCGCGCCGAGGTGATCATCTACGCGATCTCTACCGACGACAGCGGCCTGGTGATGCGCGGTGACAAGGTGCTGGAACAATTGGCCGAGGCCACCGGTGGACGCGTTTTCTTCCCGTTCAAGATGAAGGACATTACCCACTCGTTCGCCGCGATCGAAGACGAGTTGCGCAGCCAGTACGTCGTCTCTTACAAGCCCGCCAATTTTGATGCGGACGGACGATATCGCTCGATTGAAATTTCCTCGCTGAAGAAAGATCTGCAAGTGCGGGCGCGCAAGGGGTATTTCGCGCCGCAGCAGTAGGGGAAGCAGTTCAGTTCTCAGTTCTCCGTTGTCACCCTCGGTCCTCGTCGTCCTCTTATAGTTCTCTTGTAAAGTTGCTATCGCAGAATGCGAAGGTGGGCTTTGAGTCGCGTTTGCGAGAGAGCTGGCAGTGTGGTACCGTCCCATTGATTTCCAGTTCATCCTTCAGAGTTCAGACGACTGAGGAGACGCTTATGATTGCGATCATCTTCCTGGTAATTCTGGTTGTCATCGCCGTGGTGTTGATCGGCATGTACAACAGCCTGGTGCAGCTGCGGGTGCGCTGCGATTCGGCATGGTCTGACATTGATGTACAGCTCAAACGGCGGCACGATCTGATTCCGAACCTGGTGGAAACAGTCAAGGGATACGCCGCGCACGAGAAGGGGACGTTTGAGAACATCGCCAAGTTCCGGTCGCAGGCGATGCAGGCCACAACGCCGGAGGGCAAGGCCGTAGCGGAGAATCAACTCACTGGGGCGTTGAAAAGTCTGTTCGCCGTGGCGGAGAACTATCCCGAGCTCAAAGCTTCGGAAGAGTTCACGCAGCTGCAGGGATCGCTGAGCCAGACGGAAGACTCGATTCAGAACGCGCGGCGCTATTACAACGCGGTGGTGCGCGACCTGAACACGAAGATTCAGTCGTTCCCGACGAATATTCTGGCCGGGATGTTTGGTTTCACGCTGCGGCAGTTCTTCGAGACGACGGAGACCGACCGCGAGCCGGTGCAGGTGAAGTTTTGAGAGATTGGGTAATTTTGTAATTGGGGAATTTGGTAATTGAAAATCCCAGCGAAGATTTTTCTTCTCGCACTGCTCGTCTGCACCTTCACTGGCGCCGCACAGGCAAAATCATGGCGCATCACCGATTTTCAGGACAACATCACTGTCGACCGGGATGGCAGCGCCGTGGTGACCGAACGCATCACACTGGCCTTCGTGGGCGAATGGCACGGGATTCATCGTACGATTCCGATTGAATATCCTGGGCCGAATGGAACGAATTACGAGCTCTTCCTCAAGGTCACGAGCGTTACCGACGGCAGCGGCGGCATTCTTAAATCTGAATCGTCAACCTCCAACGGCGCCCGCGATCTGAAGATTTATATTTCCGACGCGGTGGATGCGACTCGGACGGTCGAGATAACTTACCGCGTGCGCAACGGCACGCGGTTCTTCAAGGATTACGACGAGTTTTACTGGAACGTTACGGGCAACGATTGGCCGGTGCCGATTGATCACGCCGCGGCGACGGTGCGATTCCCGGCTTCCTCCGCGGGTTCGCTGAGAGCGCAGGCGTTTACCGGCGTGTACGGCTCGACCCAGCGCGACGCTACTTCCAACGTCGACGGGGCCGAGGCGCAGTTCCAGACCGGCAATCCGCTGCCTATGCGCGGCGGGTTGACCATTGACGTCTACATTCCGAAAGACATTCTCAAAGAACCGGGCGCGCTGACGAAGTTTTTCTGGTTTCTTAGCGGCAATCCGGTGGTATTTCTGCCGCTGGTAACGTTCGCCGGGATGTTCGTGCTGTGGTGGTATAAGGGACGTGACCCCGATCCTGGAGTGTCGGTGGCCCCCATGTACGAACCGCCGCCCGGGATTTCCCCCGCGGAAGCAGGCACATTGCTCGACGACCAGATTCATCCGCGCGATATTACATCGACCATGGTCGATCTGGCGGTGCGGGGATACATCAAGATCGAAGAGACCGCGGAAAAGATTCTGCTCTTCACGCACAAGGACTACGTTTTCCATCTGCTCAAGCCGCGCGATCAATGGGAGGCCGATCTGGCTCCGCACGAGCGCGTAATGCTGGAGAATGTGTTTGCCGGGGGCAGCGAGACTCGCCTCTCCAGCCTGAAGAACCGCTTCTATACCGCCGTTCCGGTCATCCGCGAAGACATCAGGTCGGCGTTGAAGAAGAAGGGGATTTATTTGCTCGATCCGGAGTCGGCCAATGGATACAGCCTGGGAGCGGCGGTCGCGATTCTCGTTCCGTTTGCCGTTTTCCAGTTCCTGGGATGGGCGAACTTTTTCAACTCCGTGGTTTTAGTGGTCGCGTGCGTGCTGCTCTCGGCGGTGATCTGGTGGCTGTTTGCGCGAGTCATGACCGCCAAGACCGTGAAGGGATCGCGGGTTCGTATCGCGGTGCTTGGGTTCCAGGAGTTCATGAATCGCGTGGATGCGGAGCGATTGAAGATCATGCCCCCTACGACGTTCGAAAAGTTTTTGCCGTACGCCATGGCGCTGGGAGTGGAGCATCATTGGGCCCAGGCATTTGCCGGGATCGTCAAAGATCCGCCGCAGTGGTATGTGTCGCCCGGCGGATACGGCGTCTTCAATCCGATTTTCTTTTCGAGTTCGATGCACAACATGGCGACCGATATGCACCAGGTTTTTGTCTCTGCCCCGCGTGCCAGTTCGAGCGGCTCCGGCTTTGGTGGTGGTGGCGGCGGGTTCTCCGGCGGAGGCTTTGGGGGCGGGGGCGGAAGCGCGTTTTGATGGTCGCAACCAACGCCCGCATACTACATTCCAACTATTGACCCCTCTTCGTACCCACCTATAATCGGCGCACTTCTTTTTGGGGTTCGCTTGAACGCAAAGTCCAGGTCTGTCAGAAAAACAGTCATCGCCACAGTGTGCGTGATCGCCGCACTGTGGGTGCTGGCTTGCGTGGCGCTGTACGGCGTAATGCGGCAATCGCCGGAACGCTTTGCGCGGGTGATGGCCAGGATCCCGGGACCTGTCCCTTTTCTCATTCTTCCTTTCGAAACGCTCTGGATGCGCGCCCGCGCGGGCACGTTGCAGGTGGGCAGTTCCGCACCGGATTTCGCGCTGACGAAACTCGACAAGACGGCACAGGTACAACTGTCGTCTCTGACCACGCAGAATCGCCCGGTGGTGCTGGTGTTTGGAAGCTACACCTGACCTCCCTTCCGGCGGGAGGTTCCTGCCCTCAACAAGCTCTACCAGCAGTTCGGAGATCGGGTCACATTTCTGGTGGTCTACATCACCGAAGCGCATCCCAGCGACGTGTGGCAGATGGAGAGCAACGTAAAAGACAAAGTCGTATTCGCGAGCCCTCACAGTGAAGAGGAGCGCGCTTTCGTGGCCGGAGCTTGCGTGCGCAAGCTGGGAATCGAGATTCCCGCGGTGCTCGACGAATTTGGCAACTCGACTGAAACTGCATACACCGGCTGGCCGGATCGGCTATATTTGATTGATGGTGCGGGGCGCGTGGCATACAAGAGTCGCCCTGGACCTTTCGGCTTCAAAGCGGACGAACTGAGAGCCGCCATAGTGAAGGCGGTTTCCGCTCACTAAGGCGATTTCTGCTTCAGGATGTTCGTCGAGCTGGGGAACGTCCTTCAGCACTGGGGATCGTCCTGCAACGCCAAACCTGCTTTGGCGATGTTCAGCAAGCCAGTGGAGAGCGCCGCCACACTGCCGCTCAAGGGTTCACTTCGATTACGTCTCAGGCCACAGCCGGGCTACGCCCTGGCTGGACAGCCGAGGCGGCTGTCCTATATGTGTATTTCTGGCGTCCAAAGAAAAGGCAGGCTCTTATTGTTCGCCGGCCGAAGCGTTGCTGCCCCACAGGATATTACTGGCATACGTTCCGTTACTGCCCCACAGGATATTGCTGGCACTCGTTCCGCTGCTGCCCCAGAGGATGTTACTACCCCATAGGATGTTGGAGCCCCACAGAATATTGGACCCCCACACTGCATCAGTGCCACCCCAAAGCGCGCCGCTGCTGCCCGATATGGTCGAGGGCGGAGCACCTACAACGAACTGAGAAGTTCCCCACACGGCCGCATCTGACCAGGGGGCTGACTTATTCCAGATTGCCGTCGAACTGTCGTGGAGATATACGTTGCCGGAGCTTGAGTCGTAGGAGGCTACGGGAGTCATGGCAGTTCCCCTGGCCAAATCGCTGTTGCTGAGCGCGGCCTCCACGTCGATGTATCCGGCGCCTACGGTGAATACGTCATATTGATCGGTGTAGGTAGTTCCCGTGATCGGATCGGTGGTGCTGCTGAAGGCCGGCAACGACTTCCATGCCGTCTTCATGAGGCGTGCCTTCACCTGATCGGGATTGAGGCTCGGACTCTTCTGCAGCAGGTCGGCGACCACTCCGCTCACCACACCCGTCGCCATGCTGGTGCCGCTCAGTGTGAAGTAACTGGAAGACGGTGTGTTGCTTCCACCGTTCACGTAGTAGCCGTATGGAACCTGATTGCCGGGGTATCCGTTGTAGAGAGTCGAACCGGGAGCCTCCAGCGAAACTAGCAGGTTGCCGGGGGCGACCAGGTCCGGCTTGGCAAGGGAATCGAACGCGGTCGGGCCTTTCGAACTGTAACTGGCGATCAGATCGTCGACGCGGGTCGGAGTTCCCATGGGCTTCATCGCGCCGACGGTGATCACGTAAGGATCGTTGCCGGGCGAGGTAATGGTGCCGTAGCCATTCGTCGGCTGATAGCGCCCGTTGTTGCCGGCCGCGACCACGACCACGATGCCGCTCTTCCACGCGGCTTCGACTGCCTGGCACAGCGGGTCAAGCTTGTAGGTCTCGTAGATCGGACGTCCCAGCGAAAGATTGAGAACGCGGATGTTGAACATAGGCTTCAACGAGATCGCAGTGCTGATGGCCGAAATCACCGCGCTGTCGCTGCCGGCGCCATTTTGATCGAGAACGCGCAAGTTAATAAGATTGGCCTGCGGAGCGATGCCTTCAAAGGTCTTGGAATATTGTGCGCCTTTCGAGCTGGCACCATTGCCCGCGATCAAGCCGGCAACATGAGTGCCGTGGCCATACTGATCGTTGGCACTGGCATTGCCGGGGACAAAGCTTTGATTCCACACCACACGCGACGATCCCCAGAAGCCGCCATTCAGATCAGGATGGCTGGTGACTCCGCTGTCAACCAGCGCGACTCCAATGCCGGCGCCGGTGTAACCCGACTGCCAGGCTGCAAACGCGTTCACGGCTGGCGCAGCGTTGCTGAGAGTAGGCGTCAGTGGCCGGTCCAGGCTGATGTAGACGACATTCGACTGGTTCGAGAGGTTCACGATGCCGTTACCGTCAAGCACTGCAACCAGGCCGTTGACCAACGGCAAGTCCGACAGGATCGTGCCGCCAAGGTTCAGAACGTCGTTGACCAGGCATCCCACCAGAGCGAATAAACCGCTGCAATTCACCTGCGTTCCCGGCGCATACTGCACGATGACTTGCGCCTTCTGGGTCGCGGGATAGTTTTGCAGGTCCGGCGATATTTTCGAGTTGTCGGCATGAGCCAACGTGATCGTGGCGATCAACACAACCAGCAAGAACTTCTTCATTTCTCCCCCAGTAACATGCGCCCACAGGCGCGTAACCTTCCCCAAGGTGACTGTTCTAGTGCAGGTGGGGGCCCAAAATGGGACTCGCATTCCCTTGTTTATCAGTGTCTTAGGAAAGGGTGTGGCGAAATTCAACGGGCACTTTGTCCCACGCCCGGGGCACAGGCCAACTTGTCTCACGCGGGCACTGCTGTCGGCGGACCCACATCGCTGTAAGCAATTGATTTGTTGAAAACCAAGGTAATCATGGAGTTCCTTTTTGGGCGGACATGGCCCCGCGCTTTGTTGAGAATTTAAGCACCACTCATGTCGTGGATACGGTCCATTGGCGCACGTGTGTTCATCGCCGGGATGGGTCTGGCGGGGGCCTTCTGCTTCGTGCTGGCCTTCTGGCACTGGCAGTCGAACGACCCCGTCAAGTTCGCCTGCTATCTGATTGCGGCCTTGCTGGCATCGTCGCTGAAAGTGGGCCTGCCCGGAGTTGAGGCAACGCTGTCGGTGAACTTCCTGTTCACTCTGCTGGGCATCCTGGAACTGAGCCTGCCCGAAACGCTGTTGATCGGAATAGCCAGCACGCTCGCGCAGTTTTACTGGAAGCCAGCGCGCCGGTTAAAGCTGGTTCAGCTCGTCTTCAATCTGTCGCAGGTCACGGTTTCGACTGCCGTCGCCTATGGTGCTTACAAGCTGGTTGTGATTTATGTTCTGCACGCTCCCGGACCGCTTGCCCTTCTCGTCGCCGCCATCACCCACTTCGCCTGCAACTCGGGGGCGATGGCGGTCATCATCAAGCTGACGGAAGACAAGCCCCTCTCAAAAGTATGGGCAGACAGTTATCTCTGGTCGTTCCCCTACTACATGGTCGGAGCCGCTGTGGCCGGGCTGGTCCACTTCTTGAACGGGCATATCGGATGGCAGTCATCTCTACTGGTTCTTCCGCCGATCTACCTGATGTACCGGTCTTATCGTCTTTATCTCGGTAAGCTGGAGACCGAGAAGCGGCATGCCGAGCAGGTCTCGAGCCTTCACCTGAGGACCATCGAGACGCTCGCGCTTGCCATCGAAGCCAAGGATCAAACTACCGGCAAGCACTTGCAGAGGGTGCGTGTATACGCCATGGAACTGGCGAAGGAACTGGGCTTGAGCGAGGACGAAACCGAGGCGCTGCGGGCGGCATCAGTGTTGCACGACATTGGCAAGCTGGCAGTACCCGAGCACATTATTTCGAAGCCCGGCAAACTGTCGCCTGAAGAATTCGAGAAGATGAAAATCCATCCCACGGTCGGGGCGGAAATTCTGGAGCAGGTCGACTTTCCGTATCCGGTGGTTCCGATCGTGCGCGCCCACCACGAAAAATGGGATGGTAGCGGGTATCCGAACGGGCTGACCGGGGAGGCAATCCCGATCGGTGCTCGCATTCTTGCTGCGGTCGATTGCCTCGATGCGCTGGCGTCGGACCGGCAATATCGGAAGGCGCTGCCGCTCGACGAGGCCATGGCCAAGGTGGTTGCGGATGCAGGCAAGAGTTTTGATCCACAGGTGGTTGCAATTCTGCGGCGCCGTTACATCGAACTTGAGAAGGTGGCCAATGAGCAGCCGCTGCAGGCTCCCCCGAAATTGTCTACGGATATCAAGGTCGAGCGAGGCTTGGCGCCCGCCGCGGGGTTCGAGGAGTCTGAGGGTCCAGATGCCGCCCCGTCCGGACCGGGCGGAGATTCCCTTACCCTGATTTCGGCGGCTCGGCAGCAAGGTCAGGAGATCATCGCACTCAACCGCCGGTCCGGCTCTGCTTTACGCACCGAAGACATTTTTTCTTTGCTCGCGGTACGGTTGAAACACTTGGTACCACACAACTCCATGGCGGTCTACTGTCCGAGGAATGGTGTGCTCACTGCGGAATTTGTGAGTGGGGAAAACTTCCGGTTGTTCGCTGCCTTGAAGATTCCGCATGGAGAAGGACTGTCGGGATGGGTTGCGCAAAACCATAAGGCTATCCTGAACGGTAATCCGTCGGTCGAACCTGGCTATCTGAACGATCCGACGAAGTACAGCACGCTGCGTTCGGCGCTGGCTGTGCCGATGGAAGGATTTGCGGGGATCACGGCCGTGCTGGCTCTGTATCGCGCAGATCAGGACGCGTTCACGGCGGACGATCTTCGGATTGTGGAGGCGATTGCTTCGGGGCTGGGAGTTGCGATCGGGAGCGCTGGTAAGCCCAAGGCTTCGGCAATCGGCGCCGGAGCGACGTAATCTCGCAGTTGCGCGGAATTGTACCCGCCACATCTGCCAGCCGAGTTTTCTCTTCTCTTCCAGCGCTTCACCAATGATTGCGAGGGCCTCACGACAACGAGGAATATACTCATGATGAAAACGTGCCCTCAGCAATGACAAAACAAGCGCAGAAGCCATTTGCTCATATTGAACTCATCCCCGCCGCACCGGAGCAAGCACCGATCCTGGCGAATCTGCTTGAGTTGTACGCTCATGATTTCAGCGAGTTCCACGATGTAGTGATAGGGGCGGACGGAAGGTTCGGCTACAAGTCCCTGCCGCTTTATTGGAATGAGCCTGGGCGACATCCGTTTCTGGTCTGGGTGGATGGCAAATTGGCAGGGCTGGCTTTAGTGAAGAAAGGGTCGGAAGTGTCTGGCAATGAGACTGTCTGGGATATGGCAGAGTTCTTTGTTCTGCGTGGGTACCGGAGGCGTGGAATTGGAACTCACATAGCGCATAAAGTGTGGAGGCGGTTTCCTGGCTTGTGGGAAGTTCGCGTGATGCAGGCGAATCTTGCAGCACGCCCTTTTTGGGCGGCCGCCATCTCCACATTTACAGGTGAGGCGGTCATTCCTGTTCGCGCCGAGAAAAGCGGCGAACGCTGGACACTTTTCTCATTTGAATCCAAGCTCGTCGGATAAAGCGGGAAAATGAGACGGAGCATATCGCCCCGGCTTCGCGGCGGTAGAAAAACTGCACCATCTACTATCAGCGTTTCCCTGCTCCTCAGCTTTGCGCGGGGGACGCCCGCGCCACTTTACTTCATTACTCCATCTCGAAGCTCACGTACATCAGGCCGCCATCGCGCTCGACTTGCAGCACGACTGCGTCGCCAGTCTTGAGGGCGCCCACGGCGGCGCGGAGCGTGTCCATGGAATCGATTGAGGTTGTGTTCAGTTGGTGGATTATGTCGGCTGCCTGGAGGCCGGTGTCGGGCATGATCAGGTCGGCGGCCCGTCCTACCACGACGACCCCTGACGGAATTCGCAGTGAGCCCAAGCGGGAGCGCAGGTCGGCGGTGAGATCGATGGCAAGAACCCCCAGGCGGGGAATCAGGCTATTTTCGGGATTGACCGCGTCGAGCAGTTCGTCCATGTGATCGCGCTGCTCAATCGCCGGGACGTAGAGAGTTTTCTTTTCGTTGCCGCGGAGAATCTCCAGCTTCACAATCTCGTCGAGGCGGTGCAGGTACAAAGCGGCGGAAAGCGACGGCAGAGTTTCGATGCGCCGGTCATCCGCTGTGAGAATAATGTCCTGAATTTTCAGACCAGCCGCCGCGGCCGGTCCATCCGGTGTCACGTCATCCACTATAACGCCCCAATGCTGCGTCAGGTGGAGGCCCTCCGCCAGAGTAGGGGTGATTTCCTGCGCCCCTGCGCCAATTTCGACCTTATGGACGTGTCCGTGATTGCGCAGGCTGTGATACACGAAATCAACCACGCGAGCAGGAATGGCGAAGCCCAAACCTTCACTGCCTCCGCCTTGCGACAGAATGAAGGTGTTGATTCCCAGGACGAAGCCGTTCATATCCACCAGTGGGCCTCCGCTGTTGCCGGGATTGATGGGAGCGTCAGTCTGAAGGTAGGTGAGCGGCTTGGTGGGATCGGGCTGACGGGCGAGCGCACTGATTACTCCCATGGTGACCGAATTCTGCAGACCTTCCGGACTGCCGATGGCGAAGACGAGTTGGCCTACATGAGGTCGCTGCTGGCTGAGAAGTGGCAGGATGGGCAGATCGCTCTCATCGATCTTGAGGAGCGCGAGATCGGTCTCTTTGTGCTGGCCCAGGAGGTGGGCTTCAAGAATCCGGCGCTTCCCGATCGGCACCTGGCCGGCGGAGTCGCCCATGGGCAGCGGCAGGGCGACACGAATGCGTTGTGCTCCTTCCACGACGTGGGCGTTGGTCATGATGTAGCCGTTAGAGTCTACGATTACTCCCGAGCCCACGGCGTGTTGGCGGACGATGAATGCAGTCTGGGATCGCTCTTCCTCGCGGAGCGGCCCGTATCCGGTGACGAGAATCTGCACCACCGCTGGAGAAACCTTGGCGGCAAGGCTTTCCAGGGCGACGTTGAGCTGGACCAAAACGCCGGGAGGCTCAGAAGGTTTAGCCTCGACAGCTCCAGGGCTACCTTTCTTCTGGGAGGGCTCTTGAGCAGGAGGTTTCTGACTGGTTTGTGCCAGAGCGCCCCCAATGGCTGCCAAGAGAACCGCAAGAATTAGAATGGGGAGAGAGCGGTCTTTGGCCATGCCGCTGATCCGAAACAGATTCGCCATTAGGAATACTCCTCCGATTATTATGCCGAGAAATGCGTAAACAAAAACACTATCATGCGTGTCCCCGCCTCGATGTATAAGGTCGGTCGATCTGGTCGCGTAGCCGCTGGTCGTGACGTTTTACCGGGGGGAACCTAGTTACTACCGTTAACTAACGAGTTATCAGGCTTTTACACGGGTGCCTTTCGTGATATAACCGCCCGTGAGCAGAAAAGCGGGACTGCGCCCCGCCAGGAGCTTGGTGTGACGACGTTGGCCTCATTCGCAGACGAGAAACAGAGAACAGGCCAGCCTAGAGGAGGTACCGTGGGGGAAGAAGCACGGACCGGAAAACGGTTCCCGCTA
Organism: uncultured Acidobacteriaceae bacterium; assembly: GCA_963791515.1. Classification (GTDB taxonomy): domain Bacteria; phylum Acidobacteriota; class Terriglobia; order Terriglobales; family Acidobacteriaceae; genus Sulfotelmatobacter. The sequence goes on along the minus strand of CAWBSS010000013.1, from coordinate 95,858 downwards.
GAATTGCCGATCAAGATACACAAGGGCGAGACCGGCGGAGACTCCGAAGGAATTACCGGGAATCTCAGCGCGGCAGGGGTGTACATCCGCGCCGATTCCGCGATGGAGATTGGTTCGCCGGTGGAATTTGAAATCACGCTTCCCCCGGAAATGACGGGCGGTCAGGAGAATGTGACCATCCAGTGCAAGGGGCGAGTGGTGCGCGCCGACGCAACCGGAAGCGGTGGAGAAGGCCGCGGCGTGGCCTGCGTGATCGACTCGTACGAGTTCGTGAGGAAATAGACTTTCTTGGAGCGCTGACAACATGCTCAAACTGATTCTGGCCGATAACCAGGCGATCTTCCGGGCGGGCATTGCCAAAGTGCTGGCGGTGGAAGATGAGATGCGTATCGTGGCCCAGGCCCAGACGCCTGAACAGATGTTCATGGCCCTGGACAAGTTCCGCGCCGCAGTGCTGGTGGTGGCAGCGGGATTCCACAATGACTTTGCCGCGATCGTGGTCGCCGCCAACAAGGCGAAGACCCGCGTTATCGTGCTGGCGGACACGGGCGAGAGCGCGCAGCGGCACATGACGAACGGCGCACACGGAGTGGTCTATCGCAATGTGACCAGCGCGGCGCTGGTGGACTGCGTGCGGAAGGTCGCGCGCGGCGAAACCTGGGTGCAGGACGTTGCCGTGCCCAGCGAACTCACCGAAAACGACATGGTCGGATTACGAGTGCGCGACCGGCTGACCGCCAAAGAACTGCGCATCGTGGCGCTGATCGTGCAAGGCTACAAGAACAAGGAAATCGCCTCGCAGCTAGGCACCACGGAACAGGTGATCAAAAACTATTTGCGCAACGTGTATGACAAGATCGGAGTCTCAGATCGGCTGGAGCTGGCGCTGTTCACGATCCACCACCGCATTCTGAATGAAGCTGCCGCCGCGACCACGACCGGCGCGGCGCCGCAACCGCCCGCGGGAGTCGCTCAGTAAGCTTATCGTCGTGAAAAAGGCCGCCTGCGGGCGGCCTTTTTCAATTTGTGAGCACAGGGGAGGCAACGCTCCAGAATCATCCTGATAGCGAGGTGCATCTATGGCTGATATGGAATTTCGACAGCTTGGCAAGTCTGGTCTGAAGGTTCCGGTGTTGAGTTTTGGTACTGGCACGTTTGGCGGGGGAAACGAATTCTTTCGCGCCTGGGGTGCAAGCGATGTTGCGGAAGCCACGCGCCTCGTCGATATCTGCCTCGACGCCGACGTAAATCTATTCGATACCGCGGATATTTATTCAGACGGACTTTCCGAGACAGTTCTCGGGAAGGCGATCGCCGGGCGGCGTGAAAGAGTCCTGATCTCGACCAAAGGGACTTTCCGCATGGGGCCGGGCTCCAACGATCTGGGATCTTCGCGCCATCATTTGATCCGGGCCTGCGAAGCGAGCCTGCGACGGCTGGGAACGGACTACATCGACATTTATCATCTGCACGGCTTTGACGCGCTGACGCCGCTGGAGGAAGTTTTGAGCACTCTCAACCAACTAGTCGTGAGCGGAAAGGTAAGATATATCGCCTGCTCGAATTTTTCCGGCTGGCACCTGATGAAGTCCCTGGATGTTTCCGACCGCTATGGCTGGGCGAGCTACGTTGGCCACCAGGTCTATTACTCGCTGATCAGCAGGGAGTATGAATGGGAACTCATGCCTCTGGGACTCGATCAGGGAGTGGGCGCTCTGATTTGGAGTCCGCTGGGTTGGGGCCGGCTCACGGGCAAGATCCGGCGCGGACAGCCCTTGCCGGCGCAGAGCCGGCTGCATAAGACGTCGGAACAGGGCCCGCCGATTTCGGACGAGCATCTGTATAACATTGTCGACGCGCTCGATGACGTTGCCAAAGAGTGCGAAAAAAGCGTGCCGCAGGTGGCCCTCAACTGGCTGCTGCAACGGCCCACGGTGGCAACTGTGATTTTTGGCGCGCGCAATGAAGAACAGTTGCGCCAGAACCTGAATGCGGCGGGATGGAATCTATCGCCGGAGCAGATCGGCAAACTCGACCGCGTCAGCGAAGTAACTCCGATTTATCCGTACTGGCATCAGCGGCAATTCGCGGAACGGAATCCGTTGCCGATAAGCAGCGATAAGTGAAGTATTGGTTCTGCTTCGTGTGGGAGCGGGCACTCCTGCCCACTTGCCTGCAGGGGCAGAAAACCAGCGGGCAGGAGTGCCCGCTCCACATGAACCGCTCTGCACGTGACCACGGAGCGATCAGCCGATTTTCTCTCCGACCGATTTCGCTTGGGTGAACAGGTACAGATAGTCAGGCCCGCCGGATTTGGAATCGGTGCCGGACATGTTGAAACCGCCGAAGGGATGCGCGCCGACCATGGCTCCCGTGCACTTGCGGTTGATGTACAGGTTGCCGACGTGGAACTCCTGAATGGCGCGGTCGATCTTGTCGCGCGACTTGGTGTAGACGGAGCCGGTCAGGCCGAATTCGGTGTCGTTGGCGATTTCCAGCGCGTGGTCGAAGCCGCGGGCTTTGATGACTGCGAGTACCGGGCCGAAGATTTCTTCCTGCTCGAGTTTTGATTTCGGCGGAATGTCGGCGATCACCGTGGGACGGATGAAGTAGCCTTCGCCGGGAGCACGTTCGCCGCCGGTGATGATGCGTCCGTCTTTCTTCCCCTGCTCGATGAATTGGAGGATGGTCTTCATCGAGCCTTCGTTGATGACGGCGCCCATGGCGGCGTTCTCGGCGGGGTCGCCGATCTGAATTTTCTCAACGCGGGCTTTGAGTTGCTCGAGGAACTTGTCGTAGACACGCTCGTCGACAATGGCGCGCGAGCAGGCCGAGCACTTCTGACCTTGAAATCCGAAAGCGGCTTGCGCCACGCCTTCGACGGCGGAGTCGATGTCGGCGTCGGCATCGACAATGATCGCGTCTTTGCCTCCCATCTCAAGAATAGCGCGCTTGATCCAGACCTGGCCGGGAGCTTGCGTTGCGGCCACCTTGTTGATGTGCAGGCCGACCTCGCGGGAGCCGGTGAAAGCGATGAAGCGTGTCTTGGGATGCGCCACGACCGCATCGCCGAAGCTGGCTCCGGCACCGGGGCAGAAATTCACCACGCCCTCGGGCATGCCCGCTTCTTCGAGCAACTCGACAAACTTCGCGGCGATCGTGGGGGAATCGCTCGACGGCTTCAGGATGACGGTGTTGCCGCTGACGATAGACGCGAGCGTCATGCCGGCCATGATGGCGCAGGGGAAATTCCACGGAGGAATGACGGCGCCCACGCCCAGCGGAACGTACATCAGCGTATCGCGCTCGCCGGGAAGCTGGATGGGTGTCTGCGCCTTGGAGAAGCGCAGGGCCTCGCGCGCATAGAACTCACAGAAATCGATGGTCTCGGAAATGTCGGCGTCGGCCTCAGCCCAGTTCTTGCTGACCTCGAAGACCAACCACGCCATGAATTCCATTTTGCGTTGGCGCAGCAGATCGCCGACGCGGAACACCAGGCTGGTGCGCTCTTCCGCCGTGGTGCGGCTCCAGGATTGGAAGGCTGCGAGCGCGGCCTTCATGGCGGGCTCGACGTGGTCTTTGCCGGCTTTTTGATGGATGCCGACAATCTGGGACGGCTGCGACGGGTTTAGAGATTTGATCTTATCGGTGGTCTTGACTCGCTTGCCGCCGATGATGAGGTCATACTCGCGTCCCAACTGGCCGCGAACCTTGGCGATGGCGGCGCGCATGCGGCGCGCGTTATCTTCGTTGCGGAAATCAAAAAAGGGCTCGGTGACAAACGGACCCTGACGCAGGGTCGTGCGCGGCCGGACGGGGGCTTCTAGCGTTGCCATGGGAGGAATCCTTTCGAAACTGAGAGGTTAGGGATTAAGGATTGCTTCGATATTTTACACCTCGGGGCTTGCGGCTCTCGGCGTCCGGCTTCCGGGTCAGGAGCCGAGAAGTGAGTCGAGACCCGCCCAGGGCGGGGTGACCACTCAGTTCGGTGAGGAACGGGTGGGCGCGGCGCTAGGGATATGGGATCGATATTTTTTTCGAGACGTTCCGGCAAAGTACTGGTTTTAAAGGACTTGCCCGCTTGAGATAGGCCGAGATGCGGGCAAAATATTGAGGCGCAAGGACTTACAGGCAAAATATTGTGGAATAAGGACTTAGCTTCTGGTCTTGAGTGGTGCGAGCTTTGTGCTGGGCCGGACTCATTGGAAGATCCTTCGCGCATGTTTCCAATTTTGTGCTCTTCTGATTTCTCAGTAAAGGTCGTTCGTCACAAAAAGCGCGTTGAGGGCTGTGGAAAAAGGTGATTGCTGGTGCCGCACGCTTGCCGAAGAGCGAGGCCATTAGCCGGGAAGCGGCGAAAGAATGTCCGGCCCACGGCGCAAGCCGTGGCGGACTTTGGAAAAAAACCAGTCGCAAGACAAGATTGCCAGCCGTGCGAGACAAGTTTCTTTCGCTCCTTCGGAGCTCGCTGATTCTTTGGCTCGTTTTCCCACGGCTTGCGCCGTGGGCTGCATTCTTGCGCCGCTTCGCGGCTAGGGCGGAGGTCTTACTCATATCGCAGAACCCTAAGTTCCAGCTCCGCCCGATCCAAGTGGGACTCGTCCTGAGCTTGGAAAAATCTCCACCCCTTCGGCAAGCTCAGGGCAGGCTCTAACGTCGCAAAGTGCGCGACGTTAGAATGGGGCACCCTGGCTCCTTCAATTCCCCATCGTCGTGCTCAACTCACGAGCGTGTGACCACTCCCGCCTTCACCGGCTCGAGGTGCGCGGTGAAGTGGCGCAGGAACGGCGCTTCGTAGGTCAGGCGCATGCCGGGGATTTGGGCGCGGTGCGCCCAGACTTCCAGAATGACCTCGACCACATAGTCGATGTGGCTCTGGGTGTAGACGCGGCGGGGGATGGCCAGGCGGACCAGGTCCATCTGGGCCGCGCCCGCGAACATTAACGTGCCGATTTCTACCGAGCGGATGCCGCCTTCCAGATACAGCTCGGCGGCTAGAGCTACGCCGGGAAATTGGTCTGCGGGAATGTGCGGCAGGAAGGCGCGGGCGTCGAGATAGATGGCGTGGCCGCCCGGCGGCTGGACGATGGGCACTCCCTGGGAAGCGATGTGATTGCCGAGATACGCGGTCGAAGCGATGCGGTAGCGCAGATAGTCTTCTTCGAGCGCTTCCTGCACGCCGACGGCGATGGCTTCGAGATCGCGTCCGGCGAGGCCGCCGTAGGTGGGATAGCCTTCGGTGAGAATCAGCAGATCCTTTTCCTGCTGGGCCAGCAGATCGTCGTTGGTGCAAAGGAAACCGCCGATGTTGGCCATGCCGTCTTTCTTGGCTGACATGGTGCAACCGTCGCCGAGGCGGAACATTTCCTGCGCGATCTGTTTCGGCGTTTTGGATTCGTATTCCTTCTCGCGCAGTTTGATGAACCAGGCGTTCTCGGCGAAACGGCAGGCGTCGAAGTAGAGCGGGATGCGGTGGCGTTTGCACACGGCGCTTACCTGGCGGACGTTTTCCATGGAGACGGGCTGGCCGCCGCCGGAGTTGTTGGTGACGGTGAGCATGACGAGCGGAATGCGTTCGCGGCCCACGCGCTGAATCAGAGCTTCCAGAGCGGGCACGTCCATGTTGCCTTTGAAGGGATGTGACAGGGCGGGCTGGTGGCCCTCAGCAATGACTAGATCAACGGCTTCGGCGCCGACGAACTCCACATTCGCACGCGTGGTGTCGAAGTGGGTGTTGTTGGGGACGACGTCGCCCTTTCTTGCAGGCAACGCCGAACAGGATGCGCTCGGCGGCGCGCCCCTGATGCGTCGGGATGACGTGCTTGTAGCCGAAGATTTCCTGGATGGAATTGCGGAAGCGGTCGAAGCTGCGGCTGCCGGCGTAGCTTTCGTCGCCTTCCATGATGGCGGCCCACTGGTGCGTGGACATGGCGCCGGTGCCGGAGTCGGTGAGCAAGTCAATCAGAACATCGTCGGCGGGCAGGAGAAACAGGTTGTAGTGCGCGGCTTCGAGCAGTTGCTCGCGCTGTTTGCGAGTGGTCCAGCGAATCGGTTCGACGCTCTTGATGCGGAATGGCTCGATGATGGTTTTGACTGGCATGAGGACCGTCCATTTAGAACGATTCGTGAAGAAATGAAAACCTTCCATCATACGCCCGGTATTGCATCGCAGCGACCAGCGGGATCGGGCGTCGTTCCGGTCGCCGCAATGCAGCGCTCGCTACGGGCAGGTCAGGCGCGCCGTGCCGTGAACTTGCGGCGTCGTCAGATCCATCTGCGACACGGGGACGTGCGGATCAACTGGCGCGTAGGCTTCGACCGTGAACGTGCCGACCACGGGATTGCACGAAGCCATTCCGCTCGGGCTCACAGTAATCGCTTCTGGCACGACGTCGCTCTTCACCCAAGGGTTGCCCTCCGACCAGAGCACCGCCAGCGAGGAGACTTTGCTTCCATCCGAAAAAGTGCCGGTGGCCGTGAACTGCGCCTGGCCTGTGGCCGCAGCCGGGCTGATGCTGATGGATTTAAGCTGGCCGTGGTTGGATCCGCAGGAGAGAACTGACACCACCGCCAGAAGAAGCGAACCACAGGAAAGGAGAAGCAGGAGTTTGCGCATAGCAGCCTCCAGACGAAAGGGGGAGGCGGTTGACCAGGCGGGAGGCCGCCGCCTCCAGACTCATTGTAACTCCGGCGCAGTCGAAAGTCTCCAGTGCGGGGCAGCAGACGTGAATCAGACCAAATGGTGCAACGGGTTCTTGGACAAGAGCAGGCTGCGCACTCTCTCGTGCGAGCGCGTATTTCATCCACGTCTCAAAATTCCCGTTCGCGGGCAACGGACACCGGGTGGTAGACTCGAACGTTTTCCCGAGGGGCAAAACGTTATGGAGATTCAACGAGTAGGCGTGGTAGGCGCGGGCACGATGGGCAACGGCATTGCGCATGTGTTCGCGCGGAGTGGATACAACGTCGTGCTGTGCGACGTGGAACAGCGGTTTCTGGATGGCGCGCTACAGACCGTGACTAAGAATCTGGAGCGCGAGGTCTCGAAAAACAAGATCACCGCGGAGGCCAAGGCTGGAGCCTTGGGCCGCATTCGAGCGGTCACCGACCGTAGCCAGCTTTCTGACTGCGACTTCGTCATCGAGGCCGCGACCGAGAAGTTCGAAATCAAGTCGGAAATCTTTCGCGACCTCGACCGTCTCACGCGGCCCGAAATCATCCTGGCGTCGAATACGTCATCCATCTCCATCACCAAGCTGGCGGCGCAGACCAAGCGACCGGAGAAAGTTATCGGTATGCATTTTTTCAACCCGGTGCCGGTGATGAAGCTGGTGGAAGTCATCCGCGGGCTGGCGACGTTCGCAGGAAACATTTGCCAGCGTGCGCGACCTGTCGGTGAAGCTCGAAAAAACACCGGTGGAGGTCAACGACGCGCCGGGCTTTGTTTCCAACCGCGTGCTGATGCCACTGCTGAACGAGGCGATGTACGCCGTGATGGAAGGCGTCGCCACGCCCGAGTCAGTCGACGAAGTGTTCAAGCTGGGGATGGCGCATCCCATGGGGCCGCTGACGCTGGCCGACTTCATCGGCCTCGACGTTTGCCTCGACATCATGCGCGTGTTGCAGAACGGGCTGGGCGATCCCAAGTACCGGCCGTGTCCGCTGCTGATCAAGATGGTAGACGCAGGATGGCTGGGGCGGAAGAGCGGGCGGGGGTTTTACAAATATTGATGATTGCTGATTCTTGATGGTTGAATGAAAACACCTGAGCAAGTCTCCAGCGCTGGGCGCGACGAGTGGTTTTACCTGCTGGCTGCTCTATGTGGCATCGGCACTGGCTGGGCGGACGTCGCGATCAACGATCTGCTGTTCACGGCATTGCTGGTGCTGTCGGCCTGCATCCTGCTCGGATTGCTGCGGCCGCGGTGGCCGTGGCGCTGGGTGGTGGTGGTGGGAGTGTGTATCCCGCTGACCGAACTGGCTGCCTACGTGATTCTCACGGTGAAGCCGACGCGCGCGCAGGTGTATGGATCCTTCCTGGCATTTCTTCCCGGGATCGCGGGCGCTTATGGTGGTTCGATCATGCGCGGCGTGGTGGATAATTTGAGGCAGGGGAGGTAGGAACGGATTGGGGGCTTCCGGCTCCCGGCTTTGATTCCCCCAAGAATTGCAGTGCGGAAGCCGGTGAGCGGCAGCCGGAAGCCTGCTCTTAGGTATCGGCTAACCAGAAAGTTACTCCCGATCCACAGGGTGGGCGCGTATGCTGCGATCATGGGTGTATGTGTCTCGATGCTGGCGAGCGGCAGCCGCGGAAACTGCGCCGTGGTGGCCAGCGCTTGCACCAAAATTCTGGTGGATGCCGGCATCTCCTGTCGCGAGACGTTCAAGCGTATGAAGACGCTGGGCGAAGATCCGCATACGCTCTCAGCGATTCTCATTACCCACGAGCATTCCGATCATGTTTACGGGCTGGCAACGCTGGCCAAGAAACTGCGCATCCCAGTGTTTATGACTGGTGCAACTCACCAGGCTTGGGCACGGGCTATGCGCAATGAAAAGGGCGAGCGGCCGCAACTGGAACAATTCGAGCAGTTCGAGTCCGGTCATCGGTTTCAAGTGGGCGACATTGAAGTGAAGCCCTTCACCATTCCGCACGATGCGGCCGACCCGGTGGGGTTTACGTTCCGCGCGGAGGGCATCAAGGTCGGGGTCGCCACCGATCTGGGATACTTGCCGGTGAGCGTCCGCGATCACCTGCGCGGCTGCGATGTGCTGGTCATGGAATCGAATCACGATCTGGAGATGCTGCGGGGGGGGCCCTACCCGTGGTCGGTGAAGCAGCGGGTGATGAGCCGCGTGGGACACCTTTCGAACCTGGCTCTCGCCGATTTCCTCACGAACGACTATGATAATAGTGCAACGTTTGTCGTGCTGGCGCATCTCTCAGAGCAGAACAATCATCCGGAAATAGCGCGGAGAGAAGCAGAAAAAGCGCTGGCCACGCGGGGTGGTTTGTTCCACAACCGGGTGCTTCTGGCGTCCCAGACGGAGGCCATAGAACCGATTCGCCTGTAGCGGGGCTGATCGATCTTGGCGTGTTTGTGTTCCCCCATGAGTCAGCAGTGCATTGATCCAATCGTAGGCAAGATTCTGGCAGGCTGGCGGTATGATATTTCCGGCCTGGCGCCAGAAATGCGCGGCGACTACGAAAGCCATTTCGCCGGTTGTGAATACTGCCGCAGCCGACAACAAATTCATCGTATTATCGATGTGGGACTGATCGCACTGGCCTCGATTTCCGCGGGAGTTTTCCTGCTTGCCTTTGGCGTGATCTGGCACCTCGGCCCGCGGCATGCCTTCTGGCTGGAAATCGCTGCGCTCGCGGGATTCGGCCTTTCCGCTCTGATCTGGCTGGGCGTGGCCGTGGCCACTCCGGCACCCGTGACGGTTCTCGATGCCGCCAAAGAGGGCGCGCGGCGCGTGCATGACCGGTTGCCGGAGGAGATCCGCCAACGTCTTCCCGAAGAACTTCGCATTAAAATTACCGGGACCTAAACGGAATGCCGGGAAGCTTGCGCATGATCGCGGTATTGCTGCTGGTCACAATGACCGCTGCCTTACCTGGCGCGCAGGCGCTTGGGTTTCCTGCGATGGAAGCGAGTCATCCAGCGGGATGCCACCGCCATGGGCCCGCGACTCCGTCTCCTGCGCCCACCAGCTACCAGTGCTGTGTGAGCGGTCACGACGTTGCGATTCCGAACGTGTCGTTTTCAGGTCATCCCCTGGCTTCGCGGCTCTGCGGTTTGGCTGCCGACGAGCAACTCCGCTTGGGCTTCGTGCCCGATCGCCATTCTGTAATGTTCGTGCTTCCTGCCAACAGGCCGCCAGGCGCCGCTCCGCTGCGAATCTAGACTCTCAACTCCCTTACTTATTGTCCTGGACCGCGCCTGCGCTCGGCCGGGACTTGACTCCCTAGAAATTCACGACGATGAGGTATGCGTGAAGAAAACGCTATTTGCCTTCCTATTGCTGGCGGCGTTATCACTGGCGCCGGTTTCGGCCCAGCAGATCGATGCCGCCATTGCAGCGCGTTCGCATGCCCAAAATGAGGCGTCGCCGCTGCCAGAGGCGTCCATGGGGCAAATGGATATGGACCGGACAGCAGTGCAACTTCCCTCGCCCCATGAAGGGTCTGGGACGGCATGGCAACCGGCTTCCGTGCAGGGGTACGAGTGGATGTGGATGCGCGGCGGGTGGGAGTTGATGGCGCACGGCGTCATCTTCGTGGATTACAACCAGCAAGGCGGTCCGCGGGGCGAGGGCAAGGCCGAGTCCGTCAACTGGAGCATGCTGATGGAACAGCACAAGCTGGGAGGGGGCACGATCCTCTTCCGTCAGATGCTTTCCGCCGAATCGCTGACCTCGCCGCATCCGGGATTTCCTGAGCTTTTTCAGACTGGGGAAACCTATCACGGTGAGCCGCTGGTCGATCATCAGCACCCGCACAATGTGTTTGCCGAACTGGCGTTGCTCTACATGCTGCCGGTAACAAAAAAACTTTCGTGGGAATTTTACGGCGGCCCATCGGCCGAGCCTGCGCTTGGCCCGGTGACCTACCTGCACCGCGCCTCGGCTGCGGAATTGCCGCAGGCTCCGCTTGGCCATCATTTGCAGGATTCGACCCACACCAGCTTCGGCGTCGTCACCACCGGATTCGTAATCGACCGCCTCAAGCTGGAAGCATCCGCCTTCAACGGGCGCGAGCCGAACGAGGAACGCTGGAGCATCCAGCTTGGGGCCCTCGACTCCTGGTCGGGACGGGCCATCTTTGCGCCTGCCTCCAACTGGACGGCGCAGTACAGCGTTGGGCGTCTGGAGCATCCGGAAGCGCTGGAGCCGGGCAGCCAGTGGCGCCAAACGGCATCTGTGGAATACAACCGGCCGCTGGCAGCGGGCAATTGGGCGACGACACTGCTGTGGGGACGCGTGCACAAAATCGCGACCGATACGACTTTGAACAGCTACCTGCTGGAATCTACGCTGAATCTTCGTCAACGAAACTATGCTTTCTCGCGGCTGGAACTGGTCGACAAGGACGAACTCTTTCCGCAGGCGCCGGTGCATCCTGCCTATCGAATCGGGGCCTACACGATTGGCGGCGTGCGGGACATAATCCAGGACCGCGCGTGGCAACTGGGGCTGGGCGCGGATGTGACGTTCTACTCCAAGCTAGCCGCCCTTGATTTGGCCTATGGCGACCATCCCGTCTCGTTCCAGATATTTCTGCGGATGCGGCCCGGACGCTCAGACCATCGTAATCCCTGAAATCGAGAAAAACATTTTTCTCAGACGCATTCCGCCGTAGAATCTTCCCTGTAATCCCCCCGGTCGCGCCAGATTGTGCGCTCCATGACCAAAGCTCTCAAGACACTGCGGGCGGTGCAGTGGTCGATGCTGGCCAGCATCGTGCTTTACGGGATCGTAGGGGAAGTTGTGGGACCGGCTGCGCGGGGGGTCGACGCGACTCTCAGCTACTTATTCGCAACTTTGAGCGTGGCGATCGTCGGGGTGATCTTCGTGGTTCGGCGAACGCTGGTTCTGCGGGCGGCGGAAAGTCTGGCGACTCGCCCTGAGGACAGCCTCAGTCTCAATCACTGGAGAACGGGCTACATCGCGACGTATGCCTTATGCGAGGCGCTGGCTTTGTTCGGCCTGATTCTGCGCCTCCGGGCCAGCCCGGTGCAGGCGAGCGTGCCCTACTACTTAGGCGGCTTCGTTTTGCTCTTGTTCTTCCGGCCGAGACCGCCTGCTAGCGTTTAGTTCCTGGTGCCGGATATACGATGTTTCTGAGGTGATCGGTGTCCATCAATGAGCCCGAGGAACTCGCCGGGATGCGCGCTGCGGGCGCAGTGGTTCGCTTCATGCTGGAAGCAATGAGGGCCGAAGTGCGTCCGGGAATTACCACCGCTGAACTCGACGAAGTGGGCGCGGGCGTGATGAGGCAGCACGGAGCACAGTCCGCACCCGCGCTGGTCTATGGATTTCCTGGCGTGAGCTGCATCAGTCTCAACGACGAGGCTGTCCACGGCATTCCCGGCAAACGCGCGCTGCAGCAAGGCGATCTGATCAAGCTCGATGTCACCATCGAGAAAGATGGATTTGTGGCGGACGCCGCTTTAACCGTTCCTGTGGGCGAAGTGACGGACGAGCGCAAGACCCTGGTCGCATGCGCGGAGCGTGCCTTCGCCAAGGCCATGCTGGTGGCGCGAGCCGGCTTTCGGGTTTGGGAGATCGGACGCGCCGTTGAGCGCGAGGTCAGGCGCAGCGGATTCTCGGTGATTCGCGATCTGACAGGGCATGGCATTGGGCACACCATCCACGAAGAACCTCGCGTGCCCAACTACCCCGACGCGCAGGCTAATCAGGTGCTCACGGAAGGCTTGGTGATTACTGTCGAGCCCATCATCGCTGCCGGTTCGGGCAGGGCGTTCCTCGCATCCGACGGGTGGACGGTGGTCACGGCCGATCACAGGCCTTCGGCGCACTATGAGCATACCCTGGTGATCAGGAAAGGCGCGCCCTTGCTTCTGACGGCCTGATCTTGCGGCGAGAGACGTTGCAAGCAACGCCTCTACGACGAGTAATTGATTTGGATGTTTTACGCCTTGATGTGGCAGCTCGCCAGGCCGCGCTTCTCCAGATACTGCTGGTGGTAGTCTTCTGCCGGATAGAACGTCACGGCGGGAACGATCTGCGTCGCAATCGGCTTCGAGTAACGGTGGGCCTTCTCCAGCGATGCCTTCGAGGCCTGCGCTTCCGCTGCCTGCTCGGGCGAATGGAAGAAAATCGCGGAGCGGTATTGCGAGCCCCAGTCTGGGCCCTGGCGGTTCACCTGCGTGGGATCGTGGTTCTCCCAGAAAACTTTGAGCAGGTCGGCATAGCGCACTTTGGCGGGATCGAACTCGACTTCCACGGCTTCCGCGTGGCCCGTCCGATCGGTGCAGACTTCCTTATACGTCGGGCTCTCAGTCTGGCCGCCGGTGTAGCCGACTCGGGTTGAGAGGACTCCCGGCATCTGCCGGAAGGTCGCTTCGACTCCCCAAAAGCATCCTGCTGCGAATGTGGCCTTCTCCATTGCGATTTGCTCCCCACAGAACGATTGCGTTCGATTTTATATTGTCCTTCATTGGATGAGCGAACACCAGAAAAGTCACAGGCTTGTAAAATTGCGGTGGGGATTACCCTCGGGAATTGACGCTCTTCCCGAATCACGATAAAGTCCGGGAAGGGTTTTCCAAGGGTTAAGTTCCGTGTTTTTCGCGACCAGCCACTTCCAAACCGGGGCAAGAACTGTGCTGAAACTTGCACTCCTGGTTTTGCTGGCCTTGACCACAGCTGAGGCCGCGCTAGCGGTTTCCGGATTCACGCCGCAGACACGCCTCGGCTACCACACCGGCGATCAATGGGAGCCCGCTATGGCCGCCGACGGTCACGGGCACATCTACGTTCTCTATCCGCAGTACGGTGCCGTTCCCGATTGTCCGGCCTGTACTGCCCCGAGCATCGCCCTGATGGTCAGTAGTGACAATGGAGTCTCGTGGCAGCCGTCGCGCGCTCTGCTTCCTTTCTCAAGCGGCCAGTTTGATCCGCAGATCGTGGTGGATCCGGTAGACCGGCAGACGGTATACGCATCGTGGATGCAGAATGATAAGCGCGACATTATTGTCGCCCGGTCGCTCGACTTCGGCCGCAACTGGTCGTTCTCATGGGCGGGACGTAGCCGGGAAGACGCCGACAAGCCGGTGCTGGCGGTTCGGGGAACGGACGTTTACGTCGGGTTCAACCACGAGGAAAAATTCTTTGTGGCCGCCTCGCATGATGCTGGACAGACCTTCAGCACGGTACAAGTGAATCCCAACGCGGCGCCCGGATCGTCGCTGGCGGGCGGAGCCACGCTCGATCCGGCGGGCAACGTGTATTTCGGCTGGACTGCCTATGCTCGCCACGAAATGCCTACGCGGCCGGTCAGTGTTTTCGTGAGCCGCTCTGCCGATGGTGGACGCACGTGGAGCACGTTGCTGCTCGATGTTTCCAGCGCACCTCCGGGCTGTGAGGCGCAAAATTGCGAAACCGGATACCTTGGCCCGCAGATCGCGCTGGCATCGGACGCCGCCGGCGGACTCTACGCCCTTTGGAACGCCGGCACCGCGAACGGCGGGCCGGAGCGCATTTACTTCTCGTCTTCGACGACTGGGGGAGCAAGCTGGTCCGAGCAGGCAAATGTCTCCAATGCGGGACCAGGCGTCGAGCATTGCTTTCCTGCGCTAGTTGCGGGCTCGTCGGGCGATGTTCGCATCGCGTGGATGGATGCGAGGGCAACTGAAGCGGGCCATCCCAATCGTCCCCTGTGGAATACCTACTACCGCAGTTCAACCAATGGTGGCGCCACCTGGAACGCCGAGACCCCGCTTTCCGGGCCGGTGCGGGGCTACGACTACATTCTGCCTGCCGGCTTCCGCTTCCCCTTCGGAGACTACTTCAGCCTTGCGATCGACAGCGACGGGGCGACGCATGCGGTGTGGGGCGAAGGAAGCAATTACAAGTCTCCCGGGTCGATCTGGTACGCTCAGGGCCGATAGCGGGAATTTTCTATTACCCAATTATTCCAACTGCATGCCGCCGGTGAGATCTGCGAGCCTTGCGACGTGGTGTTGGCTACACCATTCTTGCAACTCATCCACAATCTTCTCGGTGGCGCAGGGATCCCAATAGCTGGCCGTGCCGATCTGCACAGCGGTGGCTCCCGCCAGCATGAATTCGACGACGTCTGCAGCGGTTGAGATTCCGCCCATGCCGATCACTGGAATTCTGACGGCGTGCGAAGCGTCGTACACCATGCGCACCGCGATGGGCTTGATCGCTGGCCCAGAAAGTCCGGCGGTGACATTGGCGATGCGCGGCTTGCGCGTCTCGGGATCGATGGCCATGGCCACGAACGTATTGATGGCCGACAGCGCGTCAGCGCCCGCCTCCTGCGCCACGTACGCCATTTGCGCAATGCTGGTCACGTTGGGCGAGAGCTTGACGATCAGCGGCCGCCGCGCTACGCGTTTGGCAGTGGTCACGATCTCATCCAGCGAGCGCGGATCGGTGCCAAACTGCAACCCTCCCTGCTCGGTGTTGGGACAGGAAACATTCAACTCATAAGCGGCAATCCCCTCGCCATCATTGAGGATCTCGATCGTCCGCTCGTAGTCTTCGCGCGTATAGCCGAAAACATTCGCCATCACGACAGTGTTTTTGATTCCCCGCAGGTGCGGCAACTTCTCATCGAGAAACGCTTGTGCCCCGATGTTTTGCAGGCCAATGGCATTCAGCATTCCAGCCGCGGTCTCCCACAGGCGAGGCGGAGGATTGCCGATCATCGGTTCCTTCGACAGCCCCTTGACCACAAACCCGCCCAGCTTTCCGAGGTGGACAACGTCCTCAAATTCGACGCCATAGCCGAAAGTACCGCTGGCAGCGATCACGGGATTCTTGAGCTGAATACCGGCGAAGCTCACGCTGAGGTCAGGAGTCGAGTGTCCGGAATTGGCGGAAGCAGCGCTCATGGTTGGCCTTCTCCCGAAGTCGGACTGGGGTGCGAGGGCGCAAGGGCTTCGGTCAAGACGCGACCGACAGAGTGAGTCGGAGCATTGATTCCGAGCAGCGATGCGAGCGTGGCCGCCAGATCGATGGGTTCGGTTTTCGTCCGATAGGTTCCCGGCTGGAACGGCAAACCGTAGAAGGCGAGGGGCACGTGCGTATCATAGTTGTAGGGCGAGGCATGGTCGGTGCCTTTGGCCGGACCTACCGTGTAAATGTCAGGGACCCCCATCACGTACCAACTTCCTTCTGGGGAATAGCTGTTCAGGTATTTTCGTCCCAGCGCGGTGTTGGGAACTTCGCCCATTGCCATTTGCGACTTCGTATAGTAATCGCGCAGTCCAGCTTGCTTCATGGCCTCGCCAACCGCTACTTCGGCATCGTGCTCACGAACGTGAGAGGCGGTAAAAGCATCCTGGTCGAGCCAGGCCAACGGATAGTCCAGTTTCACATAGGCCAAGGGATGGCTGGGCGAAAACTTTGCCGTGAGCACGCTGTTGATTTGCGCCTCGAGTTTTGCGCCGCCGACATTCGCCGCCGGAATACGCAGCTTGTTCACCACATCCGGCAGCGAGGAAACACCGTGATCGGCCGAGAGGGCAATCCACACGTGGGCCAAGCCGATCTGATGCCCGAGGAAATTAAAGAAATCGGCCAGTTCACGATCGAGATCGAGAGCCATCTGCTGCATCTCTGGGGAATCCGGCCCAACCTGGTGACCAAGGATGTCGTTGGGCGAGAGGCTGATTGAAAGCAAGTCCGTCGCCGGACCGCGGCCCACGTTTTCGTGCGCCATCAATTCCTTGGCAAACTCGAATTCATACTCGTTGGCGAAAGCAGTCGGACCGACCACTTCATAGAAGCCGACCTCGGAGCCGTCTTTTCCCTTGCGATGCGCGGTCGAGCGAAGAACGGTTCCCTGCGCGTCCTTCCAGTCCTGGTCCCAATATTTCGCCGGGCGAGTGGAGTTGAAATCCTGCACCCACTTGGGGAGTTCGTCGCGGTAGTAAGTGGATGTGACCCATGCGCCACTCTTCGGTTCGATCCAGTAGGCCGCGTCTCCGGCGAAGCCGGCGGGCAGCACCGCGGCGCGATCCTTCAATGAGACTCCGAAGACGCGAGCCTTGCCTTGCGTAGCCAGCTTGAGTTCATCCCCCAAAGTATCGGCCAGCAGATTGTGGGGTGAGGCGCCTGCTGTGTCGCCCGAGACACCTACCAGTTTCGTGGCGTCATCTTCGACCGATGTCACCATGCGCTTCTTCTTCTGGTCCCACCATTCGTTGGCGGCAATGCCGTGCCCGTTGCTATAAGCGCCGGTGAACAACGTGGAGTGTCCCGGAGCCGTGCGCGTGTTGGCGTAGTTGTAGTTGCAGTTCGCGAAGTAGGCGCCATGGTCGAGAAGGACGCGGAAGCCGGCGTCTCCGAATTGGGCGCGGTAACGCTCCAGATAATCGCCGCGGAACTGGTCAATCACGATCACCACAACCAGCTTGGGATGGCCGTCGTACGCGGAGGCGAAGCTCGAAAGCGACAGGCCGGTGACAGCCGTCAGACACGTTAAGAGGAAACAGAAGTTCGCAGCAGCAACTCTTGGGGACGACCTCATCGCGAAGGTAGTTTACACAGGGGAGCGGGTTGGGCGAAAGGAGGGTCGGTTCCAGCGCGGATCGTGATCTACTATTTCGATTATGGGCTCTACCTTAGATTCGCCGGAACCGTTGGCCACCGGATCCCATGGCGACTACAAATGGCTTGCCAGCCAGTTCGAACTCGACGACATTCTCAGGCTCTGTCCGGCTGTTGTGCTCGGAAAATATCTCGCCATTACTTCAATCGACAGCGGCCAACTGTCTCCGACTGCCGAAGAGATGCAGACAGGTTGGGAGAGTCGCCAAGGCATTGCTTACAGTCCCTTGGTTCAATCTGTCGAAACGTTGCCTCGGGCTGGATGGGACGAGTGGTATGTCTTCGAACATCCGGTGGACTTGGGAGTTTCCCGGCGCGGGACCAATATTTTTGACCTTCCGGTACAGAGAGGGGAGGTCGCCGACTTTGTAAACTATGCCTGCGCTCTGCACCCACCGGAGAGGAGGAGTCTCGCCGATGTGTTCTGGCAGCAACTCGACTGGATTCAGCCCGAGTCGTACATTGCGGACAACGACTACCTGACGTTTGTGACTCGTGACGAGAGTCTTTTCGCTGCTGTCTGCGAAGCCCTTGGTCGTGCAGGCACGTGATCTCTGGCGCGCCTACCGATTACAACGAAAGCCGTCGAGCTTCGCTCGACCGGACAGCCGAGGGCGGCTGTCCCCACATGAGCAGCGCTGTCACGTGCATTCTGCGGCGCTTTTCCGATACATTAGTTAGTTCCCATGCTTGATCTGAGTTTTGTTCGTGAAAATCTGCCTTTGGTGGAAGAAAAGCTGCGCCAGCGCGGCATGGATCCGGCTGCGGTGCTGAGAGACTTTCGCGAAGTCGACACGCAGCGGCGACAGGCGATCACCGAGGCGGAGACCAGCAAGGCTCAGCGCAACAAGGCCTCGGAAGAAATAGCGAAGTTAAAAAAGAGCGGGCAGGACGCCAGCGCGGCCATGGCGCAGACCAAGGAACTTCGAGAGAAGATTCAGACGCTGGAGAAAACTGCGGCAGATCTTGATGCGCGACTGCGCGATATCCTCGCGGGCATTCCCAACCTGCCGCACGCGAGTGTGCCGATCGGCCACAGCGCCGAGCAGAATGTTGAAGTGCGTCGCTGGGGCACTGCGCCCAAGTTTGATTTCACGCCCAAGGCGCATTGGGACTTGGGCGCAGAACTCGGGATTCTCGATCTGGAACGCGCGGTGAAACTCACCGGCGCGCGCTTCGCGGTCTACTGGGATTTGGGCGCGAAACTCGAGCGGGCGCTGATGAACTTCATGCTCGATCTGCATACACGCCAGCACGGCTACACCGAGGTTCTGCCGCCGTATCTGGTGAATTCCGATTCGATGTACGGCACCGGGCAACTGCCGAAGTTTGCCGCCGATTCCTTCCGGGTGCCGCACGGCGACAAGGATCTCTGGCTGATCCCAACGGCGGAGGTTCCTGTCACGAATCTTTATCGCGACGAAGTCCTGGAGCAGGCGCGGCTGCCGGTGTCGCTCACGGCTTACACGCCGTGCTTTCGCAGCGAAGCGGGATCGTACGGAAAGGATGTGCGGGGGATTATCCGGCAGCATCAGTTTCAGAAAGTAGAGTTGGTGAAGTTCACGCGACCGGAAAACTCCTACGAAGAACACGAAAAACTCACGCACGATGCCGAGGAAGTTTTGCAGAGACTCGGCCTCCACTACCGCACCATGGCGCTGTGCACCGGCGACATGGGGCCGTCCTCCGCAAAGACCTATGACATCGAGGTCTGGCTGCCGGGACAGCAACTGTTCCGCGAGATTTCGTCGTGCTCGAATTTCGAGTCGTACCAGGCTCGGCGGGCCAACATTCGCTACCGTCCCGAAGGCAAGAACAAGACGGAATTTGTGCACACGCTGAACGGCAGCGGGCTGGCCGTAGGCCGCACCTGGGTCGCGATTGTGGAGAACTATCAGCAGGCCGATGGCAGCGTGCTGATTCCCGAGGTGCTGCGGTCTTATATCGGGGCAGAACGCATTACGCCGAAGAGCTTCTAGCTGCGAGCTCCCAGCTGCGAGCTGAGCCGAAGAACCCGACGGGGAACTAGCTACTTTCCGTCGCAAAAATGAGGCAGTGTGGAGCGATGGATGCTGATGGGAGAGCCAAATGTCGGGGTCAGAGTGCTCAGTTTGAGGTTACTCGAAGAAGTACTAAAACATTTGCAGTACATATTGTTTTAGTCGGGGATGTGCCCTTACGATGGCGTCCATGATCAAGCTACGACATCAACAACCATCGCTGTGGCACTCAGGCTTAGCGGCGGACATCGAGGATTTGTGGGAGCCGTGGATGCGGCTGGTGGACGGTCTGCTGGAAGATGAGCAACTGCTGGAGACAATTTATGAGGCGCAAGGCGAACGGTATCCGCAGAGCCGCAGGCGGGGCCGCGAGCAAACGCCGGCCGAAGTGGTGTTGCGTCTGCTGCTGTTGAAACACATTCGCAACTGGAGCTATGACGTGCTGGAGCGAGAAGTGCGCGCCAATCTGGTGTATCGCGCGTTTACGCGGGTGGGAGACGGGAAAGTGCCGGATGCCAAGACCATGGCGCGGCTGGGGCAGCTCATCGGGCCGGAAGTGATCGAGGAGTTGCATCAGCGGATCGTGCAATTGGCGCAAGAACACGGAGTGACGCGTGGGCGAAAGCTGCGGGTCGATACCACGGTGGTGGAAACCAACATCCACTATCCGACCGACAGCAGTTTGTTGGGGGACGGCACGCGGGTGCTGACGCGGACGATGAAGAAGATCGAGCAGAAAGCCGGCGGCCTGAAGCGCAAGGTGCGGGATCGCATGCGGAGTGTGCGGAAGCAGGTTCTGGCGATTGCCCTATCGACCCGGTACCTGGGTCCGGAAGGAGAAGCGCGCAGAAAGAAGCAGTATGGAGAACTGCTGAGTTTAACCCGGAAAATCGTAAACCAAGCGCAACGCATATTAGAAGAGGTGAAGAAAGTTCCGCGTGCTGGTCGCGTTGCCCTGGGAAGCTTAGTGGAAACGCTGGCCACGATGACGGGGCGGGTGCAGCAAGTCATGAAACAGACCAAGCTGCGAATCTTTGCCGGAGTGACCAAGTCGCAGGAAAAGATCGCGAGCATGTTTGAGCCGCACACGGAAATCATTCGCAAAGGCAAGGCCAGCAAGCCGACCGAGTTTGGCAAACTGGTCAAGATTCAGGAAGCGGAAAATCAGATTATCAGTCACTACGAAGTGTTCGCTGAGCGTCCCAGCGACCGCCAGTTGTTAGTGCCGTCGATCGAGGTTCACCAGCGGAGATTCGGCCGCATTCCGGCGCTGGTGGCCGCGGATGCGGGATTCCACTCGCAGCAGAATGAAAAAACTGCCGGTGCCATGGGAGTGCGATGGCTTTCGGTGCCGAATCAGAAGACCAAGAGTGCGGAACGCAAACGTCTTTATCGGCAGCGCTGGTTTCGTCGTGGACAACGGTGGCGAACCGGATGCGAGGGTCGTATCAGCGTGCTGAAACGGAGACACGGGATGCGGCGTTGTTTGTATCGCGGATTCCACGGCATGCAGCGCTGGGTTGGGCTCAGTGTGATTGCCGACAATGTGATTCAGATCGGGCGTTGTCTCGCCCCACAGGCAACATGAATAACAATACGCGCTCGGCTATTCCGGTTGAGCCGAGCGGCACAAAAGTGATCACCAGAAGCGGCTCACTTCGGATCGTAAACAACCGGAAGCGTCTCAGAAACCGCATTTTTGCGACGGAAAGTAGCTAGACGCTAGGAGCTAGACGCCAGGAGCTAGTAGACTTGCAGAGAGCGGAACTCACGACCACCGCGCCCAGCGCGCCCCTGCCGATGAACGCCATCTGGCGAACAATTCGCGGATACATTCTGTGGCAATACGAGCGTGGCACGCTCCACTACGACATCATGGTCACGCTGATTCTGATCTTTGTTCTGTTCTCACCAGGCGTGATCAACTTCAACGACAAACCCATTGCGCGGAATCCGCATCCGACTGAGGTAGTCGTGAGGGCCGATGCCGAGGGCCGCCTCATTTACCAAGTCGCGGCGAGCGCGGTCTCGCCCGGCGACGACCAGGCGGTTCGCGGTCAGTTGCTGCGCATCATCGAACCGATCTCGGGTGCGGTCTCGATTGTGAGTTACGAGCCTGTTTTCGATGGCAAAGGCAAAGTTCAGAGTTACAAAGTTTTGGCCCAGCGGGAGTAGCCGCGGATAGGGCAGCAATTCGAAAAAGCGATTCGAAAAAGAAAGCTCGAATGATACGTTTCGCTCTCATCCTTAACATCGCGCTCGCTTGCATGCCCTCAGGCTTTAGTGCCGCGCCGCCGGCAAAGCCCGCCGATTCCGGCAGCCTGGATGCGGTCCTGAAGAAAATGGACACCGCCGCCGCCAGCTTTCGCAACGCACAGGCCGACTTTGAGTGGGACACCTACCAAAAAGTGATCGATGAAATCGACGAGATTCAAACCGGCACAATCTATTACCACCGCATCGGCAAAGACATCGAGATGATGGCCGACATCAAGATGGCTGGAAGCGACCGGGCCAGTCTGAAACCCGAGCCGAAATATGTGCTCTTCAGTAACGGCAAGATCTCCATGTATCAGCCCAAGCCGGACCAGGTGACCGTCTACGATCTCGGCAAGAACCGCGTCGATCTCGAAAGTTACGTTGTGCTCGGCTTCGGAGGCAGCGGGCAAGATCTGCAGAAGGCATTCGACGTAACTTATGTCGGCGCAGAGACCATCAATGGCGTCGCGACTGCGAAGCTGCAACTCCTCCCCAAGTCCGACAAGGTCCGCAATACTTACAATCGAATTTTTCTTTGGATAGATCTCGACAAAGGGATTTCGGTGCAGCAGCAATTTTTTTCGCCGCAAGGGGATTATCGCCTGACCAAATATTCGTCCTTGAACGAGAAGAAGATCCCGGACGAGGTTTTCAAGCTAAAGACCACGAGCAAGACGCAGACGATTTCACCGAAGGGTTAAGTTATTGAATTTAAAGAACAAGAAGGTGTGCTGAGAATTGCACCTCGGGAGCTATACTGGCCCCACCTTCAGTTGGGTTCATTCATGGCCAAGGTTTTTACGATTACAGTTCCTCCGAAGCTGGGCAACAAGCGCAGGGAGCGTACCTCCGATCCTCGTTATGTGGACGGCCAACGCTTGCTCGTGGAAGCCATGAAGTATCTGGCGCAGGTCGACCCGGTGCAGAACCGTCCCGCGATCGAACTGATTTCCGAACACGTCCGCACCCGCTTCCGCATGAGCGACTCGCCGCTGGGGTAAAATACTCACGGCACGTTGTGCTCACGGCCCAGAACTTTCTCCACGGTTTCAAAAAGAAAAGGGGTAGAAGTTCCGCCCCCAAAGAAACGTCATAAACGAGTTAGAAACTGTAACGAATCGCAAACTCCATGACTCGCTGTTGAGAGAGCGTCGAACTGAAGTTCCCGAAGCTCGAGCTGTTTGAAATGCTGTTGTTGCCGTTCAACTGCATGGTGCCCACGTCGAAGCGGGAGTGTTCGCAATGTTGAACGTTTCCCAGGTGAACTTGACCCGCCTCTCGGTGATGTTCCAACTCTTGCTAATGAAGGACGGAATAGTGGCCCCTCTTTCCCGCCTTGAAGAGGACCCCCGCAATTGCAGATAGGATTGCCGCCACCGGCTGTCCGAGCCGTAGAGCGTACCGGCTACATCCTGAAGACCAATCGGACCTGCCTCGGATCGCGCAAAAAAAACAGGGGCGGATTTCTCCGCCCCCAAGAGGTCCGCGTCCGGCTAGAACGAGTAGCGCATGGTAATTTGCATGACGCGCGGAGCACCCTGAATGTTGGTGAAGTTGGAGAAGTTGCTCGGAGGTTGATTCAAATTTGGATCCAGCGGAATACCGAATCCGCTGCGGCTGGGATCGAACGCGCCCATCTTCTGCGTATTGGTCACGTTGAACACCTCCCAGCGGAACTGCAGTTCGTGACTCTCAGGAATCCTGGCCGAAAGCCCGTTGAGGTGGAAGGTCTTTCCGAGCCCCAGGTCGAGCAACGACGTATCCGGGCACCCGAAAGACGTTGCGTTCGCCGGTTTCGCCAGGGTAGGCGTTCCGGAAGTGCTGGAAAGCGTACGCGGTATTGCAGCCGAATAGCTTCGGCGTTCCCATCGTATCCTTGGTTGGGCAGGTGTTGAAGTTCGACGTCCGGACGGCATTGCTCTGAACTTCCCAGTTGGTGGCCCAGCGCGCGTCGTCAAACACCCCGGTGGTTCCGTTGTAGAAGCCAACCGGCATGCCGGTGTTGAAGCGGAAGATTCCGGTGAGTTGCCAACCTCCAATAATGCCGTTGGCCACCTTGCCGGTATTCCCGAGCAAGGCTTTCCCGTGACCAAAAGGCAGCTGCCAGACCGTGTTGACATTGATCTGGTGACGCGAGTCGAAATCCGAGTTGGAATACATGTCATGCTGCCGGAACGGATTAAGAATGAAAGACTCTCCGTTGTATCCGCCACCAGTCTGCAATCCGGAAGAATCGTCCAACGAGTGTGACCAAGTGTAGTTGAAATCCGCCGTCAAACTGTTCGAGCGGATTTTGTACGACGCCGCGAGCGCATGATAGTTGGAGTTGCCAATGCTGCCCCAGGCACTTAGAGCGCCGTACTGGGGCTGGTAGAAGGCATTTGCCCCAACGATGGAGAGGCTGTCAATGATCGCCTGGGTGGTCGTATAGTCGCCACCGACGTCGTTGATCAGCTGGTAGATGCCCTGAGTCGCGCTCAGCGACGGATCGTATCCAAGATTACCGGCTGCACCGGGGAACAGGTTCTCAAAGTACGGGATGGGAGCGACGGCGCTGGTTGCAACGCCTTGAGCCCTCTGTTTAGCCAGCATGGTGCCGGCAGTGTACCAGTCCATTTTGGACTTGGGATCAACCAGGTCGATCGGCTGCATGATATCCCGCTGCGCCAGCAAGTGACGTCCCGCACGCCCCAGATAGCTAATCTGGAGCATCGTACTCTCGGTCAACTGACGCTCAAACGTAGCACTCCAGGAGTAGCTCTTGGGTGTGGTGAGATTCTGATCGAGCGAAGACTCAATCCTGAGCGAATTGTCCGCCGGTTGCTGCTGCGGGAATGAAATGGCTTGCACGACCGGGGGGGCCGGCAACACACCACGAATCGGTTGATCTGATACTGGTGAACAGTGGGCCGAGGTTCACGCCTCCGGAACAGGTCCCGGCAGTTCCGAAATAAGCCGAACCCGGATCCTGATAGGGCGAACAACCCACATCGAAGGTATTTGGCCCGGTCGTGAACGACGAACCGAAGCCGAGCGTGTTGCGTACGTCGAAGAAGGTCGCCAGGGCCTGGCCGAAGTAGTCACCGTTGATCGCAAAGCCGCCGCGAAGCACTGACTGGTTTTGCTTGCCAAAGACCCGTGACAAAATACCGTAACTGAAGTCAGGCGACCAAGCTACTCCGACGCGCGGCTGGAAGTTCGTCTTATCCCAGTTATACATCGGCGATTTGCCGTTGGCTGGCCCGGACAGATTGACGTTGATCGGGTTGGTGTAATCGATTCCCTGCTCAGCATTGATCGCACGAAGGTGCAGGTAGGTACCCAATGGAACATCTGGTTTTGTCTCGTACCCGGTGACTTCATAAATCGGCCGGGCCAGACCGTAACGGAGGCCGAGGGTCAGGGTCAGGCTCCGGTTTGCCTTCCAGGTATCCTGCACGTAGCCTTCGTAGTTCTGACCGGCGAAGTTGCGAATCGTCGGCGTTCCCGGAGGCGTCAACTGCAGGCTGTGGTCGTAGGTGTAATCAGCCGTGTATTGATTAAAGCGGCCAATAAGCGCGGTCATCGCATTCTCGGCGCTCGATCCGTCGCCGCCGAACATGGGAATCCCGTACTGTGCCGGGTCCGCCACAAAATTGCTCAACGGCGCGCGCAGCAGGTTGGTGAGGTAATACGAAGGGTTCGTGATCGCCTGGTCGTAGGCATTGGAATAGCTCGTACGGAGGTTGTTGTCTCTTCGTCACGTTCACGCCAAACTGAATGGTGTGACGGCCCCTGACCCAGTTCAAATCGTCCACCCAGTTGTTCACCGGCGTCGTGCGCGACAAGGAATACAGTTCATTCGTCGGGTAGTAAACGAAACGGAAGTCAATGTCGTTGTGGTTTAGATCGCCACCCTTGGTGAACGCCTGGCGGGTGTAGCCGTAACGGAAGTTATTTACCAGATTGCTGTGAATGGTCCAGGTATGGCCGATGGCAAAGCCCCAGGGGTGATCCCATTCGTCAGGCGCCGGGGTGTCCGGATACGCGGGAACCCCTCCCCACTTGTCATAAATCACATTGGCGCGAATAAACAGGGTTTGATTGCTGGTGAGGTTGAAATCCAGCTTGGCCGAGTGCGAGTGCAGTCGAACTGGCGTGCTGGCGTTGAATCGGAATCCGCCAATGTTCATGCCATCCCCGATCGAGGAATCGTTGGCGGGATACTTTGCTGCTGCCGCTGCCAGTGTCTGCAGGGCGGCCTGGTTTAAGCCCTGAATATCAGGGAAGATGGTGCTTAACTGCGATTGGTTGAGCGTCACCAACGGACCGGGAGTGGTACAGTCATAGTTGCCCGCCGTTCCCGAACAAAGGTGGAACTTGAGCTGGCCCTGACCGAGGCTTGGCAGGGGAACCGGTGTTTGGTTCGCCGCCAACACCGGGGTTTGACTGGCGTCATTGCGCCCTTCGTAGCTATAGAAGAAGAATGCCTTATTCTTCACGATCGGACCGCCAACCGCGCCGCCGTAGGTGTTGCGGATCAACGTGGGGCGAGGCACGCCGGCGTGGTTGTTGAACCAGTCATTGGCGGTGAAGATCGTGTTGCGGTTGGACTCGAAGGCCGCACCGTGCCAGGTGTTGGTACCCGTCTTGGTCACCAATGCGATCTGGGCGCCGGACGACCGTCCGCCCCCAGCCCCCGAGTTGAGGGTTGCGACGCGGAATTCCTCGATAGCCTCTGAGTTCAACCGGAGCACGGGTCCCTTTTCGGCATTCGGGACTGTGATGTCGGTCTGGACGGGACCAATCGCATTGCTGGACGCTTCGTTGATGTCCACGCCATCGAGCGTGACGTTCGACTGGTCCGCGCGACCGCCAGCGACGTAGCCGTCTTTGGTGACGCCGGGCTGGAGAGTCAGCAGCGAAAGTACGTTGCGGGCTTCCAGCGGAAGCTGCGTAATCTGCTGGGAAATGAAATTGTTGCCCAGACTGGCATCCTGGGTATCAACCATCACCTGGCTGGATTCGGCACTGACCGTGACTTCCTCGGTCGTTGCGCCTACCTGCATGCTGACGTCGAGCGTGTTCGCCTGCGCAATTAATACGTGAATACTTTGCAGCGTCTGCTTACGGAAGCCGGCGGCCTGGACTTCCAGCTTGTAGTCTCCAGGGGTGAGCAGATCGAAGGAATAATGGCCTTCCGCCCCAGTCTTCTGAGTGCGAACCGTTGCCGTCGCGGTATTGGTGAGAGTAACGGTGGCGTTTACAATCACCCTGCCTTGCGGATCTTTGACAACGCCATTCAGCGATGTGTTGCTGGTTTGTGCAAACGCGAAACTGCCCAGGAGAAGCAATAGGCAGCTTAGGCCCGAAAATGCGAGGGAAAGGCGGTGGCTCCGAACCCAGCTAGAATCCATTTAAGCCTCCAGAAACGATGTCCACTGGTGAATCGCACTCGTACTTCTCTGCAGACTGTGCCATGCGACTACAGATGTGACTCGATAAACTGTGCAAGCTCAGATTGTTCCCCCAGGAATGAGAGACTGCCTGTGAGACCCCGGGGACCCAATGGGTTTGAATTGTGCAATTGTTACGCCAGGACTTTCAAGTTTAATTTTCAATGATTTACTGTTAATAACAGAGTTAACAATTGTGGACAAGACATAACACTGCTTATTGGAAGTTTATGCACACCGGTGAAAGAGCACCGAGGCCAGAACTATGACCGCGGGATAGCATTCCAGCGTGTAGCGGGGCTCGGGATTTTCCAGGGTTCCCGAGAAATACGGAACGCAGCAGCAGAAATAAAACGAATAGTCCGATGCCGAAAAATTCGCGGGTGCGGAACAGTCCGGCCAGTGCCATTCCCACATACACCAGATTCACCAGACCAAAGCCGAGGCTGACTGCGAGCCAGCGGTGGTCGTCATTGAACTCCCACCAGCGTGGGTCCGAGGGAAACAGCTCGGTTCGCGGACGAAGCCACATGTCCGCGATGCGTACTGCCGGAAGCCATACGTAATACCGTAGCGGCGCCGCGTGAACGCGCTCCGCCGCCAGGGCTGCGAAGTGGGCATCGAGTTCCGCAGTCATATCGTGGTCGCCGTTGTAATCGGAGAATAGTTCACTGGTTCGATCGTGCTGCTGCGGAGAATCGAAGGCCCGCCGCGGCAACCGCGCAACGTCAATCTCGCCTCCGGGGACGCTCCAGTAAATTTCCTGCACCGAAACGTAGTCTGCGATCCAGGTCTTGACCCAGCGATTGAAGCCGTTCATGACCAAGTCGTCGGAGTCGGTGGCGTAACGTGGAGCCAGAGGCTGGAAGCGGTGCAGGGTATGCAGATTCCGCAGCGTCCAGGGAATCAGGGGCGCGGTGGCCCCAACGGCGACGAGGATTCCTGCCCAGAGGATGGTTCGAGGGGCGGCGTGTGCTTCGCCTCCTCGTCCCGTCCGCAGACTCTGCACCAGAAGCCACAGCAGATATCCGCCTATAGCTGCCAGTAATATCCCTCCGTCCGGGCGGAGGAGAATCGCTGCCCCCACCGAGAGTCCGCACCCGAGCCAGACGATGCGTGACGGAACCGCTGGCGCCTTCGTTTCGCCCACTCCGAGTCCACGGAAGGTCAAGTCGATAGCCAACGCGGTGAAGAAAATCTCCAGCGTCTCCGTCAGAGCGGCCGCGGCATAGTTAGCGAGAAACGGACAGAGCGCAGCCAGAAGGAACGCCGCTTGTGCGGCTTGCCCGGAAAACAGGCGCCGGGCGAGGTCGGCAAGCAGGAAGCACGTCGCCAAGTCGAACAGTACCTGCAGCAGCAGGACCGCTCGAAAGTTCCCGACTCCAAACAGCGCGAAGCTTGCCGCCAGAAATGCCGGATATCCTGGCAAACGGGCGAGCGTCGGAGTGATCACGCCCGAGTTCGTTATACCGTAGACACCGTGCCGCAGCCAGTTCTCGGCGATGTCAGCGTAAAAGCGGGAATCGTCCGCTACCGCCGGAAAATACGCAACCAAAAACCAGCGCAGGCCCAGCGCCGCCAGGCTCGCCCCAACAAAGAACCGCGCCTTCTTCCGCACCAGTTCCCGCACGCTGCGAATGATAGCGCGTTTACGGCAATCCCGGAGCGAGGAAATTGCATCTTAGGAGACAGAGCAGCTAACCTCACCCTGCCTCGTCTAGAATTGACCGTGTGCCGTCGGCGGCATACGATGAACATCGTTCCCCATGGCTGAGCCAGTCTTTTATGATCCGCGACGCGCCCGGTGGAAAACCCTGCGGCGCCTGGTTGACGTTACGGCCGTGTTCGTTTCCGCATTGATCATTTTTTTCGTCTACACGGCGCTACGCGATGAGCCTTTGCCGGAACTCCTCTTCTCTCCGCAGAAGCGCGCCTTCAAGGCGCTGAAGGAGAGTGAAAAGGAAAAAGCCCGCGATCGCCTAAAGAAGCTTGCGGCCCGCTCTCACCGCAAGTCCAAACTGGCGGCGTCGCAGGTCACTCTGAACCAGGGAGAAGGGATTCGCGCGGCCTTTTATGTGCCTTGGGATGCGGCCAGCTTTTCATCGCTGCGCTCTTACGCCCGCCAGATCGATATTCTTTATCCCGACTGGCTGCACGTGCTCACCGCCGATGGACGTATCCAGAGCATCGACGACCAAACCAGCAAGTATTTCGATGTTGTGCGTGGCGGCGCAGTCCTTCCGGTCGACGACCGCGTAATGCCTTTTCTGAAGGCGGAAGACCCTGGAATGGAAGTCTTCCCCATGGTGAACAATTTCGACGGCAAGGACTGGGTGGGAGACATTGTTGGGTTCCTGAACAATCCCGATGCCCGGTCGCTTTTCCGCCGGCAAACTGCACAGTTTCTTGCGTCCGGGCGCTACCGGGGATTGATGGTCGACTTTGAGTCCTTTCCTCCAAGCGGTCAGCTCGGCTATGTCGCGCTGTTGAAGGAGTTGTCCAGCGATTTGCACGCTCGCGGGATGAAGCTTTACGTCGCGGTGCCGCCGCACAATGACGAATACGATTATCCCGCGATCGCGGCACCGGCCGACGGAGTCGTGCTCATGAACTATGACGAGCACTATCCCGGCGCAGCGTCCGGGCCCGTGGCTTCGCAGGACTGGTTCGTTCAGAATTTGAATTTCGCCAAAAGCGTCATTCCGCAGGAAAAAATCATTTGCGCGATTGCCAACTATGGCTACGACTGGGTGCTGAAACCCAAAAAAGGCACCCTGCCTCCAGAGGTTCACGACGTCACCGTCAGCGCGCAGGAGGCGTGGCTAGCCGCGCGCGATTCCGAAGAGGACATCAACTTTGATGATGACGCCATGAACCCCCACTTCAGCTACCTCGATGAACTGGGGCTGCGGCACGATATCTGGTTTCTCGATGCGGTGACGGCATTGAATCACATGCGTTCGGCGCAGACACTTGGCATCCAGACGTTCGCTCTCTGGCGGCTCGGCAGCGAAGACCGCTCCTTGTGGAAGGTCTGGGACCAGCCCGGGGATGCCGGAGCGACCGACAAACTGCATGACGTGCCACCTGGAGCCGACGTGGACATGGAGGGCCAGGGCGAAATCCTGCGTATTGAAGACAAGCCTGCGCATGGCACTCGTGATCTGACCATCGATGCGGACAGCCACTTGATCACCGACGAGGTGTTCCAGACCCTGCCCGAGCCCTACCGGGTGGGACGCTATGGCTATAGCCCGAATAAGGTTGCACTGACGTTTGACGACGGGCCCGACCCCGATTGGACTCCGAAGATTCTCGACGTGCTCAAGCAAAAGCACGCTACCGCCACTTTTTTTCTGATCGGCATCCAGACGGACAAGTTTTCTGGCATCGCGAAACGCATTTACAAAGAAGGCAACACCATCGGGAACCACACCTTCACCCATCCTGACGTCAGCAACATCTCTACCGCTTATATGAAGGTGGAACTGAATCTTACCGAGCGCCTGTTCGCCAGCCTGGTGGGGGTCCGCGCCACTTTGATGCGACCGCCCTACGCGATTGATGAGGAGCCCGACACGGCCGATCAGGTACGTCCGCTCGAGATTCCGCAGGAAATGGGTTATATCACTGTCGGCAATCGAATCGATCCCGATGATTGGAGCGGAAATCCTTCCGCCGAAAAAATCTCGGCGTATGTGCTGTCGCATCTGCCGCCCTGCCGCCAGGACAATCTGCGCTGCGGCAACATTGTGCTGTTGCACGATGGAGGCGGCAATCGATCCGAAACCGTGCGGGCCCTGCCCCTGATCATTGACGGAATCCGGGCCCGAGGATATGAGATCGCCCCAGTTTACGAACTGCTGGGGAAGACTAAAGCGGACGTGATGGCTCCTTTGCCTGCAGGCGAGCTCTGGGCCGCTCGGCTCGACCGGCTGGGCTTCTGGCTCTTCGACGCAGGGATTGTCTTCATCACCTGGATTTTTCTGATAGGCGACTTGCTTATGACTGGGAGGCTGATCTTTATAGGAGCGGCGGCGGTCTATGACCGCGTGCATGAGAAGATTTTCGGCAAGCCCGCGGAAGTCGCGTCCTACAAGCCGAAGGTTGCGGTGTTGATTCCGGCCTACAACGAAGAAAAAGTCATTGAGCGAACGGTTCGAGCTGCGCTCAACTCGAACTATCCGAATCTGCGCGTGATTGTCATTGACGATGGCTCCAAGGACCGTACGCTCGAAGTCGCGCGCAAAGCCTTCGCAGCCGAGGCAGCCGCGGGAAAAGTTCTGATCGTCGGAAAGCCGAACTCGGGCAAGGCCGAGGCCCTCAACTACGGCATCGAGCACATCGGAGACGCGGAACTCTTCGTGGGCATCGACGCCGACACCATCATCGCTCAAGATGCGATCGCACGTCTGGTTCCGCACTTCATCAACCCCAAAGTCGGCGCCATCGCGGGCAATGCCAAGGTGGGCAACCGCGTCAATCTCTGGACGCGCTGGCAGGCCCTCGAGTACATCACCAGCCAGAACTTCGAGCGACGGGCTCTCGATGTTCTTGGCGCCGTCAGCGTCGTGCCCGGTGCAATCGGTGCATGGCGCGTGTCCGCGGTGCGCGAGGCTGGTGGGTTATCACGTCGACACTGTCGCCGAAGATGCCGACCTCACCATGGCCTTGTTGCGCCGCGGATATCGCGTCGAGTACGAAGACATGGCCCTGGCCTACACCGAAGCTCCCACCAACGCGAACGCCTTGATGCGCCAGCGTTTTCGGTGGTCCTTCGGCATCCTGCAGGCTGTTTATAAGCACCGTGGAGTTTTCGCCCGCAAGGGCGCGCTGGGATGGGTGGCGCTGCCGAACATTGTCATTTTCCAGATTCTGCTGCCGCTGGTGTCGCCGCTCATCGACATCATGTTCGCCGTGGGTACGATCTGGTATTTCATTCAGAAACATTTCCATCCCGACTCCACCGATCCCGCCAGCTTTCACAAGCTAGTGCTGTTCTTCTTTGCGTTCCTGGTGATCGACTTTATCGCCTCGGCAATTGCCTTTGCCTTGGAACGCCGCCGCCCCGACGACAAAGAAGACGCTTGGCTGCTCAGCCAGGTCTGGCTGCAGCGTTTCGCCTACCGCCAATTGTTTTCGATCGTGCTCTTCAAGACCCTGAAGCGAGCGCTGGAAGGCCGCAGATTCGCCTGGGACAAACTGGAGCGCACGGCTGCGGTGAACTACGTGCCGGCGGAGAACCGGGACCACGTAAATGTGCCATAGCCGTAAGTACGCGGCTGGTGCTTCTCAGCGGAACAACAATGGCGCGAACTCCGCCAGATTCCGGCGCCATACCATCCAGGTGTGCATACCGGGCGTTTCGATATCGGTGTGCTGAATGCCTTTCGATTTCAGCCATTCGCGCAGGTTGCGGTTGACTGTGATCAGACGGTCCTCAGTCCCACACGCAATCCAAAGCAAGTGGATTTGCTGGTTCGCCTTCGCGTCGAGCGCGGGAAAATCCGTTTGAAAGTCGTCGGGAATGCCGCCCGAACTAAACGCGCCAATCCAGGCAAACTTGTCAAGATTGTTCAGCCCGGTCAGCAGCGATTCTGATCCGCCCATCGAGAGGCCGGCAATCGCCCGCGAATTGCGGTCGCTCTTCATCCGATACTCGCTCTCGATTTTCGGCATGACTTCCGTGAGTAGCGCCTCGCGGAAGTTCGAGAAATTCTTGTCGCGCACGTCGGTATGACTCCACGCGCCCCATCCCAGGCTAATGATTTCCATGGTGCCGTAACCGAGCGGCATCACGACGATCATCGGTTGTGCTTTGCCCTGCGCAATCAGGTTGTCAAAAATCACATTGGCGCGTCCGACCGCCGTCCATCCGCTCGCGTCGTCGCTGTATCCGTGCAGCAGATACAGCACGGGATATGTCTTTTTCGAGGTAGGGTCGTAGCCTGGCGGCGTATACACATAGAAGTCCCGCTGATCGCCGGCCACTGCCGATTTATAGAAATGATGATGAACTTCCCCGCGCGGAACGTCGTTCAGTTCCCACGGCAGCGACGGCGGCCCAGCTACATGCACGAAATTCCCCGGAGAGATCAGATTCGGGACCAGTCCGTGGTTGTAGGGATCGAGCGAGCGCACACCGTCAACGGTGATGGAGTATCCGTAATAGTCCGGAGGCAGAGGCGCGGTATTCACGGTCCATACGCCCTTGTCGTCTTTCTGCATGGGCACTGGCTCGGTACCCTCGCGCGCCAGCTTCACTTCCTGCGCGTTGGGGGCGAGGAAGCGGAAGGTCACGCTATTGTCGGAATGAACTTCAGGAGTATCCAGCCAGGGCGGCCTTTGCGGGGGTTGTGCCTGCGCGGGCTTGCCTTGCTGCGCCGTCGCCAGACCACAAAGAACGAAGCAGGAAAAAACGAAAACATGGAGTTTCACGGTGCCGTCTCCTCAGAAGAGTAAGCGCCCAATTGTATAAGCAGCGAACCGGCCGGCACCAGGGCCGTGGGAAGATTGGGATCTGAAACTGGGAGTGTCTACTTGGCTTTTGCCGCGACATCGAGCCGTGATTCTGCACGGTGTAACGCATCTAGCGCGCGCTCCACGTCGACAGTTGTGTCGCCGCTCGTTAACCTTTGCTCGGCGCGCTCTTTGGATTTGCGCGCGCGCTCCACGTCAATCTCCGAGGGACGCTCCGCCGTCTCCGCCAGAATCGTCACCTTGTCCGGCAATACTTCCGCAAATCCCCAGGCCACGGCCAGCCGCGACTCCTGAGAATCTTCGCAGTACGTAATCTCGCCCACCGCTAACTCGGTGATCAGTGGGGCGTGCCCTGGCAAGACGCCAAGATACCCGTTCTTCCCGGGAATCTGTACCTCCTCGGCCGCCGTGTCTACGACTTTTTTCTCCGGCGTGACGATCTCGAGTTTGAATGTGTCGGGCATGAATCAGCTATCAGCCTTCAGCCGCCAGCTATCAGCGTCATTCACTTTCGACCCTCAACCAGAACAGGCTGAGAGCTGACATCTTTATTTACGCTGCCGCCTTCATCTTCTCTGCCGCTTCCAGCACTTCCTCGATCGGCCCCTTCATGTAGAACGCCTGCTCGGGGATATCGTCGTACTTGCCTTCCACGATCGCCTTGAAGCCCTTGACCGTGTCGGCAATCTTCACGTAGCGTCCCGCCGCGCCGGTGAACTGCTCGGCCACGTGGAACGGTTGCGAAAGGAAGCGCTGAATCTTGCGGGCGCGGGCCACGGTCAGTTTCTGATCTTCGGTCAATTCGTCGATACCGAGAATCGCGATGATGTCCTGCAGATCTTTGTAAGTCTGCAGCGTCCGCTTCACCGTCTGCGCCACGTCGTAATGCTCCTGGCCGACGATGCGCGGATCGAGAATGCGCGAAGTTGAAGCCAAAGGATCGACTGCGGGGTAAATTCCAATTTCAGTCAAGGCGCGCGAAAGCACGGTGGTCGCATCGAGGTGAGCGAACGTGGTCGCCGGCGCCGGATCCGTCAAGTCGTCGGCGGGCACGTAAATAGCCTGCACCGACGTGACCGATCCCTTCTTGGTGGACGTGATGCGCTCCTGCAGTTCGCCCATTTCCGTCGCCAGGTTGGGCTGGTAGCCTACGGCGCTGGGCATGCGGCCCAGTAGCGCTGACACTTCCGAACCAGCCTGCGTGAAACGGAAAATGTTGTCGATGAAGAGCAGCGTGTCCGCGCCTTCGGCATCGCGGAAGTATTCCGCGACCGTCAGCCCCGTCAGCGCCACGCGCAGACGCGCCCCTGGAGGCTCCGTCATTTGCCCGTAGATCAGGGCCGCCTTCGACTCCGCCGGCTTGCCCGGCTTGATCACGCCCGACTCCGTCATTTCCAGCCACAGGTCATTGCCTTCGCGCGTACGCTCGCCGACGCCGGCAAACACGGAGTAGCCGCCGTGGTTCTTGGCGACATTGTTGATCAATTCCATGATGACGACGGTCTTGCCCACGCCCGCGCCGCCGAACAGACCGATCTTGCCGCCCTTCAAGAACGGCTGGATGAGATCGATGACCTTCACGCCGGTCTCGAACATCTCGGCCGTCGTGGCCTGCTCGTCGAACGCCGGCGCCAGCCGGTGAATCGGAATCCTCTCCGTGGCTTCGATCGGGCCCAATTGATCGACCGGTTCGCCGATCACGTTCATCACGCGGCCCAGCGTCCCGCGGCCGACCGGCACAGAGATCGGTCCGCCCTGATCAATAGCCTTCATGCCGCGCACCATGCCGTCGGTCGGCTGCATGGCGATGCAGCGCACGCGGCCCTCGCCCAGATGCTGTTGCACCTCGAGAATTACGTTGACCGGGTTGGGCACGGTGAAACCATCGCTCACTACTTTCACGGCCTCATAGATCGGAGGCAGCTTTCCCTCGAGAAACTGCACGTCCACTGCGGGACCCGCGATTTGAATAACATGTCCTACGTTTTCAGGCATAAATTAGCTTCTAGCTACTCGCTGCTAGCTCCTAGCTTTATCGATACCGCTTTTCATCTGCACAACCCGCAGCAATCGACCTCGCTCATATTCCAAGTTTCGACAATCTGTTTTGCTGGAAGCTAATAGCTAGAAGCTAGAAGCTTCTTCTCACATCGCCGCCGCGCCGCTGACAATCTCGATGATCTCTTTCGTGATTTTCGCCTGCCGCGCCCGGTTCATGACCAGGGTCAGCGAATCGATCATGTCGGTCGCGTTGTTGGTGGCCGAATCCATTGCGGTCATGCGGGCGGCGTGCTCTGCGGCCACCGACTCCATCAATGCCCGCAAAATCTGGATGCTCACATACTTCGGCAGCAGGGCGCGGAATAACTCCTCGGGCGGCTGCTCGTAGATGTAGTCCACCTGCGACGTGCCAAACTGCGAAGCGGTTTCTTCCGCCTGGCGGTCCGGACCGCGCAAGCCTACGCCCGCGCTCACCGCAGCCTCTTTGGCCCGTTTCTTGTCTTCTTCCGACATCTCCTCGACCAGCCGTACCGTTTGCTCGCCGATCTGCTCGATGGGGAGAATCTGCTCCACGATGAGCCTCTGCGCGATCACCGATTTGAATTCGTTGAATACAATGTAAACCGCGTCGATCTCTTCGCGTTTGTAGCGCGCAATCACGTTCTCGGAGAGCGCCCGCGCCTGAGCGAACTCCACCTTGCCGAGAATACCCACGTGTTCGCCGGTGATCTGGGTTGTTCCAACGCGTTCGCCCGCTTCAGAATCTGTCTCGATGGATTCCGAGAGATCCGCCAGACTCCGCGTCTGGACCTTGGCGGCTGGATACCGCCGGCGCAGAAAATCGCGCCCCTTGCGGCCCACGGCTTCGATGTCGATGTTCTTTCCAGCCTTGGACTCAAGGAACCGGGCGGCTGCTTTCGTAATGTTCGCGTTGAACGCGCCTGCCAGCCCTTTGTCGCCAGTCACAACGATCAACAGAATGCTTTTTTCTTCCCGCTGCGCCAGCAAAGGATGCTTCGGCTCCCCGGTCTCGGGATCGAAAATCTCCGCCCGCGCCACCAGCGACTTCAGCACATTCGTCAGCATCCGCGCATACGGACGCGCGGCCAAGGCCCGTTCCTGCGCCCGGCGCAACTTCGCCGCCGAGACCACCTTCATGGCCTTAGTGATCTGCCGCGTGTTGATCACGCTGCGAATCCGCCGCCGAATGTCGAGAATGTTAGCCATGGAAAACCAGCTATTAGCTATTGGCTCTTAGTCTTTGGCCTGTCACTCTGCTGCCTCGCCTCAAGCTAAGAGTAAAGGCCTAAGAGCCAAGAGCTTTACTTCGCTACCGCTTCCCGGGCCGCCACAAACTGCTGCTTCGCTTCCTTGATCACGTTCTGCAACTGGCCCTTCAACGTGTCATCGAGAATCTTTTTCTCCATGATCGAGCGCAACAGGCCGGGATTCGTTGAATCCACGTACTTGTAGAGTTCCGCCTCGAACTCGCGTACTTGTGCGACCGGCAGGTCGTCGAGGAACCCGCCGGTGCCCGCCATGATGATCAGAATCTGCTTGGAGAATGGCAGCGGAGAGAACTGATTCTGCTTCAGCAGTTCCACTAGCCGTTGCCCGCGGTTCAACTGCGACTGCGTAGCCTTGTCGAGATCGCTGCCAAAGGCCGCAAATGCCGCCAGTTCGCGATACTGCGCCAGTTCCAGCTTCAAGGTGCCCGCCACCTGCCGCATGGCTTTGATCTGCGCGCTGCCGCCCACGCGACTTACCGACAGACCAACGTTCACCGCCGGGCGCACGCCCTGGTTGAATAAATCCGTTTCCAGATAAATCTGGCCGTCGGTAATCGAAATTACGTTGGTCGGAATGTAGGCCGAAACGTCGCCCGCCTGCGTCTCAATAATTGGCAGCGCAGTCAGTGACCCGCCACCCATCTTGTCGCTCAGCTTGGACGCGCGCTCCAGCAGGCGCGAGTGGAGATAGAAAACGTCTCCCGGATAGGCCTCGCGTCCCGGCGGACGCCGCAGCAGGAGCGAGATCTCGCGATACGATGCCGCGTGCTTCGAGAGATCGTCATAGATAACCAGCGCGTGCCGCTTGCTGTCCCGGAAATACTCTCCCATGGCACACGCCGCGTACGGTGAGATGTATTGCATGGGGGCCGGCTCGGACGCCGATGCGGCCACGACGATCGTGTACTCCATGGCCCCGGCATCTTCCAGAATCTTCACCACCTGGGCAATCGATGAACGCTTCTGCCCGATCGCGTTGTAGATGCAGATCAGGTCGTTGCCCTTGCTATTAATGATGGTATCGAGCGCGACGGCGGTCTTGCCGGTCTGGCGGTCGCCGATGATGAGTTCGCGCTGACCGCGACCGATCGGAATCATACTGTCGATTGCCTTGAGCCCGGTCGCCATCGGCTCACGCACAGGCTGCCGGTCGATCACGCCCGGTGCAATGCGCTCCAATGCGATGAACTTATCGCTGGCGATGGGCCCCTTATCGTCGATAGGCTCGCCGAGCGAGTTCACTACGCGCCCGATCACGGCGTCGCCCACGGGCACGCTCATGATGCGTCCCGTGCGCTTCACCTCGTCGCCTTCCTTGATCTCGGTGTATTCGCCAAGCAGCACTACGCCCACCTGGTCTTCTTCCAGGTTCATGGCGATGCCGGCCACGCCGTGCGGGAAGGCAAGCAGTTCGCCCGCCATGACCTTGTCGAGCCCATAGACGCGCGCGATGCCGTCACCCAGCGTGATGACGGTGCCCGTCTCGTCCACCGAGATCTTTGTTTCGTAATTCTCGATCTGCTCGCGGATCAGTTTCGTGATTTCGTCTGCCTTAATTTGTGCCATAAAATCAGCTCTTAGCCTTTAGCTGCTAGCTTCTAGCCAAACCCGAAGAACATGATGGTTCAAGCTAGAAGCTAGGAGCTAATCGCCTCTCTAATCTTCTCCAACTGGCCCTTCACCGAACCATCGTAAATCGTGCTACCCACGCGGACCACGGCACCGCCCAGCAGCGACGAGTCCAGTCCGTAACGCGCGCGGACTTTCTTGCCGGTTGTTTTCTCGATTTGCGCCTCGAGCGCTCGCTTCTCCGCATCGCCCAATTCACGGGCACTGGAAATCTGCGCCTCGGCAAATCCCAGGCGCGCATCGAGTTCCTTTTCCAGTTGCTCGATGATTCTGGGCAGAAACTGCACGCGCCGGTGATCAATCAGCACGGCCACCAGGTTGCGGACGGGCTTGTCGATGCCCTCCCGCTGCACAATCGCATCCAATAAATTGCGCTTTTGCTCGGCGGGGACTGCCGGATTCTCCCAGACACGCCTCAAATCTGCGTTATCGGTCAGGAGCCTCGCGATCTCGCGCAATCCACCCAAGGCTCGATTCGCATCAAGGTGCGCACTGAGAACGACGTCGGCGAAAGCCCGGGCATACGTGCTGGCGACCGAAGCCACAGTCTAGTTCCTGTCCTTTCCCTGATCGTCCGCTGCGCCCAACTGTCCGGCGAAATTGCGCACCAGAGCCTGATCGGTGGCGGCATCCACGTGAATCTGCTTTCGCGCCAACCCAACCGCGAGATCGGCCGCGTAAGCTGTCAGTTGGCGCCGCGCCGCCTTAGCCGCCGCCGCAATTTCCTGCTCTGCCGAAACGACAATCTTGCGTGCATCATCTTCGGCGGCGGCCTGGATACGGGCTTCCTCCGCCGCGCCTTCTTTCTCGGCAGCGTTGCGCATCATGCCAATTTCGACATCCAGCTTCATCAGGCGCGTCTCGATCTCGGCCAGCCTGCGCCGCGCATCCTCGCTGGCCATTTGCGCCTCCTGCATCGCCTTCTGGATCGCAGCGCTGCGGTCGCGGAACATTCCAGGCAAATACTTGCGCGCAGCCCAGACAACAATGGCAGCAATCACCAGAAAGTTCAGCACCACGCTCAGCCAGTAAGACTGCTGCAGATTCAATCCCGTCAGCCGGCCGATCAGTCGCACCGAGGCCGACTCCTTGAACTCCGCCATCTCGTCTTTTCCTTCACCCGCGGCTTCGTTGCTCTCATGCGCCAGTTGGCGGCCAGCGCTCACGGATTGCTGTGCGGAATCGTCGCTTGCCTGCTTCTTCTCGGGATGGGTCGGTTGCTCCTGCGCGCGAAGCGACACCAGGCTCGCGCTACTCACCATCAGTACCGCAAGAAAAAATGTCCGGACGATCTTCTTGCTTGACGTCATCTTCGTTGAGGCTATCTTCGTGCACGTCATCAACGCCCTGCTTCCGCCGGCTGCAGCACGCGCCGCACGATTTCCTGCGCCAGCGCCGCAGCGTCGGCCGGCAAACCGGTCTCCGCCGCGGCCCGGTCGTTCTCGATATTTTTCTTCGCTGCCAGTACCTGCGCTTGAGCCTTGCTGCGTGCTTCGTTGAGCGCGTTGGTTCGAGCCTGCAGCACCGCCTGGCGGCGCGCTTCCTGAGCGCGGAATACCGCGGCCCGCGCCTCTCGCAACTTCTGTTCGTACTCAGCCGTGCGCGCCTCGGCCGCCGCAATGTCGGCTCGCGACTTCTCCACCGCGCCCTCAGTCTTGCTGCGCCGCTCCGCGAGCACACGCTGCAACGGCTTGTGCACAATCGTGGTATAGAGCGCGTAGAGCAGCGCCAGCAGAATCACCGTCGGCACCGCTCCGAGCAGTAATTCGCCTAGTTGTTGAAGCGTCTCATCCATGTGGTGCTGATATAGACCGGAAAATGAGGGCTATGAAAACTGTTAAGTCTAGCGTCCCGAGGAGTTTATGTCAACGCGAAGAAGGCCATTTTCGCCCGCCAACTTGTGCTTTTGCAGGTCAGATTCCCGAAAAGATACCGGTATTACAGCCATTCCCAGCCCCATGGAAACAAGGGGCTTAGGACTTTGGTTGCAAGCTTCGCCACGCCACGTCGCAAATTTCTGCATATAGGCCTTGACTTCAGCCAAAAGAGGAATAGCATTGAAACATCACCTCCGATCCAATTCAGGATCGAATGGGCCGATAGCCAAGGAATGTCACCGCTTCTTGGTTGCCGGCCCATTTAAATTTCTGGCCGTTACTAGGGAAGGAAGCAAGATCACGGGGATACCGAGTTGGGGCTGGTAGACGCTCCGGTTCCCGGATCGGATGAAAAGCATTCCGACCCAGAGTCGTCGATGGACGACTTCCCCCAATCAGGATTTCCTTTCCTCTCTACCCTACCGCCCACTGCCTCACCCGTCTTACCACCGACGCCGGCGCCTCAACTTCTAACTCCACCGCCCCGTCTTTATAGCTTCGCGAATAAATTCGCGCCTTCTCTTCCAGCATCGCCAGCGTCTTTCCTTCTTGTTGCGGCACGCGCAGATGCACGCGGCTAACTGGGTCTTCTTCGATCATCGCGTCCACCCGTTCCAGCAGCCTGTCCAAACCCGTGCCTTCCGCCGCGGAAACGTAGACCGTTTTCGAATCTTCGCGCATGGCGTCCGCTTGCAGCGACTGCGCCACTTCCTCGTCCAGCAGATCAATCTTGTTCATCACCCGCAGACGCGGCTTCTTCTCCGCCTCCAGTTCCTTCAGGACAATCTCCACCTGCGCGTCTTGCTCGGCCGAGAGCCGGCTGCTGGCATCGGACACGTGCAAAATCAGCGATGCCCGCTGCACCTCCTCCAGCGTCGCGCGGAACGCCGAAACCAACGTGTGCGGCAGGCTGCGAATGAATCCCACGGTGTCCGACAGCAGCACTTTGCGCTTCGAAGGCAGGTCCACTCCGCGAATCGTCGGGTCCAGAGTGGCAAACATGCGCGGCGATTCCAGCACTTTGGCGCGCGTAAGCGCGTTGAACAGGGTCGACTTCCCCGCATTGGTGTAGCCGACGAGCGCAACCGTCGCGACGGGCGCGGACTCGCGCCGCTGCCG
The DNA here is from genome assembly GCA_963791515.1 of uncultured Acidobacteriaceae bacterium. Classification (GTDB taxonomy): domain Bacteria; phylum Acidobacteriota; class Terriglobia; order Terriglobales; family Acidobacteriaceae; genus Sulfotelmatobacter. The sequence goes on along the minus strand of CAWBSS010000013.1, from coordinate 54,438 downwards.
CTGCTGCCTGCGAATGCGCCGCACGTTTTCCAGTTGCTGCTCCACGTGCCGGACGCGCCGGGCGATCTTCCGCCGGTCAGTTTCAAGCTGGGTTTCACCGGGACCGCGGGTACCAATGCCGCCGCCGAGCTGGGACATCTCCACGCCATGCCCGGCCAGCCGCGGCATCATGTATTGCAACTGCGCCAGTTCGACCTGCAACTGGCCTTCCCGGGTGCGCGCATGCCGCGCAAAAATATCGAGAATGAGCTGGGTGCGGTCGATCACCCTCCGCTTGATGATCTTCTCAATATTGCGCTGCTGGGAAGGACTGAGATCGTGATCGAATAGAAGGACGTCGGCATTCACCGAAGCAGCCGCGCCCGCGATTTCTTCGAGCTTGCCCGCGCCAATCAATGTGGCCGGATCAGGCCGATCGCGTCGCTGCAGAATCTCGCCCACCACCTTCGCCCCGGCACTCTCTGCCAGGGTACGAAGTTCGGCGAGCGACTCGTCCGCATCGAACTCAGGAATTCTAGGCTTGCCGTTGGACTTTACCGCACCCCCGGCCGCAAGCCCAGGGCCTCCGGCCTTTGCTGGCTGCAGTGCGGCTGCCTCGCGTGCGGCCGCCGCCTGCGCCGTGACTGTCCCCTTCGCCGCGCTGCGTCCGCGCGTGCGAACATCGATTCCCACCAGAAATGCGCGTTCGCGCTCCGGCTCCTCGTGAACGATCCCCAGAGGCACACGTCTGCCAGTACGCGCGGTGTCGCGGGATTTCTTGGTATGAGAACTTCCCAAACCGAAAACGCCTTATCCTTCGGTGCCGGTGCCCGAAGCGCTTGGCGCCGACACCGGCCCTGCCGCCGTTCCCGTGCCCACCGCTTTATCTGGATGCGCCACGTGGGCGACATGCGTCGCCGCCACCCGCCCCATCACCACGGTGGAGATGGCGTGCTTGAAGATGAGCTGCTCCTGACCATTCGCCTCCAGCACCACGGAGTACTTGTCGAAAGAGCGGATGCGGCCCGTTAGCTTCACTCCACTCAGCAGATAGATGGTGATGCTGAGTCTCTCCTTGCGGGCCGTGTTGAGGAAGGAATCCTGAATGTTCTGCGCCGGCTTATTGCTGTCCATAGCCGATCTCCTTGACTTGTAGACTGCGAACTGCCAACCACCCGCCCGCAGACTTCGCCGTGGGTAGGCTCAAAGCAACAGCATGTTCCCGGAAGCCTTCCCGCTGCCACAGGAACAAGGGGGGACAATTCCGCCGGCTGCGCGCCCAAACTCCACACCACCACGCTCTCCAGCAGATGTCAGTACCATACGGCGATCTCCGCCGCTTTTCAACTGGAACTTGCCGCGGTGACTTCTGCCGGTTGACAGCAGCCGCCGCAAAGTGCAGACTTTCCTCGACTCGACGGCACCGCCGGACACGATTCCGCGGTTCGCGAGGTCTTTGCCTTTCATTGCAGCCTGGCCGTCTCTTCGCCGAATGCCCGTTTTCTCAGGGCATTCGGGGCCCCGCAACGTGCACTTCGAAGTTGGCGAACAAGTTGGCGGAGGAAATTCTATGCACCATTTCGTCGCAATGGCAGCCTCAACGGTCATGCCCTCCATTACCGGCAATGAAGCCACCCAGCTTATTCTGCGCTGGTTCCACTTCATCGCGGGTATCACCTGGGTCGGACTGCTGTATTTCTTCAACCTCATTAACGTCCCCTTCATGAAGCAAGTGGACGCCAGCATGAAACCCAAGATCTTTCAGAACCTAACCTTGCCTGCCCTGAACTGGTTCCGCTGGAGCGCGCTGCTTACGGTCTTCATCGGATTCTGGTATTGGGCGCAGTTCTACGTCGGTCCCGATGCGAAGCGCCAGGGCGGCAGCGTGGGCGCCACCATCGGGTTCTTCCTGCTACTCTGGATCGCGGTCTGGTTCGTGCTTTTCGTCGTGATCAAGAAAATGATCCCCAGCGGATACATCCTCGGCGCGATTACGGCAATTTTGGCTTACGCTGCAGGCTGGGTGTTTGTGCACTACACTCCCGTCGGCGGAGACGACAATCACGTCCTTTCCATCGGGGTCGGGGGCGGCTTTGGCATTGTGATGCTATTTAACGTCTGGGGTATCATTTGGCCCAACAATAAGCAGATCATCCGCGGAACCCTGGCTGGCACTCCTCCCGCCAACGCCGCGACCATGGCACGCCAGGCATTCCTGGCCTCGCGCACCAACTTTTTCCTGTCGGTACCACTACTGTTCTATATGGCGGCAAGTTCCCACTTCTCCAGCACGGTGATTTTCGGGAAGTAGGATGTCCCGAGGTAACCTCTTCCGGAAAAGAAGATGGCGCAGCATGTAAGCTGCGCCATCGAAAACTAAGGGAACCAAGAATCAGTTAGACCGGCGAGCCGAAGATGTCGATGTGCACAATCATCCGAATACTGCCGCCCAGCTTCACATTCTTGCCTTTCGAAGTCAGAACACCGTCTTTCAACTCAAGCCCATGCATGCCGTGCACGCCCACGGTTTTTGGACCCATGAGAGGAGGCGCATTGTTTGTCACCTCCAAGTTGGAGCCGCTTTTGATGTCCGAGGGCTGATATCCGGGACCACCACTTTTGGACATAGTTGAGACTGCCACCACTGGATTCACATCATCGGGAGGCGGGAACACGGCCTGTACTGAACCTTTGAGGACAAGTTGTTTCCCGTTCGCCAAGTTGAGCTTGTCGAAGACTAGTGTCAGTTCCGATTCGGAGTCCCCTTTCGCGCGTGCCTTCGAGGTCGCAACGTGCCCCGTGAGCTTCGTTCCCTTTGAAACTAGGGTGCCGTCCGCCAGCTTGAAGGGTTCCGCAATCTCGACCTCAACCGCATCGCCTTCCTTCAGCTTGCTGGAATCCAATGTCTTACCGACCTTCACAGGAAAGGCTCCATGACCAGTAACTTTCGGAGCGGCTGCTTGCGGATTTGGACCGGAACCCGTGACCTGCCCTAAACACACCAACCCTGCGACCAGTACGACCAAAGCAACTAGGATAATTCGATTCATGATGTCCACCTCCAATGTCTAGACGCTGCAATTGTAGGTTACTGCACAACGTTGCTTGGCGGAACTCTACGCAACGTGTTCGCGGTTGCCTGGCGCAGACCAATGCAGCGAATCGCCGTATGCGGACCGTGGTTGGTCAATCATCCGCGGCACACAGAGAGAGGGGCGATCCCTTGCGGGATCGCCCGGCTCAGCCACAGTCCGAACTGGTTAGAAGGTGACCTTGCCCGACACCTGAACGACGCGCACTGAGGAATCGAATCCTAGGAACACGCCGTAAGGGCTTGTGGGCATTGGTGCCATGGTATTGATCTGACCGAACGTTGAATCACTTAGAGTGCTGTCCGGGTTAAAGAAGTTCGGGTGATTAAACACGTTGTACGCCTGAGCGCCGACGCCGAGCGCGACGCGCTCACCCAACTTGAAGTTCTTGAACAGGCCCATATCCATGTCGAAGAAATGCGGTCCGACGTACTGATTACGCCGCTGCGGAGAGTAGCCGGACGTTGCCAGTGTAGACGTATCCAGGAACGCTGCTGCATTCAGACAAGGCGTCGCAGTGCCGAGAACGCTAGCGGCTCCTCTGCCGCAAGTACCTTGCCCTGGAGCGTTGCCGGGAAGAATCGGGGTGGCCAGAACCGTCGCAGTCCCGTTGACGAGACCACCGTTCAGGTTACCGTCAACGATGGAGAACGGCAGTCCGCCGCGCCAGAATAACTTGCCCGACCATTCCCATCCACCCAGCGCATAGTTCAGGAAACTGTTCGTGAAGTGATAGGAAGGATGTACGACATAGTCTGCATTGAAGCTGTTGCGAATGTCGTAATCGGAGCTGCCATAATTGCACGACCTTAGGCTCTGAGGGCATTGCTGGGCGAGAGTAAGAGAGTCTCCGTAGGTGAAGAGGCCGCCATTGGAGAGTTCATCTAGATTGTGCGCCCAGGTATAGTTTGCATGGGCGGTGACCCACTTCGTGAAGTTGTGCCTGAGGGTGGCCGTCAGGCCGTTGTAGTTCGATATCGCGCCGTTCTGCACCTGGCTGACGGTCCCGTAGTTCGGAACCGCGGGCGCCGCTGGGAATGTACCTGCCGGCCAATACCCATTCCCGTCGTAGGCGTTGTAAAAGGAGTTGGTGTACAGCATGCGGGTGCCGCTATTACCAACGTAGTTTAGAACCAGCGCGGTCGAACGACCAATTTGCTGCTGCACCTGCACGTTCCACTCCTTCCAAGTTGGGGCTTGAATGGTCCCATTGAGAGCTGTGAAAGCGGGGGCAGCGAAATTCACTCCAAATGGCAGCAATGAATTATAAATCTGTGTGTAGGTCTGGCCACCAGCAAAGCCGTTGTTAAAGGCCTGGGCAGATTGGGTCCAGGTATTGACAGAGCCGTTCGGGCCAGGATCGAAGGCAAGCGTACCAGTCGTCGGCCGCACCCGAATCGCAACCGCAACCGGAGGATTGGCCAGCAGATCATCCACAATACCAGCGGGCGGGTTGTCGTAGAACAGCCCAAAGCCGCCACTCAATACGGTCTTACCGTTGCTCCGCGGATCCCAGCTAAAGCCGAAGCGCGGCGACCAGTCCAGCGAGTCCACGCCATGGTAGGCCTGGTGCTGGTTGTAGGCGATGTCGGACGTATACGGAGTATTACCGGCGTTGGCTCCCGCAACTACGCTGGGCAGCGAGGACCAATCGGTCTTGAAGTTGGCAAAGCAGTTTGTCTGGCAAACTGGGTTGGAGTTGCGCTCTACGCGCAACGCCAGCGTCAAAGTCAGGTTCGGTTTTACCTTCCAGGTGTCCATCCCATAGACGCCAAGGCCCCAGAGAGCAACCGGTACGTTGCTGGAAAGGTTATCAGACCTGCGGTACTGGCCCGCTAAGCCATTGGCGAACAACTGTAATGCGGTAACCTGGTTGGCTTTCGCGCACGGGCTTTGATTCACACTGCAGGCCCCCAAAGAAAAGTAAGTCTCGGCGTTGTTGCGGAAGAAGTTGTGATCACTGACATCATAGCGGCGGAAGTTTCCGCCGAACTTAAGGCCGTGGTTTCCGCGCGTCCATGTGAAGTTGTCAATAAACTGGTACTGGGTGATGTTGCGACCCTGCGGGAAAGCCCATTGCTCGCCGAAGACTCCATTAGACGCGCCAAGCGGGTTAGTTCCCCCGAATACCAGGCCTTGCGGGAACGTGCTCAACGCCTTGGCTTCGTTCTGCTGGAACTGGGCTACATAGTGGCTCGCAGCCGCCGTGAACTCATTGGCCGCGGTGGGAGAGAAAACGTGCGTCTCCTGCGCCTGGCCGTCCCAGGAGGGCTGATTGGACAGCGCGTCGAAGTTGGCGTTGATGGGATCCAGATACGTTGGCTGCAGACCATGATCCACTTTATAGCGCCCGAACAGCTTGTCGTTTTGCCCGATGTTCTGGTCAACCTTCGCAGCAATAATCCATTCCTTCCCCAGCGCGGACGGGGTTGAGTTGAAGGTGGCAAAGCAGTTTTGCGTGGTCGGGTCGAAGCCCGTCAACTTCACGCTGTTACACGCAGTGCTATTGGGGATGGCCTGCGCGCCGGCCGCGCCTGGGGCGTTGGCAAATAGACTCATCAGTTGCTGGTACAACGGGAGTTCGGCTGCTTGATTGGTGCCTACGTTGGCCACGACTGCGCTCGCGAAGGCCGTGCTCGGAATGGTGGTCGGAATAACATTGGGCAAAAGGAAGCGCAATCCTTCCGTGTCGAAGAAGAAAAACGTCTTATTCTTGATAATTGGGCCGCCCACCGAAGCCGCCCACTGGTTCGCGTTGGAGAACGGACGCGGCGTAATACTGCCCGGAGTACCGTCGAACGAGTTGTTGTTCATCCAGTCGTTAGAGTTCATGGTCCGGCCGTTCCACCAATACTGGGCGTTCCCGTGGAAGCGATTGGTTCCGGACTTGGTCACGTACGTGACTTGGGCGCCGGACAACTGGCCATACTCGCCGGAGTATGCATTCCCGATGACCGTGACTTCCTGAATTTCGTTGGATCCGAGGGTAAGGTTGGTCGCACCAGAGTTATTGATGTTGAAGTATGGATCCATGTCATTCTCGCCATTGACCGTGAACAAGTTCGAGGTCGCCGGCAAGCCGTTGAGCGTAAAGTTCCCATAGCCACCGGTGTTGTTCATCTGGGCGCCTGGTGCCGTCTGGGCAATGTTGGTGATGTCTCCACCGGGATTGGGCAGCAGCGCTACTTCCTGCTGCGTATAGGAGGTATTGATGCTGGCGCTGGTGGTGTCCACAAGCGGTGCGGCGCCCGATACTTCGACGGTGGTCCCCGCCGCCGCCACGGTCAGCGTAATGTCCGCCTTCGTTGTCTGGCCTACAGAGACGGTGGCCGGAATGTCCACCGTAGCGAAGCCGCTCTGCTTCACTGTGACTTGATAATTGCCCGGCTTGAGCAGAGAAAAGTGATAGAAGCCGGTGCTGTTGGTCACGCCCGTTTGCGTGGAGCCCGTGTCCAAGCTCTTCAGCTCGACCGGCGCATTGGGAAGTACCGCGTGGCTGGCGTCAGTGACGGTGCCCGCGATGTCGCCAGAGATGAGCGATTGACCAAACATTGGCGCTGTCGCCAAAGACAGCGCAAACAACAAAGCTATAACGATAGGGAAACGTTCAAAACGCATTTCCTGCCTCCTTAAGAAATTTTCGTTGTTCAGAATCGGATCCAAGCGCCTAGGCCGGTTTTCCTGGAAACAATCGCGCGATCCGATGGATTGCAATCCTCTTTAGACCTCTAAAACAATGTGAGAGCTGGGACTTCAAGAAATTATTACCGCTTACTTCACCGTCTGCCGCAGGCTTCTTTCAAGTTTTACTGTCTTATGAAATCAACACCTACACACACACGGAACCGGTTTCTCAATGCAACTCACGATCCAAACAGAGCCACCAACAAACAATTTGTTTTCAATAAGTTAGTGTTACCATGTTTAGTCACGATACCGAAATCGGTATGAGTAATGGAAAAACGATATGGCATTTGGAATTTCTCGATGGGCAAGGTGACTCGGGACCGCACTCCGCTAGCCCCGCCGCTTCCTGGCCGTCCTTGAGGGCACTTCCCCGGGCGCCAGAACCCTTCGCACGATCGGTGTGTTCAGCTTGTACTTTCGCTCGCTGACGTCCCCTGCCTCATCTTTCACGCGCAAGATGAATACCGGCAGAGTTCCCTCCTTGTCGAAATTCTCTTTCGTGATCGTAACGGGCAGAATCCCGTCCAGGCCATGTTCGCGGTATGCGGTTTCGTAGCGGTGCTTTCGCGCGTTCCAGGTGAAAACCCGGATCTGATCGAAGTCGTAAGGCAGGCCGTCGTGAGGATCGGTCAGCACACAAAGGTATTGCGGAACCTCTTTCTGCACCCCTTTGTCGTTATCCGGCACCTCGTTCAACACAAAGAAAGCGACAAAGCGCTGGCCCTCGGCGTATTGCGCGATATCGAGAGGGACGTCCACGTCCACCATCCGGGACAACACCCATCCCACGCGACCGTGATCTTCGCGCACGAGCCACCAGTCCTCGAGTACAGGCCCCTCCGGAGTTTTCGCCCCAGGCTTCGAAGCCAGCTTGGGCGGTGGCACCGCGCCAGGCTGCTTTTCGGCGGTAGCCCGCTTCAGAATCGCGACCTTCGCGCCGGATGCAAGCTGGTACAGATGTTCGGTATCGCGGCCCGGAGTGACGTGCAAATTGGTCTCATTCCGTAGCACGCCGGGAGCCTGCACGGGATCGCTCTGATTCTCTTGGGTGAGTTTCTGCAAGGCGTCGAAGGTCTTCTGATCGACCAGATATCGCTGCTCGATCCAGCCTTCAATTCCGCTGCTGGTGCGCACTCGCGCGAAACGCTTCTCGCGCTCCAGCACCTCGACGCGGTCTCCATTTTTCACGTTGCCGACGCGGTTATAGATGGCCGCCACCTGGTCGCGCAGCGCCGCCTGGGGCGCCGACACGTAGGCCACCTCAAGCACGCGGTGACGCCCGCGACCGCACGCCGGAAGCCACAGCATGGCCGCCATGACCACCGTCACCACAAGCCAGCCAACTCGGGATGAGCCCAACGGTCTCACGCTTGAGTTCGAGTGAAGAAGGGAACTTTCTACTATAGCGCGTTGCAGGGCAGGAGTTCCCGGCATAAAGGTTTACGATTCATGAACGTGCAGGGCAGATGAATTGGCAGTAGACAACCCGGCTCAGTTACCATAGCGGTGGGACGTCCGAATGATAAAAGGTTCGACTCAAGCCGGTTGCGCGGGTGAGGTTTTCTGCGTCTAAGATGATGTGAATGGTTTCGTGCCCGATAACCACAAGACAACCAAAAACTCATGAAGAACACACTCCGAAATCGTTTCGTTATTTTGTCCCTATCTCTGATCGCGCTGGCCGGCGCCGCGTGCGTGTCGGCGCAGGATACAGTGAATTCGGTGCTGCGTCCGCCCAAGGGATCGCAGGTTGCCATTGTCGTCTTCGAGGATTTGCAGTGTCCCATGTGCAGTCGCACCGCGCCGCTCATCGAGCAGGCCTCGAAGACCTACAAGATCCCGGTCGTGCGTCACGATTTCCCGCTGCCTATGCATAACTGGTCCTACCAGGCGGCCGTGATGGCGCGCTACTTCGACACCCATTCCAAGGCCCTGGGCAACGAATTCCGCGATTACATTTTCGAGAACCAACTCGAAGTCAATCCCCAGAACTTGCGCGCCTATGCCGAAAAATTCGCCACCGCGCATAAAGTCGACTTGCCGTTCGTTCTCGATCCGGGCGGAAAACTCGCCGCGCTGGTCAATGCTGACCGCGATCTGGGCAAGGCCATCAAGCTCGACCACACACCCACGGTTTACATCGTAAGCAGCCGCAATCCCAACAAGCCGTATGTGGAAGTCAAGGACAACAGCCAGCTCTACCTGACTATCGACACCATGATGAAGGAGTAGGGAAAAGCGATTGTAGATTGCTGAAGAACGGGGGTTGTTAATCTGCCATCGCAAATCTAAAATCTGCAATTACTCGGGCCGCCCGGTGTAGTGTCCGGTCGAGTGCACGTGCTCGTGGTCTTCCAGCGATTCCAGGTGTGTGATCACTTCGGCAGGCTTGGCGAGTTCCACGGGCAAACGTTCTTCGAGCGCAGTCGCCAGCCGATGCGCTTCCCCCACAGCCGTCGCATGCGGAAACAGCAGGTGCACCTCAATGATTTGACGGTATCCGGTGGTGCGGTATCGTACGCCGTGATAATGGATTCCGAGTTCGTTGCAGATGGTGTCCAATTTCTCACGGATCTGCTTGCCCGTGTCCGGATCGGAGTAGTCGAGCAGACCCACTGCCGACCGCCACGCCATGCGCCCCCCGGACCACAGAATATTGACGGCGACCGCGATCGCGACCAGCGGATCAAACGGCTTCCATCCCGTCAGCATGACCAAGCCGAGTCCCGCGACCACGCCGAAGCTGGTGAAGCAGTCGGTAAGCACGTGCTTGCCATCAGCTTCGAGAATCAGCGAGTGGCTTCGTTTCCCCACCCGCAGCAGATACCAGCCCAGCCAGGCATTGAGCATGCCGGCTCCGAGCAGTAGCAACGTTCCAGAGCCTAGATGTTCCAGCGGCAATCCCGCCAGCCACTTTTCGATGGCCTCCACCAGAATCCAGATGGCGGCGATCACGATCATCGCTCCTTCAAATCCGGCAGAGAAAAACGCGATGCGCTCGTACCCGTAAAGAAACGTAGGAGCGGCGGGCTTCGCGCTCAGCCGTAGGCTAAACGCGGCAAACGCCACCGCGATGACATGCACCACCGACTCCGCGAAGTCCGACAGGATCGCCGCTGATCCTGTCATGTAATACGCGGTGGTCTTGCCCAGTAGCATCAGCACGCCAACCGCTAGTGACATGCGCATGGCAAACCACGCCGCGCGCAATTGCTCCTGGTCGCGATACGCAGGGGCAGAATTCGGCAATTGGCCTGAGAAGGGATCCGGCATGGAGTTGCCTAGTTTTAGCCATGCTCCCACGAAAGCGCAAACAGGGAATGTGATTGGAATCACGCAATGAGGGTTGTGTTATAAGCTTACTGTCGCTGTGATTCTGCTGCCAACAGCGGGGCTCCCGCGCCGCACCAAAAGGCCTAAATGCCAAATGCTTAGTACGGCTCGCCAACGTCTTGGAACCACGTCCGAGGTCTGAGGCCCTTTTTCAATCGCCAAACCCGATCCCAATCGCGCGTGCCGTGCGCACCAATTCTCCATCGGGTCGCACCGACTTCAACTGTCCGATGGCGCTGGCCACGTCGACTGCGACAATCGAGTCCGCGCGCAGAGCAACCATCTTTCCGAACTTGCCCTCGGCAATCAGGTCGACCGCAGCTACTCCGAAGCGCGTAGCCAGCACTCGGTCATAGGGCGAGGGCGATCCGCCGCGCTGAATATGCCCCAGGACGCTGACCCGCACTTCCTTGTTGGCAAACAGTCCAATGGCATCGCCGATGGTGTTACCCACGGGCCAGCCACGGGCCATCTGTTTCAACTCGGGTGGCAATTTGATGCCCTCGGCGACCACAACAATTGTGAAACGGCTGCCACGGCTCTCCCGCTGCGCGATAAAGTCGCACACCCGTTTTATGGTGAAAGGAATTTCGGGAATCAGAATGACGTGGGCGCCACCCGCCATGCCTCCGGCCAGCGCGATCCAGCCGCAATCGCGCCCCATCACCTCCACCACCATGACGCGGTGGTGCGACGCCGCCGTAGTGTGGATCTTGTCGAGGGCATCGCTGACCGTGTGCAGCGCCGTGTCGAACCCAAACGTGAAATCCGTGGCCGACAAGTCGTTGTCAATTGTCTTGGGCACGCCCACGATCTTCATGCCTTTCTGGAAAAGTTCGTAGCCTATTTTCTGCGAGCCGTCGCCGCCAATCGTGATGATCGCGTCAATTCCCAGCTTCTTGGAGTTAGAGATGATTTCGTCCGAGATGTCCCGCACCACCTCCTGACCGTTCTCTTCAGTCTTGTAGCTGAACGGATTGCCGCGATTGGTGGTGCCCAGAATGGTTCCGCCGCGCGGCAGAATTCCGCTGACCCTGTCGACCGTTAACTCAAAGGATTTTTCCGGCCAGATGAGCCCGTCGAAGCCATCGGGAATGCCGATGACTTTCCACTTGTGTTTGAGGATGGCAGCTTTGGTAGCGGCGCGAATCACAGCGTTGAGACCGGGAGCGTCCCCGCCTCCGGTCGCAATGCCAATACAGCGTATGTCAGACATGGGAAATCCGTCGGGAGTACCCACGATCATACGGCTCAGCGGTGTGGAGAACAACGTTACGAGTGGACGTAATAAAAAGGCCGCACCCGGGTGCCCCGCATTCAAATTCGAAAAAGGGACTTTGCCCCGAGGAAGCTGTCTACCCACCAGGACCTGCGAGAAATAGCGCCTCTCTTCGTTGCCAGCAAAAACTTGGCTCCTGAACGGCGACCTCGGCCGTCTCTAGTTGACCGTCAGGGTAGCCGTGGCCGTGAGAGTCGAGCCCGAGTAAGACGCGACGATCTGATACACACCCGCCAGAGTCGTGCCGGAGGCCGTCGTGCAGACCTGCGCCGAAACTCCGTCATACGCGCAGGTGATCGTTGATACCGCCTTGCCGCTCTGCTCTGGGGTCAGCGTTGCCGAGCTTGTGAGGTTGATCGTGGTTCCATTCGACACGGCACTCACCGTAAAGCTCTGAGAGGTTCCAACGTTCACACTCGCCGACGTGGGGCTGATCGCAATCGAATTGATAACAAGAAACACGGTAGCCGTAGCGGTAGAACTCAGCGCCTGAGCGCTCGCCGTAATTGTGGAGGTTCCAGTGCTCACACCGGTCAAGATACCCGTATTCGGATCCACCGAAGCAACCCCGGAAGTATCACTCGACCAGGAAACCCCGTTCTTGACCTGATTACGACTGCCGTCGTCGTAAGTCCCAAAAGCCTGCAGTTGCAGAGTCTTGCCTTGTTCCACCTGTGGCGCCGTCGGAGAGATGGCGATCGAAGTCAAGGTGGGATTCACGAAAAAGCCCCGGCAGCCAACCGCCAAGGCCAGGGTTGCAAGCGCAGCAAAGGCGCAACTCAGTCGGAGCTTCTGCTTCGTGGATGACATACTCGTTGAGACTCCTTGGGCGCGCCGGCCTTGTTCTTCTGTTCTTCTTTTTTTCTACCGAGGTCTGCAAAAATTGTAGCAGAGAAGATTTTTTCCGGTGCACACTCCAGTACCTGAACTGTAGGCGCGGAACCATCTCCGCCACTCGCCGGACGCAGTCCCTTCCCGGTTAGAACGCCAGATCAAAGCCCGCTTGCAGAAAAAGCTGTCAGCCGATCAAGTCCCAGATTTCCAAAACGGTGGCCAGCGCTGGAACCAGCCGCTGGCCCTCACACCTTAGCTACTCAGTCTCCTACCGCCCCTTAGGATGCTCCTCCTTGGGAGGGGCCTGCCTGCGGGCCGGTGGGCTCGGCGGGTGGGAATTCTGCCTCGGCGCGCTCTCCCTCGGCTGCGGCGCCGCATTAGGCTTGCTCGGCTCGCTGTAGGGACGAGACTCGAGACGGTTTTGTGGACGAGTCTCGTTTGGACGGCTCACATTGGGGTGAGTCTCGCTTGGTCGACTCTGGTTGGGACGGCTTTCATTCCCACGCGCGGAGTTACCGGCAGACGCTCCATTCGACGGCGGCGTGAACGGCCGGAATCCTTCGTTGGATGTGCCCCGGTTTCCTGGCGTTGAAGCTACGCGCGCCTGTTTGGGCGACATGGCCGGCGCGTGATATTCCCCACCCGAGGCCCTGGCCGGAACCGCAGAACGGCTGCTGAAATCCCCGGGCCTGGAGGTCGCCGCGATCGCCGGTCGTCCGTGGTTCTCCGACGCGAAATTCTGGCGATTCTGGCTGGCCAGCCGCTCGTGCTGGGTCTGGGTGGCCAGAGGTGCAGCATGCCGCTCGTGCTCGGCCGCCATTTCCTGCTGGGTCGGACGCGCCTCTATTCCGCCGGATCCACCGTTATAACTTACGTTCCTCGTATTATTTACGACCACAGTTCTGTTATAGACATGGGGCACGTTGGTGACGCTGACGTTGGTGACGTAGCGGTTGTAGTAGAACTCTCGTCCCCGCCACTCACCGCCGGCAAATCCCACGCCGCTATAGCCGAATCCGTAGTTGACTCCGCCATAGAAGCCGATGTGCGGTCCCCAGTATCCCGGGTGCCACGCGTAGAATCCTCCGCCCCATCCCCAGTACCCGGGGGTCCATAGCATGCCTACCGGCGCTACCACCCAGGTGCCAGGCACCCAATAGTAGCCGTCGTCATCGCTCCAGCCCCAGTAGCCGGGTGTCCAGAAATAGCCCGGGCCCGGGCAGATCGGCTGCGCGTAAACCGGCAAGGGAGGCGGGCCGACACGTACCGAAATGCCAACCGCGATCTGCGAAAACGACGCGGCCGAAAAGGACAGAATAATGATTGCCAATAACAGCCAGCGAACTGCGGCTCGATTCGTCATTGCCGTTCCCCGGATTTTGTAATCATGCCTACCTAAAGAGTAGAAGCGCCCAGTGCATTGTGCCGCAAAAATCGGCGCTCGCCCTGATTACGTTCCTCCCCCAGTTAAACACTGGACCATGGAGTATGTTGCTCGGAGGAGAAATTATTTGGAATGAGCAGCTTGGGAAGGCAGGGACGTTCAGATCTTGTGTCGAGGGCGGCCGGCAGTCATCACCGCTCTAAGAACTGAGAACTAATTAATCTTCTTGCCGCGCGCGATCCGCTCGTCGATGGGCTTGCGGCCGGCGAATCCTTCCTGCGTTCCGTGCCAGTGGGTTATGGATTTCTCTCCCAGCTTCCAGCACAGCAGGATAATCTGGCCTTCGATTTCGCAGGGAAAATCGAGCAGGCCGATATCGATATCTTTCACTTGCACGCCAATGGAGTCGATCTCCGCCAGCGCGTCTTTAGCCCGCTGTTCAGCCTTCATCCGCTCCGCTTTGCGCCGGGCCAGCGCTACCACATCGAGAAATGTGCCCCCGTTCAGAAAAATCCTGTGACTGAGCGCCTGTTGCTCGGCTTCAAATTCTTCCATCACTTTCTTGCCCGCGATGGCAGTGCGCAGCAGCGACTCCAGCACGGGCAACAGAGACTGCGCTTCGTCGAGAGTAAAAGTGCGGTCGGACATAGTCCCATTCTACTGCATGCGGTCTTGCTGATATTGCTGACACCGCAGGATTGCGGGGTCGACCCATGGAAATCCGTGGGAAGAGGTTTTTGCCTCAGCGGCTTTTCGCGTGCGAGGGATCAGCCGACGTCGCCGTGTTCACATCAATAGGAAGCCCCTTCCCGATCCCCGGCGCATTACAGTTTCCGTCGCGGCTGTAGTTGGTGCAGTGTGCAGCCACGTCCTTGCGCTGCGGGGATTGCGCGAACTGCCAGACCTCGGCGAATCGCACTCCGCTCTGCCCCGGGCTTGGCGGGCGCCGCGGAAACGCGCACCCCGGCGCGGGTGGACACCCATCGTTAATGGCCCAGTAGACGATTACCCGCCTCCCAGCACTCTGCTGAATGTCTTCGGCCGTAACGACATTCCCGTCGTCCGTCGCAGGCATGCCGGAACAATAAATCCCAGCCCGAAATCCCGCGGCAATAATGCCGTCGACCCAGGCATAGATGTAAGCCTTCTGCTCCGGCAGCATGCGTCCGCCCTGTTCCTGGTCAAGAAAAATAATGGTCGCGCGCGGAAATCCCTCGCGCCGCGCAGATGTGGCTGCGGCGCGCGCATCCGATTGTCCAAGACGTGTAGCGTTCGCCACGGTTTTCAGCTGGGCGTAAAGCTGTCCGTTGAACAGCACAAGAAATCCGAATCCCGCGGACTCGACCGCAGCGCGATGCCCGGCCCAGCTATTGGACGTTGTTCCCGGGGGATTGTTCAGCCAGTATCCGGTATAAGAAAAAGTCTGGTGCAGAGTTTTGAGATTGGCATCGCCGGGATAATCGTTGCGGTCGAAGCCGAGGTAGGCGCTGCCGCTCTGCGCTTGCAGCAGTGCGCAAGAGAGAAACAATGCCGCTGTCGTTGTAATTCGCTGCCACTTCACACGTTCATCTTAATAGAGGACCCGCGGTGGCTAAAGCCGGGATTCTCTCTCGCCATTTAGTCGGCACGACTGCAAGTCGTGCTCTTCCCGTTTCTTGTTCGGCGACCTCTGCGACCTCGGCGGTGCAATGCCTTTGCTGACGGCTGACAGCTATCCTCCGATATGCACCATGGTCCGCGACGCCGGCACGAAGTCTGCCTCGCCAATGTGGTGCCGTTCTTCTTTCTTCGCCACGACGCCGCGGATGAACTCCGCCAGGTCTTCATCGCTTGCACCACGGCGCATCTGCGCGTGCAGGTCGTGATCCCATACCGAAAACAGGCAGGTACGAATCTTCCCGTCGCTGGTGATGCGGATGCGGCTGCAATGTCCGCAGAAGGGATGTGACACCGGCGCGATGATGCCGATCTCCCCGACTCCGTCTTCAAACCGATAGCGCCGCGCTGTTTCCGAGCGCCCGTGCGGGATTTCGACCAGCGGCCGGTATTCCGCCATGCGCGACAAAATCTCATCCAGCGTGACCACGGTCGACGGCGCCCAGGTTCGCCCCTCTTCGAGCGGCATGAATTCGATAAACCGCACCGTCACGCCTTCTTCGCGAGCGAACATGCCGAAAGGAATAATCTGGTCTTCGTTGAATCCGCGCATTAGCACGCAATTCACTTTGAGCGGCCACAACCCGGCCCGCCGAGCCGCGCGGATGCCCGCCAGCACGTGATCATATCCATTGGGCACGCGCGTGATGCGCGCGAAGCGGTCGGGATCGACTGCATCCATCGAAACCGTAACCCGCGTCAGCCCCGCGTCCTTCAGCGGCTGCGCGAGTTCGGCAAGCATGTGCCCATTCGTGGTCAAAGCAATATCAAGCGAGTCTCTGTTGCCGATTGAGCGGGCGAGAGGCTGGCTAGTTCGCGCACGAAGTCCACCACGCCCTTGCGCAACAGCGGCTCGCCCCCCGTGAGACGAACCTTGGTGATCCCCATCCCCACGAGCACGCGCGCCATGCGCAGATAGTCCTCGAAAGGCAGATCGCCGTACAGCGCCCCTTCGTTCCCCGTCCGGCAGTACACACACTTGTAGTTGCAGCGGTCCGTGATGGAAATGCGCAGGTCCGTGATGGCGCGCCCGAATTTGTCGTGGAGAAGCAAGCTTTTGGGTCTTAGCCTTTAGCTCTCAGCTCGCGTGGCGTCCTAGCTCCGAGTCGAGTCAGCAGCTAAGAGCCAAAAGCCAAGAGCAGATTAAGGAAAGAAAACAAACAGGCGGGACCATCCCGGCGGCTGTTTCCTTTCCAATGCGTTCCTTACGGAACGCGGGAGGCGCGGGCGTTTCCACCAGCACCCTCGGGAAGATCTTCTTTGCGACCTTTGCGAAGTCTTTAGCGATCTCTGCGGTCAAAAGCTCTTAACCGCGAAGGGCGCACAACTGACGTGAAGTACGCGAAGAGAACCATTCCCTAGCCGCCGCACCCTGGGTATGCCCAAAGGACGAGGCGGTCGGAAACCTGACTTTCTCATTATAGGACGTGCGGGCGTTAAAGAGGATTCAAGGTTTTAGATTCCCTACCGCCTTCTCGATCGCCGTCTCGGCCAGCGGCGCCATGATTTTGAATCCCGCCGCGTTCGGATGCAGGCCATCGTCGGCGAGATCTTTCTTCATGAGCCCCTTGTCGTCGACCACGGCGCTGAAATAGTCCAGATAGACGCAGCCGTTCGAGGACGTCGCACAGTAATCCTTCAGCCACTTGTTCAGCGCAAGAATTTTCTCCGGCGGCCGTTGCGCAAAAAAGTCCTTCGATCGCTCGGTGTAATTGTGCACGGGCAGAACCGAACAATAGATGACTTTGATGTGGTTCACTCGCGCCAGTTCTGCGAGCGAAGCATAGTCGGCCTCAATGTCCTCGAGCCGCATCGGCCCGGTATTGCCGGCGATGTCATTGGTCCCTGCGAGGATGATTACGACTTTTGGCTGCAGGTCGATCACGTCCTGACGAAAGCGCACCAGCATCTGCGGCGTGGTCTGCCCTCCAATGCCGCGATTGATGTAAGGCTTGCCCGGAAAATGGTCTGGCAGTTTCCAGATGTCGGTGATCGAGTCGCCGAAAAAAACTACGCGATTCTCGCCCGCCGCGGGCGGAGGCAGCGCAGCATTGGCCTCGCGGTAGCGATTCAACTGCCCGAAATCGTCGGTGAACATCGCGATGCGCGAGGCCCGGTATTGATCCAGCCCGGGGAATCCGGTCGGCGGAATCGATGGAACCTGCGCTGGCTGCTGGGCCAGGGCGGAAACGGTGAGGAAGAGGACTAACGCGAGTCTCTGGAGGTCACGATATGGTTTCATGTGTTGTTCCTAAGGTTACAGGATAAAGCCGAGAGCCGACCTACTCTTGATGCTGAAAAGCCGTCCGACGACCCCAATCACGGTCTGCTCGCAATCGCTCGCGCAATTGCCTTCTCCGCAAGCGGTGCCATGATTTTGTAGCCGGACGCATTCGGATGCAGACCCTCATCGGACAGATCGCGCTTGAGCATGCCCTTGTTATCGACCAGCGCCGAGAAGTAGTCGAGATAGACCAGTCTGTTTTTCGCGCAGTAATCCTTGAGCCAGGTATTCAGCGCCAGAATTCTCTCGCGCGGACGGAGGGCAAACGACTCCTTCGCATCTTCGGTGTAGTTGTTCACCGGAAGCAGAGAGGAAAAGACCACGCGAATGTGGTGCATTCGCGCCAACTCGGCCATGGACGCGTAGTTGGCCTCGATGTCCTCGTTGCGCGTGGGCCCGGTGACGCCGGCTACGTCGTTGGTTCCGGCCAGCACGACCAAGACCGTGGGATGCAGGTCAATCACATCCTGGCGAAAGCGCACCAGCATCTGGGGAGTGGTCTGCCCGTCGATGCCGCGGTTGAGGTAAGGCTTGCCGGTGAAATAGTCTGCCAGCTTCCAGTAGTCCGTGATGGAGTCCCCAAGAAACACGACTCGATTTTCGCCGGCCACGGGTGGGCCCAGCGCCGCACCGGCCGCGCGATACCGCGCCAGTTCCCCAAAGTCATCGGTGTAGATAGCAATCCGCGAGGCGCGGTACTGATCCAGCCCGGGGGAGTCGGTGGAGGGAATGGAGGGAGCGGGCTGTTGGCAGAACGCCGACCCGTACAGGAGCGCCACAAATAAGATTGGCGCAATCTTGCTGATTCGTTTCAGCGTCGCGCTTCCTCGCAAGGAAGATAGCTTAGCGCCAAAACGATTCTTC
Source organism: uncultured Acidobacteriaceae bacterium (assembly GCA_963791515.1). Lineage (GTDB taxonomy): Bacteria > Acidobacteriota > Terriglobia > Terriglobales > Acidobacteriaceae > Sulfotelmatobacter. The sequence goes on along the minus strand of CAWBSS010000013.1, from coordinate 36,046 downwards.
GCTTTGCAAGGAATCATGAATTTCTCGCTATTTGATCCGTGTGAATCGGTGGCAACGAAATTTTCGTCGGCGAGTGCGGCCAGGCCGCACGCACTGCCGAGCTTCGCTCGACCGGACAGCCGAGGGCGGCTGTCCCCACATGAACTGCCTTACATCCCGTCATAGTTCGGTCCGCCGCCGCCTTCTGGTGGAACCCACGTGATGATCTGATACGGGTCGGCGATGTCGCAGGTCTTGCAGTGGACGCAGTTGGACGGGTTCAGGCTGATGCGCTTGCCATTGGGCTGGCTTGGATCTTCGACCATCTCGTAGACATTCGCCGGGCAGAAATTCTGGCAGGGGCTGCCGAATTCCTTCACGCAGCGCGTGTTGCAGATGTTCGTGTCGTGAATGACCAAGTGCGCCGGCTGATCTTCTTCATGCTTCGTGCCCGAGTGGTAGAGGTCGGTGAGTTTGTCGAAGGTGAGTTTGCCGTCGCCCTTGGCGGGGCCAAGCAGGTGGGCTTCAGCGCCTCCGTTGGCCGGCAAGTCGGCTAGCTTGCTCATATGCTCGTAGCCGGCCTTCGCGGGATAGCGGTTGCGCAGGCCGCGTCCGCCGGTGATCATCTGCAATCCGGTGTGGAACATGCCCGCGTACATTCCGTGCTCGAATCCCTGGTGCAGGTTGCGCACTTTCCAGAGTTCTTCCTTGATCCAGCTCGATTCGACTTTCTTCTGGAAGCCGCCCAGTGTCGCCGCAGACGAATCATCTTTGGTCAGCGCCTCGAACGCGGTTTCGGCAGCCAGCATCCCGCTCTTGATCGCGAGATGGATTCCCTTGAGCCGCGCCGAATTCAGGAAGCCCGCAGAGTCGCCGAGGATCATCCACCCATTGCCGGCAACCGGCGGAATCGCCCACCATCCGCCGTAGGGCATCGACTTCGCCCCGTAACGGATCATCTTGCCGCCTTCGAGCAGCTTCGCAACAAACGGATGCCGCTTGAACTCCTGCAACACGCGTTGCGGATCGAGGCGCGGATCGGCATAGTCCAGTCCCGTAACAAACCCGAGCGAGACCGCGTTGTCTTTGGAGCCGTAGATCCATGCGCCGCCGTACTCTTTCGTTGTAAGCGGCCAGCCCATGGTGTAAATCACTTCGCCTGCCGCGATCCGGCCCGCGGGCACTTCCCAGAGTTCTTTGACGCCGACGCCGTAGGTTTGCGGGTTGGCGTCTTTGGCGAGGTCGAACTTCGAGATGAGTTGTTTGGTCAGCGATCCGCGCGGACCTTCGGCCAGGATCACAACCTTCGCCTGCAGATCGTACCCAGGCTCAAAGTTGGCTTTCTGATGTCCCTCTTTGTCGACGCCCTTGTCGTCGGTGCGGACGCCCGTGACCCGGTCGCCGTCGAAAAGAAGTTCCGATCCGGCGAATCCGGTGAAGATCGTGATCCCGGTTTCTTCGACCTTACTGCCCAGCCACTTCACGAAGCGGTTCAGCGAGATCACATAGTTGCCGTGGTCGCGCAGGAAGGGCGGCGTAATCGGCAGTTTGAACTTGCTCTTCTCGGTGAAAAAGTAGACCGCTTCTTTCGTAACTTCGGCATCGAGGGGAGCTTCTTTTTCAAATCCTGGCAGCAGTTCGCGCATGGAGCGCGGGTCGAGCAGCGCACCAGAGAGGCAGTGCTGTCCAATCTCGCGCGCCTTTTCGAGCACGTAGATGTTCTCTTTGCTGTGCTGCGAGTCCGGATGGGCGGCATTGTGGGCGTCGATCAACTGAGCCAGCCGCAGCGCGCACGCCATGCCCGCAGGGCCGCCGCCGACAATAACCACATCGGCCGGCATCTGCGGCCGCTCCACGCCTTCGATCGGTTTGCGAAAGATCAGGGTCATGGTTGACAAAAACACAAAACGACAATTGCTAGTTAGATATTTTTCAGGAGTTTTATCAGTGGAAATCGGGGACCTAACTTATTGACTAGGGTTTCGTCTGCCGTAATGAACTCGCATCCTTTTTTCAGTGCGAGGGATATGTACAGTGTGTCATACAGAGGGTGCTGTTCCGAGGTTGCGATACTCAGAGCGTCTTCCGCGATAGTAGTTGAGGAATGCAACGGCAAATCTAAGTCCAGAAAATCCGTATAGCTCGATGCCGCATCCGAAACTGAAATATCTTTAGTCTTGACGCTCCGCTTCCACAGTGTATTGCCGACTTCACTCACCAGCACATCCGGACAGATGATGTCGAGTCTGTGGTTCCGAAAGTCAGCCAACAAACGATCTGCTTTGTCGCTGTTGACCTCTGGAATGAACCACTTGACGACAACATTGGCGTCGAGTACGAAATGCAAGCGTCACCTCTGCCTGTCTTCTCGTATCAAAGAGACACTCTCCGTAAGCGTCCCACTTCTTGCTTGAATCAGCTTCCGTCGAGTTCTGATGCGTTCGAGGAGCAGGTCCGTACTTTGAACTCTCTGCGGAAACAGCGCTGGAGGAGGTGCCGCACCTTCAATCACAAACGCCTGAATCAGATCGTTAAGTGGAAGACGCTCGCCAAGTTGCAAGCTCAAGAGTGTTCGGAAACCCTCCGAGGGTAACACCCAGACTCCACTGTCACCCGTCGAGTAAAATCCAGCTTCGATCCGGTAATCTTCGGTAAGGCTGCCGAACGATTGAATTCTCGGGACATCAAGAGCGAAGGATTCTGATGTGGCGTATTGGTGGAACGCGGATTCATCACTAAGCGTGAGCCTTCCACTACGAGCAGGGTCGGTCACAAGGCCTCCCCTTTTTCCAAATACATCCAGTACTTATCTGTTATGGAGCGACGGAACTCCTCTTCGATCGCTTGGTGGTAGTCATCCAAAATGCCAGGTAAAGCATCCTCTGAAATAGACCTCGGGGCATCGGAGTAAGAATCGAGATCCAGTAAATAAGTGTAGTCGCCGTCTTCCATGTCTAAAGGAAGAAGCCCCCCACGGACCGTCAGCTTCTTGTCGCCCTCCAGATCCAATCGTGCTTCGAGCAAAAAATTCGCAAGAGTATGCACATCAAAGAATGACAGGTCGATCGGCGGGCGAACGTAGTTGCGGAATGCTAACGGCCCGCCTTGCCTCGGGATCGGGATTCTGTTTATGTAGCGAAGGCCAAACCTCTCGATGCGCCGCAATTCGAAGATTCTTATCGCAGAACTGAGAACCAAAAGCAGGGCGCTCTTGTAATCATCGAAATCTCTGTAGTCCGTAACCACAAAATTGACGTTGACCACAGAGGCTTTAACCGAGCGCGTGCCTGCTTGATTTTGGAACACAAAGGTCCTGACCGGGGTAACCAGTGCACCCCCTGCCTTCGGCGGCTTTCCAAAACCTACTGATGGAGGTAGCCGCACCATGAACTCGTCACTTGAATTTGGATACGAAGCTGAGATCGTCTGCTGAAACTCGGCGATTCTATTTTCCACGAGGAATTGCCGAGGAAAACTTATCTCAAACGCCACATCTGAAAGTGGCGGGTGCAGCAGCGGTTTGCTGGGAACCATGATTTCCTCACCGAGTGGCTGGCTTCAGCTTAGTCCCACGCAAGGCGAAGGCAAAGCGAAATGTACGATACTTCTTATCGACTGACTAGCCCCCCGCCTTTGCCTTCTTCACTTCCTCAATCAGCGGTGGCACGATATCGAACAAATTTCCCACGATCGCGTAGTCGGCAATCTCGAAAATCGGCGCTTCCGAATCTTTATTCACCGCGATGATCGTCCGCGAGCCTTTCATCCCAACAATATGCTGAATCGCCCCGCTGATACCCAGCGCCAGATAGAGCTTGGGCGCGACCGTTTGTCCCGACGACCCGATCTGGCGGTCCATCGGCAGCCAGCCCGAGTCGCAGATCGGACGCGACGCTGCGAGGTCGCCGCCGAGCGCCTCGGCAAGTTGCTTGGCGATCTCAATATTCTTCTGCTCTTTGATCCCGCGCCCCACGGCGACAATGATCTCGGCTTGCGTGAGATCCACCGCCTGCTTGGCTTCCTTGAAAACTTCCTGCGGCTTGTTCCGGATGACGCCTTCAGGGATCTCAACACTCACGGTTTCGACGGGAGCCGCGCTGGCTCCGGCTTCGGCCTTGTCTCCGCGGAACGCGCCGTTCTGAAACGTCGCAAACCACGGAGCATCACTGGTAAAGCTGACGTCCGCCGCCAGCTTGCCCTGAAACATCTGCCGCGTGAAAACCAGCTTCCCGCCTTCGTGTTTGAAGCCGACGCAGTCGCTGATGACGGTGCGCCCCATGGCCGTGGCCAGCTTGGGCACGAAGTCGCGCACCTGATAGGTGTGCGGCATCAGTACCAGCTTGGGTTGCTTCGACGCGAGGAACTGTTTCAACGCGGCAGCAAATGCGTCGGGCGTATAAGGCTCGAGTTTCGCTGACTCGATGGCATACACCTTCGCGACTTTCTTAGCCGCAACTTCGGCAGCGAAAGATGCGGCGCTGCTGCCTACGACCGCAGCTTCCAGAGACCAACCGGTTGCGGCTGCGATCGCCTGTCCGGCAGTAATGGTTTCCCACGACACGCGATTCAGTTTCCCTTCGCGTTGCTCGACGACTACCAAGATCGTATCTGGCATAAAATCAGCTTCTAGCTGCTAGCTCCTAGCGAAACCTTTCCGATCTTTGCTCGGGCCGCGGACGAATGCGTCCGCGGCTACATTTACAGCACGCGCAGTTCGTTACGCAGTTTGTCCACCAACTTCTTCGCAATCTCTCCTGGCGACCCTTCAATGTGTTCCGTCTTCTTCGTCTTCTGCGGCACATACAACCGCTCAATTTTCTGCAGATTTTCGCCGATCGCCGACTGCACTTCCGCCAGCGCCACTTTCCGCAGCGGCTTGTTCTTCGCCTGCTTGATGCCGATCAGCGTGGCATAGCGCAGCTTGTTGATGCCGGACTGAATGGTCAGCACAGCCGGCGTCGGCATGTCGACGAACTGGAAGTATCCGGCTTCGAGTTCGCGCTTCACCCGAATCCCGCTCTCGGTCTTCTCGATCTGCATGATGATGGTCGCGTGCGGCAACCCCAGCAACTCAGCCAGGATCACGCCGGTTTGCGCGTACCCGTAATCGTCGGACTGGAGTCCGGTGAAGATGAGATCGAACGTTTCGTCTTTGATCGCCGCCGCGAAAGCCTTGGCGGTGTTAAAGGCGTCGAGGCCGACGAACTTCGGGTCCTCGAGATGAATCGCGCGATCCGCACCCTTAGCCAGGGCCTCACGCAGCACCTGCTGGGCACGGGCCGGGCCGCTGGTGATGACCACCACTTCCCCCTTGTGCTTTTCCCTTTGCCGCAGCGCTTCTTCCAGAGCGTAGGCGTCCGGCTCGTTGACTTCGTACGAGACATCTTCGCGGATCCACGCCCCGCTTTCGTTGAGCTTGAGCGGTGCGTCTTTCTGCGGCACCTGCTTCATGCAAACCAGAATTTTCAAGAGAATGACTCCTCGCCCCTATGGCTCCGGGGACTTCCAAGAAAACCGTTAAGTATAAATGAGCGTCCCGCGCGAGAGGAAATGTGGGCTGAGCATGTATTTGTGATCCCAATCACAGACTCCCGCCGCCCCCTCCGTCAGCATGACCGGGAGGCCTTATGCCCGACGAAACTTATTCTGCTATGCGGCAGAGCATCATTGACGGTGCGCCCGACACGGCTACTGGACTGGCGCAGCAGGCTGTTTCCGCTGGCATCCCGCCCATCGATGCCATCAACCATGGCTTCGTTCCCGGCATGCACGAGGTCGGCGAACAATTCGCCCGCGGCCAGATGTACCTACCCGACATGATGGCCTCCGCCGAAGCCATGCGGGCAGCAATGGCCGTGCTCGATCCCGAACTGAAGAAACTGGGCGCGGAACGGCCCATGGCTGGCGTCGTAGTACTGGGCACGACCAAAGGAGACATCCACGAGATTGGGAAGATCCTCGTCGGAACGCTGCTGACGGCGCATGGCTTCCGCGTCCACGATCTGGGAGTGGATGTCGCAGGCGAAAAGTTTGCCGCCAAGGCGCACGAACTCCATGCCGACATCGTCGGCGTCTCGGCGCTCCTGACTACCACCATGCGCAATCAGAAAGGCGTCGTCGAAGCGCTGGAAAATGCAGGCTTGCGCTCCCAGGTGAAAATCATGGTCGGAGGCGCTCCCGTCACGCGCCGCTGGGCGGAAGAAATCGGCGCCGACGGCTACGCCAAGGACGCCATGAGCGCCGTCGCACTGGCCCGCGAGCTGATGGACCAGAAGACCCAGAGCGCGGTCGTGGAGCCCGCATGAGGATGAGACCGAAACTCCAACTGCTCGATCAGGCGCTCATTGAACGCATTCTCGGCGAAGCTTTCCAGCTCATCGAAGATCCGGGCGTACGGGTCGCGCCCTATGTCGTCGATCTGCTGCGCAGCGCCGGCATCACCGTGAAAGATGGCGTGGCCCATATCCCTGAGGCTCTGGCGCGCCGCTTGCTCGATCTCGCGCCCCGCGGATTTTGCCTGTACGACCGCAGCGGCAAGCCCGCGGTGCGCTACGGAGGCGATGATGTCCACTTCGATCCCGGCTCGTCGTGCCTGAACATTCTCGATCCGGAAACGCAGCAGGCGCGTCCCGCAATGTCGGCCGATCTCGTCCGACTGGTGCAGAGTCGCCGAAATGCTGCCGCAGTTTGCCGCGCAATCCACCGCCATGGTGTGCAACGACGTCCCGCCGGAAATCGGCGACTGGTACCGTCTGTTGCTTGTGCTCTGGTATTCGGAAAAGCCGGTCGTCACCGGTGCCTTTTCCGCTTCGCAGCCTGCACACGCTGCTGGAGTTGCTCGCCATCGAAAGTGGAGGCCGCGAAGCGCTTCGCCAGCATCCCCGGGCCATCTTCGATGTGTGCCCTTCGCCGCCGCTGAACTGGTCGGAGTTCGCCTCGCAGAATCTCGTCGACCTGGCCCGCGCAGGAGTGCCGGCGGAAATCGTCAGCATGCCGCTGGCGGGCGCGACCGCGCCGGTGACCCTGGCGGGCTCGGTCGTGCAGCACGCCGCCGAGTGCATCAGCGGAATCACGATTCATCAACTCGCTCAACCCGGAGCGCCCATCGTTTGGGGAGGCGCGCCCGCCATCTTTGACATGCGCACGGGAAAGACTCCCATGGGCGCAATCGAGACCGCCATGCTCGACGTAGCCTGCGCCGAAGTCGGAAAGTATCTCGGCCTGCCGACCCACGCCTACATGGTCACCGGTGATGGCCGCGTGATCGACGCGCAAGTCGAAATGGAAAGTGGCATGTCGACCGTGCTCGGCGCGCTGGCCGGAATCAACATGATCTCCGGCGCCGGCATGCTCGATTTTCTGGCCTGCCACAGCATCGAAAAACTGGTGATCGATGCCGAGGCCATTGCCTCGGCGCAGCGCCTGATTGAGGGCATCGATGCCCGCACCGAATCGCTGGCCGTGGCCATGTTCGCGCAGACCGGATTGCACGGGGACTTCCTGAAATTGAAAGAAACTCGCACCCTCTTCCGCAAAGAGCAGCACTTCCCTTCGGCGGTGATCGATCGCGGACTTCCCAACATGGACGGCGCCACACCCGGCATTTTGCAGCGGGCCCGCCAGCGCGTGGACGAATTGCTCTCCGCCTACGAACGCCATCCCCTGCCACCCGAGCGCGAACGAGAATTGATCACTTTCGCGCTGCGCGAAGGCCAAAGAATCCGGACTCGAGGGATTGCCCGAAATTCTCAATCCGGAGTATGCGCACGAGCCGAGGCTGACCTAGAACCTTCACAATTGTTCTTGGGTCGGTTTGTTTCTTCGAAGGTTGGTTTCTTCAGAGGGTTCGTTTCTGCAAGAGTCTATTTCTGCAAAGGGTTGTTGCTGCGAAGGGCTTGCTTTTGGAAAGGGCACGGCTTCAGCCGTGCCGCCAAGGTTCACCAAAGATGCGGGCCTTAGCCCTGAGGCTTTTGGCGGGACTGAACATCGGACGCTGCATTCCTCGTGCCCTACTCCGTAAACACGACCGACTGCACTCCCGAGATCTCAAACCGCTTCCGGCAGCGCATATTCTTGCACGCCATCAGGTCATCTTTGCGCAGCATATAGGACCGGGCTTTGGCGAAGCGGGCGCGGTCGCGCTCGTCGGCGCGGCCGGAAAGCTGCCGTTTCTTCGTGCGCACCACCCAGGTCACTTCATATTCGGCCGCCTGGTGGCAATGGGGACAATTCAGCGAAGCAAGTTTCTTCTCCTGCTTCTCGTCAAAAAAATCGCGTTCTTCCATAAGTTCGAAGTGGGGGACGTTGGGCTCCCAACCAAGTATGAATTATTGCACATTTGACGAGCTGCACGATTTCTTAAACGCCGGCCAACGAGCGCACAGGTTACACTCCTTTCCAGCCCCGGGCAGAACGGGAGATTGGAATGGTCAAGAAGAAAAAAGCGAAGCGCTTTCGAGCTGTAACCGCGGTCAAGGAATTAGCCCGCGAGCGCGTCGGCGCGCCCCCTGCGGGACAAATTGTGGTCGAGAAAAAGAAGAAGCCGGAGAAGCACAAACCTACCTTGGGCAAGCTGCTGGAGGAAGAATGAGATCGACCGACCTATTGGCAGTTGGCTGACCCGTCGTTCGCACCCTTTACTGGCGCGCTCGCCACCATCGCCGACCCCACACTCGGATTACTCGGATCGCTGTAGAACGTCGCGCTAACGTCTCCGTTTCCGCAACCATCAGCCCGGGTATAAGTGAGCTGGCCCGTTTGTGTGAGTGTTCCGAAATTTGCGATGTCGAGACTCCAAACAACCTTATCGGTAATGTCCTTGGTCTCGGGAGGATGGATGTAAGTGCCAAAAGCCGTGAACTGCCCTTGCGCACCAAACCCTTCAAATACGAAGCCCCCAGCCGGCTGCACCGCGATAGAAACCAACTTCTGTTCGTGCGCGCAACTCGATCAGCTGAACAGCAGAACTCCTGCGACCACTAGGGCGGGAATGCTCAACCACTTCCCGTTCATGGAATACTCCTGCACCGTTAAGCCGGGTAGCGCGCATCCGGCGGAAGAATGGGCCAATTTAGTCACAGGCGGGGCAAAAAGCAATAGCCGGTCGCGGACCGCGCGTCAGCCTTGAACAGCCTCCGCGACCACCTTCGCAAACTCCTTCACATCTTCTTCCGTGGTATCGAACGAGCACATCCAGCGCACGATGCACTCCTCTTCGATCCACATATAAAAAAAATACCGATCCTTTATTTTCTGGACGGCCGGTCGCGGGATCTGCGCGAAGACCCCATTGGCGTCAACCTTCCACACCACCCTGACCTGCGGAATCCGGCGCAATTCCGCCTCCAACTGCCGCGCCATGCGGTTGGAGTGCTCGGCGCTGCGCTGCCACAGTCCATTGGTGAGCAACGCCTCGAACTGCGCCGCGATGAAGCGCATCTTCGATGCCAATTGCATCCCTTGCTTGCGCAGGTAGAGGAAATCCGCGCTGAGCTTGCGATCGAAAAAAACGACGGCTTCCCCGCCCATGATTCCATTCTTCGTGCCGCCGAAAGAGAGCACGTCCACGCCCAGGTCGCGCGTGGCCTGGCGCAGAGTTTGTCCGAGCGACGCGGCGGCATTGGCAATGCGGGCGCCGTCCATGTGCAGAAACATTTCGTGCTCGCGCGCAAAGCGTGCCAGCGCCTGAATCTCTTCCGGCCGGTAGACCGTCCCCATCTCCGTTGACTGCGTGATGGAGATGATGCGAGCCTGCACGTGATGCTGATCGCCGATGCCATGATAAGCGTGGCGCACCGACTCGAGCGTGATCTTGCCGTCCTGATGCGGCAGCGGGATCAGCTTGCATCCCGTGTGTTTCTCCGGAGCGCCGCACTCATCCGTATAGATGTGGGCATAGTCACTGCACAGCACGGCGTGGTAAGGCCGGTTCAGAGCCTGCAAGCCCAGCACGTTCGCTCCGGTCCCGTTGAAGGTGAAGAAGACGTCGATCCCCGCACCGAAGTGCTCTTCGAATTTCGCGATAGCCGATCGCGTAAAGGAATCGTCGCCGTACGCAACCACGTGTCCCTGATTGGCCCGCGCAATCGCTTCCAGAACTTCCGGATGTACCCCAGCATTATTGTCGCTGGCAAAGCTGCGAGTGGGCTTGTTCAAAACCTGCGGCATACCGAAATAATGTAGCAGAGTGGCTTGCACTGTTGCCTTGCGGGTCCGGAATTTCCCTTACGCACTTTGCGAATCCTCAGCGTTCTCTACGGTTAAGATCGTTTCGAACCGCAACCTTCACAAAGAACGACCGCCAAAATGCGAAGTACACGCAGACACCAAATAATGTCGCCCGCGAACAGTGTGGTATTGGCGCGCACCGCGACGCTCGAATTACAATGCCTTTCCTGATTGTGAAGGAGTGTTCGTGAACCTGACGATGTGGGCTTGGGCTCGTCGCGGTCTGATTGCTTTTTTTCTGTCTACTCTCGCCGCAGCGCAAACGGCCGAGCAGAGAACAGCGCGCTATCTCGACTCGCTTCGCAGCCAGCCCTCCATGCTGCTGGCTTTTTTGCACGACATCCCCAAGGGCGGCGACCTGCACAATCACCTCGACGGCGCGATCTACGCGGAAGATCTGCTCGATTTTGCCGCGAACGACAACTTCTGCGTGGACCGTACCACTTCGCGTCTGATGGGCGCCCCCTGCGATTCCTGCGAACATTACACGCCGAAGCCCGCTGTCCGCTGCGCCTATGACGACCAGATCCTCTACAACCAGATCATTGACGCGTGGTCGATGCGCAACTGGCGACCCGGCGACGAGTCGGGTCACGATCACTTCTTCGCCACCTTCGACAAGTTCGGATTGGCGTCGCACAACCACGTGGCCGAGGCCGTCGCCACCGTCATCAACCGCGCCGCGCGCGAGCACGTGCAGTACATCGAGTTCATGCACACTACCGATGCCGCCGCCGCCGCTCAACTCGGCATGCGGCTCGGATGGGACGCCGACTTCGCCATAATGAGAGAAAAACTCCTGGCCGGCGGCCTGAAAGAAATCACCGCCGCCACCAGCAAAACTTCGGCTCAAGACGACGCCCGCGCACGCACCGAACTGAAATGCGGAACGCCCGACGCCGAACCCGGATGCACCGTCACCGTGCGCTACCTCTACCAGGTGCTGCGCGGCTTGCCGGAGGCAGCCGTCTTCGCGCAGATCGTGCTGGGATTCGAACTCGCGTCTTCCGATCCTCGTTTTGTAGGATTGAACCTCGTCATGCCGGAAGACTGGTATGTTCCGATTCACGATTTCAACCAGCACATGGCGATGCTCGATTACCTGCACGGCGTCTATCCAGAAGTGCACATCAGCCTGCACGCCGGGGAACTCGCGATGGGATTAGTGAAGCCCGAGGATCTCGCGTTTCACATTCGCGCCTCGGTGCAACGCGGCCACGCCGAGCGCATCGGCCACGGCGTCGACATTATGCTTGAGAAGGATCCGATAGGATTGGTGAAGGAGATGGCCGCGCGCAACGTGCTAGTCGAAATCAATTTGACTTCGAACGATCAGATTCTCGGCGTGAGCGGGGACGACCATCCCCTGCCCGTCTACATGAAGTACGGCGTGCCGGTTGCCATTTCGACGGACGACGAAGGCGTGGCCCGCTCCGACATGACGCACGAATATCTGCGTGCCGTCGAGGCATATCACCTGGCGTACACTGAACTGAAGCGCATGACGCGGCAAAGCATCGAGCACAGTTTCCTCCCGGGACAAAGTTTGTGGGCCGCGACAAAAGGCGCGTTCCGCCCGGTGGCCGCGTGCGCGGCGGATACTGCAGCCGAGGAGAAGCCTTCGCCTGGCTGCGCGAAGTTCCTCGCCGCCAACGAGCGCGCCCGCGAACAGTGGGAACTCGAAACAGCCTTTGCCAGGTTCGAGAAAAAGTTCTAGTGCAGTCCGTTCACCCGAGATGCAAATGCCGCGCAAGCGAACCCTTATCCCGTCTCCACTCGAATGGCAGACGCAAGCCACGCCGGTTCCGCATCCCCCGCTACCGGTGCTGGCCGAGCGCGGAGGCACGCAACTGCGCACGCCCCTGCCGGTGGCCATCATCGACACGCGTGAGCAGCATCCGCTCTCCTTCCGCCGCTTTCGGGGATGGTTCGCTGACATCGAGGAGCGTGCCCTCCCGCTCGGCGATTATTCCGTCAGCGGCATGGAAAACTCCTGCGTAGTCGAGCGCAAAGATCTCCCCGACCTGATTCATTCCTTCACCTCGAATCGAACTGTCTTCATCAATCGTCTGCGCCGCATGGGCGATCTTCCCCACAGCCTGCTGGTGATCACCGCTTCACTGACCGAGATCAAGTCCGAGTATCCCTACCGCTGCGCGAATCCCAACCGGATCACGCAATCGCTGATTGCGGTGCTCGCAGGCCTGCGCCTGCCTTTCATTTGCACCGAAACCCACGAACTCGGCGAGGAGATCGTAGCATCGTATCTCTATCAGACATTTCTGTATGATTGGCTGGAACGCAACGGCCACGGCCGCCTTCTGGCCGACGGCGACCTCTAGCTTTCCGAATGGCGGATCACTTTCAACTGGCGGACGCGGCTGCGCAATTTATCCTGACGCGCACGCCTCTGCGCCCGAAGATTGGACTTGTCCTGGGCTCCGGCTTGGGCGCGTTCGCCGATTCGCTCACCGCCGCGATCCGCGTTCCATACGCCGACATTCCCACCTTCCCGCGGTCGACCGCCATCGGACATGCCGGCCAAATGGTCCTGGGCAACGCCGGTAGCGTGCCCGTCGCCGCCATGCAGGGCCGCGCGCATCTTTACGAAGGATATTCGGCGCAGCAAGTGACGTTCCCCATTCGCGTCTTCGGGCGCATGGGAATTCGCGCGGTCATCCTCACTAACGCCGCCGGCGGCATCAATCTCAGCTACTCACAAGGCGCGCTGGTCCTGATCCGCGACCACATCAATCTGCAAGGCACCAATCCCCTGGTCGGTCCCAACGACGACCGCTTCGGCGTCCGCTTCCCCGACATGACGCACGCCTACTCCCGTGACTATCGCCAAATCGCACGCGCGGAAGCCGCCAAGCTGGGCATCCCGCTTCACGAAGGCGTCTACGCCGGCCTGCTAGGCCCCAGCTACGAGACGCCCGCGGAAATTGAATATCTGCGCCGGATTGGCGCGGACCTGGTCGGAATGTCGACGGTGGCTGAAGTGATCGCCGCTCGCCACATGGAAATGAAAGTCCTCGCGATTTCCTGCGTTACCAATATGGCGGCAGGAATTCTCGACCAGCCCCTTTCCCACGCAGAAGTGATGGAGACCGGCGAGCGCGTCAAAACCACATTCGAGTCCCTGCTGCGCGCGGTGTTACCGCACATAGCGACCCAGATCGCGTAGAGACAGCCGCCCTTCGACTTCGCTCAGGGCAGGCTCCCGGCTGTCCCGCGTGGGCGAAGCCCCGCGGGGCGACGCACAGACCAATGTCCGCAAGCTTTCAATCTCACTTCCCCACCCGTGGAATAAACAGCGCCACCGGCGGCTTGATCCCATACGTCGCAGCGAAACTGTTCTGATTCACCGCCAGCCCCAGATGCCCCCGCGAGTCGATGTACAGCAGCGGCTCATTCAGCGGAACGTCGCTGAAGGTCTTCACGAACTTCATCCTCATCTCTTTGCCGCCGACCGTTACCGAAACTTCCTGCCCGCGCTGATATCCGAGCTTTAGGAAATCGTCGCCATCAATATTTGTCACCAGGTTGCCGAACGGACCGTCCGTGGCAATCACCGTGGCATTCAGTCCCTTCTCCTCGAGTTTGGCCGCCTTCAACTCGAGTCGCACTAAATCCTTCGCCGCCATCACCGGACCGACCTTAGTCCAGTCATCGCCGCGCGCCATATGCGCGCCCACCGGTGAAAAAATGTCGCGCCCGTGAAACGTCGACGACAGCTTGCTTCCGATCATCCACCCAGGATTCGTAATCTCACGAACGCCTTCGATGCCATCGCGCTGCTCAACCAGTGTCAGCAGTCCGTTATCCGGCAGCACAAAATATTGGCCGCGCTTCGATCGTGCCACGATTGCCTTGCGCGTGCTGCCCACAGTCGGGTCCACTACCACGACAAAAACCGTGCCCGCAGGAAAGTACGGCGTCGCGCCATACAGAAAGCGCGCCCCATCCGGAATCGAGAACGGCGTGACTTGGTGCGTCAGATCGACAATCCGCACCTCGGGCAGGATGCCGTACATCACGCCGCGGCAGATGGCGACCGAATCGTCGACCTCTCCAAAATCTGTCATGAACACAATCGTCGGCGGATACTTCTGGCCAGACTCAGTCGCCGCGCGCGACGACGCCGGCGCGGCCATCAGAAGAAAAAATACTGCGGCGAGGACGATCGCCCGCCGCGGCGAAAATTTCCGACTGCTCTGCGGTGAAGTCATGGGGCCATAATTCTAACCAAGAGAAGAAAAACGGGGAAGGGACGGCGCGCCCGCCCAGGAGTTCCGCAGTTTATAATGCTGCTGCAATCTAAAATCCCGGAGGCTCTTATGCCGCAAGTTATCCCCGAGAAGTACCGCGACCTGTTTCAGAAGCGGGCCTTTGCCAGCCTGGGGACGTTGATGCCCGACGGCCGCCCGCAAGTCACGCCCGTGTGGTGCGACTTTGACGGCGAGCACGTAATCTTCAATTCCGCCAAGGGACGCCAGAAGGACCGCAACGTCCGCCGCGATCCCCGCGTGTCACTCGCCATCATCGATCCCGAGAACCCATACCGCTATCTGGAGATTCGCGGGCGCGTCGTCGAGATCACCGAAGACGGCGCCGAAGAACACATCAACAAACTGGCGAAGAAGTATCTGGGCGTAGACAAGTATCCCTACGGGCAGCCCAGCGAAGTGCGCGTGCTCTACAAGATCCAGCCCGAGCACACGACGGTGATGGGATAGGCGCAGTGACGGCGTAGCGCCGGCGGCCAGCGGGCTGTCGCGAGCCTGCCCTGAGCTTGTCGAAGGGGCATCTTGCCCTCGCACCGGACCCACTCGATGCAGTCCAGGAGACTTCCATCCGCACCTACAACCTCTGCTTCCTCGGTTTCGGCAACGTCAACCGGACGCTCGTCCGTTTGCTCGCAGACCGCGAAGCCGAGCTCCGCGACCGCCACGACATCGCCTTCCAAATCACCGGAGTCGCCTCTCGCCGCATGGGATGGATCGCCGATGCTGACGGAGTGGATTCATCGTTGTTAGCTCTGAGTTCAGATCATCCTCGGGAAGGGCATGGCTTCAGGCGTACCGCTACGACCCTGAAAGAAATTGGGGGTCAGCCCCTGGGGGGGGCATCAAATGTCCGCGAATGGCTAGCCGCCGCCCGCGCCGACGTTCTCTTCGAGGCCACTTCCCTCAACGTGGAAAACGGCCAGCCCGCCGTCGACCACATCCGCGCCGCCCTCGAGCACGGGGCCCACGCCATCACCGCCAACAAAGGCCCCATCGTTCACGCCTACCGCGAGTTGCGCGATCTGGCCGCCGCACGCGGCAAACAATTCCTGTTCGAATCCACGGTGATGGACGGCGTCCCCATCTTCTCTTTGTTCGATCAGCTTCCCGCGATTCACGTGCACGGATTCCACGGAATTCTCAACTCGACAACAAACGTAATCCTGAGTGAAATGGAGCAAGGCCTCACCTTCGACGACGCCCTGAAAAAAGCGCAGGATCTGGGCGTCGCCGAAACCGACGCCACCCATGACATCGACGGCTGGGATGCCACAGTTAAAACGGCCGCGCTGATCACGGTTCTAATGGATATCCCCGTGCGCCTGGAAGACATCGAGCGCGAAGGCATCCGCGACCTCACGCCACAAGCCCTCCGCAATGCCCGCCGCGACGGCTGGCCCTTCAAGCTGGTCTGCCGCGCCCAGCGCGTGGGCGATAGCGTAAAGGCTAGCGTCCAGCCGGAGAAGGTGTTGGCCACCTCGCCGATGGCCAAGATTTCCGGCACATCGTCCTACATCTATTTCGAAACCGACATCTTCCCCGGCCTAGCCATCACCGAAGAAAATCCCGGCCTCTACGCGACTGCCTACGGCCTGCTCGCGGATTTCGTCCGCAGCGTCCGAATCGACACAGGCGACTCATAGCTTCGCGTGATGTC
Source organism: uncultured Acidobacteriaceae bacterium (assembly GCA_963791515.1). Classification (GTDB taxonomy): domain Bacteria; phylum Acidobacteriota; class Terriglobia; order Terriglobales; family Acidobacteriaceae; genus Sulfotelmatobacter. The sequence goes on along the minus strand of CAWBSS010000013.1, from coordinate 19,894 downwards.
GCACGCTCTCGACCACCCGGCGAATCGCATCAGTCACATCAGCGGGCGACTCCACTTCCATGTTGTGCCCCGTGGGAACGATGATCTGCTTGCTGTTGGTGGAAAGCTCCGCCAGCTTTGCCTGGCCCTCCTTACGTTCCCTCTCCAGCTGAGCCGCGGGAACATCTTGGCCGTTGTCGTATCCGCCCTCGGAGCGAGTCAGCACGACGAGGGGAATGGCTCCCAGTGCTCCGGTCTGCGGCGTGGCAAGCCATTTCGCGAAATACTCGCCGGACCACTCGCGCTGGCTGCTCTCCGCATCGTCGATCTCCGGCATGGCCTGCGCCCAAAGCTGCATCTTCTGCTCCGCGGCGGGCAGAACCTTGTACATCGGATCGAGCGGCTGTTGTGCGGGAGGTGTCTCTTCAGTGTGTGTGGATGGTTTGTCCGAGTCCTTCATTTCCTCGTGTGGTGGCGGGACGCGCAGGCCTTTCGCCCCATCGCCCAGGCGCATCGTCTTATTGCCCCCAATGCCAACTCGCATTCCCTCAAAAGCGGCGTCGACCAGGACCATCCCAGCTACCTGATGGGGATATGTCGCGGCAAAATTTCTGATTACCGGGCCGCCGAACGAGTGGCCGACGAGCACGAATGGGCCTGGCTCGCGCAACTTGGCTAGCGCATCGCGCAGCTCCATATTGATCTGGGAGAATGTGCGCGGCTTGGGCCCGGGTTCGCTCCACGCATATCCCGCGCGGTCGTAGGTGCAGACACGGGTGAACGCCGCGACTTTGCTTTGAACCAGAATCCAATCAAAAGAAAAGTCTCCCAGGCCGTTCTCCACGACCACTGTCGGACTGCCCTTGCCCGTGCAGTTCACATGAAGCTTGTGGCCGCCCAGGTCGACCAGCTTTCCCGGTGGATTGGGCCTCGCGGCAAGTCCCGAAGCCGCATCGGCCGCATCGGCCAGACACATGATCATCGTTACCCCACAAAGGCACGTGAAGAAGGTTACGACAATTCCTGATCTCATCCGTTCCCTACGCCTCCATCAGCACTAAGACGTCCCATCCCTGTGAACGTAACCAACAACCCAACGGTTCCCTGGCCGTGATAAAAATAGATGGCCATGTTGACAACTGACACCGCTGCTCCCACCGCGCTCGACCTCTCTTGGGTCCGGTCCCAGTTCCCCGCGCTCGCCCAAACCGTGCACGGCCATCCCGCAGCCTTCCTCGACGGCCCCGGCGGAACGCAAGTCCCGCAGCGTGTGATCGACGCCATCTCCGGCTACCTGCGTCGCGACAACGCCAATACCGGCGGAGCCTACGCCACCAGCCGCCGCACCGATGCCATGATCGCCGAAGCTCGCTCCGCCATCGCCGACTTTCTACACTGCGGCGCCGACGAAGTCGCCTTCGGCCCGAACATGACGACCCTAACGTACGCTATAAGCCGTGCCATCGGCCGCGATCTCAAACCGGGCGACGAAATCGTAGTCACGCGCCTCGATCATGACGCCAACGTGTCCCCCTGGCTCGCCATGGCCGAGGACCGCGGCGTCACCGTCCGCTGGGCCGAAATCCACGACCAAGACTGCACGCTCGACATGGCCGACCTCGCCTCCAAAATCAACGCGAAGACCAAGTTCGTCGCCGTCGGATACGCGTCCAATGCAGTTGGCACCATCAATCCCGTAAAAGAAATCGTCCGCCTCGCGCACACCGCCGGCGCCCTCGCCTACATCGACGCCGTGCACTATGGCCCGCACGGCCTGATCGACGTCGCCGCGCTCGATTGCGATTTTCTGGTGTGCTCGACGTACAAGTTTTTCGGCCCGCACATGGGCGTACTCTTCGGCAAGCGCGAGCACCTCCAGCGCCTGCGCCCTTATAAGGTTCGCCCCAACACCAACGCGATTCCGAATTGCTGGGAGTGGGGCACGCTCAATCACGAGTGCATCGCCGGAATCGCCGCTTGCGTGGAGTATCTCGCCGACGTAGGCCGCCGCGCCCGCCCTGAAGTCGCCACGCGCCGCGCCGCCATCGCAGCCGCCTACGAAGCCATCCACGAGCACGAGCGCGCCCTGCTGGAACGAATGATCGCCGGCCTGGTCAAAATTCCCGGCCTCAAGATCTACGGCATCACCGATCCCGCGCGCTTCCACGAACGTTGCGCGACTCTCGCGGTGAGAATCGCCAATCACACTCCGCTCGAACTAGCCGCCCAGCTCGGCGAGCGCGGCGTCTTCACCTGGGACGGCAACTACTACGCCCTGAACCTGACCGAGCATCTCGATGTGGAGAAGTCCGGCGGCTTCCTGCGCATCGGTCTCGTACACTACAACACTGTGGATGAGGTCGACCGCCTCCTGGCGGCGCTACGCGAGATTGTGGGAATGAAGTGAAACGGCTGACAGCCGGACATCACGTCAGAGAGGATCTTCAGAAGGCGTTCAGCGGTTTGCAGGGATGATCCTAAAAGAAATCCCGAAGGGATTCCTGAGAATAGCCCGCCGCTTCAAAGTGGCGGGTTCCCGTTGCAATTCGAGGTCTCGCGCCGTAGGCACGATTGAAATAACTACGACCTAAGTCTCTACAAATTACCCGCGATCTTGTTGCCGATTTCCGCGCCGCGCTTTCGCGCATCCGGCACCCACGTCATGTCCAGATGGATCATCTCGTCTCCCTTCAGCACATAGAAAGCATGCCCGAACGACCCAATCATCGCGTGGTCTCCCACCCCTGGCACCTCTTCGAACCCGGGCACAACCGATTCGGTCAGACGCATGCCCGACCACTTGTCCTCCCCAAAATCAGGCGACACCGTGAAAGAGAACACTCGGCCATCTTTGACAGGCTGGGTCAGTCCCAGGGTTTTGACGATGCCTTCCATCTGGTTCGTATCCTTGAGCAACGCCCCAAGATTGTCGTCCTTCGGACCGGGCCTCTTGTTCACCTCTTCGGTCTGCCGGCGAGCCTGTTCGGCCGCCATGCGCTGCAGTTGCGCGAATGCCGCAGGATTGGTGTAGTACGCGCAACCCGGAACGGAGTCCTCCACGATTTCCGCACTCTTCTCGACCCTCACTCCCAGCACCTGCTCCAACTCCGCCGTCGAGAGCAAGCGGCACCTGTCGCCCTTCTCAACCACTTTGATCGGCTGGCTCGATCCGCCGGTCACCGCAGAACTGTACGCCGTTACTTTGTGCTTCACCCAGTACACGCCGTAAACGGCCGTCCCGACGCCAATAACAAACAGAAGGAACAGGATCCCGCCCACGATCGCCAGCGCTTTCCCCAGCCCCGAACCCCTCGCCGCCGCACCGGCGGGCTGGCCAGTAGTTTGGGGCGCAGGCGGAACCGCAGCCTGAACCGGAGAAGGCGGTGCGTACGGTGCAATGGGCTGCGCCGTGGAAGCGCTCGGCGCCACCGCTCGCGCACCACACCTATTACAAAATGCGCCGGTCAATGGCGCCCCACAACTCACACAAAATCCCGGCATAGACCCTCCTTCCAAGATGCATTGCGTCCGGAGTTTTACGTCCCCAAATCGAGTGCACCCCCGGCGGAGTGCCTACAAGGGCCACCATTTTACTCGTCGGAATCGGCTTCAAGGGGAATTTAGGCCAAACACACAGCGGCCCGGGACGCATCCCGGGCTGCCAAGAAAAATCAATCCTCACGCTGCAAGGCATGGGAAACGCCGACAGCTCTGTTCCAACTGCCTTACGGCCAGCGCTTGGACGTATCTTCCCACCCGGCAACACGCACCGGCTGCGGCGCGGGAATGGAAGGCGACGACGGAACCGGAATCCGAGGCGTGGCCTGGGGCCCGTTGACAGCAGTGGCCAGGGCAGGCTTCGCCATGTCCGCCGCCATTTCCTTTTCCTCGGAAAGCAGCGGGGCCACCAGCCGCAGGGCCTCCACTTCCTTCTCCAAGCGTGTCAGTTCCATCTCTTTCTGACGCAGTACTTCATAGACATTCTTCATGACCATGGCACCTACGGGTTGCGTTGTAGTTTGCAAAGCTTGTTCGCACTTTATCAGACCTGCCTGTGTTGTCAAGGGTTTCAGGGGCTCAGCTTGGTGCATGACTTGGCGCGGAACGACTCGCTTAGCGCAGAAGGAGGACAGCCACAATAACGACCACGACCACCAGAAGGGCACAAATCATGTACTTGTTCGCCGAGAGCCACGATTGCGAGGGCGCCAATCCTGCGCTCAAGACGAAATTTGGCGAGGGAACCTCCGAAGTCCGCTCCGATGGCTCGGACGCCGTCTTCCGTCCCGGTGAATTCGCGGCTGGTACCGCAGGAACCGCGCTTTGCTCGGCCGGTTTGGATTCCTTCGGCTGGATCACCGGTGACGTCTGAACCACCGTAGAAATCGCGGATACACGCTGTGTAGACGGTACCGCAGCCGCAAACACCCGCGCCTCCGCTTTAGGCGCCTCGGCAACCGGAGCCGCAGCCGCAGCCGGTTTTGCAACCTGCCGAGGCGCGCCCACCTGCGGTACCTTGAGTTGCCCACGCCACTTCTTCTCCTCACACTCCACACAAAGCACCCGGCCGGCAGAGATCGGAAAACCACAAGCCTCGCACTTGCGCAGGCTCCGTAGCCCCGGCGGGACGTGACTCTGGTCAGCATCCTCGGGCCTGGCCGCATCGGCGGCAGGATTCAGCGCAGCCGACCAGAACAACTGCTTCTTCGATGGCGCGGTTTCAGCCGAAGCCACCGGCACAGGCTCCGCTGGCGGCGAAGTGACGATCGCTTTCTTCGGTTCCTGCGCTGCGGCGACCGTCCCGCCAAGAATGGGCGCCCCGCCCTCTCGCGCCTTTTGCGAGAGAGCCTGCCCTGAGCTTGTCGAAGGGCTGGGGATTTTCGCTTTCATCGGTTCGGGTGCTGGGCGTTCACCGTTTTCGGCGAGGACTTCCGCCCCTGACGTAGCTAACAATTGTTTTCCTGCAACCTCTTCTTCGGCCGCAACTTCCAGCACCGGGTCTGGCTCTTTGAGAACAACATCTTCCAGCACCAGCTCTTCCAGAACCAGGTCTTCCGGGACCAGATTTTCCGGAACCAGCCCCTCTGGAACCAGTTCCTCCAGAACCTGTCCCTCCAAAACTCTATCTTCCTCCACCTCGGCATCCCCAACTGCCGGCGCGGAAATCTCAATCGTCCTCAGCCGCTCCGGCAGATTCTCTGTGGCCTCAGCCAGCCGGACCGCGGCTTCGACCATTTCGCTCAGCCGCTGCACCGCCGAGAGATCCCGCTCGCCGAAGGCGTTCACCTCTCCCGAAAAGAGTTCAAAGACGCCCAGCACTTCTTCGTCGTTCACCACCGGCATGACCACCACCGAAGCAATCCCCAGGTGGCGGCACACTTCGCGATTCACCCGAACGTCGCGCTCGGCATCGTCACAGCGCAACGGCTGGCGTGTGCGCACGCTTTCGCCCGAGAGTCCGAATTCGGTGGAAAGCAGCGCCCCCAACTCCGGTGCGTTCGATCCCGTGCTGGCGCGGCACTGCATGTCATTCTTGCCGTTGCGACGCAGCGCGATCGCCGCTCCGCTGGCGCCTGTGATGTATTGCGCTCGGTCGACAAGCAACTGCAGGGCGGCGTCCAGGTCGCGCCGCGCCATCTCGGCCAACGAATGTCCTCCATCCTCTCCGGGAAAACGCATGTTGGAAAGAAGGTTGGTCGAAGCAGGAGTGGCCGTCGCCGACGCGTGATCTTGACTAGGGGAAGGTTCCATGACCCATACCATCATCCTTAAAGTTGGCGAAGCCGGGACGCACTTCGCCCGCATCAGACTCAGCTTAGTTATAAGGATGTAGTAATTGGAGTCTCGCTCGGAGCGCGCGAGGTGTCAAGAAATTCCCCGCGCGGAAGTACTAAGCCAAAAGTGCGGAAAAACGCCCGTTCCGGTCGAGGGGTTGCTTGCAACGTCTTCTGACGGCTAAGGTGAGCCCCTGCAACGTCTTTACATCCTCCGCCGGCGCAGCGCCGACTGCGCCAGCCCGTTCGCCTCAGCATTATTTTCCCGCGGCACATGCGAGATGGAAAACTTCAGCGCGCGCGCCAGCTTGCGGCAAGTCCAGTGCAAAGAATAGAGCCGGGGGCTGCGGCAGGTATATTGCCCTGTCATCTGCCGCACCATCACTTCCGAGTCGGAATACACATGCAGCTTTTGGGCCTTGAGAGACACCGCATACTGCAGAGCTTCCATCAGCGCGGCATACTCGGCCACGTTATTGTCCTGGTGGCCAATCCACTTCGCGATGCGTACGGGACCATTGGCGCAACCGTTGATCACGACTCCAATGCCCGACGGCCCCGGATTCCCCAGGCAACCCCCGTCCACATACGCCACGAGTTCTGACATCAGTCTTTACTTTCGGTCGCTGTTTGCAAGATGCGCTCATCTCGACCCTCCGTCAAGATGATATTTCGGTTCGCTTTCAGCGTCTTGCAGTGCGCCCCAATACTGTGCACCTTATGTGCAAAACGCGGATCGATTCAAAGCGCCTGTGGATAACCTCCGGCCTTGCAACCATTTGCATTATTCGTTATGCACAGCTTTGCAAAGAGCTATTGCACCAAAAGTTTGCGTTGACTTTTTTTGGCGCTCTGGTAAGGTTGGGGGCGTCGACGGTCGAAAGGGTTGGCACAATAATACTGAGCCGGTCCAAAGTAGACTGAGTGATCAGCAGGGCGGGGCGACCCGTCAGGCGACCAGACCTGAAAAAACCGACGGCTCTGCGAGGGGCAGTTGGGGTTTGGAACTGTGAAAGCAGTGATCGCATCAAGGGGTCGTGACGGTACATGCCTCCACGCTGTTGGCTCCCTCGCAGGAGCTGGCGGCTAGAGCATAACCAATGTCACGGCCCTTTCAATTTTTTCCCGCCTCTTTTTAGCTCCCTCGTTCCTGACCAGCCGATCATACCCGATCCAGGGCGTGGTCTTCCCGTAGCGTCGGTCTCTGGGGTGGCTGTCCCGCGGGCGTCTCGTCCGCGGAGTCCCCGCACCGCCAACCGCACTCGCCCTATCCCGGAAAATAAAAATCCCCCGAACAAAATCGATTTACCTCTACGCCTGTTCCTGTGGGATAATTCCTCCCCGTAAGCACTCCGCGCCGGCGCGTGCGCTGTCACGGACGCAATGAAATCCAAAGTGGAGAATCTCATGGCTAAGAATCCCCTGTCTCGTCGTCAATTCATCCACATCGGCACTGGCGCTCTCGCCGCTACTACGGTCGCCAAAACTGTCCTGCAACCTCACCTGCTCTCTGCGGCCGCGCGTCCCGTCGCTCCCAGCGATACCGTGCGCTTCGCCTCCATCGGCACCGGCATTCGCGGATGCGAACACCTCCAGGCTTCTCTCGACGTGCCCGGCATTCAGTGCGTCGCCGTGTGCGATCTTTACGACAGCCGCCACACCGCCGCTCAGGAAGCGGTAAAGAATCCCAGCGTCCCCGCCACCCGCGACTATCGCTCCATTCTCGATCGCAAAGACGTCGACTCCGTCCTCATCGCCACCATGGACCACCAGCATCGCCACATCTTCGAAGACGCCTGCGCCGCCGGCAAAGACGTCTACTGCGAAAAGCCCATGTCGCACACCGTCGAAGACGGATTCTCCATGGTCGAAGCCGCGCACAAGGCCAATCGCATGGTCGCAGTCGGCAGCCAGCGCGTCAGCTCCGTTCTCTATGCCAAAGCCAAAGAGATTTACGACTCCGGCAAACTCGGCGAGGTCTTCTCCATCAACGCCTACTGGGATCGCAACTCTCCCAGCGGCGCCTGGGTCTATCCCATTCCGCCCGACGCCAGCGAAAAAACCATCGACTGGAACACCTTCCTCGGGAACGCGCCCAAGCACGCCTTCGATCCCGTCCGCTTCTTCCGCTGGCGCTGCTATACCGATTACGGCGAAGGCCTCGGTGGTGACCTCTTCGTCCACCTGATTTCCGGGATCCACTTCATCACCAGCACGAAAGAGCCCGCGCAGCGTGCGCAATCCGCCGGAGGTCTCTACCACTTCAAGGATGGCCGCGAGTTCCCCGATCTCATCGAAACTCTCTACGACTACCCCAACTTCCGCGTCACTTTGCGCTGCAACCTGAACAACGACGGTGGCGAGTTTATCGGCTTTTACGGCACCAAGGGCACCATGATCATCAAGGACTCCACCCTTAGCTTCCGACCCCAGGACACACGTCCCGAGCCAGAAGGCTATTCCATTTATGGTTGGCCGAAGGAACTGCGCAACCAGTATCTGCAGAAGTGGCACGAAGACCATCCGCAACCCGCTGCTCTGGCGTACAAAGTCGACGACGAAGAAGAGTCCTATTCCGCCCCTCCCGGATACAGCGACACCGTCGATCACCAGGCCAACTTCTACAACGCCGTCCGCACTCGAAGACCGGTAGTCGAGAACGAAGTCTTCGGCAACAACGCCGCCATCGGCTGCCACCTGGCAAACTTCGCCTACTTCAATAAATCAGTCGCCGTCTGGGATCCATCCGCCAAGAAGATCGTAAAGGCCTAACCTGCCCGCGTGGATTCTGCGTGCCCCATCCTTTCGCGTTCTTTGCGAAAGGGTGGGGATTTTTGAGTTGCCCATTTACGCTCGGTCAAGCCCGCGTTAGGGTCTTTTCCTCGCCGGCAAATACTTCTTCTCGATCGACGCCACCACCACGTAGTTCGGATCGACCATCTCGTTGAGATGAATCTTCGCCACCTTCGACAACAGCTCATAAGCGTCCAGTTCCGACAACCCATAGTCTTTGTGGATCCAATGCACCAGTTCGGTCATGGCGATGCGCACCGCGTCGTCCACCGGCCGATACGCGCCGACAGTCATGATGGCGTCATCATTCTCGAACTGCGGCCACTCAATCGTCCGTCTTTTGATCACGCTTAACTGCACCCGCGCCTTCAGCGGCACCTCGATCGCCGATCCCGCCGCTTCTCCGTCTCCCATCGCTGCATGTCCATCGCCCAGATACAGCAGTCCTCCCTTCACGTTCACTGGAAAATACACCGTGTTCCCCGCGCTCGCTTCCGGAGAATCCATGTTCCCGCCAAACTCAGCCGGCACGATCGAACTTCGCGCCTCCCCGTTCGCCGGGGCCACGCCAATACACCCAAAGAACGGATGCATCGGAATCTTCACCGAGAAGTCCGAGTCAATCGCCTTGAACGTTGCCGCGTTGGCAGCGTGATCGATGTGATAAAACCACACCCGCTCCGGCAACGGAGATTCCAGTACGGGTGTATAGTGCGATCCATTCAGCGCACCGAAGCCAGGCGAGAACGCGCCCACGCCCGTATCTCCGTCCACCTGCAAGTCGAGGATCTTCACCGCCAGCGTGTCCCCCGGCTCCGCGCCTTCCACATAGAACGGCCCAGCCAGCGGATTGTCCCCCTTGGCCATGCTGAGCGTGTCGCCCGGCTTCTTCAACCCGTTGCCGAAACAGTCCAGCGTATTCGTGTCCAGAATGTCCCCGGACTTCAAATGCAAGACCGGTTCGGCCGTGGCGAAAAGATATTTCACGTTGGCAGTCGTGGTGGTGTAGTGCACCACGCTCTGCGCCCAAGCTGAACCCGCCAGCAGCCCAAGAACAACAAGAACGCGAGCAATCATTCGGAAGCCTCCAGGTAGATTGTCATTGTAACGAAGAGGCCGCGGGCGCCCCACCCTTGTCGCGTTTGCTGCGACAGAGCCTGCCCTGAGCGAAGTCGAAGGGGTGGGGATTTTGATCGGGCTGAGGAGGGTTCTGAGCGTAATCGCCTGGTTTCGACAATCGCGGAAAGCGATTCCCAGCTTGAAACGAGCACTCGTTTCATTCATACCGGAGTGCGATCATGGGATCAACCTGGGTGGCCCGCCGCGCAGGGATAAAACTCGCCGCAGCCGCGACGGCAGCCAGCAACAGCGCAACGGTCAAAAGAGTCAGAGGATCAGAAGGCCGCACGCCATAAAGCAAGCTCGAGATCAACCGAGCCAGGAAAAGAGCGGCCGCAATCCCGGCGACTATTCCGACCAGGACGGGACGCATCCCTTGTCCAACGACTTGGCGAAAGACGTCACCATGCCGGGCACCAAGTGCCAATCGGACGCCGATCTCGTGGGTACGTTGACTCACCGAGAAGGAAATCACTGCGTAAATTCCGACTGCTGCCAGTAGAGCTGCAATCATCGCAAATGCTGTCAAGACGACCGCAATGCCCCGCAAGTCGGCCGAGTCGGACGCGCGCGCCTCCTCCATGGTTTGAATCTCGAAGACGGGCACGTCCGGATCGAGCTGTGCCACCTCCGCTCGAATCGACTTGATCGAGCCGGCGGGATCCCCTGAGGTTCGAACTACGAAATTCATAGAATCCGTCGTCTCGGGAAGATAGAACTGCGGCATCGCATTTTCTGAACTCCACCACCGGACGTCACCGACGACGCCAACAGTCTCAAACAACTTAGGCGGAACCGTTGCTGTAAATCGCCGGCCGATCGGATCCTGTCCGGGCCAGAGAAGTCGTGCCATCGCTGCATTGATAATGGCTGCCCTGGGTTCTCCTGAATAATCGGACGGAGCGAAGCCTCTGCCGCGAAGCAAAGGAATCTGCAATACTTGAAAGAAGTCGGAAGTCGCAGGAATTTGGAATGCGACCGGAGCCTCCGCCATTGCAGAGGCCGTTACCGGTTTGCCCTCGGGAACGACTCTTTCACCACTGCAACACATGTAAAATGCAGCGCTTCTTATGCCCGGAAGAGATTGAATGCGGTCTAGAACACGTTGATAAAATGCGGCGCGCTGCTCATCCTTCGGGTATTTCAATTCTGCAAGCGTCATCTGCATCGTCAGCACGTTCGTTGGGTTGAACCCTGGATCAGTCCTCAGAATTGCCACCAGACTGCGGATCATCAGCCCGCCGCCCACAAGAAGGACGAGGGCTAGGGCCACCTCACAACTCACCAGTCCGTCGCGCAAACGGCGAGCACGAACGCCACCACCAGCTCCTCTGGTTCCTTCCTTCAGTGCCTGATCGACATTTGTTCTCGTGGCCTGGAGTGCTGGAGCGATGCCGAAGACAATCCCGCTGATCACCGAGATCGTTGCCGCAAAAGTCAGGGCCCAGGAATTGATAGCAATTGGGTTGGTCTGCGGAAGATAACCTTCCGGACTGAATGAAACCAGCAAGTTCTTCAACAAGATAGACAGCAGAACACCACTTGCACCGCCCACCAACCCAAGCACAATGCTCTCCGTCAGCAACTGGCGAATCACGCGCCAGCGTCCTGCACCAACCGCCAGTCGAATGGCAATCTCCCGGTAGCGACCTGCCGTCTGCGCCAGAAGCATGTTTGCGACGTTCGCGCAGGCGATCAACAATAGAAACCCCACAGCGCCAAGCAAAATCACCAACACAGAGCGTGTGCCGTGTTCGACCTCTTCATGCAGAGGTCGCACGAAGCACGTCGATGCCGGTGTTGGATTCCGGATGTTGCTGAGCAAGTCGACCCGCGATGGTCGACATCTGTGCTTGGGCTTGCGCAACTGTAACACCGGGTTTCAGCCTGCCGATGACCCACATCCAGGTGTTCCCGCGATCTTTCTGGAGCTGCTGCATCGAGATAGGAGCGTAAATTTCGGGATCGGTGATGCCCCAAATCTGCGGAAAACGAAATTCCTCGGGCATGATCCCGATGATCGTGAATTTCTCGCCGTCCAGAGTGAGAGTCTTTCCCAGACTGGTCAGACTGCCACCAGGCCCCCAAGTCCAGAATCCCTTACCAACTACCACTACATGGTTCTTACCGAGCTGATCCTCGCCGGGCAGGAAAGTGCGACCCTTCGCGACGCTGATTCCCAGGACTTTGAAGAAATCGGGCGTGACCTGGATTCCGTAAAGATGCTCGGCTCCGCCTGTGGCCGTGAGGGCTGGATCGTAGATCGCTCCCGCCGCAAGCGCAGAAAAGACATCAGACTGCCTCGACCAATCGAGGAAGTCAGGGCCAGAGACTGGTTCCCTGTTGAAGTGCTGGTCCTTCCGCCACAGCATGACCAACTGCTCGGGGTGTTCAAATGGAAGAGGACGAAGTACCACCGCATACAAGATACTGAAGATTGCGGTGGTGGCGCCGATGCCAAGCGCGAGGGTGAGAACTGCAATGGCAGTGAAGCCCGGTTTCTTGCGCAGCGTGCGACAACTCTGACGCAGGTCCTGAAGCAAGCTGTCCATGTCCGCCGCTCCCGATCAACGACGATCAATGAAGGCGAAAACACCATAGGATAGCAATTTGCATGCCTCTCCGCGATGTCGGCAACTGCTTCGAATCACGGGACAAGCCGGCCCGGCTGGAGCCGCAGACCGTTCGATATCGCGAATAAAGTGTCCGCGATTGAACAGTGAGAATCGACGCCGTTTGACCCGTCACCGGGAAGTCGACTACTCTTTCGTACTCGCGGGCGGTTTCATCCGCTGGGTCCGCCCCTGCGTCAGCCATCATGGCGGATCGGGGGATTGCGTTGACTCTGCAAGTTTCTATCCCTAAGATGGCACTCCAGATTCCTTCGATCCCTAATGGCGACATCGAACCCGACTCCCCGTAACGTTTTTCGTGCCGTCGCCACCGACCTTCACTTCTGGATTCCGCTGGTCGTGCTGCTGGGCGGTTTCGTGCTCCTGGATAAACTCAGCTGATGCTTCCGGCAAACTCGCAGCCTGCGATCGTGCCTGCAGCGCGCATATCTCTGTCCGCGAGCCGGTTGCGCAGCCTGCAAGCTGTTGGAATTTTCTGCGGGTTCGCTGCAGGCGCGTGGCTTGGTGGGGCGGAAGCTCCATTAAGCTGGTGAACCCGGAGATCTCTCCGATCACCGTGTCGCTCATCATGGTGTTCGGAGTCTTTCTCGCGCGCTGGAGCGTACCTGCGTTTATCCGGGGCACATCGCACGTGCGGAACGATGTCCGCCAGGCGCCGCATCTCATCGTCTGGGCTGTGCTCGCCGGATGCATGTGGGCCGTCGCCAACACGCTGACGATTTACGCCATCCGCAATGTCGGCCTCAGCATTGCGTTTCCGTTGTGGAACACCAACAGCCTGCTCGGTATCTTCTGGGGATTCCTGCTGTTCAACGAACTCCACTTTGCCGGATGGAAGCGCTGGACGGGCGTGTTGGGCGGAGCGGTCTGCATGTTTGGCGGCGCGACGCTGCTGGCCATCGCGTCCTCGCACCAGGCCGCTCCGGGAAAGGCTGCGCTGGGAATATATGCCGCCCTCGGCGCGGGCATTCTGTGGGGAACGATGTACATCCCTTACCGCAAAGCGTATCTGACTGGGATGAATCCCATGTCGTTCATCACCTTTTTCACCGTGGGCGAACTGGCGACCATGTCTTTGCTCGCGGTCGGTTATCGCGGGCGGGCTCCGCTCTGGCACGAACTCGTCGGCGCCCGCACCGTTCTGTTCTGGCTGATGCTCGGCGGCTTCGTGTGGGTCCTCGGCGACTTGTTCCAGCAGTACGCGACAAAATACGTCGGCATCAGCCGAGGCATTCCGCTCTCGAACACCAATCAGCTTTGGGGATTGCTGTGGGGTGTCTTCGTGTTTCACGAACTCCGCGGCGGCAGCCAAACGGTCTACGCACAAGTGGCCGGAGGATCGCTGCTGATGGCGCTGGGTGCGGTGGCCATCGCGCTGTCATCGGCCACCCCGCGCGAACACTCCTCCTGGCAGGACGCCGCCGACCGCGAAGGGCAGCGTTATAACGTGGAAGCCGAATACGTCCGCGCCGGCATGGAAGGCCGCGCGCACGGAAGCGCCGCGTCTGGACGAACGATCCTCGATTGGTTGCTCATTTTCGGCACGACCGGCCTGTTCGCGATCGCTGGAATGGCAAGGCTCCCCCATGTGGACGTTTCTTTAGGTTGGGCAGCTGCTCTCACAGTCGCAATGCTCACTCTACTCGCAACCTGTGGAATCGCCCTCTGGCGCACTACCCGCTTCCGTTAAGTTGAACGCCTGATCCAGATGGCATCGCACCAGTAGGGTTGTAGGCTGTTAAACGCCCTTAATTGTATCGCAAGATTGCCTGCACCGCGCTAACGCTCGAACGAGACACGCGTCTCTAGTTGTGTATTGGATCTGGCTAAAGGAGATTTCCCAAATGAAGCGAATTTTCTCCACACTGTATCTGTTTGTTTTCGCGGTTGGCATCGTCCACGTTGCAGCGCAAGTGAATCCCTACAAAGATGGCACTCCTGGCGTGACCGGATACCGTTCCGAAGTGCTTGCCGAAGTGATCGTGCAAGAGGATAAGTTCACTCGGCTCGCCGAAGCGATTCCGGCCGACAAATACAACTGGCGGCCGACGCCCGCTGTGCGCTCCTTCGCCGAGGTCTTTCTCCACGTCAGCGCGGCTAATTACAACCTGTACAAACTCGTCGGCACGCCGCCGCCTGCAAACCTCGACCTCAAGAACTTCGATAAGTCGACCAATGACAAAGCAAAGGTCATCGCCACTCTGAAAGATTCCTTTGCCCACGCCAAAGCCGCGATCAAGGCCATGCCTGACGCCGATCTGGACAAGAGCCTTGACTGGTTCGGTGGAAAAAACACGCAGCGCGGGATCCTGCTTTTCATTGTCCGCCACGCAGCCGAGCATTTGGGACAGTCAATCGCCTACGCGCGCTTTGCCGGCATCGTTCCACCTTGGACCGAAAAGCAGTAATCCAAAGAAGGAACTTGGTCGATTCCGGCGCGCGACCCGTCAGGTCGACCTCGCGCAACGTAGACATTCGCCACAAGAGTCCGGCGACGCCTGCAGGGGGAAATCTGTAGGAGGCAGCGGAATCCGTATCCGTCGCGGAATCCCGCGCCCCAAACTGCTTCTGATGTGCTAGATTCGAGCCTTTAATGGATCTCGCACCTACCATCTCGACTCAGGGCCTCTCGCGGCGCTTCGGAGAACTCGTTGCCGTCGATGACATTGACCTGCGCGTGGCTCCCGGACAGTTCTTCGGGTTCCTGGGCCCGAACGGCGCGGGAAAATCCACTACCATCAAGATGCTGACGGGATTACTCGCGCCGAGTTCCGGGCGAATCGAAATTCTCGGACTTGATCTGGGTACGCATCCGGTGGAGGTGAAGCGGCAAATCGGCGTGGTACCCGAAGGCATGGCATTGTTCGGGCGACTTACGGGCGCGGAGTTTCTGAGCTTTGCCGGACGCATGTACGGCCTCGACCGTCAAACCGCCGCTAAACGGGCCGCCGAACTGCTCGACTTCATGCAACTAGCAGACCAGCCGAAGAAACTCGTCACCGACTATTCCCACGGCATGCAGAAAAAACTTGCGATGGCGGCCGCGGTCATCCACGGGCCGAAGGTGTTATTTCTCGACGAGCCGTTCGAAGGCGTGGACGCTATCGCTGCCGGAACGCTGAAGTCGATGCTGCAAGGCATGATCGCGCGCGGCGCCACGATCTTTCTGACCTCGCACGTACTCGAAATCGTAGAGCGGTTGTGCAGCCATTTGGCCATTATTCATCAGGGACGCCTGGTGGCCCAGGGATCACTCGAGGAACTGCGCACAGGCGTCGAGGCGCAAACGCCCGCCGGATTGGGGGATGCGGCTGAAGTCTCGGGCGAGAAACTCACACTCGAGGAAATTTTCCTTCGCATCGTGGGCGGCGCAAGACGCACCGAACAGGAACTTAGTTGGCTGGGATGACGGGCTTCTCTTTGATTGGTCTAAGCCGACCGGCGGGAACGGCGCAGCGACATTCTTCGACGGTGGAGACGGCCGGCGCGCAGGCGACGAAGTGTTGGAAACATCTTGGAGTGGCGCACAATCGACATGGTTTGCAGGGAATATTCGAAATGAGCTCCGCAGCCGCAACAAACTTTGTAGCTGTGACCGTCGAGGGTGAAGACGCGGCTCAGCTTCCTGTGGTGGCAGCCGAACGCAAACTCTAACGCGCTGGTCAAAGGATGCGTAACGGTATCCCACAGCGGAACAGCTTCGGACGGGGTCATCTCAATTCACCTCTTCAGAACCACTCTACAGTCTTTATCGGAAACAACAGGATAACCGTGAGTTACCCCACCATCACGAGTGATTGGAATCACAATGATGATGCACCTGTTCCAATCGGTTGAGCAAGCGTCGTGTTTTCAGCGGGATGAGCAGGCGATTCAAACTGCATCCTTGTGCAAGAATGGGAACACGAAATGACACCCCCGAAGAAGGTTCCCGGCCAAATCAGCGCCATCGCCACATTGCGATGGCGGATGTTCGTCAACGGACTGCGCAGCAAGCGCGGCAAGATGGAACTGGCCTCGCGCATCATTGTGGCTTCCGCGTTTGCCTTAGGCGGTTTCGGCGGGTTCGCGGCAGCAACGGGATTTGCGTGGTACTTCGTGGAACAGGGGCAGGCGGAATTTCTCGCCATCCTGTTGTGGCCGATTTTATTTTTCTGGCAAGTCTTTCCGGTCATGGCGACCGCTTTTACGAACAATCCGGACTCCTCCGAGTTGCTGCGATTTCCTTTGGCGTATCGATCCTATTTCCTGATTCGGCTGGCATACGGATTTTTCGATCCCGCCAGCGCGCTGGGTAGCGTGTTTCTCTTTGGCATTCTGTTGGGTGTAAGCGTGGCGCGGCCGCTGTTGTTCCCGTGGGCTCTCGTCGTACTTCTCACTTTCGCGCTGTTCAACCTCGTGCTGATGCAGATGGTATTTGCCTGGATCGAGCGCTGGCTGGCGCAGCGGCGTACACGGGAGATCATGGGCGTTCTTTTTATTCTCACCATGCTGAGCTTTCAGTTGATCGGGCCGATCATGCAACGTGTGAACCGGGGGCCGCACCCGGAGTTTCGCCGCACATTTGAGATCGGAGCCCAAATTCAGGCGGTGTTGCCGCCGGGACTAGCCTCCGACGGCATTGCGCAAGCGTCGAAAGGGAATCCGATGGTCGGAGTCACTTCTCTACTTTTGCTGGCGGCGATGACGCTGGCGGTGGCGTCTCTGCTGCACCTGCGGATTCGCGCTCAATTTCGCGGGGAAAATCTAAACGAAGCGGCTGCTCGGCCGGTGGTGAAGCAAGTTCAAAGCCTGCAAGTCGGTTGGGAGTTGCCAGGGTTTTCCCCGCCCGTTGCCGCCGTATTCGAGAAAGAAATTCGATATCTGGCGCGCAGCGGGCCCATGCTGCTCACGCTGATCATGCCGATTTTTATGTTGGTGATCTTTCGACTGGGACCATTGAATTCGCTTCGGCACTCGAGTGCGCTGAGCCGCACGCCGGACATGGCTTTCCCGGGCGCGGCGGCTTATGCACTTCTGGTGCTGACGAATCTGGTCTTTAACAGCTTCGGAGGGGATGGTGGCGGGGTCCAATTTTTCTACGCGTCCCCGGTTCCCTTCCGGAACATTGTGTTGGGAAAGAATCTTACGCACGCCAGCATCCTGGCGGCGAATACCGTCTTTGCATGGATCGCCGTGAAGTATCTGTACGGCGCGCCTCATCTCGCAGTCACGGTCGCCACGCTCGCGGGATTGCTGTTCGCGACACCGCTGAACTTTACGGTGGGAAATCTGCTCTCCATGTCGTCGCCGAAGAAACGCGACTTTGCTACCTTCGGGCGGCAGAATGTGTCGCAGACTACTGTGCTTGCGAGTTTGGGGACTCAGATCGTGATCGTGGGGATTGGAGCAGCCATTTTTGCGGTCGCCCGGCTGTACGAAGACCTGTGGATCGCGGTTGCGCTCTTTCTGATCCTGGCCGCGGCTTCGATTCCGATTTACGTGACAGTCCTCGGTCGTATGGATGGCATTGCGCTGAAGCGG
Organism: uncultured Acidobacteriaceae bacterium; assembly: GCA_963791515.1. Taxonomy (GTDB): domain Bacteria; phylum Acidobacteriota; class Terriglobia; order Terriglobales; family Acidobacteriaceae; genus Sulfotelmatobacter. The sequence continues at coordinate 2,073 of CAWBSS010000013.1, read as the reverse complement.
CGGGAGACGCTGGTGGCGGAACTGTGCCGCGCTTGAATTCGGAGGCTTACTTCTTTTCTGGATGTGCCAGGAAGCGGTACCCCACACCCCGCACGGTCAGCAGGTGCCGCGGATGGCCGGGATCGTCCTCGATGTAGCGCCGCAGGCGAACCACAAAATTATCGATCGCCCGAGTGTCGGTGTCTTCGTGCAAGCCCCAGACCTCTTCCAGAATCTGTTTGCGGGAGACGATGCGCCCGTCGTTGCGCACGAGATGACGCAGGAGCTCCGATTCCATCAGAGTGAGATGGATGGTGGTGGCGCCGGACCGCAGTTCGAGGGCTCCGAAGTCGATGGTTTTCCCGCCAAACGAGAAGCTTCCAAAGTCGCCGACATTCGTGCTATCGACCGGCGCTGGTTGCGTGCGGCCAGCTGGTCCACCGCGGGTCCACTCCGTACGCCGCAGCAATCCCTGCAGGCGTGCCAGCAGGATCGAAAGATCGAACGGCTTGGCAAGATAATCGTCAGCGCCGGATGCGAATCCCTTCAGCACGTCCTCGGGACGGCCGCGCGCCGTCAACATGAGCACGGGCACATAATTTTTCGCGGCACGAAGTTCCGAGACAACGTCGAATCCATCTTTGCCCGGAAGCATGATGTCGAGCACGACGGCGTCGAAGTTTTCTTTCTTTCCCAAAAGCCGATCGGTGGCGGCTTCGCCGTCGCCGACGACTTCTGCCGCATAGCCTTCCGCTTCGAGATTGAAGCGGAGGCCCTGCGCCAGGTGGGCTTCGTCCTCCACTACCAGAACGCGGCTCATGCTTCCGACCCCGATGATTTGGCGGGGGAATCCAAGCGCGGCAGTTCGATGACTACGGTCGTCCCCTGGCCTTCGCCCTGGCTTTCCGCAAAGGCATTTCCACCGTGTTTCTTGGCGATGGCTCTCACGATAAACAACCCCAGGCCCGTGCCCTTCACGTGCGCCAGGGAGCGGTTGGTGACGCGATGAAAGCGCTTGAAGATGCGCTTGAGATCGTCGGGAGAAATGCCGACTCCCTGATCCTGCACGCGCAGCACGACGCGCTTTTCGTCCGGCGTTTCCAAGCGAACGCGTACGTTGACCTCGTCGCCCGAATACTTAATGGCATTGTCGAGGACGTTGGAGACGGCGGTTCGCAAGTCCTCGGCGCTACCGCGGACGTGCAATCCGTTGCCGTTGCTGGCAGCGTCCTCGTAGCGCAATGCCTCGGGCTGGAGGTGATGGCGGGTGCGCGTGGCGTCCATGCAGTCGCGAACCAGTTGACCAAAATCCACTTCCGCTTTCTCCCGTCCCGCCTTCTTATCGCCCGCCCGTCCGGCGCGCAAGACCTGCTCGACCGTGTCGGTCAGCCGGTCGACGTCGCTCAACATGACGCGGTAGAACTCCTGCTTTTGCGGTTCAGGTAGTTCCCTCCGCTGCAGGGTTTCCAAATGCAGCCGGATCGAGGCCACCGGGGTCTTCAGCTCGTGGGTCACGGCATTGATGAAACTGTCGTGCTGCTCGCTGCGCCGTAGTTCGCGGACGAGAAAGATGGTGTTCACCACCATGCCCGCAATGATGAGGGCGAAGAAAACGATCCCGAAGAAAAGCAGGACGCCTTCGCGCCAGTTGAGGATGATCCATCCGACATTGAGAGCGACCGCCAGCGCCACCAGGCCGATGCCCAGGCAAAGGAAGAACACGATCGTTCCACGGCGGCTCGAAATGCGCATGGCGTCTCAGACTGATTCTACCGCGCCGCCACAGGCGATTGTCGAAACGACACTAGATGAGCAAGAGTGCCCTTTGCCAGAGGAGCAACCGAACTGAGACGGACGCGATGTAAGCATTGCTATCGAAGAATTGCTGTAAGGAATTTGAGTGTCTTCCGCCTATTTGCTGAATCGCCTCGTTGACCGGCCCCTCCAATGGCAGTAGGATTTCCGTCGATGCGCAAACCAGCAAAGTCCGAACGAAACGCCGGGGAACTGATTCATCTCCGTGATGCGGCGGTAGAGCTGGGAATCAGCTTCCCGACGATCAAGCAATGGATTTACAAGAAGAAGATCAGCAGC
>CAWBSS010000012.1:0-24426 GCA_963791515.1 uncultured Acidobacteriaceae bacterium | reverse complement strand
GGAGGCTGCCCCACTACAAACAAGTCACTGCAACTCGCCTTCCATGCAGAGTACCGCCCAAATCCTTGACAAGATGGAGCCGACCGCTCTCGGCACCCGATCCTGTTTTGTCCACTCCGGGACTGGACTGTCCAGTATCGGACAGGAGTCGTCCAAGTTAGTCTCTGTCTCGCCTCGATCGTCCCAGTGGATGGTCGGCATACAGGCGAGGGGCAGCATCTAGTAGAATCAAACCTCTGATCCAGGCATGGCTGACATCCGTCGTGGTCTGATCATCGTGAATACCGGGCCGGGTAAAGGCAAGACCACGGCCGCCATGGGAACCGCACTGCGAGCCGTCGGCCAGGGGATGCGGGTTCTGATGCTGCAGTTCCTGAAGGGCTCGTGGCACTACGGCGAGCTCGATGCCGTCCAGGCCTTCGGCGACAAGTTTGTCATGAAGCAGATGGGCCGCGGCTTCGTGAAAGTAGGAGCGGAGAAACCTGATCCGGAAGATGTGCGCATGGTCGAAGAAGCCTGGACCGAGGCTGATCGCGCCATTCAATCCGGGGAGTGGGACCTGGTCGTTCTCGATGAAATTAACTATGCCATCAGTTACGGCATGCTCGATCCGGCCAAGGTGGTCGCGAGCCTCCATCGGAAGCCAGAGATGGTCCACGTCATCTTGACGGGCAGGAACGCGCACCCCACAATTGTCGAGGCCGCGGACACGGTCACCGAGATGCGCCAGGTCAAGCACGCATACGAAAAAGGCGTGATGGCGCAGAGAGGAATCGAATACTGATTGGGCCATTGTGTAATTGGGTAATTGAGCAATTTTCTGGAGCTCCAGGTTTTCAATTACCCAATTACAAAATTACTCAATTACAAAATTCCTATGGCTTGGTTTAAACGCGAATCCGGCGAGCTCGACACCTCGGGCGAGAAAAAAGTCCGCACCGAGGGCTTATGGGTGAAGTGTGAGGGCTGCCGCCAGATCATCTGGAAAAAGGACCTGGAAGAGAACATGAACGTCTGTCCGAAGTGCGACAAGCACTTCCGGATCGATGCCAGAACCCGCCTGGCCCAGTTGCTCGACGACAACCAGTACGACACCTTCGACGGCAATCTTTCATCGACAGACCCGCTGAAGTTCGTGGATCTGAAACCCTATTCATCGCGACTGAAACAGGCGCAGAAGGATACGGGCCTGAAAGACGCCATCATTAATGCTCAGGGAAAGCTGCTGGGGCGACCTGTGGTGGCCAGCGTGATGGAGTATTCCTTCATCGGCGGCAGCATGGGCGCGGTCGTGGGCGAAGCCATTACGCGCGCGGTCGAGCGCGCGGCCGAGAAGCGCATGCCTCTGATTATTGTGTCCGCGTCAGGCGGCGCTCGCATGATGGAAGGCGTAATCAGCCTCATGCAATTGGCAAAGGTTTCAGCGGCGCTGGCGCGGCTGGATAAGGCCAAGGTTCCTTTCATCTCGCTCCTGACCGATCCCACTACAGGCGGCGTGACGGCATCGTTCGCCATGCTAGGGGATTTGAACATCGCGGAACCCGGAGCTCTGATCGGATTTGCCGGTCCGCGCGTGATCGAACAAACAATCCGCCAGAAGCTACCACCCGGCTTCCAACGCAGCGAGTTCCTGCTGGAACACGGGATGCTGGACGCAGTGGTCCCTCGCAAGCAACTCAAGCCCTACATCGCGCGAGCGCTGGAGTTTATGGTGGCATAAAACAAGCCGTCAGCTATCAGCTGTCAGCCATCAGCTAATGCAATTACGTCCATCGACAGATGTAGCTTGGATTCTCTAATGCTTCACGACGACCGAACTTCCCGCCGCCCGCTCCACAACATTTTTCAGTCGTCCGTAAGGCTGGTAATCTGAGTGTTCCAGCTGAGAGCTGACGGCTGAGAGCTGCTCCATGTCTTACGAAACCGCAGTCGCGAGCATGTTCGCGCTTGGGCACGAACTGGCCCATACGCCGTCGAACAAATTCGATCTCGAGCACATGCGCGTACTGCTGCATGCCATGGATCATCCCGAGCGAGCGTTTCCCGCCGTGTTGATCGCGGGGACGAACGGGAAGGGCTCGACCGCGGCGACTCTTGCGTCGATCCTGCAGGCATCCCGGTTGAAGACGGGCCTCTATACCTCGCCGCATCTCATACGGATCAATGAACGCATCCGGGTGAACGGAGAAGAAATCCGCGACAGCGATTTTGCCCGCCTGCATGGCGAAGTGGATCGCGTGGCGGAGCGACTGGTCGAGTTGGCAGAGTTGCCTTGGCATCCCAGCTTCTTCGAGATGATGACAGCGATGGCATTCGCTTATTTCGCGCGCGAGCGGGTGGAAATTGCAGTGCTCGAAGTGGGCATGGGTGGGCGGCTGGATGCGACCAATGTCGTCGAGCCACTGGTCAGCGTGATTGCCGACATCTCGCTCGACCATCAGAAGTTTCTGGGCAACACAGTAAGGGAAATCGCGCGGGAAAAGGTGGGGATCATCCGGCCCAGCGGCGTGGTCGTGACCCTGCCGCAACAGGCCGAGGCGAACGACGTAATCGGCAATGCGATTCTCGACTTCGCGGCGCGGGGGGTCAGCGCCGTGCAGTATGTGCCACCGGTGTCGCCGGGCAGTACCGAGTACCTCGTACCGAATACCGGGAAAGATCTCTCTAACGCGAACGCCGCAGAGGATCGCAAGCCACCGTTCACTTGCCGGTACCCGCTGCAAGTAATGGGGAAACAGATTCTCGTGGATACGCCTCTGGTAGGACGGCACCAGTTGCGAAATGTGGCCCTGGCTGTGGCTGCGGCGGAGGAGTTGACCAAGAGCGGACTTCCTGGAATCACGCCTGAATCAATTGAGGTTGGAATTCGCCAGACGCGGTGGCCAGGGCGCTTTCAAGTACTCTCTGCCAAGAGCGGTTGGCCGGAGATTGTCCTCGATGTGGCGCACAATCCGGCGGGAGCGTGGGCCCTCCGCTCCGCCCTTTCGGAGCGCTATGACAACCGTCCGCTGATTTTCGTTTTCGGAGCCATGCGCGACAAGGCAATCTCAGAGATGACCGAAATCCTCTTTCCGTTGGCCCACAAGGTGATCGCCACGCGGCCGGAGAATCCGAGGTCCGCGTCCCCGGAAGAGATCCGGCAGGCCGGGAGCCGCACCGGATCTGAGATTGAGGCGGTCGCCGAGGTGGCGGTGGCTCTGGAAAGAGCTCGCGGCGCCTCGGGGCCGGGCACGGTCATTGTAGTGACGGGTTCGATCTACCTCGTCGGGGAAGTGATGCGCCTCCTGGGAGTGAGGACTTGAGGCCCATCCCGGCGGTTATGTATGTATATTTATGTATGACAAACGTTCCTGCAGGAACACTGTGGAAATCTTCCGCTCTCCCCGGATGGACAACCAGAGCCTGCCCTGAGCGAAGTCGAAGGGCGGCTGTCCCCACGCGTGCCGTTTCGCCTAGAATGGAAGTGTGCAGGAAGTGAATTCATCAGTCGATCAGGTGGAAAACGGCCAGTCGGAAAGCGGCGTGCCCCGGCCGGTTCCAGTCGCCTCTCCGCGGCGCAGTCCCCACGCCATTCCAGGGTCGGAGCACGGCTGGCTGAGTCGGCTGCGGTCGTATTTCATCTTCGATCCGCTGATTTGGCTCTACACGCTGGTAATGGGGCTGCTGGCCCTGCCGGGCGGGCTATTCGACCGCAGCGGACGGCGTCTGCACTGGTTTTCTACAACATGGTCGTGGCTGATCATGAAGACGATCGTTTCGCCCGTGACCGTGACGGGGCTCGAGAAGATCGACACGTCGAATCCCCACGTCTATGCGGTCAATCATGCATCGGCGCTCGACATTCCCGTGCTCTACGTGAATCTGCCGTTTCAGTTTCGCATTGCCTTCAAGAAGGAACTCCTGTCGTACCCGGTGGTGGGCTGGCAACTGAAACGGTCAGGGCAAGTCTGCATCGATCAGCAGAATCCATCCCACTCGGTCAGCAGCATCCGCGCCGCGCTGAAGGGTCTGAAAGCTGGGCTGCCGCTGGTGATTTTCCCCGAAGGTGGCCGCACGCCCGACGGCGAGATCAAGCCGTTTCTTCCAGGGGCATTTTTTCTGGCGATCAAGGCGCAGGTGGATATCGTTCCCGTCGCGCTGGTCGGAACCTACGAGTTGCTGCCGATGAACACGTATCACATCAAGTCTCGTCCGCTGGAAATGCGGGTGGGCGAGCCCATCTCGACGAATGGATTAAAAGGGCGCGACTTGCAAGCGCTTTCAGCTCGAGTGCAAAAGGCCGTCGAAGATTTGTACTATAAAAATTGAGGCCGGACTCGAAGTCCATCCTCTACCGCGGATCTCCGCTACGCCGCCTTCTGCTTTTCATCGCAGAGTTGTTGATAGTAATCCCGCCCGCGCTGGTAGCCGCGCGTAAACGCTTCTTCGACGTCCACTCCGGGGTGCTGACGCTGAACATCTTCGAGAGCGGCATTCATCTCGCCCGACACCTGATCGAACTCCATGCATCGTGTTTTCGCATGCAGCGCCGCCTGGAAGCCGAGGCGATAAAACTCTTCATCATCGGCAAAGTTCTTGCCCGATGTTGAATAATGGCTCTCCTCGGCGCTGCGCAGGCCGATCCACCATTGTTCGCGGGCAGCGTCCACCGACTCCGCCCCTTCTCTCTTCATGAGTTCACGGAGGAGCGATGCCGAGTCTTCATTCTCTGCAAGGGCAATCACCACACTCCGGCCTTGGCGTAGAGCGTCTTCATAGACGAAGATTTCATCTTCCGGTAGTCCCTCAGTGGTCGACTTCTCCACCTTGTCGCCCACGGCCGCTCCAACCGTCGCGCCAGCCGCTCCCACGACTGCCGCACCCAGTAGCCCGAGTGCCGTGATTGGCCCAACGCCGGGCACCAGAGCGATCAGCAGCGAGCCTCCTGTAATTCCAACCCCGCCACCTAACAGGGCGCCAATTGCTTTTCCCATGCCGGGCTGCTCGGCAGTGTCTGTGGGAACAGACTGCATTTCCTTATCGATTTGGTCCACGCTACCGGGGGTCAGGAGCGTAATCTTGTCTGCCGGAATGCCCGCCCCGCCCGCGTCCTGCACGGCGCGCTCGGCGGCCGTTCGGGTGTTGAATACTCCGCTGATTGCTTCCATAAGTCACCTCGTTAGCCTCGTTTAACTGCAAACGAGTATAGATGCTCCCTGAATTTGCTAGTTTTGATGCAGAAGCCGCGGACGAAGCTACATCAAAAAAGATATGAGTTGAATTTTTCTTGACCGTAACCTTTCTCGTTGCCGCAGCGTTACCCTTATGTAAGGCCAAACCGCGGAGAATTCGTTGAAGGCTCTGAAGAAAGAAGCGGACGAGCGGCTTCTCATTGAAGCTGCGCAGCAGGACCCCGCCCGCTTTGCCGACCTTTACGAAATCAACTTCGAGCGCGTGTATGCCTATGTTGTGAGGCGGGTGGGAAACCGCACTGAAACCGAAGACCTCACATCCGAAGTGTTTCACCAGGCATTGGCGAACCTGAAACGATTCGAGTGGCGAGGGATTCCGTTTGCGGCGTGGTTGTTCCGCATTGCAGCAAACCTGATTTCAGACCGCTGGCAGCGCTCCGGGCGGGAAGTCCCGGATGATTCGGGGCAAATCGAGTCCGCGCAGGTTAGCCCCGTAGAGATCGAACAAGTGGAGCGCCGGGCCACGTTGTTTCGCCTAGTGGATACGTTGCCGGCCGAGCAGCGGCGTGTAGTGGTGCTGCGGTTTGTGGAGCAGAAAAGTATCAAGGAAGTGGCGCGGGAGATCCGCAAGACTGAGGGGGCGGTGAAACAACTACAGTTCCGCGCACTCAGCAGTCTGCGGACGCGCATGGAGGGTGCCGATGCCTAAGCGCTCTCTGAACCCGGGAAATAACGACACGAAGACGATCGAGCAGCTGAATAAGGCTGTGGAGTTGATGCTGGCGCGGAAAGACGGCAAGCTTGGCAGAGTGGATGCCAGCGTAGAGCCCCTGGTGCGCATCGCCGCCGACCTGCGCGAACTGCCGCGCGAGAGTTTCAAGGCACGACTGAAATCCGAATTGGGAGGTAAGAAGCGTATGTCTACTGTTGCCGAGCCCGTGGCCAAGGCCGTCGCCGCTGGTCGCATGATTGCATCCCCAAGGTTAGCGTTCCGAGATCCTGCCAAAGCGATTGAGTTCTACCAGCGCACTTTGGGCGCGAAAGAGACGTTCCGTTTCCAGGTTGGAGACAGCATCCTGCACGCCGAGATCATGATCGGCGATTCGGTCATCGATATCACCGGCGAATGGCCCGAGGGAGGCCGCTTCAGCGCCGAAACGCTGGGTGGGTCGCCGATTTCGATGTCCGTCCAGGTCGATGATGTCGATGCATTTGCGGAGCATGCGGTGTCGGCAGGGATGAAATTGGTGCGTGAGCCAAAAGACCAGTTCTATGGACATCGCGATGCGATGTTGCAGGATCCGTTTGGCTATTCGTGGGCGGTGTTCACCGTGAAAGAGGAGATGTCGGTCGAGGAGATGCACCGGCGGATGAAGGGGATGACGACGGGACCACAAGGTGGGCAGATGCCCTCAGAGAAGAAAGGCGTCAGCCCGGTTCCCGCGGGCTACCGCATGGTCACGCCGTACCTGGTCGCACAAGACGCCAACGCCGTGATCGATTTCGTGAAGAAGACGTTCGCCGGCGAGGAGGTATTCCGCGCCGTTGGCTCGGCCGGCGGCTACCACTGCGAAGTTCGGGTGGAAGACTCCATGTTGATGATCGGCGGCGGAGGCGCCGGAGTGGCGTGGAAGGGTGAGCCGATGTTAGGCGCGTTTCACGTGTATGTTCGCGACTGCGATGCGGCGTACCGGCGCGCTCTCGAGGCCGGCGCGAAGTCGATCGCTGAGCCCGCCGATCAGTTCTATGGTGAGCGCTCGGGGAGCGTGATTGATTCTGCCGGAAATCACTGGTACATCGCGACCGCTAAGGCGAGCGGCTACAAGTCGGAGGGCGCCCCAGCGATTCAGCCGTATATGCACCCGCTGCGAGTGGATCCGGTGATGAACTTCCTGAAGCGCGCTTTCGGGGCAGAGGACTTGGGGCGGTACACATCGCCGGACGGTGTGGTCCACCACATGACGATCGCGATTGGCGACTCGCACCTGGAGATGGGAGAGGCGCAAGGCCCCTACCAGCCGATGAAGTCGATGTTCTACCTGTACGTGCCGAACGTGGATGATGTGTACCGGACGGCTCTGGCTGCGGGAGCCAAGTCGATGCATGAGCCTGCGGATCAGCCTTACGGTGACCGAGTCGGGGCCGTGATCGACATCTTCGGCAATCAGTGGTGGATCGCCACGCACGTCAAGGATGTGACTCAGTAGTCAGTAGCGAAAAGAGGGTAAGCTTCGCCAGAGCGATGCAAAACTTCATCGATCAGGGAACATCTTTTTGCGGCGGCGCTTTCGCGGTGCTGGCTCCGGCGCCACATTTGCCAGTTAGGCGTTTGAGGTGTTCGGCGGGAACGTAATTCCCCAGAAAGTTTCTGCCCGTTCGTCCTGCTCGACAAACTCGATTGCGTACGTTGAAACGCCCTGCAGGGCTGCCAACTGCGCTACTACGCGGGCCGAGAGCTGGGTACCGCGCTTGTTATTTACGGTGACGACCGAGCCCACCAGAAGCTCACGACTGAGTTGAACGGCGGCGCCGTGCTTATTCAATTTCGTGGCCTTGGCCGGCATCGTAAAGGAACATTTCTGGCGATCTTCGCCGGACAACCCGACGGAAGCGTGGAGGGTCATGCGATTGCTCCGGCGTCTTGCGATCTGGCTGCGGCCGGGGGTTGCATTAGCGGCTAGATCCGGACGGTGCGATTTCGGGCGGGGATGCGCAGGTTTCAGGTTCATTCTGATTGGGACATTAGAATGTGCCCTTGGTCGCTGCAATGTACCGTTCGTCACCTCACCAGGTTACCCCGCAGAACTCCTTGATTCTTCAGCCTGAGAGACGTGTTGCATCACGCCAGAAAATGGGACATGTACCAGACCGTAGCACTAATGGTGAAAGGATTCGTGTGTTAGTCCGACATTGAATGCGGAATTCGTGTGATTTCCTGGTGAGCACCTTTTCGTGCCACGCTCCACCTGGTATGAAGGAAGGTCAAATGCGTTTGGCACGGTTTGACCCTCCCGACTCCCTTCAATAGACTGAAAGATTCAATAAACCTCCAGGTCCCACATTATGGCTGACAGCATTCATATAAAGCTCCCGGATGGGAGCGTGAAGGAAGTTCCCAAAGGCACGACCCCGCTCGACATTGCGAAGTCGATTAGCCCGGGGCTGGCGGATGCGGCTTTGGCGGCGAAAGCCAACGGCGATCTCATCGATCTCACCCGCCCGCTGGAAAAGGATACTGATCTTCGCCTTTTGAAGGACAGAGATCCGGAGGCGCTGGAGGTGTACCGGCATTCGTCCGCGCACCTGCTAGCGGCGGCGGTGCTGGAGCTTTTCCCTGAGACCAAACTCGGTCACGGTCCCGCGACCGAGACCGGATTCTTCTACGACTTCTACCGGCCCACGCCGTTCACGCCGGAGGATTTGGAAAAGATCGAAAAGAAAATGCAGGAACTGGTGCAGCAGAATATTCCATACGCGCGCGAGTTCCTGCCACGCGACGAGGGACTGGCGGAGTTCAAAAAAGAAGGCGATTTCATGAAGTGCCATTTCATCGAGCAATTCACCAAGCCCGATGAAAAGATTTCGATCTACCGCACCGGCAAGTTCACCGACTTCTGCCGCGGGCCGCACATTCCGTCGACTGGCAAGATCAAGGCGTTCAAACTGTTCAACATCGCCGGTGCTTATTGGCTGGGCGACGAGAAGAATCCCCAGCTGCAGCGCATTTACGGGACGTCGTTCTTCTCGAAGAAGGACCTCGACGACTATCTCAAGCAGATCGAGGAGACCAAGAAGCGCGACCATCGCGTGCTAGGCCAGCAACTCGATCTGTTTTCGATTCAGGAACTGGCCGGGCCGGGACTGATCTTCTGGCATCCCAAGGGCGGGATCATCCGCAAAGAGATGGAAGACTGGATGCGCGAGCAGTACCTGAAGCGGGGCTATTCGCTGGTCTACACGCCGCATGTGGCGCGGCGGCAGTTGTTCTTCACTTCTGGGCACGAGGGCTATTACTCGCAGAACATGTTCGACGCCATGGAACTCGACGACGCCGAATATCGCCTGAAGCCGATGAACTGCCCGGGCCACATTCTTATTTACAAGGATTCGTTGAAGTCCTATCGCGATCTGCCGGTGCGGCTGGGCGAGTTGGGCACGGTTTACCGTTACGAGCGTTCCGGCGTGATGCACGGCCTGTTGCGGGTGCGTGGCTTTACGCAGGATGACTCGCACATCTTCTGTACTCCGGAGCAGGTCGAAGGCGAGATTACCGGCTGTCTCGACTTTGCCCTGGATGTGCTGAAAGATTTTGGCTTCGACCAGTTCCAGACTGAGCTTTCAACCTGGGATCCTAACGACCGCAAGAATTTTGTGGGCAGCGAAGAGCAATGGGTCCACGCCACCGAATCGCTCGAAAATGTGCTGAAGCGCAAGAATGTCGAATACAAGACCATCCCGGGCGAAGCGGCGTTTTACGGGCCGAAGATCGATATCAAGCTGGTGGACGCGATCGGGCGGCTGTGGCAACTTTCGACGGTCCAGGTTGACTTCAACCTGCCGCAGCGCTTTGGCCTGGAGTATGTCGCGGAAGATGGTTCGCGCAAACAGCCGGTGATGGTGCATCGCGCGCTGTTCGGATCGATCGAGCGCTTCTTCGGCGTGCTGATCGAGCACTACGCAGGCGCGTTCCCGGTGTGGCTGTCGCCGGTGCAGGCCGTGATGATCCCCATCAGCGAGCGGCACGCGGAGTATGCGAACAAAGTGGCTGCGCAACTCAAGGAGATCGGCGTGCGCGTCGAGGTCGATGCGCGCAACGAAAAGATGAACGCCAAGATCCGCGAGCATGCCATGCAGAAGGTGCCGTTCCTGCTGGTGGTCGGGGACAAGGAAGCCGAAGCAGGAAGGGTCAACGTCCGTTCGCGCGGGAAAGAAAAAACGGAAGACATGCCGGCGACGGACTTCGTGGAGAAGATCAGGAAGCTGATCGCGGAGAAGAGCCCGAGCGTGTAAGGGGTCGATGTGGGGACGGCCGCCTTCGGCCGTCCGGCGAGCGCCAGCTCGCCTTGCGGGTCAGAAAACAGCGAACCTGGAACGAACCACTCGCGGAGCTCCGCTCCGCGGACAGCCGAAGGCGGCTGTCCCCACATGTGTCGTGCGGTACCATGTTTCCGTGCATTTACTGGCGGAACGCGTGCTTTCCCACATTCGGCGGCAGGAACTGCTGACGGCTGGGGACCGCGTCGGCGTAGCCGTTTCCGGGGGCATTGATTCGGTTGCGCTCTTGCGCGTGCTGCTGGAGTTGCGGGGCGAGTTGGGGATTGTCCTGTCTGTTGTTCATTTCAATCACAAGCTGCGCGGGGCGGAATCCGACGCTGATCAGGAATTCGTTTCAAATCTGGCTCGCGAGCACGACTTGGAATTGCACGTCGATGGCGAGGACGTGGCCCGGCATGCAGCCGAGGAACGCGTGAGCGTGGAGACTGCGGCGCGGGAGTTGCGGTATGGATTTTTTCGTTATCTCCTGGGGTCGGAGGGCAATGGAAGTCCCTCGGGGGCTGAAGCCCCAATTCATAAGGGGGCGGAGAATCGCAGCGCTGAAAGCGCTGCGCCACCCAAAAGCCAGTTATCCAACAGTGGCCCGCAGGGGCTAAAGCCCGATCCCGAGGAGACGCCTTTTCGCGGCCCTAAAGGGCCGCTCTTCCACGGTGCTGCTCTGACCAAGATCGTGACCGGGCACACGCTCGACGATCAGTCCGAGACCGTGCTCATGCGGATGATTCGCGGGGCGGGACTGCGGGGGCTGGGCGGGATTCATCCCCGGATTCTGGTCGAGGACGACGGCGGGGAAATTTCTGGCGAGATTGTTCGGCCTCTGCTCGGCGTGCGCCGGCGCGACCTGGAGCAGTATCTCAAGGACATCGGTCAATCCTGGCGCGAAGACTCCTCCAACGCTGACGAGCACTTCACGCGCAACCGCGTGCGCAAGCTCGTGGTACCGCTGCTGGAGCAGGAGTTCAATCCTGCCGTTGCAGAGAATCTTGCCGAGTTGGCGGAGATTGCACGCGGAGAAGAAGACTACTGGGAGAACGAAATCTCGGGATGGTTGGGAACTACGGTGCAATGGTCGCAGCCGGAGTGGGCCCGCGCAGTGATTGCACAGAAGAGCCTGGTTCAAATCGCCGGGTTCGGAATCGCCTCCGAGAAGTCGAGTTCGGTCAAAAGCCCCACCCTTCGACAGGCTCAGGGCAGGCTTTCTCGCGCAGAAGGCGCGCGAGAAATGGGGCACCCGGAGAACGATAATCTTCAGTCGAGAATCGACAACGCTCATTGGCTGGTCATGAACGCATCCGTGAGCCGGATGTGGTTTCTCGCCGAGCCCATCGCCGTGCAGCGCAGGCTGGTGAAGGCGATTGGTGAGAACGCCCGCATTCCGCTGGAGTTCAAACACGTGGAAGAAATCCTGCGCGTGGCGGCAGAAGACGGCGCGTCCGGCAAGGAGTTGTCACTGCCGCTGGGCTGGAAGTTGGTCCGCGAACCTGAGGAGTTGGTATTCGTGACTCCCGATTTGCGCGAACCCGTGCAGCTACGGGACTACGAGTATGAACTTTCAGTCCCCGGGCGAATCATTGTTTACGAGGCAGGCTCGACAATCGAAGTGCGGCTCGTTCCAGCGGGCGCTGAGGCGGGGTATAATCCTGATCACCTCTGGGACGCGGAGTCCTTGCCCGGACCGTTAAGGGTGAGGAACTGGCGTCCGGGAGACCGATTCTGGCCGGCTCATACGAAGTCCCCCAAGAAGATCAAGGAACTGCTGCAGGAGCGTCATGTGGCCCAGCCGGAGCGCAGATTTTGGCCGGTGGTCGTGAGCGGGGATGAGATCGTGTGGGTGCGAGGGTTTTCGTCCTCGGCTAAACTTCGGGCGAAGCTGGGGCGAGCGGCGCTCCTGATTTTGGACGGGCCCTTGGCCAAGAAACCGACGACGGAAGATTGAGCAGCAATGTGCCGGGAGGCACGCAAATTCCATGAACGCTGCGCGAGTCGAGCCCCTTCGACAGGTCATCACTTCGGAGCAGATCCAGAAGCGAGTGAAGGAACTCGGCCGGCAAATCTCTGACGACTATGAGGGACAGACGATCCAGATGCTGGCGGTCCTGGAAAATGCTTTCATGTTTCTGGCCGACCTGGTGCGAGCTCTCGACGTACCCGTCGTGTGTCAATTCATCAAGCCCAAGTACAGCCGGACCCAGGGCGGCTCGGCCGGCGATGTGATGGAGATCTTCTTCAGCCACGAGCCGGACATTCGGGGGCAGCACATCCTGCTCGTGGAAGGGTTGGTGCATTCCGGCGTGACCAGCGAGTTTCTGATGAGCGACCTGCGGGCCCGCGGGGCTGCCTCGGTGAAGTTGGTAACGCTGGCCGACCGCCAGTCGGCCCGCCGTGTGCCCTTGCAGCCGGATTATTTCGGTTTCCTCGTCGACGAGACTTTTCTGGTGGGCTATGGCTTGGGAGCGGTGGAGCAGACCAATCGCAACCTGCCTTACCTGGCGGCGGCAAATCCAAGAGCCCCAGTCACTTAAGTCATACTGTACAAACGCGCCTTTTTGCCGTGGAAAAGGTAGAATAAGGGTCTTAAAGTATTCGCCAATCGAAAATCGCGGAAGGGCATCTAATCGTTGTAGGAGTCTCGGGGTTGGTGTAGGTAGCCACCCGGATTGAATTGAGGAGTTTTCTAGGTGAACTCAACTGTAAAGACCGTATTGTTCTGGTTGCTAATCGGGATCTCTGCCTTGCTGCTCTGGGAAGTGGTCAAGGGAGCCCGCGACGGCCAGAAGGACGCAGAATTAAACGTCAGCCAGTTCATGACGGACGTGGACCAGAACAATATTCGGGAGTTGACGGTCAACGGGATGGAAGTGCGCGGCAAGCGCCGCGACGGTTCCGCGTTTCATACCACCGCGCCGGGCAATTACTTTACCCCCGAAGTGCTTAAGGGCCTCCATGACAAGGGTGTCAATGTCAACTTCCGCGATGTGAACAGCGGAAGCTTGCCGTTGCAACTGCTGGGCACTTGGGCTCCGCTGATCCTTTTGGGTGCGCTCTGGTTCTTCATGATCCGGCAGATGCAGACCGGTGGGAACAAAGCCCTGTCGTTCGGCAAGAGCCGGGCGCGGCTGCTCTCCATGCAGCAGAAGAAAGTCACGTTCAAAGACGTGGCCGGCGTGGAAGAGGCCAAAGAAGAGTTGCGCGAGATTATTGAGTTCCTGCGCGAAGCGCAGAAGTTCCAGAAGCTGGGTGGACGCATTCCGAAGGGTGTGCTGCTGGTCGGGCCTCCGGGAACCGGGAAGACGCTGCTTGCCCGCGCGGTTGCGGGCGAGGCGAACGTTCCCTTCTTCTCGATTTCGGGCTCGGACTTTGTAGAGATGTTTGTCGGTGTCGGCGCCAGTCGGGTGCGCGATCTTTTCGAGCAAGGCAAGAAGAACGCTCCGTGCATTATCTTCATCGACGAGATCGATGCGGTCGGACGTCATCGCGGCGCCGGTCTGGGCGGTGGACACGACGAGCGCGAACAGACTTTGAACCAATTGTTGGTGGAGATGGACGGCTTCGAATCGAACGAGGGCGTCATCCTGATGGCGGCGACCAACCGTCCGGACGTGTTGGATCCGGCGTTGCTGCGGCCCGGGCGCTTCGACCGGCGCGTTGTAGTGAGCCGTCCCGATGTGCGCGGCCGCGAGGAAATACTCCGCGTACACACCCGCAAGATTCCTCTTGCGGAAGATGTCGATCTCTCCGTTTTGGCTCGCGGGACGCCGGGATTCTCCGGGGCAGACCTCGCCAACATGGTGAACGAAGCCGCCCTGGCGGCCGCCCGGCAGAATCGCAAGGCGGTTTTGCATTACGACTTCGAGTTAGCCAAAGACAAAGTGCTGATGGGCGTGGAGCGCAAGTCGCTGCTGCTCACCGACGAGGAGAAGAAGAACACGGCCTATCACGAGGCGGGACACGCACTCGTGGCGGCGAAGATGCCGAACTCCGACCCTCTCCACAAGGTCACCATTATTCCACGCGGCATGGCCCTGGGCGTCACCATGCAATTGCCCATCGATGACCGCCACAACTACTACAAGAACTATCTGGAAACCGAGATCGCCATCCTGATGGGCGGGCGCATCGCAGAAGAGTTGTTCCTCAACTGTATGAGCACCGGCGCAGGCAATGACATTGAGCGGGCCACCGAAATGGCACGCAAGATGGTCTGCGAGTGGGGCATGAGCGACCTGGGCCCGATGACATTCGGCAAGAAGGAAGAGCAGATCTTCCTGGGCCGCGAGATCGCCCAGCACCGCGATTACAGCGAGGACACGGCGATCAAGATCGATCAGGAAGTCCGCAAGCTGGTCAATAAGGGCTACACCACGGCCAAGCAGCTCCTGTCGGACAATCGCGATGTGCTGGAGAGGATTGCCCGGGCGCTCATTGAACGCGAAGTCCTTGACGCCAACGAGATCAAGATGCTGGTCGAGGGCCAGGAACTCCCGCCGGTTCAACCGCCGCCGACCTCGAAGGACGACGGAGTGCAGCACGTCATCAAACCGGAGCTTCAGCCGGGGCGCGCTAAGGGCGGAGAGCGGCCTGCGACGGCCTAAAGTAGTTGCCAAGATACACAGTGCAGGGCGGCCTAGCGGCCGCCCTTTAGTTTTACAGCGTCGGCTTCACGCCAGCTGTCCCGAGGACGTCTCGCCCCCGGGCGCGGCGGGCGGACGATAGTCGCCCGGACAGCGGCGCTACTTTTGCGGTAACCCCTCGGTTCTTTCTCGCGGAAACAGGCCTGTTACTCAGTCGATTCGGCGCTTTTCGAGGGGCTCGAAGAACGCCTGTTTGTGATATAATCCAATCATTATAAGATGACCCTAAGTATTAGGAATTTCAATGACTTGAAGTCTTTCGCAGGGGGCTTTCAGGGGCTCGAGTCGAAGCGGAATTTCCAGCCGAAATCCAGAGATTGACTGCCCAGTTTCTAGAGAATAAATCGGGACATTTTGCGGAGCGGAATGGCCACCAAAGAGATTAATACTCCCATCGCTGACACCAAGACAAAAAACGGAACAGTGACTCCGATCAACACATCGAACGGCGGAGGCAATGGCAACAGCGACTACAATGCCGATTCCATTAAAGTGCTGGGCGGCATGGAGGCAGTTCGCAAGCGTCCCGCGATGTATATCGGATCGACGGGCGAACTCGGCTTGCATCACCTCGTGTACGAAGTTGTCGACAATTCGGTCGACGAAGCGCTCGCCGGATTCGCCACCAAGATTGAAGTCACGATCCATCTCGACAACTCGATCACGGTCATCGACGACGGGCGCGGTATTCCTGTCGATGACATGGTGATCGACGGCGAGAAAGTCTCGGCCGCGCAGGTGGTGATGACCACGCTCCACGCCGGCGGAAAATTTGATTCCTCGACCTACAAAGTTTCCGGAGGATTGCACGGAGTGGGTGTCTCGTGCGTGAACGCGCTGAGCGAAGACCTCGAGCTTGAGATCTGGCGCGACGGCGCCACCTGGCAGCAGAACTATTCCAAGGGCGATCCCATCGGCAAGCTGAAGAAGACGGGCGCGACCAAGAAGCGGGGCACCAAAGTTCATTTTCTGCCCGACCGGAGCATCTTCACGGGCTCCGTCGAATACAACTACGACACCCTGGCGCAGCGCTTGCGCGAACTCGCATTCCTCAACAAGGGATTGCTGATCACGCTGACCGATGAGCGCGCCACAGACTCGAAGACCGGTGAGCCCAAGCAGACGGACTTCAAGTACAACGGCGGCATCGCGGAGTTCATCAAGCATCTCAATCGCGGCAAACAGGTGCTGCACGACAAGCCGATCTACATGGAAGACGACCGCAACGGCGTTCACATGGAGATTGGACTGCAGTACAACGACGCCTATTCGGAGTCGGTATTCAGCTTCGCCAACAACATCAACACCGTCGACGGCGGCACGCATCTTTCCGGATTCCGCACGGCCCTGACCCGCACCATCAACTATGCCGGCCAGCAGATGGGACTGTTCAAAGACGTCAAAGAAAACCTGACGGGCGACGACGTGCGCGAAGGACTCGTTGCGGTGATCAGCGTGAAGTTGTCCCAGCCCCAGTTCGAAGGCCAGACCAAGGGCAAGCTGAACTCCGATATCGCCGGCACGGTCACACAGTTCGTAAACGAACGGCTGGGCGCGTTCTTCGAGCAGAACGCGACCGTGGGACGAAAGATCATCAACAAGGCCGTAGACGCGGCGCGTGCGCGCGAAGCAGCCCGCAAGGCGCGCGATCTGACGCGCCGCAAAGGCGCTCTCGATTCCGGCGGCCTGCCGGGCAAGCTGGCGGATTGCTCCGAGCGCGATCCCAACCGCTGTGAATTATTTCTGGTTGAAGGCGAGTCGGCCGGTGGCACGGCGAAACAAGGCCGCGACCGCCGCTTCCAGGCGATTCTTCCGCTGAAGGGCAAGATCTTGAACGTCGAGAAAGCGCGCTACGACAAGATGCTGGCGCACGAGGAAATTCGCGCCATGATCACCGCGCTCGGTACCGGCATTTCGAAGGAAGATTTCGATCCCACAAAAGTACGCTATGGCAAAATCATCCTGATGACCGACGCTGACGTGGACGGAAGCCACATCCGCACGCTGCTGCTGACGTTCTTCTTCCGGCACATGCAGGAACTGATCAAGCGCGGAAACGTGTTTATCGCCCAGCCACCCCTGTTCTCGCTGAAAAAAGGCAAGACGCAGCAATACATCAAGGACGAACGCGAGTTCGTAAAAGTCATGGTCAAGCGCGCGGCCGATGGATTGAGCGTGCGTTATGGCGAGGGCGCTGCCAAGATCGAGGGAAAAGATCTGGCGCGCTTCATGACCGTGCTCGACGAGTATCTGGGTTTCTTCGAAAAGCTCGACAAGCGCGTGCGGAACGAGCGGGTAACCGAACTCGTTCCTAAACTCGACTTGGCCAAGCGCGCCGATTTTGAAGGTGACAAAAAAACGCCGCCCAAGAAAATCGAGCGTCTGGAAAAAGAGCTCAAGAAGCTTCAGAAGGAAGAGGGCCTCAAGAGCGTGGAGTCGCGCTTCGACGAAGAGCACAACTTGTGGGAAGTGAGCTTCGTCAACAAGCATGGTGCAGAACACGTCATCAACTGGGTCCTGGCTTCGAGCGCAGAATGCCGCCAGATGATCTCGAAGTACAAGCAGATTGAACTCTACATGGAGCCGCCGTTCGTGGTCGAGACGCTAGCCAAGGCCGCACCTGCGGGCAGCAATGGAGAAGGCGCAGAAGGCGAGGCTGCCATCGCCGACGGAGACAAGAGCGACAAGAAGACGGCCAAGCCCGCCAGGCGAAAGACTGAAATCGAAGTCGTGGAGAAGACCAATGTCCGCGAACTTCGCGATTATGTCATCAACGAAGGGCGTAAGGACTTCACCATCCAGCGCTACAAGGGTCTCGGCGAAATGACCGCGCCGCAGCTGTGGGAGACGACCATGGATCCCGAGCGGCGCACCCTGCTGTCGGTGCGGCTCGAAGACATCGCCGAATGCGAGACCATTTTCACCACGCTGATGGGCGAGGACGTGGAGGCACGCCGCAAATTCATCGAAGAGAATGCGCTGGATGTGAAGAACCTGGATATCTAGCGGTCTTTTGCCACGGATTTGCGCGGATTCGCAAGGACAATAAAACAAAGGGCGGCCTTCGGGCTGCCCGTTTTGTTTGCGGACGCGCTCGGGCGCCGACGGCTTACAATGTGCGCGTATGACTGGACAGCGCACGGCCTGTTGTCTCTTGTCGCTCGCGATTTTGACTGCCACGTTGTTTGCGGTGGATCCTTCCTCCGCTCCCACTCCCCCGATGGGGTGGAACAGCTGGGATTCCTACGGCACCACAGTGCGCGAAGAGCAAGTCAAAGCCAACGCGGACTGGATGGCCGAGCATCTCGCCAAGTATGGATGGAAGTACATCGTCGTCGACATTCAATGGTACGAACCGAACGCGCAAGGGCATGATTACCAGCCGGGCGCCAGGCTCACAGTGGATAAGTACGGTCGCTTGCTGCCGGCGGTCAATCGCTTCCCATCCTCCGCGAATGGCGCGGGATTCAAGGCGCTGGCGGATTACATTCACAGCAAAGGACTAAAATTTGGCATTCACATCATGCGCGGAATTCCGCGGCAGGCAGTGGAGAGCAATCTCTTAATCAAGGGCACGGCGTATCACGCCCCAGACATAGCCGACAAAGACAACGCGTGCCGCTGGAATCCCGACATGTGGGGTGTCGACATGACCAAGCCCGGCGCTCAGGCCTACTACGATTCAATCGCGGAGCTGTACGCCTCCTGGGGCGTGGACTTCATCAAGGCGGACGATATGGGGAGCCATCTATATCAGCCGGCGGAGATGAAAGCTCTGAGTTTGGCCATGCGGAAGACCGGGCGTCCGATGGTGCTCAGCATTTCGCCCGGGCCCGCTCCGATTTCCGAAGCGGAGTTCTTCGAGAAATATGCGCAGATGTGGCGCATCTCGGATGATTTCTGGGATGACTGGAAGCTGCTGCGGCAGCAGTTCGACTTCACGCGAGACTGGGCGCCGTTCGTGGGAAAGAACGGAACCTGGCCAGACGCGGACATGCTTCCCCTGGGCAGGCTGCGAGTCACCGCAAAGGAAGGCGGCGGCACGCCCACAAAGTTCACGCCGGATGAGCAGCAGACGGTGATGACGCTGTGGAGCATCTTTCGCTCGCCCCTGATTTTCGGCGGCGATTTGCCGAGCAACGATCCCGCCACTACCGCGCTGATCACGAATGAGGAAGTTCTGCAGGTCAATCAGAACAGTCATGGCGGGCATCAGGCACTGGATCGAGGCAGTATCCGCGCGTGGGTGGCGGACGGAGCAAAACCAGGAGAGCAGTACGTGGCGATCTTCAATCTGGGAGACACCGATGAGAGCATCAATCTGCGATGGCAGGATCTGGGAACCGCTACGCGACCGGCCCAGGTGCGCGATTTGTGGCAGCATAAGGCGCTCGGCTCCATCGACGAAGCACACGTGCGTCTCAGGCCGCACGCGTGTGTTTTGTACGGTATTCGGCTATCGAGCTAACTCTGTAGTCACCGGAGATAGCGCTATCCCTGCGAAATTTTCCGCAAGACTAATTCAGGCCGCCGTTCTTCCCGCGGGGGATAAATCATGTCAACTTTGGCGGAATCACCCGGAGAGATCAAGAAACCCTGGCTGTGGATCGCGGTCGGCGGATGCATCCTGCTGGTTTGGGGCGCGATAGCCTTGCCGAACCTGATGCGAACGAAAGTTGCGGTATCGGCCGAGCAGACAACGCGTGCACAACCGATGGCGGAATTCTACGCAGAGCCGCTCACGAAGGCCAAGCCTGTTGCTTTGGCACAGGAAAGCGACGCAATGAAATCGGTCGCGGTTGCAGCGCCTGCGGCGCCTGACGCTGCTGCCGGGCGCAAAATCATCCGCACCAGTTCCATGGAGATGGTCGTCCAGCATCCGGCGGAAGCAGCAGAGAAGATCACGGCGCTTGCGGAAGGAATGGGCGGATACTTGGTGAGCGCCGATGGCGGCGGGCAAAACGCGACGGCGGGTGTGCTTACCATTCGCGTACCTGCGGCTCGATTTGAAGAAGCGCGGGTGGCAATCCGCAAGCTGGGACTAAGAGTAGAAAGCGAAAAGATCGACGCGCAGGATGTGACGCGGCAATATGTGGACCAGGACGCAAGCATCCGCAATCTGCGGGCGGAAGAGGCGCAGTATCTGGCAATCCTGAAGCAGGCGAACACGGTGAAAGACATGCTCGCGGTGAGCGAAAGGCTGAGCGAGGTGCGCGGACAAATTGAGCAGCAGCAGGCGGAGTTCAATGCGTTGTCGCGACAGATCGAGACCGTCGCCATCACGGTTTCGCTGAGGACTGAGGCTGAGGCGAGAGTGTTCGGCCTGAACTGGCGTCCGGGTTATCAGCTAAAGCTGGCGTTGCGCGACGGGCTTGATAGTTTGGCGACGTACGCCACAGCGATGACCACGATTCTGTTCTATTTGCCGGCGGTCCTGTTATGGGTGGGAACCATTGTGATCGGAACGGTGGTGGGGTGGAAAGCGGTGCGCTGGGCGGGGCGGCGGTGGTTTGGCTGGACCTATGGAGCAGTGCACGGCTGAGTCGTCTCGCAAATCCGCGGGATAATTGGGAGTGGAGACCCTGTAAGGAAAGCTCCAGCCTCTGCGTCCTTCGCGCCTCCTTCGCGATCTTTGTGGTTCGAGCTTTTGGCTGCTTCACAGGCGAGGCTCCAGCCTTTCCGGAGAAGCCTCCAGTTCCGGCTTCTCTCCCCGAAACACCCGCGAGATTCCGCGCACGATGCGGCGCATGGGCAATTCCCCTTTGGCGTCGGCGAAAAAGATTTCACCGGTCCGAGTTCCGCGGTAATACCAACGCTTGAGCAGAGCGAGATGCTCCATAGTTTCCCGTGCGGCACCTGTTTTCGCAGGCGGTAATGAATCCAGGGTTGCCTGCACCCTCGATTCCATGGACTGCGACTTTGCGTGCTCCGTGGACTGAATGCCAAACGAAACCGGCCCGTAAATTTTCCCCGACTCGATCCGGAAGAACGCGACCGATCCCGCGATATGACTTGGCTGAATCATCAGTGCCGAGAGACGGTCGAGCCGCTGTACGAGTTCTGGGAACTGGCTGAGGATAGGCCTGAGTTTTTCCATGCGTGCGTGAATCGCAGCCGCATCTTCAAATGCAAGTCTGGCTGACGCCGCGTCGCGCTCGGACGAGAGTTCGCGGGTCAGAGAATCTCCGGCGGAATCAAAATAGGCCCGCACCCGATTTACTTCCGCTGCATACTCCTCATCGCTGCATCCCTTGAAGCACGGTGCCAGGCACATTTTCATCTCAGAATAAATGCATCCGGGGAACTTGGGGTCGGGATGCAGATCGTCGACGCAACGCCGCATCTTGAAGAAGTCGAGCGAGTCATTCATAAACTTCTCCGCGGTAACCCGCGAAACGAACGGCCCATAGTAGAGAGAACGTCCGCCCAGCCGGCCAAGCCGCGTTGTGATGGAGGCTCGCGGGTATTCGTTTTCGAGGTGCAGCTTCACAAAGGGCGCGAAGCGGAACCGCAGCCGATCCTGATAAGTTTTCGGGAAAGCGTTCCGCAGGACGCCGTAGAGCAAAAAGCCGGACTCAAAGTCGGATCCAGTGGGCGCGTACTCGATCACGCGCACCCGATCGCGCAGATTCAACTTTTTCGTCCGCTCTTCGACCGGCCCAAGCAGCCGCTGCAGCCGGCGCCGCAGATTCGCTGTTTTGCTGACGTACGGTTCGGCCTGGGCATCCGCTCCGCGCAGAAGAAACACGGCCGGGGCGGCGGGAACTGCGGCGAAGACCTCCGCATCTCGCTCAGGCGCGAATTCCAGCCGCTCAGTCAGCACGGAATCATTGTAAGCAAGTCTTCACCACGGAGGCATGGAGCACTTTCCTTGCAAGCCTGTTTTCTCCGTATCTCCGTGCCCCGTTGTACCTTCTTACCTGAAATTAGCGCTGCGGAATTTCTGGCGGAAGTCCGTGCCTTCCAGCGTGACGATTCGGCACATCTCATGCAGTCGCGACCGCATGCGCTCGCCGATACGGTCTCCCAGCGTTTCACCGCGGCTCGCGGCCCTTGCGGGCGAGATGGAACCGGTAGCGCCCGCCGCCGGTTGATCGTCAAAATTGGTGGTGATGATCGTGGTGCGGTTGTCGTTATAACGTGTGTTTAGGATTAAGCTGACCGTATCCCACACCCACTCCGTCGGTTTCACAGCTCCCAGTTCGTCGAGCACCAGAACGTCAGTTTCGAACACCGGACGAAGCACGTCCAGTTCGGTGGTCTGCACGGTCGAGTTGTAGGAGTTCTGGATTTCTTTCAGCAGCTCGCGATAGTCGTAAAACAGGCAGGGGATGCCCCGGTTGACGATCAGCTCCTTGATGATTCCCACGGCCAAGTGGGTCTTGCCGGTTCCGATCTTGCCAATGATCAAAAGGCCCTTGTCGCCGCGAGGATCGCATTTTTTCGCGAAGCCAGACGCAATAAAGTGAGCGTCCTCCAGCGAAGGATGGGCGCCGGGAAAGTCGGTATCGTAGTTGGAGAGCTCACAGTGCTCATAGCGGCGCGGAATGCGAGCGGCAGTCAACAGGGATTGTCCTCGCGCCCGCAACCGGCAGTCGCAGCGAGTGACACGCCGATCGTTAGTGCTGCCGCCATCGCCGGCCGCCACGGTTTTCCATCCTGTGCCCTCGCAGAGCGGGCAAATTTCCGCGGGAGCCTTGACCACCTGGAACCCTTCCTTCATCGAACGCATTCCTCTCTCTCGACTTTGCACCCGAGGACCGGTTCCGCGCAAGCCGGAAAGCCCGTCTGCCTGTGTACATCCTGTGAACCAAGGCTGTGCCCTGTGGAGGACGTAGGAAAAACCCTCCGACACGACTGGAAAGCCGCCCGAGTAGCCCCAATTCGGCCCTAAGGAGTGCGAAACAGGCTTCCGGCGCGGATTTTCACAGTTGACTTTCGCCGCAGAGGGAGGAGAATACAAAACGGTCAGGTTTCCCAACTCAGCCACAACCAGTTTTTTCGCCGGTCCAGGCTGGGCATGAAAAGAGACCTGCGAGGAGAATCTCATGAATAAGGCCGATCTGGTTGACAAGATCTCAGGCGCATGTGAAATCAGCAAAGCGCAGGCCACGACTGCCATTGATACCGCCGTGGACAGCATTACATCTGCCCTCCGCAAAGGGGATCGGGTGGCTTTGATAGGCTTCGGCACCTTCTCGGTGTCGCAGAGAAAAGCGCGCAACGGGCGCAACCCACAAACCGGCGCTACGATCAAGATCGCTG
Organism: uncultured Acidobacteriaceae bacterium; assembly: GCA_963791515.1. GTDB lineage: Bacteria > Acidobacteriota > Terriglobia > Terriglobales > Acidobacteriaceae > Sulfotelmatobacter. The sequence continues at coordinate 1,304 of CAWBSS010000012.1, read as the reverse complement.
CCCGCAAAGTCGCGAAGTTTAGCCCTGGGGCCGAACTGAAGAAGTCTGTGAACAAGAAGTAGCCCAAACGCGAGATTTCAAAAACGGCAGGGGGTCGGCCCTGCCGTTTTTTGCTGCCAGCAGGATCCACCGGCGTCGACAAGGAGTGCTGCAGATGGTCCGCTTGATTCCCTCAAGAGCCTTACTGCTGCTTGCGTTGCTGGCTGCTCTGACAGCGCAGGACGGCGGAAGTGTTCCATTCGGCGCGTGGCATCGGGTGTCCGACACTCCCGTGATTGCTCCGCGCGGCAATGGCTGGGAGGCGGCGGGGACCTTCAACCCGGCAGTCGTCGTTAGAAGAAATCCCAGCGGCGACAAGTTCGTCATGCTCTACCGCGCCCAGGACAAGCTAGGCACGTCGCGGGTGGGATACGCCGAGAGCGCCGACGGAATCCATTTCATGCGTCGAGACGAACCGGTTCTAAGCCCCACGCAAGCATACGAGAAAGACGGCGGCGTCGAGGACCCGCGCCTCGTTCAATTCGGCGACACCTACTACCTGACCTACACGGGCTTCAACAAGAAGGACGCGCAGCTCTGCCTGGCGACTTCAACCGATCTTATTCATTGGGATCGCAAAGGCGTCATCATTCCAGCCTACAAAGGGAACTGGAATGTGAAGTGGACGAAATCGGGTGCCATCGTTCCGGAAAAGATCGGCGGGAGATACTGGATGTACTTTCTGGGCACCACTGCCGACAATAATGATCAGGCAGGTCTGGCGTCCTCCACCGATTTGCTTCACTGGACGGAAGCCACTCAGGTTCCCGTATTGCCCGTGAGGCCCGGCCGCTTTGATTCGCGGGTTGCCGAACCGGGCCCCGCTCCCATCGTTACTCCGAAAGGAATCGTTCTGATCTACAACGGCGCAGACGACAAACTGGTGTATCGCGCCGGGGTTGCGATCTTCGACCGCAACGATCCGCGTAAGTTGCTCTGGAGGAGTGATGAGCCGGTATTTTTTCCAGAGAAGGATTGGGAAAAAGTTGGCCAGGTTCCCAACGTAGTGTTCGTGGAAGGCATGCTTAAGCTGGGTAATCGATTTCTGTTCTACTACGGCGCCGCCGACAAGTACGTGGGCGTAGCCGAAGCGCCGACACAACCAATCAGTAAGTAAGGGCGCATAAGTTCTGTCTACCGTTCTTAGTTAGTGTACTCCGGCTTAGCGTACTCCGGGGATGCTTCGCGATTCTTTGCGGTGAAGCTCGTAGAAAACGCCCCAGGGCTGTTGAAATCAGGTATTAGGACACAGGACCGGGTCGATG
>CAWBSS010000011.1:0-88457 GCA_963791515.1 uncultured Acidobacteriaceae bacterium | reverse complement strand
ACGGCAGCATGCGCCGGCGCCGCTTCCGTGTGGCTTCAAAGAGCATCACGCTGAGCGGTAAAAGAAACGGCAGCAGCCCCTGTGCATAAAGCATGAACGCCGCGCCCATGTTGTGCGCCACCGCGGGAGAGAGAATACCGTCCAGTCCCAGCCACACGAATCCTTCGATGAATTGGTGAACCGCAAAAAGGATCGGCAGCGACGCGAAAAGCAGTTCGCGCGGGGTGCCACCCAGAACATCCACAGCTGCTGCAGCGCCCAGCCACCGGCGAAGATTGCAGGTCCAGTGCTGCGCGCCGGGTTGACCGAGAGATTCGTCCACAGGAATGCCGACCAGATGAATCAGGGTCAGGCAAAGTCCAATCGCGATCGGCGTGAACCCCTTGGGCGCCCGGTTTAGTCGGTCGCACCCGCATGATGACGAACAGGAAGAACGCCGTCAGCACGACCTCGGAGACGAAGCCCGCCAGCAGGGAATAGCCTCCCGGAGAATTCGCTCCGTAGCCGTTGGACGCGAAGCCAGCATGAACATCGAAGCTGGCTGAGCCGCTAGCGATTACATAGAGCACGCCCGCCGCCGCAATCGCACCCACGACCTGCGCGATCACGTAGGGCAGCAAATCCGAAGCAGGGAAGCGTTTGCCGACTACCAGTCCCACACTCACCGCCGGATTTAGGTGGCAACCGGACAGGCCGATGCGACAGCCATAGTGAGAACCGTGAGCCCGAAAGCGAGAGCGACGCCGGGAAAGCCGATGCCGACGGCGGGAAAGCCGGCGGCCAGCACAGCTGCGCCGCACCCGCCAAAGACCAGCCAGAAGGTTCCAAAGAATTCCGCTGCGACACGTTTGCTGATAGGCATGGGGATCTCCTTGAAGTGGCGGACGGGGAATGGGGCAAGTTGCGGGGCCGAATTACTGCGTGTCCAGAAGGGTAGCATAACAAAATCAGAATCAGAAGACCGAAGCGCCGAGGTTGTAGCGCCGCCGTCCCGGGGGCGTCTCGCCCGCGGATGCCGAACTCACTCTGCTCCCTCAAGTTACGAACGCTTTCCCCGCAAGCCGATCTTGATTGTCCGTTCCTCCCAACAATGCTAGGCTCCGAGGAAGTGGGTTCTGCGTACGCCAATCCGTTGAAATCGACCCCATCCATGCCCAGTCGGCTGGCCCAGTGGCTGCAGTCTGCCTCCGCGGAAGTCTGGGTCAAGTTCCTGCTCGCACTCGTGGGCCTGGGCCTGGCCTTCGCCACGGCGCTGTTCTCCACCGTGTCGCGCGATGCCGGCAACGTCTGGGCCACCGTGATTCTGGCCTCGACCTCACTGCTGCTCGCCACCCTGGTGGGGCTCGTCACCGTACCCTATCTGGCGCGGCGCGTGGCCGTCGAGCGCCTGCGCGAGTCCTTCGATTACGACGTCACCCGCGCCGGCATCATCTACGTGCTGGTCACCCTGGTGATCGGCATTGCCGCGCTGAACACCGGCAACAATCTTCTCTACATCGTCGTCGCGGCCATGCTTGCGGCAATCCTGGTCTCCGGAGTCGTCTCCGCCTGGGTGCTGCGCTATCTGGAACTCGATGTCCGCCTGCCCGAGCACGTCTTCGCCGGACGCCCCGTCGCCGGGCGCATCGTGCTGCACAATCCGCGCCGCTACTCTGCCCTCGTTTTCCATCCGCGTCATCTCCACTCGCAAGAAAAGAAAGAAGGCGACCAAGCAGTGGCAGTGGGAAGCCACCACGTTTGCCTTCCCCTTTAACCGTCCGAAAGAACAGCAGTGGCTGCGCCTGCCCGACCGCCGCTTGCGCCGCGTTATCGTTGTTCCGCCGCCTCCGGGAATCTTTCAGGGGATGGCCTATTTCCCGTTTCTTCCGCCGCAGTCCGACGTGTCCGCCGACCTGGAATTGCGCTTCGACCAGCGCGGCCGCTATCGCGAAGACAGCTTCGGTCTGGCCACGCGTTTTCCCTTCGCCTTCCTGACCAAGACGCGCCATGTGTCGCTGCCGCGGGAAGTGCTGGTTTATCCGCGCATCGAGCCGACCGACGAAGTCTTTGAAATCCTGCCCGGTTCGAGGCGAGTGGGAAAGTTTTGTCCGCGGCCGTGGCTCCGACCTCTACCTGATTCGCGAGTACATGCCCGAAGACTCGGCCCGTCACGTCGACTGGAAGGCGACCGCCAAGTCAGGCTCGCTCAAGGTCCGCGAATTTGCCCGCGAAGACGAGCGCAAGCTCTGCATCGCCTTCGACAATCCCGAGCCGGGCCGTATTTCCGAACGCGCCTACGAAAAGGCCGTCGATCTCACCGCTTCGCTGGCCTGGCACTTTTCCACCCAGGAAGCGCAGGTTTCCTTCGTCGTTCCCGGACGTCCCCGCACCCGCGATCTCCACGAGTTTCTGGCATGGCTGGCGGTGATTGAACCGATAACGACCGGCACACAGAGCGGCAAGAACGCGCCCGCGGACGATGGCTTGCACGAAATCAATCTGGGCGGCTCCGATGACTACAACATTGTCATCACCGCTCGCCAGCGGGGCAGCCTGCCCACCGCGCTGTGGAACTCGTCGTACTTCATCTTCGCCGCCGACGATTCAGCGTCGAAGATCTGTCGGCGCTAGCTGCCGGGAACATTTGTAGGGGAAAGGATCCCCCACTCCGCCTTCAGAGTGATCTCGCCATCCTAATTCCCGTTTCTGTCCAGATTTCTTTCCCGCCCAACCTTTTTCACTTTCTTTCCATCTCCTTTTCGGCATATACTCGCGCCCCGGTAGATGCTTTTGGACAGCTCGGAACTCTGTAACCGGGAGGTGTGCAAAATGCTTATCTGACGACCTGATCAAGAATCAGGACACGTATCAAAGCGGAACTGGGTCAGACACCGTGCTCGAAACGGTGAAAGTGTGTCATGGTCGAGCGCAACATCGGCGCCGTTCCTGTCCTGCACAACGGAAAGCTCGTCGGGGATCCATTTTCCGAGAACGCGAAAACCTCATGCGGCGTGTAAAAAGTGGCCGAAGGCCGCGATCCCCGCAGCACCTGTCTGGCAGAGGTCATGACCGACGACCCTCTCACCATCAGCATGAACGAAGACCTCGAAAGCTGCATGGCCCTGATGCGGCGCCACGGCTTTCGTCACCTGCCTGTCTGCCACGAAGGCCAACTCGTGGGCATGGTGTCGCTGCGCGACATCCTGTTGCACGATTTGAATGAGAAGGATGACGAGGTGCGCATGATGCGCGCCTACATCCATTCCATGCCCGATGCCTAGCCTGTCCTCGAAGCCCGGGTCAATCGCGCCTCCCCACCCTTGCATGGCTCCGTGCCGGGGCGAGCCCTATCTCCGCGTAAGCATTGGCCTTAGTCCCTGGTTCAGTTGCTTTCCGAGGCTCTAGCACGAAGGTAACCTTGCGCCGGGATTCCGCCAACGGTAACGTTACTTCGGATTACTTCAGTGCATTGAACATAGGGTGAGGAACCGCTAACGTTGCTGTACCGACCCGTGTAAATGCAACTTGCCGGCGACCAAGAAATGAGCGATAAAATCAAGGTCCTCTATTACGCGCTCTGGATTGCCCATCCCGTACTGGAGATGGCAATTGCCGGCCTCATGTTCCGCCGGGGGCTGCACCGGAAGTTCAAATTCTTCTTCGGATACATCGTCGTTCAGCTCGTCACCTTCGCCGTGCTTTTTGCCGCAAACTGGCGCAGCTACTCGCTCTTGTTCTACCTCTACTGGATTTGCGATGGGCTCAGCGTTGCTGTGGGTTTCGCCGTGATCCACGAGGTGTTTGTCGATGTTTTCCGCGCTTTCCACACGCTCCGCGATCTCGGCACCGTGCTCTTCAAGTGGGCGGGCCTGGTCATGTTGCTGGTGGCAGGCGTGGTTTCGGATTTCCACTAAGTCGTCGGAGATGCCGCCCATCATTCAGGCCATCCTCACCGGTCAAAGATGCGTGCGCATCATTCAAGTGGGAATGGTGCTCTTCCTGCTTTTCTTTGCGCACTATGTCGGCATCAGCCGCCGCCAGCACAGTTTCGGGATCGCTTTGGGTTTCGGATCCTTTGCGGTGATTGAACTCATTATCGTCTCGTCCTGGATCGGGAAGCATCTGACTGGCCCCTGGATGAGCATCTTCAACATGTGTGCCTACAACAGCACGCTCTTGATTTGGTTCGGCTACGTCGCCCTGAAGAGTCCGGCTCGCGACGCCTCCATGTCGTTGCTGCAACCCCACCGCTGGGAGCAGAGCCTCTCCGACATACACCATCCGCTTCCGGCCGACTCCCTCATCCCGATGTTTGAGGGCATGGTCGACCGCGCCCTCTCCCGCACGCAACAGGAAGCACCGCTCATCCCAGTTGCTCGTGCGCCGGGCCGCAGCCAGGGGAGACGAGCCGGAACCGGACCGGCAGCTTCCGGATCCCCTTACCCCAAATCAACTCCAAGCCGTAGTCCCACCCGCCCCAGTCGATTTCCTCGATCCTGTCCTCTCCGCCATAATTCGGCGTGGGCTCGTTCCAAAATTGTAAAAACTGCGCACCAAAATATCCCCAACTCGTTGCACTCGGCAGACGCAACCAATACTTCATGGATGACCTGAAGCAACTGATTTTCGGGTAGATGCCAGAATTGAAGTCGGTCAATCTGAGTCGCTTATGGGGGCAGTTACCAGGTAGGATGAAACTTATTGCATACAAAACTTGACACGTGTCCTATAATTCGGCACCGCGAAAAAGGTCCCGCAAGGGAACCCTAAGCGGATAGGAGACGAACCCATGAAACGCACAATCAGGATTTCGATCCTGATGGTAGGACTGGGCACATTCGTTGCAGCCGCCGTCCAACAGGTTCCCGCGCGGACGGTGGCCCACTGATTCTGTGCCCACCCAGACAACCCAACTGTCAAACAACCCTGCCACCGCAGTAGAACCGGGACCAGGTTGTGACCGCAAGGTCACTAAAGTAACCTGTCGTAACTGAAATTTGGGCCGAACCAAGGCTCGCAATTTTTGGGCTGTCGGGACCTCATACTGACCCGACAGCCCCGCTTTTTTGGCATCTCCGGATGGCGAAGGCCACAACGTCACAGTCAGTCTCTGAAAACCAGACCGTGCCGAAAGCAAACAAGAGTTTGCGATTAGCCAAAAGAACTCGAACCGTAAGAACTCGAACTCCACCAAGAGAACTGTGGAAGAGCGGCCCTTCAGGGCCGCGTTAAGGCCCCACAAGCGATTCCGCCTTTAGCCGCTGGGGAGCCCCGCCACGAGAAACGGCCTCAACCCTTCCCAATCGCTCCCGCCACCGCGCTGCCCAACTCCCCCGCATCAAAGATCGGCGGCTGACACGAAGATCCCGAGCACAAGACCGCGAACGACTTTCCGGAGCCTAGCCTTGGGAGGTTGGGTAGGGTAGCCGCCAAGGCGGCGGAAGGTTCTCGCGCACCGTCTGATACGGCCGACCCTCAGCGTGGATTTATTGAACGCGAAGGGCGCGATCGCCGCTCCCTGCAATGTTGCCGCGGTGCCTTCATCTCCCTCTCCCGCAATCACGACAACCTGCACCGGACTCTCGAGCAGATGGACCACCGCAATCCCGTAGCTCGCGGCGAAGATTCCAAACTGCTCCGCCACGCCCGCGAAGGTTTCCAGCGTCTGCTCCGCTTTGTCTCGATAGCCCGCGTCCCCGTGTAATGATGCATTCGCACCAGCGCAATCGCGGCCATCGGATTTCCCGCCGGCGTGGGCGAATCCTGCAGCGGTTTGCGCCGCGTCGCCGACACGCCGAGACTAGCGCCGTTGGCCGCGGGTTCGTTATCGAAGAATCCTCCCAAAGTCCGGATCGTAGAAGCGCGCAATCATCGCATCAGTAATGGCCTTGCCGAACTTGAAGTAGCTGAGATCCGCGGGCTCGTAAGCGTCCAGGCAAGCCAGCGTCGTGAACGCATAGTCGTCCAGCAGTCCCTCGACGACACGGTGAGAAGCCGCCGGATCCGAATAAGAAACGACGTGCTACAGCAGCGAAGATTGTGCGGCGCGGGCGCCCCCGCCCGCGTCTTCCGTCGAGTGTTTCCAAGCCTCCGCCACACCCGGTCCAGCGACCGCAGCGCAAACCGCCGAGCCTCGCGAAATTGAGCACCTTCGCCGCCTCCAGATACGCCGAAACGCAAGCTCCATCCGCCGTACACCGTCCTGTCGACATACGGGGTCGACGCTGCAACCGCGCCGCATACATCTTCTTCTTTGCGGACCCCAGCATCTGACCCGTTCCGCAGTCAGCTCCAACCGCCGCGCGCAATTTCCTCGACCGAAGTCCGCACATAAGCACATTCTTAGCCGCCGATTGATCATCTCCCCCACTTCGTTGATGTCCGTACTGACGCCGCCACCTGCGCCTCTTCCTCTCGGTCAACACCGCGCGCGCTGCCTCGAGCGTCCACGTGAAGTAGTCGCCGTCGTCGTCCATCTAGATGTCGGCATCCTGCGACGCATAAAAACCCGCCCCGCTCACGATCGCTCAGCCACTCATCCATCCAGCGAATGTCTCGCGCCACGTCTGCAAGAAACTCCTCCCCGTGGCTGATACCCGTGCACGTAATTCTTCAGCAGTTCGGAATTGTCGTAGCACATCTTCTCGAAGTGCGGCACCACCCACCGCTCATCGACCGAGTACCGGTGAAAGCCGCCCGCCAGTTGGTCGTACACACCGCCGCGCCATGCTCAAGGGTCGAGGTGATCAGGTTGCGTAAATCGTCGTCACCAGTACGCGGAGGGTGCCCCATCCATCGCGCTCTTTGCGATAGGGTGGGAGTTCGGTACCGCCAGCAGCGCCGGTCCCGCGCGCATACCGCTCAATCAGCAAATCCAGCGCCGAGGGATGCGGAAACTTCGGCGCCTGCCCAAATCCCCCATGTTGCGGAATCAAACTATCCGAAACGCCGAAGTCCGAATCGCCGCAATGACCGCCGCCGTGACCCGCCCGTCTTTTCCCGCAAACGACTCCGACTGCGCGATCGCGTTCTCCACCATCTTGGCCTGCTCGACCACATCGCCATTCTTTTCCTTGTACGCATTAGCAATGCTCAACAACACACGCCGAAAGTCGGACGCCCATCCATCGCTCGGCGAATCACGTCCTCCATAAAAACGGCTTCCCGTCCGGCGCTAAGAAACGCGCCTAACGGCCACCCGCCCTGCCCGCTCACCGCCTGCACCGCCGCTGATACCGGCTGTCAATATCCGGACGCTCGTCCCGATCCACCTTCACCGCGACGAAGTGCTCATTGACCATCGCTCAATTTCCGTGGTGACCGACTCCCGATCCATCACATGGCACCGTGGCACCACACCCCCCGAACGTCGAGCAGCATCGGCTTTGGCGCCCTGCGCGCCGCAAACGCCTCCGCCCCACTCATGCCGCTCGATACATCCGCTCATGCACGTGAAGTCGCAGGATGGGCCGAACGAAGACGCGCCGAAAGGGAGTTGAGGATGCACTGGTCATGAAGTAGAGTCACCCGATTTCCGGTCGTCGCTGGGCGGTAAGCAGAAGAGGGAACACAAAATTCCGAGACATCCTCCTCGAGTCTCCGCAGCCTATTGTTACCGTAAAGTACTGTGGCTTCCACTCTAAACGAGTAAAAGCGAGGAAGATCCTCCAATGAATCCAAAAAGGGCTGATCTTTCGATAGGTGTGTAGTTTTCTGTGCTCCGAGAATCGGATTCCGTGCGCAGGATTCGCAAGCCACACTCTCTGGCACGGTCACTGACTCTTCGGCCTTTTCTCTGCGACCTGGAGAAAGTGACCGCGAAGAATTCGTCGAGCGACCGGCGAACGAAACGCAGACCGACGCGGCGGGCCAATACCGGTTCCCAACCTTCCCTCAGCCGACTACGAAATCTCCGCTTCGGCCGATGGAATCGGCGCGGGCGTCGCCAAAGTCGCCCTGGCCGCCGGCGATCAGCAAACGCTCAATCTGAGGGTCACCTCCGTGTCCGAGGCGCCTGCCCCGAAGCTCTACCCAACGCTCCATCCCGCAACAAGACCGAGCCCTCGCTCGAAGATCTGGGTTTCTCCAAAACCGACACTCAGAGCAACGCCGCCCAGCAGGCCAGGCTCGATAAGCGCACCCACATGCTGAAAATCCACCAGCGGTTGGGATTGATTACGACCATCCCGCTCGTGGCCTCATATCGCCTCGGTCGACGCCGGAGGCAAGAGAACGAGCACGACTGACCGCGATTTGCATCTGGTGCTGGGCGGTCTACCGGCGACTTGTATTTCATAACCGCCTACTATGCGATTCGCGCTCCGCAGAATCGCAGGCACCGAAACCAACGGCCCAATCAAGCTACACAAAGCCCTGGCCTGGATCCACGGCCCCGGCATGATCCTGACCCCGATTCTGGGCGCAATGGCCTACAGCCAGAAAAGCAACGGAGAAAAAGTCCATGGCATCGCCTCCGCCCACGGCCCGGTCGCCATGGTGACCGCAGGAGCCTTCGGCGCCGCCCTACTATCGGTGTCGCTAAAGTTCTAGCGGGATCCAGCCGCGAAGCGGCGAACGAATGCAGCCCAGGCGCAAGCCGTGCGGGCGTCAAAGTTGAAGGACTAACAAAGCCTTGAAGGGGCGAAAGAACACGTGCCCAGCATTTCCGGAGTCGTAGTTGCCTGACGCGGACCATTGCGAGAGCGAGACCTCTATGCACAAAAAACTCCTGCCGTTCTTCCTCCTGCTCCCACTAACCACCCTTTTCGCCGCCGACCACCAATGGGTCCTCAAGCAGAGCACCCTGACCTACCACGTCTCTCATCCCCTGCATCAGAGCGAAGGCGTGAGCCACGCCGCGCGCGGCAAGGGCATCTGCCACGAAGGACAATGCGACTTCCTGATCGCCGTCCCCGTCAAGACCTTCGATTCCGGCGACAGCAACCGCGACCTGCATATGCTCCAAGTCACGCGTGGTGCTGAATTCCCCATGGTCACAGTCCGCACGCGTCTGCCGGAGACGGCCGCGACATCGGCGACAGTCAAAGCCGATCTGGAAGTCCAGTTCGCAGGACAGACCGCCCACTACAGCCAGGTTTCATTCGAACTGGTCAAGCAAGGCAATGAAACGCGCCTCACCGGAACCATTCCTGCCACGCTCGCCGACTTCAAGATTGACCCGCCATCACTCCTCACCCTCCCCGTGAAAAACGAAATCCCTGTTCGCGTGGAGATGACCTGGACTCCGCAATGATTGACTCGATGCCCCGGGCTTGCCTGGCATCGAAACTCAGTTGTTACGCAGCGCAACCATCGGGTCGATGCGCGACGCTTTTCGAGCCGGAAGATATCCGGCGAAGATCGCCACCATTGCGAGCACCAGAATCACGGCGGCGAACGTAACCGGGTCGGTGGGGGTTGTACCGAAAAGCAGGGCGGCGATTGCCCTCGCGACCACCAGTGACACCAGGATTCCCGTGGCAATTCCAATCAGTGTGAGCCGAAGGGTGGTTGCGATAACGCCCCACTGCACTTTCCCCGTGGTTGCACCCAGCGCCATGCGGATGCCGATCTCCTGCGTTCGCTGCGTCACCGAGTACGAAATGACGCCGTAGATGCCGAGCGCAGCCAGCAACAACCCAAGACCGGCGAACGCCGCAACCAGCAGGATGAAAAAGCGTCGCGGAGACACAGCGCGGTCGACGACGGCCTGAATAGGCCGGAATTCGGCGGCCGGCTGTTTCGGGTTCAACTCGCGCAGCGCGCGCAGAACGCTCCCGGCCAGAGCAGCCGGTGGCAAGCTAGTACGCACCACCAACTGCGCTCCTGACGGCCCTTGCTGCATCGCTGGATAGTAGATTTGCGAGCCGGTCCCACCCTCCACGGTTTCTTCATGGACGTCGTCGACGACACCGACGACATGGTCCTCCTCTTTATCGCGCATCAGAATCTTGCCCACCGCGTCCTCTCCTGGCCAGTAGACGCGGGCCGCCGATGCGTTGATCAAGACAACTCTCTCGCTATGCGGCCCGTCCGCCCATGTGAAGTCTCGCCCGTGCAACCCGATCCCCATGGCGCGAATAAACCCCGGAGTGATCACATACACCAGCGGATCTGGCAGCTGACCCGGAGCAAAAATCTTTCCCTGCGGCACCGGAGTATCCCATTCGCGGTTCGGCCCCAGCGGAAGGTAATCGGACATGCCCGCGGCCTCGACCCCGGGCAACGCGCTCACGCGGGCGATGATCTCCTGAAAGATCTCGCCGCGTTTCGCCTGCTTCGCTTCCTCGGTCGGAGCGCTGTCGTCGTAGTCCACTTTGATGGACGCAGCGCGGTCGGGCTGGAAGCCGAGATCGACGTCGAGCACCTTCAGAAAGCTGCGCAGCAGAAGCCCGGCACTCACCAGCAGCACGCAGGCCAGCGCAATCTCAGAGACCACCAGTGCGGCGCGCACGCGTTCATGTTTGCGCCCCAGTCCAGCGCCGGCACCGGAGTCCTTGAGCACCTCCTGCAGATTGCCGCTGGCGATCCTAAGTCCCGGCAGCAAGCCGAAGACTGCAGCGGTGAGGACGGCGATGACCACGGTCCAGCCCAGCGCCTGGCCATCGATGCGCAGGGTGCTGAGCAGCGGCAGAGCCAGAGATCCCTGGTGTGCGAGCCACGCGATCAGCATGAGGGCCAGTCCGAGCCCGAAGGCCGCGCCCACGCCCGAGAGCACCAGGCTTTCCATCAGCAACTGCCGCACGATGCGTCCGCGGCTTGCCCCGAGTGCGCCGCGAACGGCAAACTCCTTGGCGCGCGCGGCGGCGCGAGCCAGCAGCAGGTTCGAGAGGTTCACGCCGGCGATCAGCAGAATCGCGCCGACTGCGCACCATAACGCAATCAGCGAGCGGCGCAGCTTGCCCGTCACGTAATCCTTCAGCGGCACCGGAATCAGATCGCCTTTATAGCGCCCCAGCGTCTGGGGATATTTCACGTTGAAATAGATATTTGGCGCGACGCGGTTGGCATCGTCGAGAGCCTGGGCCACGGTCACGCCCGGCTTGAGGCGGCCGACGAGGGTGACGATGTTGCCCCAATCGCGCTCCATATTCAAATCGAGCGGCGTGAACAGATCGACTTTCGCGCCGGGAGAAAACACCGCGCCAAAGTCGAAGCTGTCGGGCAAGACGCCCACAACCGTGATCGGCGTCCCGTTCAGTTCGATGGCCTTGCCGACGATGGCTGGATCGGCAGTCGAATTGCCGCCGCCAGTAAGCGTTGGCCAGCAGAGCGACCGGATGCGAACCTCCGCGAGCCTCGTCCGGGGTGAACAGGCGTCCCATGGCGGGTTGCACGCCGAGAACCTGGAAGAAGTTTCCAATGACCTCGATGCCCGTGGCCGGTTCCGGCTCGCCGCGGCCGGTGAGGCGCAGATTGTCCGGAGTGCTGAAGGCCATGTATCCGGTCACGCCCTGATAGACGCGGCTCTGGTCGCGGAATTCTTCGTAGGCGTCGGCCGAGTAGGTGGCGCAAGACAGCCCGCACGCCGTCGGCGGCGGAGCAATCCACACCAGTTGATGCGACTCGGGAAATGGCAATGGCCGCAGTAGCAGCGTGTTGACCACGCTGAACACGCCAATGTTGGCTCCGATCGCAAGAGCCAGGATAAGAATCGCAACTAACGTGAAGCCGCGGTCACGGCTCAGCGTCCGGACGGTGTACTTCAGATCCTGCAGAAAAATATCCAGTTTCATGCGTGCCCCGCCACGAGCATTGAAAGCTTATGGGACCCGGAATTTTCCCATCGCGTCGACGACAACTTGTTAGACGCACTGCCCAGCGAAGTGTAAGCTCGCCGCACGGTCGCGGGCGAATAACACGTCAGGCTGGGTCCAGCGGTTCGAAGTGCGGAGATTTGACGCCCAGCGTTTTCAGCGCCTCGTCGATTGTGCGTACCACTTGCAGGAGTGGCCGTTTGTGCTCACCGGCCATCTGGAACATCCGGGATAAGCCAAATAGATGTGTATCCGGAGCGATGATAAAGCACGGGCGATTCATTGGCATGGCCGGTTCCTGTTTGGCCACGCGCCGTATGGTTTCGGATGCAACGTTCTCGGTCGCGGCCGAGAAGTCCCAAATACCAGCCCTGGCATCGGTCGCGATTCCATGATTCCGAATCGCGTCGTAATAGGCGGCCGCGGATTCCTCGGTTAGCAGACCTTCGAACCTGCCAAGCAGGATCTTGTTAGCCGCGTCGTACTCAAAACGGAAAGGCATGCAGTCTGGCGGGGGATACGTCAGGCAAGATTTAAATCTAAACTAAAATTCAGAAGCGGCCCGTCAACGCCATGTACGCCAGACCGATCACCGAGATGGCTACCATCGCATAAGGCCACACCCGCCCAATCCATTTCATACAGCACCCTCAACTTCATCAGACGGTGGCGGAGACTCTACCTGCGCATATTTTCCCTGAGATCGCCCTCCGCGCGCATTTTTCTCGCATCCGTTACGAAAACCGGAACGTGAACCGGGTCCGGGAATGTGCTACATTCTTGGACGCGCCCGCGTCCGCTTCTGTGCTGGGTTCCACGGGGAGGAAAAATTGCCTCGAATTTTGCTGACAACGCGTTGCCGCGACACCGGCCTCTACGATTATTTTCGCGAGAATGCTCCGCGGAATTTTCGCTGGCGTTTCGGTATGCCACGGACCATCTCGTTTGGCCTGCGATTCCTGCGGCAGAATCTTCCCCAGTTGCACATCCTGGAATATCCGACGCGCGCCGAATTTTCCGCTCAGCTCAAGCGCGGCTGGGATGCCGTGGGTTTTTCCTTTTACCTCGAAGAGACCAACGACATCCTGGCGATGGCCGCCGAAGCGCGGCAGGCCGGCGTCCGCGAACTCTGGGCGGGCAATTACGGCGCTCTCACTCCCTCCATCCAGTCGCACTTCGATCACGTGTTCACCGGTTACAGTGAAGACGCCGCTGGCACAGAAACTGGGAACGCATCTCGACGAAATCCAGCATCCACCGTTGGTCACCCGCTTCCGCCTGCCCGGAGGGTGGTCGTTCCCGCTCGGCGTTTTGTTTTCTTCGCGCGGATGCAGTTTTCGTTGCACCTTTTGCCAGACCACTGCGTTTGCGCCGCAACCAAAGGAAAATTCTCTTGCCTCGTTGGATCGAGTGCTGCGTTTCTATGTCCAGCACGGCATTCACTTCGTCCTGCTGCTCGACGAAAATTTCGGCAACCTTCCATCGCATGCCGACGCTGTCATCGAGTTGCTTGCGCGCCACAGAGTCCGCTGGCTCGTGCAGTCCCGTGTAGACCTGCTCCTGCGCAACTTCAATGACTGGCGGAGCTGCGGCATGGAAGGCGCGCTCTTCGGCATCGAGAGTTTTCACCAGGACATCCTGAAGCAGATGCACAAGAACGAGAAAGCACAGGCTGCCTTTGAACTCGCCGAGCGACTCGACCGCGCCGGCCTGTACGCCCAAGGTTATTACATCATCGGCCTGCCGCCGGAGACGCCGGGATCGATCGCTGCAAGACCTGAGAACCTTGGCTTCTTTAAAGCTCGATGTCACGCAAATCACCATCGTCACGCCGCATCCTCAAACGGAAATGTGGCGTGAACTCGATTCCGGCTACGGCATTTTTGAAAAAGACTGGTCCCGGTTCGACACCAAGCATCTCGTCTGGAACCACCCACATTGCGCGCCCGGCGTGCTGGAATCTCTGCTCGAGCAGGGCTTCCGCGCCTGCTATGGAAAAGACTGGCTGATGCGGACGACGAAAAAGTTCCTCTCCGCCAGACGAGCTCAAAAAGATCTGTCCAGTGTATTACTCGGCCCAGTGCGTTCGCGATGGGCCTCCTCGTCGCGCCTGCCCTATCTTGCGACGCCAGTTCCATCGAGCGACCAGCCCGTGAGCAGCGCCGTCGCCTGAACCATCTTTTTGATTGGAACGTCGGGTCCCCAGAAGCCACTGAACGATGTGGACCCGGAGTGTAAAACGGACAGGCGCTACCGAGCCGCCGCGGCTGTTTTCCACAGGCATTCACAGCCATCCATGTGACGAACAACCTTGACCGAGGATTTTGAAGAGTTCAAGCTCACTACATGTGTGCCGCGTCTCGTCAAAAGCTGCTTCCGCAAGTAGCCCCCAGCCTGAAGATAAGTCACCGAGTCGTTTGGCTGTAAGTTCCCTCAATTCAGGATTTTACGCGAGCCGGCCATCATGCGAATCCATCAAGCCCTTAGAAATCAAGATATTGGGTCAGGCAAACAAAAAAGATCCTTGTTAACTCGAGTCGACTCCGCAGCTAAGTCCTTATTTCGTAAGATTTTAGCTGCAAGTCCTTGCGGCTCAGGATTTTACCTGGATCCATGCCGATCTCGCGCCCGCAAGTTATTAGGAATCAATATTTTAGGGGATCCGAGCAAAAAATAGTGAGGGGATAGCTGTTCACCTGA
Source organism: uncultured Acidobacteriaceae bacterium (assembly GCA_963791515.1). GTDB lineage: Bacteria > Acidobacteriota > Terriglobia > Terriglobales > Acidobacteriaceae > Sulfotelmatobacter. The sequence continues at coordinate 74,022 of CAWBSS010000011.1, read as the reverse complement.
GAATCTGCTTTGCGATCTTGCAGTACAGATCAATCGACTCCGCCAGTTGCTTCTTCTCGATGTGCTCGCCGTCGGTGTGCGCCACATGAATCGATCCCGGCCCCAGCAGCAGCGGTTCGCCCCACTTGGTGAGTTTGGGAATGTCGGTCGTGAACTTGGCGATCATCGTCGGCAATCCATCGACGGTGCGCAACCGAAGAAAGGGAAGCTCCAAGGGAAACGTCACTCGCACCGATTCGCCGGCAGTCGTCAGAATCTGCCGCCGCAATTCGTCCGACGGCCCGACGAGCCGGTAGAGCAAATCAGCGTGCGCGTAATCAGGAATCACGTTGGGCGCGCGGCCGCCTTCGATCAGCCCGATGTTCAGCGTGCACGGACCAATCTCCGGATCGGAAGGGAGTGCCATCGCGCGCAGTCGAGTCAGCGCCGGGATCAGCTTGTCAATCGCGGACTCGCCCAATTCCGGATACGCCGAGTGCGCCATGCGTCCCGTTGCGGTCACTTCCACACGCAGGGTTCCTTTCGACGCCAGCGCAATATGATTCTCGGTTGGCTCGCCATTGACCAGAAATCGGCATCCAGAACCGTGCCCGTTCGCGACGTATTCGTTCGCCACTTGTGCGCCCAGGCTGTCGCGCTCTTCGCCCACAACGAACAGCAATCCCACATGAATGTTCTGCTGGCGCAGTCGTTCCGCCGCCGCAACCTGCGCCGCAATGATGCCCTTGGCGTCGCACGACCCTCGTCCGTAGATCCTTCCCGCATCTTCCGACGACGCAATGAACGGAGGCACCGTATCCATGTGCGTCGAGAACACGACCGCCGGATTCGGATGCTCAGCCGACGTCGCCAACACGTTGAAACGATCGCCCTCGACTGGCATCTTTTTCGTCTGATACCCGAGCCGGCAAAGTTCCCCGTACAAATAGTTCCCAACCGCCGCTTCGTTGCCGGAAATGGACTCGATGTCGATAAGTTGGCGCGTCAGTGTCACAGCATCCATGGAGGAGAGAATAGCAGAGGCACCTTTGGTACTCTGGAACCGTGCTCGCCTCGAACGCATCCATCCGTTCTCTGTTCCTCGACGGTCCTACTGGACGCCTGGAAGCGCTGCTCAACGCCGGAGCAGACAACGCTACGCACGCGGCAGTGGTCTGCCATCCGCATCCGCTGTTCGGTGGGACGCTGCACAACAAGGTCGTCTTCCACACCATGAAAGCGCTGAACAGCCTCGGCTTTCCCGTGCTGCGCTTCAACTTCCGCGGAACGGGCCTGAGCCAGGGCGAACACGATCAGGGCGACGGCGAAGTCGACGACGTTCGCTCAGCGCTTGACTGGCTCGACGCCGAATATCACTTGCCAATGCTATTCGCAGGCTTCTCCTTCGGCGCCGCGGTTGGATTGCGCGCAGCATGTGCGGACAGTCGAGTCCGCGCGGTGATTGGTGTCGGCACGCCGGTCGGCCCCGTGGCCGCCGACAGCGAAGTTCCTCGCACCTACACCTTCGAGTTCCTGCAGGACTGCATGAAGCCGAAGCTGTTTGTGAGTGGAGCGCGCGACCAGTTCGGCCCGCGCGCCAAGCTGGACGCTTTGGTCGCGTCTGCCCCGGAACCAAAGAAACTCGTCATGATCGAAGGCGCCGATCATTTCTTCGAAGGACGCCTGCGCGAACTCCGCGAAGCGATCGAGACCTGGGTTCGCGAGCGAGTGATCGCGTGAGTGACATGCGGCAGGCTGCGCGCGACATCTTCCAGTACGCGCTTGCCGAGGCGTCGATCGCCCGGGGCTTTGCTCGCCATGTCCCCTGCGAGCGCGGAATCCTCCGCGTCTGCGACGATCTCTATGACCTGCATTCCTACTCGCGAGTGCTCGTCGTATCGCTGGGGAAGGCCGCACACACGATGGTCGAGTCCCTCTCCGCCCAAGTCGGAGCCTCACTCGAAGGCATTGTGGCCAGTTCCGTCCAGCCCGCTTCTCAGGTTCACGCCTTCCGCTATTTTCGGGGCGGCCATCCCACGCCGAACGCGGAATCCATCCAGGCAGCGAGCGCCATATTGCGCATGCTGGAGGCGCAGCCTTCTTCGGCGCTGGTGATCTTCCTGCTCAGCGGTGGAGGTTCGTCGATTGTCGAGAAGCCGATCGACGACGAGATTTCCCCCGATGATCTCATCGCGACCTACCGCGCGCTGGTCCATTCTGGTGCTCCCATCGCCGAGATCAACGCGGTGCGCAAACACCTCTCCGCCGTGAAAGGTGGACGCCTCGCGCAAGCTGCATATCCCGCGCAGCAGGTCTCGCTGCTGGTGTCCGATGTTCCCGACAATACGCCCGACGCGCTCGCCTCCGGTCCCACGATGCCCGATTCCACCAGCGTCGACGACTGTTACCGCATCGCCCAAAAATACGAGTTGCTGAATCAGTTTCCGCAGTCGACCCGCGAGTTGTTCGAGCGCCACTCCCTCGACGAAACTCCAAAATCCGACGATCCCGCCTTCGTTCGCGCGCGCTGGTGGCCTGTGCTTTCCAATCAGAGTGCCATCGAAGAGGCCAGGTCTGCGGCCGAGCGCGGCGGCTTTATCGTCCACGTCGACAACTCCTGCGACGACTGGGACTACGCGAAAGCCGCTGACTACTTGCTGCAGCGCGTTCGCGAGTTGCGGACGCAGTTCTCCCCGGTATGCCTGATCTCCGGCGGCGAAGTCACAGTGAAGGTCACGAACGGCGGAGTCGGCGGGCGCAACCAGCAGTTCGCACTGGCGTGCGCCGACAAGATCGCGGGGGAGAACATCACGGTTCTCAGCGCAGGCACCGACGGAGTGGACGGAAACAGCCCCGCGGCCGGGGCGGTTGTCGACGGCACGACGGTCGAGCGAGCGCGGGCTCGTGGTCTTGAAGTTCGTGCCGCGCTGCAGAAGTTCGACGCCTACCCGCTATTCCATGCGATTGGAGACGCGATCGAGATCGGACCTACGGGAAACAACTTGCGGGACTTGCGAATCTTGCTGACTTACTAGCGCGTGGTCGAGGCCGCCGGGCTTCGCCCCTGGCGGGACAGCCGAAGGCGGCTGTCCCCACATGGGCGGTCTTAGTGCTATGCGGTCTTCTGCATCTTTTCTGGCGGCTGCATCTTTGCCATGGCATCGTCCATGCTGCGTTTCATCTCGTCTGCGGACATGTCCTTGGTGTGCGTCGCGATCGACCACTTGTGGCCAAAGGGATCGGTCAGCTTGCCGTAGCGGTCGCCCCAGAACTGGTCAGTAACCGGCATGTCAACCCTGGCTCCGGCTTTCACCGCCCGATCGAACGCCGCATCGACCCCGTCAACGTAGATGTGCAGTCCCATGCCGGCACCGCCGTTGCTGAGCGGAGACAGCGCGCCGAACTCAGGCCACTCATCGCTCAGCATGATGATGGAGTCGCCAATCTTCAATTCGGCGTGCATGACTTTGCCATCCGGGCCTTTCGCGACACCGCGTTCTTCCGCGCCAAATGCCTGCTTGTAGAATTCGATGGCGCGTACCGCGTCACGAACAGTAAGGAATGGTGTGAGAGTGTGATATCCCTCGGGGATAGGTTTTACGGACATGAAGTACCTCCTAGGCAGGAAAATTCGAGACCCGCAGTCTACAACAAAAAAGGCGAGGTCGTGTTAAGGCAGTAGGACCGACGCACTGAGGTCTCACCCCTTTGATGCGTGTGGAGGAAAAGCGATGAGACAGATATTTGTCTGGTGTGTGATCGCAATGGCAACTCTGTCGCTTGCAGTCGGACAACAGTCATCCGTCACGCGTCTGGATGGCAGCACGATCTCCGTGGTCGAGGTCGACGCGACCATGACACGGCTGCTGAAAGCCGCAGACGTCACTGGCGCAGGAGTCGCGGTGTTCCACAACGGCAAGCTTGAATTCCTGAAGGCGTACGGTTTTCGCGACAAGGAGAAGAAGCTGCCGCTGACGGTCGACTCGGTTATGTCGGCGGCCTCGATTTCTAAGGTGGCGTTCGCTTATCTGGCCATGGAACTGGTCGACGAAAGCAAGTTGGATCTCGACAAACCGGTCTATCAATACTTGCCGAAGCCGCTACCGGAATATCCGAAGTACTCGGACCTGGCGAATGACGCACGATACAAACTCGTTACGGCGCGCATGCTGCTGAGCCACACCAGCGGGTTCGCGAACTGGCGGTGGATGGAGGAAGACCGCAAGTTGAAGATCCATTTTGAGCCGGGATCGCGGTTTGCATATTCGGGCGAAGGCATCGATCTGCTCCAACTGGTGGTTGAGAGCATCACGAAAAAGCCGCTCGATGAGCTGATGCAGCAGCAAGTATTCGAGCCGCTGGGCATGACCCGAACGAGCATGGTCTGGCAGGAGCGCTTCGAGAGCGACTACGCCAACGGCTACGACGAGTATGGACGATCCGTGGGTGCTCATCGATGGAAGAAGCGCCGACGCCGCCGGTTCGATGCAAACGACAATTCACGATCAGGCCCGATTCCTGCAGGCCGTGATGGACGGCGGAAGTCTGCAGAGCAAAACGCGAGAGCAGATGCTCAGTCCGCAGATTCAGATCATGTCCAAGCACCAGTTCCCCACGCTGAACGGCGAGACGACCGACGAGAACAAAAGCATCCGGCTCAGTTACGGATTGGCGTGGGGTCTTTATTGGACGCCATACGGCAAGGTCTTTTTCAAGGAAGGACACGACGACGGCTGGAGAAACTACGCGGTCTGCTTCGACAAGCAGAAGTCCGGCCTCGTGATCATGACCAACAGCAGCAACGGCGAAGGCATCTTCAAGGAGGTGCTGGAGACAGTGCTGAAAGACACGTTCACGCCGATCGAGTGGGAAGGGTACACGCCGTATGACAAACTGCCTCCCCGCCCGCCGCTCAAGCAGCACAAGAACGTTGCCGTGGATGGCAAGGTGTTGGACCGCTATGTCGGACGCTACGGAATACCGCCTGACATCATTCTGACCGTGCGCCGCGAGGGCGATCATCTCTCAGTGCAGGAGAATGATGAGCCGAAGCAGGAGTTGATGGCCGAGAGCGAGATCGATTTCTACTCGACTTCGTCGGATGACACGATGACGTTTCAAACGAACAGCCAGGGCAAGGTGACGGCGATGATTCTGCACGTGGATGGGAAGGACATTCCGGTTAAGAGGATCGAGTAAACGGTTAGAAGAACCTCGTTACGCCTTCTTCCATTACTACGACTCGGTCCTTTGTTCCTGCGGCTTCGGCTTCCTGTTCGAGTAGTTGTAACGGTTCGTCGACGGGCTCGTGCGAGAGGCGGAAGGTACCGTAGTGCATGGGGACCATCCACCGTGATTTGAGATCGAGGAAGGCGCGCATGGCGTCGGCCGGATCCGCATGGACGTTGCGGAACTGCGCTGGATTGTAAGCGCCGATGGGGAGCAGCGCGAGTTCGGGAGCTAAGCGACGTCCGATCTCGCTGAAACCTGCGAAGTAGGCGGTATCGCCAGCATGATAGACCGAATGTTTGCCAGCTTTCAGCACAAAGCCGCCATAACCACGGTGCGAATCTTTCAGAATGCGAGCGCCCCAATGGCGCGACGGCACGTGCGTGATCGACAAGTTGCCGCGACGAGAAGTCTTCCACCAGTCGAGTTCGATGATCTCGGAGAAGCCAAGGTCGGAGACCAGATCGGAAACATGCGTGGGAATGATGATCGACGGGGCAACGCCGCGCGTGCGCAGGTTGTTCTGCACGAGCGCGCGCAGGGAAGGGCGATGGAGGTGATCGAAGTGCGCATGGGTCACCAGCACCGCGTCGATGGCCGGCAGATCGGCGATGCGCAACCCAGGACGGCGCAGGCGTTTTAACACGAACAACCAGCGCGCGAAGTTGGGATCGATGACGATGCTCTGTCCGCCAATCTGGACGAAGAAGCTGGCGTGGCCGATGAAAGTGACGCCGAGTTCGCCGTTGGTAGCGAGGCGGGGCTTGTACGTCTGGCCGTAGCGTGGAGTTACTGCGGAACGGCGCACCAATCGTCCGAACTGCGTGGCGCGTTTACGAAGGGCCGGATTGCGAAGCGTTTGTTTGATCATCCTGCTACGGAGCCCGGGGGTTGGACCGGAAGCAGCCTCTGTTTTCGATACTAATCCGAATCGCCGTGAAGAGCAGAGTAATAAGAGCGATGCGTCGAATTTATTTACCGAACTGTCATCTTAGATGAATGTTGGGGACGGCGGGCTGCTTTTAGTTTTCGAGCCAGTGACGGTGGTAATCGTGTTGCATCGCAACACTCGCCGCCATGGTGGATCGCGCAGGTCGTCTGCGATTATGCCTGGGACGCGGCAGAATCGATTCGTTGCGCTGCGCGCTTGACCTTGATCGCGCTGGTCATATCTAATCCGAAAACGTTCTTTTTTGCGTTTTCTCAGGACGAAGGAGAAGTCCGCATGCGAGTCGCGTTTGTGGGGTTGGGAATCATGGGTCACGCGATGGCCACGAACCTGGTTAAAGCGGGGCACGAAGTAACGGTGTGGAATCGTACCCCGGGCAAACTCGTGGAGGGAGCGGGGGTCGCGCCGACGCCGGGGGCAGCGGCGCAGGGCGCGGAAGTAGTGTGGCTCTGCGTGTCCGACACCGATGCGGTGGAGGGCGTGATCTTCGGGGCGGATGGCGTAGAAGCATCACTCACCGAAGGCATGATCATTGCGGATTCGAGCACCATCTCTCCGTCAGCTACGCTGAGGTTCGCGGAGCGCGTGGGGAAGAAAGGCGTGACCTGGGTGGATGCGCCGATGACCGGGTCGAAGATCGGAGCGCGTGACGGCACGTTGGTGTTCATCGTGGGAGGAAGCGAAGAGCCGGTCGAGAGGCTGAAGCCGCTGTTCGCCGCGATGGGGAAGAAGATTTTCCGCATGGGAGAAACCGGCAAAGGGCAGGCCACGAAGCTAGCGATGAACTTGCAGATCGCGCTGATCTTTGAGGGATTCGCCGAGGCGCTGACTCTGGCAACCAAGCTGGGTGTGGATCCGCAACAACTGCTGACGCTGATTGAGGCCACGATGGTGCGATCTGGAGTGGTGGATTACAAAGGCCCATTTGTGATGCAGCGCGACTTCACTCCGAACTTTCCCCTGCGGCTGATGCACAAGGATATTCGTCTGACGCTCGAGGCGGCGAAAGAGGCGCGGGTAAAGCTGCCGGCGCTGGAAACCGTGGAAGAGATTTACGAGATGGCGTCCGAGGATGGAAATAAGGATCTCGACTATGCGGCGACCTTAACGCTGCTGGAGAAGTGGGCGGGTGTGCAGGTGAAGGGGAAGGCCGCATAGGGAGCTACCATGCGCTGGTATCACTATTTGGCATACTTCTTTGGGGGCGCGTTCCTGGCGAACGCGCTGCCCCATCTTGGGAATGGGATCTCTGGGCATGCTTTCCAGAGTCCTTTCGCATCGCCGCCCGGTGTAGGCTTGTCGTCGTCGACGGTCAATGTTTTATGGGGCCTGTTCAACCTCGCCGCCGGCTACCTGCTTGTCTGTCGTGTCGGTAGTTTCAATCTGCGCAGGACTGTACACGTCCTCGTCCTGGGGGCGGGTATCATCATCATGTCGCTCATGCTTGCCCACGCATTCGGAAGGCTTCACGGTGGCCTCTGAGTCTTGCTTCAACTGGGTCCGTCGCGACAGCCTCATCCCGCAGCATCTTCGCTTACCTTCCGATTACTCCGGTAATGGCGGAAAGGGCCGCTATTACACAAGTATTACAGTCACCTGCCTTTCCCCTTGGTAGGTTAGCTACGGGGTTGATCGAACTCAAACGACCACGAAATGGGGACCTTCCTTGGATATGGAACTGCAAGATCTGGAAAAACGGCAAGCGGAAAAGGGTGAAGTGAATTGGATTACGGCGGCCTTTATGGCGGCGTTTCATGTGGGCGCGATTGCCGCACTGTTCTTCTTCACGTGGAAGGCATTGTTTGTCGCGATGTTTTTGTGGTGGGTTTCGGGCAGCCTCGGCATTGGGATGAGCTACCACCGGTTGCTCACGCACCGCGGATATAAGACTCCGAAATGGGTGGAGTACTTTCTGACGATCTGCGCCACGCTCGCCCTGGAAGGCGGGCCGATTTTCTGGGTGGCGACGCACCGCATTCATCATCAGTATTCGGATCAGGAAGGCGATCCGCATTCGCCGATCGACGGCAAGTGGTGGGCGCACATGGGATGGATTCTCATGGGCAAGTCGATGCACCACGACACGACCACGCTGGCGCGCTACGTTCCCGACCTCGCCAAAGATAAATTTCACGTCTGGATCACGAAATATCATTACGTTCCGCAAGTGATTTTGGGGATCGCGCTGTATGCCATCGGCGGACTGCCGTTCCTGCTGTGGGGAACGTTCCTGCGCATCGTGGTTGGATTGCACGCGACCTGGCTGGTGAATTCGGCGACGCACTCGTGGGGAACGCGGCGCTTCGCGACTCGCGATCTTTCCACCAACAGCTGGTGGGTGGCGCTGCTGACGTTTGGCGAAGGCTGGCACAATAATCATCACGCGCATCCGACGGCGGCGCAGCATGGCTTCAAGTGGTATGAAGTCGACATGAACTGGTATGGGATCTGGGCGCTCAAGACGCTGGGCCTGGCTTGGGACATCAAGCGAGTGAAGTTGGACGAAGTCGAGCGCGGTCTGGTGCCGACGCCGAATGGACGGTTGATCACGGCGGCGATGCCGGAAGTTTCGGTCGCGGCGGGTGACTAAGCGGTTCGATTGCAGTTTCTGGGAAAAAGCCCCGGCCTTTGGCCGGGGCTTTTTCTTGGAGCAGCGGTGAACGGTGCCTGAATCGATGCTCAGACTCGATCAGGTACCTCTAGACGCTAAGCGATCAAGAATCGAGGATAGCTCTGATCGCAGCGCTGAAAGCGCTGCGCCACCCAAGAATGCGCTGCGTTTCTCAACGCGGATGATCATGACTTCGGTGGCTTTGATCAGGGCGGCGGCGGTTTGTCCCTTCTTCAATTGCATTTCGCGCGCGGAGGTTGCGGTGATGATCGATGTGATCTGCTGGCCGCCGATGGAAATCTTCACTTCCGCCATCAGGCCGCTGATGCGCACAGAATCGATGCGTCCTACCAATTGATTGCGTCCGCTGACCCGGCGGATGACGTCCTGCCGCTCTCCTTCCGATCTTCCACGGGTTCGGAAGAGGAGTTTGTCCACTTCGCTTTGCGGAATCCGGTGGTGTCCTCCGGCCGTGCGGACGCTGCGCAGCTTGTTCTTGTAGATCCACTGCTTGATGGTGGGGAAGCTGATCCCCAACTGCAAAGCCGCATCCCGCAGCTGTAGCAATTCGTCACTGTTCCGCTGGGGCTGCGGTTTCGTGGGCATCGGAATGAAATCCTATCGCTAGTACGGGTGTGCGGTCAATCCGGGCCGTGCACAAAACAAGGTGCCGGAGCAGTAAAAGCGAATTGATCTGTATCGGTTTGGACAGTAGAGCTGTAGTTCATATACACTGCACACTTCTTGAATCGATCCTGATCTCGGGGGTGGGAATGCGCAGAGTTGGTCTGGTTGTTTGCTTGCTGGAGGCGCGCTAGCTACATTCCAACGGCAGCCTCACTGCGACTGGCCCAACTCTTCTTGCTTTTATGGCTTGCGATCGTGAGGCGCTCCCGGCGTGGGCCCAAACGGGAGCGAGCCTTTCCGGCGTGGTGACGGACCAAACCGGCGCAGCCCTTCGCGATGTCGCGGTGACAGTCACGAACGCCGACTACAGGCGCAACGCGCACGATCACAACCGACGACCGGGGGCACTTTCAGGCGTCCGGCCTGCCTGCGGGGCGCTTTGAGATTCGAGCGGGAAAACAGGGTTCGCCGACGAAACGCGCACGGGAATCAGCTTGGCGGTTGGCCAGGACGCCACGGTCGACATTAAGATGCAGCGGAGCACCCCCGACCCCTGCGCGAGCGGCCACGAGTTCGCCACTACCGATTGCACGCTGACCTGGCACGGCATCACGCTGTACGGTGCGTATGACGTCGGCGTCGGCTGGGTCAGTCACGGCTTACCGGAAAACGGCTATAACTATGAAGGTGCATCCCTGGTGAACCGAAACGGCTATCAACATCGATTCCTCGTCGCACCGAACAACCTGCAGCAGACGGGTCTTGGCATCAGGGGCAAGGAAGAGTTTCTGCCTGGCTGGTCCGTTGTGTTCAACGCTTCCACTGGCATCAATCCGCAGTCCGGCCTGCTCGCCAACGCATCAAAGACTGACATCATCAACAACGGCCTTCCCAGGAGCAGCTATTCGTACGCCATCGACGGCGCGCGCGCGGGCCAACCCTTCAATGACGAAATCTATGGCGGTATATCGTCGACGCATTTCGGCACGCTGACCTTCGGTCGTCAGCGCTCTCTCGGCACCGATGCGATGCTCCGTTACGATCCGGCCGGCGGCAGCTATGCCTTTTCGTACATCGGGTACAACGGCACGATGGCAGGCGGCGGCGACACCGAAAACAGCCGTTGGGATGACGCCGTGAAGTATCGCCTCACCGTTGGCCCGGTCCATTTCGGCGCGATGTATAAATTCGCCGATGGTTCTGCCGGCTGCTACTCGGCCTCCGCGGGCTGGACTGTCCGCCACCTGTGCGCCGGAACAGGCGCATAACAACGCCTATGGATTCGACCTCGGCGCAGACTACGGCAAGTTCTCGGTCGACATCGTTCCCCAACATTACAACCAGGCGATCAGTGTGTTGAACCCCTTACTGGGGCCTCAGAGTCTGACGGCAGCCCTATCAGTCGACCACAGACAGTATCAATACCAACCCCATCACCGGGACCAATCTGATCGACCCGAACGACACCGTGTATGGCATCGTGACCGACAACTACGGAATTATGGTCGCTGCCAAGTATGCGTGGGACCCGTTCAAGTTTTTTGCCGGCTACGAATACATCTGGCAGAACAACCCGAAGAACCCGTTGGGCGTTGGCGCCTCGGACCAGGGCGGTTATTTCATGAGCGGGGTCGAAGACAACAATCTTGATTCTGAAAAGTTGGTGAATATCTGGTGGACGGGCGTGAAGTACACCTACCGCAGCAAGACCGACTTCACTTTCTCCTGGTATCAACAGCGGCAGAACGACTTCCGTGTTCCGCCGACCTGCGTGCCCGGAAATTTCCGCGCTTCCTGCGCGGGCACCCTCAACGAGGGGTCGCTCTATGTCGATCATCACTTCACCAAGCGTTTCGACGGTTTTGCCGGAATTGCGTATTCCTGGGTGAGCGGCGGTCTGGCCATCGCCATTCCTCATGGCCCCGGCGTCCCCTATAACTCCAACAACAACTTTGCTCCGACAGTCGGTGGTCGTTTCACCTTCTGATCGTTTCCGCGGCGGGCTGAGTCGAGAGCCCAACATGGGTTGTGGTTTCGGGTAGATCGTTGATCGGCGAGGTCCAGAATCCTTATGCATCGCAACGAAAGATGGCTAGTCCCGGCTGCTGTTTGGTTCATTCTCGTGCTGCAAAGCATCGTCGCTCACTCTCAGCAGCTAACCATTCAGAAAGAAGATGGCAAGCAGACGATCTTGTCGCGTGCAGATCTGGAGACGTTGCCGCATGTCAAGCTTCAGGCGTCGGCTCACGATGTCTCCGCTACGTTTGAGGGCGCCACACTTCGGGCCGTGCTAGAGAAAGCGAACGTGGGGTTTGGGGAAGCACTGAAGGGGAAACGACTCGCATCCTGCCTCGTCGCGGAGGCCGCTGATGGCTATCGGGTCGTCATCGCGCTGCCCGAAATGGATCCCGCCTTCACGGACAAGCAGATCATCTTGGCTTTCCTGAAAGATGGCAAACCCCTCGATGAAAAAGAAGGACCGTATCGCATCGTGATTCCAGACGAGAAACGACCTGCCCGCTGGATCAGACAACTTACCGTCCTAAAGATTGTGAACGTGCAGTGATTCGGAATCAGTCCTTTTGAATCATGACCTCGGTTGCCTTAACCACGGCACTAACGGTGTCACCCTGCTTGAGTTTTAGCTCATCCGCACTCCGGCGTGTGATCGCGCTCTCGATCAGGTTATCGCCGACACGAACCACCACGTGGGCCATAATGTCGCCAAGTTGAATTTCTTCGATTGTTCCGCGCAGTTTGTTTCTGGCTGAGATAGGCATACACAAATTATGACAAATTATAGACCGCATTGAGAGAGGAATATGAGTCCACGAACACGACATTTGACTATGTTCCTTGCCGTCATTTTCATTGGTGAACTCTGCGCGGCGCAATCTATCACTGTCGCTGCCGCAGCAGACCTTCAATCTGCAATGCAAGATGTCGCCGCCGCATTCCAGAAGGAAACGGGAAAAGAAGTTAAGCTGATCTACGGTTCATCCGGCAACTTCTTCCAGCAGATTCAGAATGGTGCCCCGTTTGACATGTTCTTTTCCGCGAATCTCGACTACGCGAAGAAGTTGGAATCTTCTGGACTGACAGCTTCGGGAAGCTACTACCAGTACGCAAGGGGCAAGATTGTGGTTTGGGTCCCAAACGATTCGAAGATCAACATCGACTCGGGGCTGAAATCTTTCCTTGACTCTGCCGTGAAGAAGATCGCCGTCGCTAACCCACAGCACGCCCCTTACGGGCAGGCAGCCGTCGCAGCGATGCAGAACGAGGCTGTCTACGAGAAGGTCAAGGACAAGTTGGTCCTCGGCGAGAATATATCCCAAACAGCGTCGTTTGTGGTGTCCGGTGCCGCCGACGTGGGCGTGGTTGCACTGTCGCTTGCTTTATCTCCAAACATGAAAGACAAAGGACGTTACGTAGAAATTCCTGTTACCGAATACCCACCCATCGAGCAGGCGTGCGTCATACTTAACTCGTCCAAGGATAAAGAAACCGCAAAGCAGTTTTTGTCGTACCTCAAGACCGCGGCGGTTGGAGATACTTTGAAGCGGTACGGTTTCGACGTCGCAAGTACTTCACGCGATAAGCCGTAGAGCATATTACGCATCTTTACATCGTTGTCGATTGCATGACGAAGAATTGTTCAACAGCTCCCTCGAAATCGCCACGACTTCATACCACCCAACAAACCACCTTCCGATTCTGTCGATACTTTTCCCGTTCTGATGCCTCCTTGTGAGCTGCGTTCTGCTGACGCCACAGATACCTCCTGCGTTGTGGTCGCGATAACGCGCGGCCACGAACGCGGTAAAATCGGGCTGAGCTTCCATGCGCATCTCGAGCCGCCGCGGAACCATCGTATTCTTCCTCTGCCTGGGCATTGGCCTGGTGGCGCTGGCTGTCGCCCTGAATGTTGGATGGATCATCCTCAACTGGCGCGAAGGCGTGCTGCTGTTTTTCGGCATCGTCTTCTTCGCGCTGATCATCGCGGGGATGGTGGTGAACACGATTTTCCTGGTGCGCGAACTGCGGCGCAGCGAGCAGCACGACAGCTTTATCAACGCCGTCACCCACGAATTGAAGACGCCGGTGGCGTCGATCCGGCTGCATCTTGGAAACCTTGCAGCGCCGCGAACTGCCGGAAACGCAGAAGCAGGAGTTCTACCGGCTGATGCTGAGCGACACCGACCGGCTGACGGAGACGGTGGAGCAGGTGCTGCGCGCGGGACGAGCGGGCGACAAGAAAGCTGGCAAGGACAAGGCGGAGGTCGATTTCGGGCAACTGGTGCGCGACTGCATGGACGCGACCCGGGCGCGACATCACCTGCAGCCGGAGGCGATTCGGTATCAGGAGTCGACGAGCAACGGAAACGGACTGCGGGTGCGGGGCAGCGCGGAAGATTTGCGGACTGCCGTGATCAATGTGCTCGACAACGCCGTCAAATATTCCGGGGAGAGCGTCGACGTGCGAGTGCAACTGGAATCGCCCGACGAAAAGCGCATTGTGCTGCGCGTGCAGGACCAGGGAGTGGGCATTCCTCCCGACGACATGAAGCGTATCTTCAAGCGCTTTTATCGGGTCACGCACCGTTCGCTGGCGCACGTGAAGGGAACCGGGCTGGGGCTTTTTATTGTGAAGGCGATTGCGCAGAAGCACGGTGGCAAAGTCTTTGCCGAGAGCGAGGGCGAAGGGCAGGGAACCACGATCGTTCTCGAACTGCCGAGGTGGGAGGCATGAGCCGGGTGCTCGTGGTGGAGGACGAAGCGCATCTGGCGCAGGGGTTGCGCTTCAACCTGGAGGCCGAAGGCTATGCGGCGGAAGTCGTGGGCGATGGCGAGGCGGCCACCGATCGTCTGCTGGAGAAGAAGGAGAACTTTGACGCCGTGGTGCTCGACATCATGCTGCCGGGGAAAGATGGATTCAGCGTGGTGTCGGAGCTGCGCGCGGCGCGCAATTATGTGCCGGTGCTGATGCTGACGGCGCGGGGGCGTCCGGAAGATGTGCTGAAGGGCTTTGCCTCAGGGGCGGACGATTATCTGGCGAAGCCGTTCGATCTTTCGATTCTGCTGGCGCGGTTGCAGGGACTGTTGCGGCGCAGCCAGTGGATTCGCGGTGGGCAAGGCTCCGGCACGGACGAAGCGCGGGCCGACGCCAGCGGCGTTGGAGATTTCGGAACATTCTCGTTTGGCGGGAAGACGATCGACTTTGGTGCGCTGGAACTGCGGTCGGGAGAGAGCACGATTCATCTGACGCTGATGGAGTCGGAACTGCTGCGGCATCTGGTGCGCAACGACGGGAAGATTGTGTCGCGCAAGCAGATTCTGGAAGAAGTGTGGGGACTGCACGAGGACACCGACACGCGGGCCATCGACAATTTTGTGGTGCGGCTGCGGCGGTACATCGAGGATGATCCGGGGCATCCGCGGCATCTGCTGACGGTGCGCGGAGTGGGGTACCGGTTCTTGGCGAAGCCGGAAAAGAATAAGAACGACAGCTCGAAGGCTCTACGCGCGGCACAGTTCCGCCAGCAGCGTTTCCCGGCGCTGAAGAGCGATCCCATCCATGCGGTTCAGGACGACCACGTAAATCGGGATTGAGATCGCCGCGAGCACGAGGAACAGCAGCGTGGCGATCCACAGATTGTTGTAGAGCCGCGCGATGACGAATCCCGCAATGCCCAGGCCGACGATCACGATCTGAACGCCGAAGCTGGCGAGGACCGTCGTCTGCGAGACGTTCTGGCGGCCGAAGGTGGAGAAGTCGCGCTTCCTGGGCGAATACATCGAGAGCAGATTTCCGGCTGCGAAGTTCAGCGGCACGGCGAACAGGAGTCCAGCCAGGGTCGCGATCGAAACTGCGAGGTGCGGTGTGCCGTAGAGGTAGGAGACGGCGATCCACGCGAACGCGGTGTTGAAGATGAGGATGCTGGCGTGGGTGAGGTTCTTCGCCAACACGATCTGTCGGAACGTGACCGGCGATGCGTAGAAGAACTGCATGCCGGCGGCGTCTCCGCCGAAGCTGTTGAAGACCAGGTTGGTGAGCACGAGAATCGCGTAGGCAGCGGCGCCGGGGAACGCCATGTCGGGCGTGCGGTTGAAGCCGCCGGATTGGCGCATGGGATTCATCGGTCCCATGCGGAAGATGATCAGCATGAAGACGGGCATGATCAAAGTGAGCAGCATGGGGCCGCTGCGGGCGAGGTAGCGGACCTCTTTTTCGAATACGGCAGCGACGGACTGGCGAAAATCCGGGCAGGTTCCATCCCACTTGCAGGCCTTGAACCTGCTCCACTTTGGGGCGTGCAGCGGCTTCGCTGAGATTCTCGCCGCGGAACTGGGCGCGCAGACGCAGGTGCAGGAGAAGTCCGATGCCGCGGTCAGCATTGCGAGCACGATCAGAGACAAGACGCCGGGCAGGAAGTGTGCGTGGGAAACCTGGGCGATGGCATTGGCGGCGAGTCCCGGAGGCAAGGAGTGCCTGAACCTGCGCCGTGATCTGGGTGGCGCGGCTGAATTCGGGGTGCGGACCTTTGCCGAGATGTTCGATGGCCGGGCCGATCAATTGAAAGCTCAGCATGGCCAGGATGAAAAGCACGCCCATGATTTCGCGCGTGCGGCGCTGCGCCAGCCAGCGTTCGAGCCAGGCGAAGACCGTCTGCATCAGGACGAGGTTGAAGAGCACGAACGTCAGCAGCACGAGCAGCGCCCAGGGAAACAACGCAGGGCGCGCGAAGCTGGTGCCGAGCAGAACTCCAAACAGAGCCACACTGCCGAGCGCGCTGGCCGGGTCGAAATAGCCGTAGGCGAGGCGAATCAGAAAATACGAACGGTAGGTGAGAGGGAAACGCAGCAACTCGCCGGAGTCGGGATTGTTGGTGAAGGCGGTCGCCATCACGGGAAAGACTTGCCAGAAGAAAAAGATGGGCCACAAGATGAGCGCGAGGTATTCGGCCTTGCCTTGCGAGACGACGTACCACGAAGTCCCGGTGGCGACGGCAAAGCCGCCGAAGCCGCCGAAGGAGAAAGCTGCGGTCACGATGACGCGCGAGACCAGTTCCATTTTGCCGCGCTTGCTGCGCAGGCCATTGACGAACATGCGCCAGCGGAGTTCGGCGATGGCGGTCAGCTGGGTTGAAACTTTTGGAGGCGTCATTTCGAGTGGCCTCAATTCTTGCACATCTGCATGGGATGCGCACCAGCGTAAGACGTTGAAACAGAAACTCTTGCGAGACGAGTTGCGATGATGCAAAGTTCTGGCGTGATTTTAATCACAAGCGGGAGTGGGTCGGCTCACGGTTGGCGCACGATTGCCGATGAGAACATTGAGTCCAGAGGGAATTGAAGAACATGGCATCCGACGAGGTTCCGTTGTGGGCGACCGTTACGCATCCTTTCGCGAGCGCGTTGGAGTTCGCCTTTGGTTGCCACCATACAAAGTTGAGCCGCGTTTTCACGATCGAAGGACACAGTTACAAAGTCTGCTGTGGTTGTGGCGCGCACTTTGAGTATTCGCTGGAAACCATGTCGATTATGACTCACCACAAGCCGTTTCACCCTCTGCGAACGCTGCGGGCCAGCCGGATCTATCGTCGAAGAAGGTTTCTGCGCCGCACCGCCCGCTCCTGACTCGTACACTTTTGCTCCAGGATTTCTATCCCAGCCATGACAGTTCCTGCTCGGTGCGGCGCTCGCCGCCGACGATGCGCAGGAAGAATTGCTCCAGCGTTAGCTTTTCGCCAGAGGCTTGGGTGCCATTGCCGGACCCGGCGGGGGTTTGGGCTTCGACTCCTGCGCGCAGTTCTTCGAGCGAGCCCTGGGCGACCAGGCGTCCCTGATGAATGATGGCGACGTGGCTGCACAGGCGTTCCACGATTTCGAGCACGTGCGAGGTCAGGAAGATCGTGGCGCCGCGGGCGATCATGCCTTGCAGCATGGATTTCAGCGTTCCGGCGGCGATCGCGTCCACGCCTTCGAAGGGCTCGTCGAGGAACAGAACCTTGGGCCCGTGGATCACGGCGGCCGCGAGCGCCAGCTTTTTCTGCATGCCGTGGGAATAGTCGGTGACCAGTTTTTTCGGCTGGTCGGCGAGTTGCATGAAGTCGAGCAACTCGGCGGCGCGCTTGGCCGCGGTGGTGCGGTCGAGGCCGTACATGCGTCCGGCGAAGCTGAGGAACTCGGCGCCGGTGAGGCGGCCGAACAGCGCCATGCCTTCGGGCACGACTCCGATCTGGCGCTTGACTTCGACGGGATGCGCGTTGAGATCGATGCCGAGGATTTCGATGCGTCCAGAACTGGGCGCGAGCAGTCCGGTGAGCATCTTGATGGTGGTGGATTTCCCCGCGCCATTGGGACCGAGGAAGCCGAAGAATTGTCCGGGAGCGACGCGCAGGTCGACGTTGTCGACAGCCACGAGTTCTCCGAAACGGCGGGTCAGGCCTTGCGTAGAGATGGTGGGTGCGAGGTCCATCGAGTCTTCGAATCTAGCATACCGGGCGAGAGTGTGCGGTGAGGGTCGGAGATTGGCGAGGCTTACCGGAAGCGGGTGGTGCGCCAGAGAGCGATTCCGCAGGTGGCCAGCAGGGCGAGCATCGCGACCGTGAGTGTACTCGCCCAACCTGGCGAGATGTCGATGTGCGGGAGCCTCGCCATGGCCGCGAGAGCAGCGAAGAGAGTTGTCGTGCCGAGCATGAGGACCCAATCGAGAATCGTTCGTCCGGTCGGGCCGCTTCCGTGCGCGCGGCCTTCCATGCCAGCGCGGACGTATTCGGCTTCGACGTTGTAGCGCTGGCCTTCGCGGTCGGCGGCGTCCTGCCAGGAGGAGTGTTCACGCTCGGTCGCCGAGGAGAGCGCGATCGCAACTGCGCCGAGGGCCATGAGGATCGAGCCGCCTGCCACTTGCGCGTAGACGGTCTGGCTTGCGCCGCGCAGTTCATGAAAGACGAAGACGCCCCACAGCAGTCCCCAGAGTTGGTTGGTGTTCGAGAGCGGAATGCCGCGGCTGATGCCGACATATTTTGTGGCGTATTGCTGGAACAAATCTCCAAGGACCCAGACGAAGCCGCCGAGCATCAGCCAGAAGAGAACCTCGCGGGCGCCGACGAGTTCGTGCCAGAGCGGAACCGCGCCGCGGTAGGTGACGGCCAGCACGGTCATGGTGGCGAGTTCGCCGACGGTGAAGAAGGTGATGAACGAGAGCGGATTCATGCCGGTGAGGTAGGCCTTGCGGTAGGGGATGTACATCGTTCCCCAGAGAATGCCGGCGCCGAGTGCGGCGAAAATTCCGAGCGCGGCCTTGCCCGGGCGCGGCCTGATGCGACGACGCGATGGCCAGCAGCGTGGCGCCGCCGAACATGCAGACTGCGCCGCCCAGAACGCCGAGCCAGCGTTTCCATCCGGCGTAGTGCAGTTCGTTGAAGAGCAGGAATCCCCAGAAGATGCCGAGCAGGCTATTCGTGTTCCACAAGCGGAAATGCGATGCTGAGGCCGACGTTGCGGATGGCGTAAATGGTGAGCGTGTTGGCGACGGCCCACATGCATCCGGCGAGCACGGCCCAGACGATCAGGTGCGGAGCCTGGCGGACGTCGTTGCGGACATGCGACGTGCCGCGGATGAAAGCGGGAACGCTCCAGCGCGCGAGGAAGACTCCGAGCACCATGATGAAGGAAACGGTGATCGGAGAGATGTCGGGATTGACGAGCTTGATGGGAGCTTCGGCGCCGCCCAGCCAGGCTCCGGCGGCGAATCCGCAGAAGATGCCGAGGGCTTGCAGGCTGCGCAGGCGGGTGGCGTGCATGGGAGTTTGCGCTGGGGGCGCGGCTTGCACGGTGCCTGACGGTGAGTTCAACGGAGCTTATCCAGGAGGAAGAGGCCGCCGAGGAGCACGGTGAGCGGAATCCAGAAGTGGAGGTCGGTGGCGATGGCATGGAACAGGCTGCGGGAACCGTCGGCTTCGCTCGGAGACATTGTAGCCTCGGAATGGAGTTCGCTGAATCTGGAGTGCCATCTTAGGGATAGATGGAGAGGGAGTCAACGCGGGCGCTGCGGGTTATGCAGGGTGGCGGATTGATGAGCGTAATTGAGATTTGTCAACAGCCGACTTCACGAAATTGTACCTCGGACTATAATCCTATTGCCATGTGGCTGTTACAGAGATGCGCGCTGCTGGTTTTACCATTGTGCATCCCTTCAACTCTGATCCTCTCTTCAGCCTCTGCCCAATTCGAAGGCCACGATTATCACGGCAAACAGATTTTCTGCTACATACGGGGACGCGAAGGATCGTGCGGAATAGACGACGGTTACGAGGCCGTGTTCGTTGGAACGGTCGTATCCGTAGCAGAAATAGCGAACAGTGAAAAGCGATTGCGACTAATGCCTGAGGAAGTTTTTGCTGGTACGGTTGCTGGTTCGTTGACTGTGACGACTGACCAAGGTGGATGTTTTGGGGATTTTCAAGCTGGGGACAAGTGGCTCTTTTATTTCCAACGGGACACCAAGACCAAATCACTCCTTCTGAAATACAACAGCCCTACGAGACCGATTGCCGATGCGCAGCCACAGATCGAGATACTCCGACGTATGGCGCAGCTAACCGATTCGGGCATCATCATGGGACAACTGACAGAGCCTATTTGGAACGACAACAAATGGGAGACATCGATCCCTCTCGCGGATCATAAGATTATCGCAAAACAACAGGTGAACGGTCGTGAATATGCGGCCTTCACAGACAACGATGGTCCCACCAAGCAGTTACGCTATCAGGTACTCATAACCCCGCACCACAGCCACGCGGGACGCCGGCGCTACCAAACAAAACGCCCCGGCTTTTGACCGGGGCGCGGGCAGAACTGCGTGCAGTTCTAGAACAAATTCCACAGGAACTGGTTGTAGACCTCGTGGTGGAACTGGACTTCGGCGCTTTGACGACGGTTCCGAGGAGCGCGGGGGCAACGGTCGGCGGAGGCTTGTTTCAGGTCGGCGTAGCGGCCCTTGACGTCTTCGCCGAGCAGCTTGGTGGTCCACGTCGGCTTTGCGGAAGTCGTCGATCGCCGTGTAGATGTTGTCCGGCAGGTAGCGCTCCGCCTGGCGCAGATCCTTGATCTTCGCGGTCTCCCGTCCAGGCCGGTCTTGAAGATCCGAGTACATCACCAGGTAGGGATTGGCGTCGGGAGCGACGGCGCGCACTTCGACACGCATGCTCGTCTCGTTGCCGATGGGGATGCGGATCATAGCGCCGCGGTCCACGGCCGACGCCTTGAGTCTGGTTGGGCGCCTCGAAATGCGGATCGAGGCGGCGATAGGCATTCACGCTGGAATTGAAGATCAGGCAAAGATCGTTGCCGTGGGTGAGAATGCGGTCCACGAATTCCCAGCCCAGCTTGCTGAGCTTCTCTTCGCCCTTGGGATCCCAGAACAGGTTCTTCCCGTCGTCGCTGACCGAAACGTTGGTGTGCATGCCGCTGCCGTTGACTCCGACGACTGGTTTGGGAAGGAAGCTGGCGCGGTGAATCCCATGTTGCGGTGCGACCTGGCGGCAGATCAGCTTGTAGAGCTGGATCTGGTCGGCGGCGGCCACGACTTCGCCGTAGCCGTAATTGATTTCAAACTGCGAAGGCGCGACCTCCGGATGGTCCTTTTCGTTCTGGAAGCCCATGGCGCGCTGCACTTCGGCGGTGGTGTCAATGAAAGTGCGCAGGGGATCGCCGGGCAGCGAGTGATAATAGCCGCCGGTATTGACGTACTCGAACTTGCCGGTCTCGTGATAAACGCGCTCCGCCTCCGGCCCCTGGAACAGGAAGCCCTCGATTTCATTGGCGGCGTTGAGCGTGTAGCCATTTTTTTTGTGCTGTTCGCCGGCGAACAATTTCAGCACGCTGCGAATGTCGGCGCGGTAAGGCTCGCCGTTCTTGTCGATGACCTCGCCGAATACGAGGACTTTTCCCGGTCCGAAGACGTCGGCCGGTCCCCAGTAGAAGGCGCCCCAGTCGATGCCCAGGCGTAAATCGCTTTCGCGCTGCGCGGTGAAGCCGCGAATCGAAGAGCCGTCGAAGGTCAGATTGTCATAACTCTTTAGCAGGAATTTCTTGTCGTAGTCGAGCATGTGCAACCGGCCTTCGAGATCGCTGAACATCACGGTCACGGCCTTGATGCGCTTCTCGTCCGTCAGGTACTTGAGCCGTTCCTCCTGGATCTTGCCGGGGGCGACGCGCTTCATGCGCTGTTCCTTCGCCTTCAGGTTGAGATCTTCCAGTTCATCGTATGAGAGTGCCAGGAAATTGCGCAGTTCAGTGGGCATGGATGTCCTTCAGTCTCCTTCGCGTAAAAACTTAGGATTTGAGCAAAACTGCATCACGGATACAGGGAAGTTGAAATGGCTGGTTTCAACACTTTGAGTTGGAACACGGCGACTTGCAACGGCAAAGCATAGCGCGTGGGACGGGCAGCAGCCAATCGAAAAAGCTGATGCACGGCATAAAAGAGATTTATTCGGGAAGATAGGCCTCACTGGATCTTCTTGACGTGGATTTCCTGGCCGTCCGAGCGATGATAGGTGTAGCCAGTCACATGGCCCTGAGCGTCGCGAACGAATTGGGTACTGCCGATATCGACCTTGACGAAGAACGTGTCGGAACTCAAAGGCAGGTATTCATCGCCATTCTTGTCCTTGCTGAACCGCGACCATAGTTTTCCGTCCTTCACCGAGACGGTCTCCACGTCGTCAAGGGGACGCCACTGATATTGGCCGACATAATCCTTATAAACACTGGTATCGACGGCAACCGGCTTGTGGAAATTTACCGGCAGCAGGCCCCATTGCCTCGCAACCAGCAGCCAGGAGCCGTCTTGCTTCACATAAGTTTCAGTTTGACGTTCTTCACTGATGATGTCTGCATCCGCAAACTGCTCGTGTCCGGTGAGCCGGAAGTTAATGACGGCGGTATTGCCATACACGTGGATGACGTAGTCCCGCGGATTCGTCGAGTGGTCGTACTCCGGGGGCAAGTTTTTGTTGTGCTCTATAAATTGCGCTTTGGTAGCAAGGGCCCCATCATCGGTGCTGAAGATGCAATCCTCCGCGACGTAGCGGGACCAAGCCGCCATATCCCGGCGGAGAGCCGTGTCCCGCAGCGCCTTGCGGACGGTGAGCACTTCCTGTTGCGCGGGGGAGAGGTTCGGCGGGTCTTGCGCGCAGAGCAGGCTGGCGGACAGAGTGAGTGCAACGAGAAGGCAGCTGAGGATGCGCATGTTTTGTCCTCGGTGGATTGAGTTGCGGACGCGGGGCCGGCCAGCATTCTACTCCAAGCCGCTGGGCAGGCCGAGATCAATTCATGCCGAACCCTTGCCCGGGCAGCAAGCGCAGGAGCACACCCAATGCGATCAAGACAGCGACGAAGTAGGCTGTGGTGGCGCGGCTGGAATGGGCCGGAAGATCGCGGGCGAAAAATGCCGCGTAGCCTGCGCCGGCCGCTACTAAGAAGAAGACGCCCTCGCCGAGCACCAGCCAAAGTGCCAGGCATGCGGTGAGCACGATGATGCGCTCCATTTTGCTGAGCGCAAGTGCAGCCTGTCCGCCGTCCAGCACCCAGACCGGGATGAGATTGAGCACGTTAAGAGCTGCTCCCGAGCGGGCGAGCGCGGCCCACAAGGGACTTCCGGTTTTCCACCAGAGGATAGTGCACCCTACGGCCGCGAGAAATCCGGCGAATGGTCCGGCGAGACTGATGGCGGACCGTGTCTCCAACGAAACGCCCAGAGCCTGCCAGCGCACGTAGGCTCCCAGGCCGGGCAGAAACACAGGCATGTCCGCCGGCAATCCGCGGCGTTTGATGTCGATGTAGTGGCCCATTTCGTGAATCAGGATCAGCACCGCAAAACCGATTCCGAATTTCGCTCCGAACATGGCCCAGTAAAAACCGAAGAACGCGAGGAAGCTGAGAAGAAACTTGAGCTTGAAAACCGCGGTCAACAGGAATTTACCCTTCGCCAGGAGCACGGCGATGGGACCTACGGGACCGAGGCGCTGCGCCCATTTGTTCTCGCTGGGCGGCGTAGGCTGAAGTCGTTTGGCAAGCGCATCGAGCGAGCGGGCGTGCTGCACGATCCAGTGGGCTTGCCGCGAATCTTGGGGCAGCAGGGGAAGTCCCATCAGCCATCGCTCGCGTGCCTGCCGCGGATCGCTGGCTTCGAGCGTCTTGGCTTCAGCCGCGAGGCGATCCAACTGCTCGGAGTGCACCAGAGCGTGACACTGATCGCACACCAGGGCTCCCGGCGCAAGTTCACGGGAGCAGCGGCGGCAGTTGCGAATGAGTTCGGGTGTGGTAGTGGACACGATTCAGAAGACGCTACGCCCAATTCTACGCGACGGGGCGGTCTCGCTGTTTCCTGCCGGGCAAGCATCAATCCTTCAAGCGTCAATCCTGGAGAGTTCAGGGCCTCAAGCTCAGCGCGGTGCTTGCGGGGAATTCTCAAAGGGTCCGAAGACTTGCAACGGTTTGGCGCCGGTCATCTTCCAGGCGAACTGCATGCCGACGAACAAGATCACGAGCCCAATTAGGGCACCGAACGGATTACTGGTGAACTCGAGAAACGGGGAAGCCAGCCCCAGCACCAGCAAGGTTCCCAGCGCAGACACAAAGTTGGGGCGGGGCCGGGCGGTCGGCTGTTCCTGCGAATCGGATTCCGAACCATCCTCCCCCGGCGCGGCAGAGGGCGCGGCTTTCTGGCGCTGGCTTTGCTTATGCTCGCCGGCGTAGTGAATCCAGACAGGAATCGCGGCCGTGGAAACCGCGGCATAGGTGAGCAGAACCGCTGCAATCTGATAGCGCCGCCCGCCAACTCCGTTGGAACCGGTGATCATGGCCTTGCCGACGAGCCATCCCACGGCCAGCGCCGCGTAGCCAATCACGATTCCGGTGACGATGGCGAACGTGGCGTAGAGGATCATGCCCAGAATTGCAGCTACGACGCCGAACAGAATGGCGCGCACGTAGGCCGCGTGCGTGTCCTTGGCCAACTCGCCGCGCATCTTCTCCGCACATCCGGGACATGCCATGGCCCCGTTGGCCCGATAATAATTTCCAGCGATCGGCTGTTGGCAGAACTGGCAGTGGTCGGCGCCCGGAGACCCCACATATTCTGCAGTGCCGAACTGTGGAGAGGGATTGTTGAAGTCGGTCATGGCCCGGAACGATAGCACAGAAAAGTGGCTTAGAGTTAGTGGGAGTTGGCTTGCAAGATTCTTATTGGCGGTGCGCCGATGCGCCGGCGGCCAGCTCGCGTAGCGTGGTCAGGAAGCCTGCGGCGGTGCGGGGATCGTAGAGTGCGTCGAGGGCGATAGTGGCGGAGAACTGCGGAGACTCGGGACGGAAGCGGACTTCCAGCACGTCCTGCTGGCGCACGGTCATCAGCGTATTCAGTTCGGGCGTTGAATCCTGCTTCCAGTGGGTGCGGGTGGTGAGGATCACGGGGCCCGGTTCGTAGACGTCCCATTCGCGTTCGTCGCGGCGGCGGTTGGTGACGCCACGGCTGTGGGCGCACCAGCGATGGCGCCGGACCTCGAGGTGGAAGCTCGGCGAGCCGCCCAGATCGGCTTCGAAGGTCAGAGTTTCTTTCTGCTTGCGATAGCAGCTCAGCAGCCAGTGAACGGGCCAAGCGCGCGGCCGGAACTTCATAGTGACGTGCGCATTTTCGAAACTGCGGGACGGGAACTGCAAGCGGGCATCGAGGCGCGAAGTGTTTAGCCAGTGCGAGTCAAGGATGCGGCCCTTGCCGGCGCAAGCCGATTGCACCCATCTGAGGGCTTCGGTTCCCTTGCGGCGGTTGTAGGCGCGGAAGAGGAAGTACCAGGCCCCCAGCACCGCGACCGCGCCGACTACGTCTATGGCTAGAAGGCGTCCCACCACGTCTTCCTCTGTACTCTAGATGCTGATGGTACGTCCGAAGTTGCGGTCGGGGCAAGTGGACAATGGTCCCCAGCGACGATTTTTCTGGGACTCGGCGTGGTTTGGGCTGTGGAAAACCCGTCCCTCCACGAAGGAGGGCGGCGGTTGCAGCAACCTCAGCCGGCCCGGCCCGCTACAATGGCGCCGTGGCCTTCGTCATTCGCGACTTTCAGCCCGGAGACTTCGAACTGCTTTGGCGCATGGACCAGGAATGCTTTCCGCCAGGGATCGCATATTCGAAGCAGGAACTTAAAGCCTACGTTCGACACCGGGGAACATTCACGATGGTAGCGGCCGGCGCCGAGGGTGCCAAGGTTGATGGTGGCCAGATTGAGGACGGCAAGATTGCCGGATTCATCGTGGTCCACAACGGCCCGACCGGACACATCATCACGATTGACGTCATGGCTTCGGCCCGCCGGTCAGGCGTGGGGTCGCTGCTACTGCAGGCTGCCGAAGACCGTCTGCGCGCCGGTGGATCGCGCGCCGTGGGACTGGAAACCGCCGTCGACAACCTGGCGGCCTTGTCGTTCTACAAGCGGCATGGCTACAGCGTGATCCGAACCTGGCCGCGCTACTATTCAAACGGCGTGGACGCGCTGGTGCTGAAGAAGGAACTGAGCTGACAAGCTGCCGAGAGGCATTTGCGCTGACATGCCTTCTCCAGATACCTTGCGTATTCAGGAAAACGGAATATGAAAGTTGCGATTCAGGGGGAACTCGGGTCCTTCAGTCACGAAGCGGCGGAGCGGATGCTGGCGCGCTGCACGGTGGTGCCCTGCGCGCGATCGGCGGAAGTGTTCGACAGCGTGGAGCGTGAGTCGGTGGGCGCTGCGGTCATCCCGATCGAGAACACGCTGGCCGGGACTGTGGCGGAACACGCCGATCTGATGCTGACGCGCGGGGTGTTCATTCAGGCGGAATTTCTTTTGCGCATCGTGCATAACGTGATCGCCATGCCGGGAGTGCGGCTGGGCTCATTGCGGCGCGTGTTGTCGCATCCGGTGGCGCTTGACCAGTGCCGCGATTTCTTCCGCCGGCATTCGAAGATCGAGGCGGTGCCGTTCTATGACACGGCTGGCAGCGTGAAGCACGTGATTGCGAACCAGTTGAAGGATGCGGCGGGAATCGCGGGAAAGCAGGCCGCGCGCGAATATTCCGGGAGCATCCTTCAGGCCAGCATCGAAGACGACAAGCGCAACTTCACCCGCTTCTTTTTGATTCGAAAATTGGGCCGGGCGGCCGGAAAGCGATCTGCAGGAAAGAAAGATTCAGGCGCGGACTATCACCGGCTGATTCCGCATGGCGCGAACAAGACTTCCATCGCGTTCCAAGTCAAGAACACGCCAGGCGCGCTCTTCAAATCGCTCAGCGTGTTTGCCCTGCGGGATATCAGCTTGAGCAAGATCGAGTCGCGGCCCATGCGAGGGCGGCCGTGGGAGTACGTTTTCTACGTTGACTTCCTGCGTGGCGATGACGATCCGGCGCGCAACGCGCTGCGCCATCTGGGCGAGGTAGCCGAGTTTGTGAAAGTGCTGGGGATTTATCCGGCGGCGTGAATTCTCGAACCCGATTCGAGCAGGTCGGCTGAGGGCGAAAAGAAGGCGCACCTTCGAATTGGGCAGCTCGCGCCAAAATGAAATCTCTGGCTCTCTCGTCACATCTGCCTGTGACCCAGCGCACAGGCGGTCGCGGTGCGCGCTCCTAAAATTAATTCGGCGTCCTCAGGATGGTGTCGGTTGCATCCTAATACTCGGGTACGCCGGAATAATTCTGAAGGAGATCGTATGCGTTCGTTGAAAGCTGTGGGCATCTTGATGTGCGTACTGGCGCTGGGCTCGATCGCGATGGCTGGCCCCCAAAATAGTATGGGGATCCGCGAAGTGAGCCATGTCACATTCGATGAGCCAACTCAAGTTGGAACGGCCCTGTTACCGGCCGGAGACTATGTGGTACGCCATACCATGGAAGGTCAGGAACACGTCATGGTGTTTCAATCCCATGGGAAAGATCAGGTCAAAGTGAAGTGCTCGCTGGTTCCGCTCGCCCAGAAGGCGCGGCAGACCCTGACGATCTACAAGCAGACAGCAGATAACCAAAGAGTGCTCCAGGAGTTGGTGTTCCGCGGCGATTCCGCTAAGCACGTTTTCTAGATTCTGATCGCAGATGCCGAAGGAACAAGTTCAGGTTGAGCCGTGGGCAAAAGTGTGCCGCCCGCGGCTCGGCGTGTTGTTCGGTGACCGGGGCCCACAAGCCTGCCCGTCCAAATTTAGGTCTTGGCAAGGGTGCACCTTTCGCGTTAGCCTCTGCACCTTAGGCACATTCCACACCGGGCGTAAGAGAATAGAATTCAAGCTCTTGCGGGAAGGCTTTCGGGGCCTCCTGAAACCTTTTCCGCAGGAGTATCATCTAAACTTGAGCGAGTTACACTCAAGGAGACCTATGAGCCAGCAGTCGCCAGTCGAGCGCACTCCTAAGAATAAGGAAACAAACGATCAAAGGGCTCTTCCGGTACTTCCGGTACGGGACACGGTCCTGTTCCCGCATGCTGTTTTGCCCCTGACCGTGGGTCGGGAGAGTTCGGTGCAACTGATCAATTCTCTCGGCGAAGACAAGACCATCATTGTGGTGGCGCAGCGCGAGGCGCGGGTCGACTCCCCGCAGCCCAGCGACCTCTATACGGTCGGGACCTCGGCCGTTGTGCACAAGGTCGTCAAGATGCCCAACCAGAGCCTGTTCGTATTTGCCGAAGGTCTGGAACGAGTCAAGCTGGGCGAGTTCACACAGCTGGCGCCGTTTATGAGCGCCTACTATTCCACCGTGCCGGAAGGCACGCCTCCGATCGCGACCTCGGAGATTGAAGCGCTGCAGCGCAATGTTCTGACGCTGTTTCAGCAGATAGTCGCAGGGTCACCCACCCTGTCGGATGAACTTTCGACGGTGGCCATGAACATCGACGAGCCGGGCCGCCTGGTGGATTTCATCGCGTCCTCGCTGCCGTCGTTGTCAACCCCCGACAAGCAGGACACGCTGGAGACGCTGGACATCCACGTACGGCTGGAGAAAATCAACCAGCATCTGGCCAAGGAACTCGAAGTCCAGCAACTGCGCAACAAGATTCAGAGTGAAGTGCAGGATCGGGTGCAGCAGACGCAGCGCGAGTATTACCTGCGCGAGCAGATGAAGGCTATCCAGAAAGAACTGGGCGAGCAGGACGAAGGCCAGCGCGACGTCGAAGACCTGAAGAAGAAGATCGAAGAAGCGGGCATGCCCGACGAGGTCAAGAAAGAAGCGCTCAAGGAATTGGGCCGGCTCTCGCGCATGTCGCCGATGGCCGCGGACTATTCGCTGACGCGCAACTACATTGAATGGCTCGCCGTGCTGCCCTGGGCGAAAACTTCGGGACAGGAAATCGAGATCCCCAAGGCCAAGGAAATCCTGGACGCGGATCATTATGATCTCGAGAAGGTGAAAGACCGCATTCTCGACTATCTCTCGGTGCGCCGCCTGAAGCCCAACATGAAGGGGCCGATTCTGTGCTTTGTCGGACCTCCGGGCGTGGGCAAGACTTCGCTGGGCAAGTCGATCGCGCGCGCCCTGGGCCGCAAGTTCACGCGGCTGTCGCTGGGCGGCGTGCATGACGAAGCGGAAATTCGCGGACATCGCCGTACGTACATCGGTGCGCTGCCGGGGCAGATCATTCAGGGCATTCGGCGGGCTGAGACCAAAGATCCCGTCTTCATGCTCGATGAAATCGACAAGGTAGGGCGCGATTTCCGGGGCGATCCGGCTTCGGCGCTGCTCGAGGCGCTCGATCCCGAGCAGAACTGCGTCGTTCCGCGACAACTATCTGGACGTAACTTTCGACTTGTCGAAAGTACTGTTCATTACGACCGCCAACATGCTCGATCCCATCGCCGAGCCGCTGCGCGACCGCATGGAGATCATCGAACTGCAGGGCTACAGCGAGGAAGAAAAAGTACACATCGCCTTCCGTTACCTGATTCCGCGCCAGATCGAAGAGAACGGAATCACGAATGAGCAGATCGAGTTTCCCGAGGAAGCGGTGCGCCACGTGATCCGCCACTATACGCGGGAGGCGGGTGTGCGCAGTCTGGAACGCACCATCGGCACCATTTGCCGCAAGCAGGCGCGGCGCTTGGCCGAGGGCAAGAACGACAAACTGATCGTCAACAAGGAAGTGATTCAGGAGTTTCTGGGGGGCATCAAGGTTCGCAGCGAGGGAGAAATTGCGGAGCGGACCGAGCGGCCCGGTGTGGCCGTGGGCCTGGCATGGACTCCGTCGGGCGGCGACGTGCTGTTCGTCGAAGCCAATGCGATGAAGGGCAAGGGCGGATTCACCATGACCGGACAGATTGGCCAGGTCATGCAGGAATCGATGCAGGCGGCGCTGACCTGGGTGCGCTCCAACGCGGAGCGGCTCGGGGTTGCCGAAGACTTCTTCGCCAACCACGACATCCACATTCATGTGCCGGCAGGCGCGATTCCGAAGGACGGGCCTTCGGCCGGAGTGACCATGGCTACGGCCCTGGTATCGCTGCTGACCAAACGCCGCATCACGCCGCTGATGGCGATGACTGGCGAGATCACTCTAAGCGGGAACGTGCTTCCCGTCGGCGGGATTAAAGAGAAAGTGCTCGCCGCGAAAC
Source organism: uncultured Acidobacteriaceae bacterium (assembly GCA_963791515.1). GTDB lineage: Bacteria > Acidobacteriota > Terriglobia > Terriglobales > Acidobacteriaceae > Sulfotelmatobacter. The sequence goes on along the minus strand of CAWBSS010000011.1, from coordinate 43,997 downwards.
GTGCCGGGGTGACGGACGTGATTCTGCCCGCGGAAAATAAGATGAACGTCGAGGAGGATCTTACTCCGGAGCAGCTTGAGAACTTCACGGTTCATTACGTGAAGACGATCGATGAAGCTCTGCGGTTCTCGCTGCCTGAGGTTGGGAAGGGTCCCGCCTTGACGGTTAAGGAACCGGCAGAGGTTCACGATAAAGTGCTGACGCAAGCGTGAAGACTACTGTCTGAAACTGATGGCCAGCCTCCTGCGAGGCTGGCCATTTTTCAGTAGTGGCTCAGTTTGAATTTCAGATGGCATCTGTGCTCGTCGTCGCTGGCGTCATCCTGAGCGCAGCCGTTTTTCAGGCGGAGCGAAGGATCTCCCGCTACGATGCTGTGTGCCACGGGAGATCCCTCGGCCCGCTGGTAAAGACGCGGGCGCTTCGGGATGACGCCTTGTGAGACTCAAAATTCGAACTGGCCACTGCCCATTTTTCTGCTGGAAAGCGTCGTGCCGCCCGCTCGGGGTACACTGAACGCCGTGCGCGTGCGAGTCCTCTTCTTCGGGATGTTGAAAGATATGGCGGGAAAGCCGGTGGACGTGATCGACCTGCCGGACGGTGCGTCGGTCCGCGATGTGCTCGCGCTCTATGAATCGCAGATTCCGCGCTTGAAGGAAACGCTGCCGTCGCTCGCTTTGGCCGTGAATCAACACTATGCCGGACCGGATACGAAATTGAAGGCGGACGACGAGGTTGCGCTGCTGCCGCCAGTCAGTGGCGGCGCGCCTGACGCGACGGGCGAGACGCCGCCGCCACAGCCGGTGGGACGCCAACCCCACGCAAAGATCGTCCGCGAAGTCATTGACACGCAGGCAGTCGTTGCCAGCCTCAAGCGTGGAGAGGACGGCGCTGCCCTTGTGTTTGAAGGCGTGGTGCGCAACCAGACCCGCGGCCGCAAGACGCTTTATCTCGACTACGAGGCTTACGAAAAGATGGCGCTGGAGCAGATGGAGTCATTGGCTGCTCAGGCGTTGCGGCAGTTCCAGGTTCGCGATGTGGCCATTGTCCACCGGCTGGGGCGGCTGGAAATCGGCGAGACCAGCGTGCTGATCGCGGTTGCGTCGGCGCATCGCGCGGCCGCCTTCGAGGCCTGCCGCTGGTTGATCGACACGCTTAAACGGACGGTTCCCATCTGGAAGAAAGAACATTTCGCCGACGGCGCTGTCTGGGCCGATGGCGAGCCATTCCCTGCTGAGATTCCGCGCGCAAATTCTGGGGCCTGAGGCAGCCCGGCACCGTAGGCCGCATCTAACGGAACGGCCAGAGTTGGGCGACTTTTTGCGTGCAAGAGCTCGCGGCTGCCGGGAGCCGCCGCCGCGCGAAGGTATAATTCCAATACTCGATGAGAAAACCCGCTACGATTCTGCTCCTGATCGGCCTGCTGGTTCCCATGTGCGGCCTATGGGCGCAGCAGGATTTGTTTCCGCAAAATCCGGTCGAGCAGAATCCGGCGCCGGCGCAAAATCCGCCGGCAGTAAGTCCGGCAAAACCTGACCGGCAGTCCGAGCCCGCGACCACCATCCGGGTCGACGTCAAACTGGTCAACGTGTTCGTCACCGTGACCGACGCGCACGGCGCTCCCATCGGCGGGCTCGCCAAGGAGAATTTCATTCTCAAAGAGGACGATCGCGAGCAGACAATCAAGGTTTTCGACCGGGAATCAGCCTTGCCGCTTTCGATCGCACTCGCCATCGACACCAGCTTGAGCACGCGTCACGACTTGCCGCTCGAACAGGCCTCGGCCAAACGCTTCGCGCACGACATCATGCGCCCGGTCGACGCCCTCTCCGTCTACGGTTTTAGCGAGTACGTGCACGAAGCTCCTGCGGGGTACACCGCGGATCTGAAACGCATCGACGAGAGCATCGACCACATCCGCGTGGGCGCGGCCACCGCGCTTTACGATGCGATTTACGTGGTTTCGCACGCCCTGGACCATCGCAAAGGACGCAAAGTCATCGTCCTCATTACCGATGGAGGCGACACCATCAGCAAGGTCGATTACCAACAGGCCGCGCGCGCGGCGGTAGAGGCCGAGGCGCTGGTCTACTCCATCATCATCGTTCCTATCGAGAGCAGCGCCGGGCGCGAGACCGGAGGCGAGCATGCCCTGATCCAGCTTTCGGAAGATACTGGCGGCAAGTGGTACTACGCAACCTCCGCCGCCCAGCTCGACGAAGCGTTCCACAGAATCAGCGATGAACTGCGCACCCAGTATCTTCTGGCTTATTACCCGTCGCAACGTACGTCGTTCTCGGAGTTCCGCCGCATCGAAGTCAAAGTAGCGGGCGTGCCGGATGCGCCAGCCTACCGAGTCCGCCACCGGGCAGGCTACTACACCGTCAGGTCGGATTGAAGCAAGCGAAGCAGCATGGAATGAAGAACCCGGCCTGACGTAGTTTTCGAGGAACCAAGGGTGGCGGGCTTTGCCACAAAGCATCCGGATGTGATTATCTGGAAGCAGATGACAAAAGTAAGAAAGGTGGACATGCTGAACCTCTATTGCATCCCCAGCAAGAAGATGAAGCTGCTGGTGTGGATGACTCTTTGCACGACCCTGCTTTCTTCGGCGATGTTGCTGGGCCAGTCGACCGTGAGCACGGGCGCCATCCGGGGAACCGTAAGCGATCAGGCCGGCGCGGGGCTGGCTGCCGCAAAAGTCATCATTACCTATAAGGCTACGGCCCGCGTGCTTCAGGTCGCGACTTCCGACGAAGGATTGTATTCCTCAGGTCCCCTCCAGCCGGGAGACTACACCGTGCGGGTCCAAGCCAAAGGGTTCAAGACGGCCGAGCTTTCGGTGCTGGCCCAGGCTGGAATGGTTTCCTCGGGCAACGTGCACCTGGAACCGGGGCAGGAAAGCGTTGTGGTTCACCCAGCGACGTCTGCCCTCAATCTCGAGCAGCCAACCGTGCAGACTGTGCTGGCAGCAGATCAGATTCGAATCTCTGCCGGTCAACGGGCCCAACTACCTCGATCTGGCGCAGTTCGTGCCCGGCGTCCAGATGCAGGATGCCGGCGTCGTCGACGCCAGCAAGAGCGGGTTGTCATCGCCCTCGTTCCAAGGGAAGTTTGGCCGCGCTGCACGCATCGATGTAGATGGTGTCGACATCTCCGATGAGACGGTCGGAACCACCACCCAGAACATTCCGGCGAGCGCGATCCAGGAGTTCAATCTTTCTCAGTCAACGCTCGATCTCTCGACCGGGCTGACTTCCTCTGGTGCAGTAGCGATCACGACTCGTTCCGGCGGCAACGACCTGCATGGTGAGGCTTTTGGCGTTTTCCGAGGAGACAAAGGCGCGGCCTCTCTGCCGGGTTCTGCAGCGACACGGTTCAGTCGCGAGTTGTTCGGCGCACGGGTCGGCGGCACTCTCATCAAAGACAAGCTTTTCTTCTTTCTCGATGCCGAGCGCAGCAAGCAGGACTTGATTGCCCCGGAGCCTTTCGGAGCCCCATTTAACGCTTCGCCAACCGCGATGGCGGAGCCGTTCCGCGAATTGTTGGCCGATGGCAGGTTGGACTGGCAGGGCCGCAAGGATACGCATGCCTTTTACCGGTTTAGTTTCGACGAGGTGAGTCAGATTGGCGCCTTCGGCGCCTTCAGTTCTCTGCAAGGCCTGAAGAATGCGATGCACACGCCGTCGCACACTCTCGGTTACGACTTCACGAAAGGCGCGTACACGCACAGCATCCGCTTCGAGTATCTGCGGATGGGCGACGGTGTAGGGGACGTCACTGGGACGATTCCGGCGGGGATCGATAACCCGGTTCCCGGTCTGGGTATCAATATCGGCGCGCCGGTCCAGGGGAATTGCGCGCTCAGCAGCGGCGGTGCGTTCTGCGGCGGCCCCAGCCAGTTCGCTCCCACGGTCCGGATGCAGACGAATTACGAAGTCAAGTATGACGGCACCCGGGGCATGGGAAATCACCTGTTCCGCTACGGTGCGACCCTGAATCGGATTCACGCCGGAGGTTTTGCAGCCCTGTCCACGAATCCCCAGGTTGGTACGACCAGCGTCTGCTTGCCCGGCTCGTTACTGGTCAGTTGCATCTCTGCCGCGGCTCCGACCGCATATCCCGCAGACTTCGTGTTTCTGGGCAACGGCCGCGGTGTTTCCACGGCGCAAAGCGCCTTCGGCTATTCCGGTGGAGGGTTAGGTCCAGACAATCGGATCGAGGCCTATGCCGGGGACGCCTGGAAGATCAAGCCCAACGTGACGTTGACCTACGGACTGCATTACGTTCGCGATACCGGACGCGTGGATAACAACCTTGGTCCGGACACGACGTTCAACCTGTGGAAGCCGGGCTTGGGAGGCCAGGTTCGTACGCCCAATTTGAACTTCGCCCCTCAGTTCGGTTTCGCCTGGGATATGGGCGGCAACGGCAAGACGGTCATCCGTGGTGGCGGCGGCCTGTTTTACGAAAACTCGCTGTGGAACTATATGCTGGCCGACAGCCCGGCGCGTGTGAAGAACGGGCTATTGTCCTATACGCCGGAGGTTTGTTCCTCGGGCACTCCCAGCAACTTCACCTGGCCCAGCAGTCTGTCGGCGATGCCGGTGAACTCTCCCATTGCCGGCGGCGCGGGAACCGTAACGGATCCGGCCACAAACCAGGTTCAGCCGACTTTTTGTGGAGGGACCATTGCGAACGTCGCCAATGAAATCCTGGCGCTGAGCAGTGCCTTCAAGGCTGCGGCTGCTGCCACCACCGGAGTACAACCAAACAGCAATTACATCGGAACCGCACTGAACGCCTCCAACGCCGCCGGGCTCGACGTGTTCGATCCTAACTACCGCACTCCCCGCTCCTGGCAAATGAACCTTGGCGTTCAGCACGAATTTCGCAAGGGCATGGTGCTCAGCGCTGACTATGTCCGCAACATCGGGGAGCATTACCTGATCGCGATCGACCAGAACCACAGCGGTGCGGCGCGTTCCTACAATCAGGCCAACGCGCTGATCGCGCGCGACAACGCCCAACTGGCTCATGGATGTCTCGGTGGATTGAATCAGGCGAACTGCATGATCGTGAACCTGGGTCAGGCGGGAGCCCAGGCGGCGTATTCCACGGCCGGCCTCGACTCCAACATCGCAGCCACCGGCGGGGCGCCCTGCTCCTACTGCGCCTTCCCGGGCATTACCCCCCTGGGGACAAACAACACCGGCAGCGGCGCCGGAAACGGAGCACTGGGAGCGCTGGACACGCTCGAACCCATTGGCCGCTCCGTGTACAGCGGTTATCAGTTTCGCTGGGTACAGAGCCTCGTCAATCCGTGGCCGTTCGTGAAAGCGGCAAATCTTCAGCTCACGTACTCCTTCTCGAAGTTTGTCAGCCAGGCGCAGGATCAGGACTTCATCAACCTCGCCACCAATAATGACAACCCGCTGCAATTTACCGGACCGAATGGGCTGGATCGCAAGCACCAGGTGTCGTTCGGTGGAACCTTTGAGCTGCCGTTTTTGACGCGGCTGACCATGATCGGGCATTTCTACAGTCCGCTTCCGCAGAACCTGCAGCTTCCGCAACTGACCAACGGCGGCGAAATTTTTGCGACCGATTGGCTGGGCTCCGGACTGGGCTCCGGAGCGGTGCCCGAGCCCTTGCCGGGGACCAAGATCGGACAATTCATGCGGGGCACGGACAACAGTAATTTGCATACCGTGATCAGCGACTACAACACGCACTCTGCCGGTCATCTCACGCCCGCGGGCCAATGCCTTGTAGGTAACCAGTCTTGTCCCGGGTCCGCGCCGATCCAGGTGATGACGCAGAATGACATGGACGCATTGGGTTGGGTCATGCCTCAGATTGCATTGGTGAACCCCGAAACGATGAACTTTCCCTGGCTGAAGTCGCTGGACTTGAAGGCGGCGTGGCCCATCAAAATCAGGGAACGCTTCACCGTGGAGCCCAGTGCCAGCGTCTTCAACGTGTTCAATTTTGCGAACTCGTTTCTGCCCGGCAACCAGCCCCTGGCTTCGTTGCTGCCGGGAGGGCCGAACGGAACCCTGTCGCCCAACGTGGTGGGTGGTGTTACGGGAGCAGGACTGACGCCGTTCCGCGCCAGCTTCCAGTCTGGTACTTATGCGCTCGGGGCTCCGCGCGTATTTGAGTTCGGACTGCGCATCGCGTTCTAACGTGTTCCTCTCACTTGGTTCCTGAGCCGTGGCGCAACTTGGGCCACGGCTTTCTTTCCAGAATGGAAATGCGGCCGGCTGAACCCGGATTCCGGCCCCGCCGCTTTGTGTACAATGCCTGCATGTCCTTCCGCGCTCCACAAGGGAATCCCAACGCCGCCAAGCGCAGCCGCACGCCTCCTCCGGAAGATACCTTCGAAGAGGCTTCTTTCCTGAAGGCGCTGGGGGAGAAGCAGAAGCCGGTCACGGTCAAACTCATGGATGGCCAGATCGTTCACGGATGGATCGAGTACTACGACAAGAACATGGTGCGGCTGACACGCGAGGGCGCGCCTAATCTGTTCATCTTCAAGCACGAGATCATGTACATCGCGGAGGGCGGGAGGGGGAAGTGAGCTGGTGTCGGACTTCAGACCTCGCACCTCGGCCCAGTTGAGATCCCGGCCCGCACGTTCTGCATCCGGCCGTCGAGAATGTTCTATCTGAATTCTGAAGTCTGAGGTCTGAAGTCCGCAATCTGTCGTCTGATGCCGCTTGCCCCCAATCCCGAAAGCTTCCTTCCCACCATGTCGGCTATTGCACGCGAGGCCGGAGCTCTGCTCATGCAGTACTTCCATCAGGGCCTCAAGATTGAGTACAAAGGCGACGCCGATCTGGTCACGGCGGCCGACCGCGCTTCGGAGACCCTGATTCGTGAGCGCATCCGCCAGCAGTTTCCCTCGCATGACGTGCTGGGCGAAGAGCAGGGGCTGAACGATCAGGGGGGCGACTACCGCTGGTATGTCGATCCGCTCGACGGCACGACGAATTTTGCGCACGGGTATCCGGTGTTCTGCGTGTCCATGGCTCTGGAGCATCGGGCTCCGGAACATCGGGCAGTGGATCAGGCTCGCCGCATCGCCGGAGTAGTTTATGATCCGACGCGCGACGAACTCTTCAGCGCCGAGCAGGGAAGAGGCGCGCACTTGAACGGCCAGCCGATCCACGTGTCGAAGGCGGCGCAGTTGAAGGAATGCCTGGTGGCGACGGGCTTTCCCAGCCACAAGCGGCACAAGAATCCTAATATTCACTTCTACCATCAGATCACGCTGCGCACCCACGGAGTGCGGCGCGCGGGATCGGCCGCGCTCGATTTATGCAACGTGGCCAGCGGGCGCTTCGACGGTTTCTGGGAATTCAATCTTAATCCGTGGGACACAGCCGCGGGCGTGCTCATCGTGGAAGAAGCCGGCGGCAAAGTCAGCCGCTTCGACGGATCTCCCTTTGAACTCGACAGCCGCGAGACGCTGGCGTCGAATGGTCTGGTGCACCCGGCGCTGCTGCAGGAATTTCAGGAGATCTTCGCGGGGCGCGGGCTAACTCCACTGCCTGTCCCTGGGGAATACAAGCGCTAGTCGAAGCAGATGCGGAGGGTAAGGACGAAGATGAGACGAAACACTCAGTCGCTGTTCGTGTTCGCGATGCTGACGTCCGCCTTAGTCGTCTTCGGCGCGACGTCGACTCAGGCGCCGGATGCAGCTTATGTTGAGTCGTTCGAGAAGTGGAAGGCCGAGCAGACTGCCGACCTGAAGGAGAACTGGTTATCGCTGGCAGGCTTATTCTGGCTGAAGCCGGGAGCGAATACCTTCGGCTCCGATGCGGCCAACGCGATCGTGCTTCCCAAGGGCCCGGCGCATGCGGGCGAGTTCGATCTCGAAGGCAACGTGGTCACGCTCAAGGTGTTGCCAGACGTACCGCTCACGGTCACAGGCAAGCGGGTCACCTTTGCCAAGCTTGTTTCTGATGCTTCCGAACACGTTACGCGGATGGAACTTGGCACTCTGCGCCTTCACGTCATCGAGCGTGGCCAACGGGTAGGAATTCGCGTGCGCGACACGGACAGTGCGGCCGCGCGCGATTTCAAGGGGATGATCTTTTTCCCTCTCGACATGAATTATCGCGTTACGGCGACCTGGGTTCCCGCTGAGGGAAAGAAGATCATAGAAATTCCCAATGTGTTGGGAGATGTTACAGCGCAGCCGGTCCCGGGAGTGGTCGAGTTCAAGTTGGGCGGTGAAGAGCTGAAGTTGGTTGCTTTAGGTGGGGATTCCAAGACTGGACTGTTCTTCGTGTTCAACGACCTGACCGCGAAGAGCGAGACTTATCCCGGCGGACGCTTTCTTGACACCGGGCCGATCGTCGATGGACACGTCGTCCTGGACTTCAATCGTGCTTACAATCCTCCGTGCGCGGTGACGCCGTATGCTACCTGTCCTCTTGCGCCGAAGGAGAACCGTCTCGCAATCGCTGTTCCCGTTGGGGAGAAGTTCGACAAGGCGGCTCACGGTCATCGCTAGAGCCGGTCTTCGGTCTGCGGTTTGCCCGGGATGTTCCAGCCGGATGCCGATCCTCACAACTCTCGCCTTGCTACAATGAACCCGTGGGACGGTCTGCCGGTTCCGCTCCGGCACGGGCCATTTAAAAACACTTCAGGTCACCGTGATCAACTCACTCTTGGAACGCAAAATCGAAAAGCGGCCAGACAAGGTCCGGCTGCAGGGACGCATTCTTTTTCTCACCGAAGATCCGGATCTGATCAAGCGGCAACTGGCAGGCGAGGATCTGCCCTGGGATACGAAAAATCCCACCAACAATCCCAAACTGCGCGACGACATTTCCACCGACGAAATCACGCCCGCGCACTACTGCTTCTATTTTGATGAGACTTTGGGCGAGATTCCGTATCTCGGGTTGAAATGCGGCAGCGGGACGCCGATCGGGCGCGGCGACGTCAAGCGCGGCGGGTTCGTGTGCGCGGTCAGCGGGAAGCGGCGCGGCAAGGGCTCGAGCCGCGAACAGTCTCCGTATGCCGAGATGTGCGCCGGCATCCGCGTGGTGATTGCCGAAAACATCGAGCGCATCTACAAGCAGAACTGCCAGAATCTGGGGCTGCTGACTTCAACCAACTTTTCGCTGATCGACCGCATTCGCGGTGGGGAAGAGATCGCGCTGAGCGAATTCACCGCCGGCGAGGATGAGATTACCCGGCAGGTGATTGAGTACGGCGGCCTGTTTCCGTTCAACGTGGCGCGCATGCAGGGGAAAGTCTTTCTGCCGCCGATTGGGAGCGCGGGCGAGTCGCCCGCGCCCACACGGTCTGTGCCCACACGAGCCATGACTCTGGCCGAGAAGATATTCGCGCGGCACATGATGCAGGCCAGCCAGACGGAACATGTGGGGACGGGCGCATTCGCCCGTCCGGCCGAGCGAAGCTCGGCGGCCGCAGTCGGCGTCGCCTCAGTCAAACCCGGCGACACCGGCTTCGCCCGCGCCGATCTTCGCTTCAGCCACGAGTACGTCACGCCCATGGCGGCAATTTTCTTCGAGCGCTACGTCGGCAAGGACGCGAAGGTCAACGATCCCTCGAGCATCCTGTTTTTCCGCGATCACCTGACATTTCTCGACGAGGTGATCTCCGAAGAGAAGAAAAAGCTCGGCCTGCTCGACCTGGCGACGCAGCTCAAACTGAAGCAGCAGGATTTCGCCAAAAAGCAGGGCATCCGCCTGCACGGCGAACTGACCGACCGCAAAGGCTCGGAAGGCATCTGCCACTCCATCGTGCTCGAAAGCTACGCGCTGCCCGGGCAGTTGAATATCGGCTCCGACTCGCACACGCCGCATGTGGGCGCGATCGGCTGCGTGGCCTTCGGCATCGGCACCACCGACGTTTTCAATTCGTGGATCACGAAAGATGTGCGGGTGAAGGTGCCGGAGTCGGTGCGCATCGTAATTCGCGGCAAGAAGCATCCCAACGTGACCGCGAAGGATTTCATCCTGAAGATTCTGAGCCTCGACTACGTGCGCAGCGGCAAGGCGCTGGCCAAGGTCATGGAGTATGCGGGCGAAGCGATCGAAGAGTTGAGCGTGGACGAGCGCGCCACCATGACCAACATGGCGGCCGAGATTGGCGGCTTCACCGGCATCGTCGCGCCCGACAAGAAGGCCGTAGATTTCCTGGTCGAGCGCCGCGGCATGGATCGCAAGCAAGCCGAGGCGATGATCGAAGGCCTGTACAGCGATCCCGGCGCGCAGTACGCGCACGTGATCGAACTGGATGCGGCCGAGATCACGCCTATGGTGGCCACGCCGGGCGATCCGGGCAATGGCAAAGTATGTGCGTGAGTTGAACACTCCCGTACCGGTTGAGATCGCCTATGGCGGCACCTGTACCGCGGGCAAGAACGAAGACATGGACATGTACGCCGCCGTGCTCGCCGACGCGCTCAAGCAGGGCAAACACGTGGCCGATTCGGTGAAGTTCTACATTCAGTTCGGCTCGCAGGAGACGCGCGACTATTGCCTGCGCAAGGGATATCTGGACGTGTTTCAGAAATCCGGAGCGCAGGTGATCGAGCCCAGTTGCGGAGCCTGCATCAACGCCGGCCCGGGAGTTTCCACGCGTCCCGACCAGGTCGTGATCAGCGCGCAGAACCGCAATTTCCCCGGCCGCAGCGGTCCGGGGCAGATGTACCTGGCTTCTCCGCTCACCGTCGCGGCCAGCGCCGTCGCGGGATACATCGTGGAATACGAGCCCAGCGAAAAGAAAGAATTAGTGGGCACGTAGAGTGCTCTGCTGCCGGAGAGTTTAACTTCCTTAACCACGAAGGACACGAAGTCACACGAAGGAACCGGGGAATCAAGTCCTTCGTGACACTTCGTGTCCTTCGTGGTTGAGGCTTTTTCTGCGTTAAACTGCTGCACTACGCTGAATCTTGCAGGCAGGAAAGCTCTCCATTACCATGGTTAGCCCATAACTTATTCCGACAATTCCAGTCCAAGGTGGATATGCGCAAACACTCGGTGTGCCTGCCGTTGCTCCTGCTCGTAGCTCTCTCGCTGGCAAATGCTCAAACGCCCTCCGCGCAGCCGTCCTCCGGGCCTGCGTTGCCCTACAGCCCCAGTCTCGACATTTCCTCGATGGACAAGTCGATTGACCCTTGCGTGGACCTCTACCACTATTCCTGCGGTGGCTGGCAGCAGAAGAATCCCATTCCGCCCGACCAGACTTCGTGGTCGGTCTACGCCAAGATGTATCAGGACAATCTGATGTTTCTGCGTGGCATGCTGGAGCAGGCAGCCCAGCCGGATCAGCAACGCAACGCCGTGACCCAGAAGATTGGCGATTTCTATGCCGCCTGCATGGACGAAGGCGCCGTGGAGAAACGCGGAATATCGGCGATTCAGCCGGCGCTCGACGCCATCGCACACATCAAGTCGCCGAAAGACCTCACGCCGGTGGTAGCTCATCTGCAGTTCACCTACTTTCGGTATTCGTACACCAGTTCCATGCTGTTTAACGCCGGCTCGACGCAAGATCCGGATGATTCCGAGCACGTGATCGCCGATGTCGATCAGGGCGGCCTAGGCATGCCCGATCGCGACTACTACCTCAAGGACGATGCCAAGTCGAAGGAAACTCGCGAGCGCTACCTGCAGCACGTGCAGCGAGTTTTCGAGCTGATCGGCGACAGCCCGGCGACCGCCAAGCAAAATACCGAAACCGTCATGCGCCTGGAAACGGCTTTGGCCAAGGCCTCGATGACTCGCGTCGAGCGCCGCGATCCTCACAAACTGGTTCACAAAATGAAGGTCGCCGATCTCGTCCAACTCGCGCCCAACTTTGACTGGGTCGCCTACTACCACGAGATGGGATATCCGGAGTTTGCCATCCTCAACGTCGATGCGCCCGAGTTCATGAAGGAACTCAACACGCTGCTTTCCTCTGAGCCCGTCGACAGCTGGAAAACTTATTTGCGATTCCATGTGGCGGACACGTCGTCGCCGTATCTTTCTTCGAAGTTCGTCGAGGAGAACTTTGAGTTCTACCGCAAGTACCTGCGAGGCGCGAAAGAGATGCAGCCGCGCTGGAAACGCTGTGTGCAGTACGTCGACTACGATCTGGGCGAGGCGCTGGGTCAGGTTTATGTGGCCAAAGTTTTCTCCCCTGAGCTCAAGGCGGACACGGTCGACATGGTGCGCCGCATCGAGGACGCCATGGGCCAGCGCATTCGCGCGCTCGACTGGATGAGCCCGGAAACCAAGCAGCAGGCCCTGACCAAGCTGGCGGGAATCCGCAACAAGATTGGCTATCCCGACAAGTGGCGCGACTACAGCTCGGTGAAAATCGTTCGCGAAGATTTTGCCGGCAACGTCGAGCGTACCCATCAGTTCGAGAGCCGCCGCGACATCAACAAGATCGGCAAACCCGTCGACCACGGCGAATGGGATATTTCGGCTCCCACCGTGGATGCCTACTACAACCCGCAGATGAACGACATCAACTTTCCTGCCGGCGTGCTGCAGCCGCCCGTCTTCGATCCGAAAATGGATGCCGCTCCCAATTACGGCGACACCGGGGGCACCATTGGCCACGAACTCACCCACGGCTTCGACGACGAAGGCAGCCAGTTCGACGCCAAGGGTAATCTGAAGGATTGGTGGACGAAGGAAGACCGGGAAAAATTCGACGCCCGCACCAAGTGCGTGGACGATCAATATTCGGGATATGTCTCGGTGGAAGATGTTCACGTCAACGGCAAGCTGACCCTGGGCGAAAACGTGGCTGACCTGGGTGGCGAGATTCTGGCATACATTGCATGGAAAGATGCGACCAAAGACAAGAACCTGCAGCCCATCGACGGCCTCACGCCGGAGCAGCGTTTCTTCGTCGGATTCGCGCAATGGGACTGCGCCAACGAGCGTCCCGAGGACATGCGCGTGCGTGCCCTGACCGACCCGCATTCCCCCGCCCGCTACCGCATCAACGGGGTCGTGGTGAACATGCCGGAGTTCTCGCAGGCTTTTTCCTGCAAACCGGGCCAGGCCATGGTGAAAGCGCCCGCAGACATGTGCCGGATCTGGTAAAGGGCTGAGTCCGATGGCCCGCAGATGGCTCGTAAGTGGTTGAATTTAGCCAGGATGGCTGAAATCAGCCACCCCCATTGCTGCAACTTTTCTTCTCCTTCCGCGTTCCAATAGGTAGAGAGAGTGGAAAGGGCTTTCGGATCGGAAGTTCAGAGAATCCAGAGCCAGGAGGTGGGTATGCGGTACATGAAATATTTCGCGCTGTTGGCGGTGCTGATGGTCATGCCGCTCGCTTATTCGCAGGCACAGGTGGGAGTGGGAGTTGGCGTCGATGTCGGGCCGGGATACGACAATGGACCAGCGCCGGTCTGTGAGTACGGATACTACGGCTACTATCCCTACGCGTGCGCACCTTACGGCTACTACGGTTCGGACTGGTTTGCTGGGGGCATCTTCGTAGGAGCTGGCCCTTGGTTCCATGGTCCTGGCTGGCTGGGGAACTGGGGCTGGGCTAATGGATGGTACGGTCGTCCGTGGTACGGTCATCCGGGCTGGGGTCGCGGGTGGTATGGTGGCGGCTACGGGCGCGGCTACGCTGGCGGTTGGGGACGTGGCTATGACCGCGGTGGCTACGGTCGCGGTTACGCTGGCGGTTGGGGACGAGGCTATAACCGCGGTGGTTATGGGCGCGGCTACGGGCGTGGCTATGCTGGCGGCGGATTCCAGGGCGGAGGCGCCGTGCGCGGTGGAGGTGGCTCCCATGGCGGAGGTGGATTCCACGGTGGTGGCGGATTTCATGGCGGCGGTGGATCCCATGGTGGAGGCGGGTTCCACGGCGGAGGCGGTGGACACGGTGGAGGCGGACACGGTGGTGGACGCCGGTAACAAGAACTGAGTTTAAGAAGCGGAACGGCTGGCAGCATCCTCGCTGCCAGCCGTTCTTCTTTGACTTCAAGTCCGTTAAGTGCGGCTCAGTACGTCTTACGATTTTGGATCCGCCTGCCCTCGCGCCTTTTGCAGGTCTTTCAAAGATGGAAAGGAACTGGGAGCCACCACCGTGCGTGCGGGTGGTTGCGAACCAGCCCTGAGCGCTGAGGCCAGAAGGTGCATGGCGTCCCCGAGGAGAGGCGGCGAAATGACCGTGGCCGCAAGACGCCCCTGGCGAACCCATTCCTGGCCGGACTTCGGAACCCCGTCGCATCCCGTTATGGGCAGCCGCAGGTACGTATCCCGCTCGCGGGTATCGCCAATCTCTTCAAAAGCTCGGCGCGCCCCGATGGCCATGTCATCGTTCTGGCAGGCCACCATGCCGACATGGAGTTGTCGGGAAGTACTGAGCGACAGCCACGACTTGATGGCGTGATACCCGCTGCTCTGCGTCCAGTCGCCTTTCAGCGTCTTTACTTCGACCTTCAGTGGCTTGGTCGACAGCATCCCCTTAGTGCGGATCTTTGCCACCTCCCGCACCGAGGGCCCTTCGAGATACAGGACGCATCCCTGCTCACCCAGCAAGGCGCCGATTTGCTGGCCTTGAATCTTTCCGATGGCCTCGTGATCGGAAAGCACCACGAAAACCGGCACCAGCGCGTGTTGCTGCAGCTGCGCAATGTAGTCCGCATCGCTGTTGATGATCACCCAACCAATGCCGGCGCCCACCGCAGCCCTGGCGATCTGGGCCATGCCCGTGCCCACGGGTTCGGCCAGAATGGCGTCAGGACGCTTGGCCGGATCCTGGATGAAGCTCAGAATCTGCTGCGTCTGCTGCACCGCGTCGTTGCCGGAATAAATGATTTGAACGCTGGCCCCGAGTTTAATTGCGGCCGCCTGTGCGGAGGCTGCCTGCTCGAGTTGATAGTCGTTGTCTTCTGTGATCAGGGAAACCAGAACCTTGAGTTTGTTCATGGTGGCGCGTCGTCACGGACGCAACATCACGTCTCAGGATTATTAACACATTCCCGTCTGTGGTCACCAAATTACTTTGGTGAGGGTTGAGGATCCGGGTGCGGTGCCAGCCCGGGGCTGGGGTTGGGACCGTTCAGGACGGCCCTGTACCATCGCCTCCATTCTTGCTAGAATGTCCGGTCACAAAAACGCCGCGGTAGTAAAATAAGAAGCAGAGACTCTCAGGAGACTGACACCTTTATGGCCTATGTGATTGCTGAGCCGTGCATTGGCACCAAAGACACCGCATGCGTGGACGCGTGTCCCGTGGACTGCATTCATCCCAAGAAAGACGAGCCCGCCTACGCGACCGAGGAGTTGCTGTACATCGATCCGGTGGAATGTATCGACTGCGGCGCCTGCGTTCCGGTGTGCCCGGTCTCGGCCATCTTCGCCCTCGACGACCTGCCGGAGAAGTGGAACGCGTTCACCGAGCGCAACGCCAAGTACTACGGGCGGTAAACCAGCTCTTGGCCTTTAGCTGAGCCGGGCAGAGATTGGATCAAAGTCGCGCGTCCTTGCCGGGGCGCGCGCCTTTTTGTTTCTGGCCAGACGGTCGGGATTCTGCGTAGGCTCAGTTGATGGTGGAAGAGAAAGGCCGCAACCACGAAGGACACGAAGTATCACGAAGGATTTTGCGACTGTTTCCTTCGTGAACCTTCGTGCCCTTCGTGGTAAAGGGTTTTCAGACGCAACCTACCGCTTCTTGGCGTTTCCCACAATTTCCGCATCGATTCCCGTGTGCGCCTTCAGAGCGTCCAGGATGCGAATGTAGTTGTGCTTGTCCATGAGCAGGACCAGAACCTTATGGGCGTCCTGTTCATGGTAGTCAATTTCCAGCCAGAGGTTCTTTTCTCCCATGAGCGCGTTGGTGTACTCATAATTGCACTTGTCGATCTGGCTATAGGGAATGGTCACGGCCGCGCCCTTGGCTGGGCGCACTTCGACTGCCTTGTCGTTGTCGCTGAAGGTCAGCACGGCCTTGATTTGTTTTCCGTTGAGGTTGGGCACCTTGACGCGGCGGAACGAGGTCTCGTCGGCGAAACCAAGCGCTGCGACCATCAGGATTACGAGAACGGCTGGGAGAACTCTTTTCACAGTTCTGAAAGTATATCGAAGTCGGGTGCCCCATTTCTCGCGCTTTTTGCGAGAAGTGAAGATTCCCCGGCGTACAATTCGCCTGCGGCAGGGGGGAGCACCATGACGAAGCGCCGAAAAATCATTGTTTCCATCGCCACCAGCGCAGATGGCTATATCGGGCGTCCGGATGGCGACGTGGCTTGGCTCGACCGTCCCCAGCCGAAAGGCAATTACGGGATGGGAGAGTTCTTCAAGTCCATCGATACGATCCTGTGGGGACGCAAGACGTACGAAAAGGGAATCGAGATGGGGATGAAGGAGTCAGGATTCGATCCGAGAGTCAAGAACTACGTATTCTCGCGCAGCGTGCCACCGTCGCAGGCGGGCGCATTTAGGTTCGTGAACGAGCCCATCAAACCCTTCGCCCAGCGCTTGCGTACCCAGCCGGGCAAGGATATCTGGATGATGGGCGGCGGCGAGATCATCGCCTCGTTCCTCGACGAAGGAGAGATCGACGAATTCAGCATTCATGTGATCCCGATCCTGATAGGCGAAGGGATCCCGCTGGTTCAACCGCGGCATCGGTCGGTCCCGTTGAAGCTGCTGTCGACCAAGAAGTTCCCGGACGGAGTCGTGCACCTGAATTATCGAGTAGCCTCGAAGAAAAGATGAAATGCGTGGTGACTGGGTGCCCCATTTCTCGCGTTCTTTGCGAGAAGTGGGGAATTTGGGGATTCCCAACCTACGTAGCAAGCTGACAGCAGACGGCTGCAAGCTGATCCACTAGAATCAACCCTTCATCCTCGAACTCCCATGGCCCTGCGAGAGTCGGAAGCGATCGTGCTGCGCAGTTACCCGCTGCGCGAGGCCGATCTGCTGGTCACGCTGTTCACGCGCGCGGAGGGCAAGGTCCGCGGCGTGGCGCGCTCGGCCAAGAAGTCGAAACGGCGCTTCGGGGGAGCGCTCGAGCCGCTGACCTACGTGCGCGCGTTTTACGACGTCCGCGAGCGGCAGGAGTTGGCGCGCCTCGACTCCTGCGAAGTACTGGAATCTCCCATGGCCTCTGAGGTCAGCTACGCGCGGGCAGTTGCTCTGGGACACATCGCCGAACTGCTCGACGAACTGCTGCCCGACCGCGAGGCCAACGACGCCATCTTCCGCCTGACGCTCTCGGTGCTGCACGTCCTGACCGGCCCGGAGGTGTGGATGCCGGTCACCTATTTCGAATTGTGGCTGACGCGACTGGTTGGCTTTCTCCCGGAATTGACCGAGTGCACCGTCTGCGGCCGCAGCCTGAACGGCAGCCGCGCCTGGTTCCACGCGCTGGCCGATGGCCTGATGTGCCCCGACGACAAGCGCCTGGCATCATCCGAGATTTCAAGCGAATCGCGGGCGCTGGCCGCGAAAATGTTTCGTGCCCCGGTGGAAAGTTTCGTGGGGATGCCCTGGCCCAAGGCGCAGGGCGCTGACCTGCGGAAATTCCTGATCCAGATTCTGGAGCGGCATCTGGAGAAGAAGCTGGTCACGGCGGGCATGCTGGAGAAGGGCGGGTTCTAGTCCACGGCAGCACCGTGGAGTCTCTAGATCCCCGATAGCGCCGTGGAAGGCGGCTTCTGGGTCCCTGGGTAGCGCCGTGGAAGAGCGGCGCTTTGAGCGCCGCGTATAGAGGCTCCTCGAAAATGGGCTTTAGCCCCAGTGGCGGTTGGGTGGCGAGGCCGGAAACAACAACCACAGGGGCTGAAGCCCTAACCTTTGCATCCCTCAATAGCGGCCCTGAAAGGGCCGCTCTTCCAGGGTCGCGCAGGTGGTCTCCACGGTGGCAGAGCCGCCAGGACAATCGGGCGCATGACAACTCGTGCTATAACTTCACCCCACGAGGACAATCATGTCTGACAAATGGGGAAGGCGGTTGTTCACCGCGGGCACTGTGGTCCTGTTGCTGCTGGGGTTGGTGCACTCTCTGTCTCTGTTCGAAAAGCCGGTGCCGGCGAATGACACCGAGCGGCAGCTGTTTGACCTGATGTCCAACTACAGATTCAACGTGATGGGATCGCTGCGCAGTTGGGACAACTTCCTGCGCGGTTTCAGCATTTCGTTCATGCTCAGCGCGCTCGTCCTGGGGGCGCTTGATCTGGCGCTCTGCCGCGAGCGCGCGGGACTGCTGAAGAGAGTGGCGCTGATCAACGCGATTTGGCTGGCCGCGATGACCGCTGTGTCCCTGCGCTATTTCTTTATTTTCCCCACGTCGTTTCTGGCCACCGCGCTGCTGATATTCGCAGCCGCGTGGCTGAAGCTGCCCGGAGAAGGGAAGAGTTAGCGCCTGCCGCGCCAGAGGCGCGAGCTTTGTCATGAAAAGTCATCGCCCCCGCAAGTCCACTTTTGGGGTACTTTTGGGGCTTAGAACGTCCTCGAAAGTAGACATGTTTTCCACAACCTAACTCCCATCTCCTCAACAGCGCCCGAAATTATCAATGACTTGCGGCGTTTTTCTTTGTCGTTATCCACAGTGTTCCTGAAGGAACGTTTTCCGCGCCGGTGCTGACGGCTGCCTCCCGCTTCCATTACAATCGTGGATTAACCTCTTGATGTCCGGCCGCGCCGTAGGAGTTCGATTGAGCACTCACATCCTGGGGTTGTGAGCTAAAAGCCAAGAGCCAAGAGCTAAGAGCCGAATCTGTGAACGCGTCCTCCTCCAACTCGCTCACCTTCCAGGAACTCATCCTGCGCCTGCAGACATTCTGGGCGGAGCGGGGATGCGTGCTGCAGCAACCGTACGACGTGGAAGTTGGCGCGGGCACCATGGCGCCGGAAACTTTTCTGCGGGTGCTGGGGCCGAAGCCTTACAAGGTCGCGTATGTGCAGCCCTCGCGGCGTCCGGCGGACGGGCGCTATGGCGAGAATCCCAACCGGCTGTTCAAGCACATGCAGCTGCAGGTGATCCTGAAGCCGCCGCCGGAAAATGTGCAGGAGTTGTACCTGGAGTCGCTGACCGCGATTGGCATTGATCTGCGCCAGCACGACATCAAGTTCGAAGAAGATAACTGGGAAGCTCCCACCCTGAGCGCGTGGGGCGTGGGCTGGCAGGTCATGCTCGACGGTCTGGAGATTACGCAGTTTACGTACTTCCAGCAGTGCGGGGGCGTGGATCTGTTTCCGATTTCGGCCGAACTGACGTACGGACTTGAACGTATCGCCTCGTTTCTGCAGGACGTGGACTCGATCTACGACATTGTGTGGGCACGCGATCCTGACACTGGCAGCGTGGTGAAGTATGGGGACGTGCGGTTGGCCGATGAGCTGCAATTCTCGGTGTACAACTTCGAGTTGGCCGACGTAGAGATGGCCTGGAAGCATTTCGAGTTGTGCGAGGCCGAGTGCAAGGGACTGCTGGAAAAGTATGCGGCCCTGACCAAGGATCAAAACCCCCGCCCTGTCTCTCCAAATGACGGAGAGACAAGGACGGGGCACCCAGACAAGTCTCGGTTTCCGCTCTTGGGCGCTTACGATCTTTGTCTGAAGTGCTCGCATCTGTTCAACATTCTGGATGCGCGCGGCGCGATTTCGGTGACTGAACGCGTGGGAGTGATCGCGCGCGTGCGGGCGCTCGCCGTCGGGATCGCGAAGGCCTGGGTCGATCAGCAGAAAAGCGAGTCTGAACCTGCGGAGAAATCCGACGAACCTGCGCCTGTCCGCAAATCGAAGAAAGAGAACTTGACGCCGGTAGGCTAGCAGGGAACGACCGTCCCGCTTTGGGCTTCGGAAGAGAATTTGTGATGCCCGTCACATGCGATGGGGGCTCTGATTTGAGACACTTGATGGTTTGAAGGCATGCCAGACTTCCTGCTAGAGATCGGATGCGAAGAAATTCCGGCGCGCATGATTGACGCGGCGTCCGAGGAACTGCGCGAACGCGTTGCGGCGCTGCTGACCCGCGAGCGCTTGTCCGGCGGCGGCGTCACGCATTTTGATACACCGCGCCGGTTGGCGGTGATGGCGGCCGGCATCGCCGCTTCGCAGGCCGACGTGGTCGAGCAAGTCACCGGACCCTCGGTCAACGTTGCCTACAAAGACGGTCAGCCCACGCCCGCCGCGCACGCCTTCGCCAAGAAGTCTGGCGTCGATGTAGCGCAACTGGAAAAAGTCACCACTCCCAAGGGCGAGTACCTGGCTGCGAAGGTCACGAAGAAAGGCCGGAGCGCGGCCGAGATTCTCGCCGAGGGCCTGCCCAGGGAACTCTCCTCGATTTACTGGCCAAAGAACATGTACTGGCAGAAGCCCAATGAGCGCTTCGTGCGTCCGGTGCGCTGGCTGGTCGCAATGCTCGACGGGGAAACGATTCCGCTGGAGTTTGCCGGCATCCGGGCAGGGAACAGGTCGCGGGGACATCGGATTCTGACGGATGGCCCAGTTACGATTCCGCACGCCGGGCCGGCATACTTCGATTGCCTGCGGGCGGCCAAGGTGCTGGGCCGAGGTGAACGCGAGCATCAGATTCGCAAGGCGCTCGACGCCGCGACCCGCGGCATCTCAGGTAAGATCCCTGGCGCGCGCTGGCGCGAGGACAAGGCTCTGCTCGATACCGTCGTGAATCTGACGGAATTTCCTTCGGCCATTCTGGGCAGTTTCGATCCGCAGTTTCTGGCGCTGCCGGAAGAAGTGCTGGTCACGGTGATGCGCGATCACCAGAAATATTTCGCGGTGGAAGATGCGAGCGGCAAACTGGCGCCGCATTTCCTGGCCGTGCTCAACACCGACAGCGACCCGCAGGGACTGATCCGGCACGGCAACGAGCGCGTGCTGCGGGCGCGCTTCAACGACGCGCGTTTCTTCTGGCAGACCGACCAGAAAAGATCGTTGCTGGAGCGGCTGGAATCGCTGAAGCATGTCACCTTCCAGAAAGATCTGGGCAGCTACTTCGACAAGACGCAACGGGTGCAGCGGCTGTGCAGTTGGCTGAGCGAGATCCTCAAGCAGAGCGGGATCGCGGTGCGGCCGGGGGTGATTCACAAGGCGGCCTGCCTGGCCAAGACCGATCTGACCACCGAACTGGTGAAGGAATTTACTGAGCTGCAGGGCATTGTGGGTGGGCTGTACGCACGGGCTCAGCAACTGGACGAGAGCTTGCCCGAAGCGACCCGGTTTGCCATCGCGGATGCGATTTACGATCACTACAAGCCCGAGTCGACCGACGACGATGTGCCGCGGTCGACTGAAGGAGCCGTGCTTTCGATTGCCGACAAAGCAGATACGATAGCCGGGATGTTTGCGCTGGGGCTGGTGCCGAGCGGGTCGAAGGATCCCTTTGCGCTGCGGCGGCAGGCAAACGCGATCGTGAAGGTGATCGCGGAGAAGAAATTGCCGTTGCGGCTGGGCGACCTGATGCGGGATGCGCGCGCGGGATATCAGCACTCTGAGGCGGAGAAGAAATTTGTTGCAGAGGCGAAGTTCGACGACTCGATTGCAACTTTTTTCCGGGAGCGGCTGGAGTTCTATCTAAAGGATGTGTGCGGGTATGCGTACGATGTGGTGAAAGCGGTGCTGGGAGCGGATGCGGAAGACGTCGTCGATGCGGTGCAGCGGGCCGAAGCGGTGAAGCAGGTGCTGCACATGCCCGAGTTCCAGGCAATTGGCGCGGCTTGCAAGAGAATAAGGAACATTCTGAGACAGGCGGCGGAGAAGGGAATCGCGCCGGCTGCAGAGTTTGAGTACCTCCCGGAAGCTGCCCCTGAGGAGAAGAATCTAAGGGCTTACATGGAACGGACTGGCGAAAGAGTCGAAGGATATAGGAGCAGGAAAGAGTATTTCGACGCCCTAGTTCTGCTATCGACTGCGAGGGAACACGTGGATGCCTTCTTCGACAAGGTTATGGTTATGGTGGAGGATGCCAGGCTGCGCGCGAACCGGCTCGCGCTGCTGCGGACGTTGCTGAAAGAATTTTCCACGATCGCGGATTTTTCGGAGATCGTGACGGAAGGGAAGGCGTAGAAGGTACGGGCAATGATGCAGCAGATTCCTCGCGCCAGAAACAAGGCGCTCGGAATGACAACTTGTGATGTGTGGCCGGAACGACAACGGATAATGATGTGAGAGGTTGTAGAGCTTCAAGAAACCGCGAAACACAAAGGACTCATATATGGCGACGATTACTCTCCCCGAAGTTGAAACGCAGGAAAGCAAGAAGTCCACAACCAAGTACGTCTACTTTTTCGGCGGTGGCAAGGCTGACGGCAACGGCAAGATGAAGGACGTGCTGGGCGGCAAGGGCGCCGGACTGGCCGAGATGACCAACGCCGCGCTGCCCGTGCCTCCGGGATTCACGATTCAGACCGAAGCCTGCCGCGAGTACATGAAGACTGGCGCCGCGTCGAAAGAAGTTGACCGGCAAATGGACGAGGCCCTGGCCAAGCTGGAAGCGCTGCAGGGGCAGAAGCTGGGAACGGGCGAGAATCCGCTGCTGGTGAGCGTGCGCTCGGGCGCGAAGTTCTCCATGCCGGGAATGATGGATACCATTCTCAACCTTGGGCTGAACGACAAGAGCGTGGAAGCGCTGGCCAAGCGCAGCAACAATCCGCGGTTCGCGGCCGACTCCTACCGGCGGCTGATTCAGATGTTCGGCAACGTCGTGCTCGACATCGAGAAGGCGGCATTCGACGAAGTGTTTGATGCCAAGAAGAAGCAGCGGAAAACCAAGTTGGACACCGATCTCACCGCAAAGGATCTGCAGGAAGTGATCGTCGAGTACAAGAAGGTCGTGAAGAAGCATGCCAAGCGCGACTTCCCGCAGGATCCGCGCGAACAGCTTGTGCTGGCGCGCGACGCCGTATTCCGTTCGTGGCAGAACGACCGCGCCAAGCACTATCGCCGCATGAACAATATCGACGACATGCTGGGCACAGCGGTTAACGTGCAGGCCATGGTGTTCGGGAACCTTGGCGACACCAGTGGATCAGGCGTGGGCTTTACCCGGAATCCCGCGATTGGCACCAAGGAATTCTATGGTGAATTTCTGATGAACGCGCAGGGCGAAGATGTGGTCTCCGGTGTTCGCACCCCGGTACCAATTCTCAAACTGCACGAGATTCTGCCTGAAGCGTACAACCAGCTGCGCGAGATCACGACGCGGCTAGAACAGCACTACAAGGACGTTCAGGACTTCGAGTTCACCGTGCAGGACGGGAAGCTGTATATGCTGCAGACTCGAAATGGGAAGCGCACCGGCCTGGCAGCAGTTCGAATAGCGATTCAAATGGTTGATGAGGGCCTCATCACCAAGGAAGAAGCGATCTTCCGCCTTGATCCGGGTCAAGTCGTCGATTTCTTGGTGGCACGGTTGGATGAGAAGGATGTGAAGCCTGGGGATCTGCTGACGGCGAAGGGCCTCCCTGCGTCTCCTGGCGCAGTCGTTGGTCAAATTGTGTTTACTGCAGACGAGGCGGTTGCAAAGGCTGGACATGGCGCAGAGAAAAATCCGGTCATTTTGGTCCGCGCCGAAACCACCCCGGAAGACATTCACGGCATGGAAGTAGCCGTGGGCATCCTAACCTCACAAGGCGGTATGACTAGCCACGCTGCGGTGGTGACCCGAGGGATGGGAAAGTCGTGTGTGGCTGGTGCACAAGAGATCGCCGTGCTTGAAAAAACACGTGAGCTGCGGGCAGCAGGCCAGGTGTTCAGAGAAGGGGATTGGCTTACTCTCGATGGAACCACGGGTCGTGTATTCAAGGGCAAGAAAAAGTTGCTTCCTCCGGACCCAGACAATCTGGCTAAGTTGGCTCAATTCATGAGTTGGGCGGAGCCTTATCGCACGATGCGAGTTCGGGCAAACGCCGACATTCCGCGGGACGCCGAGAAGGCACGCGAATTCGGTGCCGAGGGCATCGGACTGTGCCGCACCGAGCACATGTTCTTCGGCGAAGAAAAGATTCCGCACATGCGCGCGATGATTCTGGCGGATAACGAGAAAGACCGCCGGACCGCCTTGAAGAAACTATTACCGATGCAGCGCGCCGACTTTGCTGGCGTTTTTAAGGCGATGGACGGCCTGCCGGTAACGATCCGGACGCTGGATCCGCCGCTGCACGAGTTCTTGCCGCGCCGCGAGGATTTGATGGTGGATATCGCGCTGCTTTCGTCCTATAGCGCGAAGCAGAAGAAAGAACTGGTCTCGAAATACAAAGACTACGGCGTAAAGGGCGTCGGCGACTTGAAGAAGGCGCTGCCGCCGCTGCTAGCTCGAGTCGAACAGTTGCACGAGTTCAATCCCATGCTCGGACATCGCGGATGCCGGCTGGGCATCACGTATCCCGAGATCACCGAGATGCAGGCGCGCGCGATCTTCGAGGCCGCCGTCGATTGCACGAAGAAGGGCATCAAGGTACTGCCTGAAGTCATGATTCCTCTTGTAGCCACGGTGAAGGAAATGGCGAACCAAAGCGCGATCGTGCGGCGGGTGGCCGAGGAAGTATTCAAGGAGAAG
Source organism: uncultured Acidobacteriaceae bacterium (assembly GCA_963791515.1). Classification (GTDB taxonomy): domain Bacteria; phylum Acidobacteriota; class Terriglobia; order Terriglobales; family Acidobacteriaceae; genus Sulfotelmatobacter. Next base: position 19,472 of record CAWBSS010000011.1, on the reverse strand, counting down.
GGAATGAAGGTCGAGTACATGGTCGGCACGATGATTGAGTTGCCGCGTGCGGCGCTGGTGGCGGACGAGATTGCGAAAGAGGCGGAGTTCTTCTCGTTTGGCACCAACGATCTAACGCAGACCACGTTCGGGTTCTCGCGTGACGACGTGAACAAGGTGCTGCCAACGTATCTGGCGGAAGGTATTTTGAAGCAGGATCCGTTTGCGGCCCTGGATCAGGAAGGCGTGGGACAGCTGGTGAAGATGGCGACCGAGCGCGGGCGCAAGACGCGGCCGACGCTCAAGGTAGGAATCTGCGGAGAGCACGGCGGCGAGCCGTCGTCGGTGGAATTCTGCTATCGTACCGGTCTGAACTACGTGTCGTGCTCCCCATTCCGCGTACTGACCGCGCGGTTAGCGGCGGCGCAGGCTGCGGCGGCTGAGACGCTGAAAGTCGAGGGCGGGCGAACGAAGTAAGACCGTTTAACCACAGAGGACACAGAGGAACACAGAGTAATTCAAGACTCTGTGCTCCTCTGGGTTACTGCACTTTCTGCAGGCGGGCGATCAGTTTCTGAGGAAGGCTCTCTTCTGACTCCGACCACAAGCGGCGCGAGGTGGCGCGGGTATTCATTTCGGCCTTTTTGGTGAACTCGACGAGTTTGGCGACGTTGTCGCGAATCTTGGCCTGAGTTTCTTCGGTCAGTTCGACGTTCTCCTGAACGAACAGCGAATCGAGGCCGAAATCGATTTCGATGTGGCCGGTCTCCTGGCAGGTTCCGTCGTCGAACTCTTCGCCCTGCACGATGAATTTGACCAGGCTGGGGATGAGCGCCCACTGGTGGCCGGTTTCGTCGGGCGTCCAAAGATCCCAGTAGGCATCGAAGACGTAGGCATAGTCGTCATGAATGAGGTCGGCGGCGACTACGACGGCTTCCTCCGGCGTAATCCCGGGGGAGAACCGGCGTTCCAGCACGCTGGCCTCGTTCCAGGAGACGGGTTGCACGGCGGCGTAGGTGACGCCGGGACGCTGCGCCGAAAAAGGAAACTGCTGCAGGACCGCGAACATGTGCGGCAACATCGCGGGTCCGGAGAAATCGGGGAACCACAGGCTCAGGTATAAGGGGTCGGACATACGATCTGGGCGGAGGCTGCGCGGCCTCACTTCACCATTGTAATGCGACTACTGTAATGCCCGGTCGTCGACTCCGAAGCGGTCTACGAATTTCTGGTTCGAGTGAGGCGCATACGCGAAGTAATTGAGTCTCGGGCGGGAAGCATCTTTTTGACAGTGAGTGAACGCGGCTGCTAACATCAAAAGTTCGCGGCAATCCAGCCTCAGAGGTCGGCCTCAGAAGTCAGCCTCAGAAGTCGTCCCCGTCGTCTAGCCTGGCCTAGGACATCGCCCTTTCACGGCGGTAACACGGGTTCAAATCCCGTCGGGGACGCCAACCACCTGCCGTAGAATCAATCACTTAAAAATCAACTTCCCCGCAAATCCCCGCAACTTCTTCCAGAAACGATGTGAATCTGCGCTATCGCCTCATGCGCGATCTGCATCGGCGTGGGCTTTCCTTTCTTCACGACCGTTTCATCGTTTACAGCTATCGTCTTCATGCAATCCAGTAGGTAAGAAATAAGCGTTGAAGCATTTTCGAAATCTGTGCGCAGCTTTTGGTGGTCAGAATAGGAAACCCATTTTCGATCGCCTTCCTGCTCCATTTGATCTGGCGGCCTGTGTCGCACCATCTCATCGATCATGTCGTTGCTCATGGCCTCACCCCCGATTGGCCGCGTTTAATCACCGAAATGCACCCTCCACGAGCAAGGAATTCTGTAACAGACTCTCGCCTTTCAGATTTCCGCCATTAAATTTGCGAATCCCTGTAGGTCACTCAGCACCATGTCCAGCTTTTCTCGATGCGCCTTCTTCACGTTGCTGAATTGGAATGTGCCGGTCTTGGCATAACAGAAAGCGCCCCAGATTCCAGCATTCGGGCATGTGTAAAACTTCTCTCCTGACTCAATCGTTACGAAGTGGGCTGGTAGTGTCCACGCCCACACACCTGTTTTTTTGAGGTCAGCGTTGTGCGTGAGCAGCTTCATAATCAGCCCTCTGGCCCTAATGCGCCCATGTGGGCGTTACCTTCATAATCAATTTCGGGTTCGTCTACGGGGCACCAGTGCAACTCGACCACAGACTCAATTCCATGATCCTCGTATACCTGTGGGTGGTATTGGCAATCATCCAGAAATCTGTTTTTAGCCAGGTGGACTCCAAGTTTGTGCAAATGCATTGCAATTTGTGCCTCTGAAGGCTTCTTGTTCAGGTCGATTTCAATAGTGAGCTTCATGACAGCACCGACCTGATTTCCTCATGCAATCCGCCGCCGGCAATGATGTGATCATCGGCCGCAATGCACTCCTCAATATCGCGCAAAACAATGAACGCTTCGCGTGCGCGGTTGTAATCATCAACATCAATGGTCACACTCTTGACCGGCGTTTTAATGCCAGCGCGCTGTTGCAGCTGTCTCGGCGTTGGCCAAGGTATTGGCAGTAGTATTTTTTTGCTCATATCGGGTAACCCTCTTAAGTGTGTTGTTTGTGTAGCGCGAATTCTGCGTCACTATGGCGCATCCAGCACGCGTCGGCCACTTTATAGATGCCCTACGCTGTCGGGTATACGTAGATACCCAGAGGTGTTTGCGGGTACCCACGGGATTGATCCCGCGTTGCAGATCGATCCCCGCAAATCCCCGCAAAACACCCCTTTTTGACTGATTTCGTACAGGTAGGCGTCCCCGTAACCCTAATGGAATCAACACGAGCTATCCCTCTAATACGGGTTCAAATCCCGTCGGAGACGCCAAATCTCTCAATAACTTGCAGGAGCTTAAGTTTTGATGCGCTACGATGATTCACGGGCAAAGCGGTATCGGCCTGAGAACCCAAGGGATTGTAGCGGTGTGAAAGATGATAGTTTGAAGGGCATGAACAAGCACAGAAAGCCATGCAAGTCGGAGTGTCTATGCCGGGCGAGACGCCTCCGGCAGTGAGCGAAGATTGCCTCTACCTCAGCATTTGGACGCCTGCCAGGCCCGCGCACGAGCACCTGCCGGTGATTGTTTGGATATACGGCGGCGGATACATCAACGGGTCAGCTGCGATGCCCTTGTACTGGGGCGACCGGCTCGCGCAACCGCGGCGTAGGTAAACGCGAGTCCTGCAAGTCGTCTGAACACGGGCAGGCAGAGACCTTTTGACGAATCACAGTCCATAGGCTTAGTGACGCCAATTTCCGTCGAGCTGCCATTTCGTCTGCAATGGCAGCTTTATCAGCAGCAGACAACAGCTGCTTTGCAAGAGGAAACACCAAATCGTCCTCGATACGGATGTGCTGCTTGTATATTGAAACCAGACTGACAATCGCTTTTCGGAATGCATCGACGGAAATGGATTCCAGGCTTCCCACTTCGAGGTAGCGCTGTCCCAACTCTTCCATCTCTGCGTGCAAAGATGCGGCCAAGAGATGATCGTGTTCGAGCGATTCTAGCCTTTTAATGGCGGCTTCCACGTTCGGATCGCGCTTTTGACGCATTCTCGGAAACAGAGACTCTTCCTCATCCGCAGTATGCTTGGGTGCAGCCTCCCGAAAGTAGCGCAACGCGGACTCGAGTGCAGCGCGAGTTTCTTCGGTCAACGGGCGATCGATGACCGATGCAACTCCTTCAAGAGCTCCGAGGAACATTTCAATGCGACGGTGACAGTCCGACAAAAGGCCGGTGGGGTCAGAAAAGGGATGAGCCTTAGCTCCAATCTGAACAGGCATCTTCAATACACCTCTCAACCATCATCATCCTATTGTTAAGCATCTTGTGGCTCCCGCTGTCCAACTAGGGAAGACTCGTTTGCGCTTGATTCAACCGCTATGTCCCGCAGGATGTACGCGTTGACGATTACTCCACACTCTTCGTGGCACCGATGGCAGTATTGAGCCCCACAGGGAAGCTTACCCTGTTTTCGGTTTTCGCGAAGATCGTCGCTGCTCTGACTCCCATGGGATTCGACCCTATGTTCGTTGTTGTGCATTTATTCTGTGTCTCGCGATCCGAGGTTCGAGTCTTTCTCTCCGTCGATTGGTCTCGGCGCCAGATTTCACTGACTACAAGGCTGCCAGACCTGTCCCAGTCTGCATGTGACTAATGTCACGGAAGAGAATTGCACCGGTGGGAAGTCCTAAGAGACATCAAAGAATGGAGTTAGCGACCTCCGCCAGAACCGCGAACCTCGGCATCAACGCGATCGACAAAGGCGTAGAGGCCAAGGCAGATCAGAAACAGCACGCCGGAGAATATAGCGGCCGGCAGCGCACTGTGATGATTTCCGCTGAGGAAGGACTCCAGAGCAGCGCTCAATAGCCAGATTTGCACGATCAGAAGAACGACGATCAGAGACATCGCCCCCGCAATTGCGGTCAGGCCACGATTCTGAGGGGGTAGGTTGTTCGAAGTTGGCATGGCGTTAACCTTTTACTTCGATAGCAATCAATTGCTCGCCGCGCGCTTCGAGAATAATGCGCGGCAATGGGCGTGAAGGCGGCCCTTGCAGGACAGCGCCATCCTTGATCGAGAAGAAGCCTTTGTGGCAGGGACACTCAAGTCTGTTTTCCGCCTGAGAATAATAGACTGCACAGGAAAGATGAGTGCATTTCTGACTGTAGCCGACATATTCATCATTGGCGGTCCGGATCATGATGCAGTGGTCATCTTTTGTCGGATAGCTGAACAGCTTTACCCCACCGACCGGAATCTCTCCAAGTTGGGCTACAGGTTGCTGCGGATAGATAGCAGCCTTGTAGAAAATCGAACGAATCAGTATCCAGATATTGCCCACGAACATGCCGAGGCTGGTCAGGACCAGAAATTTGGTGAGTTGCCTGCGCGTGACGTAGCGTTCGTCCGCGGTGCGAACCGAGAACTCCTCTTTCCAGAGCGGTTCGCTAGTCCCTCGTCGCAACCAATTCATGGTTCTCCTCCCACATGTAGTCCACAACGTCCAAGGCGATGGCCTCTCGTTCAGCTGGAGCCATCATGTAAACCTTGGTCGTGATCTTCTGGCTGCCGAAATAGAAAATATTCGCCGGCTTCTCCCGGCGATTGGCAATTTCCTCGGGCCTCACGTACGAGAGTGCCTGGCTCGGGCAGACGGTCGCGCACATGGGCCGCTTGCCGATGGAAGTGCGGTCATAACACATGTCGCACTTCATCATCTGTTGCTCGGGAATCATCATTTTCGGGATGCCGAAGGGGCAGGCCAGCACGCAGTTGTTGCAGGCGATACAGCGCGGTTTGAGAGAGGAGTGGACAATTCCATCCTCGCCCTTCTTGATGGCGTCCGCCGGGCAGACTTGCGCACAAGTAGGTTCGTCACAATGCCAGCATACGTACGCGGCAGAGCGGATGCTCTCTTTCCGTTCGATAAAGTCGAAGTTGATCATCGAGTTTCCCCGGTGGGTATCGCATTCCTCACACGCCTGCAAGCATGAGCGACAGCCAATACAGCGCGAGGGATCGACATAGAATTCGTATCCGAACACTAGTCGCCTCCCCTCGGTCTGCCATTTTTGTGTGCGCTTCGATCATCGGGAGACTCATCAGGTCCCTGCGCTTTGGCAATCGAGCACGCGGAAACCTTAAACTCCGGGATTTTGCTGCGAGGATCAAGTGTCCGATGAGTGAGCCGATTTGCACTACGAATGCCGGCCCAGTGATACGGAATGAAGACCGTGTCGGGGCGGATCGTCTTCACAACCATGACGCGAACTGTGAGATCGTCGCGCCGGGTTGTCACCGTGATCCAGTCGCCGTCTTTGATCTGATGTTGTTCGGCCAATCGCGGATGAATCTCCGCCCGAGGTTCCGGATTCTGGTCCACAAGGGCGCCGATACGACGGGTTTGCGTTCCTGACAGGTACTGGCTGACGACTCGCCCTGTGGTCAAGAATAGAGAGTATTCTTCATTGATCGGGTCGCCGCTGGGGCGCCATTCGGTCACGTTGAAATGTGCCTTGCCATCATGGGTATAAAACTTCTTGTCGACGAAAAGTCGTGGCGTTCCGGGGTGATCGAGCGAAGGACAAGGCCAAAAAATGCCCATCTGCTTATCCACTCGCTCGTAGGTGATGCCGTAGTAATCCGCTACACCGCCATGTGACGCCACCCGCAGTTCTTCGAAGATGTCGGCGGGATTCTTGAAGGGAAAGTAATGCCCGCGTCCCAACCGGTGAGCCAACTCGATGATGATGTCGGAGTCGCATCTCGCCTCGCCCGGAGGGTCGATGCTCTTCTGCCAGTGAATTACGCGCCCTTCGGCACTGCACCCGAGCCCGTCTTCTTCCTCATGCAGGCTGCCCGCGAGTACCACATCGGCGTGATGAGCCGTTTCCGAGAGAAAGAAATCAATCACACCGAAGAATTCCAACTTTGACAAAGCCTCGCGCGTGAAGTTCGCATCCGGAAGCGATACTAGCGGGTTAAAACACATGGAAAGCAATCCCTTGATTTCGCCGCTATGAATAGCGTTCATGATTTCTTGCGCGCTGTAGCCGGGCTGGGGAAGTTCTTCGGGCTTGATCCCCCAGACGCCGGCAACGTATTCGCGAGCGGCGGGGTCCGCGAGCGATCGTTGCCCTGGAAGTTGGTCGCACTTCTGCCCATGCTCACGGCCGCCTTGACCGTTTCCCTGGCCGGTAACCATTGTGGGACCCGCACCCTCGCGCCCAACATTTCCAGTAGCCAGAGCAATGTTGAGCACGGCCAGGCAATTTTCCACGCCCTTGGATTGATGCTCGAGTCCACGAGCGTGCATCATAATGGCGCGCTTCGATTTGCCGATCCAACGCGCGGCCTTCTCGATGGCCTCCGGCGGTACCCCCGTCATTTCACTTACTTTGCGCAGATCCCACTGCTTGGCAGATTCGGCAACCGCTTCGAAACCTGTGGTGTATTGGTCGATGAATTCCCGATCCTCCAACCCGTCACGCAAGATCACGTGCAGCATTCCCATCAACAGTGCGAGATCAGTTCCTGGACGCAGCGGAAGATAGAGATCAGCGTTCCGCGTGATGGGGGTCATCCGGGGATCGGCGACGATCAACTTTCCGCCCTTGTCGCGACAGCGCCAGATGTAGTCAGTCGTGATGGGGGCGCAGTCGCCAATGTTCGCGCCGATCACAAACAGAACTTCTGCTTTGGGGATCTCGCTCCATGGAATTGGGCTTCGGTCGACGCCGAACGCCAGTTTGTAGGCCGTTCCGGCAGATACCATGCACAGGCGCCCGTTGTAGTCGATGTGGCGAGTGCCCAGCGCGACGCGGGCGAACTTACCCAACAGATAGGATTTTTCCGTCGAGAGCGATGCTCCGCTGTAGACGGCAACGGCGTCCTTGCCATGCTTCTCCTGAATTTCGCGCATCCGGCTCACCGCGAAGTTCAAAGCCTCATCCCAGGACGCGGAACGAAATCCCTGGTCGCTGCGCATCAACGGGGTAAGCAGGCGGTCAGGATGATTGCCCTGCAGATAACGCTTCACACCTTTTGGACAGAGCATACCGCGGTTGAACGGGAACTCCTCCCATGGTTCAAAGCCGATCACACGGTTGTCGCGAACCTTTAGCTGAATACCGCATTGCTGCCCACAAAAGCAGCAGTGTGTCTTAACAAGCTTCTCAGCCGGATGGACCGACTCATCGTGCCAACCGCCAGGTGGCTTGTAATTCAAATGTGGCCCGAACTCTTCCTTGAGGATCTCTTCGGAGACAGGAGCCTTAGCCATTCGCTTCCTCTTTCAGTCTCAATTGCGCGAGTGAAATTGATTTGCGCTTGCAGCCTGGACACAGTTCCTGCCAATTCCCCACTGGGCCCGACATCGAGTAGTTGAATCCCACTTGCGGCAACACACGTTTCAGATCTTCGACATGCATGAGAGATGCGTAGCGCTCGCCGCATCGGGCGCAGATCGCACCCTCGCCTTCCTCACCGGCGCGTTGGTAAAGCTTCACGCCCAACTGCGCGGGCCGCTGGAAAATGTGAAAGAACTTCCCGAATGGAAGGTAGAGCAATGCCGCAACCACGGTGATCGCGTGCAAAATAGCAATGAAATCGTAGAAGCTCCCACCGAGCCACTCTTGCGAAACCGTGAGGGCCAGGCCGGTAATCGATATGGCAAAGAGCAAAATCAGCGGCCAGAAATCCATGACGAGGGTCTGCACCGCGCGTGCGCCTTCATCCCGCATGCGGCGCCAGAGAGAAAGCGCAATTCCGCCGAGAACCAGGAACGCTGAAATATCAAGGCCATGAAAGAGAAGCAGCGCCGTAAACGTATGCAGATGAAACCTGCCAGCGGGAAACCCGAACAGGTGAGTGACATATGTCATCTGATCGTCTGGTGCGCTGGTGAAGTTAATCCATCCGAATACCAGCGGGAACGTGATCATTGCCGCCAGCACGCATCCCCAAAAGATCATCTGATGCATCGCCCAGCGGAGTCTGGAGCGTTTCGCGATAAATGTCTGGGCAAGTAGATGAGTTCCTGCCTGTGTTACGACCTGGCCGAAGGTTCGAACCACTCCTCGATCCTTGAACAGTTGCCATCCGCGCTGCCAGTACACATAGGTTGGAGGCTTTCGTATCCAGACGGAGTAGTGGTAAACAACGCCCCAAGTTGCAAAAATGATCGCGAACGTATAGATCACGAGTGCGGGGTCGAAGTTCTGGAGGTTACGTGAGCCGAGCACGATGGCGGCGATGAGAATTCCGGTCCACAACGTGGCCCAAGCTCCTGCGCGTACTTTATCCGCCGTACGCCTTAGAGCCGGAGGAAGCTTGGCTACAACCGCTTCTTCCCGCGGCAAGAAGACGCGGCCATTCATCCACCAAAGAACACAGGCCACTGCGGACAACAGAAGAAACCCTGGCCAAATCACTCCGAGCCGGTCGCGAAACGCGCCTAGGAGCAACGGTGGAAAAAACCCCCCCATCCCCCCCAAGGCGCCTACCAGTCCCGTGACAGTGGCACGTTGCGCCGGAAAGTATCGAGGTACGAGTTGAAACACGGCACCGTTGCCGATGCCTAGCAAGGCAGCGCAACCCAGTGCTCCAACCGTGAATGGCAACATCGAGTGCACGCCGAGCAACAACGCGAAGGCGGCAAGGGCCGGCAGAATCCACGAAAGAACTCGTGAGCCTCCAATTCGATCAGACAGCCATCCACCGAGTGGCCGACATAGCGTGGCGAGCACGACGAATCCGGCCGTTCGGAAGCCGGCGTCCGCTGGCTTGAGGCCAAATTGATCACGTAACAGTGTTGGAAGGTAGATTGAAAACGCGACGAATCCTCCAAAGGTCAGAAAATAGAGTGCCGCGAGTGCCCACGCCAGCGGTTCGCGTGCGAGCACGCCAAGCATTTCCGAGAGGCCTTTTGGACGAGCAGCGTGGGGAGCGTTTCGAGCGAAGCTAACAAACAACGCTGCCCAGATCAAAAGAATGGTCGACGTTCCCCAATAGACGGTGCGAAGCCCGTACGCGGCAGCCACCACGGGTCCGAGAAAGACGGCTGCGGACTGGCCAATGTTTCCTAAACCATACACGCCGAGCGCGCTGCCCTGGCTTTCCATGGAAAACCAGCGGGATACATAACCGACACCCACGGCAAATGAAGACCCCGCCATTCCCAGAAGGAATGCCACGACAAGCAAATTCTGGTAGCTGGTAGCGGCCGGTACCAAAGCTACCGGCACGGCGACAAAGAACATCAGCACGGTGAAAACAACCCGGCCCCCAAAGCGGTCGGCCAGCATTCCGATTGGAATGCGAGCCAGAGCACCCAGCAGAACTGGCACTGCTACTAGAAAGGCCGTTTGTGTTGCTGAGAGATGAAACTGCTGGCGAAAGTGCGGGGCAAAAGCACTGATAAGACCCCATGCAGCGAAGCAAACGGTGAATGAGACAGTGCCGAGGAGCAGATGCCGCCTTTGCGAATCTTGAGTGTGCTCCACTGCATACTCCTGACAATCTTTCTTAAGAATTCTACTCTCAGCACTCGTACCGCGTTGTTGGTGTGGTTGAAGCAAAATGGATCATTGAACTTTCCTTTTTGAAGCACCCTCCGGAGCGAGCTTAGTCCCGTGAATTGTGACGGCCCTCTTCAGCGGGCCTCCGACCTCGCCCATTTCGCCGGTTTGTGTGAAGGAAGTGGCAGTGATGCCGGACCACACTTCATGCCAGGTCATCCTCTTACCGTTCTGGGGGAAGCCCATGTCGATCGTTAGTTGTTTTCCATCCCAGTTCAGAGAGCTATTGGAGTAGGTGTTGAAATCGCAAGCGGCAGGGCCGGAATTGTTGCAGAGCATCCCGCGGAGACTCTTAGTGGTGTTGTCCCACCAGTGCAGCGCGATAAGAAACATCTCCCCCGCAGGCCCGAGTACATGCTCTTCCTCCATCAAAACGTATCCGCCCGGCCCGGTCCGCCAGTTTTCTTCGCCCCTTCCAGTGCCGCCGTTCGGAGACATGCCGCCGGGCGCAAAGTCATAAGATGTTGTCCAGTTACCGGCGAGCGCTTTTTCGAGATCCTGCAGTTCCGGCGCTGGATCTGCGGCACTCGACGCTCGATGGTCCCCGGAGTTCGTCGCGTGAATGCCGCTGTCACTGCGCACCCCCGTAACCCTCGTGGCATGGATCGTAAACAACCGTTTTCTAGGTCCGCCGGGTTCTCCATATTCGCCAGTTTGAACCAATGAAGTCGGGGTGATGTCTGACCAGACCTCGTGCCACATAGACGTTTTGCCAGTTGTCGAGGTTTCAACTTCGTCGATGACGAACTGTTTGCCATCCCAATTCATGGTGATGTCCTTTTGTGCACCCTTGACATCGCATGTGTACGGCAACAGGTTTTGGCATTCCATCCCGTGGAAACTTTTATCGGCGGTATTCCACCAGAGGATCCCGAGAAGAGAGAGATCCCCCTCAGGCGTGCGCAAATGTTCTTCTTCCAATAACGTGAACCCTCCTGGCCCCATTCGCCAGGTTTCTTCTCCGGTGTTGGCCAGGCCATTCGGTTCCGACGCGCTGGGCTCAAACTGCACACTCAGTGACCATTCCCCGGCAAGCGCTTTGGTCAGGTTCTCAATTTCAGACGAAGGTCGCGGAGCAGATGTCAGTGACTGTGCTTTTGCGGCTGTGATGGATATTCCGTAAGCAATCAGAAGGCCGAGTGAAATCAAGACGGCTCTCGAAACTTTCTTCATGTTTGGCTCCTCGTCGTAAACGAATGGGAGGCGGCTAACCCACCAATCCAAGGCCCCAGGCGGAAAAAGCGGTCCTTGCGGGCGATTCGCTCGCCATTTCAATCACGGGCAGACGGTTTTTCCCTCCGTGAGTCCGGTGATCGTCTTCTCTGAGAGTCCCGGCTGGTAGCGTTCGTACGTAACCCCATACGCATCCGTGCTCTCGCCCTTCGCTCCGGGCGATCCCGTCACAATTACCAGGATGGTTCCGTCCGCATTGTAAAAGACATCTTGCGAACGCCTCGAGTCATACCCTTGAACTTTCTTAAACCCGGTCAGATGCGACGCATACCATGCGACAGCCGCGGCAACAGTCGCGTTCGCCTTGTTGTAGTCTTTCGAAAAGATGTAGTAAATGAGCGGGTACAAATTCCCCTGCATCTTGCTGTTGCAAACCATCGCTTCCGGCATTTTTGTCGGCTCGTTCCCCCCGTACTTCGTCACCGTCGTCGGAATCACCGGAAGTCCCGTCAGGGGATCGTTGGTCAGTGTTTTTCCCTGACCTGCAGCGTTCGCCAAGCTGAGAACAAAGATTGCCGCGACTACAAGTGCGTTCTTCATTGATTTCTCCATTCTGAAGTGTGAACTGTCATTTCCGTTAATTCGGCGTGAGCTCCACGCGACGGTTGCGCGGGCGCCCTCCAAGAGTGTGGTTGCGGACAAGGCTAATAATGCGCAAGAAAGGGCTGCTCGCGCCGATGTCACTGTCCAGCATGAGATAGCACTACCGACTGTAAGAATCATTGTGTGTGCAGACGACTCCCTCCCGAATGCTCTGTAGTGGCCGATCTTCGCACCTCGCAAAAAAAGCCGAATTCTAGAGTGCGTCGGCAATTTCTTTGGCAAGCGGCTTGACCTGCTCCAGGCCGCAGGGACAGGTCAGGTACATGATTCGAACAAGGGTCTTTCCTTTGCGGATCATGATCATTCCGTCGGCGGAAACAAACGCTTGATCACCAATCCCCGGAAGCCCTTCCTGATTTCCGAGAATGGCCAATCCCTTTGCATTGAGATGCATCTGTTCCTCGGCTGATTTCTGATCGAGTGAGAAATTGAATACCGGCACTTCTCCGGAGGCGTCCTGCTCGGGAGCAGGCTTGTCAGCCTGAGTCATCTTGAATATGCCGCTGGCAAATTGCTCCGCGATCTGCTGCGTCTTCTTATCCGCGCCCTTGTCGGCCACCATCGCCTTCAGGTGTTTCGCGGTCATGTCCTGCTGCGTTCCCTTCGCCATGTATGAACAGCCGTTGTCTTTGGGCTCCGTCCGGACAATCTCGACGCCAACGGCTTTGCTCACGTCCTCTTTGCTTAAGAAGCGGCAGACATCGCCCAATGACGAGTCAGTCGAACTTGAATCTTTCGATCCGGCATTCCCTGAGCCGTTTTCACTTTCGCTGCCCGAACCGGAACTTGATCCGCGAATTTCGTCCGACACCTCGTGATATTTCTGGCTGACTTTATGGGCAACATAGTAGACGCCTACCGCACCCGCGGCACCACCGAGAAGAATGACGCCCAATGCCGCTATGGCGAGCTTGGCCAGTGTGCTCACGCCTTGCTTGGTGGCAACCGGCTGAATGGACGGTGCGACGACCGGCTGTGGGCCGGTCGGTGCTGCTGGAACCGCCGCTTGCTGCGGTTGTGCTGGCACGGGGGCCTGTTGCGGCTGAACTGACTGGCCCACGCTGCGAGCATCGGCTCCGCACTTCGTGCAGAACGGACCGGTTGTGAGCGGGAAGCCGCACTTCACGCAAAAGTTAGCCACAGAAATACCTCCCTGCATTCATTTGTCTGTTTGCTCGAACCATTGCTGCCCTTACATCGGCGGCTGGATATTGCCGTACTCGTAGCGGATGGAGACATGACTGTTGCCCATGCCTCCGCCGCCCACATCCATATCGATTTCTTCCCTCAACGGCAGGCCAGTACCTTTGGCAATCCACACTTGCGCAGCTTCCGTAGCGACCTCGGTCTTGCTGTGCAGGGAATAGACCGTCGCCCGCTGGCCGTTGACAGACTCTTCGCGCCCGATCTGGCAGGTTGCGGTTCCGTGCTTGCGGTCTTCGGCTTCCTGCTCCAGGACTTTTTTCGGGTCCTCGGGACTTTTCATCCACTTGCCGTTCACGCGGACAAGAACCTGGCCCTGTGTATAGATGACTTCGCCGCTGGTCGGCTTGCCGTTGCTGGTGTGGGTGGAATAACTGTGGCTTGGTGTGGTCACCACCTTAGTGAGGGCGTCAAACACCGGCTGGCAGGAATCCTGTGCCTCAAGCTTGGAGGAGCACTCCAGGGTCACCAGGACGATGAGACAGGTGAGCAAACTCAAAATTGTCTGACGGTTCATGGCTTTATCCTTCTCGTGTGCTGACACGGCCTCACATCGGCGGCTGAACTTTGCCGTATTCAAAGCGTGCCGAGTTGTGTTGCTTGCCAATCTCTCCTCCCATGTCCACGTCCTGCTCCTCGCGCAAGGCCATCCCGGTCGACTTCGAGATCCAAATCTGCGAATCTTCTTTGAAGCTTTGAGGCTCGCGGTGAAGGGAATAAACCACGGCCGCCTCGCCGCTGACCGCCTCACTGCGGAGCAACTGACACGTCGCTTTGCCGTTTTTCTCGTTTTCCCTTTCCTGCTCCAAGACTTCCGCTGTGGTGACGCGGCTGTCCATCCACTTGCCATTGACGCGGATGTACTTCTTCCCCAGGGTCATGATCGTCTCGGCGGTTCGTTGCTTGCCGCCATTTGCCGCGGTGCTGGTCGTATAGCTATGGCTGGGAGTCGTGATCAATTTCGTGAGCGCGTCAAACACCGGCTGGCAGGAATCCGCCGCATGTGCCGATGAAAGAAGCCCAGCCATCATGAGCGATACAAAAAGAGAACGAGTGAAGAAGCGATTGCCAAACATCGGGACCCTCCTCAGTGAACTATTGGTATCGATGGTCCGCTTGCCCGCATTTAGAATCCAAAAAACTGTTTTGCTCTCGATCTCGTAGTAGGCCGGCGGCCATGCGCCGGCAATTTTCACCTGGCGACGAAAGTCGACACAATGCGCTTGACCTGATCCTCGGAATAGTCCGGCTGCACGTTGATTTGCGCGGTACAGTGATATCCATTCCCGGGCACAGAAGCCTGATAAGTGACCAGCGGCTGGTCACCCGGTGACCGATGCGTTTTCATTACGTAGAAAACAAGCTTCGGAGTGTTCTCGATCATTCTTTCTGCCACCATCTTTTGTGTTTCCGCGCTGAAGACTCTTACCTTGCCATCCGATCTCACCGTGAAGACAGACTGGCCCCAGTTTTCTGGCACCGAGATCTGGCAGGAATTGGTTCTGTCTTTCACTACTTTCCAGCCAGCTTGAGCTGAAAGACTGACTGGCAGGCACAACAGAGTTAAGCCGAAGGTGACGAGACCTTTTCTGAAGAACATTTCTTTCTCCTTCCCAATCGCTTGGAGCATGTTTCTCCGATTTTGCTGGGAGATTCTGTCGGGCTTCTTGGTCTACGGATCAACTTTGTATAGCGTCACCATTCCCGCGTCCATGTGGTCATCAATGTGGCAGTGGAACATCCAGATACCCGGATTGTCGGGAACCATCTCCACAGTTTCCATTTGCGCCTGCATGAGAGGAACGACGTCCGTGCGCTTGCCGTCGTGCAGGACCACGTTGCCGTGCCAGTGAGGGGTATGAACGCTGAACTGCTCTCCGAGGGCAACCAGATACCAGCGGACGCGTTCCCCTTTTTTCATCGTCATCATGGGGCCGGTGCCGTAGATGTAGCCGTTGATCGCGAACTTGGCGTTAGCCACGGTGAATCCGGAACCAAGACCCGAGAAATTGCCTTCGTTATCTACGGGAGCGAACTCCAATTTCTTCACTCCCTTGGGATCGCTGGTGAAGCTCTGAATGTTATGGTCGATATACCAACTCACGTTTTCGTCGAAGAGTAGATACAAACAGACAAACTCCCGGTCGACATCTTTCGGTTTTCCCTCTTCAGTAGCCATACCGCGACGGGTAATAATCATGGCCCCCACGAGCCCGCTCTCTACATCTTTCAACTCGTTCGTGTGTGAGTGATAAAGCCACACGACAGAACTGGGATCGTTCGGCCCGGGACCCGCACGTTCGGGCACTTGCCAGGTATAAACGTGTGTTTTGCCCGGCGGGACGGCGTCATCTTCCTTGTCTTTACCCGACGTACCATCGTCGTAAGGGGCGCCCTCCGAGTCTTTGTCGTAGAACACCCCGTGTGGGTGCATGCTGTAGGGTCGGCTGGCATTGTTCTTAAAAAGAATGCGAATTGTGTCTCCCACTTCCGCGCGAAGGATTGGTCCAAGGATGCCAGCATGCTCCCACTCAGGAGAGCGGGCTTTGAGGTGAGTGAAGGTGTCATCCGTGTACTCGCGGTAAATAGCCTTGCGGTATACGGTTCCAATCCGGTGTGGCCCTCGTTCGATAAAGACCGTCGAGTACCCCTCGAACTTCATTCCCATCATCTTGTTCACGCCACCGGGAGCGTAGTCCCAATCAACTTCGTCTGCTGCGATGTAATAGGTGTGGGTTTTGCCAGAGGACTGCCCGAAGGCAATGAGTGACAAAACGACGAACGCTACCGCCAGTCTGAAACAATGGGTCATTTTTTCCTCTTTAACGTATGAAACGGAACCCCAGATCACAGCCTTACGCCCGCCTGTTCTGCGGCGAATTTACCAACGATCGGCAGCTTGAACAGTTTTTGCTGATAGGCCTGAACCATCAGGAAGATCCAGATCCCGAAGCCGGCGATAGCGAAAATCAACATCAGAGGCAATGCAATTAGGCCAAAGATTCCGGCCGTCAACGGAGTCAGGACGGCCGAGAGAATCATCCATAGGATCCAGAATGCGACCCATGCGACGTTGAAGAAAATCGACTGGAAGGCGTGAAAGCGAACGAAGGAGTTCGACTTGTACGGATCCAGCACAAGAAACACGATCCCCGTGACGAAACCGGCGAGGTAGGTGAGCGCTCCCACGACATTCGTATCCATCGTTGCCGATCCAGTCGCCGCGGACGGAGACATGACACAGGCCGCACCAGAACTCTCCACTGCCGACGTAGAGACATCTGCTCTGAGTTCTGTCGGTGATCCACAGGACTGACAGAATCGAGTTTTGTCGGCTAAAGCTGCACCGCATTTTTGGCAAGAGTTCATCGGTCCGTCCTCAGAATTGAATTTGGTGGATGGGCTGCAACGACGGAAACTTTGCTTCCGACTGCAGGAATTCGCAAACCAACTGAGGGCAAATTCTGGATTAACCGCTAATTCTTTGTTTTCTAGAGGCTTACGAAGGTCTATTAACTCGTTTTTAGCTCATTTCCCGTGCTAAACTCGACGCTCGAAGCCCCCGCCTGGCGTATGAAGGCACCTGCGACAAACCCTGCGGCCCCGGAGATCAGCTACAGTTTTGGACTTTACGTGCTTGACCCGGGCAATGGCACACTCGCGCGCGATTCGGTGCGGGTGCGCGTGCAAGAACAGCCTTTCCAGCTATTGCTGTTACTTGTGGAGCGCGCTGGACAGATTGTTTCGCGGGAAGAGATTCGGAATCGACTCTGGCCGCAAAATACCTTTGTCGAATTCGACAAGAGCCTGGGAGTGGCGGTACTGAAGGTCCGAGAAGCCCTTGGGGATGATGCCAGTAATCCCAGGTTTATCGAAACCATTCCTCGGCGCGGCTACCGGTTCATCGCACCGGTTAAGGTCGAGACCGCACACGTTGCTGATTCCGCCCCATCAACCGCTGTACCACCAAGGGTCTCCGCGTTCCAACCCAATCTGTATGCGACGAAGCACTGGTTGATCATCACAGCCCTCGTATTGCTTTTGGTCGGCATGGTGTTCTATGTTTCCCGCTCGAGGTATGGATCTCCGCTTTCCACAACCCAAGCCGAGACCTCAATTCCACGAATACGCGTCCGTCGTTCGGTCGCAGTGCTCGGCTTCCGCAATCTCCCTGGCCGGCAAGAGGACAATTGGCTCTCCTCTGCTTTCTGCGAAATGCTGAATACAGAACTCGCCGCCGGCGGAGAGCTTCGCATGGTCGCTGGCGAAGACGTGGCGCGAGCCAAGAGTGAACTGCCGTTAAGCGACGAAGATTCTCTTGGCAAATCTACCTTGCAACGTTTGCGGACCAACCCGGGTGCCGACGTGGTCATCTTGGGCTCATATATGATGCTTCCGAGTGACCCCAAGCGGAGGATTCGTCTTGATGTGCGAGTCCAAGACACTGCTGGTGGGGACATTATTGCGGAGGAATCTGTATCGGGCGATGAGAATGATCTCTTCAACTTGGCCTCGGATTTGGGTGGGAAACTGCGGCGAAGTCTCGGCGTGGCCGCACTATCTGAAGCAAGCGAAATTACCACACGAGCAGCCCTTCCCTCGAATGAAAGAGCAGCCCGTCTCTATGCCGAAGGACGAGCCAGGTTGTGGGCGTTCGACTATTTTGCGGCCCGCGATTTACTGAACAAAGCAATCGCGGCCGATCCAGATTTTCCGCTTGCCCACGCGGCTTTATCTGATGTGTGGTGGCACACGGGCTACGACGCCAAAGCTCGTGTGGAGGCTCGACGAGCTCTAGATCTCTCGACTCATCTGTCACAAGAACAGCGGCTTCTGGTCGACGGACAATATGAGAGGACCGTTGAAGAATGGCCCAAAGCCGTTGAGACATATCGCTCGCTGTTCCGCCTTTTCCCCGACAATCTGGACTATGGCCTGTTGTTTGCCTCCGCGCAAATGCATCTCAGCGCCGCGGACTCACTGCAGACGTTAGCAGTCCTGCGGCAGCTCCCACCGCCTATTGGCGACGACGCGCGAATTGACATGACAGAGGCTTCCGCATGGATCAATAGAGACTTCACCAAAGCTAGTGCCGCAGCGAAGCTAGCAATCGAAAAAGCGACGGCACAAGGATCACCGGTTATTGTCAGTCGAACCTACGGCATCCTCTGCCAGCAAGGGCCCTCCATAGACGCATCCCCTGAAGCCATCGATATCTGCCGGAATGCCCTTGAAGCCTCAATTGCCGCGAAAGACCCGAACGGCGAGGCCATGATGCGCACCGATCTCGCTGCCCTCTACTATCAGCGGGGTGACCTCACACAATCGGCAGAAATGCTCCAGCAGGCAGTGAAAAAATTTAAGCAGGTTGGCAACCGGGATGGCGTCGCCACCGCGCTCAGCAATTTTGCTGACGCTCGTCTTTCTCAAGGCGATCTGATGGAAGCGAAGAAACTGTTGCAGGAGTCCATTCCAGAGTATCAAGCCGTCGATGACAAGGAGGGCGTAGTCCTTAATCTTGACAGCTTGGGAGACATCTGGAGACAGAATGGCGAGCTCGACAAAGCGGAGGCAGCGTACCAGCAGGCGGAGGTGATTGCGCGGAAAATTGAAGATAAGAATGCAACTGCATATGTGCTAAGCGGAATGGGGGATCTAGCTCTGGATCGGGGTGATCTCACATTGGCGCGAAAGCGATACGAAGAAGCTCTTGCGCTAAGGAATGGAGCCGGGGAGAAGCAGAACGCAGCCGAGAGTCGTGTCTCACTAGCCAAAGTCGCCATTGAAGAAGGTCACGCTTCGGACGCCGAAGCACCGGTGCGAGCATCCATAGAACAGTTTCAAAAGGAGCAACAGGCGGACGACGAACTCACTGCCAGTATTGTACTGATCGATCTGTTACTCATTCAGGGCAAGCAAGGCGAAGCTCAAAAAGAAATGGAAGCAGCTCAGCCGCTTGGAAAGAAGAGCCAGAACCGCTTTCTTCGTTTACAGTTCGAGTTGGCTTCGGGCCGAGTCTTCCTAGCGTCCGATCACCCGGACGCATCGCACGCACTATTCCAGCAAGTAGCCGACGATGCACATCGGTATGGATTCGTCGGTCTCGAGTTTGCGGACGACCTTGCGCTAGCAGAATTTGCGAACAAGACAAGGCACGGCTCGCAGGCCCAAATGGAGTTACGTGCTTTGCAGAAGGCAGCCAGTTCCAAAGGGTTCGGCTTGCTTGCGCGCAAGGCATCCCAAGAAAGCTCAAATCTGCGAAAGTCCATTGGCGCCATGTGAACTCAGCCTCCCCAGACCTTAAAGCCATTTTGGATCCGCG
>CAWBSS010000010.1:0-228067 GCA_963791515.1 uncultured Acidobacteriaceae bacterium | reverse complement strand
CTGCAGTGCTACCGGAATCTGGGAATCTTTCAGGAGAACGTCGTCAACCAGGTGCTGGAAGACGTGGTGAAGTGGGCGAAGCCGGTGTGGGCGGAGGTGAAAGGAGAGTTTCGGCCGCGCGGCGGAATTTCGACGACGATTGTGGCGCAAGTGGCCGCGGCCGAAGGGGGCGCAGGGGTAGGCTGAGTTTCTCGCCGTGCTATATTCGCTCGACCCGTGGCCCAGACTGATCTCCATCCGCGCACCGCGCTGATTGTCCTGACGGCGCTCAACCTGCTCAATTATGCGGACCGCAATGTGCTGTTCGCGGTGCAGCCGCTGGTGCAGGATGAATTTCATCTGACCAACGCGCAGATCGGATATCTGACCAGCGCGTTTCTCGGCTTCTACATGATTGCGGCGCCGTTCGTGGGGCCGCTGGCAGACCGCTACTCGCGCAAGCTCATCATCGTGCTGGGCGCGCTGTTCTGGAGCGGGCTGACGCTGCTCACGGCGGTCACCCACACCTACACGGAATTGCTGATCCGGCACACGCTGGTGGGGGTGGGCGAGGCGACGTTCGTCACCATTGCGCCGACGTTTGTGGCCGATCTGTTCGCGGAGAAGATGCGTGGCCGCATTCTGGGCGTGTTCTATCTGGCGATTCCCGTGGGATCGGCGGCGGGGTATTTGCTGGGCGGGTATCTGGCGCCGCACTACGGGTGGCGATTTCCGTTCTATATTGCGGCGGCTCCGGGCTTCCTGCTCGCGCTGGCAGTTCTCTTTCTGAAGGAACCGGAACGCGGGCAGTTCGATTCGCTGAAGGAAACTCCGGAGCGCGGAACGGTTCTGGGCCTGGCGCGAAATCCCGCGTTCCTGACGGCGACGCTGGGCATGGCGGCGATGACGTTTTCTCTGGGCGGCATTCAGGTGTGGATGCCGAAGTTCCTGTTCAGCGAGCGCCACTACACGCTGGAGGCGGCGAACTTTGCCTTCGGCATCATCATCGTGGTGGACGGAATTCTGGCGGCGCTGGCCGGCGGATGGCTGGGCGACTATCTGCTGCCGCGGATGAAGAGTTCCTACTACCTGGTGTCGGCGGCGAGCATGCTGCTGGGCATTCCGGTCATGATTGTGGCGTTGTTTGCGAAAGGGCCGGTGATGATTCCGGCGATCGGGGTGGCGGCGTTTTTTCTTCTGCTCAACACCGCTCCGCTGAATGCGGCGGTCATCAATTCCGTGGGGGCGCACATTCGCGCCACGGCGCTGGCGGTGAACATCTTCATCATTCACATTTTGGGCGACGTGCCTTCGCCGACGATGATGGGATGGGTGGCCGACAAGCGCTCGCTGCAGGCGGCGTTTATTCTGCCGGTCATCGCGATGGGGATTTCTTCTGCCATACTGTTTTATGGGATGAAGTTTGCGCCGGCGGTTGCGGTCGACGGCGCGTCTGCCGGAGGCAGAGGGAAGACGTTAAGCAGAATGACTTACTTTCATTGGATTGCGGGAACGATTCTGGCGCTGGCCTGGTTTTCCCGCATTGTGGATGCTGCTCTCGGCATGCCCAGCGTGGCCGATGTCTCCCGTCCGGAGTGGGATCGGAATCCGGTTTCGCCTGCGGGGAATCCGCGCGTTTCCATCATCGTTCCGGCGCGCAACGAAGAAGAGACCATTGAGCAGGCGCTGAACACTCTGCTGGCGCTCGACTACGACAACTACGAAGTGATCGCCGTCAACGACCGGTCGACCGACCCGACGGGCGAGATCATGGAGAGGGTTGCCGAGAAATCCCCGCCCCTTCGACAAAGTCAGGGCAGGTTCTCCCTGCAGAAAACGCGGACAAGGATGGGACACCCGCTCCTCTCGCGTGATTCATCACCGCGAACTGCCTGCGGGGTGGCTGGGAAAAACGCATGCCATGTGGACCGCGGCGAACCAGGCGACCGGCGACTGGCTGCTCTTCACCGATGCGGACGTGCTGTTCAAGCCCGACTCGCTGCGGCGCGCGCTGGCCTATGCCGAGGCGGTGCCCGCGGATCACGTGGTGCTGTTTCCGCGGATGATCATGAAGCGGCCGGGCGAGTACATGATGATCGCTTTCTTCCAGACCATGTTCATGTTCGGGCACCGGCCGTGGAAAGTGGCCGATCCCAGCACCGACGATCACATGGGCGTGGGCGCGTTCAACCTGGTGCGGCGCCGGGTGTACGACGCGGTCGGGACGTATGAGGCGCTGCGCATGGAAGTGCTCGACGACATGAAGCTGGGGAAGGTCGTGAAGAAGGCCGGCTTCGCGCAACGCAACGTGTTTGGCGGAGATCTGATTTCGATCCGCTGGGCCAAAGGCGCGATGGGCGTGGTCAATAATCTGACCAAGAATTTTTTTGCGGTGCTGTCGTTTCAGTGGTGGCGCACGGTGATCTCGGCGTTCGGGTTGGCGTTCCTGAATTTCGGGCCGTTTCTCGGCGTTTTTCTGGCGCATGGGTGGGCGCGCGTGCCCTATGCGGTGGCGCTGGGTTCGATGTTTGCGATTTACATCGGGATGTCGTGGCGGTCGGCGGTGCCGCCGTATTACTTCCTGCTGCATCCGGTGAGCACGGCGTTGTTTATCTACACGCTGCTGCGGTCGATGATTCTCACGCTGTGGAATGACGGGATTGTGTGGCGGGGAACGAAGTATCCGCTGGAAGAATTGCGCAAGGGGATGGTGTGAGCCCTGCTACTGGGGCTCCTCGCCTTCGACGTCGTTGCCATAGGTGACGTGGTGGAGGGCGTGGCTTTGGTTTTGGTCGGTTTCTTGGTGGGGCGGACGTGTCCGGCGCTGTAGTGGCCGCGGTTTTCGACGTCGTAGTTCTTGGGGAGCGGAGGGATCATGGCGGCGCCCCCGGTGATCTGGCTGATGCGGTTGAGGATGATCTCGGCGCGGCCGTCGTAGAGTTTGACCGCTCCGTGAATTTCGATGGTGCGGCCTGCCAGGCGGCGGACGTCGCCGACGTCTTTCAGATCCGGAAGGGAAGACCACCACCGTGAAGGGGCAGGCCATCTGATCTTCGCAGAAGTCGAGGAAATGAACTCCTTTCGTGCCGATTCTTATTTTGAGGACTTTGCCGGCGACGCACTTGGTTTCGCCGACGTGCTGGCCGGCTTCGTGAATGGGGATGCAGTCGGAGGCGGAGAGCAGAGGCCCGAAGACCAGGATTATTAGCCGAGGGCGAGCGCATTTCCCAGCGGCAAGTAATTGCCGCTGCGGAGAGCTGCCGGGCTTTGCCCGGCCGGACAGCCCCTTCGGCTGCGCTCAGCAGCTTGGGCGGCTGTCTCCACAGGTGGGAAGGGCGACATGCCTTGATTCTAGGAAGGACGCGGGACGAAGTCTGTGACGGGAAGAAAAAAATGCGTGGACCGTTCCGGAATGAAACTGAGCAAAATCCCCACTTCTCGCAAAAGGGCGAGAAATGGGGCACCCCACCCAGCACCCACACTCGCAGACGATGTCCGGCTCTACTTGAACGACTTGACCGCGGAAGCTTCGTCGTCTTTCACGTCGAACACGGTGTAGAGCTTGGTGATCTGAAGCAGATCGTTGACCTTCTTGGTGAGGTTCAGGAGCTTGAGTTCGCCGCCCTGATTCTTGGTGGTGGTGAAGGCGCTGACCAGTTCACCGATGCCCGAGCTGTCGATATAGTTGACGTCCTGCAGGTTCAGAACAATCTTCTTGTTCCCCTTGGCGAGCAGATCGCGCACCGTGTCGCGGAGAATGACGCTGCCTTCGCCGAGGGTGATGCGACCGCTGCAATCCACAATCGTAACTCCATCCACCTGCCGACTACCAACCTTCATGCTCACTGGGAAGCCTCCTTGCCGCCCGCGGATGGCCCGTGGACGTGCTTGATTAATTTGAGTTCGGTGCCCGTTTGGGAGGGCCGAATTTCGACCACATCCATAAACGAGCGCATAAGAAAAATTCCGCGGCCTGACGTTTTGAGCAGGTTCTCCGGGGCCAAGGGGTTCGGAATCTTGCTCAAATCCATCCCCGGGCCCTGATCGCGAATGGTGATGACCAGATCGTCGCCCGTGCGCTCAAAGGCGAGGGTTACTTTCTTGTCCGGAGCATACGAGTTGCCGTGCAACACGGCATTGACCGCGCCCTCGCGCACGGCCATGGAAATCTGCATGACTTCGTCGTCGCCAAAGCCGAGTTCGGTCGCGATCCTTGTGGCCTTCTCCTCCGCATTGTCGATCGTCTCCAATGAGGAGTCGAGCGTGTACGAGACCCGTTGCTCGGTCATGGCCATGTACGAGGTGAAGAGCGATTATAAGGCCTGAACGGCCATTGTGCATCGCGGGCCGCAGCAGGCGTTCGCCGGAAGCGATTCCCAGCGAATGCGGTAGTTTGCCTGCCGGACGGGGGAATTGTCAACGAGGGATGGTCGAATGGGAAATGCGGCGACGGGGCTTATAATCTGGCGTCGATGACTCTGACATCCGCTCCAAGCCTGAGAGTGCGACTACGACGAATCTTCGTCGCCGTGATTCTCGCCGTGGTTGGGGCGGCCGTCCTGGCGTATGGATTGGACTATGCGGTTTTTCGGATCCGGGCGGCGACCAGCCGTAATGCATACGGATCGGTTACGGTGAATCATTACTATGCTGTGCTGCAGAAGAACGGAAAGACACAGTTCATTTTTGACCCACCGCAAGCTCAGACGTGCGTGAACGCTCTATTTCCGCACGCGGGTTGGCTGCCATGCTGGTATCTGAGGAGACATCCGGAGCCGCGGACGGATATCTAGAAGAACAAGCGACAGGCTAGGATGTTGCGTCGATGCGGCGGACCGATGTTTGCAAGACGGTTATGGAAAGGAATTCATGTTGAAACAGCTTGTGGGTAAGGGATTCGTGCTCGGTTTCACGCTGGTTTTAAGTTGCGCAGCGGTGGCGGCGGGAGCGGCGTCTGGCTCGTCCGACGCGCGGTTGCAGAAGGCCTATCGCTTCCAGCAGGGTGGTTGGACGTACGTGCACCTGGAAGGCTCGCCGTCCGACGTCGGCTTTCAGCACGGCTATCTTCTCGCGCCGGAAATTGCCGATGCCTTTGAGGCGATCAAGATGTTTGACATGCATCAGACGCAGAGAGATTGGGAATTCTTCCGCACCACGGCGCGGCAGATGCTTTGGCCTCACATCGACGCTGAATACCAGCAGGAACTGCAGGGCATAGCCGATGGAGTGAAGGCACACGGCGTCGGTCTCGACGTGTACGACATCGTGGCGCTCAACGCATTCGAGGAAGTGCCCGACTACTACGTGCCCTGGCTCAACAAGCAGCAGAAGTCGGCCAAGGCGCCGAAGCTCGCAGCTCCCGGGAACTGCAGCGCATTTATTGCGACGGGCGGCATGACCAAGGATCATCAGATCGTCATTGCTCACAATAATTGGACGAGCTACCTGGCGGGCGAGCGCTGGGTGGTGATCTTCGACATCCAGCCAGAACACGGGAACCGGATTTTGATGGACGGCTTTCCCGGTGTGATAACCAGCGACGACGATTTTGGTGTGAACTCCGCGGGCATGATGATTACGGAAACCACCATCACGCAGTTTGAAGGTTGGGATCCGAGCGGGAAGCCTGAATTCATGCGTTCCCGCAAGGCGCTGCAATACGCCAACAACATTGATGACTATGTGCGGATTATCAAAGAGGGTAACAACGGTGGATATGCCAATGACTGGCTCATTGGCGACCGGAAGACGGGAGAGATCGCATATCTGGAGTTGGGGCTGAAGAACACGCCGCTGTGGCGCACGAGGGATGGATATTTCGTCAGCTCGAATTTCGCGCGCGATCCGAAAGTGATTCGTGACGAGACCACCTTTGATCCCAACGATGCTTCGTCTTCGCCCAATGCTCGGCATGCGCGCTGGGAAGACGTAATGAAGCAGGTCAAGGGAAAGGTTGACGTCACCATGGCGGAGCAGTTCCTGTCGGACCATTTCGACAGCTTCGAAAAGAAGGAGCAACCGAACGAGCGAGCGCTGTGCGGGCATGTGGATGCCTCTTCGCGCGGCGTGAAGGAGTGGGGATGGGACGCCTATAATCCGGGCGGGGCGGTGCAGGGGAAAGCGACGGACAGCGCCATGGCCGCGAAGATGAGCTTTGTGGCGAGAGCAGGGCATCCCTGCGGCGCGGACTTTCTGGCCGCTGATTTTCTGGAGCACCATCCGGAATTCGCCTGGCAGAAGCCGTTGCTGCGGGATATGAAGGCCGGTCCATGGACGGTGTTTGCGGCGGGGCAGAAGCAAGGGCAGTAGTTTTCACGGATCGACGGGACGCCGACTCGGTATTCGACTTGTACGATCGTGATCATGCTTGCGGAGAAGTATGCCGCAAAAGCATAACGGCCTGTTCAATTTCAGAACGCATTTGCGTAACTCTAGCACTTCTCTTGCCTGGACTCTGGGATCTGCAACGGTGTTGGTCTGCGCGAGCTGGCGTGGATCTGACGCTGTGCTCGATTGTAGGTTATCCACAGCCTGAGAAATGGCGGAGAGGGTGGGATTTGAACCCACGATACCCGTTAAGGTATGTCCGCTTTCGAGGCGGATCGTTTCAACCACTCACGCACCTCTCCGGAAAGCAGCTATCGGCCGTCAGCCATCAGCAAAAAGCAGGTTCCTCTCTGCGCTCGGAATGACGAGCGCTTTGTGAGGGTTCGGCTAATGACTAGCGATCGACTAACGACGGTTTCGAAAGAACGATTGCAGCACTTCCGCGCTGCGGCCGGCCAGCACTCCGCTGCGAACCTCGATCTTATGGTTCAGTTGCGGCTGATTCAGGACTGCGATCCCGGAACGCACCGCGCCAGCTTTGGGGTCGTCCGCTCCATATATCAGGCGCCGGATGCGGGCATGCACCAGGGCGCCGGCGCACATCGCGCAAGGTTCAATTGTAGCAAACAGTTCACAGTCTTCCAGACGGTGGTTACCAACGGTTGCACCTGCTTCCCGCAGAGCGATGATCTCGGCATGGGCCGTGGGGTCGGAACTGGTGATGTTGCGATTCCATCCGCGCCCTACCATCCGGCCGTCGCAAACCACGACCGCGCCGACTGGAACTTCTCCCGCTTCGAGCGCGCGCTGGGCGCAGCGGAGGGCTTCTTCCATCCAGATTTCGTCCGGTCGAAGTTCGTCGGAGGTGGTCTTGGGTCTTAGATCTTGGCTCTTGGGGTGGTCGCCTGCGGCTGTTTTCTGTGGGGGCACGAGGAGTGACGCTCCGCTCCGCATTCTAACGGGTTTGGTACAGGAATGCAGGACTCGACGGGCAGGTTCGGACCGGAAAACTCACGGGCAAGCGCCCGATCTTCGGGTCGGAATTTAAATCACGCTCAGCACAGTTCGCACGGCTTCTGGCACCACCGTGCGAACCACCGCCGGGACCACGACTCGCACCACCGGGTAGGCAATCACTACCGCGGGCACGACGAGCAGCAGCCAGATTCTCATCGGCAGGTTTGTGAAGTACGCCTTCATATCGTCCTCTCACCTAGGAATACGGACGGACAGCCGGAAAAGTTCCCCCGCCAACTCTCGCTCCCATGGTACGGTCTTTTCAAAGACTTAAGACCGCGTTGTGACCTTAGACGTTTGGAAATAAAAACAGTCAGAGGCCAATTTTCAAGGGAGCGACGGATTTGCCCAGGTTTTGGCGTTTCGCCGGATAATGGTAAGCTAGCTGCATCATGGGCCTGCCGAGTTTGCTCCGCAAAGTGTTCCTCGTCGATCTGCTGCAGGGGTTGAAGATCACCTTCCGCTACCAGGATCCCAAGGAAATCTATACCGAGCAGTACCCCTTGGAGCGGCCGCAGGTGGCCGAGCGCTACCGGGGCGCGCCGCGGCTGAACGTCAACCCAGACACCGACGAGACCATGTGCATTGCCTGCGACCTGTGTGCGCTGGCGTGTCCGGAGAATCTGATCGTTGTGTCCAGCGCGCGCAACGAGCAAACCCGCCGCAAAGAACTCACCGACTTTACCTACGACCTGAGCCGCTGCATGTTCTGCGGCCTGTGCGAGGATGCTTGCCCGGTCGACGCGCTCGAACTCACGCAGGACTTCGAACTAGCCAGCTACACCCGCGAAGGTTGGATCTGGAACCGCGAGACCCTGGAAAAAGGTCCGCAGCCCACGCTGTATCGTCGGTAAGAAATTCCTATTTCGCCTACTGCGCTCATGTAACCTCTCCGCCGGGCGTGAACGCGCGTGAGCGCGCACTCTTACCCTAGTTGTCTACCAACCCGTTTTTTCTCGGGGGTGAAGTTACATTGCAGGAATCAGCGCGAAGATGAAGAGTGAGGCGTAGACCGAGACATAGACCAGCGGGGCCGAAAGCTGAGGGTGGAATCATTCTGATTTTGGCGGGCGACCTCCGCGCGGAAAAGCGCCAAAGAGAACGTACACAAACCTAGGCACATTCCATAGCAGCCGACAGCCTGAGGAATTCGATAGTTCTTTCCCAGGAAATCTTAAGAAAACAATTTACGCCCTGCGATGCTCAGAACTTCACCGACGGCTGAGAACTGACAGCTGATGGCTGTTTGCCGACAGCTGACGGCTGCTGTTGCGTCATACAGTGCATAGCGCCCAAGCCCCAAATGAAGTCTCCGGAATAGACGGGCACGATCTCTCGGCCGGGGAACAGGTGGGACAGCGTGTTGAGCGCGAGGCGGTCGTTGGGTCGATTGAAGACCGGCGCGAGGACGACTCCGTTGGCGATGTAGAAGTTTGCGTAGCTGGCCGGAAGACGCCGGCCTTCGAAGACCACCGGCTGGGGCATGGGAATTTCGACGACGGTGAGTTGTTTGCCATTCTGATCACGCGCGGATTGCAGACGGCGCAGGTTGGCTCGCAGCGGGGCGTGGTTTACGTCTTTGGAGTCGGGCTCGACCATGGTGACGACAGTATCTCGCGAGACGAAGCGGGTAAGATCGTCGACGTGGCCGTGGGTATCGTCGCCGAAGATCCCGCGTCCCAGCCAGATGGTGTGCGGGGCGCCCAGATAATCTGCAAAAGCTTTTTCGTAGTGGACGCGCGCCATGTGGGGATTGCGTTCCTGAATTTTGCTGAGCAGGCATTCTTCTGTGGAGAGAATCGCGCCCGCCCCGTTGACGTCGATTGAGCCGCCTTCGAGCACGATGCGGGCTCCCATGGAGAGCGGTCGAATCTCCCTGGTGTGGGCGGCTTTCGCCATCAGGCCGCCGATTTTTTCGTCGTGACGCCAGTTGGAATATTTTGCCCAGGCATTAAAGCGAAACTTGAGGGCGAGAGCTGCCGTGCTTCGCTCGGCCTGCCCGGGTCTTAGACCCGGACCCACATAATCTTTCTGGCCCACACCGTCCTTCTTACTTTTCGTGAGGAAGAGGCAGCCGGAGTCACGCAGCCAAACACGGTCAGTGGCCCAGTAGTGGAAGTGTACGTTTGTGGAGAGAGCGTCGGCTTTCCTAAGTATCTCTCGAGCTTTTTTGCCAGCGTAGGCATTCCTGACAATTAACTCGACGCGCTCGTGTCGGGCGAGGTTGCGGATAATTTCGGCATAAACCCAGGGGATTGGCTCAAATCGCCCCGGCCAATCGTCTTGGTAATGCGGCCACGCCAGCCACGTCGCGGCGTGAGGCTCCCACTCGGCGGGCATGCGGTAGCCGCGCGCGGCGTTTCCAGAATCTCCGACACTTAAAGTAGTACTTGAAGATCTGCGCGATGCTTTGGCCACAGGGAGATTTTCCTAGTCTAACAAGCGGTTGGTGATGGGAGCATAGCTGTCGATGCGGCGGTCACGCAGGAAAGGCCAGTTGCGGCGGATGTCTTCCAGCGCCTTCAGGTCAACGTCGCCGACCAGGATTTCCTCCCGGTCGTGCGAGGCTTCCGCCAGCACGCGCCCAAAAGGATCGCAGAAGAAGGATGCGCCCCAGAATTCGAGGCCCTGGCCGGGGGCTGATTTGCCGCGGATATTGCCGGTTTCGAAGCCGACGCGGTTTACGACCGCGACGTATACGCCATTGGCGATGGCATGAGCCCGTTGGATGGTTCGCCAGGCGTCGTGCTGGGCCACGCCGAACTCAGCCTTCTCCGCGGGATGCCAGCCGATCGCCGTCGGATAGAACAGTACAACTGCGCCTTGCAACGCCGTCAGGCGCGCGCCCTCGGGGTACCACTGGTCCCAGCAAACCAGGGTGCCGAGACGTCCGGCGCTGGTATCGAGCGCGCGGAATCCGAGGTCGCCGGGAGTGAAGTAGAACTTTTCATAGTAGAGCGGATCATCGGGGATGTGCATCTTGCGGTAGAGACCGCGCAGGGAGCCATCGCTGTCGAAGATGGCCGCAGTGTTGTGGTAGACGCCGGCGGCGCGCTTTTCAAACAGCGAAGCGATGAGGACGACCCCGTTACTGCGTGCGGCAGCAGACAATTTTTCAGTAGTTGGGCCGGGAATCGGTTCGGCCAAGTCGAACAACGAATGATCTTCGCGCTGGCAGAAATACTGGGTCTGGAAAAGTTCGGGCAGGCAGACGACCTGCACTCCCCGTCCGGCGGCGTCAGCGACGCGGCTGAGCGCTTTCTCGAGATTTTGTTTCGGCTCCGGACCGCAGGACATTTGTACCAGAGCCACGCGAAATTTTTCAGGGGGCACGCGTTCCGACCTCCGCGAACAATATAGCATCCGCAACGGATCTCGGCCCGTTGGACCTCAGACTGCACACACTCAAGAGCTCAGGGCTGGGACAAGAGTTCCAAAATCCTATTGTGACAATGAATTCCGCTGAATATTTGCAAGAGTGAAGTAGAATGTTTCGCAATTTCGGCAGGACCGGTGCGGATCGCGGACCGTTGGGGACGCTCAAGCCACGAGCCGTCACGACCCGCGAGCAGGATGGGGAACTCGAAGCCACTTCTTGAAGGTCGAAGACAGGAGCTTCCGGCCTGACAGCCGGTCGATACTCAAAACGCAATTCAGGATAACCAAACAAAGGAGAAGTTATGATTCGAAGGCTAAGTACCTCTTTGCTTACGATCGTGGCGCTTGTGTCGGTCGTGAGTATTGTTTGTCATGCCCAGTCGCTGCCCCTATCGACACGTCACTTGCGTGAAGTAACTTTCAATGGGCAGGCGCAATCGGTCGGGCACCTGGCCGCGACGCAATCTATGCGCCTTGTCCTTGTTCTGCCGCTTCGCAACCAGCCCGCGCTAGATGACCTCTTGCAGAAACTCTACGATCCTTCGAGCCCGTCTTATCGCCAGTTCCTTACGGTGGAAGAGTTCACGGCGAGGTTTGGTCCGACGCAGGAAGATTATGACGCTGTAATTCTTTTCGCGAAAGCCAATGGTCTCAAGGTGGTTGGCACTTCGCCCAATCGGGTGAACGTGGACGTCACGGGGTCGGTGACGAACATTGAGCAGGCCTTCCATCTGACCATGGGCGTCTACCAGCATCCCACAGAAAACCGCACCTTTTACGCTCCCGACCGGGAGCCCACGCCAAACCTGACGGTCCAGCTGTGGCATATCTCGGGCCTGGATAACTATTCGATCCCGCATCCCGCCCTGCATCAACATCTGAGCGTGAGATCCAACGCTACTACCGGTTCCGGCCCGTCGAGCTCGTTTTTAGGTAGCGATATGAGGGCGGCGTACTACGGTGGAACTCTTAACGGGAGCGGCCAGTCGCTGGGATTGCTGGAGTACTACGGTACCGACTTAGCCGACCTGACAACATACTTCACGAACGCGCATCAAACCAACAATGTACCGATCACTCTCAAGTCCACCGACGGAACCAGCACGAGTTGCCTGGCTTCCCAAGGCTGTGATGACACCGAACAGACTCTGGATATGACTCAAGCCCTCGGCATGGCCCCGGGGCTGTCGAGTCTGGTGATGTACGTAGGGTCTTCCGACTCAGCTATTTTCAACGCCATGGCTACGGCCAGTCCGCTGAATGCGCAATTGAGCTCTTCGTGGACCTGGTACCCGGCAGACCCGAGCACCGATAACCCTTACTTCCAGGAGTTCGCGGCGCAGGGTCAGAATCTGTTTCAAGCGGCCGGTGACAGTGGTAAGTGGGGTACGTCTTCCGAAATTTTCCCGGCAGACGATGTCTATGTCACGTCAGTGGGCGGCACGGATTTAACTACGAGTAGTGCGGGCGGTCCCTGGACTTCGGAAACCGCGTGGGTCGACGGTGGCGGCGGCATTTCGCCGAGCAAGTTTGCCATTCCTTCGTGGCAGACGAGCGCGGCCGCCGGATGCTCAAGCTGTTCCAAAACCTATCGCGATGCCCCAGACGTTTCGGCGAACGCGAATTTCACCTTCTACGTCTGTGCTGACCAAACCACATGCACTGCCAACGAGTACGGCGGAACCAGCTTTGCCGCGCCTATGTGGGCCGGCTATCTGGCTCTCGTCAATCAACAGGCGGTCGCGAACGGCAACCACACGATCGGCTTCATCAATCCGAGTCTTTATTCGATTGGTTTGAGCTCGAACTATGCCACCGATTTCCACGACGTGACTAGCGGAAGCAATGGCTATTCGGCAACCACCGGCTACGATTTGGCGACAGGTTGGGGCAGTCCGAACGGGGCCGGTCTGATCAGCGCACTTGCCGGAAATTCGTCGACTCCGGGCTTCAGCCTTTCTGCCTCGCCCGCTTCGGTCTCGGTGGCGCAGGGTAATGCGGGGACCTCCACGATTACCAGTACGGTGACGGGCGGCTTCGACTCGGCCATTTCTTTGTCTGCGACTGGCCAGCCAACCGGCGTGACTGTGAGCTTCAGCCCGACCTCGATTACCGGTGCTGGAACTTCAACCATGACACTGACGGTTGCCTCATCCACAGTCGCCGGTACGTATAGCATCAAGGTGACCGGAACTTCGGGCAGCACCATCGAAACCACCACCGTCTCCCTGACCGTGACCGGGACAACTCCTAACTTCACCATCAGCGCTTCGCCCACATCAATTAGCGTGGCCCGGAGCAGTTCTGGCACGTCCAAGATTACAACGGGCATTTCTGGCGGCTTCAACTCGGCGATTAGCTTGTCTGCTTCGGGACAGGGAAGCGCCCAAACCGTGACCTTCAGCCCTAGCTCCATCGCGGCGCCGGGCTCAGGCACATCGACCATGACAGTCAAGGTCGGTAGGAACGGCAGGCTCGGAAATCACACCATCACGATCACGGCCAAAGGGGGAGGCGTGACGCACACGACTACGGTCACTCTTGACATCCTGCGGTAATCGCAACGAAATGTTTCGACGCGGGCTGCTTCGGCAGTCAGCAATGCAAGCCCGGACCTTCGGTCCGGGCTCTTTTTTTCTGATCTCAGTCAGGCCACTCTGTCTGCGAATCAGGACGATGCCTTTCGCAAGGTAGCGAGGGCGCGAACCAGACGCTGGTTGCCGGCAACAGTCTTCTCGAGGCGCTTGAGCACCTCCTGCGAAGGCATTGAGCGGAGAACCGCTTCGATCGCGCCTTCTGCGTTCAGCGATTCCGTACGGACCAGATCGAGCAGAAATTCCAGCGCCGCGTCCTGGCGCGTGAGGGCTATCGCAGATAGCAGAACGGAACGCCACCACGGATCGTCCGCCTTCACGAAAACTTCTCGCAGGGCGTCGAACGCCGCTGGCGAATGCGTCCCCGCAATCGCGAGGGCTGCTTCGGCAGCGTTATCGTCTGCCGTGGCGAGAAAACGTCCGATCCACGGAATTACGCCAACGCCTTCGATGCGCAAGATTCCGCTGTAGCAGGCACCTAGTACTTCGGGTTCGTCGGCATCGAGAACCGCTCTCAAGCGGAGCAGCAGCGAAGCGGACGATGAGCCCACCTGTTCGATCGCGCGTACCGCCTCCGCCCGAACCGCCTTGTCCTTATCGCCCACCAGTTCGACAAGGTGCGCCAGCAAGTCCGCATCACTGAGACTGCGACATTGCACGAGAGCCAGGGCGCAGGTGGCCCGCAGAGTTCCCGCAGTGTCGGAACTGCCTCCCCAGACCGGTTCCATCTGGATGTGTCGCATCCCACGGAGGAAGACATCCGCATCCTGGTGCTCCAGGGCGGCGAGCGCACGGCTGAGCGAGTTCTTGGCCCAGCATTGTGGATCGGTCTTTGCAGGATTCTCGAAGAAGCGGTCGAAAGCGTTCAAGAGTTCTGGCATCAACTCCGCGGTACGGAAGTCGCGCACAAGGTCAGCCGCTTTCGCCACGATGAAATTGTTGCGATGTGCCAGCGCCTTGCGCAATGGTTCTTCGCGGTCGTTTTCCGGCTGTTGGCGAAGCCCGTCGAGAGCGGCGATTTGTTCTTCGAAGCTTCGCTTGCCGGCCATGCTTGGCAGTTTAACCGACGAATCGCGGGCTTACGCGAAAGCGCGTGGCACCCGCTCTTGTGGTTGCTGTAGAGTAGTTGTTCGGGAACAATCGTCTGGGGTGAATGAGCTTTGGGAGGTTTGCGTTGAAACAAGGCAATCATAGAAATTCGAAGCAGCATTCGAATCAGGGGCAGGAACACGGTGCCGGCGGCGAGGGCAAAGACCGTCACCTGCACAATCCGATTGAAGACCGGCTGATTCCGCTGGAGCCGCTGGATCTGGGCAAGGTCACTTCGATCGACGGCCTGGTCCGGGCAATGGCCAAGACCGCTTTTACGGGACGCCAGCTAGGCGAGGCTGCCGACGTGCTGGAAGCGATGGCGCTCGACGAAGATGCTTTCATCGTGATGACCCTCGCCGGCGCGATGACAGTGGCCAAGCAGGGGCTGATCGTCACGGAGTTGATTGATCGAGGCATTGTGAATGCCATTGTCTCGACCGGCGCGCTCATGGCTCACGGACTGGTCGAGGCCACCGGGCGAGCGCACTTTCGCGCCAATCCTGAAGTTTCCGATGAGGAACTTTACGAGCAGGGTTACAACCGGGTCTACGACACGCTCGAGCCCGAGCAGAACCTCGACGACGTCGAGGAAGTCATGGCGGCCGTCCTTGAGGCTTGGGACCACAATGAGATCATGTGCTCATACAAGCTGAATCACGCCATTGGCGCGTATCTGGCGAAGCGCAATCATGGACAGCGGGGAATTCTGAAGTCCGCGTATGAACAAGGAGTGCCGGTGTTTGTGCCGGCGTTCAGCGACTCAGAGTTGGGCCTCGACACCGCGCTGAACAACCGGCTGCGAGAGTCGACGGGACGACACAAGATCCGCTTCGATCCGTTCGAGGATCTGGAGCACTTTGCGGCGACCCTGCTGCGGCAGAAGAAACTGGGGATTTTCACCATTGGCGGCGGCGTGCCGCGCAACTGGTCGCAGCAGTTTGGGCCCTTCATCGAACTCAGGCACCGGCGGCTGGGAGAGAATGTACCTTTAAAGCGCTATCACTACGGCCTCAGGATTTGTCCTGAGCCCGTGTATTGGGGCGGATTGTCAGGCAGTCCCTATAGCGAGGCAATCTCCTGGGGCAAGTTCGTGCCCCCGTCAGAGGGCGGAAAGTTTGGCGAGGTCTTCGTGGACGCGACCGTGGGGCTGCCGATCATCGTAGCCGCCGTAATCGAGCGTCTGGACAAGGCCAAAAAAGGCGGCAGCGCGCGCAAGGGCGCTAAAGCCAGCTCTCGGAAATGAAGGCCAAACGGCTATTGGGGGATCTGCGGCCTGGATCTTAGGGGCGAGTTTCGGAGGCGACAGCGTCTTCAGCCGCGGCAAAATCCTGGGCGGCGTTCTCCTGGGTATCGTGATTGCCGGTCCGGAGCCGGCGATAAAGGGGCGCAAGGATACTGTTTCCAAGGACTTCCGACTCCGCCTGAAACCAATCCTGCAGAGCTTGTCCTTCATCCTGACCGCGTGTTTCATAGAGCTGTTTGGCGCGGGACCGCACCTTTCGCTCCACCAGTTGCACCATCAGGGCCTGTTGCTTCTTTCTGCGTGTTTCTATGTCCACTTTCACTCCTCGATCTGTGTCTTTCCTACCACATCTATAATATCCGATGCGTGTTAACGGAGGATTACATTCGACACGGGAAAGGGTTACCAAAGTTTTACTCCCTTTGGAGGACCAGTTCGTTGTGTCAGCCTGCTCAACTTCATTACTTTCAGATACTTAGATGCGTGGACGAGGCCGCCGATGCAAAACTAAAGCTAGGGCAAATCAAGCGGTTTTTCGGGCTTCGACTCGTCCCAGGCTTGAGTTTTGATCTCATCCTTGGTCTGCTGGATGCGCTCTTCCAGGGAAGGCGAGTCCGTACGCGGCGGGGCGGGCTTCGCGTCGCGGTTGAGAAACTGGAAGATCTCCAGCATCTCCACCGCGGCATGGGGTGAGTAGCCAGCGGCGACTGCCAGCTTAAAGCCTTCCCGATCGGCCGCGAGCTCGCCGTCCTTGCCATAGGGATTGCCGAAATCGTCGATGGAAAGCTTGTCGAACTGGTCCGGACTGAGATGGTCTTTCTTCATCGCGCCGATCACTCGCTGGGCGCACTGGTTGAGATCGATGTGCTCGATTTCATGTCCCAGGACCACCGCGAGTTCGTCTTCGTGTGTCATAAGCGCGAGGACTCCGCCGCCCACCACGATCTGGCCGCCCGGGTAAGCCACAGCGCTGCGGAAGCCAGGATGGGGATCGAGGTGAAACTTGTAAGGCAGTTTGCGGCGTGCGTTTTTGGCGACCTTGTCGCCCACTTTCTGCAGGTACGCTTCGATGGCCTTTGACTCCGGCGTATCGGCAAAACCCTGGGATTGCCAGAATGAAACGAACAAGGCATCTCCCGCGCGGATTTCGTCGGCGGTAGAAAGCTGCGGCGCGCCTTGGGCAAGAACGAAAGGGCTCAGGCAAAACAAAGACAGCATCCGCCCCAATGCCCGGACGGCACACTTCATCATCGGGAATACCCCTTGGTATACGAAGGTTGGACGGAAATGCGTCGCCGTCGTGAGCCGACGGGGTTACTCGCGCAGATGAGGAGAATCGAGCACGAAACGCCCGCTGTCAGTCGAAGATCAATACCGCCGAGGCGATCACGGTGGTCCAGAGGCCACGCTTGTCGCCGACAGCGGACTGAGTCACGTTCGCGGTGCGCACGATTTTGTTGGACAGGCGGTAGATCTGCTTCTTCTCATCCCAGGAGCGGTCAGGATCGAATTCCACATTGAGAGTGGTGGCGAGCATTTCGGCAGCGAGTTCCTCGGCGTATTCTCCGGCGGCGTCTTCGGTCTCGCCAAAGGAGTGATGCTCGCTGAGATAACCATAGGTATTGCGGTCGGCGGGAATGGCCACGCCGATCGACGAAGCCAGCAGCCGGTGGGGCTCGCGCGTGGAGTTTTCGGCGACCACGGCGAAGACGACTTCCCCAGGATGAAGGTACTTTACACCTTCCTTGCGGGCGAGCAGCTTGCAGTTTGGCGGGAAGATTGAGGAAACTCGAACCAGGTTCTGGGCGGCTATCCCGGCGTCACGCAACGCCAATTCGAACGATGTCAGCCGCTCGCGGTGTTTCCCCACTCCCTTGGTAAAGAAAATCCGCTTCGGAACCATGTCTTTGCCCAAATTGGTGATCCTCCGGAAAGAAAATTGAGTGTTAAGAATGCACAATCTAACACAATGCCTTGTAAAGGAAATATGAATTTACGGGCGAGAGGCAAAAAAATGCGGGGAGCGCTGGCGCGCGTCCCCGCTGGATGTCGAACAGAAAGGCTCAGGGAGCGGCGGTGACGCCCGTGACACTGATGGTGTTGTCCTTTTCTGTTCCCGTAACCGTGACTTTGGCGCCGGCCTGTTTGTCGAGAGTCGCCAAGGCTGCTTTGTCGCTGGTGTCGAGAGTGTAGACCTTGTCGCCCATCACCAGAGCGTACTTCGATCCCTTGGCGACGCAGGCGCGGGTGCAGCCAGCATCGTCGCCCGGCATGGCGTGCTTGGCGCCGCACATGGAGTCGCTGACGGTGCCGGTGAAGGTTTTTGCCTTAGCCGCGAATGCGGAGGAAACGGCCAGGCCTGAAATCACAATTAGGTTCAACAGAAGAAATCCCACTTTCCGAACTCGTGCATTCATCACAGCTTCTCCTTGTGGGCTGGTACCGGAGCGATGCTGCTGGCACAGCCTCTGTCTTAAAGGATCATCCAACAGACGAGAAGTTACAAGTGATCATCACGCGGAGAAAGAAAAAATGCGGGGAGCGCAGACGCGCATCCCCGCATACTGCCCGGATTGTTTAGGGGGGAGGGCCCGGGCCAAGCCGTTTACGTCCAAATCTTTCGCTGCGATTCGCGATAAAACTCGTTATATGGAAGACTGGCGAGCCAGTGTACCAAGTCTTGCTGACTTCAAATGCCACAGGAAGGCCCTTCTCCAAGTCTTGTTTCAACGATGAAACCCAAGACTAACCGACAAAAGGCTGCCCCGACAAGCCCTGTCAAACTGTTACAAAAGCCGGACAAGCACCTCGACCATATCCCGGCCGTTCGTCCATCCTTATTTCGGCGCCTTCACCGAGTAGATGAGATCGACGTCGACGCTCCTGTCGCGGACGTTGGCAGTCACATGCGACGCCACATCCCAGTCCAAGGCCGTCGGGAGCAGCTTGTGGGCGGCGGGCAGATATTCACTGAGGTAAGTGGAGTCGTAAACCTCTCCGGGCCGGATCTTCCAGGCGTTGCGGAGTTTCGCCGTCAGGCTGTTGTCGAGGCCGCGGAATTCAAGTTCGCCCATGTGATAGACGTAACCTTCTTTCACGTCGAGGCGAATCACCACGGTGCCGGCAGCATCGTCAAACTGCGCATCCGGCTTGATCGTGCAGGTGATGAATCCACGGGATCCGTAGAGTTTCTGGATGTCCTTCAGGTTATCGCCCAGGCGGACCGTGTTGGCCGGTTGGCCGGGCTCGGCGCGGACCATCTTCTGCAGAGTGTCGGTAGAGAACTCGTGATTGCCCGACCACTCCACGCTTTTCAGCTTGTACTGCTGGCCGGGTGTGACTGCAAACGTGACATCGACGACGGTCTGGTTGCGGGGGCCGTCTTCGGTTTCGGCCGCAGGCTGCTTCACCACTTTTGGTTGGGGCTCTCCGAACTCCGCCCTCAAGTACCCTCGCGCATAATAGACCGGGAGAAGTTGCCGCTGGACAAGCAGATTGAGGCGACTGCGGGAGTATTCGTGGTCGGGAAGCCTTTGGCCGGCAGCTTCGAGCGCGGGTAAATCGGCTGCGGCTGCGCCAGTGAACTCAATGTTCCGGACTTGGATGAGAACGTCGGTGACATGGTAATTAATCGACTCGACGGGCCCGTCGGGTTTGCCCGTCCGCAGATACTCAACGTGTCCAGGGATTGATTTTTCGACCAGCATGGCCTGGAGCACGTCGGAAACCTCGTCGGCGAGGCGGCCGTATAGGGGCAGTTCTCCGTCAAATAGCGGGGCATGTTCCTTGATGCGCTGGCGCAGTTCGGCATCGGAGAACCAGACGAAATCCTCAAAGCGGGCTGGAATAAACTTCGCAGCGTCAGTCACGTGCAGTTCGAGCTTGGTTCCCGCGGAGGAATAAGAGAAGCTGTACGCGATGTCGGTAAAAACTCCCATGTCGCCCAGACGGCGGGCGGCTTTCTTGAAGTCATCGTCGTTGACTGCGGTACCCATCTGCAGGCCCGTCGCCGCGGCGACCGCCTCTTCGGGGAACCGCTTGCTTCCGGTGACTTTGATGGCGATCAACTGGCGGGCTGAGGCCGGCATTTGCGCGAGGGGTTTCTGCGCGGACGATCCTTGCCCCATCCCCGGCAGGCAGAGCCCGGCAAAAAGTAACAGGAGCAGAAGTCTGGAAAGCGCCTTCGTCATCGACTTGGGCTGTGCACCAATTCTTCCGTGGATTTGTGCGTCACTGCAATGTCAATGAAGGCGAGGGCGGCGCGGCTGAGAGCTTTGTCTTTGCGGAAGACGAGCGCCAGATCGCGGCGGACCTGGGCGTCGGCAATGGGGACGGCGGCGAGAACCTTGGCGCGAACGTCTTCCTCCACGTTCGAACGGGCGATGAAGCCGATGCCCACGTCGGCGGCCACGAAGCGCTTCAGCAATTCGCTGGAATCTAGCTCCATGGTGAAGTTCGGCTTCAGGCGGCGCTCGTGAAAGAGTTGCTCGATGGCATCCCGGGTATGTCCGGCCTTGGGGACGACCAGCGGAAACTTGGCCACGTCGGCAACGGTGGCCGACTTCATCTTTCCCAGAGGATGCTGTGGCGGCGCGATCACGATCAGCTCGTCCCGATGGATGAGAACCACGGTCAGGCGGGGGTCCGTCACGGGCAGGGAGATGACGCCGAAGTCGACCGAGTTGTCGATGATGGATTCCAGAATCTTGCCGTAGTCGGCCCGCTTGATGTTCACCGAGACATCGGGATACTGTTTCTTAAAGTCGGCAAAAACATAAGGCAGGATGTGCAGGCATGTGCCCTCGTTCGCGCCCACAATGATTTCGCCACGGGGCACCCGCTCCATCTCGGCAATAGCTACCAGCATTGCCTTGCGGGCATCGAGAGTTTCCTCGACATACTTCTGAAAGGCCTTGCCGGCGGCGGTCAGCGATACCTTGCCGCCCGAGCGGTCGAACAGCTTGGCGCCGACTTCTTCCTCAAGCCCGCGAATTTGCGACGAAATGGCAGGCTGAGTCCGGAAACGCTTCTCCGCCGCGCGCGAGAACGATGCGTGCCGGGCCACTTCGAGGAAGGTTTCGAGTTGGTCGAAGTCCATAGAAGCTCTCGGCTGTCAGCTCTCAGCAGTCAGCCAAAGCGATTCAGCGTTGCGCTCCCGGGAACGATCGAGATTGGCTGAAAGCTGATAGCTGACAGCTCCAGTATAAAGTCGGGTTATCCCCGCTATAAGAACAATCGAATTGCCAGCGCCCTCGACTCGCTTTAGACTTTTCCGTCCTGCACAACGCGACCGATTGTAGCAGCCTGCCCGCCTGCAGGACTCCCCGCAACGGTTCGCCCGATTTCCGAAAGGATTTGCTTCATGGCAAGGAGTTCTCATGGCTGATGCCAAGACGGTTGTTGACTTTGCGAAGAAGCACGACGCGAAGATTCTCGATCTGCGTTTCACCGATATTCCAGGGCTGTGGCACCACGTTTCTTATCCCATCGCAAAGTTGACGGAATCCTCTTTTGAAGAGGGATTCGGCATCGACGGCTCATCGATTCGTGGCTGGGCAGGCATTCACGAGAGCGACATGCTGCTCAAGCCTGACGCCAATTTTCATTTGCTCGATCCCTTCACCGAAGCGCCCACTGTGGTGCTGGTGTGCGATGTAGTCGATCCGGTGACCAAGCAGCAGTACGACCGCGATCCCCGCTACATCGCGAGAAAAGCCGAGATCTACCTGATCTCCACCGGCATTGCCGACACCGCATACTTTGGCGCGGAGGCCGAATTCTTTATCTTCGACAATGTGCGCTTCGATCAGCGCGAACAGTACGGCTTTTACTACATTGACGCCGAAGAGGGCCGCTGGAACTCGGGCAGGGAAGAGAACAATTTGGGATACCGTCCACGCTACCGGGAAGGCTACTTTCCCGTGCCGCCCACCGATCATTATCAGGACCTGCGCTCGGAGATGGTGCTGACCATGCAAATCTGCGGCATGGAGGTGGAATCCCACCATCATGAAGTAGCTACCGGCGGCCAGACGGAAATTGATCTTAAATTCGACTCGCTGGTGCGTTCCGCCGACAAGATGCTGCTTTACAAATACATCGTCAAGAACGTGGCCAACCACCACGGCAAAACGGTCACGTTCATGCCTAAACCCATCTTTGGCGATAACGGAAACGGGATGCACACGCACCAGTCGCTGTGGAAAGCCGGCGAACCGCTGTTTGCCGGCGACGGTTATGCCGGGATGTCGCAGCTTGCGCTCTGGTACGTCGGCGGTTTGATCAAGCACGGCCCCGCGCTTTCGGCGATCATCGCGCCGACGACCAATTCCTACAAGCGGCTCGTGCCCGGGTTTGAGGCCCCGGTGAATCTGGCCTACTCGCGGCGCAATCGCTCCGCGGCCTGCCGGATTCCCATGTATTCCGTCGCTCCCAAGGCCAAGCGAGTCGAGTTCCGCCCTCCGGACCCGAGTTGCAATCCCTACATGGCCTTTGCCGCCATGTTGATGGCCGGTCTCGACGGCATCGAGAACAAGATGGATCCCGGCCAGCCGCTGGACAAGGATATTTACGAACTGGATCCCGAGGCATTGTCGAATATTCCCTCCATGCCCGGCTCGCTGGAAGAGGCGCTCGACGCCCTGCAGCGCGATCACGCGTTCCTGCTGAAAGGCGACGTATTCACCGAGGAACTGCTGCGAACCTACGTCGACTACAAACGCTCGAAAGAAGTGGACGCCATCCGCCTGCGCCCGCATCCGTATGAGTTCGCGCTCTACTATGATATCTAGGCTTCGGTATTACCTCTTGCTAATCTGCGACTTTAGCGTCTCCGGCGGACCGACATCTGGCGGCAATTCTCCCGTCAGAGAGTTCAAGAACGCCTGCAGATCGCTGCGTTCCTGCCCGCTCAAAAAGTCCAGGACATGAATCTTCGGGTCCAGGTTGGGATTGGAGTTGCCGGCTCCGATGTAAAAGTCGATAACCTGCTTCAAGTCTGTGAGGCTGCCATCGCTCATGTACGGCGTCCTCTGTGCAATATTTCGCAGCGACGGCGTCTTGAACTTCGCCTTGTCAGTTTCGTTGTGGGTCACAGCGTATAGACCGACATCAGTGAATTCTCCCGCATTCACGCCGACTCCGACATTGTGAAATTGGTTATCGGTAAATAGAGCGTATTTCTCTCCCACCGTATGGCAGGAGGCGCAATCCGCTTTTTTCTTCGAGGTGAATACCACGAATCCGCGCTTCACCGCATCGTCCACGGCCTTCTTATCATGTCCATATTTCCAACGATCGAAAGGCGAGTTGCCGCTGATCACCGTACGCTCGAACGAAGCAATGCTCTTCTCCACCATCTCATAGGTGATGGGTTTCGCACCCCAGGCAGCGGCGAACGGTTCGCGATAGCTTGGATCGGCATTCAGCCTTTGCTCGACCGTGGTCAGAGTGTTGGCCATTTCCACCGGGTTCTGCACTGGACCTTCCGCTTGGGTTTCCAGGGTGGGAGCTCGCCCATCCCAGAACTGAACCTTGAAATATGCGGCATTCACCACCGGTGGAGAGTGGCGCGTTCCCGTTTTCTTGCCCACCCCTTCGGATAAAGGCCTGGAATCGGCAAAACCGAATTGCGGGCTGTGGCAAGAGGCGCAAGAAACGCTGCGATCCAGCGAGAGAATCGGATCGTAAAAGAGTCGGCGCCCCAGGGCGATGGTTTCCGCAGTGGGTGGATTGTCGGCTGGAATCACCACGGGCGGAAGCCCCAGCGGAACTTTGATCTGCACTGGCTTGCCGATAGGCATCAGGGGCGAGGTCGGTTGATTTTGGCCACGAAGCATCAACCCAGAGGCGACGACGGTGACGAAGACCACGAGAAACAATTTGCATGAATTCATAAGACCTCCGAGGAATGGAGACTCAGGTATCACCTGGCAACAGTGGACTGCAGACTGAATCGCTCTGGAGCGTTCAGAGTCTTGCTGTCTCACTATCTGAAGTCTGCAGCAACACAAATCGTAGTACGATCTGCCGACCGAGTTGGTGATGCTGATCACGCCTAGCGGTGACATCAGATCACTTTGGGAACACGGCTGTGTGCCGCCTGAGCGCTACTTTTGGGCGGGTTCGAAAACGCTGGCGGACTACCGTGTATGGAGCTTAGGGGGTGCGGTTGGGCATTGCCCACGGGCGATGCCTAGGACGATGCCTTGGGGGGTGCGGCCAGGAATGGATACTCCGACAGCGTCAAACTGCAACCGACATGCGGTTGTTCTTACGCAGCCGCTATTCGTGTCGCAAGGCTTCGATCGGATCGAGGCGCGAAGCGCGGAAGGCCGGGACCATACCGCTGACCAGTCCCACGGCGCCGAGAATGAGCGTGGACGCGATCAGCGTTCCGGGAGCGATGATCAGGCGAATGTCGCCCGCTTCGCCGTTCTTGGCAAAGGCACTGTACAAGGTGAGCCTTCCCACGGAAAGCGCGA
Organism: uncultured Acidobacteriaceae bacterium; assembly: GCA_963791515.1. Taxonomy (GTDB): domain Bacteria; phylum Acidobacteriota; class Terriglobia; order Terriglobales; family Acidobacteriaceae; genus Sulfotelmatobacter. Next base: position 203,954 of record CAWBSS010000010.1, on the reverse strand, counting down.
CCGCGTAGGCCAGTAACACTCCCAGCACCCCGCCGATGAAGGTAATGGTCAGAGCTTCGGCGAGGAACTGCAGCAGGATGTAACGCCGTTGGGCGCCCAGGGCTTTCTGCACGCCAATCTCACGCGTGCGCTGCGTGACCGAAACCAGCATGATATTCATCAGGCCGACGCCGCCGATACCGAGTGTAAGCGTGCCGATGAAACCCATCAGGACCTTCAACCCGAGCGTAATGATTTCGAACTGATGGACCTGAGTCATCAGGTTGAACACTTCCACAGCCTGCCGGTCCGTCTGGTTGAACTTGTGCTGCGTCGCCAGGATGGTGCGGACCGATTGTTCCAGGCTCTCGTACTCAGGCGTCTGGTAGGTGAACCAGATGGTGTCCAGGTAATGTGTATTCTTCAGCTCGCTCATGGTGCTGAACGGGACGTATATCACGCGGTTTATATCGTCATTTCCCTCCTGCATTTTGGCGGTCAGGACGCCGATGATTTCGAAGCTCAGGCCGTCCACTCGGATGTGCTCCCCCAGCGCATTGCGTCCGGAAAACAGCTTTTCTTTTGCCTCGGAACCGATCACGGCCACGCGGGCGCGCTGGATCTCGTCTTCTGGGTTGTAGAAGCGGCCCTGCCCAAGCTTGAGGGCGCGAACGTCAATCACATTGGGATCATTGCCGGTGACAGCCCAGGTGAAAATCCTGGTGTCGTACTGGATGCTGGCCTGCTTGCTGACTTCGGGCGTGATATGGGTGATTTGGGGAAGGTTGGTGGTAAGCGTCTCTACATCATCCTGGGTAAAGCGGACGAGAACTCCCGCCTTCTGACCACCGGCCTGCATGGAAGTACGGCCCGGCACTACGATGACGAGCTTGGTGCCGAAATTGGCAAAGATGTTGGCACAGGCCCGGCCAAAACCATCGCCATAAGCGAGCAGCATGACTACCGTGGCAATGCCCCAAGCCATGCCCAGCATGGTGAGTGCGGTGCGGCGGCGATTGTGCCGCATGGCGCCGTAGGCCTCCTGGAGCAGATCACGGAACATGGCGCATCATTCCTGGCCGGGATTGGTCCCGAGCGTGCGAATTGCGTAAACGAATGTCTTGCCAGAGAGTATCCATGCCGGTCCTTTTGGCTCCGCCTGCGAATAGGGCTGCGCCAGGAACGCAATTGCCCGCTACTCGTAGCGCAAGGCAACCACCGGATCCACTTTCGTGGTGCGCCTGGCCGGAATGTAACAAGCCAGCAGCGCCACTGCGACCAACAAAAGCGTCACTGCCCCGAATGTGACCGGATCTGTTGCCGTCACGCCGAAGAGCAGCGACGACACCGTCTGCGTGAGCGCGAACGATCCCACGAATCCAATCGCCACGCCGATCAAGATGGTGCGCATGCCTTGCGCCAGAACCATGCGCAGCACGTCCCCCGGCGTGGCGCCCAGCGCGGCGCGCACGCCGAACTCGCGCGTGCGCCGGCTCACCGAATACGCCATCACGCCAAAGACTCCGGTGGCGGCCAGCATCAGCGCGGTGATTCCGAAGAAGCCGATCAGGATCAGGTTGAATTTTCGCGAACCAAGCGACGCGGAATACACCTGCTGAAGTGTCCGGAACTCCGCCGGAATTTCCGGATTGAGGTCGTGCAAAATCCCCTGCGCGGCCGAGCTTACCGAGCGCGTGTCGGCAGCGCCCAGCATCGTCACCGTCATCTCAGCGCGCGGCCGCTGGAACAGATTCACATAGACGGTCGGCCGTGGCGGCTCGTCGAGACCGTACTCGTGGGTGTCGCCCACGATTCCCACAATTGTTAGCAGACGCGGATCGCCATCCATATTTCCGAATTCAATGGTGTGTCCGATTGGGTCCTGGCGTGGCCAGCGGTCGTGCGCGAGCGACTCGCTGATCACGGCCACGTGTGGCGCGTTCGCGGCGTCACGCTCGTCGAACATTCGCCCGCGGATCAGAGGGATTCCCAGCACCCGGAAATATCCGTCGGTCGCGACACAAAAATCCGCATTGCCAATCCGCTCCTTTTGGAGGACCTCGCTATTAAACAACGCGGCGAAGCCGTCCATCGTTTGGGGAACTTCATTCTCCGTCATCAGCAGAAACATTCCGTCGGGCAGTCCGCCGGTCATGGGCAGTGCACTGGCAGCGCCCACGCTGCGCACGCCGGGGATTTGTTTGAGCCGGTCAATCAAGTCGGAGAAGAAAGCTCCCTGCGCCGACTTCACTTTGGGATCGTCCACCCCGGGCAGCGAGACGTCCATGGCTACGATCTTGTCCACGCGGAATCCGGGATTCACCTCGAGGACTTTCAGCAGGCTGCGTCCCAGCAAACCCGCGCCGATGACGAGCACCAAGGTGATGGCGATCTGCGCCGCGACAAGCGCTCGTCCGACGCGCTGGCTGCCTTGCGACCCGGCCTGCCCTCGCCCGCCTTCGACAAGCCCCTTCCTCAAATCGACTCGCGTCGCTCGGGCAGCTGTAAACGCACCGAGCCCAGCAGCCACTGCCGTGCAGAGCAAGAACGCAAAGAGCAGCACCGGCAGGTTAACGGAAACGCTGCCGAGCCGCGGCAGACTTGCCGGGGCCAGAGCGATCAATCCGGCGACGCCCAACAGCGCGGCCAGCACTCCAAGAACTCCGCCGATCAGCGAGAGCAAAAACGCCTCGGTCAGGAATTGGCGTACCAGGCGGCCGCGCGCCGCGCCGAGCGCGCCGCGAATTGAAAGCTCACGCTCGCGCACCGAAGCTTGCGCCAGGAGCAGGTTCGCAACGTTTGCGCAGGCCACGAGCAACAGGAATCCCACCGCGCCCAGCAGAATCAGCAGCGGCGATCGCACCGTACCTGTGATGGAATCCTGGAGGGGAACAACGTCTGCATCCCTGAGTAAATAATCGTTCTTCTCATTGGTCTGGTAGATTCTGCGCGCAATAGCGCTGATGTCTCCGCGCGCCTGATCGACGCTTACGCCATCTTTCAACCGCCCGACGCAGGAATAATTGTGCGAGGTGCGGCTTGGGTTCTCGCCATCGATGTCGGCAGCCACCCACACGTCCGCATCATCCGGAAATCGAAATCCCGAAGGAAGCACACCAATCACGGAGTGGATCGCGTTGTTGATTTTCAGGTGCGATTGGGAAAGATCCCGCGCCGATTCGAGGTATTGCCTCCAGTAACCGTAGCTCACGAGCGCGACCGGCGCCGCTCCCTTCTTGTCATCACTGGCCGTGAAATCGCGGCCGATGATCGGCTCAACGCCGAATACGGTGAGAAACTCGGGGGTTACCACTGCCACGGTAGTACGCGTCGGCTGCAGGGCTCCGGAGACCGATTCAGGGTAGGCCGAGTATTTCGCGATGGACTGAAAGCTATGGCTTTGATCGCGGAAGTCGTCAAAGTTCGGATCCGCGAGGCGGTTAGGCCTGCCATGGAAGTTCACTTCAGAGACCGCCATGATGCGGTCGGCGGCGGAATATGGCAGCGGGCGAAGCAAAACTCCGTAGACCACGCTGAAGATCGCCGTGGTCGCGCCGATCGCCAGCGCGAGCGTAAACACCATGATGGCAGTGACGCCGGGATTTTTGCCGAGCACTCGCGCCGCGTAACGGAAGTCCTGCCAAAATCCGCTCATGTTTGTTGTCACTCGCTCACTCCTGACGGAGGGCTTCCACCGGCTGCAGCATGGCTGCTTTGCGCGCGGGATAAAGACCGGCGACCACTCCGGCCAGCGTCAGGCTGCCAATTGCCAGCACCGCCGACATAGGCACCAATTTGGGCGGATCAAATCCGCCCGGTCCCTGCACTCCTCCCATCAACGCCATCAGGGCCGTCGCCAGACCCATGCCGATCAGCCCGCTACTCAGCGTGAGAAGCAATCCTTCCAGAAAAAAATGAAACAGAATGCTGCGGTTGGTGGCTCCCAGGGCCTTCCGTAATCCGATCTCATGGGTGCGTTCGCTGACTGCGACCAGCATGATATTGATGACGCCGATTGCGCCCAGCGCCAGCGTGACCATTCCCACCGCACCCAGGAACATGTTCATGACGTCGAAAATCGTTCCCACCATTTTTGATTCCTGGATAGAATCCCAGCCGTCAAAGGCGTTTTCATCGCTCGCATCGAATCCGTGATTGCGGGCAACGATCTTGTGCACATCCTCCTGGGCTAGCACGTGCTCAGCGGTCACGCGCGGCTGATATTCAATAAAGGAAATGGAGTTCTGGTGGTTCTCTCCCTTCAGCGGAAAGTCCGTGGCCATCACCGGGAAGGGGATGTAGCCACGCATATTCAGCCAAGTGTTGTCGCCGCGGCCAAGGTGCGGCATGCTGCCAATAACTTCGAACCGAATGCCGTTGAGCAGAACGAATGCGCCAACTGCCGGCCGGCCAGGGAACAGGGTTTTCAGTAGTTCGTTACCAAGGACGATTACATTGCGTCTCTGCGCTTCGTCCATTTCGTTCAGCCAGCGCCCCTCCTTGAGGGGAAGATAACTGATCTCATTCAGTTGAGGCTCCACGCCCAGGATTTCGACCCCTGCAGTGGCGAATTCGCTGACCTGATGCAGGTCGGTGCGAGAAAGCATAGGGCTGGCATTGCCCACGTGTGGGGCTTGCGTACGGATATCGACATAATCCTGGTAGGTGAGCAAATACGGACGGGCGGAGTTCATACTGCCCTTTACCGCGGGCGCCCGTCCCGGAAAGAGAAACATGATATTCCTGCCGAACTCGGCCAACTCACGCTTGTTGCCCGAGCGGAAGCCTTCGCCCACTCCCACCAGCAGCAGTAACGATCCCACGCCCCATGCAATACCGAACATGGTCAGGAACGAGCGCAGTTTGTGCGCCCACAGGTTGCGGAAGATTTGCGCGAAGATGTCTAGGACCGTCCGCATAATCCAGACATTGTACATTTTCATCAAGCCACGCAGTTTGTCGAAATCAGGCTACCCCGCAGCGCCATCTGCAAGGTAACCGTTCGAGGGGAATGGCCTCGCACGTCTAGTCTTTGCTCCACGAATACGGCGCGGGAAGTCCTTTCTGTTTTCTAAATTCACGCATCTGATTCTGCTGTTCGGTGCGGATTCGCAAGTCGGAGCGCGGTTTCCCCGTGCAGGGCAGGATGAATCACTAACCGCTGACGTTATGGCTTCAGTTGCTTCTCGATCGCCGCGGTTACTTCCTTTGAATCGGGCGTAACCGCAGGCTCGAACCGCTGCACCACCTTGCCGTCACGATCGACCAAGAACTTGGTGAAGTTCCATTTAATGTCTCCGGCAATGCCCGCGCCCGTTTCTTTGGTCAGGTAGCCGTACAACGGCGCCTGGTCAGCCCCCTTCACCGAAATCTTCGAATACATCGGGAATTTCACGCTGTACTTGCGCGTGCAGAACGTCTTGATCTCCTCGTTCGTTCCCGGTTCCTGCGCTCCGAAGTTGTTGGCCGGAAAGCCGAGAATGACAAAGCCCTGATCCTTGTATTTTTCGTAGATGGCTTCGAGCGCGCTGTATTGCGGAGTGTATCCGCACTGGCTGGCCACGTTTACCAGAAGGACGACCTTGCCCTTGTAGTCGGCCAGCGGCGCTGGCTTACCGTCGATGGAGTTGAGCGTGAAGCCGTACACACCCGAGCCTGCAATCAACGATGTGGCCATCATTAGTAGTACTCCGAACGCAAGATAGGTTCCCAGTTTACCGGCGGACAGTCTCATTCCTGACCTCTTATGTTGTGAATTTCTGCAGGGACGAGTCTGAAGATACAGGCGAAGGGATGCTCTACGCAATAAGGGAAATGTAAATTCTATGTCTCGCCGCCACTTGGAACCGGATTATACCGCGGTTCTAACGGAGGTTTCCTTGACCATGCGCTCCAGCATGCGCATGCGTTTGCCCGGAAGCGGGGAATCGGCCATTTGCGGCCGGGCTATTTCACAACTGCTCACGGAAAGAAACGCGTCTCCCATCGAGTCCAAAGCGGAGGCGGAGCGCCCCAGCACCATCAACAAGTATTTCTGGGCGATAGGCCGGTCCGCTGGATGAATCAGGGCCCACCAGCGATGAATCGACTCCTGCACTTCAGCTTCGCTCTTTTCACCGACCACGAGAGAATCGATCAAACGGTAGACTTTGCTCTTGATCGCCTGGTACGAGACGGAAATCTCTTGGGGCATAGGGTTCCTGGGTTACGCTGTTATCTCACCTTTGTGCAATCTGCACACCAAACCGTAGACCCCTGTTTTGGCGTGGGTTACGGCTATTCGCGAGTGTGAACGTACTATGAATGGAATAAATCGGGTATGGGATATGAATTCTGGAAGCCGCCGAAGGGGCGCTTTGAAGGTTTAGGCTCAGGCGGGGTCTAAGCCCAGGCGAGGTGGAAGGTAAGGTCGCGAGCGTTAGGAGGTTTCTGGTCAAAAAGCAAACTCTCGGCGTCTCCGGAAACTGCGCGTGTACCGGCCAAGCGGCCTGTGCAGGTTACAATGTTGCGCTCTACTCAACCGGACTTTCGTCGAATCCTGACATCTCCAACCCAAGAATGCAGGCATATCTGGAATCCGGCATCTCGCAGAACGAACTGAACTTACTTCGGAGGCCAAATGAAAAGGTGGTCATGGCTGTTCGCAGTTCCTGTACTCATCTCGGTGGCGGCAGCGCAGATTGCCTCGTCCTTGGATTCGCAGGGTAATGGTTCGCAAAGCAAGACTTCGCAGGGCAGTTGGCACGAGACGGATTCCGGGGACCGCATGTTTTTTCCGCGGGACATGTTCTGGGGCTGGGCGCAGTTTGACCTGGCGCCTCCGCATAACGAGATTGATCCCAACCTCTGCGCAGGCAATGCGGGGCAGTACGGTGGGGCCAACGCACCCTGCAGTTTGTTCGCGCGCTACATGCTTTCGGGAATTCTGGAGGTTCGCCCCTTTGGCCGGGGTCCCCTACGCAGGTTCATGGTTTACGGAGCGCCCACATTCCTGTTCGGCAAGACGATACCGAAGACGCTCTACACCTGGTCTCCCGATGCGATCGGCATTGAACACTCCTGGGGAGTCGGGATCTATATCGACAAGGGATTCGAATTTCGGGTGACGCAGCACTTCCTGTTCGATCGTCTGGGTGCGCGTGACAAAAACTTGGGCGTCGCCGATCTGGGTAACAACGGGCCCTGGGGCCGGTTCATGACCGTGGGCGTGCGCAAGACCTTCGGCACGCGGCGGTGGTAAGCGGAATGTGAACCACCAAGCCGCGCGCCTTATGCCGCCACTGGCACCGACGGCCGCAGCAACCGCCGGATCAGCCAGACGATGAACGCCACAAACAGCCCGACGAAGATCAGAGGGGTCAGGAAAATCAAAAAGATCCAACCGGGTCCCCCCATCGTGGTGACATCGCCCCCAACCGTGGCTGCGGGGTCGCGGCGAATCCGGCCGCCGAATACTGTGACGTCGCCGCCAACCTTCACTTCCTTGGCGATCCGGACATCGCCGCCAAAAACCGTGGCGTCACCGCCAACCTGCCCCTGATCCTCAACCACGATGCTGCCGCCGAACGCGGTCACGTCGCCGGAAACATGTCCACGCACTCGGATGCTGCAGCCAAAGCAGGTTGCCTCGCCGACTTCTTCATCGGGGCCGATGCTGATGTTGTTTCCGACCTGGGTGCGGTCGCGATCACGATCGGCAAAGGCAGCGCTCGACAGGACGGCGATGAAAATCAGGCCGGTGTATATCACTCGGAGGTAGCGGAAAGAGCAAGTCATGAAGTATCCCCCCGGCAGTTGAACTCACGACGAATTATGGCATAGCCAGACGGTACTCGCGACCGTTTTCATCAGGCCTGCCAACTTCGTGGTGCAGATTGCGTCCGCAGGATGTGCTTTGCGAACTTTGCGATTCCTTTGCGTTCTTCGCGGCAAAAGTCTTTCTTACCGCAAAGTTCGCAAAGAACTCCGACAAGGATGCAAAGCAAGGACAGCCCTAGCCCTTCAAACGGCGCCGCTACCCAAAACAACAATAATCTGCCTCGAATCCGAAGCATTCTTTATAATTGGAAGTTTTATAAATCGTGGTGGGAAACTGTAGTAGCGGAGGCTGTGGATGGCGGTTTCTTATAATGGCGTCACTATACCGGCGGACGGGAAGAGAATCGGTTATGCAGGTGGCAGGTATGACGTTCCCGATAACCCAATCATTCCTTTCATTGAGGGCGACGGCACCGGCCGCGACATTTGGAAAGCCTCTCTGCGCGTGTTCAATGCGGCAGTGGAGAAAGCCTACAAAGGCAAACGCCGCGTCGCCTGGTACGAGGTATTTGCCGGAGAGAAGGCCAAGGCCAAGTTCGACACTTGGCTGCCCGATGACTCGGTCGACGCCGTCCGCGAGTTTCGCGTTGCCATCAAGGGTCCGCTGACCACGCCGGTGGGCGGCGGCATCCGTTCGCTCAACGTCGCGCTGCGCCAGATGCTCGACCTCTATTGCTGCGTGCGTCCCGTGAAGTATTACAGGGGCGTTCCCTCGCCGGTGAAGCATCCCGAGCGCATGAACGTCGTGATCTTCCGCGAAAATACCGAAGATGTCTACGCCGGCATCGAGTGGGAGCAGGGCACTCCGGAGTGCGCCAAGCTGATCGAGTTCCTCAACAAAGACATGTTGAAAGGCGGCAAGAAGCAAATCCGTCTCGATTCCGGCATCGGCATCAAGCCGATGTCCGTGACGGGAACCAAGCGCCTGGTGCGCATGGCAATCCAGCACGCTTTGCAGTCCGGACGCAAGTCGGTCACGCTGGTGCACAAGGGCAACATCCAGAAGTTTACCGAAGGCGCATTCCGCCAGTGGGGATACGACGTTGCCACCGAGGAGTTCCGCGACAAGGTCGTGACCGAACGCGAGAGCTGGATTGTCGACAACCAAGACAAGAATCCCAATCTGACCGTGGCGCAGAATGCGGAAATGATTGAGCCTGGCATGGAGTTCGCTCCTCCGGCGTTCCGCCAGGCGGTCGAAAAAGAAGTAAAGGAGGTCCTCGACCGCATCTACGGCACACACGGCAAGGGAGCGTGGAAGAAGAAAGTCATGATCAACGACCGCATCGCCGACTCGATCTTCCAACAGGTGGTCACGCGCGCCGACGAATATTCAGTCCTGGCCACACCCAACCTGAACGGCGACTACATCTCCGATGCTTGCGCCGCGCAGGTGGGCGGACTCGGGATCGCCCCGGGCGCCAACATCGGCGACGGCTATGCCATCTTCGAAGCCACGCACGGCACCGCGCCGAAATATGCGGATAAAGACGTCATCAATCCCGGTTCGGTGATTCTGTCAGGCGTCATGATGTTCCGCCACCTGGGCTGGAAGGAAGCCGCCGACCTGATCGAACAAAGCATGGAACGCACGATCGAGCAAAAGAAAGTCACCTACGACTTCGAGCGCCTGATGCCGGGCGCCACCAAAGTCAAGACCAGCGAGTTCGCCGGAGCCATAATCGAAAATATGGGCGCGGGCGTGCTCGTCTAGTGCCGTTTGACCTGGGCACAGCCAGTGCCGGTTGACGTGGGAAGAGCCGCGAAGCGGCGAAGGAATGCAGCCCACGGCGCAAGCCGTGGGTGGTAAGCGTGAAGAGATCAAGTCCCGAAGGGGCGAAAATCGCAGCGGGTGCTTTCATAGAAAGGATTCAGATGCGCAAGAAAGTAACCATCGTAGGTTCCGGCAACGTAGGCGCGACGGCGGCTCACTGGATCGCCTCCAAAGAACTAGCCGATGTCGTGCTCATTGACATCATCGAAGGCGTCCCGCAAGGCAAAGGGCTTGATCTCCTCGAGGCCATGCCCATCGAGAAGCGCGACTCCTATGTCAGCGGCACGAACGACTACAAAGACACCGCGAACTCAGACATCGTCGTCATCACGGCCGGCATTCCGCGCAAGCCCGGCATGAGCCGCGACGATTTGCTCAACACCAATTACGGCATCATGAAAGCAGTAGTCGGGGAGGCGGTAAAGAACTCGCCGAATTGCATCCTGATTATCGTTTCCAATCCTCTGGATGCCATGGCGCAAGCCGCCTACAAGCTGAGCGGCTTTCCTCGCGAGCGCGTCATTGGCATGGCTGGAGTTCTGGATTCGGCGCGCTTCCGCGCTTTCATCGCCGACGAATTAAAAGTCAGCGTGGAGAACGTAACCGCCTTCGTCCTCGGCGGCCACGGCGACACCATGGTCCCATTGCCGCGCTACTCGACCGTCGCGGGCATCCCAATTACCGAGTTGATCGAAAAGACGAAGCTCGAAGCCCTGGTGCAGCGCACCCGCGATGGCGGCGCCGAAATCGTCAAGTATCTCAAGACCGGCTCGGCGTATTACGCGCCGTCGGCTGCAGCGACAGAAATGGTCGAAGCAATCCTCAAGGACAAAAAGAAAATTCTGCCCTGCGCCGCGTATTTGCAGGGCGAGTACGGCATCAACGGCCTCTACGTCGGCGTCCCAGTAAAACTGGGCGCAAAGGGAATCGAGCAGATTATCGAGATCAAGCTGACGGCGGAAGAGAAGGCCGGCCTCGACAAGAGCGCCGCCGCGGTGAAGGAACTGGTGGGTGTAATCGGGGTGTAATTGCTAACGCACCGCGATCCATGTGGGGCGGACACTCCTGTCCGCCGCCTTTGACTTGACTGCGGTCATCGATCAGGGCACAAACAGCATCTGAAAGAAGTCCCTATTTCCGAGGCTAAGACGAATCAGTCAGGTGCTCCCGCGCTCACGTCATCCCGTTTTCCACAGACGATTTCTTCGTTTCTGTGACGAACAACCTTTACTGAGAATAAAGGAAAGAGCAAATTAGGAGTGTGCCCGAAGGCTCTCCCATCAACGCCGGTTGCAGCCGCCCACTCGGCTCAAAATCTGGAGCTAAGTCCTTGTTCGGCAATATTTTACGTCTAAGTCCTTGCGGTTCAATATTTTGCGGATCGCCCGACATACCTTGGACGCGCAACTCTATGAATACGCAGATTTTAGCGGTCGGTCGCAAAAAAAATATAGATATGGCTACTCGCACACGTAGCGATGAACGATTTCACTGGCTGTCGTCGAACTCGCTCGGGAAACGTCAACCTTTGTCGATCCCAAAGGTTTGACCATGGTCATTGACCATAGTATGATGAAGCGGTGAAAGAAATCGCCATCTCCGAGTTCAAAGCCAAGTGCCTGGGCATCCTGGAAGAAGTTCGCAAGACCCGGAAGCCAATTCGAGTGACTCGCTTCGGCAAGCCGGTCGCTGAAGTGATTCCGCCATCGCCGGAGAAGCGTACGAAACGCTGGTTAGGTTGCATGGTGGGTACTGGAGAGATTCTGGGCGACATCGTCGGTCCGAGCGGCAGTCTTGAGGACTGGGAAGCTGGTCGCGATTGAAGCTGCTCCTCGACACGCACATCTGGGTCTGGAGCGTTTTGGACCCGGGCCGCCTCTCGGCACGGGTGGCGCGACAGTTGGTCAACCCAGAGAATGAGATTTGGCTGTCGGCGGTAAGCGTTTGGGAGTTACGCCTTCTCCATGACAAGGGGCGTTTGAAACTGATGCCGGACGCTGTCAGCTGGATCAATGACAACCTGAGTCGGCTGAACATTCGCGAAGCGCCGCTGACCTTTGAAGTGGCGCTCGCGATATCTTCGCTAAACTTGCCTCACAACGACCCGGCGGACGGTTTCATCGCTGCGACGGCAAAAGTCTTCGGTCTGACTCTGGTGACCGCAGACGAACAGCTAGCCAGATTAAAGGACATTGCCGTGCTGTCGAATCGTTGAACTCTACACCTTCTCGATCGTCACCTTCTTCACCACCACATCCTTATTCGGCCGGTCCTGCCGATTGCGCGGGAGAGCCACAATCTTCTGCGCCACATCCTGCCCTTCGACCACCTCGCCGAAAATCGTGTGCTTGCCGGTGAGCCAAGCCGTCGGCGCCAGCGTGATGAAGAACTGCGAGCCGTTGGTGTTGGGCCCGGCATTGGCCATGGCGAGTTTGCCCGGCTTGTCGAATTTGTGCGGCGAGCCCTTGGTCTCGTCTTCGAACTGATAGCCCGGCCCACCAATTCCCGTGCCCTGCGGATCGCCGCCCTGAATCATGAAGTCGGGAATCACACGGTGAAAAATGGTTCCGTCATAGAGGCGGTCTTTGGATTTCTTGCGCGTCGAAGGGTGCGTCCATTCGCGCTTGCCTTCGGCAAGTTCGACGAAGTTGGCGACGGTCTTGGGTGCTTCCTTTTCGAACAAGCGGCAAACAATAGTTCCTTCGCTGGTTTCAAACGTGGCGTAGAGTCCGGGTTGGCGGGTCATGAGGTTCCTTTCGAAATCGGTCGTTAGTCGGTTGCTATTAGCGGAAGCGCCGGGCTTCGCCGTGGCGGCTGTCCCCACATGAGTTTCTTGTCAGTTTGAATTCGTCGGCGTCTTTGGCGCGGTCGCCGCGTGCTTCTTCGTCGTGGTTCCGGCTCCTGGTTTAGGAGAACTCCCCGTACCACGCACAATGCTGATGTGGATAATCTTCACCGGCCGAAACGGCTTGTCAGTCGCGGGATCAGTGGCCATGCGTGCGATCTGCCTCACCAACACCACGGTCGGTTCATCGCACTGGCCGAAGATGGTGTAGCCGCCGTTGAGATGCGGCGTCGCCACCTCGGTGATGAAAAACTGCGAGCCGTTGGTGTTGGGCCCGGAGTTGGCATAGGCCAGTCGCCCCGGTTGATCAAACAGCAGATCGGAGGACACTTCGTTCTTGAACTTGTAGCCCGGATCGCCCGTGCCGTTGCCCGCGGGGTCGCCGCCCTGGATCATGAAGCCGGGAATTACGCGATGGAAGATGGTTCCGTCGTAGAGAGCTACCCCGTGCTTGTTGGCGCCGCTGACTGGATTCTTCCAGTCTTTTGTCCCGCTCGCCAGACCAATAAAGTTCTCCACGCCAATCGGCGCCTTATCGGGAAACAGCGTGCAAGTCATCTTGCCCGCGGTGGTATTGATGACAGCGGTCGGCTTGGTCGCCGTATGAACAGCCGGTTTGGCGGTGCCGCTCGGCTTGGCAGCGGGCGCGCTTTTCGTGGTCGAGCCGGACTGCGCCAAAGCAGTCGAGGCGCCTACCATCATCAACATTAAGATCGCGAATGCCTTACGCATGGATGCTCCTCGCAAACTGGAGATGTTGCTATTGGAATTTGCGCAACGTTGCATTGTACGACAGCCGCGGCCATCATTTCCTGCGATGGAGCGAGGCAGAATCGTCGGAGTCAGTTTATTTTGGGACGGTCGCGGCCTGCATTTCACGGCTCACGCGTTCAACGTGGTTAAAGACACGCAGCAGATTACCACCAAGAATTTTGTGGACGTCGCTCGCGCTGTACCCGCGCTCGACCAGCGCCTGCGTGATCTTCGGCAGATCAGCAGCCGAGTCGATGCCCTGCGGCGTAGCCCCACTCACACCGTCAAAATCGGAGCCCAGGCCAACGTGATCAATGCCCGCAATCTTCGCGATGTGATCGATCTGATCGATGAGGGACTTCAGCGGTGGACGCGGAATCTTCGCCATCCACTCGCGCTCAATGCGGTCGACGTCCACGTAGTTCACAGGCTTGCCTTCAGCCTTCAGTTCGTCCATGTATTTCTGAATGGCGGCCGCTTGGTCCTTCGCCTGGGCCTCCATGGCCTTGCGGAAGTTCTCGTCGTCAAAGCCACTGTAGAAGTTGACTTGCACCACTCCGCCGTTCTTGGCTACAGCCCGAAGCATGTCGTCGGTCATGTTGCGCGGAGCATCGACCAGTGCGCGCGCCGACGAATGCGACGCGATCACTGGAGCCTTGGTCGTCGCAATCGCATCCCAGAACGTCTTGTCGGCCACGTGCGAGATGTCGACCATCATGCCCAGCCGATTCATCTCCAGCACCACCTGCTTGCCAAAGTCGGTGAGGCCGTTGTGGTGCTGCACCTTGGCATCGTCGATATCGCCAGAGGAGTCGGCCCACTCGTTGGTGTTCGACCAGGAAAGCGTCATGTAGCGCACGCCGAGCCGGTAATAATCGCGTAGCAGGTGAATGTCATTCTCGATCGAGTGCCCGCCCTCGATTCCCATGAGCGCGGCAAGCTTGTGTTCACGGTGCGCCCGTTCAATGTCGGCGACCGAGAAGGCCATCATCATGCGATGGGGATGGCGTGCAGCCTGCTCGTAGACAGAGTCGATCAAATCAAACGTGTGGCGCGCGAATCGTCCCTGGTTGGTCTCCGGGTCCACCCAGATGGAAAAGAATTCCGCACCCAGGTTTCCCCGCCGCGCCTTGTCGAGGCTAAGGTGGCCGTGGTCGTTGGGATCCGTCGAGCCGATATCGAAGCCTTCGTCAAGAAACCGCTGCGGCGTATCCGCGTGCGTGTCAATGATGAGGGCGGAATCGTGAATCTGTCGCGCACGGGCGCTGATAATCATGTCGGGCTCAGTCGCCGGCTTTTCCGGGGCTTGAGCCGCAGCAAGAGAAGTAGTCAGCGCGAAGATGAAAATGAGCCTGCTTGTCATAGGTGTGGCCCACGGAAAGATGAAAGATGCGTGGAGCCACGATTGTATAGGGAAACAGCAGGCCAACCAAACCGGTCAGCGTATCGCCGCGACTGCTTGCTGCACACAAGGCTGCAACGGTTGTTCGGTGTCAATCACGGTCTTGGCGTGGGTAATGGCTTCGAAGCGCGACTTCACTTCGAGGTAGAGGTGGTAGTCGCGATTGCTTGCGGCATGGGCGCCGCCTTCCGAGTCGGCCGCAAGTCTGCGTCTTGCAGTCTCGTCCGAGCAGACGCATTCTAGAATCCGCCAAGACTGGTGCAGGGAAGTGGCCGCGGCGATCACGTTTTCAATTTGATAACGGCGCGAGAACGGACGCCCGTCCAGAAAGATCGGGCGCGCCCCATTTCGCGACAAAAGATATCCCGCCGTTTCGAGCATGAGATGCAGGCAGAAGTCGTCCTGCCCCGCGGAGTATTCGATCTCAGCAGGCTGGAAGAGGACGTGGCGAATTTCGTCCTTGCTCAACACGCGGCCAGACGTCAGGGCCGCCAGTTCGCGAGCGAGCGTGCTCTTGCCGGTGCCGGGAAGCCCAGCCATCAAAACGATCATAAGAAGAGAATCGTAACGGATTTGCGGCGGAAGGCATTACCTGCGCCCTAAGAAACTTTGAAACCCTGAAACTTTGCAACCTGCAGTTTTTTACTTGGTGCCGCTGCCCATGGCAACCTGCGTCTCTGGCTTGTCCCTGTCAGGACGGTCCAGGGGAACGATGTCCTGTGTCTGGCGCCACTCCGAATAGTGGCCGCTCACCATGATATGGAAGACCAACTGGTGGCGCTCTTCTTCCGGTTCCACCAGGCCGAGCGCCTTCATGTAAAAAAGGTAGTGCTCCATCCAGCGAATCTGGTCTTTGCTCATGCCGCGACGCTGCAGGTCGACCGTGACTCCGGCGAGATGCGAAGAGGCGGTATCGCCGTCGGCCGGCGCAGCATTGCGGTTGTGGCGGCGGAGTTTCTTTTGAACCTTGACCGTGCGCACCGCGGAGTTCACCTGAATCTGCTGATGGAAGCGATTGTAAAAAGCCTGGCTCATATCTTCGACAAAATCCCGCGTCCACGGACGGCAATAACGCCGCGAAGGATCGAGCCGAGGATCGAAGCGCAGCATTTCACCGGCGCGAATCTCCAGCAGGGAACCGTCAGCCTTGAGAGCCTCGAGTTCGGTTTCATCCTCAATACGGGGCAGCTCAAGGCGGTCAATCTCAGCGTTTTGGATTAGCAGCGATTCGTGAGACGGCCGAAACATCGGATTCCAGCGCAACCACCGGAAGTGCCTGCGGGGATGATGCTGCCTGATTGCGGGATGCACCGCAAACGCCGTCCCAGACAGGCCCCCGCATATCAGGGCCAGGAAGAGGGCAGCCACGATTTGGATTTGAGCCGTGCGTCTCACGAAGTGGTTCCAACGCCCTCGCGAAGCTCTTTCATGCGAGTAGCGGTTATTCTAAGCCATGCTGTCAAGCGGTCCAACCCGATACTGCCGCAGCGCCATTACGTGTGTACCCAAACAGCCCGTCCCACGTGGTTACTGCCCGCGTGGTTACCGCCGGTTACTGTCACCCGCGACGGGAGATGCGCAACACTCTTATCGGCAAACGATGGGCCATTTCCAAGCGTTCACAGGGGCCAGGCTATGTACGCTGGTAGCCGCGACTTGGCGGGATTAGGATGACGCTTGGACGAGTCCTGGTTGTGGCTAATGACAAAAATCAGCGCCGCAAAAGGTCACCTAGGGCCTGCTTCATGACTTGGCCGCCCACCTCAGAGATCGATTTGGTCAGGGGAATGTCCTTGGGACAAACCTCAACGCAATTCTGGGCATAGCCGCATTCCTGTATGCCGCCGTCGCCCATCAGCGCTGCGAGTCGCTCCCGCTCCAACGCTTTGCCCGTGGGATGCGTATTGAACAGCCGCACCTGCGCGATGGTGGCAGCGCCCACGAAGCCCGTGTCCGCATTAAACTGCGGACAGGCCTCCATACAGCAGCAGCAGGAAATGCAGCGCGAGATGGGATAGGCGACTTCCTGGTCTTCGGCCGACATGCGCGGCCCGGGACCCAGGTCGTAGGTGCCGTCGATGGGGACCCATGCCTTCACCGCTTTGAGATTCTCGAAAATCACGCTGCGGTCGGTGGCCAGATCGCGGACCACAGGAAACTTGGAAAACGGCTCCAGCCGGATCGGCTGTTCGAGATTATCAATCAGAGCCGAGCATGCCATCCGCGCCCGCCCATTGATCAGCATGGCGCACGACCCGCAGACTTCTTCAAGGCAGTTCGAGTCGTAGGTGATGGGCGTGGTTTCCTTGCCGTCGCGCGTGACCGGGTCGGCGGCAACGTCCATCAGCGCCGAAATGACGTTCATGTTCGGCCGGTAGGGAACCGAGAACTCCTCCCAATAGGGCTTGGAGGTGGGAGTGTTCTGCCGCTTGATCTTGATGATGACGGATTTGGATTCAGCCATTAGCTCTTAGCCTTTAGCACCTAGCTCAAACTCTTTGTAACCTTGACCGATGCGAAGAGTCTGTGCACTCTGCCGACGCCAGCAAACTACATAGGTCCTTCGCTTCGCTCAAGACGACACTAGAGACTTTCAGTACTTCCTCGGCCGCGGCGGAATCAGCGACGTATCCACCGCCTCGAACTCAAACTTCGGCTCATCCGCATCGGGCGCGAAATAAGCTTTCGTCGTCTTCAGCCAGTTCTTGTCGTCGCGCTCGGGGAAATCCGGCTTGTAATGCGCCCCGCGCGATTCATCCCGCATGCACGCGCCCTGCGCGATGACCCGTGCCAACTGCAGCATGTTGTATAGCTGTCGCGCAAAGACCACGGTGGTGTTCGCCCACTGCGTGCGGTCGCTAAGATTGATCTTGCGATAGCGCTCAATCATCTCCACAAGCTTGCCGTCGGTGTACTGCAGAGTCTTGTTGTAGCGGATGACGGTGCAATCCTTGGTCATCAGCTCGCCCATTTCGCGCCACAACTTTACCGGATTCTCGGTGCCGTCGGCCTTCATCAGGTTGGCGTTGATGTCTTCCTGGCGCTTCTGTTCGGCCGCAAAGCATCCGTTGCCGTCGGATGCAGCCTGCAGCCCCCGCGCGTATTTCACCGCGTTCGGCCCGGCGATGCCGCCCCCGTAAATGCACGACACCAGCGAGTTCGCCCCCAGCCGGTTCGCGCCGTGGTACTGATATTCGCATTCGCCCGCCGCGAAGACTCCCGGAAGGTTGGTCGCCTGCTTGAAATCTACCCAGAGCCCGCCCATCGTGTAATGCATGCCGGGGAAGATCTTCATGGGAGTGTCGCGCGGATCGTCGCCCACAAACTTCTCGTAGATTTCGAGAATACCTTCCAGCTTGCGATCGAGAATCTTGCGGTCGATGTGTGTCAGGTCGAGGTACACCATCGGCTTGCCGTCAATGCCGAGGTTGTACTCGTACACCACTTTGAAAATGGCCCGGGTAGCCACGTCGCGCGGCACGAGGTTGCCGTACTTTGGATACCACTCTTCGAGGAAGTACCAGCGCTCGTTCTCGGGAATGGATTTGGGATCGCGCTTGTCGCCCGGCGTTTTCGGCACCCATACGCGCCCGCCTTCACCGCGCGCCGACTCCGACATCAACCGCAGCTTGTCTTCGCCTGGAATCGACGTCGGATGAACCTGAATGAATTCGCCGTTGGCGTAGTAGCACCCTTGCTGGTAGAGAGCAGACTGCGCCGACCCCGTACAAACCACGGAGTTGGTCGACTTGCCGAAGATCGCGCCAATGCCGCCGGTCGCAATGATGATGGCGTCGGCAGGGAACGTTCGCACTTCCATCGACCGCAGGTCCATGGCGCAGATGCCGCGGCAGACGTTGTTGTTATCGAGCACGGCTGAGAGAAACTCCCAGTGCTCGTACTTCTTCACCTTGCCTTCGGATTCGTAGCGGCGGACTTGCTCGTCGAGCGCGTAGAGCAGTTGCTGTCCCGTCGTGGCGCCGGCGAACGCCGTGCGGTTGTATAGAGTGCCGCCGAACCTGCGGAAGTCGAGCAGCCCTTCCGGCGTGCGATTGAAGGGAACGCCCATGCGATCGAGCAGGTCGATGATCCCGGGCGCGGCGTCGCACATGTCTTTAATCGGAGGCTGGTTGCCCAGAAAGTCGCCGCCGTACACCGTGTCGTCAAAATGAATCCAGGTCGAGTCGCCCTCGCCCTTCAGGTTTTTCGCGGCGTTGATCCCGCCCTGCGCGCACACCGAGTGCGACCGCTTCACCGGAACAATGGAGAACAGGTCGACGTTGGCGCCCATCTCCGCGATCTTGATCACTGCGGCCAGCCCGGCGAGCCCGCCGCCTACGACAATAATTTTGGGAGTCGCCATCTTATTGCACCGGCCTTCCGTTGGTGGCTGTCGAGGCCCTCGTGTCCACAATGTTTGTAGCCGGACCTGGAGGCTCCTGGAACCGCGCCCGGAATGTGTACAAGCTCACCAGACCCACCACGCTCAGCAGCATGAAAAATGCCAGGCACACTCGCAGTAGCCGCTGTTGCGCCTTGTCGCCGGAAACGATGCCCCACTTCGCCGCGAACAACCAGATCCCGTAAGCGAAATGCCACGACGCACAGATCAGTCCGACCACGTAGAAAGCAAGTAGCCACGGATTGTGAACTTCCGCCTGCACCTTGGCGAACGATCCGGCCGGATTGTCGTGCAGGTCGTTTCCGGTAAACCGCATCGTGTACGTGTGCCACACGATGTAGAAGAAGGCGATGCCGCCCGTCCAGCGCTGCGCGGTATACATCCAGTTACCGCTCCACGGATAGGCGACCGTGTTTCCGTCTCCGCGATACCAGATGTAGAAGCCGTAGAGCGCGTGAAACAAAATCGGCAACCAGATGCCGAACAGTTCCAGAAAAAACACCAGCGGTAGATTCGCCAGAAAGCTGACCTGGCGCGCATAAGCGTCCGGCCCGGTGATGGCGGTCGAGTTCGAAATCAGAATGTGCTCGAACAGGAATGCGCCCACCGGAACGATCCCCGAAAGGGAATGCAGCCGGCGCAAAACGAAGGAATATCCCTGACCAGCGCGCAACGGAGCTACGCCATGCGCTACCACGGGAGCAGGAGAACTGGCTGACGCCACGAAACGCTCCTTATGAGTTCGGCGATGAGAAAAGAACCTGACATTATCGTGTGCCGAGAGAAGTGAAGTCAAGGAAGCGCGTGTGGGGTGAACACTCCTGTCCGCCGCCTTTGACTTAGCTTTTCACTTTGCTCAAGGTGTCCTTATCGCACCACTCCAGAAACTGCCGGAACGCCGCGCCTCGGTGGCTGTAGCGCGCCTTTTCTTCGGCGGTGAGTTCGGCAAACGTCTTTTCAATCTGAGGAAAATAAAACAGCGGATCGTAGCCGAAGCCGTTCGTGCCGCGCGGGGAGTCGAGAATCACGCCTTCCGCCGTGCCGCGAAAGGTAGCAAGAGTCTGCCCGTCGCGCGCGGCGGCTAACACGCACATGAATCGCCCGGTGCGCTTGTGCGGCGGAACCTTCCGCAGTTCCCGCAGCACGCGCGCGTTGTTGGCCTCGTCATCCGTATTCTCGTTGGCCAAATGCGGCTGATCAGCAGCATACCGCGCCGAATGCACGCCCGGCGCCCCCTTCAACGCATCCAGCTCAAGCCCGGAGTCGTCGGCGACGACGATCTCTCCCGGCACGTACCGGCTATATTCCTCCGCTTTCTTGCGCGCGTTGTCTTCAAAGGTGAGACCGTCTTCGACCACGGCCGGCAGGGAAGAGAAGTTCGGAATGCCGCCAATTTCGATTCCGTGCAGCGCGGCCGCTCCCGCAAAGTCCCGCAGCTTCCCGGGATTCGAAGTGGCAATGAGAATTCGTCGCATGATGTTCGGGCAAAAACTTTTTACCACAGAGGCCACAGAGCTGCGATGAAGAATACGGAGCTTACGTTGGAGTTCGAGGTGTGCGTCTCCGTGCCAGCAGGGTCCAAAGAGCCAGTCCGCCGGCGGCTACAAGCGAAATCCATCCTCCCGCCGCCCGATCCCAAGTGCGAACGAAGTTAATCTGCACGCGATTCATCCCAGCTTCAACTGGAACCAGCATCTGACCCGTATCTGTGCTTGCCGTCTGCACCACGCTCCCGTTGACTTCCACCTGCCAAGCCGGATAGCGAAACAAGCGCAGCGCCAGCTCGTCCGGCGCAGACATTTCCGCCGTAAACATCTTTGACTCAGCCTCCCAGCGAGAGACGCGAATCGCCGCATGCGCCGGACCGGCGCCGGTTACGTTGCGCGCTTCTTTGTCGATGGCTCCAGGGTCGGCCCCCGACGGCGTGTACTCGTCGGTCCCCTCGTAGCCGACGCGGTCCTCCAGGTTGTCCCTCATCTCGCGGAGGTCGGCGGCATTATCCCACCATGGCGGCTGGATGCGATGCCACGACATCACAATCACCAGAATCGAGATCCCGCAGACCGCGGCACGCCACCACCAGCCCCGCATTCCCACCGCCACGAAAAGAGTGAAGATCATGCTAAGGCACAGCAGCCATCGCCATGGAAACTGCATGAACTGCATCTTCGGCAAGATCTTCCACAGCAGCGCCGACAGCGGAAACATGAGCAGGCTGCAAGCCACCGCCCATCCCACCAGAGCAGTCCAAAGTTCGCGCTGAGTTTCACGCCACCGCCGGCTCATCCCAGCGGCGGCGAAAATCACCGCCATTTCCAAAACCGCGACCCCGGTGATGATGCGGTTGAAAGCGTCATGATCGGCATCCGTCGTATGGATGAACAGAAAGTTATCCGCCGGCCGCGATCCGGCCGACACGGCCTGGGCGATATCGATCCAGCGCTGTTCGTAAATCGCTGGCAGCAGATAGAACGCCGACAACAATGCGCCCAGCAAGACCGCGGCCGCTCCTATGAAAAGCACGCGGAGCGAGCGCTGCCTCCAGGCGAAGAACAAAAGCAGCAGCGCCATCGAGTAGTGGACCATCACTGCCGCTGGAGCATTCGTCAGCCAAGCCGCCGCCAGCACCAGCGCCAGGGGCACGAGCGCCCTCCGGCCCTCGTCCACAGCTTTCAGCACGCACAGCAGTAACAGCGGGACCAGACAACTCGCCAGCAGTTCGGCAAATGCGCTGCGCCAGTAAACAATCACCAGGTGGTAGGGATTGACAGCATAAAGCACTGCGGCGAAGATCGCGTCGCGGCGGTCGAGCCAGCGGCGCGCCAAAACGAACATTGATATTCCCGCCGCGACCAGCACGATCCATATGTAAATGCTAGCCGCGACGGTCCAGGGAAAAATCGCGCTCAGCGCTGCGCCGAATATCCACGAGGCAGGCGGATAAAACACAAATCTCGGCTCGCCGTAGGCGAAATGCGCCAGAGCGGCCCAGCGTGGATAAAAAATGCCGTGCTTCCACTGCGAAAGAACCTCGAGCCACGAATAGAGGTGGAACTCGACGTCGTGCCCCGACGGAGTCCCAAGGAAGAAGAAGGGGATTTCCACAGCGAAGGCCGCGGCCCCGATCGCGAGCAGCGGCGCCCATAACAGCGACGACCCGCGCCCAGACCCTCCAGGCGGTTCCGTGAATGGATGCTCAGCCGTGCTGGTCTTTCCCAGACTAGTTTTCCTCGCCGCGAAAATTCAACGCACGCGAAACTACAAGCTGCTCACCAGTCTACATTTAACCCAGATTTCTTTAACCCAGATTTAACATCGCTGAAATCATCATGCCATGGAGTTCGACTACCGTAGTTTGAATTAGGGTGGAAGCGACAGCGAAGAGTCGTTTGGAAATCGCGGAGTGGAAATCTAGACCGAGGCTACGTCTTCAGGATTACGCTGTTGCCGAAGCTCGGACAGAAACTTGTCCTGTTGCAACGAGGCGCCGCGCCGCAGAAGTTCGAGCAACGGATCTTCCAAATCCTCAGTGGACTCTTCCGCCTGATTGTCCGCCGGTTCAAATTGGGTAAGATCGGCGACCAGAGCCCGCGGAGAAATACTCAGCTGCGGCGTGGTCGCGGAACCTTGGCGCAGGAGGTTGATCAGATTGCCCACTTGGGCGCGCTGCTCCGCCGTGCGGGAAGGGAACTCCACTCCCATGCCGTGGCCGGGATGAGCGACTCGAACCATGCCTTCGGTATGAACCTCAAGCTCTTCGGTTTTCAGGCAGAGGTCAACCAGAGCGCGTTCCGGAAAAGGTGCGTCGGTTTCAACGTAGCAGCCGCCCAGGCTCAGGTCGGTGAGCTTGCAGTGAGGCACAGTCTCGTTGGGCCCAGCTCCGACGGTGCTGGCAGCGGCTTGCAGCCAGGTCTTCAGTTCCGCTGACTTGTCCTCCGCCAGATCCAGGAAGCGAACTCCGGTCTGCCCATTGGGATTGGCCCAGGCTACCTCACCGCGTGCCTCAATTTCCAGGGCTCGATCCGGCAACTTAAAGTAGAAAGCCAGCAGTACTCCGCGGTCGAGCGGTTCCGCGGTGAGCACCTCCATGCCGGTTTCGGAAAGATCCAGAAGAATTCCATCCACCTTGCGACTGTCGGGCAGCGTAATCTCTACCGGCGCCTGTACCGGAACCCGGAATGCCCGGCGCCGTTCCCGGCTCAACAGAGCCGCGGCTGGGCGCAACCCGGCCTTCGCCGCTTCCTCGGAAAGGGGTTTGTAGAGCACGAAGTGTGCCCCGCCCGTAAGGATGTCGCGTACCTTAGCCGCATCCGCGACCAAAGCAATGCTTAACGGTTCCGTGCCCAGATTCTTCGCCTGCCGCAGTACGTCTTCGGCCCCCTCGGGGTCGTCAAAATCGACAATGAGCGCGGCAAACTTTTGCTGCTGGATTCGGGTCTTGGTGGTTTCCGGATTGCTGCAGCGGTCCATCGCAATGCCGAAGGGGGGCAGAACTCTGCCCAGAACCTCAGCCGCCTGATCGTCGGTCGAAACCAGTAATGCCTGAAGAGTCATAAACCGTTCGGGTTGCCCAAGCCTGTGGGACTAGGGCCAGCGAGGAGCCGTGGGCCGCGCTGCCTTGGACGACGCCGGGCTGCCCGAACCAGCGCCTGCCTTGGCCGCCATCGCGTCTGCCTGGTTTGAAGTCTCGTCCACTTCCGCGAGAACGACATTATCTTCGTCATCATTCTCCGCCAGCAATGGCGCTACTTCACGCAGCTTTTCGGCTGCTTGCTGGAGCATCTCGATCTGCTTGCCAAGTTGGGCGTATTTCGCCTGCTTCTGCCGCAGGACCTCATGGATATCTTTCATACAACCCCCTGTTGGCAATCTAAGGACGGCGTGCCGCATGGGTCAACGGTAATCCCTGCCATCAGATTACCGGGGTAACGGGATTTCGACGGAAAAAGCACTCCGGCCCAGGCAAAAAAAGGCCCGCCTTCCCGGCGGGCTTCTATCGGGGGGTGAAAATCAGTTGCTTATCCTGTCAGCGAAGGCAGTTTGGCTGCCGACCCCAGCAAAAAGATTGTTCCCACCACAATGCTGTAGGCAGAAGTCGCCAGCGTCAATGCGCGCAGGGCATTCGGTTTTGCCAGCGTCGCCGAAAACAGTCCCGCAGCGGAGGCGCACATCAGGGTGTTCATCAATAGCAGACCCAGGATGAACATCAACAGCCCCAATAATCCCGCGCCCGTTCCACCCAGATTTGCCGCCATCAGAAATAGCAGAATCTGCGTCGGAGTCTCGGCCCCCAGCCCGTGAATCACACCCACCAGAAATGTCGAGGTAGTGCCGTATCCGTCCTTGAAGACCTGCGGAGCTTCCACCCTCGTCCCGCCAAAAATCCGGCTCATCCGCCAGTAGATCCACAACGCCCCGTTGATCAATAACGTGATGCGAGTTCGCGGGCGGGCATGACTATGAGTGGAAGGACGGAAAAAGGTGCCGAGCACATAAAGTCCCAATACCAGCAAAGTGATTCCTACCAGACGTTCCGCCCAACGGTCGCTGGCCGCAGGCAGGGAGAGGCGGAAGACTACCGCGGCCGAGCCCAGTATGGCCACCGTCGTCGCATGGCCCGCGACATAGAGCAGGCCGTAGCGCATCGCGTCGCTCGCTTTGGACTGCACGCTGCTGATGTCGGTGATGGCCGCGATGTGGTCGTAGTCCAATCCGTGCCGGAACCCCAGCATTGCAGCCGACAGCAGGGCCAGTCGTAGATTGACAGGATCGATCAAAAAAATTCCGCGCAGGGAATCCGCCAGCTTGCGCAATCCCACACCAAACTGGATTGTAGGCTAGCACACTCTCGGCCAGAGACCGGTTCTCCGGCTACTCTTTCTTTGGGAGAACTGGCGGCTTGCGAGGCGATGCTGGACCAATGAGTTCGCGCAGTCGCCGCGAGAGAATACCGGCCAGCGAATGATAGAAGCGGGAACCCAGATGCGGAAAAAGCTCAAACAGCGACTGCAGCGTCGGCCGATCCAAGTAGTACGCCTCCACGGCTTCTGTCGCGACCACATCCGCCGTGGCTGGCAGTTCGTCGAGAAATGAAATCTCGCCGCATACCTCGCCCGCACTGATTCCCAAGGATGTCTCATGCGACGGAATCTGCACCGCAGCCGTGCCTTTCAGAACCAGATACACTCCGTGCGTTCGTCTGCCCTTTTGAACCAGGCTCTGGCCAGCCTGGAACTGCATGCGAACGGCTTTATCCACGATCAGCGCCCAGTCGTTTGGTGTGAGATAAACCAACCCGTTCTTGGCGGCCGATAGTACAGACACATCCTGGTGTTGACTTGCATTTGACATGGCGCGTGCTCGATAGCCGGCGAGACCCTCCGGTCGCGATTCGACTGAACAAAGTTGACAGAACAAACGACAGAAACAACAGGGCTGAACCGAGATTAGCAGAAAATTGCGTTCAAGCGAGTCCAGTCGGAACCTGAGATGGCACGTATCCGCCTTGTGTCAGGGACCAAGGGCGGCGGTGTGTTTAGCCCCATCGTTGTTCGGCGGGTTGAAGTCCTGTTGGAACTCGAGCGACCGTAAATGAAGAGCGAGGAGAGACACCCGTTAGGCGGAGTGTGCTGCAGTTTATGGGACCAGCATTGGTGATGCCAATCGGCCAGTTGTTGCGTGGAGCTGCGGGTCTGACGGGGCGCCGTTCTCGACCGGGGGAGCGACACGTCGCTTACGCGGACTCATTTGTTCGTAGCTTTCCGCGATGGTGCCGAGGGGTGACCCAACTGGCTCGAAGTACCGCAGGCTTCGCGGTCTGTCACTATACCTGCCCACTGCACTGTGATATAGGACAACCATTAAATGTGACCGGGATCACGAGACGTGAACGGAAAAGGAACTTCGTTTCTCTCTGGCTGTAAGCAGCCGGTCCGATCGGCCGTCAATGATCGCATCGGCATCGAGCCTATTCCTTGAGCGGGATGCAGTAAGGGAAGGGTGGCCGATCACTCATCCGAATCATCTCACCGCCTTTCCTATCAGTCTGACGAACAGCTTGACTATCCTCCCGATCTGCGAGAAGCTGTCGCGGTTTGACGGTCAAGGTGGCGCCGTGACCAATTGTCCGGGAGGCGGATGTGGGGTCGGCAATCTCGTCGCTTATTGACGCCGCCGAACGAGGAGACCGTCCCGCCGCGGAAGCATTGTTTGCTGCCCTTTATTCCGAACTGCATCGGCTGGCCAAGCGTGAACTGGCACGACCCGGCTTACCCGTCAGCCTTAGCGCCACCACCCTCCTGCACGAAGCGTATCTCGACATGGCCGGGCGCGATGGCCCCTCGTTTCCCGACCGGGCGCGATTCATGGGGTATGCGGCGCGAGTGATGCGGGGACTGGTCATCGACCATGCCCGAGAGCGGCACGCCCAGAAGCGCGGCGGCCTATTCGAGATTACTTCGCTCGACACCGCAGCGATGGAGAATGCGGTGGACCACCGCGAGCTTGTCCAAATCAGTGACGCATTGGACGAGTTGGTCAAAGTGGAGCCTGCCCTCGCCGAGGTTGTTGACTTGAAGTTCTTCTGTGGGTTCTCATTCGCGGAAATTGCCGCCATGCGGGACATATCGGAACGTACGGTGCAGCGAAACTGGGAGAAAGCGCGCATTTATCTTCACCGGAAAATTCGTCCAGATTTGTCGCTTTGAGGAGTCCATGTCGACATTTAGCCCGGATCAGTGGCAGGCGTTAAGCCCATATCTGGACCAGGCGCTCACCATGACAGACGATGAGCGTACTGCGTGGCTGTCCGAGCTCGCCGAGCGGAATCCCGCTCTGGCTGCGCAGGTGAGAGAACTTCTCGACGAACAGCGCATCCTGGCACAGGAGGGTTTTCTGGAGAAGGGCCCAGTTGCGCCAACGACGGCTCCAGGACTGGCGGGCCAGACCATAGGCCCGTACAAGCTGATCTCTCAGATTGGTCAGGGTGGGATGGGAAGCGTATGGCTGGCCGAGCGCAGCGACGGGCGCTTCGAGCGGCGAGTGGCGGTGAAGTTCCTGAGCGTCGCGCTGGCTGGCCGTGGGGGCGAACAGCGGTTCAAACGCGAGGGCAGCATTCTAGGCCGGCTTGCCCATGAGCATATCGCGCAACTGGTGGATGCGGGTGTTTCTCCGGCGGGGCAGCCGTATCTCGTTCTGGAGTATGTCGAGGGCGATCACATTGATCAGTATTGTGACGCCAGCATGCTGGATGTCGAGGCTCGGCTCCGCCTCTTCCTCGACGTGTTGGTCGCGGTTGCGCATGCACACGCCAATTTGATTGTGCACCGGGACATCAAGCCGTCGAACGTGCTGGTGAGCAAGAACGGA
The DNA here is from genome assembly GCA_963791515.1 of uncultured Acidobacteriaceae bacterium. Lineage (GTDB taxonomy): Bacteria > Acidobacteriota > Terriglobia > Terriglobales > Acidobacteriaceae > Sulfotelmatobacter. Next base: position 176,614 of record CAWBSS010000010.1, on the reverse strand, counting down.
CAGGTCAAACTGCTCGATTTCGGCATCGCCAAGCTGCTTGAGGGAGAAGGCCAGGAGGGATTGGCGACACTGCTCACGGTCGAAGGCGGTCGGGCGATGACGCCGGAATATGCGGCCCCCGAGCAAGTCACCGGCGGGCCGGTGACAACTGCCACTGATGTCTATTCGCTGGGCGTGCTCCTGTACGTGTTGTTGACGGGACAGCACCCAGCCGGCAGCGGTCCCCACTCTCCGGCAGACTTGGTCAAAGCCATTGTCGATACTGAGCCAACGCGCCCGTCGGGAATGGTGACACCGACCAGGGCAAACGCCAAGGAAACCACGACCAATGCAGAGAGACGTGCCACTACGCCCGAAAAGCTTAGCCGGTTGTTGCGCGGAGACCTCGATACGATCGTGGCCAAAGCGCTGAAGAAAAATCCGCAGGAACGTTACGCTTCAGTTACGGCGCTGGCGGATGATCTGCAAAGGTACCTGCGGCATGAGCCTATCAGCGCGCGGCCAGACACGATTGCGTATCGCGCGGCCAAGTTCGTGCGGCGGAATCGGACGGCAGTGGCTCTCACCGCCTTAGCCCTGGCGGCCACGCTGGCGGGCGTCGCCGGCACGCTGTTACAGGCCCGCACAGCGCGCCGGCAGCGCGACTTCGCATTCCGCCAACTTTCCCGCGCGGAAGCCATCAACGACCTCAATTCTCTCCTCCTTTCCGATTTGGCCCCTTCGGGCAAGCCCTTCACGGTCGACGAACTGCTGGCCCGCGCGGAACACATCGTCCGACGGCAACAGGGCGGAAGCGACGCTGATCGCCTGGAACTGCTCATTTCGATCGGACGCCAATATACGGTTCAAGATGAATATGAAAAGGGTCGGCAGTTACTCGAAGAAGCCCACAACCTCTCGCTCGCGCTGCCGGAACCATCTACTCGTGCCAGAGCGTCCTGCGCGCTGGCGCAGGCACTCTCCCGCGGTGCCGACCTTGCAAGAAGTGAGGCTCTGTTCCAGGAAGGGATCCGGGAGCTTCCCGATGAAGCGATGTTCGCGCTCGATCGAGTTAACTGTATGCTGCTCGGCAGCGAAATCGCGCAGAATCGTGGGAACGCAAGCGAGGGCGTGGCGCGGGCGCAAGCTGCGGAGCGTCTCTTGAAACAATGGCCTGACCGATCCGAATTGCTGGAACTCAACACGGCACTGTTCCTGGCCAACTCATATAGCGACGCTGGGCGCTTGCGAGAAGCTAACTCTGCGTACGAGCAGGCAGCGGCACGTTTGACAGTGCTGGGGCGTGACGACACACAAAGGGCTAGTACGCTGTTTAATAATTGGGGCGTTGCGCTGACTGTCGGTGGGCGACCACTCGACGCAGAGAAAGCCTTTAGCCGCGCGATTGCCATCAGCCGCGACAACCAGAGCGAGCAGACTGTGTCACCCATGCTGCTTGTCAACTATGCCCGCGCACTGCAGGACCTGGAGCGGCTAAAGGAAGCAGGCGACTATGCCGAGCGGGGATACGCAAAGGCCGTGCAAGGCGGCGACAACATGGCGATCGGCCAGGCGCTGTTGTTGCGGGCTTCCATCTATCGCGGGCAAGGCGACCTGGACCGGTCCGCCCTGATGCTGTCCGAAGTCGAGCAGCGCCTGCGCCGTAGCCTCCCGGCCGGGCATATTGCATTCGCATCCCTTGCGTCGCAGCAGGCCCTCAACGCGCAGGCGCGCGGTGACACTGCGTCCGCTTTGCAATTGGCTAATCAAGCGGTCAGTATCGCGGAAGCGTCGGTCAACGCCGGCCGCGCCGGCGCCTTTTACTTGCAAACTTTTCTCATACGCCGATCTGAGATCGAACTCCGGGCTAGTCATCGAGACGAGGCGGCCGCAGATGCCGAGCGGGCTCTAAGCCGGTTGCAGGCGGATGCCCAGCCTGGGACGTTTTCCAGCTACCTCGGTCGCGCATACCTGGCCCTAGCCCGCGCCCTTGATGCCCAAGGCAAAAGCGACGAGGCTCGCGCTGCTGCTCTTTCTGCAGTAGAGCCACTCCAAAACGCTGTCGGCCCCGATCACCCCGATACCCGCGCCGCTCGCCAACTCGCCGATCTCGATACTCCTCATCAGTAACCTGCCCTTCACACTCTTTTCCCTAGGTCACGTGTCGTCTTACTCCCTCCGATTTCGATATTCACAGTAGAGGCAAGTAATTCCGGCCTCTGGCGCGAACTCGGGGGAGGCGCGGTGGAAGCAGGGGGGCTTCGGCTGCGCCGTCTTCCTCGACTCCGGGGATCGAACGAACCTAGGTTGGACTACGCCAATCACCTCGAGATCAGCAAATTGGAGAAACAAGTATGCCTGTACACATGGTTGCACCAGCCCATCGACCGATGCCAGACGTGAAGCGCTTCAGTTCGCGCCGAATGGAAATCCCATCAACGCGAGACGCGCTTGAGATGAAACTGATGGATTGGATTCAGCAGGTCCTGGATTACATCAGTCAAAGTGCAGCAATGGATGGGGTACATCCTGCAACTTACCTGACGGCCAATGCGGACGGCATCGATACCATCATGCATGCACCGACGGCCATGAACTTGGGTCCGAGAACGGTTTATGCCGACTTCGCTTGGGGCAGAAGACCGAACGGAAGCTGGTACATACGCCATGTCAAGTTCGGACTCCATCTGGGTCAAGCACAACTAACAGAGGCCGACAGGCGCGCACTGAAAGACCGGCTGATCGACCAGGCAGAAACAGAGAACGCTACGCACTATCACGCGAGGCAGGTCGTATTCCCAGCTGAGAACTATATACGCACTTGGCATGATGAGATCACACGCGGCAACAACCACCTGAAATACCTCATTGAGGAGATATATGAAGCCGCGAAGGAAGAAGCTTCCATGCCAGAAAATTGGATCACACCCCAGGATATGGCCGTGAGTTTTGGAGGGGATGCGGTTGCGGTGGCCAAAGGAGGTACCAAGATTATTAAAGGGTTCGACAAGGCGGCCGAAGAAGGCAGAGAGATCAGTGCGCTCACTGGCGGGGTCGAAGCCAGCAAGGCTTATGGCGAGACACTGGTGAAAGTTGGCAGAGTAGAGGAAGGAGAAAGACTTGTTCGCGACGCCGAAAGAACCGGCAAATACATCCAGACGTATGAAGATATCGAGAAGGCTAAGCGGAAGATGGAAGGGATTGAATATTTCAAAAGGTACAAAGAACTAGACGAGCAGGAAAAAGAACTCGCAGAAAGAGAGGATAAACCGGTTTTTCAGAAATCGAGGGCAGATTTCTATGCTGATCTCGGACTCGAAGTTGTGTCCTCCATTCCCGGCGTTGGCGGGTTTGTGAAGATGTTCGCGGGGATGTTCATTGACATCGGTCTGGCCAATTACGCCGGTGTAGTCGCTGGCATCCGCGCCCGTATCTATTCTTGTTTCGTGGGTGGGTTTGTCACTGGCTTAACCGGGCTCGGGGACGCAAATCTGAAGTTGAAACGCGACCGGAAATACTACGACCTGGGAGTCAAGAGGGGAGTCGGTATTCCCCCGATGGTGAGTTTTCAGTATCAAATTGCATTGATGTATTACGCCATGACCCACTACACGAGCGGATTCTGGGCCGGCACAACTCCCGAGTTCCATGGTCGCCAGGACTCGGAATGGGACTACCCCGACGAATGGGAGGCGAAATGGAGCCCGGAGCTTCTTGGCCGCTCACTGGTGACCTTGCTCGGATTCAAGCACTACTTGATCGAGTAGCTATCCCTGATCTCATTGTCGTTCGATAAAGAAGGGGCGGGTTCCGGCGGACTGCGAAAACGCCCTTCGATATTCAAAGTAGAGGCACAATGCCGGCCTCTCGCTAAACCTGGAGGCATTGTTGGGATTGCGGCTTCCGCGATGCTGTCTTCCAATACGGGAATGTAACGAACCAAGGCTGGACCACACCATTAGGAAGAACGGTTGACCGGCGCTCAGGAATACCCGTAGCGGCGCGAATGAATCGCTATTGATCTGGTAAATCGAAACACCCAAGGAATCGAGGAGCACACTTGTCTCACAACCTCTGCACAGCGTCTTTTGTCAGTAAGTTGCGTCAGCACCTTCGTAATTCTGTCGAAGGCGGCCGAAAGCGATTCGTCGTCGGTATTGTCAGCCTCGTGGCCATTGCCACGAGCTCTGCCATTGCGGATATCTATCTTCCCAACCTATTTCCATTCCTCAATCGCACGGGCTTTTCAGCCACCTACAGCAGTGCCGGCAACGTCGACCTGAGTGGCCCGTTCTTTCAGAGTCTCGGCACCAACGGCAGAAGCTGCGGAACCTGCCACCAGCCTAGCGACGCCTTCGGACTCAGCGCTGCCAATGCGCAACTGCGATATCTGATCACCAGGGGCAGGGATCCGCTATTTGACCAGGTGGATGGTTCCACGTGTCCCACGGGCCCGATCAACAACAGTCTGGTCAGGAACAGCGGACTCATTCGCATCGGATTGACCGTTCCACCGAATACGACCGACGCATCCGCTCCGCAATACACAAGCACCGCCGTTCAGGACCCGTACGGTTGTGCTCTCACCGCGAACTCTGATGGGCAGCAGATCGTTTCGGTGTATCGCCGGCCTCTGCCCACCACCAATCTGGGATTTCTGAGCGCAGTGATGTTCGATGGCCGGGAATCCTTTGTTTACCCCCTGAACAGTGGGCAAACTTTCGGCGCCAATCTGAACACGGACCTGACGCAACAGGCGATCGACGCAACCCTAACTCACGCGCAGGGTGCGCAGGCTCCTACATCCACGCAATTGACCCAGATCGTGGACTTCGAACTGGCGCTCAATTCAGCACAATTGCTGGATTTCTCGGCCGGGAATCTATCGAAGGGAGCCAACGGCGGAGCAAAATTCCTGTCCTCGCAATCCTACTATCCCGGAATTAACGATTCTCTAGGCGCGGATCCCAAAGGGAACTCGTTCACTCCAAATGTATTCACCATTTATTCTTCCTTCCAAAATTCACGGAATCCGGAGCAAGCTTCCATTGCCCGAGGCGAGCAGATCTTCAACACTCAACCCTTGACCATCAGCAACGTCCCAGGGTTAACCACTGGCACGCAGCAGATTATGGGCACTTGCACCACATGCCACGACACCTTCAACGTGGGAAATCACTCTCTCCCCTTGCCACTGGATATTGGGACAGGTCGCTCGCTCATCTACGAGACCGACCCAAACATTATTGCGGGGCTTCAGCAACTGCAGCCGCCGACCTTGCCTGTGTTCGAGTTAGTCTGCACGACGGGGGCGCTCACCGGCACTACCTATTACACCTCGGATCCGGGCAAAGCCCTGACCTCCGGTCAATGCGCCGACATTGGCAGAGGAAAGGGCCTCATCCTGCGAGGCTTGGCGGCGCGGGCACCGTATTTCCATAACGGAGTCGCAGCCAATCTGCAGCAAGTAGTGAATTTCTATAACAAGAGATTCCAGATTGACCTGTCGGAGCAGCAGATGCAAGACTTGATCAATTTCCTGCAAACGCTGTAGGCGTGGGAGCCCGCTCGACAACTGTTCACGCTGATTGCAGCCTGAGTGCTGGCGACATCAATGGCAACACCGCTGACCGGGCCGATCCGGAGCTTCGCAGGATTGTGTCCGAGTCATGGGCGAGTTGGAAGGGATCGTTTCTTTTGGGCCTCGGGCAACTCGAAGACCCATCTGAAAGTCTTCCGGTGGCTGCCGCTTCCAGCTTCTATCTGCCGAGTGGAGGCACCTGGGAGAGCGATCAGCTATCCTTGCGGTACAGCAGATCGCGCATCGCTTGCCTTCGAGCCGCGTTCGCTTCACTCACACTCTTGCGCTCGTCGGCGTCCATGCGGCGCTGCGTCGTGGGGGCACTTATCTCGGGAGTGCTGCACTCCGGGCAGCGGTCGGCGAAACCGGGTTTACCCGGCTTCAGCTCGAACTCCTCCGCGCAGACGCTGCAGACTTTGATGGGGAAAGCCATTTACGCTCTATGATACGACGCGCATAACACTCCATGGAAGTCGGTGCCGGCTGCCAACTGGTCTCGGTTCCACCAGAGTGACGGGCTATGCAGAAGTAATTCCAGGAGCCGCGATTCGCGCCAACCCTGATACGGTCCGGGCAAGCGCAGTCATTCTTTGCTCGGCCATGTCAGGCCCAAATTACTGCAACGCCGACTGGGTCAGCTTAACGGCACAATAGGGATTTGCAGCTCCGCCCGTTACATTGCACTTCTGCCCGTTTACAGACCCCGCCGCGAGGGTTGAGAAGTAGATGTTCGTCCCCCCGTTCGACACCTGGTTGTCGATCACGATGCCGCTGGTTCCTCCGAGAGAGGCCGGGGCCGTGACGCAGCTCAATGTCGGTGCGCCAGTACAGGTTGGTGTGGCCAGCGAGGTTGTGATCGTTGAGCTCTCCAGAAATCCATCGGACCCTACACCAGTCGAGCCGACACCAAAGAACAGCCGGTCCGTCGTGCCGTTGTAGAACTCGGTCAGGGGCGAACACTCGTCCCCCTTCGTGGTGTTTATCAGAAAGGTGGACTTACCCGTGCTGGTGATAACGTGACTGGCAAACGGGAAGAAATACATTTGTGGATTCGCTGGTACGCCTCCGTTATTCACGAATCCGCACGCGATCATGTGTCCCGAGGTCGACCCATTCACCCAGAACGCGTTATCAAATGTTCCCGAGTGTACGTTTTTCCCCGTGCAGTCCCCGGCCCCGGTCGCTGATCCCAGGTCAACGGTGTTGCTTGTGGTGGGCACGCCGGTCGCGAAGTTCGCCGGAAACTGGCTGACTGCCCCACCGATGCCCAGCACATAGCTGCATCCGGTAAAGGCGAACACCTGGTCGGTTGCGGAATTGGCGGGATCCGTGACCGCAATCGGCGGATCTACAACACCCGTCCCGGCTCCGTGCGTCGCCCATCCGATTGTCTGCTGTCCAACGAACGTCTTGGCTGGGTTGGTCATTTTGACGGAGTAGAGGTATCCCTCGCCGTCTCCGATAAAAATCAGGCCGGCAGTGTTATCCACGACCGGAGCGGTCAAAATCTTAATTGCTTGAGTCGAGACCGTGACTGGCCAGTTGCTCGCATCGCTGACCAGCGCCGGAGCGCCACCGCCGAATACCGGCGTGATCTTATATAGCAAGCCATTGTCGGCGCCGACATACGCCGTATCCGCGTCATAGTCGATCCACGGGGAGGAATTCGAATTCGTCGCGGTAGCTTCGATGGTGAGGGTCGTCATGCAACCCACCGTCGTCGGAGTCGCGCATGAAGTCGGCATCAGAGGGCTTAGCACTGTTCCGGATTGCGCTGGCGGCGTGGGAATCGGATTCGGCAGCACCAGGACGTGAAAGTAGGAAGCCCCGGCGGTGCTTTCCACGAACGCAACCTTGGTTCCGTCGATCGAAAGCTCTGGCGACGTCTTGATCTGCCCCCCGGTTTGCGTGATGGTGTTGTAAGCGAAGGCTACCCATGGCGACCCACTGTTGCACTTTGGGGTGGCTTCTGTGTACAGGTTGTTGATCCCGACCAGGTTGGCCTGCACGGGCGTTAGAGGCACGGTCAGTCCGAACAAAACGTAGTCAGCGGTGCAATCCTGCGCGCCGACGTCAAAGCGGTATTTCGCCGGGAATTGGTTCTGTGGCACAAAGCCGTTCTCCAGCGAAACTGCCCAATCGATCTTAATTTTGGGTTTGGGACGGGGCCGAGGGTGGGGCACCGGGCGGCGGAGTCTTTCCATCGCCACTTGTCGCATGACCATGTTGTAGACGTGACGCGGCTCGCGGTCTCCCGCCTTGAGTACATCGTCGGCTCGCATGCCGGGCATCAACAAGTGCCGCGAACTCCAGTCCTGCGGATACCCCAGATGCGTCGGTTCGTGGATCGCATCGTTCGATGAGGTACTCTTCAGCCGTGCCTGGCCCGAGACTGGAATGCCTAGCAGGAGCGATCCAGCCATTACACAGAACCAACGGAATGCGTGCCCTCGCATCGTGTCTCCCCTCAAAATTTCACCATTATGCCATTCTTATCCACTTTCATCTTCGCTCACATTTTTGGAATCTGAGACCTAACTTTCGTAACCCGGCGCGCTCAGCGGGATTCCCGCTTGGTGACCGAAGTGCGTGGGCCTGATCGATTGCGGCGGTCCAACTCGCTCCGACCCGAGGCTGCTGATCGAGTCTTCGCCCACATCCCAATCCATCCTTTAACAGGCTGCGGAAAAACACCCCAGTAAGTCCACCATAAGGAAAGCGCTTAAGTCGTCCACTACCCTTGCCTCTGAGCGAAGCGGTGGCCGTGCTTGCGTGCGATCGTGAGCACCCGCTCGATATCGGCCGGCGAGGGCGGGCCGGTTGGGGGAGACGTTCCCGGCGCAATCGGTATCCCCGCCTCCTCGAAGAACGCTCCAAGGCCTGCGGTGGCGGTCACGAGAGTTCGCGTGTTCGTGGCGCTGGCGTTTCGAAATCCATGGATTTCATTGCTGGGCACGTGGATCGAATCGCCAGCTGTGACGGGGAACCACTCCAGCCCTCCCGAGCCAAGGCAGGCGACTTCCAGTGTCCCTTCCACGACGTAGAACGCCTCTTGATCCACGTGCTGATGCGGCGGAACACCTGCGCCGGGCGGAATAAACGTCTCCAGCATGCAGTAGTGCCCATTGGTTTCCGCTGGTGTCAAAATCCACTCCATGTAGCCTGCGAGGATGACCATCCTCCGGCGTTCTCCACGACTGCTCCTCTGGATGGTTTTCTGTTTGTTGAATGCCTCGCTTGCATCCATAACTGTTCTCCTTCTCCAGAGACGCGGAGGAATCGATCAGTGGCTTATCCGATACCAGCAGAATGCCGTGTTGGGAGAGTTCGTCGACGAATCGTTCGGCGCCGCGCTGCGCCTGTTCCTGATCGACATCGAATTCCTGGCAGATTTTACCCACCACGATTTCCGACAGGGGCGTACGCCCGTCCGCAGCCTGCCAGATCACAGAAGCGACTTCATTGAGGGTGAAAAAAGTCGAGTCTGCAGTCGACATCACCATCATTTCGTCACCCAAGAGGCGGGCGGCAATCGCCGAGCTTCGCGCAATGTATCTTTCTGCCATCATGATTCTCCGGCGACTAGCCTATTATGTCCCACACTCGCTGGTCGGGGACGAATACTAAGCGGCGGACCGGAACCAAACTAGCAAACTCGCACGCCGCCTCAAAAACGAGTTCCACCAGCTCAGGATCATCCGCGAAAAACAAGATGTTCCTCAGCAGTCGCTGGACGGCTTCCGTGACGCCCACCGGTTCGATGCTGTTCTGCAAGCCTTTCTCGAGCAAAAAGAGTGCGCTGAGCGGGGCGGATTGGTTCTCGCCGATCCGTGCCAACTCTCCCGCAAAAGGCGTCCCGCAGGCCAGATACCGATTGCCTTCGCGCCGCACGTAGGAGATTTCGTCGGTGAGCAGCGTCGCATCTGGGGGCGCCAGGCGGGAAATCGTCGTCTTGCCTGCGCCGGAAACCCCGGAAAACAGAAAAGCTTTCCCGCCGCGAATCGCGCTGGCGGCATGAACCAGGAACCCCCCTTGCCTCGCCAGGATGAGAGAGTGAACGATGCGCAAGACGGCATCGATGGCGTAGGGGCTGCGCGATTGCCGGATTTGACCACGGGCGGAATCCGGATTCCAGCGCGCCCGGAAATCGCCCCGCTTCAGCAACCATTCGCCGGCTTCGATTTTCACCTCCAACTCATCGTCGGGTGGAGCGGCTTGGGATGGCTCGTACAGATCGATGTCGAACTCGAAGTGTGAATCCGGCGAAGTCCCGACGAAACCCGCGTAGCGATTCTCGAGCAGCCGGCGAAAGGAGGGGTCGTGCGTGCGCAAGGCAATCGCCATTCCGCCGATCTCGATCGATACCGCCTCTTGGGCGCTGGTGGGAAGGGTAGTCGTCACGGATGAGAAGTATCCGTTGGAGAAGGTGGCGAGGATCCTAAGCTTGCTCTGGCGGCCGAAATGCTTCGCTGCCACGGCAGGGACGGCAGCAGACTATGAGGCATTCCGGTGGAATCTGCACTGAAAATTAGTGGATTGGACTTTGCCGCACGACAGGGCCATAGTCTCGAAAACCCTCTCATGCCGGAATGCAGGTTCTTGATAGGGCTTTTTCGTGGTGGTGGGGGACTCGACTGCGTTCTTCTCGTTCGTGTCCCGGTTCTGTTCAGCCATAAAAAATGAGTGCATCTGTCCAGACCGCAGAATCCGCGAACCGGCGACGCGCGACTACCAACCAGTTTCTGACGAAGTGTACGACAAGAAACGGATATGGCCAAGTATTACGGCCGTTACTGGCCACAAGACAGGCTGACTCACGGAAGATTGCTTTGGGCTGCGGTAGCGGTCGAAGCCGGGGAGGACAGTAAATCGCGAATGATCTTGGCAATTACTTCCGCATTGCCGTGACTCGGAATAATCCCGAGAGGCGTCGACCATACGTTGCGGAGGCCACTTCTCTGAGGCGGGTACTTTTTTGGTAGCCAACCGTGCGGATGCCCGCCGCAAGCGTTACCCCCGTAATCCATAGCTACGTTTATCGGGGTCTAGCAAGAACGTCTTCCTGCTAGCATGCGCCCATGACCACCGAGCATGAGAGGGTCTCGGCACTCAAGATTTCTTCGCTTCTCGCCATTTTGACACTCGTCGGAATCGTTGCCGTTGCCGGCGCTTTCCCCGGGAACCGCGCGCGCGGATCGGCACTGGCATTGCCGAGGGTGACTTCGGTCGCGCAGATCACGCATGATGGAGTCAGCAAGACCAACTTATTGTCGGACGATTCCAATCTTTATGTGACAGAGTGGCCAGCCGCACATCATGTAATTGCCAAAGTATCGCTGCGACGCTCCGATCGATCACTCGTTTCCAGCCCTTTCTCAAACCTCCAGGCGCTTGATCTCTCGCCCGATCACACCAAGCTGTTGGTGTCACCGATCCAAGGCGGATCTAGCGATAATGAATTCTGGACTTTACCGGTGGATAGCGGACCTCCGGAGCGAGTCGGCAGGCTCACCGGCCGCGATGCCACTTGGTCTGTGGATGGCCAGCACCTTGCGTTCGGCAAAGGTTCGGTTCTCTACCTGGCCAGTGCGACAGGAACGCAAGTGCGGGAGCTGTTCACTGCAAATGGATCTGTGTTTGCGCCCCGCTTCTCTCCAGATGGTCAGCGGATCCGCTTTACGGTGGGTGATGTGGCGCAAAATAAGACCTCACTCTGGGAGGTTGGTCGAGACGGCTCAAACCCTCACGCTCTGCTGGGCACTTGGCAGTACGGCTCAACTGCATGCTGTGGGAGTTGGACACCCGACGGCCGATACTACATTTTTCAGGCGACTCAGAATACTCCGACGACCATCACGACTCTATGGGCGTCGCCTGACTCCGGACGGGCTACTGACGCCGGTCCGCCGGCCGTGGTGCCATTGACTGGCGGTCCGATGTCATTCGGGAATGCGTCCCCGGCCGGGGACAACAAGAACATCTGGGCGATTGGTGTTCAACCGGCCGCTGAGGCCGTGAAGTACGTCCCCGACAAGAAAAAGTTCGTTCCAGTGGTTTCTGGAGTTTCCGCGACTGACCTGGACTTCTCGTCAGATGGTAACTGGGTTACCTATGTAGCAATTCCCGAAGGCACTTTGTGGCGATGCCGTGCCAACGGCGTGGAGCGGCTTCAGCTCACGTTCCTACCCGAACGCACTGCGTTGCCTCATTGGTCGCCCGACGGAACGCAAATCGCTTACGTCAGCATGCAACCTGGACAGCCATGGAAGATATCTGTCATCCCCGCGGGCGGCGGAACTTCTCAAGAAATTTTGGTGGAAAGTCGCAACCAAGTGGACGCAAATTGGTCGCCCGATGGTACTCGGATCATGTTTGGATATTTCTTGCACGATGTCGAAGGGCTCAATATTCGAATTGTGGATGTGAAAACTCACAAAACCGTGACTGTTCCGGGGTCTGACGGGCTATTTAGTCCCCGCTGGTCGCCTGACGGACGATATATTGCCGCACTCTCCACTGATTTTACAAAGGTGATGCTGTTCGACTTTAAAAGCGGAAAATGGTCGAATTGGCTGACCGAGCCAGCCGGTGCGGTGAGCTATCCAGTTTGGTCCGTGGACAGCCAGTCTCTTTATTTCGACGATTTAGTCACCGACGATGAGTCGATTCGAAGAGTGAAAGTGGGGGACAGTCATGCCCAGCGCGTTTTCGTGCTTGAGGGGATCGAACGTTACCCAGGCGCGTTCGGGCTGTGGACCGGCCGAGCTACCGACGGCTCTTGGATGTTTGTGCGTGACCGTAGCACGCAAGAGGTTTACCGATTGACCGTAGAACTGCCGTGACCCTGATCGCAAGGACTGAACTATGTTGACAAGCGAAATTGGGAGCTGTCGGGTAAGCAGTGGGTGCAGGTTTCTCCTGACGCTAAGTCAGCTTGTGATAACCGTGCTGCTCAGTGTAGTGCCCTTCGTCGCGCAGATTCAGGAGCAAAGCACAAGGGAAAGAAAGTTGATCGCTCGGGTAGAGCCTGAATACCCTGAAACTCTGAAACGACTTTACATCGGGGGAGTGGTGCGAGTAGAGGTTGAGGTTAGCCCCAACGGGGTTGTCAAGAGCACAAAGCTGCTGGGTGGAAGTCCGATTCTTGGTCAGTCCACCATGAAGGCAATCAAACAATGGAGATACGCCCCAGCCGCGTCCAACGAAACCTTGACCGTCAAGGTTGAATTTGATTCCCATCGCTGAACCACCTCGTAGCGCAGACAGAGTCGTCCCTCTTCGCGAACGGTATACACCCGTCGAGGTGGCATGAATCTCATTGTTGGACACAAAAGGGAGTTAATTGGACCTCAAGTGTGTCCGTTGGGGGATGCTCAGGAAACAAGCATGAACATTGATCAAGAATGGTGCGCCCTGAGAGATTCGAACTCCCGACCTTCTGGTTCGTAGCCAGACGCTCTATCCAACTGAGCTAAGGGCGCGGACTTGCGCGGCAGCAATAACCGTCGGCTGATTATAGCGAAGAATCGTTTGGCTGAAAACGCGCTTCTGGTTCCTCCTCAAGGCTCACCGGCATCTTAGCGGGCCCGCACTCCCAAAAACGTTTTCAACCGCGGTTCCTGGCCCATCCCGTGCGCAGGCGTGCCCGAAGTAAATCTTTCTCGGGGCAGGGCAATTACTACAGAGCCGAAAATCCTATCGCCTTTTATTTTGAACGATTTGCGGGACGGCATGCCGTTTGCTTACCAAACAACAGACGAAGTGGCGCGCAACGGGGTGCTTCAGAGAATAACTTCGGCCAGAGGTTTTCTGTGAGCACCCCTTGCTTTTGTCTCCTAGGTGTTGTGCAGCCCTCCCCCGTCATAACACCGCGAAGCGGCTAGAAGAGGAACCCACGGTCTAAAAGCCGTGGGTTAGCTATTTGGACGACTAACCCCCAGCAAAGTCATAGGCTTCGAAACTCAGGCCCGCACCACTGTCTCCCGCACATCCACTCCCGCGTTCCGCAACAACTTCGCCACCGCATCCCGTTTCAGGCGCGAGGCGTCGAACTCCACCTGCACCGTGCCTTCTTTCTCGTTGAACTGGACCCGCCGGATGCCATATACCTCACGCATCGTGTCGATCGCCCGCATTTCGTTCTCGCCGGGAACTGCGCCGTACCGGAAAACTACGTCCAGATAAGTCATGGGTTTAAAACCCTTCGCTAGGATGATTGGGAAGTGCCCGGCCCATTCCGCCGGCTGAATCCAATATAGAGCATCGGCAATCAAAGAAGGCAGTTTCCTCACATATTTGCGACATCGCACATGACGGCTTCGAATCCGACTACCGCCCTCGAGCGCGACCCGGTTTGCGGGATGAACGTGAACCCCGCCTCCGCCAAGCATGTCCACGAGCATGCCGGGAAGAAGTACTACTTCTGCTGCGCCTCTTGCGTGGAAAAGTTCAAAGCTCATCCTCAGGAATATTTGAATAAGCCCGCCGGGCTCTCATCGAACCTGGTGATGCTGGGAATGCCTGCTCCGGCGAGATCTTCGCCCTCGCCTCACCCCGCGGGCGCGCACAAAATAACGCTCCAGCCCGCGCCCAAACCAGCTGGGCCCGCATCGCCAGCCTACGTATGTCCTATGTGTCCCGAGGTCCGCGAGAGCAAGCCCGGAGCCTGCCCATCCTGCGGCATGGCTCTCGAACCTGAGGTCCCGCTCTCCACCACGCGCACGGAGTATACCTGCCCGATGCACCCGGAAATCGTTCGCGCTGAGCCCGGTGCGTGTCCCATCTGCGGCATGGCCCTTGAGCCGCGCACGGTAACTGCGGCCGCCGAAGAGAATCCGGAATTGCGCGACATGACGCGCCGGTTCTGGGTCGGCGTCGCCCTGACCGCACCGCTCTTAGCGATTGCGATGGGAAGCATGCTCTGGCCGCACCGGTTCATGGGCGCGCTGAGCGTGAACGGCATCCGGCTGAATCTCCCCTGGCTTGAGTTCGCGCTGTCGACTCCGGTGGTCCTGTGGTGCGGCCTTCCATTCTTTCAACGTTTCTGGACGTCGCTGCTCAACCGCAGCCCCAACATGTTCACGTTGATAGGCCTGGGCACGGGCGTGGCCTACAGCTACAGCGTAGTCGCGACCTTCGCGCCGCGGATTTTTCCCCAGTCGCTGCGCGGCATGGGCGGATATCCAGACGTGTACTTCGAGGCTGCCGCCGCCATCACCACGCTGGTCTTGCTCGGTCAGGTGATGGAACTCCGAGCCCGCAGCCGCACCAGCGCCGCCATTCGAGCGCTGCTCGATCTGAGCCCGAAGACGGCGCGCCTGATCGTGGCCGAGGCAGGTGGCGAGGTTGCAGAAGGTGGCGAGGTCACGGAGAAAGATATTCAGCTCGAACACGTGAAGCCCGGCGACCGCCTGCGCGTGCGTCCGGGAGAAAAAGTTCCCGTCGATGGCGTTGTCCTCGAAGGACACAGCGCCGTCGATGAGTCGATGATCACCGGCGAATCGATTCCGGTAGAAAAATCTCCGAACAGCCCGGTCATCGGCGCAACCATCAACACCACAGGTTCGTTCGTCATGCGCGCCGAGCGCGTTGGCTCCGAAACGCTGCTGGCGCGAATCGTTCAGTTGGTTGGACAGGCCCAGCGCAGCCGAGCTCCCATTCAACGCCTCGCCGATCGCGTCGCGGCGTGGTTCGTGCCAGCAGTGGTAGCGGTGGCCGCGGTGACCTTTGTCGCGTGGTTCCTGTTCGGTCCGCAGCCCAGGCTGGCGCACGCTCTGGTGAACGCGGTGGCCGTCTTAATCATCGCCTGTCCCTGCGCCCTGGGCCTCGCGACTCCGATGGCGATTATGGTAGGCACGGGACGCGGCGCCCATGCCGGAGTTCTGATCAAGAACGCAGAAGCGCTTGAGACGTTGGAGAAGGTCGACACACTCGTGGTCGACAAGACCGGCACGCTGACGGAAGGCAAACCGAAGCTGGTCGGAATCTCTACGGCGCAACCGGACAGCGCCGATGAAATGCTTCGCCTGGCTGCGAGCCTCGAGAAAGCCAGCGAACATCCTCTAGGTGCGGCCATCGTCAATGCCGCTGCAGAAAAAAGCCTGCATCTTTCCAATCCGACGGAGTTCACCTACACAGTCGGCAAAGGCGTTTGCGGTGTTGTGGATGGAAAACGAGTCGCGATCGGAAGCGAAGCGCTGATGGCGGAAGTCGGCGCTTTCGATCGGCCCGATACCCCGGTGAAAGCCATTGGCGGCACGAATCTCGCAGTTGCCATCGACGGCAAGTATGCGGGAAGTCTCGCTCTCGCTGATCCGATCAAAGCCTCAACTCCAGACGTAGTACGCCAACTCAAAAAGCAAGGGGTGCGCATCGTCATGATTACCGGCGACAATCACCTCGCCGCCGCTGAGATCGCGAAGCAGTCGAACATCGACGAATTCGAAGCTCAGGTCTTGCCAGAAGGAAAGTTGGAAGTGATCCGCAGGCTGCAAGAGCAGGGAAGAGTAGTCGCGATGGCTGGTGACGGCATCAACGATGCGCCCGCGCTCGCCCAAGCTAACGTCGGCATCGCCATGGGTACGGGTACCGACGTTGCCATGGAGAGCGGCGGCATCACACTGGTCAAAGGCGATCTATTGGGAATTCTCCGCGCCCGCAAGCTGAGCCAGGCCACCATGCGCAACATCCGCCAGAATCTCTTCTTCGCCTTCATCTACAATGCCATCGGAGTTCCCATCGCGGCGGGCGTGCTCTATCCCTTCTTCGGGCTGGTCCTGAGCCCGATTTTCGCGGCCGCCGCCATGAGTTTCAGTTCAGTCTCAGTCATCAGCAACGCGCTTCGCCTTCGCCACGCGAAGCTGTGAAGCGATGTGGGACGGATACTCCCTTCGGCAGGCTCACGGATGCCTCTGTCCGGGAGCGCCTCCTGTTTTACTGACACACGTGGGTGGATTCCCCCAAACCCCAAACTTTTTTCGAGTATCTACGGCAGTATCGCACTGCAGGTTCTAGCACAGGTGCGAGGTTCGTCATCCAAGTTCACGGTCCTTGGTCCGAAAACAAATACGCAGCGTATAGGACAAGAGAAATGAACAATGCCAATTCCCAGCACAGTGCCCAGTCCGGGTGTGCCCTTTGCGAGGGCATATTCGAGCATGAATCGTGGTGTGCAACTCGAGATCCCGGAGCGTCGTACCCTTACCAGATCGTCGCGGACGCCTCAAAGATATCGCCCGGAGACTCGTTGATACTCCATTCGCTGGGCGTTGATTGGGCGGGAGTCCATTCATAATCTGCTCTTTGAACCCAAGGCAGGGGAGCGGCAGGTGGAATCCCGATAGAGCTGTCGACGGTGGAACATATTTGCGAGCCGGGAGACGTTAAGAGAGCGCGAGTATATCGAGTCGTCTCTCCCGCTGCTCTAGTTGACACACCTAGCCAATGGCGCCCATTCCCCCGTTATTCAGAACCCTAAGCAGAGAAGACACCCTGTGGTCGCTAACGACCCATGATCTGGCGCAAATCATTCCTTCAGGTCAACATGCTGCACGTCCTCAATCGTATGTCCCAAGAATCGTTCGCCCAGCCGACGAAACTTCTCCACCGAATCGGTGGCGAAGAACTTGAGGCGCGGAAACCCGCGACGCTCTTCGGCGTTTCCCGTCGCGGGCACCAACTGCTGCAGGCCGAAAGCCACGGCGCGAGCGGTGGATTCCGCAGAGTCCACGATGCTCACGTGCCCGGGCGCCACGCGATGCAGCAGCGGTTTGAGCAACGGGTAATGCGTACAGCCTAAAACCAGCGTATCGGCGTCGCGAAATCCGTCCGCGAAAGCCTCCCCCAGGTAAATGCGCGCGACCTGCTCCGTGACCGAGTGCTCGACCCATCCTTCTTCGACCAGCGGCACCAGCAGAGGACACGCCTTTTCCCGAGCGCTCAGCCGTCGGGCTTCGAGAGCCTTGCGGTACGCGTGGCTGCTCACCGTGGCCTCGGTTCCAATCACAACAATCTTCTGATTCCTGGTCGCATCGGCAGCGGCCTCCGCGCCCGGCTCAATCACTCCGACCACAGGGACATGAGCCGCCAACGTAATGCGGTCGAGCGCCAGCGCCGTCGCCGTATTGCAGGCGATCACCAGCATCTGGGCGCCGTGGGACTCGAGATAGTGCGCCGCCTCCACCGCGTAGCGCGCCACGGTTTCGACCGACTTTGATCCGTAGGGCAACCGCGCCGTATCGCCGAAATACGCATAGTCCGCGCCCGGGATCACTTCAAGTAAAGCTTTAAGTACGGTCAGCCCCCCGAAGCCGGAATCGAAGACACCGATAGTGGGACGACGCATCAAATGAGTTCCAATGTTTCTGACTCTCAACTCCGTAAGAGTCAATTCGGGTCTTGCTGTGTACACGAAAATAGTGTACACTTAGTTCGTATGAAAAACGTTACCCTCAGCGCGGACGAATCCTTGATTGAACAAGCCCGGCTCGTGGCCAAGTCCGAGAACAAGACCTTGAACGCCGCATTTCGCGAGTGGCTCCAGCAGTACGCGGCTCGGGCTGGCCGAGGCGCCGCATTCGACGCTCTCATGCGCAGGCTCGGCGACGTGCAGCCTGGCCGGCACTTCACGCGCGACGAAATGAATGAGCGCTAAATACTTTCTCGACACAAACATCTTTATTTATTCCCTGGACCCCACGGCACCGGCGAAAGCCCGCCGGGCGGCAAGACTCATTCGTGATGGTCTTGACACCGGAAACGGCATTGTAAGCTATCAAGTGGTCCAGGAGTTTTTCAGCGTAGCGTTCCGCCGATTTGCCAAACCGATGTCTGCCTTCGTCGCGGAGGAATATCTAAACACCACGTTTCGGCCCCTGCTGGCGGTTCACTCCTCCCCCGCGCTGCTTGTCTCGGCGCTGCGGGTCTACGCTCAGAACCATCTTTCCTGGTACGACTCTTTGATTGTGGCTGCGGCGCAGGAGGCAGGCTGTTCGATTCTGTATAGCGAAGATATGCAGCACGGCCAGAGAGTTGACGATTTGAGAATCGAAAACCCGTTTCGATAATCCTGGTACAAGGAACTACTTCGAGCGCATCGCCTCTATTCCGAACGCCTCGTTGCCGGGGAAAGCGTGGCCGCAGCACGGCCCCGGCGGAATCGGCGCGCCGTGCGGGCAAGTCCGTGGATGACCCAGGAACGTGCAGATCTTGTCCGTCGCTTCCGGCGAAAGAATGTGCTCGAACTTGCAGGCCTGCTGCTCGATTTCCGATTCGCTGTCCATCGCCAGGCTGTCGGTAAAGAGCCGCTCGGCCAGCCGATGCCGGCGGATAATGCTGCCCGCGCGCTCGCGCCCGCGTAGCGTGAGTTCGACAATCAGCGTGCCGTCGCCCGAAGACGCAGACACCGGCTTGAGCGCCTCGTGGCAGGGATTCACGAACGGCTTGTGATCATGCGGTTGGGGCGGATGCGGAGCCGAGATGACCAGTTCCATCTCGATCATCTTTTCAATGGCCAAGCTGACCGGAAGCGCGCCGTGCACTTCCATGCGCTCGACTTCGGCGATCTCTCCATGCTCGGCCAGAACCCACAACTCCTCCAGAACCTCGTCGAGTTGTTCCTCGTCGGCCATGGAGAACACTTCCTGTGACGCAATCTTGCCATGATGCAATTCGATGCGCCGGTCAGCCAGCCGCGCCACCACTGGATCGTGCGTGACCATCACGATGGTGCGTCCCTGCTGGTGAAACTCGCGCAGCAGCCGCAGCACGATTTCTTCATTCAGCGCGTCCAGGTTCCCGGTGGGCTCGTCAGCCAGAATGATTCGCGGATCATTAATCAGAGCGCGGGCAATGCACACCCGTTGCTGCTCCCCGCCGGACAACTGCGACGGCAGGTGATGCGCCCGATCCCCCAGGCCGACACGGGTCAGAGCCTCGATCGCTTCTTTTTCGTCGGTCATGCTGTGAAAGTACTGCGCCAGCATGACGTTCTCCACGGCGGTGAGGAAGGGAATCAGGTGGAACTGCTGAAAGATGAATCCGATTTTTTCCGCGCGCACACGATTCAGATCCGCCGCGGAGATCCCGGCCACATTCTGCCCATCGAGCCAGATCTCGCCTGACGAAGGCCGATCGAGGCAGCCAATCAGATTCACCAGCGTCGATTTTCCCGATCCCGACGGCCCCATGATCGAAAGCCATTCCCCCTGCGTGACGTGCAGCGAGATATGGTCGAGAGCATGAATGGAGCCGGAGCCGTTGTCCTTGCCCGATCCGTTCCCCGCTTCCTTGGCGGGGTAGAGCTTGGTGACGTCCTTGATCTGAATCATTTCACTCTCCCCTCAGAATCACCGCCGGCTGCACCCGGCGCAGCAGCGAAATCGGAAGGATCGCCGACAACAGTGTAACCGCCATGCTACCAGCAAGAACCACGGGCAGCACACTGAGACGTGGCATCACCGGAGCGTGAAAGTTAACCCGGCCGATCCAGGCCGCGATGCCGCTTCCGACAACGAAACCGATCACGGCCCCTGTTGCTCCCAGAACCGCGGCCTCCGCAGCGAAAAATCCATTGAGCAAACGTCCCGACGCGCCCAGCGCTTTCATGATGGCGAAGTCGCGTCGCCGGTCGAATACCCATCCCATCAGCGTGGAAAGCACGCACAAAGCTGCGGTCAGGATGATGAGCGCCGCCGCGGCCAGCAGCGTAGCGCGGGTCTTGCCCAGCACGCGGGCCTCGCCCTCCATAATCTGCCGCACTGGTCGAGTATCACCAGCCGGAATCGCCTGCGTCACTTGGTTCATGATGCTGGCCACTTCTTCGGGAGAGCCGCTCGCGGCAATTTCGATCGTCGACGGCTGAACCCCGGTCCACGCCACGAAATCGGCCAGCGAGATATAAATGCGGCTGTCCTCGGCCGCTCCCGTCCGCACCGTGCCCGCAGGACTCACCTGCAGTGTCCGTCCTTGAAAGCTGAGATCGAATGCCTGATTCTTTGGCGCCACCGCCGGTATTGCGCGCACACCAAGCAAAGCCTGCTGCGAAGACGAGGGCCAACCGCTCACTGACCACCACCGATCAAGCTGGCGCACGCGGTCGAAATCCGTGCCCGCCACCACAATCGGCTGCCCGTCACTCGTACGCGCCACTACCAGCCCAAACGGCGCCGCAATTCCGCGCCCTGCAAGAATGGAATCCACGCGAACCAGCGCATCCGGGGGCAGGGAAGCGCCGTCCCTTCCGACGAGAATAATATTCGCACCATAGTTGCGAAACTCCCGCCGCAGTTTCGACTGCACATCCACATAAAGATTCAGCATTGCGGTTGCCACTGCGGCAGCCACGATCATGGCGAACAATGCGGAAGCAGCGCGTCCGCGCCGCAGAACCGCCGCTCTTACCAGCATCCGCAAAAACATTGAAGTGTGCGGAACATGTGCGCGCCTGGCCGCCAGGTCCCGCGCCGAGTGAGACATGGGCGCGCTCACAATTCCCCTCGCAGCGCAAACACCGGATCCAGACCGACGGCCCGCCGGATGGCCGCAGCGCTGCCCGCAAACGTCACGATCACGGCGATCACCAGTATCACCGGCAAAAGCACCGGTTGAATCGAAATGTCGGAATTGAAGATCGAGTGCCCAATCTGATGCGCGAGCATAGCGCCGACTACAAATCCTGCCAAGCCGCCAATCAAAGCCAGCAGCGTGGCCTCAGCGAAAAAAATGGACGCGATGGCGAGCTTGCCCGCGCCCAGAGCTTTCATCAGTCCGACCTCGGCGCGGCGTTCGAAAATCGTAGTGGCCATGGCCGCCGACACCGCCAGCGCCGACGCAAAAAGCGCCGCCAGCGTAATCAGGAAGATAAGCCCTTCGATTCGCGTGAGCACCGCTCCCTCGTTCTGCGACACTTGCCGGATCTGCTCGGCGTGTGAGTGCGGAATCACCTCCGCCAATTGAAAGGCAATCGATTGAGGATAGG
This sequence comes from uncultured Acidobacteriaceae bacterium, assembly GCA_963791515.1. Taxonomy (GTDB): domain Bacteria; phylum Acidobacteriota; class Terriglobia; order Terriglobales; family Acidobacteriaceae; genus Sulfotelmatobacter. The sequence continues at coordinate 155,078 of CAWBSS010000010.1, read as the reverse complement.
GCGTGCAATACCAGCGATCATAAATCGCTCCCGACAAACTCTTGGGATCGCGACGGCCAAAGGCGTCTTCCGGCCTGGTCAGAGCACTGACGTAAACGCGCCGAACCGCGCCGGGTCTGCCCAGAATCTCTTGTGCGAGAGCAAGCGGAGCCACGATTTCATCATCTTCGGTCCCACCCGTAGAGAGAATCCCGCTCACGCGCAATTGGCCCCCCGCGAGCGCGAGTTCGTCTCCCGGCTTCTCGCCCAAACGGCTGGCCAGTCTCTCTCCAAGTAAAACGTTCCGCGACGAATCCTCGGGCCAGGCACCGGAAACTTTCCACCACGGATGTGTGCTGCGCACACCAGTGGTGAACTCGTCCGTGCCGGAGGAAAGCTGCTTCGCAAAATAAGTCCCCAGCAGCGTGACGTCCTGCCGTTTGCCGTCTTGCTCGATCGCAACATTCACCGGAAGCATGGGCGCGAAGCCCGTAATGTTGTTGTGCCAGAAAATTCCTTTGATTTTGGGCAGGTCCGCTTCGCTGAGGAAGGCGCCGTCGGTAGGAGGCTTGAGGTTGACGCCACCAATTTCCAGGTCAAGCGAATCTTCTTGTGGGGTAACGACCAGGTTGGCGCCAATGGTTCGCAGTTCACGGTTAATCTTGTCGCCGATGTCGGTCGCCACGGCAATCATCGCAGTTGCTACGGTGACGCCTAGCGTAATCGCCGCGCCCGCCAGCAACTTGCGCCGCTTCTGCCGCCGAAAGGATTCGTAAACCAGCCGGACGAACATCGCTTACTGTTGCGCGAACATGCGACCCCCGGCCGCAATGTCCGCCTCCTCGATGATGACCGCGTCTGCCGTCTGCGTCGCCTTGAGCGGCACCGGATTGCACCCCCCGGCCGTTCCCACTGACTGCGGATTGATCGGCGCCGCGCAATTCTTGCAGACCACTCCATTGGCACTCTTGTAGAACCCGACCGATCCGCAAATCTCGCAGGCATCGAACACCGTCGCGATCTTGCCGTCGGGCTTCTGATAGAGCCAGAAGCGGATCGCGGTCCCATTCTCCTGCGCCTGGAATCGGTGCAGGTCGCCACCCGAAATCTGCGCCAGCGGGATACTCACCCGCCCATTCGCAAATGTCACCTCGGTGGCCGGGGAAAGATTGCTGACGCTCTTGGCATAGACAAACTCCGCCGTGATGAGCGCGATGAAGACGAACGAGAAAGTGAGGACGGAAATCATCCACATGCGTTCGCGGCGTGCGCTCCACGCGGCCTTGCGGCGCTCCGCAGCCGAAGCACCGGCGGGCGCGGGCTCGCGCCGCTTGGCCTCAAACAGTATCATCAGCGCCGCCAGCGCCAAAATCGTCACAAAGAAGAACCAATCGTTACTGACAATCGGGCCGATGATCGCCATTTCGCGCTTCGAAGAGGCGATCATGCCGCTTTCGGAAAGTTCGTGCAGCCCCGCGATCACCAATTGCGCCGCTACCAGAAACAGAATGGCGGTCGTGATGCGGAAGAACTTCTGCAGGTTAATGCGAACGCTGCCCTTGACGAACATCACGCCAAAGGCGATCGCGGCCAGCACGCCCAGCAGCGTGCCCAGAAAACTCATCAGTTCGGTGGAGTTCAAAGACACGGCGGAGAGAATCAGCACGGTCTCCGCGCCTTCGCGCAACACCATCAGGAAGATGAAGACGAACAGTCCGAACCACGCATCGTTGCCCGCCAGCAGTCCGACCTTGCCCTCGATGTCGCCCTTCAGCTTGCGCCCCGTCTTCATCATGAAAATCACCATGGTGACGACGAAGAAGGCGGCCACCAGCATGATCCAGCCTTCAAACACATCTTCGTTCAAGTGAGTGCGGGAGATGACCACGGCCACGCCGATGCTGCCAAGGAAGGCCGCGACCAGAGCCGCGTACACGGTCTTGCGCAACTCCTGCCGCCCGATTTTGGTCAGGTAAGCCAAGGTGATGCCGACGATGAGCGCAGCCTCAACCCCTTCGCGGAGCGTAATGATGAAAGCCTGAAGCATTTAAAGGAACCTTATGATTTTGAAAATGAATTTCAATTTCAACTTCAAGGATATCCCCGCCGCGCCGGAGGCGTCAATCCGCCACCTCACAACCGCCTGTGATTAGGATCACACTGTCGGAATCCGGCCTTGAAATGCTTCTGGTTGCAGGGAAGGGCTTAGACTGACGCACGCGCTGCAGACCGTTAATGATGCCAGGGCTCTGTCTCGCCAACAAGTCGGGTTCGTTCCGATGTTGCTTAGGGTTTGGGCGGGGCGTTCTTAGGAACTTTCGCCGTCAAGTTCCGGATGACAAATTCTTGAAACAGATTGGCGACGGCAGTTTCGCCAATCCCGATTGCTGCGTTTTCGAACGTCAACCCCACTCCATTGCGATCTTGCGCTGGATAGTAGAGATTTGAAATTCCGCCCGCCGCAAGGTTTCCAAGGATATTCGAGTAATTTGCCTGCCAGCGTCCATTGTCTCCCTTACAGATAACTGCATTCGCGATCGCATACACGATCCGGGATGGCGTGCTACCTCTGCCTCTGTAAAAATAACGCGGATCTTGTTTAAGAAGCGATGGCAATATGGCAGATCCGATGAACGTCGCCGCAACCATGTCGGCATAGCCGGCGCCGAATCGTTTTCCATAACCTTCCGCGCCTTGCCCATATCCTCTGAAGTGATTTTGCGCCTGCTCAACTCCCGCAGCGCCTCCCACAAATACGAAGGTGAATGGATCCACCACCGTCTTCCAGGCAAGGTTGAACTTTTGCTTCGAGTTGAGCGGCACTGCGTTGGGGATGTAGCTGACATAAAAATTTGGGAGGACGCCGAGCACGCGCTGCTTCTCTTCAACCTTGACCTCCTCTTCTGCCACTTCCGTCTGGGAAAGCCCGACCTCTATCTCAGAGATACTGGTAGCCACGGCCAACAAAATCTGCGGGACAACGTTGATCTCCCCCGAACGCAGGATTCCAGAGGATGTATGTGATTCGAAGCCCGCCGACGTAATGGTGAGCTGAAAAGGTCCGGGAGCGATGTTGGCAAAGGAAAATTGCCCATCGTCGCCTGATAGCACCTCTTGGTTTTGAGATTGATCTTCGCTAGTACAAGTAAGCTTCACGTGGGCTCCCGCGATGACAGCTCCACTTTGATCAACAACCGTTCCGCTGATGCTTCCGGTCACTCGCTGACTGGGCAGTTGCTCCCCGCTTGCGGCTGTCCCACGCTGTTCCGGAGTATTTGTCGGACCAGGCACAGGCATTTCGTGAGGACTCTGTCCCAAGCAGAACGACGTCCAGCCCAGAGTGACGAGCGCGAAAACTATGAGTCTAGACTTGAACTGGAGGGTCATGAATGAATTAACTCAATCCTCTTCCGTACTCCGTCCAAAATTCACCAAAAGGTGATCCCCATTTCGAGTCTCCTGCGCCAAAGACCGAAGCGGTGCAGTACTCGCCTTCGCTGCCAATCCCAGCATGGCCCTGTTTTGCTTCTCGAATTCCGCTCTAAGAACTTTGATGCTTGATGTAAGGCGAACACACTTACAACCGCTTCAGAAACGTGTTCGCTTCAGCCATGTGGGGGAACAGCCTTTCCTCGGCCTGGAACTCCGCCGAGTGGACGCAGCGCCGGCTCCCTCGTAGCTTCACTGGATGCTTTAGATGCAGCATCTCGTGGTAAACGATGTACTCCAGCACATACGGCGGCACGACGAAGTGATCGAAAATGCGGCTAATGATGATCGCATTGTGGGCAGGATCGTAGTGGCCTAGAATGCGGCGAGTCTTGGTCTGGCTCCAGCTCATGCGCGGGCGAGCCAGCAGCCCGTGAAAGAAGCGCGCATTCAGTTCCTCGAAGATCGCGTCCAGATCATAGAAATGCCCGCGGGCGGGACGGAGGCGTTTGCGTCCGCGCATCTGGCGAACCAGGTGCGTCTTGCGCACAATCTCGTGGCTCGCAACATACTTGCGATAGCGCGCCGCGTGACCCCGATCAATCGGCTGGCGATAGATCTTGGCTAGCAGAATATGCGCGATGGCCCGCAGCACCGTGTCCGGCGCTCCTTCCAGCAGATCCGAAAGCCGCACCAGCAGCTTCCCGTCCCGCAGCCGAATTGTGTTGTTGACGTTGGCGAAGGCAAAGAATTCGAGCTTCAGCTCGGGGATAGAGGAAGCCGGCCGCAGATCCTCATAAGTTTCCTGGAAGATTTTGAGGAGCCCTTCGCGCACGGTGAGCCTAGGTTAGCACGGGCCAGGTCTTGGGTCGTAGGTCTTGGAACGGGATGCGAAGTGCAGTTGTGAATTCGTGATCCAACTCCAAACCTAACACCCGCCCTTACTCGGGCTTCCCTCCATTTTTCGCGTTCGAATTCGAATTCAGTTTCTTATGCTTGGCCGCCTCTTCCTGGTCCGCCAGCAGCTTGCGATGGTCGTCCGCCGAGGTATCCACGGTCTCGAGCACATTGGTCAGAACAAACTCGTACGCGTGAAATTCCCCCGACGGAATGTCGGCGGCATCCTTGAGTGCCCGCAGCTTTGCCTGGAACTCCGTGTCGGCCTCGACGATGAGCTTCAGCGGCTTGCGAATATCGTCCTTGCGATCGACGTAGGTGTCGATATTGTCGTTGAGTTCGTCATAAAGCAACTGAAAATCGTCGAGCAAGTCATGGGTCTGTCGCGGCCGGTTCGTGGTCTTCGGATCGCTCCGCATCTGCTCCAGTTTGACCAGTCGGGCACGAGCGAACTGAATGTAGAGGGTAAGCCGTTGTTTGGGCTCCCAGCTGGCATCGCGAATCTGGTCGATCTCGGGTTGGGTAAGTGGCTCGCGGTGCCGCTGCGCCTGCACCACCGAACCGCCAGCCAGCAACAGAGCTATGCACAAACCAGACCGAAGCAGGGAAGCAATCATTTCGATCCTTTCGGAAACATGGCTGTGAGCAGATCATCGCGCACCCTCTGCAGACGGTTGATAGCATCTCGCACCGGTGCCTGGTCGTCACGACCGAGGGAGTGCATTAGGTCGGTGAGCTTGCGAGTCATCGTGCGAGCCGCAATCTCAGTTTGCTTCTGATATTTGTGCGATTGGATCGCATAGTCCCTGGCCAATTCCGAGAAAGCCACAACGTCGGTCAATGCGGCCTGGCCCTTCTCGATTTCGGAAGCGGCATAGAGTTTGTCGGCCTCCGCCAGTTGCTTCTGAGCGATACGCACACAGAGGTGAGGCCGGTCCCCAATGCCCGTCGAAGAAAGCCGGGCCTTCAACTCCTCGACCGTAGGTTCGCTACTGGGCGCCCCGCGAGCCATTACCGCCGCCGCAACGAGCGCGAACAGTGTGAAAGCTCCAGACCACCGAAATAGATAGCGCACCCCAAGCATGATCCCCGTCCCGCGCGAATTATTTTTTGGGCTCTATGGCAATGAGCCGATGCTTCGCCTGCCACTCCTGTTCAGGATACTTCCCATTGGCCGTCTTGAGGAAGAGGCGAAAATTCACTGCCGCCCGCTTGACGTCTTTGAGGTTGTCGTAGGCCGAAGCCCGCACGAAGTACATAATGGGCTCGTCCGGCACGAATTTCGCTCTCGTATCCAGGGCCTTGATTGCCTGCGGATAGTCCTTGTTCTCGCTCGCGGCAAAGGCTAGGCCGCGGTAAGCCTCGGCGAAATCCGGCTTAAATTTCACCGCCAGCAGGAATTCCTTCTGCGCCTCCGCGAATTTCTTCTGTTCGAGCAGCGCATTGCCCAGTCCCTGGTGGAGCGCTGCGTCGTTAGGGCTGGCCGCTAGCAGCGTCCGATAGGTGGCCTCAGCCTGGTCGTATTTTTTAGCGCTGGAGTACAGATCGGCGAGATCGCGCTGCAGCGAAATATCCGCCGGAGCCAGCTTCGCCCCAGCTTGCAGTTCGGCAATTGCTTCCTCGTTCTTGCCCTCAGCCGCGAGCACTCGCCCAAGTTGAATTCGCGCCGCAGCCTGATCGGGACGTGTCGCGCTTAGTCTGCGCAATTCCGCCTCGGCCTCAGGGAAGCGGCGCCCACGCATGTAAATGTTGGCCAGCCCCGTCACCGCATCGGAGGCGGAAGGATCGAGCCCGAGAGCCTGTTTATATTCGTGCTCCGCATCCGAGAAGTTTTCTTGTTTTTCCAGCAGAAGTCCAGCGGCCAAATGAGGTTCGGGATCCCGCGGCTGCAAGACCGCAGCCTGCTGGTAAGCTGCGATGGCTTCCTCCGGCTTCGTCGCCTCGAGCACATGAGCTAGAGAAAGCCAGGCTCGCGCCTGGCCCTCCGCGACATGGCTTGTGGGCTTGAGTTGTGTGGCGACCCGCAGAAATTGTTCGGCATCGGCTTGGCCAGTCTTGGCGAGTTGCAGCCCCAGATTCAGGTTCGACTCAAAAACATCCGGCTTGGCCACGACCGATTTCCGATAGGCGGCAATCGACTCATCCATCTTGCCAAGGCCGTTGTTCGTAAAGCCGAGATCGAACCACGCCACATAGTTTCCCGGATCGCCGTTCACGACCTTGCGCAGCAACGGCTCGGCCGCGGCGTAGTCCCTCTTCTGAATAAACTCCTCAGCCTTGGTGAGCTCCGGCGGGGGTGCAACCTCCTCGGCAACTTTAGTGTGGTGGCCGGAATTTGCCCCGGTTTTGCGATGCGCATTGGACGACGAGTCGCCCGTCTGCGCTTGCGAATCCGTCTGGGTCCCAGACGAGGCTGGGTTCGAAACTTGAGCGCCCGCGAATGCGCCGGCGCACGCCAGAAGCACAACCGCCAGTCTACGAGCGACCATTGGAACGCGATGCACCATTGCCGTTCAGAATACGCGCCAGATACTTTCCCGTGTAAGAGCCTGCCAGCTTGGCGATCGCTTCCGGCGGCCCGGCGCCAACCACCTTGCCGCCACGACTCCCGCCTTCCGGTCCTAGATCGATGACCCAATCCGCCGTCTTGATAACTTCCAGATTGTGCTCAATGACGACGATCGATCCCCCCGCTTCAATCAGACGGCGAAAGGCCGCCAGGAGTTTACTGACATCGTCAAAATGCAGCCCTGTCGTAGGCTCGTCGAAAATGTACAGCAGTCGCCGCTTGAGCCGCCCCTCGCTCCCTGACGCGCCCCGGCTTATTTCCCGCGAGGCTGGCTGCAGATGCGCCGCCAGCTTCATACGCTGGGCCTCGCCGCCAGAGAGCGTGGTCGCCGACTGCCCCAAGCGCAGGTACCCCAAGCCAACCTCCTCCAGCGACCGCAACTTCTCGGTGATCTTGGGCGCTTCGGCAAAAAATTTCAGAGCTTCCTTCACGGTCAGGTTCAGCACTTCGTGAATGTTCTTGCCGCGGTAGCGCACCTCGAGCACCGTCGGCTTGTATCGCGTGCCCTTGCACTCCTCACAAATCAGTTCGACGTCGGCGAGAAACTGCATCTCCACCGTAACCGTGCCGTCTCCCTGACATATCTCGCAGCGCCCTCCCGGGATGTTGAACGAAAAGTGTCCCGCGCCGAACCCTCGCTTTTTCGCCTCCGGCAGGGAAGCGAACAGCTCGCGAATCGCATCGAACGCCTTGATATAGGTGACCGGATTCGACCGCGGAGTGCGCCCGATCGGCGACTGATCGACCAGCACCACTTCCTCGATAAACTGATCGCCCTCCAGACTCTCCCAACTAGCGGCGGGCCCAGTGGCCCCATTGCCCGACTGCTGCTTGGCCTGCGCCAAAGCCCGGTACAGCACCTGATGCAGCAGGGTCGACTTGCCCGACCCCGAAACGCCCGTAATCGCGACGATCATACCCAGCGGGATGCTGACGTCCACGCCCTTCAGATTGTTTGCGCGTACGCCGCGAATTCTGATCTGCTGCGCCCCCGGCTTGCGCCGCAGCACCGGCGCCTGAATGCGCAAGTCTTCCGAAAGATAGCGTCCGGTCAAAGAAACGGGATTGTGCAGGATCTCATCATAGGTTCCCTCGGCAACCAGCTTGCCCCCATTTTCGCCGGCTCCAGGCCCGAGGTCGAGAATACGATCCGCCGCACGCATGATATCGGGATCGTGCTCCACCACGAGAATTGTGTTTCCCAGATCGCGCAGCCCGTGAAGAATCTTGATCAGCCGGTGCGTATCGCGCGGATGCAGCCCAATCGACGGCTCGTCGAGCACATACAGCGTCCCCACCAGCCGCGATCCCAGCGAAGTCGCCAACTGAATCCGTTGCGCCTCTCCGCCCGACAACGTGGAAGAAAGCCGGTCGAGCGTCAAATATTCCAGCCCCACATCGTTCAGGAATCGCAGCCGCTCGCGAATCTCCTGCAGTAGCTTGTCCGCAATCTCGGCTTCCTGCGGACTCAACTCTACGTGCTCAAAGAATCGCAGCACATCTTCCACGGTCAGCCCACAAATCTCGCAAATGTTGCGCCCGTTGATCTTGACCTGCCGCGCTTCCAGCCGCAGGCGAGACCCGTTGCACTCCGGGCACAGCGAATATCCGCGATATCGGCTGAGAAACACGCGCACGTGCAGCTTATATTTCTTGCGCTCCAGGTAATGAAAAAATCCGCGAACCCCCAAAAACTTTCCTTCGCCGCTAAGTATCAGGTTCCTGTGTTCGTCCTCCAGATCCGCCCACGGTACATCGAGCGGAATCCCCGCCTGCTTGGCATAACGCTTCAGATCAGTGAACAGCGGACGATACTTGGGCTTAGTCCACGGTTCGATCGCGCACTCGCCCAGCGTCTTCATCTTGTCCGGGATGACGAGGTCGAGATCGAAATCGATCGTGTTTCCAAACCCCTGGCAACGCGGGCACGCCCCGTAAGGATTATTGAAAGAGAAGAGTCTGGGCTCAGGTTCCTCGTATCGCAGGTTGCAGTCTTTGCACTCGAACCGCTGCGCGAACCGCAGTGTGGGACGGACACTCCTGTCCGTCGCCTTTGCTTGGGGATCGTTCTCCGGACTCCCGGACTCCGGAATCTCGAAGATGACCTCGCCCGATTCGCGGTACGCAGTCTCGATTGCATCCACCACACGGGTACGAGCCTCCGCCGAGACGACGAGCCGGTCCACCAAAACGAACACCGGCAGCTCAAAGTTAATGTCCAGCAACGATTCCGGCGTCGAGAATTCGAAAACTTCTCCCGCTTGGTACAGCCGGTTGAACCCAGCCTTGCGCAGGTCAAACAACCGCGTCTTCAGAGCCTCGGTCAACTGCCCCGTGCCGGCACCCTTCTTGGCTTTCGAGGACCGCGGAGCCTTAGCCGCCGCTTCCTGCACCCCCGGCGCGGGCCTCTGCAGCGGAAACAACACCTGCAGCCGCGTCGCCGGATCGAGCGCCAGGATCGCGTCAGCGACTTCATCGACGGTATCCTTCTTCACCTCCCGCCCGCAGTTGGCGCAATACGTCCGCCCGACCCGCGCAAACAGCAGCCGCAGATAGTCGTAGATCTCGGTCGCCGTCGCCACCGTCGACCGCGGATTCCGCGTCGTGTTCTTCTGCCGTATCGCGACTGCCGGGGCGATCCCATCAATCATGTCCGCGTCCGGCTTCTCAATCCGCTCCAAAAATTGGCGCGCATAGGCCGATAGGGACTCCACGTACCGGCGCTGCCCCTCGGCATAAATCGTGTCAAAGGCCAGCGAGGATTTGCCGGAACCCGAGACCCCGGTCACTACCGTCAACGAATTGTGCGGAACCTCAAAGTCAATGTTTTTGAGGTTATGCACGCGGGCACCGCGTACAACAATGCTTTCCTTGTGTGTAGGGTCAGAAGACATCGGGTAAAGGGCCGCGACAGCTCCACGCTCGCCCCGAGCGCATGCGCTCAGAGCCTTCCGCGAGGGCTATCGAATCTTTCTATTATAAAGCAGATCCACTCGTAGAGACGTAGCTCGCTACGTCTCTGCCGGCGGCATTCCGAACGATGGAGGGAGAGGCGTCGCAAGCAACGCCTCTACAACAAGAGATCGTTATCGAGAGGAGTCGTTCTCGCGGTCGCGGCGTTTTCCGTAACGAATGGCGAAGCCGAATCCCAGCACCATGATGCCGAGGGGCGGCAGCAGCATTACAAAGATGGCGCGGTTGAGAGCGCGCTGAGCTTCCTTGGGCGTGGCCTTCGCGTTCGCATTACACATGGCGCAGCCCTGGGCAAATGCGGGCGCCGTCCAAAGCGCGACCAGCAACAGCAGAAAGGCGAGACGAAATTTCCCGGCAAGCTTCATGGCCGTTTCAGTGCACCCCGAGTCTCAGAATCCGTCCGGCATCGGGGAAGAAGAAGAAATACATGATGATGAAGCAACCGACCACGGCGGTCACCAACATCCAGCGCATCAACGCAGTCTCAAACTTCAGGTGCATGAAGTATCCAATGATCAGCGCCGACTTAATGATCGACAGTAGCAACAGCACTTCCAGCATGCGCACCGGTTGAAATACCTGCCGGTAGGCGAGCAAGACCTCGACCGCCGTCAGTACCAGCAGCGCTCCCCACACCCAGAAATACTGCCCCTTGCTGTCGTCATGCATTGCGGCATCGTGCATCGTGTTTTCCCTCGGCGGCGCAAGCCGCGCTGAAGTCCTAGATCGTGATCAGATCCTGGTCGACATCAAATACACCAGGGGGAAGATGAACATCCACACCAGGTCGACGAAGTGCCAGTAGAGTCCCGAAACCTCCACGTCGTGCGCGTCATAATCCTTCGGCTTGAGGAACAGGATCACCGCCGAGACCAGCAGCCCCAACCCCAAAGCATGAATCCCATAGTGAAAGACGTTATCGGACGGAATCAGAAAATATCCCGCGATCCAAATCACGCCCAGAACCGGCAGGAACCACTTCCGAAACGCCACCACACCCAGATAAATCACACCAATGGTGACGTGCAGCATGTGCATCGCAGTCAGACCAAAGAACGTCGCAGGAAATTGCGGCACGGCCGCGGAAACCGCCGCAAACTCGCCTGCCTGTCCCGAGGGTTTCGGAAACCCCGGCAGCGTCAGCCCTTCGCCGATCAACTTGCTCCACTCCATCCCGTGCAGCACGATGAACGCCGTGCCGAAAGCCATGGTTGCCAGCAGCCAATACCGCGTCCACGCTCGATCGCCCCGCTGCGACGCAAACACGCCCAGCACCATCGTCAACGAACTCGACAGCAGGCAAGCCGTCATGATCGTGGCGTTGGTAATACTGTCCTTGCCAAACGGAGTCGGCCAGGCCTGCATCGAAATCCGGTTATAGCTGAAGGCGAAAAGCAGGGCTCCGAAGGTCAGCGAGTCCGAGGCCAGAAACAGCCACATGCCTACCTTCTTCGAATACGCTCCAAACAGAGGGGCCTCATAAGCTCCGGGCAGCCCGTGAACGGCATCATGCTCCAGCGTGGCGTTAGCCATTCCTCAAATTCCCCTTTCCTATCTCGCAAATCCCAACAGAGCGAACACGTAAATCCAGAGCACCGCCATAAAATGCCAGTACCATGCCGTGATGTCGACCACGATGCGGCGTGCCTCCACCGGCTTGTGCAGCAGGGAAGCGCTCGCCGCCCAAAGCAGCGCAATCATTCCCCCGGTGAGGTGCACGGCGTGGGCGATCGTCAGCAAAAACACAAACGAACTGTTGGGATTCGTATCCACAAAGAACCCACGAGCGTGCAGTTCTCCCCAGGCCAGCCATTGCCCCGCAAGAAATCCGATCCCAAGCAAAACCGTGATTCCCAGCCACGGAAATGTTTTCTCGTTCCCCAGCGAGATGCCAGGAATCGATTTTACCGGAGCCAGCGCCGCCTCCCGCGCCGCCCTTCGCCGCGCCAGTTCCATGGTTACGCTGCTGACCAGAAGTATTGCTGTGTTAATCGCAAGCAACAGCCAGGGCAAATCCACCCGGCCCCAATCGCGCACATAGCTGTTCGAGGCGCCATCAAACGTGGGTAGCCCCTGCCGCACGATGTACGCGCTGGTCAGCGAGATGAACACCATGCAGACGGTGGCAATCCCGCAGATCAGTCCCAGCCGCGCCCGCCGCAAACGCGCCCCATAATTGGGAACGTCGCCGCCGCCGCGCCCGTCATCGCCCCCACCCACGGGTGGCACCGGCGGTTTGTGGCCGTGGCCGATGTGATCGATCGGAGTAGTTGGAGTGTAAGTTGCCATAACTGCCTAGAGACCAATCCATTCAGTCGCCGATCGTCTTCCCGTCCTTTGCGGCGTTTCTTAGCCTCCTTCGCGGTTCAAACTCTTGTCGCTGCATTGCCTCGTCAATGCGCCGAGCCGGTTGCCGGGTCCGATTGCATCACATAATCGCGCGGCGCGCCGGGCACACCGTACTCATACGGCCCATGGTTAACCACTGGAGTCACCCCGCCAAAATTGTCATGTGGCGGCGGAGTCGCGGTCGTCCACTCCAGCGTGGTCGCCTCCCACGGATTGTCGCTGGCCTTCGGTCCCTTGAACATGCTCCAGAACAGATTGATCACGAAAATGAACTGCGCCGCGATCGTAATGATCGCCGCATAGGTCATGAACGTCTGCAGCGGCAGCAACTTCTGCTGGTAAGCGACTTCCGTGAATTGCGAATAGCGCCGCGTCTGCCCCGCCATCCCCAGATAGTGCATTGGCATGAAGATGGCATACGTTCCCGCGAGCGTAATGAAGAAGTGCAACTTGCCCATGGGCTCATTCATCATCCGCCCGAACATCTTGGGGAACCAGTAATACGTAGCAGCGAAGATCCCGAAGATCGCCGCCACGCCCATGATCAGGTGGAAGTGCCCCACCACGAAGTAGGTATCGTGCAACTGGATGTCGAGCACCGGCTGCGCCAGGAACGGCCCGCTCAGGCCGCCCGAAACAAATAGCGAGACGAAGCCGATGGCATACAGCATCGGCGTATGGAAACGCAGTCGCCCCTTATACATCGTCCCCAGCCAGTTAAACGTCTTGATGGCTGACGGCACGCCAATGCACATGGTCAACAGCGAAAACGCAAACGCCGAGTAGGGGCTCATGCCGCTCATGAACATGTGATGGCCCCAAACCATGAACCCAAAAAAGCCGATCGACAACATGGCGTACACCATCGCCCGGTAGCCGAAAATCGGCTTGCGCGAAAACGTCGAAAGAATCTGCGATGTCACGCCCATGCCCGGCAGAATGGCGATATACACCTCAGGATGTCCGAAGAACCAGAACAGATGCTGCCACAGCAGCGGCGAACCGCCCTTGTGACCCATCACCACTCCATTCACCACGACCAGCGGCACGTAGAAGCTGGTCCCGAGATTGCGGTCCATCAGCAGCAGAATTCCCGCCGAGAGCAATACTCCGAACGCCAGCAGTCCGAGAATGGCGGTGATGAACCACGACCATACTGTGAGCGGCATGCGCATCATCGTCATGCCTTTAGCCCGCAAGTCGAGTGTGGTGGTGATAAAGTTCAGCGCCCCCATCAGCGACGCAACACAGAAGATGGCGATACTGGTGATCCAAAGATCGGCGCCCAGTTGTTCGCCCGGTCCGGCCGAGGGCAGCGCGCTGAGCGGAGCGTATCCCGTCCAGCCGTGCAGCGGCGCTCCGCCGGTTACGAAAAAGGCCGCGATGATCACCACGAAGCCGACGAAGGTTGTCCAGAACGAAAGCATGTTCAGGACCGGAAAAGCCATGTCCGGCGCTCCAATTTGGATGGGGAGGAAATAATTTCCGAAACCTCCCTGCGGCGCCGTGGTCAGCACGAAAAACACCATGATGGTGCCGTGCATCGTGAGCAGACTGAGATACGTCTCCGGCTGGATCGTTCCCACCAGCGGCAAAACCGCCGCTGGCCAGATCAAGTGAATGCGCATCAACAGCGACAAAAACATCCCGACAAACACCGCAGTGAGTGCCAGAAAGAAATACTGAATGCCGATTACTTTGTGATCCAGGCTGAAAATGTATTTCCGGATGAAACCCTGAGGAGCGTGTGCGTGAACCGAAGCCGGGGTCGCCATTTTATTGTTTCTCCGCCTCCCGTGCCGCCAGCCACTTGTCAAAATCCTCCTGGCTGACGACGTGGACGATGCCGTGCATCTTGTAATGCCCAAGACCGCAAAGTTCGGCGCAGGCAATTTCGTACTCGCCGATCGCCGTCGGTTTGAAATGCATGTGGATGTTCAGCCCGGGGACCGCATCCTGCTTGAAGCGCAACGAGGGCACAAAGAAGCTGTGAATCACATCCACCGCCCGCAGGCTCACATCGACTTCGCGGTCGACCGGCAAATACATCGTTCCCGTCACCACGTCATCCTTCGCGGCCGCGTCGGAAGTATTCAGTCCCACCGCGGCCTCGCCACCGGCCGACGGATCCATTAGCTTCACGCTGGTCGCGCCGTATTTCCCGTCTGGCCCGGGATAGCGGAAGTACCAGGCAAATTGCATCCCCGTGACTTCCACCTGTACCGCACCAGCCTCGGCTGCATCAAAGCGCTGGCTCGCCCAAACGCTGCTGCCCATCAGGTTCAGTCCGATGAACAGAACCGCCGTCAGCAGCGTCCAAACGACTTCCAGCGTTGTGTTTCCGTGAGAATACGAAACGGGTGGAGAAGACGGACTCTCCCGGTACCTCCACACGATGTATCCCAGCCCGAGCTGCGCCGCGAGAAAAACAACCCCCATGATGATGAAGGTGAGGGTGAATTGCCGGTCAATAAATCCCGCGGCCGAAGCCGCCCCGACAGGTAGCCACCACGTCTTGGCAACAAAGAAATATGTGCTGGCCAGCGTGATCAGCCAGATCAACAGCATTAACGCGAGGCCCATTCCCCAGCCCTCCCGGGCACAAAAGGATTTCCCCACGGCCGTTGTCACGCCCCACAGCGCGAGCAAACGGTCGGCGGCGAGTGTACCACAGCCACCTGAGGATAATGCAATCGAGCTTTCAAGAAAGAAACATCGACCACGGAATTTACGAACGTCCACACAGCAAACCAATCCATCAGTTAACAAATGTCATGCCGCCATCAGATCCGCAAACACAAACTGATCGCGGACCACGGTCTCCCCTACCGAAATTGCGAGCTCAGTATCGAACATGGGCCCTGCATATACGAAAGAATGAAACTCCCCACGTTCGCCGCAGGGATCCACTTCCTTGGGCAGATCGGCAAGCAAGGCTTCGTCGAACTCGCGGCCAACGAATGACCGATCCAGTTTTCTTGTATCGATACACGTCAACCTGGCTCGCGTCCCGCAGGCAATCATCTCCCTCGCTAGAACACCTGTCGGCAGCCCCCACAGCGGAAATATCGGTTCCAGCCCGGTGTTTTTCATTTGTTTCTTCCGGTAGGCGCGTACATCTTCGAGAAACAGATCGCCGAATGCAACTCCTTCAACCCCCTCGCCGAGCGCCTTCGCGCAGGCCTGAGCCATCCGCGACTCGTATTCTTCATTGGAGCAAGGCCACGGCAAAGGAACCGCCCAGAGTGGAACCCCAGCCGCCGCAGCTTGTCGCTCGACCAACTCGCGCCGCACTGCATGCATGGCAACGCGATCCGCCACTTCGTTGAAAGTCGTGAGCAGCCCGACCACTTCACACTCGCCACGCTGCCGCAGAACATGCAGACTCCATGCGCTGTCTTTGCCGCTGCTCCACGATAAAAGAATGCGCTTCATGGTTGAATCCAAGGGTCGCGTCGCCGTCATCCGTCATCCCGAGCGAAGCGCAGGGACTTGGTTTGCTCTCCTGGCGCTCCCAAAGCGAGCCGAACCGAACCCAAGCCGCCATCTTTCTTCGTTCCAAATCCGTGACAATCCGCGCAAACCGGTGGCGAATTTCTTATTTCTCGCTCCACTCCGGCACCCTGCCCGGAGTCCAAGGCGCTCCCGCAGCCTCCATGTCTTTCTCGAGCTTAGCTAAATCGACGTCAACCAACGTATGTAGCTTGGCAAGCTCCTCCGCAAACTCCGTTGCCGCGATGTTGTACGAATCGATATGCGACTGCGTCGGCTTCGCCAGCGAGAACCGTTCTCCTTCCATGACAGAGTTCACCCGGTCATGGATGGATGAGGGTACATTCTCGCTCCTCTTGGCCACCTCCACGTCGCCACGCAGGGCACGCCGGATCTCCCGGTCCCGCTGCTCAAGCGCATCGGCGACGGCCCCGAGTTCCTTCTCAGCCGCCGGTGCCTCCCGTAACGCCTCTCGCATCGCCTTCAGCCGAGACTCCACTTCTTCGGAAGTATGCAGCGCCCCGGAAACCGCCCGAAACAGACGCGTCACCTTCCGCAGAAATTCTTCCTGCGCCGTCCGGTCCGCCGCACTCAGCCCGGTCGCTCCCTCAGTCACGACCTTGAACGATTGCGGCCCGGCAAGTTCCGTCACTACGCCACCAACCTTGTCGAACAGCCTCACCGAATAGCTCCCCGAAAGCACCAGAGGCCCCTGATCCGCAGCATCCGGGAAATCCTCTTCGCCGTCCTCGGAATGCTTCTTCAGCTGCGGTGGGGGATAGCGCAGATCCCACGCCACTCGCTGGAACCCAGACTCCGCGGTTCCATCTACGCGCCGGATCGCCGCCCCACTCTCGTCATACACCACGAAATAGACTTCCGGCTTCGCCTCTTCCGCCTCCGCCCTCAGTTCGTCATTCGTCGGATAGGGAAGCGTCATATTTTTCTTGGCCGCGTCCTTTTCCGCGTCCTGCCGCTTCTCTTTTTTCGTCTTGACCTTCTCCTTCAGGTACGCCGTAAACACAGCCCCATACGGCGGATTTTCCGCCGCGTAAAACGCATCGCCCTGAAAGCCCTTCTTCGGCCCACCTAGCGGATGGCGCTCCACATAAAGCAGAGCATCCTTCACCGGGAACACTGCCGCAGCCTGTTCGGTCGATTCGGCCTTTATCTGCCGCAGCGGCGTGATGTCATCCAGCACATAAAATCCGCGCCCAAACGTAGCGATCACCAGATCGCCCTCCCGTGCCTGAATCACCATGTCGCGCACCGCGATCGTCGGCAGTCCGCCCTTCAGTCTCACCCAATGCTTCCCCCCCTCGACGGTAAAAAACGCACCCAACTCGGTCCCCGCAAACAGAAGATCCTGGTTGACCGTGTCTTCCGCGAAAGCCAGCACCGGCCCACTCTCCGGCAGATCGCCCACAATTGAAGTCCATGTCTTCCCGGCGTCGCTAGACTTCATCAGATAAGGCTTGAAGTCTTCGTTCTTGTGATTGTCAAACGCCGCGTACACCGTATTCTCAGTGTGATTCGACGCTGCCAGCCGGCTCACGTAAGTCATCTCCGGAACGCCCGCAAATTTTTCGTATTTTGTCCAATTCTGCCCGCCATCGCTGGTCACCTGAATCAGCCCGTCGTCGGTGCCCACATAAATCAGCCCCTCTTTTTTCGGAGACTCCGCCAGCGCCACAATGTTCCCGTAAAACGACGTCGACTGATTCTTCGCCACCGCATCCGGACCCCACACCTTTCCCATCACCGGCAGCTTGTTGCGATCAATCTGCCGCGTCAAGTCGCCGCTGATCGCCTTCCACGTATCGCCGCGATCGTTGCTGCGGAACAGTTTATTCGCCGCAAAATAAAGCCGCGTGTGTGCATGGGGGCTGATGATAATCGGCGAATCCCAATTCCACCGCAGCGGCGGCTCGCCCTTACGCTCGAGCGGCTGCAAGACGAGTTCCTGCCCCGTCGGCTTGTCATGGCGAACCAGCACGCCATACTGCGACTCGGCATAGATGGTGTTCGGATCGACTGGATCCACCTGCGAGCGGAATCCATCTCCCCCTGTCGTCACAAACCAGTCGGAATTCACGATCCCATTGATGTTCCGCGTTCGCGCCGGTCCACACCACGAGAAATTATCCTGAGTTCCTCCGCACACGTTGTAAAACGGGGTCGCATTGTCCACAGCCACGTCATAAAACTGTACCGTCGGCAGATCGGCCTTGAACTCCCAGGTCTTCGCGTCGTCGTACGTCACATACATTCCGCCGTCGGAACCGAGTAACCAGTGCTTAGTATCGTCGGGATCGATCCATATCGCGTGGTTGTCGCCATGATGATTCGTCTCGCTGACGTGCCGCAAAGTCTTGCCCCCATCCCGCGACTCGCGCAACGAGACGTTCATCACAAAAATGCGATCCACATTCTTCGGATCGGCCACTACCCGCGCGTAGTACATCGCTCCCTGATCGAATTCGTTGCGCCGCTCCCACGTCGCGCCCTTGTCGCTCGATCGAAAGATCCCGCCCTTCCCATCGGCCGCCTCGACCGCGGCATAAACCACATTCGGATCAGCCGGTGAAACCGCCAGCCCAATCCGCCCCATGTCGACCGATGGCAATCCCGATTTCAACTTGTTCCACGAGGCTCCGGCGTCGCTCGACTTATAGATCGCGCTCTCCGGCCCACCATCGATCAACGTGAACACGTGCCGCCGCCGCTGGTAAGCCGCGGCATACACAATGTCCGGATTCCCCGGATCCAGCGCCACATCGACCACACCCGTGTTCTCGCTGATCGTCAGCACGGCCTTCCAGTTCTTCCCGCCATCTGAACTCTTGTAGAGCCCGCGATCCCCGCCGGGCCCCCACAGCGGACCCTCGGCCGCGACGTAAACCGTCTTCGAATCCCGCGGATCGACCACCACCCGCCCAATGTGCTCCGACTTCTTCAGCCCCAGATTCTGCCAGCTCTTGCCCCCATCGTCCGACCGATAAATTCCATCGCCGTAGCTGACGCTGCGCTGGCTGTTGCTCTCGCCCGAGCCTACCCACACCACGGAAGAATCATTCGGGTCCAGCGTGACCCACCCGATCGAGTACGATGCCTCGCCGTCGAACACCGGAGTCCAAGTCGTGCCGTCGTTGACGGTCTTCCAAACTCCACCCGACGCCACGCCCACGTAGTACTCGTTCTTATTCTTGGGATTCACCGCAATCGACATCACGCGCCCGGAAGCCACCGCCGGCCCAATCAGCCGAAACTTCAGACCGGAGAACGTGTCGGCGGTCATCCCGCCTTTCTTCTCTTCTTTGGGTTCCTCTTTCTTCTCGTCTTTCTTTTGATCTTTCTTCGAGGTCTTAGCAACAGGCGGGTTTTTCTTGTCGGCGTCCTTGTCCGTCGAAACCGGGGCTGCAGTCTGTGCTGCAAGCGAAAACTGGAACAACGACAGCGCAATCAGAAGAATGTTCAAACGTGATTTCAAGCGACGCTCCAGTCCAGGCCGGGTACTGCATCAGAGATCGCATTGCCGCACAGCTCGGCGCCCTCTGCGTCCTCGGCGATGAAAAGATTTGCAAAACCGTTATGTATACAGGAATCCCGTCACAGAGAGAAGCCCTTGTTGCCTGCGTTATTCTTCGCGTCCCTCGCGTCAGTCTTCGTGAACTCAGCGGTGAAAACTTTTTTGGGAAGCGCGCAGAGTAAAATCCCTCCCATGCCCCGAAACCCCCAAACCCATGGCCACGATACCCGCTTCGTGAAAATGCAAAAGAACTACTGCTTCGTCTGCGGCATGAACAATCCCGAGGGCATGCGCCTCAAATTCATCTTCGACGAGGAACGCCAATCGTTTGTCTGCAAATTCCGCCTCAGCAAGCGCTACACCGGCCCCCCCGGCCACTGCCACGGCGGCATCATCGCCACGATTCTCGACGACGCCATGGGCAAGGTAAACAAGCTGCGCCACGTAATCGCCCTCACCAAGGAGATGACCGTCGAATACCTCAAGCCCGTGCCCCTGCACAAACCTCTCCGCGTCGAGGGCCGCGAAATCAGTGTCCACGGCCGCCAGCACATCAACATGGCGGAAATCCTCAACGACAAGGATGAAGTGCTTGCCCGCAGCCGAGGAACTTTCATCGCCATCGACCCCGAAAAAATGTTCGCTAAATTTGTGGAGCGTTAAGGGGCGGGTGCCCGACCCTTCTTTCGCGTTCTCTGCGAAAGAGGGTGGGAGCTTTGACCTCGCCTGCACAACGCGGCCCCCCCAACTCAGGCAGGTAGGCCGGGGTTCCGGAATTCCTCCCCCGGCTGTAGAATGAATCAGCAGCGAAAACCCACCAGGCACCATCATCCAAAGGGTTAGCTGATAGCCGACAGCTGAGAGCTGTAAGCTGCTTTCCGGAGTCCACCATGTCGAAAAACAACGGCAGTTCCACCAGTCTCCGCCTCAAGACCGGCCTAGCCGAAATGCTCAAAGGCGGCGTCATTATGGACGTCACCAACGCCGAGCAGGCCACCATCGCCGAAAATGCCGGCGCCGTCGCCGTCATGGCGCTCGAACGCGTCCCCGCGCAAATCCGCGCCGAGGGCGGCGTAGCCCGCATGGCTTCGCCCAAAAAGATTCGCGAGATCATGGAGGCCGTCTCCATTCCAGTCATGGCCAAGTGCCGCATCGGCCACTTTGCCGAAGCCCAAATTCTCCAGGAACTCGGCGTCGACTACATCGACGAATCCGAAGTCCTCACCCCCGCCGACGAAGCTCACCACGTCGACAAGCACGCTTTCAAGGTCCCCTTCGTCTGCGGCGCCCGCAATCTGGGCGAAGCCCTCCGCCGCATTGCGGAAGGCGCCTGCATGATCCGCACTAAAGGCGAAGCCGGCACCGGCGACGTAGTCCACGCCGTCAGGCACATCCGCCAAATCGTCCAGGAGATGAAAATTCTCACCGTCCTCAGCGAAGAAGAACTTTACGCCAAAGCCAAAGAGCATCAGGCCCCGTACGAACTGATCCGCATCGTCGCCAAAGCAGGGAAGCTTCCCGTCCCAAATTTCTCCGCCGGAGGAATTGCGACCCCAGCCGATGCGTCTTTGGTGATGCAGCTGGGAGCCGAAGCCGTATTCGTAGGCAGCGGCATCTTCATGAAAGATTCCACCACCTTCGCCGACCCCGTTGAAGCCGAGAAGCGCGCCCGCGCCATCGTAAAGGCCGCCACCCACTTCAACGACCCTAAAGTATTACTTGAAGTCAGTGAAGATCTGACAGGTGCGATGAAAGGCCTGGCCGTCTCGGGCTTGGACGAGGCACACATGCTGCAGACCAGAGGCTGGTAGGCAGTCGCTCCCGAAATTAGGCTCTTAGGCTCTCCGCCTTTGGGGTGGCGCAGCGCTTCCAGCGCTGCGATTCAAGCACTCACACCGACCGGCTTTCGCCGCTGAGGTAATCCATCCATCCGAAACTCTGTCCTGGCGGAACTATAGGCATACTCTTCCGCCACAGAAGCCAAATTCCCCTTCACCGGATTGCGATGAATGTAGTCCCGAAACGCGAAGTATTCATGCACATCCCGCACCCTTCTGTCGTAAAAGCTCTTCTGCCAAATCTCACCACCAAAGCCTAATTCCTTCCGCGCCCGGAAAGAGAAGCCACCTTTAATCAGCTGCAAGGCTCTCTCCAGAGTCTCCGTAGGAGTAAGCAGCACATGAAAGTGATCCGGCATCAACACAAATTCATGCAACAGAAACTTGCCCTGCCGGCGATAGTGGAATAAAACGTCGACGAAGAGCCGCGCCATTCTTTCCGGCTGAAGCAGATTGCGTTTTTGAAAAGTCGAAGCCGTGACGAAGTAGCAACTGTATCCCGTATTGCCGCGGGGAGGAGCAGCCATAGAGCACCTCAGCGGCTGAAAGCCGCTCTGCGTCCGAACTCTACCGCAGCGCTGGAAGCGCTGCGCCACCCCAAAGCAGAATATTTTCTATTACTTCCCAATCTGGCACATGCGCACTCTATCGAAGTCGCAGATGCGGTGGCGCCGAAGATGAAGCCCTCACCTGCCCAACACCTTCCTCGCCAGCGCCCGCGCCATCGTGACCGGATGAGTCGCCACAGTGCAGATCTGGCCCAACACACTCTGCGGCTCGTGGAAGACACCGAGTTGTCGCAAGACTGTCGCCCGGTCGTAATAGATCTTTTCCCCAGCCAGACGATCTTCGGCGTCGAACGTGTACACCCCGCAAAGCGGAACCTCGACTCGTCGTCCGGTCGGCGGAAGCCCGCGCCACTCTCCGAGATGCGTGCCGCGAATCATGACCTCGACCAGAATGGCGTCGTCTGTGACATGCCGGCGCTGCACGTCGATTTCCAGGTCAGGCAGCGCCTTCATAAGCTGCTCGTAAAATGACCGGACGCCCTCCCCGCCCTTATAGTGTTCGCCCCACGCCTCATCGTCGTACCGAGCGGCATCGCCAAAGGTTCTGAGAACTCCCTCAAGGTCGTGCTCGTTCTCAAGTCGAATGTGTTGCTCGACAATTGCGATTCGCGCGGACCGGGTATCTTCATTTCTGTTTCTCGGAATCGATGCGCTTGCCACATGCACCTCCCTTGGCGTTTCGACAACTCGGAAGCTTAGCCCACGAATACTACCATCGGCAATGGCGTTCCAGACCAGGGTGGAGGTCTGCCGCTTTTGCGACCCCGCAACTGTTAAAATTGCGTTCATGTCGCGAGGCGGCTCAACGCTGTCGTTAGCGTGCGCGTGTTTCCTTCTCGTCCTGTCCCCGCCCGCCGCGCCTACTGCCAATGCGCGAGTGCGGCAAGCCGAAAGCAAAGACCCTAGCACCAAGACCCCCGTTCTCGTCGAACTGTTCACCTCCGAAGGCTGCTCCAGTTGTCCTCCGGTCGATATTCTTCTCAAAAAGTTGGACGCCTCTCAACCCATTCCTGGCGCCCAATTGATTGTCCTCAGCGAGCACGTCACCTACTGGGACCAGGACGGCTGGCGGGATCCAAATTCGTCCTCCGCGCTGACCGAGCGCCAGGATTCCTATGAAGCAGCCCTTGGCGAGAAGACGCCATACACGCCTCAACTCATCGTCGATGGTACCCATCAAGTGCGGGCCGGAGATCCGAAACAAGTTCAGGGCACTCTGGAGAAAGCCGCCGCCACTCCTAAAGTTCCTGTGCGTATCGGCGACGTGACCGTGGATGCCGGTACTCCAACTCTGCTGCGCACGCACATCGAAACCGATGCGAACTTCGAAAAACACTCCGCCGACATCTATGTCGCGGTCGCACTCGACCATGTCGAGTCGCAAGTCTTGCGCGGAGAAAATGGCGGCCGTCACCTGCTGCACGTCGCGGTGGTGCAGGAACTCAACAAGATAGGAAAGCTCCCGAAGGGAAAGAGCTTCAGCCAGGACGTCGAATTGAAACTCAAGCCGGGCACCGATCCCAGGAACGTTCGACTGGTTGTCTTGGTGCAAGAATCCGGCCCCGGCAAAGTTTTGGGAGCGGCCTTACGCAAGCCCGAACTCTAAAGCCTGCACCCAAAGCATGACCAATCTCGAGATGTCGCGTAGCTATCGACAAGCGAATCGCGAAAAGCTCCAATGTCGTCGAATGACCACACATTCAGAGTTATACTGCTGCGGCCAACTCGGTGATTTGGTTTAACACCGCTGGTCGGAAGGAAGCAAACTATGCCCGTCAAACAAGGGGATCTTGGCCTCCTGCAGCATCCCGCGTCGCGCCAACTTCTGGAATCAAGAATTCCCGCCCGCCTGGCCTATATCGCCACAGACGGTACTCCGCGGGTGATTCCAATCTGGTTTCACTGGAACGGAACTGAGTTTGTCATGGGTACACCGCCAAAGGCGCCTAAGCTGAAAGCGCTTGCCAAGAACCCTAGAGTTGCGCTCACCATTGACGACAACAGTTTTCCTCACAAGGTGCTGCTCGTACGCGGCACCGCGCGCCTGGAACCGCTAAAGGGAATCGTCCCCGAATACGCCACTGCCGCCGAGCGCTATTTCGGACCCGAGCAGGGCAAAGCTTGGGTCGCGCAAATGGGACAGATGGTCTCGTCCATGGTTCGCATCACGGTCACTCCGGATTGGGTCGGGCTGCTGGATTTCCAGACGCGCTTTCCCAGTGCTCTCCCCCTTTAGCGGAATCACGGCGAAGGCAGTCTCGGGCGCGTTCCGAACCGAGTAGCGCTCTGAAGCATCAGGCCGCGCGAAAACCGGGATCCGCTCCGGCTTCCCACGCCCAGGCATCCCCTTTACTCTCGACGCGCCCCATGCCGGGAAATGGAAAGTGGTAGGCCAGGACACTTACTCTTTCGGCAGCGGCTCGGTCAAGCAATCCCCGCCGCGTTTTCGCAGCCTGCTCAGAATCCAGGTCGAAAACGCTGCGCCAACCCGGATTTTCCATGTGCAGCGGATTCAGCACGGCATCCGATATATGCAACAACTGGGCATGGGAGGAAGAAATGAACAAAGCTATATGTCCAGGCGTGTGTCCGGGCGCGGGAATGGCGTGAATTCCGGACACGATTTCTTTTTCGCCGTCAAACAACTCGATGCGTTCTTTGAGTGGCGGAAGGTTTTTCTGCGCGCAGCCCACCAGCAACTGCTTCATGTGATCGTCCATGGCCGCGTCATGCAAGGCGGAAGGGTCGTTCCAAAAATCCCATTCCGTTCTTGACATTACGTACCGCGCCCTGGGAAATGCCGGTTGGCCACTCGCGTCGAGTACTCCGCCAATGTGATCGGGATGGCCATGGGTCAATACCACATCCGTGATCTCTTCGGGAGAAATACCTTCGGCCTTCAGGTTTCGCAGAAGATTCCCCGTCGTCGGTGCGAGTCCGTCGGCTCCGGTATCAATAAGCACGTTATTTTTTCCGGTTTTCAGCAGAAGACAGGTATAGGGACTGTCGATGTGCGTGGTCGGAAGTTTGTGCCGTTGCAAACCGTTCTGCGCCTCTTCCAACGGCACATTGGAAAAGAGCCACTCAACCGGGTACGAGAACATGCCGTCATTCACCGCGACACATTCGATCTCTCCAACATTGAAACGCTTGCTCACCGAGGCCATAAACACCTCCTTAGTGTGCTCTAGATTAACCTCCGGGAATCCAGCCACAACGACACTTCCATAAACCAGGGCTTGCAGCATAACCGGCGCCCTGGCCGCGGCGCAACCCGTCTGACCATGTTCGGGGCCAAGCCCAACCTGCCTCCAACCTCCCGAGGATGCCCCGTCCAAGCTTCGCTTGGGCGGGGATTTTATTACGCGCTTAGTGCCTCGCGCCCCAGCGACGGTAAAAGTTTCTCCAGCCTGTCGTAGCTCGCGGCCATGCCGTACTGCATCGGCGACTTAAGCACAGCATCGCGCGCTTCGCGGGAGCTATAGAGTATCGTCTGCGTCAGCGTAGTCTTGCCGTCCTGCTCGACCAGGACGATAGTGTCCACGGCCTCGCCTGGATACCAGGCCTCGTCGAACTTCTCGGTGGCAACCATCCGGTCCGGCGCCACGACCTCGCGATAGATGCCACCCATCCCCATTTCACGTCCGTCGGTTTCGTTTCTCCAGACATAGCGATACTTGCCGCCCGCTCTCAAATCGATCTCGCAGATCGGCATTGACCAGCCATCCGGTCCCAGCAGCCAAGTCTTCACCAGTTCCGGCTTGGTGTACGCATCGAATACCAGCCGGCGCGGCGCATCGAAGACGCGCGTTACTACAATCTCGCGGTCACCATGCGCTGCGATTTTGAACGTTCCGCTGTTTTTCATAACCTGATCTCCTTTATCACTTAGAGTGCACACTCTTCTTTTTCTTGCCCTTCAGTGCGCTTTTATCGGTCTTCAGCCCGCCGGTTTGCAGGTCATGCAGAAGGGCATCCAGACGGCGGAACTGCGCCTCCCAGAACTGGCGGTAGTTCTCAAGCCATTGGGTGGCGTCGCGGAGGGGACGGGCTTCCAATCGCCGCGGACGCCGCTGCGCATCTTGGCCGCGCGAAATCAGTCCTGCCCGTTCGAGTACTTTCAGGTGTTTGGAAATCGCCGGCTGGCTCATCGCAAACGGCTCCGCCAGGTCCGTTACCGAGGCTTCGCCCTTGGCTAGCCGAGCCAGGATGGCTCGGCGCGTGGGATCGGCCAGCGCCGCGAAGGTCGAGTCAAGGCGAGCCGAAGATCGTGAATAACCGTCAGGTTCCATAACCGAATGGTAATATACAAGTATGCTCCCTGTCAAGCAGGATTTTCACGTTGCACACACCGCGCCCTTCCTCGGCGTGGAGTCTTTCCGGTTGCGCACCTTTCTGTGGATTCATCCAGTAAAATCAAATGAAACGAAGACAACACTACGTTCTTGCAAACCAGTGAAGAATCACGGCCAACGATCATGAGAATCGGAGTCCTAGCCCTGCAGGGCGATTTCGACGCCCACCGCCGCCGGCTCGAAGAGCTGGGGGCCGAAGTGGCGCTCGTCAAAAAGCCCGAGCAACTCGACGATATCGACGGCCTCGTCATCCCCGGAGGCGAATCCGGCACATTCCTCAAGCTCTTAGGCGATGCCGGATTCGAGAAGCTAAAGCAGTTCGTCCGCGTCAAGCCCACCTTTGGCACCTGCGCCGGCGCGATCCTGCTGGCCACCGAAGTCGAGAACCCCAAGCAGGCCGGACTGGGCGCGCTCAACATTCGCATCCGCCGCAACGCCTACGGACGCCAAATCGACAGCTCCATCCGCCAAGGCCTGCTCGGAAACTCCCCGCTCGAAATGGTCTTCATCCGTGCCCCAAAAATCGAACACGTCGGAGAAGGCGTCGAAGTCATCGCAACCCAGGGTAGCGACCCGGTCGCCGTCCGGCAGGGAAGCGCCATGGCCGCCACTTTCCACCCCGAACTCTCCGACGACCCCCGCGTTCACCAGGCCTTTCTGGACCTGGTCTCAAACGGCAAAGAGCCCTAACGCAGCCCGCACACAGAAAATTAAAAAACAGCTTGACATCTTTGTCGCGTAACTGTAGGGTTACGCATTATGCGGAACCGTTCGGTTACATATCGACCGGAGGCGACCTTCCAGGCCCTTGCCGATCCCACCCGCCGCGCGGTGCTCGACTTATTGCGGCGCGGCAGCCAGCCCGCCGGCCAGATCGCCGAGGCGTTCCCCATTTCGCGCCCGGCCATCTCCAAGCACCTGCGCCTGCTGCGCCGCGCCCATTTAGTTCGCGAACACCGCGAAGGCCGCCACCGCGTTTACGAGCTTAACCCCGAGCCACTTCGCGCTGTCGACTCCTGGATTGAGCACTACCGCAGCTTCTGGACGGGCAGCCTGGCCAACCTGAAAGCCTTCGTTGAAGCCGAGCACGCACGGGAAACGCAAGCTTCCCGCAAAACAAAACTGAAATGACCTGCACAGCCATAACTTGGAGAATTTATGCCTACAACTTCCATCACTCCCAATCAAGACGTCATCATCACCCAGATTGAAATCGCAGCGCCGCCCCAGCGCGTCTTCCAAGCCCTGACCGACGCCGGCCAACTCAAGCGCTGGTTCACCGACCCGGCCTGCCCCGTCAAGCTCTGGGAGATGGACGCGCGCCTCGGCGGCCGCTACCGCTACGCAACCGAAAAAGGCACTATCGTGGTCAACAACGTCAGCGAGTTCGAGTGTCACGGCGAGATCCTCGAGTACGATCCTCCCCGTGTGCTCGCCTACACCTGGATCGCGAACTGGCACGACGACGTTAAGCGGAGCACCGTCGTCCGCTGGGAACTGACGCCCAAGGCCGGCGGCACGCTCGTGAAAGTCACGCACAGCGGCCTCACGCATCTGCCGATCGCGCGCAAAGACTACACCGGAGGCTGGCCCGGCGTGGTCGAAATGCTGAAGAAGTTTGTGGAAGACTGAAATTCAATATTGGCTGTCTCATCCTTTTCGCGTGCTGTGGAAATCAGCGAAAAAAATGTTCTCGCGCTGCGTTGGGAGGCGTCGTTCAGGCGCGGGACCGTTTTGGGGAAAACATGGGGGGGAAGGGGGGCCCCTGGAGTGCACCCTTGAACTGAGACACGAATTAAGGGGCCAGCTACATTGAATGGA
Organism: uncultured Acidobacteriaceae bacterium; assembly: GCA_963791515.1. Taxonomy (GTDB): domain Bacteria; phylum Acidobacteriota; class Terriglobia; order Terriglobales; family Acidobacteriaceae; genus Sulfotelmatobacter. The sequence goes on along the minus strand of CAWBSS010000010.1, from coordinate 127,278 downwards.
GGAGAACAGTGCTGGTGCCCCGACAAGAGTATTCCCGTGAACTGAAGTTGGCTGCGATGCGCGAGATCGACTCCGGAAAAGGTATGGCGGAGGTGGCTCGCATGTATCAGCTCAGTCCCAAGCGATTGGAGACTTGGAGAAGCGAGTGGCGCGCGAAAGGCGAGCTGGCCTTTCCTGGCAAGGGTGCGCAGCCGCAAAGCAAACTCAATGCCGATCGGATCTCTGAGCTGGAACGTAAGATCGGCCAGCAGACGATGGAAATCGATTTTTTAAAAAAAGCGTTGCGGCGTTTCAGGGAACATCCTCTGCCAGTCGCCGTCAATGGCGGCACCGACTCTATGAGCAAATCCAAGAGGCGGGCGAAACGGGGGCAATCGTGAACGGGCTGTGCCGTGCCGCGGGAATAAGTCGGGCAGGCTACTACCGTTTCCGGCAACGCGGAAAAACCAAGCGTACGGATATGGATTTACGCAGCCAGATGCAACGCATTGCGCTGCGGTGGCCGGCTTACGGGTATCGCCGGGTGCATGCCGAACTCCTGCGCCAGGGTTGGACGATCAATCACAAGCGCGTCTTGCGACTGCTGCGAGTGGACAATCTACTTTGCGTGCGGCGCCGAAAGTTCCTGCTCGGGACCACCGACTCCAAACATGGATTGCCGATCTATCCCAACGTGGCCGCAGGCATGGTGCTGAGCAACATCAATCAGCTCTGGGTTGCCGATATCACTTACATCCGCTTGCAATGGGAGTTTGTGTACTTGGCCGTTGTGCTGGACGCATTTTCCAGACGCTGCCTCGGCTGGGCTTTACGACGCAGTTTGGAATCCGCCCTTGTTCTGGAAGCGTTACGTATGGCTTTGATGCGCCGCCGCCCACGGCCTGGGCTCGTCCATCATTCCGACCGTGGGATTCAATATGCTTCGCGAGACTATACGGCACAACTCGAGCAACATGGCATTCGGATCAGCATGAGTCGATTGGCAACGCCCTACGACAATGCCCGCGCGGAAAGTTTCATGAAGACTCTCAAATACGAGGAAGTCTACCGCACCGAATACCGCGACCTCGAGGAAGCCAGGGCTTTGATCAAGCAGTTTCTGGAAAAAGTCTACAACCAGCAGCGCTTGCATTCGGCGCTGGGCTATCGTCCGCCGCTGGAGTTCGAACGCAGCTTACGACCCTTGCGAGCCCTGGAAAAGAGACGAGCATGAGTTTTTTGAGGCATGAGGAAATCTATCGATCCGATGTAAGACCCGGCTACAGCTGGGAGCGGCAACCCCTGGTCGCCGCCCCAGCGCTCATCGGCTGCGATGAGTTTCCAGTCGGCTATTCCTTGGCGGGTTGCCCTCCGGCAGAGCCTGCCTCCGCTTCACCGACTGGTGACGATTCTCAACAATCCACTTTGCCGTACAATGATTTTTCAGCGAACGGCAACTACCCCCTTAACTTCGTGTCTCAGTCCAAGGGTGCACTCCACCCCCTCCCCCCTCCCCTTTGAAAGCCTTGACTGGCGCGGCGTTTGCAAAAATGCCTTGCAAAATCTTGAGCCTGTAGGACTTAGAGATCAAAATCTTGACAACAAAGGACTTAGGGCCCTTGTTCCGGTAGCAGAGTAAACCGCTGCGGCCTTGACCATGATGTGCTGCTTGGCCTGTGGAAGGCAAGGTTAGATGTCACACGGGGCAGCTGCGGGAAGGGTCGACTCTCCCCGCTTGCGAACTCGCCCACGCGGTGAGAATATGACCGCCGTCCTTCGCAAGTCGATTTCGGAAGCCGGAGTCCCGCGCGTGATCAACGGCGCACACATCGTCCTCTACACCAAGGATCCGGAAGCGGACCGGGCCTTCTTTCGCGACGTGCTCAAACCGCCTCGGTGGACGCCAGCCACGGCTGGCTGATCTTCGCCCTGCCCCCCGCCGAAGCCGCCTTTCACGACTCGGAGAGCACGGATCTGCCGGAAAAAGCCCGCCACGAACTTTTCTTCATGTGCGACGACATCGCCGCAACCTTGCGCGATCTCAAAAAGAAAAATATCCCAGTCTCCGCCGTGAGCGAACAGCGTTGGGGAAAACTCGCCACCCTCACCCTCCCCGGCGGCAGCAAACTAGGCATCTACCAACCCAAACATCCGAGACCACCGGAGCCCAAGCGCTGAGCGACGAGCCATCGCACCACGCAGGGCGCAGGGCAAGGAGATGCTGTCCAATGGCGACGTCGCGCTGGAACCCGTAACGACTTCTTGAGCGAGCACCTGCCGGCGGGGTAAGTGCAGCAATGCCGCTAGTCCGTGTGGGGCGGATTGTGTGGGACGGGCACTCCCTTCGACTCCGCTCAGGGCAAGGCTCTGTCCGTTGCCTTTGACTTTGATATTGAGATCTCGGAAATCAAAAGCCCCACCCTTTTTCAGACCGATCGCAAAAAAAATGGGGCACCCACAATCAAAAGCAGGATCAGATTCAAGAGCTCGATCAAAATCACAAGCCTGGTTTGACAGACTGCACACCGCAGCATAGACTGCTGCGACTTTCAATCCAGAAGTCCGAAGGAGCCCTGTGAAAACACGCTTAGCGTCGTGCTGTGCGGTTTTGTTCTTCGGTGTCGCGGCAGTTGCGTTTGCCCAGGATGCGGCCAAGGTCGATCCTGCCCACTATAAAGTCGAGTTTGAGAATGCCAAGGTGCGGGTTCTGCGCTTCCACTATGGACCCGGCGAGAAGTCGGTTATGCACAGCCATCCCGACACGGTGGCGGTGTTCCTTACCGACGGCAAAATCAAATTCAACTTCCCCGATGGAAAGTCGCAAGATGCCGTGGGTAAAGCGGGACAGACCCAGTTCACGGCCGCCCAGGTTCACAATCCGGAGAATACGGGCGACGCGGCCATGGAAGGCATCGTCATCGAGTTGAAGGGCGGCAAATAAGGGCGCAACCAGAAAAACGCTCCTCCCAGTTGTGACTCCGAAGCCGTTCTTTGGGTAACATCTTGCCGGAGAGAGCGACGAAAAGAGTTTGCGACTGCGCCGGGGTTCCGTCTTGTTTCCTGTTCTCTGGGAGAAAAAGGTGGGCCCCACCCGGACGCGAGTGTCCGAAGAACACTACCGGCCGAAGGCAGATCTTGCCGAAAGATCTGGTATAGAACTAGACTTCTGTGTCGCTCGGGCTGACCGTAGTACCTCCCTGCATTGTCAGTCCATCAGGAGTAAGTCCATGATCGGTCGGACCCCGCACCGGGCATTTTTCCTCTTAATTTTCGTTTCGTGCACCGCGGCTGCTCAGGTGATGAGCATTCCATCGTCGGGTTTCGGAAATATTGGGTCCGCCGGAATTTCCGGCCCTCCGGTAGGCCTCGGACTGTTTTCCCCCGAGCAAATGACCAACACCTTGTACACGATGACTACCAATGCTCAGAACGGCACGATGGAGAGTCCCAGTGCTTCCGTCTCGAAACTGGATCTCAAGGCTCCATACAGAGCTCGACGCGAGTATGACAAGGGCTATCAGCTACTAATGCGGAAGGATTATCAAAACGCAGTGCCGCACCTGGCGAGCGCCGCTTCGATCTATCCGAACTTCGTGGCGGCACATAACGCGCTGGGCTCGGCCTATTTGAATTTAGGGCAGAACGATCAGGCGCGCGAGGAGTTCACGCAGGCTGTCTCGCTGGACGACCACCTGCCCAACTCACACTTGAATCTGGGTTGCGCGGAACTGGCCCTCAAGCATTATCCTGCCGCGGAAGAGTCGATGCAGAAGGCTTCGTCAATCGCGCCTCTCGACCTGCAACTGTTGACTGCGCTGGCCTACGGGCAGTTGATGAACCATGACTATCCGGGAGTAGTCGCAACCGCGCAACGTGTGCACGAACGTAAACATGCGGGTTCCGCCATCGTTCACTACTACGCCGCGGGGGCGTGGGACGCTCAGGGCAAGCTGGCGGAGGAAGAACGCGAATTGGACGAACTGGTGCAGGAAGAGCCCAAGTCGGCGGCCGCAGTACAAGCCCAGCAAATCTTGCAAGAAATCAAGTTAGAGCGGGCGAAACCGCCAGAGGCGAAACAGGCTGCAGCCCAGAGCGTGACGTTCTCCTTTGACAGATCGGCCGCCCCTACGTCGAGCCAGGCCTCGCAACAAGCCCAGCAACTGCTTCAGAACTTAAGGGCGAAGAACCAGATCGCCGAGGCGGAAGCGGAACCCGAATCAACATGCGCAGGCTGCGAAGCGAGCAGTTCTCCGACTCCGACCGAGGCCAGGGTTGCTTCCGGTCCAGTTCCGTCCTCTAGGGGTCTCCGCATAAACTCCGTGGGCGTAACCACGTTGCGGGCCAGCGTCGACGAGGTTGCGGTGTTCTTCACGGCCACCGATCACGGGAAATCGGTGACGGACCTGACGGGCGCGGACGTCGGGATCCGGGACGACCGGAAGGCTCCGGCGGCCATTCTTGGATTCCGCAACGAAGCTCAGTTGCCCCTGCGCCTGGGTCTCGTCATCGATACCAGCAGTTCCATTGCCAGCCGGTTCTCGTTTGAACAACACGCAGCGATTAATTTTCTGCAGAAAGTTGTCACCAACAAGGATGATCTGGCCTTCGTGGTCGGCGTCGCGAACTCCATTTTGGTAGTCCAGGATTTCACCAGTGACCAGAAGATGATTGCGCGTGCCGTCGATCAGCTCGTGCCCTCCGGCGGAACGGCACTTTGGGACGCGGTTGCTTTCGCGGCTGACAAACTGGCGGCCCGCCCGGAAGTACAGCACGTCGCGAAGGTTCTGGTAGTCATCAGCGACGGCGAGGACAACTCCAGCAGCATTTCGCTCAAAGAGGCGATCCGACGCGCACAGCACGGAGAGGGCGCGATCTACACCGTGAGTACCCGCGACTACGGGCAGGAAGAGGCCAGTGCTTTGCTGGGCGACCACGCCCTGCGAACCTTGGCCGAACTGACCGGCGGAGCCACTTTCACCCCGGGCTCGGCGCGCCGTCTCAATGGCAGCCTCGCCGACCTGCAGCAGGTTTTGCGCGGTCGCTACCTGATTTCCTACAAGCCTGCTCTGTTCCAGCGCGATGGCAGTTACCGTACGATCGATATCACGGCTCAAAAGGACGGTCACCGACTGCGAGTGTATGCCCGCAAAGGTTACTACGCCTCCACGAGCGCCCCCGCCCCAGACCATGATTGAATTCGGGTCCGAGTCCACGGACCGCAGATGGGCATGCCGTCGCACGCGGGGCTCGCGCGTTATACTCTTGCTATATGTCTGGGGTTCCACATAAAGATCCGCAGAAGACTTTCTACCTCGAAACCTTCGGCTGCCAGATGAATGTCCACGACTCCGAAAAAGTCGTCGGGACGCTGGTACGGGAAGGGTATCGGCAGGTGGAAACGGTCGAACAGGCCGACCTGGTTCTCTACAACACTTGTTCCATCCGCGATAAGGCCGAGCAGAAAGTGTTCAACCGGCTCGCCGATTACAAGAAATACAAAAAGCAAGGGAAGACGTTTGGGGTTCTCGGTTGCGTCGCCCAGCAGGAGGGCGAAAAGATTTTCGAGCGCGCGCCCTACGTTTCGCTAGTGTGCGGATCGGCATCGTACCGCAACTTGCCGGAAATGCTAGTACAAATTGAAGCAGGGAAGCAGCGCGTAACCGGGCTCGACGATCGCGAGACCGACGCGTGTTTTGAGACCGAATTCACTGCCCGAACCAACCCGCACCGCGGATACATCACCATCATCGAAGGCTGCGACAAGTTCTGCGCGTACTGCGTCGTGCCCTATACACGCGGCAAGGAGCGCAGCCGGACTTGGGAGTCGGTGCTCGCCGAAGCGCGCCAGATGGCCGATCTGGGCTACACGGAAATCCAGTTGCTCGGGCAGAATGTGAATTCGTATAGGGATCCGGCAGGGAAGCAAACCTTTGCAGAATTGCTGGCCGCCGTGGGAGAGGTCGGTGGGATCCGGCGCGTGCGTTTCACCACCTCGCACCCGCGCGACTTCGGACGCGACATTGTCGAGGCGATCGATGCCGTGCCCACGCTGTGCGACCACGTTCACTTGCCCGTGCAAAGCGGGTCGACGCGCGTCCTCGATGCCATGCAGCGCCTCTACACCCGCGAACAATACCTGGAACGCATTGCGTGGATGAAGGCCGCAAAACGCGAAATCAGCATCACCACCGATGTCATCGTTGGCTTTCCGGGAGAGACCGAAGCGGACTTCGCCGAGACGCTCGACCTGCTGGAGGAGGTCGGCTACGACGCTGTCTTCGCCTTCAAGTATTCTCCGAGGCCGAACACACCGTCGCTCACTATGGAAGACGCGATCCCGGATGGGGAAAAAGCGCGCCGCCTGGAAGTACTGATGGCCAAGCAGCGCGAGATTCAGATTGTACGCTACAAGAAATATATCGGAACAAACTGTGAAGTAATGGTTGAAGGTAGGAACGAAGCCCGCGCCCAGTGGATCGGCCGCACCTCGCACAACAAAACCCTGAACTTCACAGCTCCGGCCGCTCCTCCCAAGGTGGGAAGCTACGCGCCAGTAATCGTGACCGGTAGTTTTCCCAACAGCTTGCTGGGCGAAATGGTGATATAAGAATGGCAAATACCGGGAGATTCCCATGGAAGTAGAAATGACAATCCGCGGCCTTTTGATGGATCCAGTGTCGAATATGCCGATTGTGGTGTTGAAGGATGTGGGTGGGGATACGGTGTTGCCCATCTGGGTGGGGGTTTACGAGGCGAATGCGATTGCGCTGGAGATGGAGAAAGTGAGCACGCCGCGGCCGATGACGCACGATTTGATCAAAAACGTGTTGACGGGGCTGGAGACGCAGGTGCACAAGGTCGTGGTGACGGAGCTGCGCGAGGACACGTTTTATGCAGTCATTTGGCTGGAACGAGGGGGCGAAGTGATCAGCATTGATTCGCGGCCGTCGGATGCGCTGGCGTTGGCGCTGCGGGTGGATTGTCCGATTTTTGTCGAGGATGTGGTGCTGAAGACGTCGAAGCTGGCGACCAACGCGTCGGACCGGGTGACCAGCGAGGAGTTGCGAAAATATCTTGAGGGTCTGAACGACGACGATCTGGGGAAGTACAAGATGTGAGTTCCACTTGCGGGCGGCTAGCTGTTAGCAGGCTGCTCGTCCATCTGCGGGGCCAATTCAGGGGTAAATCAAGTTTAAGAAGGCTGAAGGCAGGGACGCGAGCTTGGTGGCGACTTTACATAATACCTGTTATCGGACATTGATTATATCTGCGAATGCCCTAAGGTCAAGTCGAAGGGGGTGTCCGCCTCCACATAGTCAAAATCAGTTTCCGGTTAGGGTGTACTTAAGCAGGCACCAGAGGGCGCGGAAGCCGTCCTTCCAGCCGATCTTTTTTCCTTCCTCGTAGGTGCGTCCCCAGTAGCTGATGCCGACTTCGTAGACTCGCAGGCGGCGCTTGGCGATCTTCACTGTGATTTCGGGTTCGAAGCCGAAACGGTTCTCTTCGATTGGAATGGATTGGAGGATCTCCCTCCGGAAAACCTTGTAGCAGGTTTCCATGTCCGTCATGTTCATGTTGGTCAGGGCGTTTGAGAGCAGAGTCAGGAACGAGTTGCCTATGGAATGCCAGAAATACAGGACGCGGTGTGGGCCAGAGCCCAGGAAGCGGGAACCGTAGACTACGTCGGCCTTGCCCTCGATCAGGGGCAAGAGCAAGGCGGGATAGTCGGAGGGGTCGTATTCGAGGTCGGCGTCCTGGATGAGGACAAAGTCTCCGGTGGACTCTTGGATGCCGCGACGAAGTGCCGCACCCTTGCCCATGTTCTTCGGCTGGAGCCGGACTCGAATCTGGGGATGGGTGGATTGGAGTTTGACCAGAATCTCTCGGGAGCCGTCGGTTGAGCCGTCATCGATGCAGATCAATTCAATCTCAAGCGGCACGGCCAGGACCCGCGCGATCACTTCCTGCAGGGTCGCCTGCTCGTTGTAGACGGGCATAACTACGGAGAGTCTCATGGGTTGGGTATCGACACACTAAAGCGATGAACGGGGCGCGTCAAGGCTGGTGACAATGCGACCAATCCCACACAGGACGATTTTGGGATGGAACAGGGTGCCGGCGACGCGAGTGGCGATAGCGATCAGTTCCCTTTGGCCGCTGAATACTTTGACTTGGCGAGCGCGGGAGAGTTCGGGGAGATTGACGGTACGTCCGCTGCGGATGCGGGCGGCGGTGGGTTCGTCGGCGGTGACGGAGGGTAGCTGTGGGAGCAACTTGCGCGGGTGCACGAAAAGATCATCGAGCGAACTGGGATTCTTGGCTGCGTCCGCAACTTGATCCAAGGTGTGAGCGTCTTCGAGATTGAATTCGGCCACCGAGGTTCGGCGCAGCGATTCCAGATGGGCGCCGCAGGCGAGTTGCCTTCCCATCTCATGAGCCACCGAGCGCATGTAGGTTCCCGAGGCCACGCGGGCGCGGAAACGGGCGCGGTCTGCTTCGACAGCGAGGATTTCAAACTCCTTGATCTCGACCTGCACCGGCTTCAGCACGACCTCCTTCTGCTGGCGCGCCAGCTTATAGGCAGGAACGCCGTGAATTTTTTTGGCGGAGAACGGGGGGGGAATCTGCTCGATGACTCCGCGGAAGTGGGAGGCAAGCGCTTCCACCTCGTCAGCGCGGAGGCTGACCTGTTGCGGGGCGGTCGTGGCTTCGCCTTCGGCGTCATAGGTATCGGTGGCGAAGCCGAACCTTACAGTGCCTTCGTAGGATTTTTCTGATGCAGTGTAGAACTGGGCCAACCGGGTGAGGGTGCCCGTGACGAGCGGAAGAACGCCGGTGGCCATGGGGTCGAGGGTGCCGAGATGTCCGATGGAGCGCTCCTGCAGAATGCGGCGCGCGCGGTTAACCACGTCGTGTGAGGTCAACCCAGCGGGCTTGTCGATGATGAGGACGCCATTCATGCGAGGATTTGGTAATTTGGTAATTGTGTAATTGAAGACCTGGCTGTGGGTTCTTGGGGTTTCAATTGCGAATTATTCAATTGCCAAATTATCCGATCACTAAGTTAGCAAATCTCCTATGTTTCCGATCAGAGACGACCAACCACGATACAGCACACCGTACGTAAACCTATTCCTGATTGCGCTCAATATTCTCGTTTACTTGTTCCAGTCGTCGCTGGATCCCCAAAGTTACGAGCTGTTTGCCCGTCAGTTTGGCGTGGTGCCGAGCCACCTGGCGGTATTTCTGGCGGGCTCGCCGAAATACCCGCTCGGGGCAATCGTAATTCCCTTCTTTACGTCGATGTTTCTGCACGCGGGATGGATGCACGTGCTGGGCAATATGTGGTTCCTCTACATCTTCGGGGACAACATTGAGGACTATCTCGGACACTTTACCTATCTGCTGTTCTATTTACTTTGCGGGTTGTTTGCTATGGCGACGCAGGTGGCGATCTATCCGCACTCAAACCTTCCTACGGTGGGGGCGAGCGGAGCAATTGCGGGGGTGCTGGGGGCGTATTTCATTCTGTACCCGCGAGCGCGGGTGCTGACGTGGTTCTTCGTGTTTATCTTCTATATTCCCGCCTGGATCATGTTGGGGTACTGGTTCGTGCTGCAGTTTCTTGCGGGGGCGGTTACGTTATCGGTGGCACAGAAGGGGAGCGATGTGGGTGGAGTTGCGGTTTGGGCACACGTGGGGGGATTTGTCGCGGGACTCGTGATGGTCAAGCTTTTTCCCGAGCGACGGCGGAGAACCCCATACGCGTACCGGTAGAGCCTGGACGCGAAGCCAATCCGCACTTCTGGTGATTCCAGTTCTGGATTCATGTGCAGGCGCGGGCGTGGGCACCCGCGCCACATGACCTGACACAATCTGCCAGATGTTTTACTTCTTTGGACGCGATTCAGGCGGTACCAGGCCGGCTACGCGGTAGTAGACGGCGAGTTGGCCGTAGTGTTCGCCGTCGTGTTCGATCAGGCCATAGGCCAGATCGGAGATGCGCATTTGCTGATGGCTGTCGGGGTCGACGACTAGTTCGGACATACCTTTATCGCCTCTCGCCTGGATCGCGGCTGCTCCGTCGGCGAATGATTTTTTCACGAAAGCGACCACGTCCGCTTTGGTTTTGAACTGATCCCGCTTGGGGTCTTCCTCGGCGGGAGGCTTCTGACCCATGGCGATGTTGGTGAAGAAATAATTGGCATTGGTGGCGTGGAGCAACTGTTCGGCGAAACCGCGTTGGGCCGGGGTTGGCTTGAAATCGTACTTGTCTTCGGGAAAATCTTCGGCCATGGCGATGAGTTTTCTTCCCACATCGTTCCAGGAGTCGAGCACGGCTTTTGACGGGCTGGGCGCGGGTTTGACGGCGGTGTCTTTTTTCATGGCATCCTGGGCGCGCGCAGGAAGAGCGAGGGTTGCGGCGGCGAGGACGGCTGCGGCTAGGAACGGAGCTTTCATCATTGAGACTTTCTCCACGAATGGATTGGCGGTCGCCATTGTACTTGGACTCCAGCCGAAGAACAAAACCATAACGTCAAATTCAACGTCAAGGGCCGCGGACAGGATGCCGCCCCACACGTTCCACTACAGGGTGCCGGCGGTGGGAAGGATTTCCAGAGTTTCGACGGTGGCGTTGGCCGGGAGGAGGATGGCCTCGACGACGGCTTTCGCCACAGTGGCGGGCGACATCATTTTGCGGCGGGGAGCTTGGGGCCAGAGCGCGGTCCAGATGTCGGTGTCGGTCGCGCCGGGCAGCAGGGCGATCACGCGGATTCCGCGGGGACGAAGTTCCTCGCGAAGCGTGTTGGTGAGGCCGAGCGCACCGTGCTTGGAAGCGTTGTAGGCGGCGGAACCCGGGAAGACGCGGCGGGCGGCGATGGAGAGATTGTTCACGATGGTGCCACCGCGCTTCATGATGGCGAGTGCGGCCTGGGTGAGGAGAAACATGCCATCGAGATTGGTTTCGAGGACGTCTTTCCAGACGGGAAATGGCAGTTTCTCGACCGGGAGGTTGGCATGCGCGATGCCGGCGTTGTTGATGAGAATGTCGAGGCGCTTGAATTGCCGGCGCCCGGAACGGAAGAGGGCGTCGACCGAGTGTGGATCGCGGACGTCGACGGGGTGGGCGAGGACGTGAATCTTTGCGGACGCCAGTTCCCTGCTGACTTGCGCTAACGCGGATTGGTCGCGTGCGGTCAGAATCAGGTTGCAGCCTTCGGTGGCTAGGGCGCGGGCGGTGGCGAGCCCGATGCCGCGGGTGGCGCCGGTGACGAGGGCGACTTGGCCGCGGAGGCGAGGTGGCGACGACCTTAATGTTTTACTTGAAGTTCGTTTCGTCAAGCTGGAGGCGCGGGAGAGCGCCGCATGATCTTACATCATTCCGACAACGACATCAGAAGCATCGGCGGAGTCAACAGCAAATGCAACGGCAAAGGCGACACCAAAGGCGACACCAAAGGCGACACCAAAGGCAAAAGCAACACCAAAGGCGACGGACAGGAGTGTCCGTCCTACACACTCACATCCCACACTTAGACGCCGTTGGGGCGCTGGTGGATCAGGGACAGGAATTCTGAGCGCGTCTCTTCTTCTTTGCGGAATGCCCCCAGCATCGAGGAGGTAACGGCGGCGGAGTGTTGCTTCTCGACTCCGCGCATCATCATGCAAAGGTGGCGGGCTTCAATGACGACGCCGACGCCTTGGGGTTCGATTACTTTCTGGATGGTCTCGGCGATCTGAGTGGTGAGGCGCTCCTGAATTTGCAGACGGCGCGAGAACAGTTCGATGAGGCGCGGGATTTTACTCAGGCCGATGACCCTGCCGTTGGGGATGTAGGCCACGTGCACTTTGCCGAAGAAAGGCAGCATGTGGTGCTCGCAGAGACTGAAGACCTCGATGTCCTTGACTATGACCATCTCGTCATAGTTGACGGTGAAAAGCGCGCCTTTGAGAAGGGCCTCAGGGTCTTCCTGGTATCCCTTCGTCAGGAACTTCAAGGCCTTGTGGACGCGTTCGGGGGTCGCGGCGAGACCTTCGCGTTTGGGATCTTCGCCGAGGCGGACGAGCATTTCATGGACGAGATCTTCAAAGCTGGCGCTGGTGAGGGTGGGTGCTTCCGTGGCTGGCTTCATTGGGATCCTCTAGGGGTGCGGTCGCTCGACGATTCTCCGCAATCGCAGTTTTCTCTCGCCCCGCTGGGGCTCGCTGTCGACTCTTTCCGCCCGCGGCTTGCGCCGTGGGCTGCATTCTTCCGCCGCTCCGCGGCTCGGCTGCAACGATGCTATCTCAAACTGCCGCTTACGATTGTCTTGGTTCGGCGGCGCCGGCGTACTCGAAGGAGTTCATCATGGTCTCTTCAAGTCTTACTTTGTCCAGATGCGCGTGGGGAAAGCCACGCTGCAATATTTCGAAGATCTCCACGGAGAGATTTTCCGTGGTAGGCACAAGTTGGGCGAATTCTTGCAGCGTATTCAAATTCTCCAGGTGGTAGCGGGAGAGCACTTCCCTTTCGACAAAGCCATCGAGATCGACGAGGTTGCAGACCATGCCCGTGCTCTCGTCGACCTGGCCGCTGACGGTGACTTCGAGAGCGTAGTTGTGGCCGTGGCCGTGAGGGTTGTTGCACTTGCCGTAGGTGGCGAGATTTTCCTCGGAGGACATCTCCGCACTGTGCAGGCGGTGCGAGGCGGAGAAGCGATAGCGGCGAGTGACATAGGCTTTCATTTTTCGGCTATCAGGGTTCTCCGTAGAAATCGACGAACAGGTCTGGAGTTTCGTAGACGCGGATACGGTGCAGGCGGGCTTTCTGGAGTTTCGTTTCCAGACGCTGCCAGACGGCGATCGCGAGATTTTCGGTGGTCGGGATGCGGGTGAAGAATTCAGGGACTTCCTTGTTCAAGAAGCGGTGGTCCATGGCGTCGAGGACTTCGTGAAGAATGACTTCCTTGAGCTGCTTGAGATCGACGACAAAACCGGAGCGCGGATCGACTTCGCCTTTCACGGTGACTTCGAGGGTGTAGTTGTGTCCGTGGCCGTTTGGGTTATTGCACTTGCCGAAGATGCGGCGGTTCTCTTCCGGAGTAAAGTCGGGATTGTGGTAATAGTGCGAGGCGGAGAATTCAGCTTTGCGGGTTAAGTAAACCATTGCTTACGCAGTCTCCTCAATTCATCTTGCGCTTCAGGACCAGCGCGCAGCCAGGCGAACCTTCATGACGCCCGTCCTATCGTCGCACGCACAGGCTCAACTTTGGAATTCTCCCGAGCGCCATACGTTCTGCCTTTCCAGCCAACGGTCCCGCCGCGATGGCTGAGCCATGACCTAAGCAAGAGATAAGAGAACAGAGGTAGCCCGAAGAGCGCCAGGATATTGGCTTGCCTTGAGAAATGAGCCCGGCGGATTCGCAGGAAAGTGACAACGGGGAGCGCGCTATACAATGCTACGTGCAAATAATCCCGAGTAGTCATTGCCATGATTCCCAAGATTAGGCATGTCATCAGGAGAAGAAACTCCAGCGTGCGCCATGCAGCGAGCCATTGCGATCGTGAGAACAGCAAGGCCAGGTTTTTCGTCCAGCCTTCGCGAAGCTGGGGGAAGCTGCGGTACATGTGGGTGCGGACGGCATCGCCGCCGAAGCGGAAAAATATCTTGCGGCCCGATTGCTTGACCAGTCGCGCCAACTCTACGTCTTCCAGCAGACTTCTGGCCACGGCGGCATGTCCGCCGACTGCGTCGTAGGCATCGCGCGTCACCAAAAGGTACTGCCCGTTGGCCGCCGCTGAGGACGACTTGGGATCGCTTACCTCCGAAGGCCGGTACTTCGATGCTAGCTCTGCGAAGATTACAGGCATGACGGCCCTCCCCCAAAAACCCGTGACGATCTGCTCGGGAGAATACGAGAGGAACTCGGCGTGATTCGCCTGAGCTTCTGCCAAGGCACGGGCCAGCGATCCGGGGAGATGCTCGGTGTCGGCATCGGTGAACAGGAGCCATTCGCCGCAGGCCTGGCGTGCGCCCGTGGTGACGGCATTGTTCTTGCCAGTCCAGCCTTCGGGGAGAGGACCGGCTTCGATGAGTTGCACGCTGGGGAAGGATGAGGCGATCTCACGGGTGCGGTCGGTGGAGTGGTCGTCGACGACGATGATTTCGAAAGCGACGCCGGACTGCACGACCAGCGACTGGAGACAATCGCCGAGGCAGGCTTCCTCGTTGCGCGCGGGAATAATCACCGACACTGTGGGGCGCTGCGGAGTTGTTTCCATCTCTGGCATCCGTCGAATCTATTATTATAGCTGTGTGCCCCGCATAGCCCAGTTCCCATCCGCTGTTATTGCCTGCCTTATGCTGGTTGCGCTTTCCGGCTGCTACAGCGGGTCGCGGCCACCGCGCATCGGGTCGAGCGCTCCGGATTTCACGGTGCAGGACTCGGATCGCACGGTTGCGCTTAACCAGTTTCGCGGGCAGGTCGTGGTGCTGAATTTCTGGGCGACCTGGTGTCCGCCTTGCGTGGAAGAAATGCCATCTCTGGTTGAGATGCAGCGGCGCATGAAGGCGAAGGGCGTAACTGTGTTGGCGGTCAGTATCGATGTGGACGAGAATGCTTACCGACAATTCCTGAAGCAGCACGGCGTGGACCTGCTCACTGTGCGCGATCCTGCACAAAAGACCGCCGCTCTTTATGGGACTCACGGTTGGCCGGAAACCTTCGTCATTGACCGCAATGGGGTGACGCGGCGGAAGTTCATTGGTGCGGTGGACTGGACGGAGCCGGAGATCACGGACTTTTTGAGCAAGCTGTGAATTCGCGGGGCTGAAAGAAAATGCTTGAAAACCTGTGCCGTCCCTAACGAGACTCGGTTTCTCTCTCCTAAATTACCCAGGACTTATGTCCTGGGCCAATATGTGCCGCCGCTACGCGGCTGGAGTCTTGGCGGATTTTGATCCGCCGCTTTCCCAAAAAGTCAATGAACCCTCACAGAAAATATGGTTTGGGACTATCCGACTTGAGGACATCCAGCATTTCGCTCTGAAAAATTGTTTGTGCGCAAGGTTCGGATAGCCGGTGCGAATGCACAGAATTATTCTGTCTTAGGCGCCCTGACCTCCATCGAATTGAGGACAGAGGTCCGCGACAGACTTTATGCACGCTCTCGACAATGTCATCTGGCAAGCGCTCACTACGCGGCAGGCAGAGTTTGCGGAGTGCTCGGAGCAGGCTCGCCGGTTTGTTCATGAGGTCACCTCGCTGACCGCATTCGAGGAAGCGAGCCCGCAAGGCTACGCGGCTCTGGCCGGACTGGTGGGCGTTGGTGGTACGGCCGCGCTGTTTCTCGAGAGCGAGTACGAACCACGCCCCGGATGGGAACTGGTGGTAGAGGCTCCTCTGCTGGAGATGGTCTGCGAGAACTGTAGCGGTCAACAGGTCCGATCCGACTCCGCTGCCCAGATCATCCGGCTCGGTACACAAGATTCGCCTGAAATGGTGGAGTTGGCTAGCTTAACCAAGCCCGGGCCTTTTGGCACTCGAACCCACGAGCTCGGCACGTACGTGGGCATTCGCAGGAACGGGAAGTTGGTCGCCATGGCGGGCGAGCGACTCAAAGTGCCGGGGTACACGGAGGTCAGCGCGGTCTGCACGCACCCAGAGCACACTGGCAAGGGTTATGCCCAGGTGCTGATGGAGGAGATCATGCGGGGCATCGGCGATCGCCGGGAGATTCCCCTGCTTCATGTAAGACGTGACAACACACGCGCGGTCAAACTGTATGAACGATTGGGATTCAGGACGAGAACCGTCCTGCACTACGCGGTGCTGCGAAAGACCTAGAACGTAAGGCCGGCCCCTTGGCGGCAGGCCGCCGCCAGGACGGCGGCGCCACTTGGAAAATCTCAGTACAGATGGAAGTCGACTTCGACTGCGATCTCGACCCGGACTGGGTGACCGTCTTTCATGGCAGGCTCGAACTTCCAGTTCTTGACGGCCTCCATGGCCTTTTCGTCGAGGCCCATGCCGAGGCTGCTCAAGACGCGGATATTGCTGGGACGGCCATCGGTTCCGACGATCAGGCCGAGGGTGCAGACGCCCTGGTATTTCGCTTTGCGAGCCTCTTCAGAAAATTCCGGCTCGGGGGCATAAATCTGGCGCGGCGGGGAAACGCCGCCGCCAACGTGAAAGATGCCTCCACCGGTACCGCCGCCTTCGCCCGGACCGAAGCCTGGTCCTTTGCCGGATCCGACACCGCCGCCACTGCCCGAACCAATACCGCTGCCCGAGCCCGTGCCGTTCGATGGCAGCACGGCGTGCGCCATGGGATCGCCCAGGTTCGGCATGTTATTGGAAGCCAGTTGCACTTGCGGGGGAATCACGATCGTCGGCTCTACGGCCAGCTTGGGATGCTCGTTGCGCAAAACGACCACGGGAGGCGTAATCTGCTGCATTGAGAACTTGGGCAATTTGCCGCGACTCGCCTGCAAAACGTCCCGATCGCCACCGCCACCGCCGCCGCCGACTTGCGTCTTTGAGGGTTTCAGGTCAGGAAGAGGTCCGGGGTCCACCAGAGTAACGATCACCTTCTGCGCCGGGGCGGCGTTCACGACCCGGCGTCCAATCAGAGTGCCGGCGATGACAACTGCCGCGATCAGGATATGAACTCCCGTTGAACCCAGCGCGCCGTTCTTTTTGTAATTGTAGAAACCCCAGATGTCTTTGACTGGTTCGGGTTTCGATTCCAACTTGAGTGGAGGGAGCTTCTTAGGAAAGAAGAAGTCGTCCAGTTGGCGGGAAAGGGACTTCCAGAGGGGCTCTTCAAAGGTGTCTGTGGCCAGAAGCAGGTGCAGCTCTGGCTCGTGGCCGGGGAGGCTCGGATTGATTTGTTGGGATCCCATATTTCCGGTCTGGACGTCCTTGCTGGTCTGGCGGCGATCTCTAAGGTAACTTCCCCACAAAATTCCGGGCTGCGCCCACTTACAGAGATGAGCGACACACCGGGGAAGTTGCTTCGATTTCGGCCCAATTTTTGCAAGTGAGGTTACCCATGGGCCGCCCCACGGACAAACGGGCCAGAATACTTCCTGCTTCCTGAAATTGTACCTCTAGTCGGCCTATTCCGACAGTGCATTTCGGTGGGCCCGACAACTCTCGGAGAGACATGTCCTTTTTGCTCACTGGTTGACATTTCCACGATGGCGATACAGGAGCGGCGCGGTGTGCCTAGTGTGGCTGCATGGACGTTCTCTGTCGTGCTCCCTATATAATGAAAAGATTCAATCATTTGGGAGACGCGACCGAGTGCCGCTCGAACTGAAAGCGACCATCAACCTGCCTAAAACCGCATTCCCGATGAAGGCCAACCTGCCCCAGAACGAGCCCAAAATGCTGGAACGCTGGGAGCAGACGGGTATCTATGAGCGCATCCGCCAGGCTCGCAAGGGCGCGCCCCGCTACATCCTGCACGACGGGCCTCCGTACACCAGCGGGCCCATCCACATGGGTACGGCGCTGAACAAGTGCCTGAAGGACTTTATCGTCAAGTCGAAGACCATGGCGGGGTTTGATGCGCCTTATGTGCCGGGGTGGGATTGTCACGGCTTGCCGATTGAGATCAAGGTAGACAAGGAACTGGGCGGCAAGAAATTGCAGATGCGGCCTACCGACGTGCGCGCCGAGTGCCGCAAGTATGCTCAGAAGTTTCTCGACCTGCAGCGGACGCAGTTCAAGCGAATCGGCGTTTTCGGGCGTTTTGACCGGCCCTATGCCACGATGACTCCGCAGTACGAGTCGGTCGTGCTTTCAACCTTCTTTTCTTTTTACGAAAACGGATTCGTGTACAAGGGGCTGCGCGCCGTCTACTGGTGCATGCATGACGAGACCGCGCTGGCCGAGGCCGAGGTCGAATATGAGAACCACACCAGCAGCACAGTATGGGTGAAGTATGGATTGCTCGACGATCCGGCGAAAATTGACCCTGCGCTTGCGGGGAAGAAAGTTTCGACCATCATCTGGACCACGACTCCTTGGACGTTGCCGGCGTCGATGGCGGTGGCGTTTCATCCGGAGGAAGAGTACGTTGCGCTGGAATCGGGCGGCGAAGTTTACATTGTCGCGTCGAAGCTTGCGGCCGATGCGGCGTCGAAATGCAATCTGGCGGACCTGCGGCCCCTCGCGCACTTCCCAGGACGGAAGCTGGAGCGCCTGAACTTCCAGCATCCATTTCTCGATCGCAAGATTCTGGGTGTGCTGGCGGACTACGTCACCATGGATACGGGAACCGGCGTTGTCCACACGGCTCCGTCGCACGGCGCCGAGGACTTTATCACTGGCATGAAATACGGCCTCGACGCGACGAGCAACGTCGACGAAAAGGGGATTCTGCGCAACGGACTGCCGGAGTACACGGGCAAGCGGGTGTGGGACGCGAACCAACCGATCGTTGATTTGGTAAGGAGTCGCGGGGCGCTGCTGCATACGGAAAAGACAGAGCACTCGTATCCGCACTGCTGGCGCTGCCACAATCCCGTGATCTTCCGCGCCACCGAGCAATGGTTCATTTCCATGGAAACGCCCATGCCCGGCGGCACCTCGAAGAACGACACGCTGCGCACGCGCACGCTGGTAGAAATCAAGAAAGTGAAGTGGGATCCGGCGTGGGGTGAAGAGCGGTTGTCGAACATGATTCAGACGCGGCCGGATTGGTGCATCTCGCGGCAGCGCGTGTGGGGCGTGCCCATCGCCGTTTTTCTTTGCGAGGCGTGCGGCAAGCCGCTTAACGACCAGGCGGTCAACCGTAAAGTTGTGGAACTGTTCGCGCGCGCCGGAGCCGATGCGTGGTTCACGCCGGAGTCCGATACGATTCTTCCCGCGGGAACGAAATGCCCACACTGCGGCAGCGCGAAGTTCGAGAAGGAAACCGACATCTTCGACGTGTGGCTGGAATCGGGTGCAAGTTATCTGGCGCTGGTGGCGGACGAACCGGATTATCCGTGGCCGTCTGATCTGTACCTTGAGGGAGGAGACCAGTACCGCGGATGGTTTCAGTCTTCCCTGCTCTGCGCCATGGGCACGCATGCGACACCACCATACCGCGGAGTAGTAACCCCCGGTTGGACGCTCGACGAAAAAGGGCAGGCCATGTCGAAGTCGCGCGGAAATGATGTGGACCCGGTCGATATCTCCAGCCGTCTGGGGGCAGAAGTGGTGCGGTTGTGGGTGGCGTCGGTGGATTTCCGCGAGGATGTGGTGGGCTCGGAAGCGCTGATGTTGCGCGTGGCCGAGAACTACCGCAAAATTCGCAATACGTTCCGCTACATCCTAGGAAATCTGTACGATTTCGATCCACAAACCGACGCGGTTCCGTTCGACCAGATGGAAGAACTGGACCAATACATGCTGCGGCAGACCTGCGCGTTCGCGGCTGATGTGCGCAACGCGTACGAGGAGTTCGCCTTTCACAAGATTTACCACCGCGTGAATCACTTCTGCATCGTGGACCTGAGCGCCTTCTACTTCGATGTGCTCAAGGACCGGCTATACGTCTCTGCGCCAAAGTCGCAGGGTCGGCGAAGCGCGCAGACTGCGATCTGGCGGATCGGCGAGGCGCTGGTGCGCGTGCTTGCGCCGGTCATGACCTTCACCTGTGAAGAGATCTGGCCGTACTTGCCGAAAGTTACGGAGCGCACGGAAAGCGTGCACCTAGCACAATTCCCGGTTACGGCGGAAGTTTTGGGCGCAGCCGCCATTCCCGTGACTGGTTCCAAATCAGACGAAGAATGGGCGAGTCTGCGCGCCGTGCGCGACGAAGTGCTGAAGGCGCTGGAGGAAGCCCGGAATAGCAAGCTGATCGGCACGGGGCTCGAGGCTCAGGTTGCGATCGCCGCATCCGATCCCGTGTACTCTCTGTTGCAGCGTTACGCCGGCCAGCTTCGCTATTTGTTTATCGTTTCCGCCGTCACGCTCGCACAAGGTTCCGGCAACGGTACCGGCGGCGTGAAGGTCGAAGTAAAGAAGGCGGACGGAGCCAAGTGTGACCGCTGCTGGAATTACTCCGCTCAGGTTGGCGAAGACAAGGCGTATCCCGCAGTTTGCGAGCGCTGCAGCGCGGTGCTGAAAGAACTGGAAGCACAACGTTAATTGATGACGACCAATTCTGCGCGCGCCACACACATTCTGCTCGCTGTGCTCGTCGTCCTGGTCGACCGGTGCACGAAGCGACTGGTGGCGGCTCGCATCGCGATGTACACGCACATCCAGATCATTCCGGGATTCTTCCGCCTCACGCACACGGAAAATACCGGCGCGGCGTTCAGCCTGTTTGCCGATTCTCCGTCGCATTGGAAGACTGCGCTTCTGATCGGGTTCTCGCTGATCGCGATGGTGATCGTCTCGGTGCTGTTGTGGAGGCAGTCCCGCGCACTGACGATCACGGGGATCGCGCTCTCACTTATTCTCGGCGGCGCAGTGGGGAATTTTTGGGATCGTGTAGCGAGCGGGCGCGTGGTGGACTTCCTGCTCTTCTATGTCAAGCAGTATCAGTGGCCGGTCTTCAACCTGGCGGATAGCGCCATCGTCATCGGCGCAGGGTTGCTGGTGATTGAAATCCTGTTTCACAAATCGCCGACGGACGAGACGCCGACACTTTGAGAACGTCGAAACACTCAATGGGAAAAACCCACAGTTCTGTCGCCTGTTAGCGGCACGGCTACGTGCCCTTCCCAAAATCATTCAAGGGAGCAACGGTGCTTGGTTTCAATCCGTGTTGATCCGCGTGAATCCGCGGCGAAGAAGTTTCTCTACGGCGCACCGTAAAGCTGTTTGTAGACGTTGGCGTTGCGTAGGATCGCCTGCACGTACTCGCGCGTTTCGGTAAAGGGGATCGACTCCACGAACTCGGGGGCGTCGCGATACTTACCCTGTCCCATCCAGTCCTCGACGCGGTCGGAACCCGCATTGTAGGCGGCGAGAGCGTGCTCGAACGATCCGCCGAACTTGTCAACCATACCGCGGAAGTAGCGCGTGCCCAGTTGCAAATTGACCGCCGGGGTAAACAGCTGGGTTGGATTGTAGTGTTTCAGCGACGCTTGGTGGGCGACGACCTTGCCGGTCTTGGGCAGCAATTGCATGAGGCCTACGGCATTCGCGCGGGAGACCGCGAGGGGATTGAACTCGGATTCCTGCCGGATCAGCGACGCCACCAGATACGGGTCGAGTCCATTGGCTAGGGAAAATCTTTTCAGGTCGGACCAGTAAGGACGCGGAAACAGCGCCTCCCAGTAAGCCCGCGGCAAGGTCGGAATGTCGACCGCAAAATAACTGGGAACGGAACGCTTCATCACTTCGATGGCCCTATCATAGTGGCCGGTATCGATGTAGAGCTGCGCGGTCTCTGCTGGTCCCCAGTTCCCACCGTCGGTGCTGGCTGCCGCCTGCAATTCGCGCACGGCAAAATCAACCAAGCCTCCGTTGCCGAGCAACTCGGCTTTCTGCAGGTGGAGATCGTCGGCTGGCGGTTCCGATAGCGTCACTTTGTCGCCATGTTCGAGCGGCGGAATGTGATCGAGCAGCGCATATAGCCCCGGCGCATCGGGGACTTCGGGAAGTTTCTGCAAGCGCTCGCGTCCGAGCTCGGCGTAGTAATAGTTTCGGTAGCGATCCGACAACTTCTGGTAATAGGCGCGGGCCATGCCGGGCTGGTTGTCTTCCTCGGCCAGCCGCGCCCGCCAATAGAGGGCCGCGGAGGTCTCGTTGCCCGCGGGATAGACCGCGATCTGTTCATCGAACTGTTTTTTGGCTTCTTCGTTTCGTCCAAAGCGCAGCGTGAGCCAGGCCGCTTTCCAGTGCGCATAAGAAGCGCGCGATCCGGTGGGGAAGCGCTGCTGCGACTCGCGAAACGCGTCGAGGGCCTGGTCGTATTCGTGGTGCACGAGATGCAGATTCGCCATCAGGAGCAAGGCTTGTTCCAGCCAGGGACTGGTAGGCGCGGTTTGCCGCAGTTCGTCCACGGTGCGGTAAAAAGTTTCGTTCTCGTCCGAGGCCCAGGCGACTTCTCCGAGAATGTACAGGCGCTGCGCATTTTGCTCGGGAGTCGCGCCCGCGTGCGCGGTCAATTCTGCCTTGGCCTCGCGATTTCGCCCGCTGCGGTACAGGGCATCCGCCAGCGCGAGTTCTGCCGCCGGACGTCCTTCCGGACTGGCATGGCTTGCGAGTTCGCGGTATTCCTCAACCGCGTCGTTGTAGCGTTTGGCCTTCATCAGCAAGTCAGCGCGCGTCTTGCGCTGCGCGGGAGTGGCCGGCGGCGCAGACGGAACTCTTTTCAATTCGGCAAAGGCCGCGTCCGCTTCCGCCGCAGTCGGCATGTTGTAATACACATTCGCAAGGGCGTCAGCTGCTTTCGCGGTCTGGCCCAGAGTTGAGTAAGCCCGCCCCAAGGCGAACTCAATGTCGGATCTCGCCGGCAGGCGGTCTTTCTCCAGCAGTTCGGCGGCTTCGGCCGCTTGGCCCTCAGACAGTAGTGCACTGGCGTAGGTCAGGTGCGCATCGCGAATCAGCAACGAATCCGGATTGGTTAGGCTGAAGTTGGCCAGCGCGGCGAGACCTTCGGCCTGATGCCCGGTTTGCAGGTAGCACGTTCCCAAATAGTAGGTGACGTAGTCTCCAAGGTCGCCGGCCAGCGGCTTGGCGCGGTTCAATGGATCGATGGCCTTGGCGCAGTCGTGGTCGAGGACGTGCGCATATCCCACGACCAGCCAAGCCAGCGCTCCGGCATCTTCCTTGGCGTGCGTGCGCGCGTAGGCCTCGACTCCGGCATACCCAGCGGGAGAACGATCCTGAATCAACTGCTGCGCCATGAGACGCAAGGTAGTGGACGCGACGAAGGCCTGGCGGATGCGGCGCACGCGCGGGGACATCGGACGGCGTCTTTTTTTCGCGGCTGCGGCACGAGTGGCTGCAGTGCCTGTTTTCCTAGCGGGAGACTTGCTGCCCGCGGTCTTGGCGGGCTTCGCTGCCGTCGTGGAAGGTTTCGTCTGCGCGGACTTGGGCGACGAGGACTTTGTAGGGGCAGACGGATTTTGGCCGTTGGACGCGGTTGCACCAGACTTTTTGTCGGGAGTATCGGACGTCGCGGGTGAACTCTGTTGGCGAAGTGAGGATGTCGCAGAAGGCGTGCCGCTCGAGAGCCCGCACAGCACGCCCAGCGCGAGCACCCACCACCACTTGAGACCCAATCGACCCACCTTAATATTTCCGCGCGGAGACGCGAACGCGAGAACCTGCCCTGAGATTTTTCGTAAAGATGTTATTTGCGGAAGTTCGCGCCCATAACCGAATAGTCATCTTCCGCCAGGCTGCGCACGACTTCCTTCTGAAAGTAGTCGCCACTGGCCGCCGCGGTGTTGCCGTAGCGCTTTTGAAATGTGGACCGGCTCTTTTCAATATCTTCCTTCAGGCGATCGTAGAGGTCCCTATTGCGGCGGCCTTCCGCCACCTTCGCCTGGTTGTACAGCTTGATTTCATCCACCAGCAAGCGCGCGAAACGCTGAGCTTTGCGGTGGGTGTCGGCGTCGTCGGGTGACATACCGGCAAACGGGTCCGCGGCAGCAGCCGGAGCGGACGCCGCTGCATTTGCGGAAGCCGAATGCGCAGCCACTTCGACCACCTCCGCAGCCGGTTCCGGCTCGGGCACGGGCTGTGGCGCTGTATGTTTGGGAGTATGAGCCGCGAAGGGATCCGAAAAAGAACTGACGGTCTGCACCGGCGCCGCGACTGGAGGCCGTTCCATGCCGGCTCCGGCATCGGCGAAGTCCCTCTGCGCCTGCTTGCGCAGCGAAACCACTTCCAGCCACGCGCTCGTAGCCAGCACCAGTACTTCCAGGGAAGGCCCGTCGAGCACGCCATTCGCGCCGCCGTCGGCATAGAGCAACGCCGCAACTTTATCTTTGAGAACCAGCGGCAGCACCAGAATCTGCTCGTTCTCCGGTCCGCCAAACTGCTCCACGAAGCGCCGATCCATCTCGGCAATGTTCGCCGGAGTCGCGGTCCGGTTGTGATAAGCGTGAGCGGCCGGCCCGGCGGTCATATCCAGTGGAAAATCTTTAACGGCGTCCTCTTCGCCAAAGCCGCGGCCCTGCCAACCGTTTGCGGCTCCGGCCTTCACGACGAAGAGCGCGACGCGCGATCCGTACAAGCTGCCCGCGTCGAGCAACGCCCGCAGAATTTCTTTTTGAGTAGTTCCGACGTGAACGCTGGCGACAGCCTGAACCAGATTACCCTGAGTCGGGCTTCCCAAGCGCGGTTCAGCGCTTCTCGCCGGCGCGGCCGAGACCGCGGGCAATTCCGCCATGACGCGAGCGACCAACTCGGCCTGCAACATTGGAAGCTGGCGGTCGAGAACCTGCGCCACCGCACGCTCGACGATTTGTTGAAGTTCGTTGCTTTCCGCCATTCTCAGAGAACCATTCCAGTAACTGAGTCGTTCCTGCGACGATGCCCACACCAAAGGACACTGCCCCTAACCGCTGATTATACGGTACTTGTGCTATGCGATCAGGGTACTTAGGTACTTGTTCGTTCGCGTTACCTTTGGCTGTTTGAACTGTACCGCAAAGTTTTCTTGCCGCCTACGTCAAAGGCATTGGGCAAAGAGCCGGGTTACCAAGTAGAATAACAGTTTCGATTTTGTCGGTTTGCGTCACGTTCCACGAGACGCACTTTTTTCGCGTACCGAAAATACTGCATCGCCAAGCACATGGGAGCCATCCAAAACAAAGTAGCAGGACCGGTCAGCGAAGAGCTGACGCTCGTACAGGCGGCCAAGCGTGGCGACGACTCAGCGTTCGAAGAACTGGTTCGTCGTTACGACCGCAACGTTTTTCGGATCGCGCAACACATCACGCAAAACCGCGAAGACGCGGAAGACGTAGTGCAAGAAGCGTTCCTGAAGGCCTACGGCAACCTGGCGCAGTTTCAGGAGCAGTCGAAGTTTTATACGTGGCTGGTCCGGATCGCGGTTAACGAAGCGCTGATGAAGTTGCGCCGGCGCAAGCCGGAGCGCACGGTATCGCTTGACGAAGACATCAAGACGGAAGACGACTCCCTTCCCCGTGAGATCGCGGACTGGAGCCCGAATCCGGAGCAGCAGTACACGCAAGCCGAGTTGCGAGAGATTTTGAGCAAGACCATCCAGGGCCTTCCCCCGGGTTTCCGGACGGTGTTCGTGCTGAGGGACGTGGAAGGACTTTCAACCGAAGAAACCGCGGCCGCGCTGGAGTTGAGCGTACCCGCGGTGAAATCACGGCTGCTGCGGGCCCGCCTGCAGCTTCGCGAACGGTTGGGGCGGTACTTCCAGAGACGAGAAAATGGCAAGAGCAGCGACAAGAGTGCCGATGTTAGAGCGGGCGATGTTCCGAGCGGAGATGGCAACCAGTGAAATGCGCTGAATTCCTGCACGAGCTGACCAATTACTTGGACGGCGTTCTCGACGAGAAGACAAAAGTCGAGTTAGAGAACCATCTTTCCTGGTGCCACAACTGCTACGTGGTCTGTGACACGACGAAAAAGACAATCGAGATTTACCGCGACTCCCAACTCTACGAACTGCCCGAAGACCTGCGCGGCCGACTGCGATCGGCCATCATGACGAAGTGCCAGCAGCAGAAGAAGCGTGGCCCGCAGAGCGTGTAAGTCCCGCTTCGCGCTTCCCCGCCACCTTTGGGATCTCATCCAAAAAGATTCGGTCGACATCGTGATACGTTTTTCCATCTGCCGTAACTATATAGAGTACAAGGGTTTCTGGTTATTCCGCCTCTAGAAAAGGCATCCTTCACGAAAACTCAACCCTTTTGCTAATCGGTGAATCTAAGTATTTGAGTGCTAGCGTTTCATCATCGTGGGGGCGCACACTCCAGCAAATCCCAGGGATTCGGCATACTCGCTCAGGTATGGAAGGTGGGGCATGATTGGAAGACTGATGGATGCATTCTTCGGCTGCAGGCACGCTCGCTACAGCTTTCCCGTAACCATTCGCCGCGCAACGCGACGCCCCCAGGCCGCGGCTTTAACGGGAACTTATGTCGCATGTCTGGATTGCGGCAAAGAGTTCGCCTATGACTGGCAGGAAATGAAGGTCATCACTTCGCCCGAGCGTCATCGCGATCGCTTGGCAGAGTTGGCGAAGCACGCCGCGTAAATCAAGGCAGCGATCTGCCGAGCGCCGGCGGGTAGAAGCAGTACGGTCACTACTCCCCTTTCCCTACGGTGCCGAGCGCTCAGTGCTCGCGGCTCCTCGCTGGTTCCTTCTCGGTTTACTTCCTGCCCTCCCTTCCTCCTTACTGCTTCTGCGTCCTCTCTATATTCGGGCGTGATCCGAAAGCGGTCGAAATAAAATGCCCCGCCGGAAAGCGGGGCAGATTACTTCAAGTGGTTGATCTGAGGAAAGCTCAGTCCGCCGGATACTCTGCCGGGATAGGCACCGGAACCCGCTTGTCAATGGGCACGAACTCGCGCTCGGCGTGTCCGGTGTAGACCTGGCGCGGCCGCGCGATCTTCTGCTCGGGATCGGTGATCAGTTCCTGCCACTGCGCCAGCCATCCCGCGGTGCGTGGAATGGCAAACAGCACGGTAAACATCTCGGGCCGGAAGCCCATCGCCTGGTACATGATGCCGGAATAGAAGTCGACGTTGGGATACAGTTTGCGCTTCACGAAATAGTCGTCTTCCAACGCAATGCGTTCCAGTTCCAGTGCGACGTCGAGCTTCGAACTGCGTCCCGTGACTTGGAAGACCTGCTCGGCACTCCAGCGAATGATTTTCGCGCGCGGATCGTAGTTCTTGTAGATGCGGTGTCCGAAGCCCATGAGCTTGATCTGCCCTTCCTTGACCCGCTTGATGTAGGCCGGGACGCGATCTTTCGAGCCGATCTCATCGAGCATCTTCAGAACTTCTTCATTGGCGCCGCCGTGCAGAGGGCCAGCCAGGGCAGAAGCCGCCGACGCAACCGACAGATACGGATCGGCCTGGGAACTGCTCACCGACCGCATCGCGTTGGTGCTGCAGTTCTGCTCGTGGTCGGCGTGCAGAATAAACAGGATATCGAGCGCGCGTGCGATCGCCGGATTGGCGACGTATTTGGGCTCGACCATCTTCCACAACATGTTCATGAAATTTTCGGTGTAGCTCAGATCGTTGTCGGGATACACGTAGGGGAACCCCACGTTGTGCCGGTACGACATGGCTGCGATCGAAGGCACTTTGCCGATGAGGCGCTGGATCTGATGCAGCCGGTTGGCCGGATCGTGGATGTGCTTGGCGTCCGGGTACACGCTCGACAAGGCTGCAATGGTGCTCACGAACATCGCCATGGGGTGCGAGGAATAGCGGAAACCTTCCATGAACTTTTTGGTGGTCTCGTGCAGCATGGTGTGATGGGTGATGTTATGGACCCAGGCGTTCAGCTCTTTCTCGGTGGGAAGTTCGCCGAAAAGCAGAAGATAGGAGACTTCGAGGAAGGTGCAGCGCTCGGCCAGAACTTCAATGGGATATCCGCGGTAACGCAGGATACCCTTGTCGCCGTCGATGTAGGTAATGCTGCTCCTGCACGATGCCGTGTTCATGAACGCAGGATCGTAGGTCATGAGCCCGAAGTCGTCCGGGCCATCCTTAATTTGCCGTAAATCCATTGCCCGAATCGTGCCGTTCTCGACCGGGACGGTGTAGGTTTTGTTGGTGCGATTATCGGTGATGGTAAGTGTGTTCTCTGGCATGGGAATATTCCGCCTTTATCCGCCTGCTCTAAAGTCAAGCATAGCCGAGCCTATGTTCGTTCCCAAGTTCGATCTGTGATCAGAATCACAGGCATCTGTGACAAGGCTCGATGCT
Organism: uncultured Acidobacteriaceae bacterium; assembly: GCA_963791515.1. Classification (GTDB taxonomy): domain Bacteria; phylum Acidobacteriota; class Terriglobia; order Terriglobales; family Acidobacteriaceae; genus Sulfotelmatobacter. The sequence continues at coordinate 99,433 of CAWBSS010000010.1, read as the reverse complement.
TGAGTTTACGCCAAATCACGTTTCGCCGTTCGGTACGACCGTCTACGACAGGTAGGCAGCCTGGTTTCCTTCGTTCACTCGCTGGATGCGGACTGCAGAGCGCCATAGCCGAGGCGTGACTGGACCGTGGGCGTTTCCGGTCCGTTCCCCAGGGTTATTCGCGCCAAAACAAAACCGGCGGCCGCAGCCGCCGGTAGGATTTTCAGGTTCAAACAAATTGGCGACCTGACAGCCGAGGCGACCGTCGTTGTGTAACCCTAGTTCGAATCGTCGCGCCGCTTCAGCGTGGGACGATCGTCATCGCTCTTGGTGTCACCGGACTTGTCGGTCGTATTCGCAGTCCGCCGCAAGCTGGGTTTGTTCGAATCTTTTTCGTCGATGACCTTGTGCTTGTTTTCGATCGCCGCTAGCCGAGCCTTGACCTCATCAAATTCTGAGGTCGTGACCACGTACTGCTGCTTGGCAGGAAGAATTTTCCGAATCTCGTCCTGCGACTTCTCGATCCGGTCGGGAGTCTGCGGGTGCGTATCGAAGGCCTTCGACAGCGTGCCCGGCTTCTTCTTCTCCATTGCCTGGATTTTTTCAAAGAAGGAAACGAATGCCGAAGGATCATACCCGGCGCGATACATGTATTCGATGCCCAGATAGTCCGCTTCAGCCTCGAACCCGCGCGAGAAGTGAAGGAAGGTCAGAGGAATGCCCAGTCCCATCGCCTCGTATCCCGCGTAACCAATCGCACCGCCCATGAAGATGAACGGAATCGACGCCATTTGGAGCAGATTGGCTCGCGTCATTTCGCGTCCATAATGGCAAGCCGCCACGTGCGCAATCTCATGCGCCATTACGCCCGCCATCTCCGCTTCTTCGTCGGCGGCAAGAATCAGCCCCGAGTTGACATAGAAGAATCCGCCCGGGAGCGCCATGGCGTTGACCACGTCGGAATCGATGACCTTAATTGTGAATGGAACCTGTGCGTCGGAATTGCGCACCAGGTTCTGGCCGATCCGGTTCACGTACTCGGTGATCACGGGATCGTTCACCAGCTTGATTTGAGACTCGATCTGCTGAGCGTAAACCCGACCGCGCGCGACCTGGCCCTCGACCGTGTACCAGTTCCCAACGCCGCGCCCGCATCCTATGTTGCGGTTCCCCACGGCATCGACGTCGGTCTTGCCGCCGTCATGCTTGACCTGGCTGTCGTCCGCCGTCGGCAGCGACGCAGGCGCCTGCTTGGGCGCATTCTCCACGTCGCCGGATTTCGGCTGATCCTTGTCTTGATCGGAAACCTGCGCTAACGTCCATGACCCCGCGCTGAACGCCGCCAATCCCACAGTGATTGCCAGCCATCTGAGTTTCATAGGGCACTCCCTGAACCTGATTATACGCCCGGTCGAACACACCAAATGTCCAATCTTTGTCTCTACGGTTTAGACGCGGCCGACCCCGTCAGGGGTTATCCGGAAGAAGAGGATAAAGCAATGGGGGACCGGGAAGCGGGGCGGCGGCGGGACCCGAACCGGGCCGGAACTAAACGGAATCCAGGGTAGTGTTCTTGGCGCCCCGGCGACCTCTGTGGTAAGGATTTCTGCCCCTCCAGTAACCTTTACCCTCCGTGCCAACTCTGCTATAACCCGTCAGGTCACAATTCCTCAGTGAGCACAGCCCTGGATAACGTTTGCACGCTCGCCCCAGCTTTGGACCATCAGAATGAAGCTTTTTCCTCCGGGTTCTCCGTGCTGCGAGAAGCAGTACAGCAAGGCGCTTTCGCAGCCGCCTCGTGTGCGGTGACACATCGGGATCGTTTGGTCGCGCTGAAATCCTTCGGCCGTCTCACTTACGACGCGGATTCTGCTCTGGCGACGCCCGCCACCCTCTTTGACTTGGCTTCCGTCACCAAAGTGGTCGCCACTACCACGATGGCAATGATTCTCTACGAACGCGATCTTTTGGAGCTTGACGCGCCCATAGCCGGAACCGTCCCCGAATTCCTGGCCGACTCCTGCGGAGAGCCCGATTCCAGGCGCCGGGAGGTCACCTTCCGCATGCTGCTCGCCCATTGCTCAGGGCTGCCCGCATACGAGAAGTTGTTTCTGAAGGCGCACTCACGCGACGAACTGTTGCGAGCGGCCTTTACCACTTCCCTTTCAAGTGATCCCGGAACTCACGCCGAATACAGCGACATCGGATTCATCCTGCTGGGCGCAGCCCTCGAACGGATCGCTAACGAATCCCTTGAAGCTTTCTGCCAGCGCGAAATTTTCGGTCCGTTGTCGATGATCAATACCAGTTTTAATCCTCCGGCAGACGCCCGCAGAGAAATTCCGCCCACGGCCGACGACCGCATCTTTCGCCAAAAAATCATCCAAGGCGAAGTCCAGGATGAAAACGCTTTCGTTCTGGGCGGCGTCGCCGGACACGCCGGCCTGTTCTCCACCGCCGGAGATTTGACCTGCTTTGCCCATGCCATGCTGCATGGAGGGCGTCCCATCCTTCACCCAGAAACCGTCGCCCTCTTCACGCGCCGCGAATCCACGCCTCGCGGAACGTCGCGCGCCCTGGGCTGGGACACGCCCTCCGCTCCTTCGCAGTCCGGAAAATATTTCGGCCCCAACTCCTTCGGCCACCTCGGGTACACCGGCACGTCGCTGTGGATCGATCCCGAGCGCCAACTCTCGATCGCCTTATTGACGAATCGCACCTGGCCGGACTGCGCGAGTCAGGCGATCAAGAAAGTCCGTCCCAAATTTTACGACGCCATGGTCGAAGCGCTGATCAAATTGGCGTAACGCTTCCGAGCCGCAACGAGTACGCCTCATCACCGCATCCGCTAGCTCCGAAGTACTAAAATAACTGCTTTCCCGATACCCGAAAGGCGCACGACTTGACCCGAACCCGCCAAGAGAAATCCGACCTCCGCCGGCTGCCCACGGAACAAATCCTTCCCGCCGCCACCGGTCTTGACCGCATGTCTTCCCTCGAAATCGTCCGTCTCATGAACCAGGAAGACTCCACCGTCGCTGCGGCAGTCGGCCGCGCTTTGCCGCAGATCGCCCGCGCCATTGATGTCGTGGTCGCCGGCCTCCGCCGGGGTGGACGCCTCATCTATGTGGGTGCTGGAACGAGCGGCCGCATCGGCGCTCTCGACGCCTCCGAGATTCCACCGACTTTCAACACCGATCCGCGCAGCGTGCAATACATCATGGCGGGAGGACCCAAGGCGCTCGCCGCCTCCACTGAAGCCAGCGAAGACGACACTTCCCTGGCTCTCGAGGAGATTAAAAAACGGAAGCCCGGCAAGCGCGATATCGTTCTTGGCATCGCCAGCAGCGGACGCACTCCTTTCACCATCGCCGCTGTCGAATACGCCCACCGTCGCGGAGCGCACACGATTGCGCTCACGTGTAACCGCAACTCGCCGCTGGAGCGCGCGGCCGATTTTGCCATCGTCACCGAAGTGGGGGCCGAAGTCCTGGCCGGATCCTCGCGCATGAAAGCGGGCACTGCGCACAAAATGGTACTCAACATGATTTCCACCGGCGCCATGACTCGGCTGGGTTACGTCTACGGAAATCTCATGGTCAACGTTTGGACCAAGAACGAAAAGCTCGTCCAGCGCGCTATTCGAATCCTGGAACAAGCCACCGGCGCCGATCACGACACGGCCAGCGCTGCCCTCGAAGCCAGCGGCAATCGAACTCCGGTCGCGGTTGTGATGCTGGCTGCTGGGGTGAATCGATCGAAAGCCGCCGCCGCCCTGAAAAAGTCCAGAGGTCATTTGCGGCAAGCCATCGTTTTCGCAAAAACGTAGCCGCTTTGCCGGAACGAGATCGACAATTCTCCTCGCTCTAGAATCCGGCGCGCTTTACAATCCGCCAGACTTATTCTCGATCCCTCATGGTTATCGGGCCTCTACAACTGATTCGGCAGGCGACGCCTGGTCAGCGGCGAACGCTGCTGGCGGCAGCGATGGGGTGGGCGCTCGACGCTTTCGATGCAATGCTCTACTCGCTGGTATTGGCCTTGCTCATGCGCGATCTGGGGATGAGCAAGACTGTCGCGGGAACGCTGGGAACGCTGACCCTGCTGGCTTCGGGAATCGGCGGCGTCCTGTTCGGGTTTCTGGCGGACCGCATTGGGCGCAAGCACGCGCTGATGGCAAGCATTCTGACGTACTCGGTGTGTTCGTTTGCCTCGGGCCTAGCGACCAGCATTGCGATGCTGGCGGTCGCGCGATTCGTGCTCGGATTGGGCATGGGCGGCGAGTGGAATACCGGCGCGACGCTCGTGGCGGAAAGTTGGCCCACGGAGTTTCGAGCGAAGGCAATTTCGATCGTGCAGAGTTCATGGGCGTTGGGCTTTGCGGCGGCTGCGCTGGTGGCGGGGCCCGTGGCGCGATATTACGGATGGAGAGCGGTGTTCTTCGTGGGCATCCTGCCTGCGGTCATCACGCTGTGGATTCAGAGGAGCGTGCCGGAATCGGCGATGTGGCGGGAGCAACATGATACGGCCGGGGACCACGACCTTACTGCTGCAGGCAGAGACGTAAGACCTTACAACTCTACGAAATTTTCTGTCATTTTCCGTGCGCCTTACGCCAGACATACGTTTGCGCTTTTGCTGTTCAACTTTTTCGGAATGTTTGCGTGGTGGGGCCTGTTCACTTGGCTTCCGCCGTATTTATCGCTGCCGGTAGAGCAGGGCGGGCGGGGGTTCGGCGTCATGGGCATGACTACCCTGATGGTCGTGCTGAACCTGTGCGGGATGTTTCCTGGCTATGCCAGTTTCGGCTGGGTGGCCGATCACGTTGGGCGGCGCAAGGCGTGTCTCGTCTATACGTTAACGGCATCTGTTCTCATTCCACTTTATGCTACGGCGCGGTCGCAGGGTGTGCTGCTGGTGCTCGGAACTCTGGTCGCGTTTTTCGGGACGGGAATTTTTTCCGGCTCAGGGATCATGGGCAGCGAGATCTTCCCTACTGCCGTGCGGGCGCGCGCTCTGGGCCTCACCTATAACGGCGCGCGCACGCTGAGTTCCGTCGCGCCATCTGGTGATTGGGCGCGTGGGGCAGACGAAGGGACTGAGTTGGGCATTCTATCTGTGCGCGGCAGGATACCTCCTGGCGGCGCTAATGACGACGCAGTTGCCGGAGACGAAGGGCAAACAACTCGAGTGAGAGAGGGGCTAGTGGTTGGTGGTTAGTGTCGGGTCCTCATTCGATTGGCTCAACCACGACTCTATTCCCCTGGCCGTTTGCACCTCGGCCAGGCAGTTGCACGATCACGATCGCAGACAGCACCAGCACAATTCCCAGCGTCTGGATGGGACGCAGGCCTTCCCCTAACAGCCCGCCGCGAGCAAGATCGAGAACACCGGCTCCAGGCAACTGGCGATGATGGCGCGCGTGGGTTCGAGATGCTGCAGGCCGAGGAAATAGAGCGAGAACGATCCCAGTACCGAGATCATGGAGAAGACGAACAGAAATCCCCACTGCGCGGGCGCATAGTGCGCGGCGACCACCTTCCATGGAGGATTCACGAATAGCCAGAACACCGCGGCGGAAGTCAGCGTCCACACCAGAACGCGCCAGCGGTCGTAGCGCGCCAGCAGGCGATGTCCACCGACGTTGTAGAAGGCGAACGAGAACGACGCCAGCAAGGCTGCGAGGAAACCGTACGAGTCGAGGTGGAGCGCCGCTGCCGATTTTCCGCCGACGATTCCGATCGTGAGCGCGATGCCGGCGATGGCAACTCCCACAGCCGCGACTTTCTGCAGCGAGAGTCTCTGCTGCCGGCGCGCGACCACGTACAACAGCACCCAGACCGGCGCGGTGTACTGCACGATGATAGCGATGGCGACGCTCGTCTTCTGAATCGCGACGTAATAAAAGTAGTTCGACGCCGCCACGCCAAGCATTCCCAGCACCAGGCATTGGATGAGATCGGGCGTGGGCAACTTGATGCGTTGCCAGCCGCGCCGCCCTACCAGAAGTGGAAGCAACACGAGCAGCGAGAACGACGTGCGCGTCTGCGACAGGATCAGCGGATCGATCGGGAGCAGCGCCTGTCCCGCGAGCGCCAGTTTGCCGGTGAAGACGGCCCGGCCGAGCACGGCGGAGACTCCCCAGAGAAAGGCCGCGGCCCCGATGAAGAAATATCCGCGCAGGGGATGAGGAATGCTTCGGCTGGGAGTAGCAGAGTTCAGGATTCAGTCACCGAATCCGATGATGGGGCCGGATCGAGGAACTGGTCAAGACGTACGGGATCGAAGCCGATAATCACTTCCTCCTTTTCGTCGAAGAGGATCACCAAGGTTGGAGTTTCGCTGCTGTCGTATTGTTCGGTCATGGCGCGGCGGGCCTCGAAGTCGGTGCTGATGTCGCGTTCTTCGAATGCGATCCCCTTGGCTCCGAGGAATACCTTCATCAGTTCGCAGGAGAGGCAGCCGGGTTGGGTGAAGAACAGGACGCGGATAGGCGGCATCTACTCCACCAATTCGATCTTAGCGGTGATCTTCGCGGTTTTTTCCAGCATGGCCGAGACCGAGCAGTATTTCTCTTTCGAGAGGCGGACGGCGTCTTCGACCGCTTTGCGGGAGACTTTCCCAGCGATGCGATACACGAGGTTGATTTCCGTGTAAACGGCGGGATAACCCGACGCACGCTCGCCAGTGGCAGTGACTTCGAGGCGGGTGAAGGGCTCGCGCTTTTTGCGAAGAATGCCGACGACGTCAGAAGCGGTACAGCCGCAGAGCGCGATCAGGACCAGTTCCATCGGGGTGCCGGCGGTCTTCTCGGTCGCCGTGTCCATCACAATCGCATGATGCGAGCCGGCCTCGCCGAGGTAACGCTCATTGTCGGTCCAGATTGCTTTTGCGGTGACCATCATGCCTGCTATCTCCGGTTGTCGGTGCTGGGCTCGGGGTGAATCAGGACGCGGAACAACTCGGGCGCGTCCTGCTTGAAACGGATTTCCAGTTCAGTCTGGATGTCGTGCACGCGGGCCAGAGAAAGATCGTCGGAAAGCGTGCAATGACACGAGATGTACATGCGGCCGCGGACGCGCTTGATGATGAACTCGTGTACGTCGAGGACTTCGGGAAACTGCGAGGCCACCGCTTTGAGGCGATGCTCGAGTTCCGCGTCGCTGACGACTTCTTCCGGTTTTTCGATGGTGGCCGGCTCGCTCTCGATGTGGGTAAGAATGTCGGAAATCTCGGGGACGTCGCGTCGCATATCGGCTTCCAGTTCGGTCACCCGATCGTGAGCGCTTTTCAGGGTCATGCGCTCGTCGAGTTCGATGTGCTGTTCCACGTGCAGGCGGCCCGCAAAATCCTGGACGCTGATGTCATGCACATTGAGATTTTTGTCCGTGGCGACGGCGCGGATGCGGTCGAAGATATTCTCCGAATGTTGCGCGCGGGGCAGAGGCTGCACGGTCACGTCGGAGTCGGGCAATATCCGATGAACCGCCTCAGACACGGCGGATGCCAACTGTCCGGAGCGCTGGAAAGTCACGGTGCGCGCCAGTCCTACAGCGAGATCGGCGAAATAGCGGTTCCCTGCCCGGCGGATGCGTACGCGATCGACTTCGAGAACGCCGTCGACGCGTGACACGGCGTCGTAGATTTGCGATCGTACGCCGGGCGGGGCGGCGTCGAGCAGAGCGTCAATGGTGCGGCGAGCCAGGCGCCAGCTCACGGAAACTACGACACCGGCTACGAAGAGAGCGGCGATAGGATCGGAATCGCGCAGCCAGTCGACACGAAAGGTGCGGCCGATAAGAACCAGGATCAGCCCAATCACGACGACCCCGGCAGACCAGATGTCGGTGGAAAAATGCAGTGCGTCGGCTTCCAGCGCCTGGCTGTCATATTTGTTGGCGATGCGGCCGAGTGCGCGCGAACGCCACCAGTCGAGCGCCATGGAGAACAGCATCACGGCAAAAGCGGCGATGGACGGCTCAATTTCAATTCGGCGAAAAAAGAGGCGCAATGCGGCTTCATAGATGATCCAGGCGCAGGTGAGCAGGAGCAGGCCGGTTTCGACGAAGGCGGAGAAATTCTCGACTTTGCCGTGGCCATACTGATGGTCGGCGTCGGCGGGCTTGTCAGAGACTCCAACGGAGAAAAATGTGAGAAGAGAAGCGATCAAATCGAGGCCGGAATGCGCGGCTTCCGAAAGAATGCCGAGGCTCCCCGTACTGAATCCAACCACAACTTTGAGGCTGGTGATGACCACCGCGGCCAGGACGGAGCCCCCCGCGGCCGCGCGCTTCTCGGCGCGCATCAACTCTGCTGAAGAAACGGCGGGGTTCCCCGACATGCAGGAATTATCGCCGCTGAGAGAAGAAAGCGCCAAGTAAATCGCGGCGACAGTCCGTCCCTGCGCGAGCGGAAAGGCGCTGCCCGGCACTCATGCGTAAACCCATGGAAGGCAAAAGCTGTCGCTTATGCTAGGATTTGATGCTTGGCATTTTCAACTTTCTGAAGGACCAATCCTGGAGGAAATGATTTATGCGTAAGAGGTGGTTGATGTGTGTTTTGTTAGCGACGCTGGCTTGGGGACAAGCCGTTCCGGCCTCCCCTCCCTCGCTACAGCCAACCCAGGCGCCAGCGGATCCTTCTGCTGCGGTTCCGCCCACGGCGGCGGTGATCACGATTATGGGAGTATGTTCGGCGCAGCCCAAGGCGGCCGCAGCGAAGGGAATGGCGGCGAAGCCAGCAACCGCTCCGAAGGCCCCGGCGGCCGATTGCAAGACGGTGATCACCAAGGCCGAGTTTGAGAAACTGGCCAATAGTGTATCCCCCAACGTTACACCGCAGTTGAAGAAGCAATTAGCTGGCGTCCTTCCGCGGTTAATCGCCATGTCGAATGAAGCCAAGAAGAAGGGCTTGGACAAGACGCCGCAGTTTGAAGAGACTGTCAAGTTTGCCACCATGCAAATTCTGACCAACGCACTGCAGCGCAACACTCAAGAGGAAGCGGGGAAGATTTCGCCAGAAGAGATTGAGAAGTACTACCAGGAACATGCCGACACCTACGAGCAATTGAACGTAGACCGGTTGTTTGTGCCGCGCACCAAACAAGGCGACGCCGAGGCGCAGGAAGAAGGCGAGAAGAGTGAGAAGCCGAGCGAGGAAGCGCAGAAAGCCAAGCAGGCCGAGGAGAAAACCAAGGCTGAGGAAGGCGAACAGGCGATGAGCAAACTGGCCGAGACCTTGCGCGCGCGGGCCGTGGCCGGAGAAGACTTCGTGAAATTGCAAAAGGAAGCGTTCGACGCCGCCGGCATGAAGATCGGGTCTCCTACGGTAAACTTGCCCAGCGTGCGCCGCACTGGCCTGCCTCCCGCACATGCCGCGGTCTTCGATTTGAAGCCGGGCGAAGTTTCCCAAGTGATCAACGATTCGGGAGGGCACTACATTTACAAAGTGAACGGCAATAGTCAGATTCCGCTCGATCAGGCGAAGACTGAAATTCGCAGCAAGTTGCAAAATGATCGAATGCGCGAAATGATGGACAGTCTGACTAACTCGTTCCAGGTTGAAACGAGCGAGGCGTACTTCGGGCCAGGCGGAGTTGGCACGGCGCCGCCGCCGCGGCATCCGCATTCGCAGTCGGCTCCTTCCACCGCACCAGCGGCTCAACCGCAAAACGCGCCCCCGGCGCAACCCCCGGCTGCAAAACCGAACTAATGGCCAAACCAGTCGTCGTCGTGACAGGTGTATCGGGCAACCTGGGCTCCAGGCTACTGCCGCTGCTGGGGAGCTACTCGGTGATTGGGGTCGACGTGAGTCCGCCCCAAGCCGGCTCCGAGTTGCAGTTTGAAAGCCTGGACCTGGGCCAGGAATCCTCTACTCGGGTTTTATACGAACTTCTTCGTGACACGCACGCCTACGCGTTGATTCACCTCGCATTCGTGATTGATCCCGTGCGTACGGGCGTGGTCGACGTCGAGCGCATGTGGCAGATCAATGTGGCGGGAACGGCGCGAGTGATGGAAGCGGTCACCGAAACCAATCGCACGACCGACGATGGGGTCAAGCAGTTTATCTTTCCCAGCAGCGTCTCCGCGTACGGGCCAAACCTGCCGGCGCCGGCGACGGAAGAATCGTTGCTGGCTGCGCACACGCTGCCCTACGCCATTCATAAAAAGCAGTCGGATGAAGTGGTGCAAACGCGTTCCCACTCCCTGCGCGGGTGCAGCGCGTATATTTTGCGGCCGCATATCTTTGCCGGCGCGAGCGTCGAGAATTATCTGATGGGAGCGTTCCGCGGCACGCCCAACGGCAAGAGCGCGCGGGCCGAGAAAATGCGCAAAGAAGGCAAGCGACTGCCCTGCATGTTTCCGCGCGGCCAGCAGTATCTAGACAACAAGATTCAGTTCGTCCATGTCGACGACATGGCGCGGCTGATTCGGCACATCCTGCAGCGCGAGCCGGAGACGCAACGGCTGACGGTGCTGAACGTTGCGGGGCGCGGCGAGCCTCTGACCTTCGGGCGGTGCGTCGAGATGGCGCAGGCAAAACTGGTTCGCGTGCCGGGAAAGTGGGCGATGCGGCAGGTGCTGAAATTTCTATGGAAGCATAAGATTTCGGCTATTCCGCCCGAGGCGGTTCCCTACATGACCGGAGAATACATTATGAATACCGATCGCCTGCGGCGGTTCCTGGGCCCGGAGTACGAGCACGTGATCCGCTACACCATTGCCGACGCGTTTGCGGATTCTTTCCGCCGCGATGCGGCCACGAGCTGACTTGGAATCTTTTGTCCTTTCTCGAGCACTGCGTCCAACGACCATCTGCCCGGACCGTTGATCAACAAGAACACAGCCGTAAGCAGTTGCGCGTATTCGGAGCGGACCTCGTGCAGCACAGCCCACATCCCCACCTTTGGCGGTACTGCGGGCAGAGGCAGAGGCGAAGTGCCGAGGTACATAGAGATCTTGGTGGAGAGGATGGCCACGATCATCTCGAAAATGAAGGGGACTGCAATCAGCCGCGTCAGCAACCCGGAGAGCAGGAGCAGTCCGCCAACAATTTCAAGGCACGCGACGAAGTCGGTCGTGAAGTGAGGAAGGGGCATGCCGAGTTTGGTGAAGCGGCCAATTCCCTGGTTCGCGTAGACAAATTTCAGAATTCCTTCCCACAAGAAAACGCCTCCGGCCATCAAACGCAGGACTAACGTGGACTTTGGTCCGTCGGTGGGCGGATTGGTAAGCCAAGCGAATACGTTTTTCATAACTGCCTCCTTAAGTATTGTTGTTTCGGTTGTGCCGTTGTTCCTTGCATCCTGATAACCGGGAAACTGTGACTTTATTCCCGCAAGAATTTGCCGTGGGCGAGGGAATAAATTAGCGTGGGACGGGTTTACGTATGAAGGTGCCGGAACAGCGCTTGCCTGCCGCGACATTTGAAGAGCTGGCCATGCCTTTGTTCGACCAGCTCTACAACTTCGCGCGCTGGCTGACACAAGACACGGCCGAGGCGGAGGATCTGGTTCAGGAGACCTACGCCAAGGCGTTGCGCGGATTTTCTTCTTTTCAGATGGGCACGAATTTCCGGGCGTGGATGTACCGCATTCTCCGGAATTCGTTCTTGAGTTCGCGGACGGGGCTCAAGACGATGGTTGCCATCGATGATGAGACGGACGAGAGTTTACTGCCTGCCGAGAGTACAACGCCGGAGAGCATCCTGATCGAGCAGGCGGACCGCGAAATGGTGCAGCGGGCGCTGGCGGATCTGCCTCTTCCCTTCCGCGAGATCTTGCTGCTGTGCGAGGTCGAGGAAATGTCGTACCAGGAGATTGCAGAAACACTTGCCATTCCAATGGGCACGGTCATGTCACGCCTGTTTCGCGCGCGAAAGGCGCTGCGCGACTTGCTGAGAAAAAAGAACGAGGGAGGGCGGCGGCATGGCGTGTGAGCAATGGCGCGGCAAGCTCGATGCTTATGTCGATGGCGAACTCGATCCCGCGGAAGCCAATGCCCTGGGAGCTCACCTGCGCGGGTGCGCGGCGTGTGCCGCCGACGCGCTGGGACGAGTGCAGATGAAGCGTTCGGTCCAGACGGCAGGCAAGCGCTACGCAGCGAGCGCAGAACTGCGGAATCGGATTGCGAAGAGTGTTGCCGCGAAGCCGCGCCGTGGATCCGGATGGCACTGGAGGATTCTGGCCTTCCCCGCCCTCTCGGTGTTGATCCTCTCAGTCGCAGTGAATCTGTACGTCGGGCGCGAGAACGCACGTCGGCAGCGCGTATACAGCGAACTGGCCGACCTGCACGTCGCCGCTCTGGCCAGCGCGACGCCGGTCGACGTCGTCTCCACCGACCGGCATACGGTGAAGCCCTGGTTTCAGGGCAAGATTCCTTTCAGCTTCAATCTGCCGGAGTTGCAGGGATCGGAGTTCACCTTGCTCGGAGGGCGAGTCACTTATCTCGCGCAAACGCCTGGGGCGCATTTGATCTACCAGGTGCGCAAGCACGAGATTTCTGTTTTCATTTTTCAGGATCGCGGAGAAGAAACGGCGAGCCTGCCGTCAGGGCCGGTCCATGCGCTATCGTTTAATGTGGAGAACTGGAAGCAGAATGGGCTGCGGTATTTTGTGGTGGGAGATGTCGGCGCGGAAGACATTCAGGCGCTGAGTAAACTGCTGCGGAACGCTGGGTAGGGAGTTGCGGGCCTCAGCCTTAGGACCTCGGAACCGCACAGCCGAGGCGGCTGTCGCTACGTGAGTTTCTTTCCGCGATACAGGCCCGCGATTCCGAACGTGTAGGGCGTCCACGTGGCTTCCGCAAGACCGGCGCGTCTCATCCTCTGGAGCATTTCGTCGGGCGACGGGAAACGCTCGACCGAGGCGGGAAGATAGGCATAGGGGCCGCGGACGCCGGAGATCATGGTTCCTACACGGGGCAAGACTTGCTTGAAATAGATGCGATAGAGCGTACCCATTGCGCCTTTGGGTTCGCCGAAGTCGAGGATGCCGCACTCCCCGCCCGGACGTAGCACACGGGCGATCTCGCTTAGTCCGGCGTCGTAGTCGGCGAGATTGCGGAAACCGAAAGCCGAAGTCACCAGATCGAAGTGAGCGCTCGGAAACGGAAGACTGAGGGCATCGGCTTCGATCCAGCCGGGTGTTGAGCTGATTACGCGTCGACGAGGACTTCCCAGCAGCGCGCTGCAGCATGGCGTGAGAGAAATCGGCGCCTAGAATCTGGAGAGAGGACTTCCCTGCTTGACGGCTCAGGGCGAAGGTCATGTCACCCGTTCCGCAGCACAGGTCGAGAATGCGGGCATCGGGACGGGCCAGGATGTCGCGGAAAGTGCGGGCGGTGCGGCGCCACCACATGCGGTCGATATTGAAGGACAACACGTGGTTGAGCAGGTCGTAGCGCGGCGCGATCGAGGTGAACATCTCGCGGACTGCCCGCGCGGCAGAGTGCGGGTCGCTGGCGCCTTCCGGCGCAGCGCCGACTACCGGGGATTTACTGCTTTCCTGCACGGTGGCTTCCTGCACAATGGCTCAACCGGCGCGACTCACTTTCGCTTCTTCTTCCGTGGTGCACCTTCTTGGCGTGCGGTTTTCAGTTGGGCGGCAATGCGTTCGACCTGCAGAATGTGGTTGGTATCATGCCCGGCAAACATGCGCGCCAAATGCGCAATGGTTTCCTTGCCGCGCTCGGCATGCATGCCGTAGTTGTCCCAACTCTCGCGCGGAAGGGCCTTCAGCATTGCCAGATTGTTCTCGCGCAGCACGCGGAAAACTTCCAGCGAGTGGTTTGCATCCCGCTTGCCATATTGAAACACGGATGCCCATGCGTCCTGGTCAAAGGGCTGGATGGTCGTTCCGTTTGCGCCGAGCACCGAGCGCATCCGCCAACTGGCCACGATCTCGACGTCGGCGAGGTGCGCCACGATCTCAGCGATCGACCACTTCCCCGGCTCGGGTTTCCACATCAGTTCTTTCGGGGTCGAAGCCTTGAATCAGTTTCTTCAGCTTCGCTGCGGTTGCCCGCTGCACTTTGATGGCGTCGTGACCTTCTACGTGTCCCAAGATTCGTTGGATATACTGCTGCGCTGTTTCCGGCATGTTTTTCTCTCGTAAGTTTTTTATTTTTTCCAAACCCAACCGCCGCGCGACAGGCGCCGCAACTCTTCGACGGCGTCGAGCACGGCACTGCCGGGCACATCGCTGGCAATTTCGACCTTGCCGATCTCGCGCGGTAATATGAAGTGCACCACTCCGTTTTGCGTTTTCTTGTCAGACTGGAGCCGGGCCAGAATCTTGCGCGAGTTGACATTCACTTCCGGCAGGCGGCCCAGGCTCAACACGGCGTCGGCGATGCGGCCCGCGGTTACGCTGTCGATGCGGCCCACACGGAGCGCAATATTGGTGGCGGCGATCATCCCCCAGGCAACGGCTTCGCCGTGCAACAGGCGGCGGTAGCCCGTCTCGGCCTCAAGTGCGTGGCCAATCGTGTGGCCCAGGTTGAGAACGCGGCGCAGGCCATCCTCGCGTTCGTCGGCAGAAACCACTTCGGCTTTCAGTCTTACGGATTGTGCGATCAACCACTCGAGTTCGACGGGATCACGCTGCAGAATGCGCGCGCGATTCTGCTCAAAGCGCAGAAACAGTTCGATATTTCCGATGATGCCACACTTCAGAGATTCGTAAAGTCCGGCACGAAACTCACGATCGGGCAGTGTCTTCAGCACCGTGGGATCAATCAGCACAACTCGTGGATGGTGGAAGGTCCCGACCATGTTCTTGCCGGCAACGAGATTGACACCCGTTTTTCCGCCGATGGAGGCATCCACCTGCGCCAGCACTGTCGTAGGAACCTGCACCAGTTCGATGCCGCGCATATAGAGCGAGGCCAGAAATCCGCCAACGTCGCCCACGACTCCGCCGCCCAGAGCGATGATCACGGCTTTGCGATCGGCTCCCAGACGCGCCAGTTTGTCGGCGAGCGCCTCTACGGTTGCCAGGCGCTTGGTGGGCTCGCCGTCGGGCATCGGGATCACCTGGGGCGTGAAACCGCTGGCCTTCAGGGAACTGACCAGCTTCGAGCCCCAGCGCTTGCGCACCGGAGGGACGGTCACAACAAAAATGCGGCTGGCCTGCGGCAGGAGTTCGCTCAAGACGGAACCCGCTCGAGTGAGCAGGCCGTTCTCGATCCAGGCTTGATACGGCCGGGGAGAAACGTGGATTGTCACTTGCGGCATGCGGTTCCATGATAGCGTAAGCGCTCGCAGGATTGCCCTGCCGCTTAGTGGTACCATTTTGCGTCTTATGAAGGGTCTTCCCGCCGAAACCGACTTCGTGGTGATTGGCGCTGGGGTTGCCGGCCTGCGCGCGGCCATTGAACTGGCCGCCGCCGGACGTGTGCTCGTGCTGGAGAAAAAGGAAGTCGAGCCCAACTCACAATTTGCGCAGGTTACGACGCTGAGCGACGAAGATGAAGTCAGCCTCCACTTGCAGGACACTCTCAACGCCGGGGATGGTCTGTGCAATCCTGCGGCTGTGAAGATTCTGCTGGAGGAAGGCCCGCTGCGCATTGACGAGTTAATCGCGTGGGGCAAGCACGATGGGACGAAGCTGGTCTTCGGACTGGAAAGTTCACACAGCCGCCACCGCAGTCTGCATGCGCAGGGGGATTCGACGGGCCGGGAAATTCTGAGAGCGCTTCACGCCAAGGCAGAGTCACTGAAGCACATCTCGTTTGCGCAGTTTGCCTTTTCAACCGCCCTACTGACCGACGCCGGACAAATCATGGGAGTTTCGCTGATCGATGAAAAAGGCGTTCCCCGGGAAGTTGCCTGTTCCGCCGTGCTCCTGGCCACGGGGGGGATGGGGCAACTCTATCGCAACACGACCAATCCAGAGGCGGCTACGGGGGACGGCATCGCAATGGCGTACCGCGCCGGAGCGGAAGTCAGCGACATGGAGTTCGTGCAGTTTCATCCGACGGCGCTTTATATGAAGAAAGTACCCCGGTTTCTGCTGTCAGAAGCGCTGCGAGCGGAGGGAGCGTGCCTGCGCAACATTGAACTGAACCGGTTCATGGGTAAGTATCACCCCATGGGCGAACTGGCGCCGCGCGATGTGGTGGCGCGGGCCATTGTTCATGAAATGGAGGTCAGCCGCGCCAAAGATCCGTTCGTCTATCTCGACCTCACGCACCTCAGTGCCGCAAAGGTGCAGAAGCGCTTCCCGCGAATTTACGCGACGTGCATGCAGAACAATATGAACATTACCGAAGATCTGATTCCGGTCCGTCCAGCGGCGGATTACAGCATGGGCGGTGTTCGCACCGATCTCGATGGCAAGACCAACGTCCCTGGCCTCTACGCTGCGGGCGAAGCTGCTGCCACGGGCGTGCACGGGGCGAACCGGCTGGCCAGCAATTCCCTGCTGGAAGGTCTGGTGTACGGGGCGCGGGCGGGTGAAGCAATGCGAGAGGAAGCCAAGCCGGTGTCACGTCCAGGGGCACAACCGAAAACCGCTTGCTCGAATGGAACGGTGGACACAGGCGTGGAAGAGCTGATCGGACAGATTCAGGTCCTACTAGAGAACGAAGTGGGCATCGTGCGCACGCGCCTGGGGATGCAGAGAGCGATCAAGAGCCTGGAAGAGATGGCTCCGAAGCTGGCGCACCCCAAAACGAGGAGGGCGCACGAGGCTTCGAACCTGCATTTGGCGGGGCTGCTGGTGGCGCGGTCGGCCATGGCGCGCGAAGAAAGCCGCGGCGCTCACTATCGCATGGATTATCCCGATCATGATGACAAGAAGTTTCTGAAGCATTCGGTCATCAGGGGCGACAAGGTGATTTTCGTGTCTTGAAGGCGCGTGGCGTCATCATCTGGCCCCACGTTCTTTTTTCAGCCTTTGCTGGTTGCTGGAAACGCCGCCGAGATCGCGATTGAGATCAGGATCACGCCCCCCACTACGCCTAACATAGCGGAGGTCGGAATTCGAAGATATTCGGATGTGAGCATCTTTAAGCCGACCAGCACCAGAACGGCTGCCAGCCCGTAGTGCAGGAAGCGGAAGACCTTCAGCAGCCGCGAGACCGCAAAATACATCGAGCGAAGTCCCAGAATTGCAAACACGTTCGCAGTAAACACAATGAAGGCATTCAGGGTAATGGCAAGCACGGCGGGTATGGAATCGACCGCAAAAAGAACGTCCGTAGTTTCGATGACCAGAAGCACTACGAGCAGGGGCGTGGCGTACAAGCGTGAGTTCTCCTGCAGGTTGCGAACGAAGAATTTTCCGCCTCGATAGTCGTCCGTTACGGGAACAAAGTGGCGGAGCGCTCTCACCAGCGGATTCGCTGCGGGATCGACCTTGTGATCAGCGCTCACGCCGAGACGGATGCCGCTGAAGATCAGCAGCGCCCCAAAGACGTAAAGCACCCAATGAAAACGGGAGATCAGGCCAACCCCGGCGCCGATGAAGATGCCGCGCAGGATAAGTGCGCCGATAACGCCCCAAAACAGAACCCGATGCTGCTGCGGTTCGGGCACAGCGAAGTATTTGAAGATCACGAGGAAGACGAACAGGTTATCCACGCTGAGGGAGACTTCCAGAACATACCCAGTGACGAACTCCAGCGCAACCTGGTGTCCTTGCCAGAGGTATAGCAGAACCGCGAACCCGGCGGCCAACGCGACGTACACCGCGCTCCAGCTCAGGGCTGCGCGAAAACCGACAACCCGGCCTCGACGATGAACCCGAAGATCCAACAGCAACATGCCGAGCGCGAAAATGTTGAAGAGAACCCAAAAGTAGAACAATGGGAAGTCCTGGAGGCGCTAGGAATTGACGATTGCTGAATTCTGATTGTTGATTGAAAACCTTGGCAAGCCGTCTCTGCTTTTTCCGTCATCAATCATCAATCAAAAATCATTACTCAACAATGTTCATTCATTTCTGTCTTCCCCGTTTTCCGCTGACCCAATCCTCCCAAATGCCGTCGGCCTTGAGCATCTCTACGCTCTTGGTTTCGCGCATCGTCTGCTCGATTTGATCATGGGTGAGACGCGGGCCGATCCTTTCGGGTAAATCGGCCAGTTCAACGCTTAGTGCGGCGGCCTCCGCCACGTGTTTTTTCAGTTGGGGGAAGTCTACCTTGTCGTAGGTGTCGGAGACGGCGTGGTAATTTTCGAGATAGTTTGCTTCCAGTTGATCCGCAACGAAAGTGGGCACCCCCTCCAGCATGAAATCGAAGTGATCCATTCCCCATTCCATGTCGGGCTTCAGTTCTTTGACGTCAAATTGCGCGAGTGGGGCGATCAGTTCTTTCGCGGTGGAGAGGACATCTTTGCGGCCTCCTAGCGAGAAGCCGGTTGTTTTTCCCGTGCCTGAGTCGTAGATGATGACTCCCGCAGCCTTGTCGAGCTCGGCGCGGTGGTTAAAAGCATAGGCGCGCGAGCCGATCAATCCCTGTTCTTCGCCGGAAAAAAGAATGAAGCGGATGGTGCGGCGCGGCTTCACACCCGAGGCCTTGATGGCGCGCAGCGCGTCGACGACCAGGGCGGCGTTGCAGCCGTCATCGAGTGCACCGGTGCCCAATTCCCACGAGTCGAGGTGCGCACCCAGGATCACGAACTCGTCCGGCTTTTCGCTGCCTCTGATTTCGGCGACGACATTGGCAGCTTTGATCGCGCCGCCGATCTGGTTGGGAATGGAGAGGTCGGCCCACACCAGACTGCCGGAGGCCAGCAGGCGAGCCATGCGCTCACCGTCCTCGCGCGCCACCAGGACCATCGGCAGGCGATCAATTTCTCCCGCAGCCGAATTCGTATGCCGGTAGAGAATGTCGTGCTCGCGGGTCGCCATGAAAGCAACCGCCTTGGCCTTTCCTTTCACGGCGAGGTCGATCACCGGCGGAGCCTTCGCATATTCGGCGAACAGGTCGTCCCACGTTTTTAGAACGACCGTGTGCACCAGAACAATCTTGCCGGAAATGTCGCCCGCCTTTTTGAAATCAGCTTCCGTACCTTCGCCCACATCGACGACCGGGACGTGCTTGACCGGGGCGAGCGCGGGAGCCCACGCCACGGAGACAACGCGAACACGGAAGGACGAGAGCACAGTTCCGCCGCCTACGTTCGTTGCATTTACCTCGTACGCCGTGGTGGCGGTCATCTCGGTAGCACCTTCGGACCAGGAGTACGGAATGGTGAATCCCTCGGTGTGAACGCTGTCGGCTCCCGCGGCCGTGAAGGCTTGCACTCCCCACGCCACGGCGTGCTGCATCGCCAGCGTACCGGGGACGCGGCCGCCGATCTCATCCGTTAGACGATGAAGATTCGTTTCCAGCGGCGAAGGCTGAAGGGCCGTCTGAATCACACGATTGACTTCGCTGATGTCGGCGGGGGGCGTTGCAGCAAGGCAAGTAAAGCTGAAGATACAAGCAAAGAACAGGGTCTTCACAGTTCGCATAGGTGGGTGCATTAGAAATTAAATCCTGGAAAAGCGCAAAACGAGATTACTAGGATTCGCATTGAACCGCAGCGGACGCCAAGGTCGCGCGGGGAGCGCAAGAAAAACTTTTCCTTGCGTTTTTGGCGCTGCCTTCACAGTCTTTGCGGTTTAGTGCTTTGTGGCCGCGATTACTTCGGCGGAAGTGGATCCATTTTGTCGAGGATGCGAACGGTTTCGAGCATCACGCTGCCCACGATTTGCAGGCTCTTCGGGCTGAGCTTGTCGACCGTATCCTGGGTTGTGTGCCAGAAAACATCGTTGTAGCCGTAAGTGAAATCGATGAGGTCGGCGGAGGGCACGCCTCTCTTCATAAACGGAAGGTGATCGTCGCCCACCTCGTTCGTGCGCGCGAAAAAGTGCGATTGGTAACCCAGGCGCTTTGCCGCCTCACCCACGACGTTTTCCAGCCATGGCGTGGAGTTTAGATCGCGATCGATGTTGAGATCAGCGTCGCCGATCATGTCGGCCAACAGAAACGCCTTGACCTTCTTCAGAGTTCCATCGCCCTGCCACTTCTCGGCCACATGAGTGATGCCATACAGGCTGTCATCTCTGAAAGGCATTTCTTCCGGAAGACCCCCGGAGCCATCTGGTTTCATCGCCTCTTCCGCATCGTCCCAGACCAGCCACACGCTGTAGCCGTCGCGGGGCTTGCCGCGCAACTGATTGGCAAATTCGAGCAATAGCGCGCTGGAGGAACCGCCGTCGTTGGCGCCCACGTACGACGTGTTACGCAGCGGGTAGTTCGTATCGTAGTGACTGGCAATGACGATGATGCCGTCTTTTGTGCCGGGATATTTGGCGATGATATTGTGCACCGGGAACTTGCCTTCCGGCGTGTCGGCAGTGAAGGTGTCGTCCTCGACCTGGTCTCCCTTCAAGCGCGACGCAATGTACTGCTCGACTTTCTTATGATTTGCGCTGCCCAGCGGTCGCGGGCCGAACTTCACAATATCCTTCACATATTGCATCGCACGATCCCCATCGAACGCAGGCGGCGGACCGCTGTCGGGAACGAGGTTGAGCGCCGGTCGGGTTGAGTCCGAGGAAGCCGCGGGAGCCGCGGGAGTCTGGCCCTGAGCGGTATCCTTCTCGTGATCACACGCCAGGATCGCCAACATAGACGCCAGCAGAATCCACCGCAAAGACTTTGGCCGTGTCGTGATCACTTTCACAGCGCCTGCTTCTCTTTCCGTGCCTGGCGCTGCTTGGGGTGCACCATCCACGCCACGCCAATGCTCAACGCATACAAAGCCAGCATCGGCGCAGCGAAAACGCACATGTTTACGATGTCCGGAGTGGGCGTAACGATAGCCGCTAGCACAAAAATAACCAGAATCGCGTAGCGGAAATTCTTGATCATGAACGACGGCGTCATGATGCCCATGAACGCCAGAAAGAAAACCAGGATCGGCATCTCGAAGATCAGCCCCATCCCCAGAACGATGCCCAGGAAAAGCTGAGTGTATTCGCCGACCGTAATCATCGGCTGAAACTGTCCGCTGAATCCGATGAAGAAATCCAACGCCCTGGGATAGGCGATTCTGTAGCCAAAATATCCGCCCAAGGTAAACAACGTAATCGTCGAAACCATGAAGGGCATTACGTAGCGCTTTTCGTTGCGGTAGAGTCCGGGGGAAATGAACATCCATACCTGGTACAAAACGAACGGAGACGTCAAAAACAGACCCGCGAGCATGGCGATCTTCAAGTAAAGGTTGAAGGGTTCAGTCGGGTTCAAATACACCAATTTCTCGGCCAACCCGTGGTTGCGTAGAGCATCCATGATGGGCTTTTGCATCACCGCGTAGATTCGCTCGCGATATCCCCAGCAGAGGCCAGTGCCCACGGCCACGGCTATAATCGAATACACGATCCGCTTGCGCAATTCCTCGAGATGATCGAGAAAGCCCATGGTCGGCATAGGCTCTTTTTCACTATCGCCGCTAGCCGTCGCGGCTACGAATTCAGACATGCGATTCCTGCGAGGTGGGGGACGTTACCTCAGTGGAAGGGACGACCGCCTCAGTAGCCACGGGGGGCGGCTCAGTCGCGGCGGCGGCGACCGGTTCATCGGTGCGGGCCGCCAAGGTCGCAGGAGCTTCGGAAGGACTAGCCTGGCCCGACGCGGCACTTAGCGTACGGCTAGTGACGCCTTGCGGAGGCGGGCTGGGCGGGAGAATCGTCTGCCGGTTCTCGACTTCCAAGTGCGAAATCTCCTGCTCGATTTGCGCCTTGAACTCGTTCGAGGCGCGCTTGAATTCGTTGAGCGCCTTGCCAACCTGGCGCGCGATCTCCGGCAACTTCTTGGGCCCGAAGATGATGAGGGCCAAAAAGAACAGGAAGATCGTCTCCGAAAAGCTCATGCGGTTCATCATACTGCCGGAGCCGGAAAAGCGGCAATCATTGCGACGTAAAGCTTTCGACACGGTTTCGTCGCGGGCGCCTCGGAGCCTCTGAGGTGGTCGCGATAAAGTTCCGGTTTCAGCGGGAGCGCGGTCTCGACGCCGAGCAACTGGGCTCGCTTTGCCGAGTTTGGGTCGGCACAGTTTGCCCAGTTAAGGTCCGTGTGCGAAGGGTATATCGCAAGGTGGGTCAGCTAATCGTCGTCAAATGTTTAGCTTCGACCATTTGTGCCGCGCGGGATATTTGGCACCAGGCGTGCCAGATACAGAAAGCCGCTAGCGGCGATTGCGATTAAGGATTAGCCAGAAGGCGCCGATAGAGAAGCGGGGAGAATCATTCCGTCGAGAGGAGAGCTAATGTCCGTATCGGGGATTTCCAGCAGCAACTTTCTTGATTCCATCAACCAGACGACCCAGAACAACATGCAGCAGTTTCGGAAAGAATTCCAGCAGCTCGGACAGGATCTGCAGTCGGGCAATCTGTCGGCCGCCCAATCAGACTTCGTGACCCTGCAGCAACTCGGGCCGCAGAGCAGTTCCACTGCGGCGGCGCAGAGCAACAGTCCGATTGCCCAGGCGTTCAATCAGCTTGCCCAGGACCTGCAGTCCGGAAATATTTCGGGGGCGCAGCAGGACTTCGCTAACATTCAGCAGGCCTTCCAGAATCAAGCATCGCAAAGCCGGGGCCACCATCACCATCACCACGGCGGCGGCGACAGCGGAGGGAGCGCGATTAGCCAGTTGTTTGACCAGCTAGGGCAGGCGCTGCAATCCGGCAACCTTTCGAGCGCACAGCAGGCATACAACTCTTTGGTGCAGGACTTCCAGCAGCTTGGTCAAGGCGCCGGACAGGCTTTGGCACAACCATCGTCTTCGTCGAGTTCGACCGGCGTATCAGTAAGCGCCTAACCTAATCAGGTTCAGAAAAATCGCTTCGAAACGGTACGAGACCTGGCTAGGTTTTTCAGGGTAAGGGGCCGATCACGGATCCATTCCGGGTTCGGCCTCGCCCCAGCTGAGTCTCTAAATTTCTACGAAATCACTTCCGGATAGAGTTCGACGCGCTCACTATTGTTGGAGAGACTAAAGACAGGGGTCGTCTTACTTCGTGGCGACGGCGTAGCCGTTGGTGCAGCCTGCCTTTTGCCCACATCTGCCTTATACTTTTCGCCTTCACGGAACCTAATCAGCCTTCCGCCGCATCTCATGGGAAGGCCCCTGTCCGCATGGTTACCAATGGTGACAATCCCGGTCCGGGGCACTCTAAGGTAGTGATATACTGTTTGAATTCAGCGCGGTAGCTGGGGTGGAAGTAAGCCCTCAACGAAGGAAATCTCAGATGGCTCGTAGTTCTCGCCGATCACTCTTCCTGGTAGTTTTTTTCCTGCTTGCCTGCGGCTTCCTGGGAATTCTATTTGCCCAGCGTTCCGGCCAGCAGTCGTCGATGACCGGCGACTCCGAGGTCAAGGACAGCCTGAAGCAGTTCACCGACGTGTACGCCCTTGTCGAGGACAATTACGCCGAGCCGGTGAATGCGGACAAGGCCATCTATAACGGGGCGATCCCCGGCATGCTGCACGCGCTCGATCCGCACTCGAATTTCTTCGATCCTAAATCGTATGCGCTGATGCGCGAAGACCAGCGCGGCAAGTACTACGGCGTGGGCATGACCGTTGGTCCGCGCAACAACAAAGTGATCGTGATCTATCCCTTCACCGGTACCCCTGCCTATAAGGCGGGCATTCATCCCGGTGACGTGATCATCGCCGTCGACGGCAAGTCGACCGAGAACATGAGTACGGGCGACGTGGCCGATTTGCTGAAGGGGCCCAAGGGAACCACAGTTCACATCAGCATTTCGCGCGAAGGCGTCGAGAAGCCGATGGAGTTCACTCTGGTTCGCGACGAGATTCCGCGCTACAGCGTAGATGTCCATTTCCTGATCAAGCCGGGCGTGGGATACATGCACGTCAACGGATTCAACGAGACCACCGAGCATGAAGTTTCTGACGCGCTCGATTCGTTCGGCGATCTCAAGGGCCTGATTCTTGATCTGCGTTCCAATCCCGGCGGCTTGCTCAGTGAAGGTGTGGGCGTGGCTGACAAATTCCTTAAGAAGGGACAGCTCATCGTCTCTCACCATGGCCGCGCTTCTGCCGAGAAACGTTACGTCGCACAGCACGGCAATGGCGGGAAGGATTATCCGATTGTTGTGCTGGTGAACCGGCAAACAGCTTCGGCGGCGGAAATTGTTTCTGGAGCGATCCAAGATCACGATCGCGGCTTAATCGCGGGCGAGGTGACATTCGGCAAAGGCCTGGTGCAGACCGTGTATCCGCTCTCGGAAAACACCGGCCTGGCGCTGACCACGGCCCACTACTACACCCCGAGCGGACGCCTGATCCAACGGGACTACAGCAACATCTCGCTGTACGACTATTACTACAACCGCGACAGCGCCGAGAGCTCCAACACGGCCAATCGCGAAGTGAAGCTCACCGACAGCGGTCGGACGGTTTACGGCGGAGGCGGCATTACTCCTGACGTCAACATCGCTCCGGTGAAGAGCAATCACTTCGAGGACACGCTGCTGCAGCACTATGCATTCTTCAACTTTGCCAAGCGCTATGTGGTGAACCACAAACCCACGAAGAGCTTTGAGGTCGACGATGCGACTCTGCAGGAGTTCCGCAAGTCTCTGGACGAGGCTAGCATTGCCTACACCCAGGCTGAACTGATTGACAATAATGACTGGATCAGGTCGAACATCAAGTCGGAAATTTTCACCGATGCCTTCGGGCAGGATGAGGGAATGAAGGTTCGCGCTGAGTCCGACCCGGAAGTGGTCAAGGGCCTGGAGTTGCTGCCTCAGGCGAAGGCTCTGGCTGACAATGCTAAAAAGATCGTCGCCGAGCACAACGCGGCTCCGGCGTTCAACCGGTAAAGTCGGAGTAGGTCTTTGGGTGTTAGGTCGTAGGTATTAGGTATCAGGTTTTGGGGCCAAACGTTTTTTCTGATCCCAAGACCTAACACCTAACACCCAAAACCTAATATCTATTCTCAATCTCCCAACGCTTCCCAGCTTGATTGACTTCGGCTTCCTGCTATGTGAGAATCCGCGCAAGAGGCCGCTTCTGCCGCGTTATGGCGAAAGCGGAGGGAGCCAACCTTCCGTCCCAGTGGCTATTTCTGAACCGTAACAAAATGGATCTTTTTCAATATCGTAGGAAACGCTTAGGATCGTGGTTCGCTTGCCGGCTCGGCCTGAGGCCCATTTGAAACCGGTGGTTCTAGCGGGCGCCGTACTGCTCGCGGGGGTGGCCGGATGGACGGACCTGCGCTGGCGACGCATTCCGAACTGGGTAACCGTGCCGGGGTTGCTGATCGGGGTCGCTGTGAACACCGTCCTGAGTGGCTGGAGCGGGCTGAGGGCTTCCCTGCTGGGCGCAGCGATCGGGTTGGCATTGCTGATACCCTTCGTTCTGCTGCGCAGCCTCGGGGCAGGCGACTGGAAGCTGGCAGGAGCGCTGGGTGCATTCACGGGACCGGGGTTGCTGGTGGATCTGTTGCTGGCATCGATCTTCGTAGCCGGAGTCATGGCGGTGGCTCTGGTGATCTACAAAGGACGAACGCGTCAAACGATTCGCAATATCGGGCACATTTTGATCTCATTGTTGACGTTCAGATTGCCGGGAACCCAGGTCTCGCTCGATAATCCGGACTCGCTGAAAGTTCCTTACGGGGTGGCGCTGGCGTTCACCGTGGTGCTTTATGGGATTCTCTGGAAACTGGGAGTTGTGGCCTAGAATGCTGGGTTCGATGCGATCCGTTCTTCGAAGGCTGGCCGCCGAAACCCGCGGAGCCGAGATTGCGGAAGCAGCCGCCGTCCTGCCGTTGATGTTCATGATGCTTCTGGGGATCTTCTGGTTCGGGCAGGCGTTCAGCATTTATGGCGCAATCACGCGTGCGGCTCAGGAGGGCGCACGCGCGGGAGCGGCGCCTTATTGCACCACATGTAACAGCCCCAACCTCCCGGCGACAAACGCTGTGAATGCAGTCACGACTGCTCTAATTGCGTCCAAGCTGGACCCGACGCTAGCCCGAGTTCCGGTGCCAGCACCAACCTTTACCGCGTGTCCAGGCCCATCCTCTTCTTCCTGTTCGGGGGCAGTATGCGTGCAAGCCCCGGTGTGGTTAAGGACGGGCGCCGCGAACGGAGTATGCGGCATGTCCGTGTCGTTTCAATATCCATTCCAGTTCTGGCTGCCCTTTACATCGTTGAACAAGCAGAAAATCTGGATTACTGCGTCGGCACGCGTGCGACTGGAGAATCAGTGAGTTCTCGGCCTCTTTCACAGAATTGGATTTGCGGCCTGATCAACGCCGGATGGCGCGACGAAGGCGCCGCGCTGGTGGAGTTTGCCGTAGCTCTGCCTTTGCTGATGGTCTTCGTGGTGGGCATCTTCGACTTCAGCGGCGCCTTTACGCTCAAACAGAAATTTACCAACGTGGCGCGCGATGCTGCACGCGCGGCTGCGGCCGACCCGGCCAACGATTTGCAATCGCCGTCGCTACCGCCACTGTCGGTCAATGACGCATTTCAAGTTGTCGACTCCTATCTGATCGCCAATAACCTCAACGACTGTGGCATCACACTCGCCAGCGGGACTTCGAGCAATCTAACTTGGACATTTAGCGTCACTGCCACTAGCAGTTCGCCTTGCGGAATCAGGCTGATCATCAACCGGGGATACTATTTTCCTATAACCGGTGCCACTCTCCCGGTAACCTGCGCCTCCCAAAATCCTGGAGCGCAGACTGCCGTTATCGGCACTTGCGTAAGCATTCAGTACGCCTATCCGTGGCGGTTTCGCCGCGTCGCGAGTCTTCTGGGTCGGACCGCTACCCTGCCAAGTTCAATCTCTGCCGCGGCTGTAGCAATGAACGAGAACTGAAGAATCGTATGAAATCTCCCGCAATTCGCAAATTTCATTACGCGTGCCTCTCTCGCGGCCAGGAGTGCGGCATCACGATGCTATTGGTGGCGTTGGCCATGGTCGCCATCATCGCCATGGCAGCGCTCTCGATCGATGTGATTACACTTTATCTGGCGCGGGAGGAGGCGCAAAGATCCGCGGATATGGCTGCGTTGTCGGCTGCCCGGTTGATCTCGATTTCGGGCATGACCGGTGATCCCGACAACACCGCTCTTTCGTGGCAAGCGATTTGCGGCGGATCGGGGAGTCCTGCGACCCAGGCGGCCACCGCAGTCGCAACTCAAAGTTCGGTTGGGGGTACCGCAGCAACGGTCAACGTGACGTATTCAGCTGGCGGCCAAGCAGGACCCGACTGTTCCAACTTACCTTCCGCCTTCGGCGTGAACCCAATGGTCACTGTGAAACTCACGCGTGCCAGTTTGCCAACATTTTTCTCGCGCATCTGGGGAAACACGGGAAACACAGTTAGCGCAACTGCCACAGCTGAGGCGTTTAATCCTTCCAATTCCGGAAATGTCGGCAATGGCCCCACTGGGACCATCACTCCGGTGCAACCACGCTGCGTGAAACCCTGGATCGTGCCCAACCGTGATCCGCTGAAACCAGGTCCGAGAGGCGGAGTCAATGGAGTCTACTGTGACCAAACGGACTTCAACAACCCCGGCTCGTGCCATACCCTTGTCAGCACATCAGACGGCTCCATCACGAACAAGGGAATCTCGCTGAACGGAGGCAACCCGTCGACTGGTATCATTGGTGAACGATTCTGGTTGGAGCCTGACTGTATTCACACCGGCACGACATGTTCTACCCGGACACTTCCGCCACAAGGTAACTACTGGAACGCCTTAAGAGCAGCGTGGCTGGAACAGCCTCCGAGCTTGCAGTACCTCCCCGGCGAAGCTCCAGTGGTGGCTCCCGTAGCCGTTCCCTCCTGTGCGTCCTCAGGAAGGCTCTATGAGGAAGCGATCGAAGGTTGTGACCAGTCAACGGTTTACCAATGCGGCGCGCAAGCGAGTCCTAACCGTGTCGACTTGCATGAGAACCCCGGCGCCGGCACCAACGACACAATGAATGGCGTCACCTGCCTGATCAACGAAGGAGACGCGACGGACCCGCAACCCGACGGCCAGGACCAGCTCAATCCTTATGGGCGGCCGTCGGCTTATCCATTCCAGATCCTTGCAGGAAGGAGTAGTCCACTGGTTACATCTGGGCTAAGGAGGAGTAGCCCTATCACTAGTAGTACCTCAATTGTCTCCTTGCCGATTTACGATGATGCTGCCGGAGCCATTAGACCTACCGGAACCACCGCAGTGACAATCGTGGGGTTCCTTCAGGTCTTCATCAACTCGGTCGATCAGTGGGGCAATGTGGACGTCACCGTCTTGAACGTGGCGGGCTGCGGCAATGGCACCAACGCTACCGGGAATCCCGTCACCGGTTCTTCCCCCGTGCCTGTCCGCTTGATTACGCCTCCTTAAGACGCTCCGGCGCCTCTGCTCTTCCTGTCTTTCCACCTCGCGGAAGTCTTAGGGAGAAGAATTATTGGTCGGGAGCGTTGTTGTCGGGCGGAGATTTTATTTCCGGCTGCGCCCCAGCAGGATTCTGCGCTGGCGGAACACTGATTGACTGCGCGGGCCCAGGCGCGGGTTGAGTGTCGTCGTCATCCCCATTGGAGTTTTGACCCTGCATGGGAGGCAAGGGCATGACGGCGCCCTCGGCACGCGTGCTGAGAATCACGCGATCCAGTTGCCGCGGGTCGTTCGCCGCGCTCAGAATCAGAAAATTAAATCTGGAACCATTCAGCAGCCGCGCCAGAACCTCGGGCGCGGGCGCAGGCGCAATGTCCACAGCTACTATTTCCTGCTCCGCTCCGGACGCAATCGAAACCTCGGCGCCCGTGCGCTGCTGTACCGCGAACAAGACCTGTGACAGAGTCACCTTGTTGGCCTTGATCCCCAACAGTCCATCGCGAAAAGAAACCTCGAGCGTCGGTTTGGCAGAGGTTTCCACGCTCACGGGTTCCGCTCTGGCTGTGTAATTGGCAACCACCAGGCCGGGGCGCGTGGCCGGTTCAGGAGGAAAATTGTCGACTCCCGCGGACGTATCGGAGGCGCCGCCGCCCATCACCTTGATGATGACCGTCCGGCCATTGGGAAAAACCTGGTACGACTGCGCGGTTTTCAAATCGAGTACGATCCGCGTTACCGGAGGTTTGCCCTGAAACAGGCCGACACGCACGTCTTTCACTTCTCCCCGATCTACGGATTGACTGCGTAACTGATTACTGGGAACCGCATTGGGAAAGTCGACCACCAAACGATCGGGACCGGTCAACACTTGCGTCTGGGGGACAATGCGGTCGCTGGCTTCCACTTCAATCTCGACCGCGTCCTTCGCGCCCAGCACTTTCACCGTGCGAACCGAGGTCTGCGCCAGCAGCGATGACGCGGCGAGCAGCCCGCAGAGTCCGGCCAGAAGCAGCCGGCTCACGATAGTTCGCGAAAGGGTGTGCATGAATATCTGTGCCTGGGACGATCTTTTGCTGGTTCTAGCGCGATTGTAGCAGCGATTCTGGGCGAGCGGGCTTACGTTGGTATTAGAACCAAGGGTTCGCCCCTAGTGCGTCATCGGTTTCAGAATGTCCCCCAAAATATCGGGCTGGACCGAGACGCGTTCCAAGTGGGGATTTTTCTCGCCGTCGGTATAGACGACGGAATAGGTTTTGAAGAACTGCGCGTTTTCGACCAGCAACTCGATCGACCGATCACTTCCCTGCACCCCTTGCAGGGCTGCGTGCAGCACTGGAGGCGACCACCTCCGGCCATTGACCGCAATCAGTTTCATGCCAGGTCCGAGGCCCGACTGGTAGGCCGGCGAACCCACGATTACGTCGTCGAGTTTGCCATCTTCACTAACAGTGAATCCGAGCGAGTATGAGAAGTCGGCGAACTTGGCCAGCTTTTCCTCCGCCTGCGTAAACAAATTCGGCTTGTCGTTATAAACCAGTTTCCAGCCTCCGCTCTCAATCCCGCCCAGCGGCGCATGGGTGCTGGTGGCTGTGACACGCTCGCGCAGAAGCTTCGCCCAATCATAGGGTGCAACCTCGTTGAGCGTCCGCACCACATCATCGAATGTGTAGGGGACAACTTTCGGCGGACCGCTTTCGCCGCCGTGGAAGCGCCGGCAAAAATCGTTCAGGGAACGCTGGCCGTGAGTCTGCTGCCGGATGATCGAATCCACTTCCAGCCAGATCAGTTCGCCCTCGGGATAATAGTCGAGCCCGCGCCGCCAGCTTTGCCATTGCGATCCCATCATGCGCAAAGTTTGCACGGAACGCGCCGTGTCTTCGAGAGGCCTCCACGTCCGTCCGGCGCGATGGTCGAGCGCCGCGGCCGTTCCCGCGAGTGACTCGCGATACTGCTCGTCCGTCCACAGTCCGCTGCGCTCCGCCAGAACGTTGCCGAGATATTCTGTGAGCCCTTCGTAGACCCAGAGCAGGTCGCCAATCATGGGCTCCTGATAGTTCGAAGTGACCAGTCCGGCAGGACGGCGGTATTTGCCATTCCACGAGTGCACGAACTCGTGCGGCACGAGTCCGGCATAGAGCATGTGCAGATCGGGATCGAGCAGCGTCCGCTCTGCGGCTACGCTATCGTTGGATTCGTGGTGCTCCAGTCCGTGTCCGCCGACCTGATCGCTGAGCGTAAGAAGAAAGTGATACTGGCGATAGTGGCGCGCCCCGAAGAGCGCTCCGGTCTCTGCAACGAGTTTCTGGTAAGCGGCAACATCCTGTGAGGTCATAGCCAGATCGGGTTCGGCATCGGCGACCAGATCCATTACATGCAGCGGTGCTTCTCCCGGCTTGGTCAGTTCAATCTTCCGGTAGTGAACTCCGGCGATCAAGGGTGAATCGACCAGTGTTGTGAGAGAGACTGGCGCGAACTCCACGTTGTCGCCGGCGGTGCGCGCCACTGGCAAAGCGGTGCCGAACTTCCACCCGCCAGGCAGTGTGACCGAGGGCATGAAGCTCACATCGTCAGAGCGTGCGCCCTTGGGATAAAGGACGACCGCATTCCAGTTCAGGTCGAGAAGATCGCTGGAAGCCGCGGGCCCGCCTCCGCCGGCACTATCCTGCGAGGTGAGCGCATCCAGCGACACATCAAGTGTGTCAACGCCCGCGGGAACGCTGACGTGGAACTCATACATGTCGACCGCATCGCGTTGCCATGAGAGCGAACGGCCCGCCGGCTTCCATTTGAATTCCGGTTAGCCCGCCGATCGGCCCGCTGGGACGGTGATTTCCGGGAATCCATTTCGGGAAAGACCAGCGACATTTCGCCGGCGTGGGCGGGAATCTGCAAGTGCGCGTGGTAGATGTTTCGCGGAGCGTCGGTTAAATCAACGTGCAGACGGATGGCCTGAGCGGTGAGACTCGGCGCGAAAAGGAAGAACAAGAAAAGCGATAAACTCCAGCGGCACAAACGCACGCCTGCAGAACGCACCGGGACCCTCCCGTGAGAAGCAGAACCAGAAGGCTACAGAAAGAGTGTAAGCGAGCGCAAGATACGACGGAAGACTGATGCCGACCAGCCGATTCTGACGTGCTAAGTTCGGGAAAGTCTTTGGCGGGTCTTCCAGTACATCGCGGCCAGGCCAGAGGCGACCAGCAGCCATGTGCCGGGCTCAGGGACTTCGCCTCCTGCCACCACCGCTGGCGCAGGGATTTCCCTTTCCCTGTATTCCCGTGCCGCCGTACCCGTCTGATTCTTTCCGACACCGCAAACGCCGGGGAGCGGCGGCGGCGTGATCGGAACCCACGTTCCGCTGCCGAACGGATCATACCATACTCAACGGCAGCGCTGGTCCCAATCCCGGCGATCCAGGACGGTTGAGCAATGCGGACTCGAACGGGACCGGAGGATTCAAGAGAGCTGTGCCTGTGGCGGGGAGAACGGGCTCGTCAAACTTTGCGGCCGGGGGTTCTGCAGAGGAAGTCGCTTGCTGGGGAGCTTCTTCCACCCGATTGGCACAGCGAGAGCGTGCAGTGATCTTGCCATCGGTAATCACCGTCTCGCCCTTCTTCAGCGCGACTCTGTGCCGCGTCCAGTAGACCCTGTTGCCGATACGATAAGAAAGATAAGCAGTTCGCGCTAAAACCAGGCGCACGACGTGGGCATGATCGTAATCGAAGCCCGCGTAATGAGACGCGACCACCGGATCGTGCTGTGCCACCCACTTCAACTCGCGCGCATCTCTCACTCCACCGGGCACGACGGAATAGGGATAGACCGGACGGCTCTCGATCTGGCGCAAGGATTCCTGCTGAGTGAGCAGAAGGATGTTGCGGCTGGCCTCGACCGCCTGCCGATCCGGCGCCACAGACCTGGACGCTCGGAATAGCGATGGACTCAAATGCTGAAGTGCGATGGAAGCGAACCCGAAAGCCAAACCTGCGCAGACGACAACCAGCACAATACGGCGAATCAGGCGATTCCGGCGATGGCGGCGGGTCGGACGGCGCCGGATAACGATCTCGACGCTCCCAGCTTCCGGTTGATTCGACAACTTCTACCTACCTTTAACAGCCCTGCCTGGGACTTCGGGTCAATCACACTTCCCTGCACCGTAGACGCAATTAGGGTGCCGTTGCCAATTGCTTAATCCTTCACAAAACGAAGGAGATATGAGTGTTGATTGCCCACATGCTAGCAGACCGCGCAGGCATTTGCACAAAATTATGTACGGAAGTAGTTCGGCACGGAACACAAGTAGAGACTAGGACGCGGCGGGCTGCCAACCGCCCACTGTCAAACGAACCGACGCTGGCGCGCCACTTCGAGCCCGCGGCATGGTGACCATCGTAACCCACGGACGTCTTTCGGGATAAGCGGCCCGTGCAGAAGGCTCTCACTCGATCGCATAATCGATCTTAATTCCGCGTTTCTCCACTTCTCCGAGAAACAGATCCGCCGGGACATCCCGCTCCTGCAGGACCCCGCCGCGCTTGCTGATCGCTCCTGAGGCAAGCATCTGCACCACGATCGACGCCGGGAAGGCAGTGGTGCGCATCATGGCGCTCATGTCGGTCTTTGGATCGTAGTGATCCACCATGGTGAAGGAAGCCACGCGTCCCTTGAGTCGTCCGCCCAGCAATCCGCGGACGCCCGCTCGATTCACCGACTCGTGCGCCTCGAGGCGCATGAGACAGACGTCCGGACCTTTGGAGGCGAACTTGCCCGCGAAGATTTTCGACATCATGGCCCGCGGCGCGATCTCCGCCTTGCCGAACTTCATCTTTTCCCCTGAGAACAAGCCCAGCTCTTTGAGTTCGCAGAGCAGATCATAATGCCCGGGATAACGCAGCGTCTTCTCGAAGCACTCTCCGACTCTTCCTTCAAACGTCTCCGGCAGAGTCGAAGTGCCGCCCGAGGTATGGAAGGCCACCAGGGGTGAGAATCCTGCGAGGTGAAAGTCCTCGGGCTCGGTCAGAGGATCGATGGTTGTCAGCTTGCCCTTGCGCAGGATGCGGGCCGGTTCCACGTACTCGTTGATGAGGCCTTCAACGGAGAATACGAGCTGATAATGAAACGGCGGCGTGGGCCGCTCCGGCAGACCGCCGACATAGAGCCGCAGCGCGTCGGCGCGGCCTCCGAGCCGACGGACCAGTTCGCCACCGAGGATTGACGCCATCCCCGGAGACAGCCCGCAATCGGGCGCGAGGGCCACGCCATGGCTCTCAGCCCTTTTCGAGAGCGCTAACTCCTGCCGTACCACGGTATTGTTGCCGCCCAGATCCGCGAAGTGACAGCGGGCGTCAACGGCCGCGCGCGCCAGTCCAAGATTCAGGAAATACGGCACAGCCGAGAGCGCGGCGTCGTGTCCGCGCATGAGCTTCGCGGCCGCTTTTTCATTGCCCGCATCCAGCACCACGGCTCGCACCTTCCTGCCTCCTGTGATTCGATTTACCCGTGCCGCCACTTCACGCACGCGCTTGAGGTCACTGTCGGCCAGTGTCACCGAATCCACCTGAGTTGTGCGGGCCATATCGAACGCTGCCGCCGAACCCATCATGCCGGATCCAATTACTAGAAGTTTCATGGGAATCCCTTTCGTAAGAATTCTGTTCGTGGGTTCCGAGCGACGTCGGACGAGTCACATGTCCGCGTCCGCAGTACCATTCAGAAACCCCAGCCGTTTTTGTATGAATTCGAGTCGACAGCACAAGACCACGCAGAATGCGCGGTTGCAACCTAGAGTCCGGAGGGGGCTAGCCGCTCACAAACGTAGCGGCGAAGATCGAGCTTAAGCAGGCTCACGGAACAGGATACCACTTCACAAGGTAATGTCGTGTTTCCGCTCCCATGATGGTCTTTCCTCCCAACCTTCATGGGTTCTGCGGCAACTAATGCTGTGAAGCAAAGCCGCGCTCAGCGCGCTCTGCAATTTGATGCAAAGTGTTCTTGAGCAAGTTCAGGGAGTCCCGGCCGAGCGCCGGGATTTCGTTCGTAACAGTGATTAGAGAATCTTGGGTGAGAAAAAGGTTGCGATTGGAGGTTCAATGACTCGAAAACTGGATGCTCCAGAACCCTTACTAAGCGCAGTGGCGCGTAAGCTGGGACAAGCCGCCGGAACGCTGGCGAACATGAGTCATCTGTTGATGACGGACCAAACAACGAGAGAATCACACTCACCGTCGAAGCCGAAATCCGTCAAGAAAGAGAAGAGAGCTACGACCGTTCGCCAGAATCGAACGACGAAGCAGCGTCACACCAAGGCAGCAAAGCGAACTCGCACCGCGAGGTCGCGGACGGCCTCTCGGAGAAGCACTACCGGGACGAAAAGAGCCGCAAGCAGAAAAAGGTAGAGGGAAGCGCTTAAACTTGATGCAACTAACTCGCCAACAGTTCACAGGCATTTCGGAGTCCAAGATTCATGTCGTCCCCAGCCCTTACGAGTTCCGCCGCCCCACCTACGGGTCCCGGCAAGACAAAGCCCAAATCATCCCCACTATCCCATCGCGGTAAGACAATAATTATCATCACTGCAGCGGTAGTGGTTTCTATTGTGGTTTGTCTTGCACTGTTCTGGAGCCGGATTTGGCCGTTTACTGAGAGGTCGGTCGCGCAGGATCTGGCCGAAGCGAGCGACAGCACCGTCACCATCCGAAGTTCTCATTGCACTTATTTGCCTTTTCCGGGATGCATCCTCAAGGGCGTAGAGTTTCATCATGGCCCTAACAGGTGGACGCTGATTGCCATTGACAAGTTGACTATTGAAGGCAGCTATTCCGGAATTCTCACGAACCGTGTTCCGCGTATCAGAGCAGAAGGTGGGCACGTGTTCGTCCCGCCTTTTGGCAGCAATGTAACTTTTGAGACGCAGCACTCCAAGCTTGTCGTCGAGGAGATTGTTGCGAACGGAACGGTGGTAGAGTTCGCGTCGGACGATCCGAATGAGAAACCGCTCAGCTTCGAAGTGCGCCAGGGCCTTCTGCACGACGTTCAGTGGGGCAGTCCGATCGATTACGACTTGCGGGTTCACAACCCAAAACCTCCGGGCGAAATCGCAACCCACGGAAAATTCGGCGTCTGGATCAAAGGCAATCCGGGCGAGACTCCGATTTCTGGTGAGTACACATTCGATCGTGCGGACCTGAGCGTCTACGGCGGCATCGCTGGGATGCTGGCATCCAAGGGAAAATACGGCGGAGTTCTCAAACACATTGACATCGCCGGCACCACCGAGGTTCCCGACTTCGAAGTAACGTCGGGGGGCCACAAAGTGAAACTCGTAACCCAATTCGGCGCTTTCGTTGACGCTATTCACGGCGACACGTTCCTGCAACATGTCGGCGCCCGTTTCGGTCGAACTAGTCTCGCCGTGGAAGGCAGCGTCGCGGGCACAAAAGAACACAAAGGTAAGACTGCACTGCTCGATCTGACTTCCCCGCGGGGACGCATCGAAGATATTCTCGGCCTGTTTGTTGAAGATCGTCGCTCGCCAATGTCGGGAGCGATCGCACTCGAGACCAAAGTGGAACTCCCCTCAGGAAAGGAAAGTTTTCTCGAGAAGGTGAAGCTGCAGGGCACCTTTGGTATCGACGACGGCAGCTTCTCCAAGCCGGAAACACAGAAGAACGTGAATGAACTGAGCGCCGGAGCACAGGGCGAAGAAATGGAAGACGCCGAAACCGTGGTCACCGATCTGAAGGGGCGAGTCGTGCTCGAAGGCGGAATCGCCAAATTCTCCGACCTCTCATTCGCCATTCCCGGCGCTGGGGCGCGCATGTATGGCACTTACAGCCTTGTGAATCACAAGATCGATTTGCATGGCAGGATGCGGGTCGACACAAAGATTTCGAAGACCACGACCGGAGTGAAATCACTGTTGCTCAAAGCCATGGATCCATTCTTCAAGAAAAAGAACAAAGGCGAGGTCGTTCCCGTTCATATAACAGGAACTTATGATCACCCGCAATTCGGGCTAGATCTTACAGATCAAAAGGCCGCGGCAGACAAGTAGCACGGCCTGCGGGATCTGTGGCAAACCTTTGGACGGATCTCAACATCCAAGCGTTTCCATGTCACTGAGGGCCCGATCCCTGTTCCGACCCACGACCTTGCTCGCATGGCTCGTCGTCTGTGGATTCGCCACATCGCAACTCGCATGCGGCGGCGGGGGCAGCGACTCAGGGACGGTTCAAACACCGACTGCCGCAGCCCAATCCACTTTCGACCATGTGATCCTAGTGGTGGAAGAAAATCACAGCTACTCCGACGTGATCGGCAATTCATCCATGCCTTACTTCAACAGCTTGGCCTCGCAATACGGCCTGGCCACACAGTATTTTGCCAATACGCATCCCTCGCTCCCGAATTATCTGGTGCTCACGACCGGCCTTATGGAGGCTTCCGACGGCTTCACGGGCGTAATCAGCGATGACAACGTTGTGCGCGAGTTGGTGAAAGTGGGCAAGACCTGGAAGGCCTATGCTGAATCTCTTCCTTCGCCCGGGTATCTTGGTGGTGATTCCGGCGGTTACGTCCGGGGTCACAACCCGTTTATATACTTATCGGACGTGCAAAACGACCCCACCCAGGCGGCCAACATAGTTCCCTTTACTCAATTTGCGACCGACCTTGCCAATAACGCGCTGCCTCAATATTCGTTCATCGCTCCGAACCTCATGGACGATGCCCACGACGGCACCCTTGCCCAAGCGGATGCGTGGCTGCAAACCAACATTGCCCCGCTGATCGCCAGTTCCGCGTTTCAGAATGGCGGCCTGCTGATCATCACCTTCGATGAAGGACTTGATTCCGATGTGGAGCACGGCGGCGGACAAGTCGCGACTGTTATTATTAGTTCCTCAGGCAAGAAGGGATTTCAGTCCAAGACGCTTTACCAACATCAAAGCGTGCTGCGCCTCATCCTGGCCGGATCTGGAGTCACCAACTTCCCCGGGTTGTCCGCCACGGCGCCTGATATGACGGAGTTCTTCACCGGCTACTAGCTCTCAAGAGCGCCGTAGTCCCTATATTGTTCCTGCACTTAGCCTTGATAGACGACTCCGGACAAAAATACTCCGAAACCCTAGGAGAATGGCTGAAGGCTGGAAAATCTGCATCAAACTACGCGATGCGGTGTATAGACACATTTGGTCTTAGCTCTTACGTTTTAGTATGTCTGTTTTGGACGTAAGGCAGAAGACCTCGTCCGTCCGAATCCTCGTCGTAGACGACAGCCAGCTTATGCGCCGTTGCCTTCGAGCCCTGTTGGAACAACACGATTCATGGAGGGTCTGCAGTGAGGCCTCCAACGGTCGAGAAGCGATAGAGAGAGCCCAGCAAACCGCGCCGGACATAATTGTGCTTGATTTCCAGATGCCTGAAATGAACGGCTTGGATGCCGCAAAAGAAATCAGACGGCGCTCTCCGGGGGTTCCGATTCTCATGGTGACCCTGCACATGTCCCCGCAACTCGCAGCCCAAGCAAAAAAAGTAGGAATACGCGGGACATGCGACAAAGGTAACATCAGCTGCGTGATGGAAGGGGTGGACGCCCTGCTGCACCATGACACTTACTACCGATGTTGACTCCAAGGCTCTTCGACTTCAATTCTCTTAGGCGCCCTGTTACGTTCTCTTAACTGCGCCATATTCTCTCTTTTTGGGGAGAGGGGGAGCGCGTATTTCCATTGCAATAGACAATCTCTCAAACCTTGAGTCCCTCTCTACCCGAGAGCGAGCCACTCGAGTGTATGGCCTTCTTCGCATGATCCTGAATGTGCCGGTGGAATCGCGCACAGAGACTCTTTCAGAAGTGACGCTGGCGATCCAGCGGCACCGGTGCCGCGATTCAATTCGCTCCACGCTTCGCGACTTCTGGTCCCATCATTCTTGTGTTCGGGTCATCTCCGAAGCCGGACTGCCCGATGCTTTTCTGGTTCGAGAGCTGCTGGCAAGGGCAGTCCGACATCTGTTGCCTGTGGACGAAGTGGAGGGCGACCTCTATGTATTGATGGATTCCCTGAACCTGAAAGAATGCGATGCGCGCTGGGTGGCTTCGTTGCCCGAAGCACTGGTCGCTCCCTGGGCAGATACCTTTCGGCCGTCTACTTTCTCGATTCTGGCATCCTGCAAGATTCTTGCTCTGCGGGCCACGAATGTTGCACTGTCGCGGGACTTGATCGCGTTCGCCGACGATGAGGACATTACCAAGTCCGCCTTCTTTCATCTCCCGACTGTCGTGGAGCAGGTCATTCGACATCCCGAAGACTTCCATCTTTGGGAAGAACAGCGAGCGGCCTGCGAAGCTCAGTTGCAGACGGTGAACCAGTCGCTGGCGGACAGAGGATCTTCCGCGAACCTGATCTTTCGTGTGCGTCTCCTGCGGTCTCTTCTTGCCCGAATGCAACAGGTGATCACCCTGGAGCGCCCCGATTCAGATGCTCGCAAACTCGCCGTCACCGTGGTCCATGGTTTTGCTTCTCAGCGACGCATCGCGAGCGTGATGAGTGCCAGCACGCGACGGTTGGCACGCAGTGTCGTGGAGAGAACAGGACGCGCCGGCAAACACTATATCGCTCAAAATACCGTCCAATGGGGCGTGATGGGCTTGGGGGCGGTGCTGGCCGGCGTCATCACATCCTTCACCGCGCTGTTCAAATACTCACTGGCAGCAATGATTCATGCTCCTCTGCTTTTGGCCATTGCCCATTCGTTTAACTATGTTGTCAGTTTCCTGCTGATGCAGGCTGGCGGATTCCTGCTGGCCTCCAAAATGCCCGCAGTAACGGCGGCTACTCTGGTGGATGCCATGGAAGATCCCGCGAAGGATCACATGGCCAGTCTTCAGGCCATTTCCAAGACGCAATTCATCGTAACCATCAGCAATCTTGTTGGGGCCGTCCCCGCATCCATCGCTATCGACCGGATTCTCAACGCGGTTCGCGGACATCCTTTCCTTCCTGAGCCGGCGGCGGAACATGGCATTCGCATGCTCTTTCCACTGACGTCGATGACGATCCTTTTCGCGATCATCACCGGAGTTTTTCTCTGGCTCTCTTCACTGGCAACGGGCTGGACCGCAAATTATCTCGCGCTCCACAGGATGGGCTCGGCAATCTCAAACAGCCTCCGAATTCGTGCAAAGCTAGGACCGGAGCGGGCGGCGAAGCTGGCGAACTGGGTAAAGCACCACGCCCCCGGCTCAGTTGGATACATCGTTCTGGGATTTCTGCTGGGCGCCGTGCCCATTATTTTCGAGCTCTTCGGAATACCTCTCGAAGTCCGCCATGTCACGCTGGCAGCCGCAAGTCTGGGCTACGCTCTGGACGCTTCCCGGCTCTACGGCCAACTGCACTGGCAGGATGCCCTGCTTGCGTTTTCCGGAATTGCGATTGTCGGCGTGTTAAATATTGTTACGTCGTTTGTGTTGAGCTTTCTCCTGGCCGTACGCGCGCGCAATATCGGAGAGGAGCAATCGCGGCGCTTTTTGCGCGAGGTGGGACGTGAGTTGCTGGCTCACCCATTTTCTTTTCTGCTTCCGGGCGAAGCGGGACGCTCAGATTAGAGGGTTCGGTGCCGGCTTCGCCTCTGCATGAGTTAGCGCGCAGGCTCATCAGACCTGCAGGTTGCGAAGGTAGGGAACGCTGGCCTTCATCTTTTCCAGGTCCATTTCGACGAAGTAGTTCTTGATGCCGCCCGTTTTCGCCGCGCTAAAGATTTTCTTCCAATCCAGGCTGTCCTGCCCCACGGGCATCACCTTCTTGGCTTCGGCTGACCAGCCTTGCACGTGCATGGAAATGAAGCGACCAGGGTACTTCGTGAAATACTCGGCGGCGTCGTATCCGCGGCTGATGGTGGAAACCTGGAACTGGAATTTCACCAGCTTCGGATCGAGGAGGCCCAGCAACAAGTCATAGGTCCGCCTGCCATCAACCATCGAGAGCTCAAAGCCTTCGTTGTGAAGTCCCTGCTGGATGCCGACCTTGGCCGATTGCTCACCCATTTTGTTGTATTCGTCGGCCGCTCGCCTCACATCGTCCATCGTCGGTTTCTCAGGCCCGTCGAGGCTTGGCACCAACATTTGCGTCAGGCCGACATCTTTCGCCCAGGCAATTGCGCGCTCCTGATTCTCTCGGAGTTCCGCGATGCCGAAGTGAGAACTCACACAACTGACACCTGCATCGCCCAAGATTTTCCGGAGCTCACTCCCCTTGTATTTGGCGAGGCCGGCGAAACCCATATCTGCGTAACCTACGGGCGAGCACAGCTCAATTGTCTGAAATCCGGCGTCGCCAAGCAGCTTGATCGTGCGCGGAAAATCCTTGGCAATCATTTCCCTGACGGGCCACGTCTGACATCCAATAGGCATGCCCAACGGATTGGCGCGAAGCTCCAGCGCACCTGCGGAAAGAAAGCTGGCAGCGGCGGCGTACGTCGATGCACTCTTAAGGAACTCTCTTCTCGAAATCGCAGACATAGAAGCCTCCTCATCCGCTGAACGAACAAACTCATCGTCCCCAAGCGGGCGTACGCATTATAGACTCGTCCAATCTCCGGTCGCGGGTGCCGAAGGAGTGGATTCGCAGAACCGCCGTAAATCTTTGCGAATCGCTAGAGTTCCCACCCGCTGCGGCGTTCCGGCCGGATGTACTTCTGCGCGACATCGGAGTCAACGCTCAGCTTGGGGCGATCCCAATTGAGTCTTTGCCCCATCCGCGCCGCCACATTTCCCAGGAGCAAGGATTCCGTGACGAGGCCAGCGAATTCGAAATTCCCACCGGGCTTCACTTTGCCTCCCTTGCAGGCGTCGAGCCACTCCCGTTCGTTGCCAGGCGACCTGGGCAGAGTTTTTGGTGGCTGTTTGTAGCTGTCCATTTTGGTTTGGGGAATGAGCTTCGGATTGCCGCCATTAAATGTGCAGAGAATCTTCCCGCGATCTCCGACGAAGAGAAGTCCTTCGTCCTCTTCTTCGCCGTCGCCTTTCAAGGGACGGTTTTCTTCCAGTTCGTCCGGACGCCGCGGCTTTAGACCACCGTCATACCAGGTGAATTTCACGGGAGGCATATCACCCCGCGCGGGAAAGGTGTAACGCACGATCGAGGCCATCGGGTAGGTCTCTTCGTAGCGATCGGTGGAACTGGCTTCCACACTCACCGGCGCCTCCAGCTTCAGCGCGCGAAAAATTGTGTCGAAACTGTAGGAACCCATATCGCCCAGAGCGCCACAACCGAAATCCGTCCATCCCCGCCAAACAAAGGGCAAGTAAGCATGGTTGAAAGGCCGTTCCGGCGCCGGGCCAAGCCATAGATCCCAATCCAAACCTTCAGGCACGGCTTCTACTTCCTTTGGACGTTCAATGCCTTGGGCCCAGAAAGGACGGCTCGACCAGTTCATGACCTCCCGCACCGGCCCAATGGCGCCGTCCCAAATCCATTCACAGAGCAAGCGCGTGGATTCAGATGCCTGGTTGCCGACGGCAATCTGAGTGGCCACGCCAGTCTCCCGGGCAATTTCGGCAATGCGCCGCGCCTCGTAGATCGTGTGCGTCAAAGGCTTCTGGCAAAAAACGTGTTTGCGTTTCTTCATAGCCGCGGCGGACACCGCCGCGTGCAGGTTGTCCGTCGTACATACAACAACGGCATCGAGATCTTTCTGTTTCTCAAGCAGTTCGCGGAAATCACTGTAAGCGGAACACCCGCGATACTGGCCGGAGCGCTGCTGGGTGCCGTAATAACCATCCACAATTTTCTGACAAGGTTCGCGGCCGGCAACGCCGCTGGTGACGCCGAGGGAATGGGTCAACTGAATCGGTTGGTCGGGACTGAGCCAATCCCAGCCACTATCGACGCCGAGCAATTTACGTACGGAATTACAGAACTCATGTGTGTCCCACTGCGGGTGATTCGCGCTGGCTTTGTTAGGGTCGCAAACAGCCACACCCTGTACGTCGGGTTCATGCAGAAAGTGAAGCATGACGCGCAAACCCTGCGAACCGACGCCGATGAACGCAATATTCACCTTGTCGCTGGGAGCGACATAGCCTGCTCCGCCCAACACTCGGCGCGG
This sequence comes from uncultured Acidobacteriaceae bacterium, assembly GCA_963791515.1. Taxonomy (GTDB): domain Bacteria; phylum Acidobacteriota; class Terriglobia; order Terriglobales; family Acidobacteriaceae; genus Sulfotelmatobacter. The sequence goes on along the minus strand of CAWBSS010000010.1, from coordinate 56,967 downwards.
AACGATCGAAAAACCAATCGCCGCGGCGGCGGATTGCCTTAAGAACTTGCGCCGCGAAACCGAGCCTTCTAAAAAGCCGCGAGATCGAAGCTGATTCTTCACTGTCCCTCCTCAACGCAGCTCACAGACTGCCGTTTGACTCTGGCACCTGTCTACCGCGAGCGGCGACTCACCACAGAGTAACCTGGATACTGTAACCGAAGTGCAGGTGTGCGTGCTGAACCCCGCCGACGCTGGAGGAGAGAGGCCACGCATGATGGTCGGCGGTTACAACACGCCCTCAAGTATCTCGTCACTTGTAGCAATCATCCCGCAACCAACTCGGAGACGGCTTCGAGGATGCCCAGCATCCATCATCGATGAGAAATTCTCGATCTCGCATCGCTCGATCCGAACGGCCTACGACAGCCACTTTTCCCTTTAGCACTCACGCAGATTTGTATGAGAATACCAGTCAGCCTCAGGCTGTCACCGGCCTTCACTACTACGGTCCAATAAAACGGGTTTTTGGAGTCTACTTGTTGTCTCGGAGTAAGGCTGAATCTGCAATCCTGTCCGAGAAGTATATGAGCGCTACGGCGTTGCGCGGTACGAAAATGGCTTTGGTCTCATTCGGCGCGACGATGTAGATACCGGCGTCGGATTCGTCAACCAATTGGGCAGACACAGCTTGGCTTGGTTTCACAGCGGAGTCTTTGGTGAAATAGACGGTGATGTTGACTGGCGTGCCGCCACCCCAAGGGGCTTTGATGTGAGGGTAATAGAAAAAAGCAAAGACGAAAAGAGCCCCCAAAACAAGGAATGCAGTCTTTTCCCAGTCTCCACCTCGCAAGCGGGCCTTGACTTCGACTATAGACAGTACCCCGACTGCGAAGAACCACAGGGTCACGGCGCTCGGCTGAAACCGATGGTCAACGAGCAAGTCGCGAAGAGGATAATGAGCATAAAAGAGGACGACCGACACCGAGGCAACGGCGGTGACTATTCGAGGCGATTTCTTCCAGTCAATAAGAAAAATGAGAACTCCGAGAAGAACGATTGTGATTAGCAGCCACCACCAAGGATGCGGAGCTGGGCCCGGCCAAGGCGAATAGTCTGAGAAGCTGAAAAATGGGTTTGCCAGCAAGGTTAGAAAGAGGCAGCCGGCGTAGTATGGATACGCAAACACCGCCAACTGTAGCAACGACATCTGGAGTACCTGCGTTCTAATTCGTGTCACCGCAAAAATGGGAACGCCGCTCAGAAAGAAGAACCAAGCGCCCGCCGCAAGGATGCGCGCTCGAAACAGGTTAGTATCAACGAACCCGTACTTGTAGTGGTGCAGGGAGACTATCAAGAAGCCTGACACATACAGGGCGATTGCCATAGCCGCAATTCCCTTCGACAGAACATCAGCCCACGGCGCTAAGTCCGTTAGGGGCTTTCGATTGTCCTCGGGTGGTTGCTGTTCGGGGCTCACCATTTTGCGACGATTCTCGGATTCCCCCATGATACCCGGCGGTTCTTAATTACCGAGGAGAAATCGCTATTGCGCTCATCGACCGGGGTTCTTTTGCCTAATCTCTCCCGCGCGGTGAAGTTTGAGGCAACTTCCGGCGAGCCTGTTCAGTTTTGTGTGACAGAGTGTGACAAGATTGGTGTGCGGAGTGTTTGCAAGTGGTTGAAAATATGGTGGAGCTAGTCGGGATCGAACCGACGACCTCATCGTTGCGAACGATGCGCTCTCCCAGCTGAGCTATAGCCCCATGTGAGGTTGGGTTATCGACTGCCCGACTATTTTATCAGCGTTCCAGAATCGGCACCAACCGGATCGGCTTCCAGCGCGGGCATTACGACCGGTGCATGCAACTTAAGTTCAGAAATCCCCTTGACGAAATCCCCCGGTTTACGTCTAACTATCACTTGGCTGCGACGGAGAACGCCTGCCGCAGGAATCGTTTGATGTTTGCGCAACTGAATCCCGTGACCACGCGCCGGCAACGCTGGCTCCGGATGGGTTCGCTTGCGTTGCATGGTCTGTTACTGGCGTGGCTGCTGCACACCCCCGACCCTCAATTGCTCACCGCCGTCTCCGTGGCCTTGGGGCAGAACGGCAAGTCAGTCACGCGACTTTACTGGCCCAGCAAATCTCCCGACGACAGCAGCCAGAGTTCCTCCGACAGCGCCACGCAGCGTTACCGTCACCAGCGACTGAGCCATGAGAAATTGACGTGGAGGGCTCCTGCCCAGCCGGCGAAGTTGGCGGCGCCGCAGAATCCTCTTGCCCGTACGGAAGCTCAGGACAATTCCACAACTCAGACGCTCTCCGCTTTGGGTCACGGCGCACAGGCAGGGCTGCCCTATGGAACGCTGAATCGTGGCTCCTTGTCTGGCGACGAGATTCGCCCCGCTTTGCCCGTGACTACCTCTGATCCGGCGGCCTATCCTTGGGAATTGCCCGACTCTGAAGGCAACGTCGTCGTCGAAATCGTTATCGATGAGCGCGGAGATATTGTCGCCAAGACCGTGCTTCAGAGCCTCGGCCCCAAACTCGATGAGAAGGTTTTACTCGCATTGCAGAACTGGCGCTTTCAGCCCGCCACTCGCAATGGTTCGCCCATCGCGTCGAAGCAGGATGCCATTTTCCACTTTCGCGCCAGAGGCTAACGACTCCACGATCCCCCGTTGGAACCCTCTCGCAGCACGCCCAGCCGCTATAATGAAAACGTGAGTGCGAACGAAATACAGCAGGTCGCATCCGCGGATTTTCCCACCCGCTGGGGCAATTTCCGCATTTACGGTTTTCGCGGGCACTCCGGTTCCGACGGCGACCGCCGCGTAGAAGAGGCTGTCGCGCTGGTGACCGGGGACGTGACGTCCGCTCCGCCGCTAGTACGTATTCATTCGCAATGCCTCACCGGCGACGTTTTTCATTCCTTGCGCTGCGATTGCCGCCAGCAGCTTGAACTGTCACTTTCGATGATTACGGACGAAGGCGCCGGCATTCTGATCTACGAGCTACAGGAAGGTCGCGGCATCGGCCTGATGGCCAAGCTGCAAGCCTACGAACTGCAAGATGCAGGACTCGACACCGTCGAAGCCAACGAGCGCCTCGGCTTCAAGAACGACTACCGCGACTTCGCGCTCCCGGCCGAGATTCTCAAGGCACTGGGAGTTGTGCGCGTCCGCCTGCTGTCGAACAACCCCCAGAAGGTTGAGGCATTGGAACGCGCCGGAGTACACGTGGTGGAGCGCGTACCCTGCGAAGTCACTCCCAGCCCGCATGCCGAAGAGTATCTCAAGACCAAGAAAGAGAAACTCGGGCATCTCTTCACGTGAGACTCGACTCCGCGACTACTTCTCCTCTTGCCATCGATGCGGTATCTTTGCGCGAATCCCTGCGCTGTGCTCTAATTCGCTGACTCACTTGCGCGAATGACCGCCTCCGACGCTGGAACTCGCTCGTTTCGCCGCGCTATGCTTGCCCTTAGCCTCGCGCTGGTAGGCGCGGCCTCGATGGTTTACTACCACCTGGGATTGTTTATGCCCCGCGTGCTGGAGGTGGGCGCGGCTAAGAACCTGGCCGGTGGCTATGCGTTCGGCAACGACTTCTACCCCGTGTGGCTGACTTCGCGAGAGTGGATTCGGGAGGGTGACGATCCCTACAGCGCCGAAATGACCCTCAAAATTCAGAAGGGGCTCTTCGGACGACCGCTGGATTCGCAGATTCCGACCGATCCGGTAACGGATTATCGAACCTTCGCGTATCCCGCCTTCACGGATCTCCTGTTCTGGCCCACCGCGGAATTTCCCTTTGCCGTTGTGCGCGTAGTGCTCGTCTTCCTGCTCGCCGCGCTGACCGTCACGAGCGTCCTGTTGTGGATGCGAGCTTTGTCGTGGCGACTCAGTTGGCCTTGGCTGGCCGTCGTTGTTTTGCTGACCTTGTTCAGCTATCCGGTGCTCGAAGGCTTATATGCGGGTCAACTGGGCCTCCTGGTGGGATGTCTCTTGGCGGGTTCGATGCTTGCTCTGCAGCGCGGCCGCCTGTTGCTCGCCGGGATCTTGATGGCGCTGACTACCATCAAGCCGCAGATGACAATTCTCGCGATCTTGTATGTTCTTCTTTGGAGCTCAGTTGACGGGCGCAGGCGCAGCCGCTTCTGCCTGGGTTTGTTTTCTACCCTGCTCGCTCTGGTGGTCGCAGCACTGGTTGTCTGGCCGCATTGGATCACATCCTGGACACGAGTCGTGCTCGGATACCACCGCTATGCCCGACCTCCGCTCGTAAGCGAAATTTTCGCCTTGCCCTTGGCGCCCAGCAAGACAGGTCTCGTTTCAGTCGCGATGATTGCGATCTTTTTGATTGTTGCCATGGTGCTGGCCTGGAGCAGTCGAGCATTCTCCGCGGACTCTATCCAGTTTTGGTTAACCCTGAGTCTCTTGCTCTGCATCACTGGCATCGCGCTACTGCCGGGTCAAGCCCTTCACGACCTCGTCATTCTTCTGCCCGGCATTTTTCTGCTCTCAAACCATTGGCGGGAAATGGCTTCCAGTTGGATCCGAAAAGCACTCCTGTTGACCGGGATTGGAATTCTCCTGTGGCCGTGGCTCGCTGCCGTCGGTCTGATCGCGTTGCATCCGGTGTTGTCGCACCAACAGTTCTATTCCAAAGCGATTTTTGCCCTGCCCCTCCGCACTGCTGCGGCGTTTCCATTCGTGGTGCTGGGTTTGCTCGCGCTAGGCCTTCGCAGCGCGCGAGCTCCGAGGAGAGCCGGTGCGTTGCCAGTTTCGGGCTGATCCCAACGCCCTCTCCAACTCCGCCTTGTTCTTCGTGGGCAGATAGCTCAGTGCACTCCGCGCCAGGGCTGAGTAGACTTCACTCGCAGCGGGCGTGCCGCGCAGCACGCGCAGATGCCGCTTCACCGTATCCACGTCGCCGCGGACGATCGGTCCGCTGAACGCGCCAGGCGCGTCGAAGGCCGCATAGTTTGCCAGCGTCTGCAGCAGGATGGGAATCATCCGCCGCTTCGCTGCTTTTCGATTCACTCCCGCGAGAGCTGCAACCTGCTCCGTGGTGGCCAGGAGCGCGGTGAAAAGGGGCGAGGCAAAAGTTCCCCAGGCGTGATAGGCAGCCTTGTCGTTCTTGCGAATCGAGTAGGCGTGACCGCCCACGTCCTCAACCACGCGGCGCGCCACGCGCGCCGCGGGCGCGTCGCCCTCAAGCGCAAAAGGAACTCCCGCCAGCGAAGGCCGCGAGCCCCGCACAAACGTCATCAGCGGATGCACCGACGCGACGGATGCCCCACGGCTGCGCAGAACTGCCAGTTCATCACTGGCGAGCGCGCCGCTGGAATGCAACGCTACTCTTCCCTTCCATTTGATCTTCCCCGCGATCGCGTGCGCCGCTCGGGCGATTTCAGCGTCCGGCACACAGAACCAAATCAACTTGGCCCGCACATCTGACGGATCAATCGACGCCCGGGCGCCCACTTGCTTTGCCAATCGCTGCGCCTTTCTCAAAGAAGCACCGCGAGAACGAACAATCACGGCTTCGATGGTGTAACCCACTCGCTGGAGCGACACAGCCAACGCTGCACCTAGATTTCCTGCGCCGACAATTGCGACCAGAGGCTTCGCGGCCATGCCGGGCAGCATAGCAGAAGCGGCATCCGGCTTCCGCCATCCGGCTCTCGAAAACCTCGATTGAGGCGAACTGGGGCGATGCCCCAAGTCTTTTCCGAAAGCCGAAAGTCATGTTTTATATTGGTGCCATGGCCAAGTCTCCCAGCAAAGCTGCCCGCAGCAAGCGAAGCAAAGAACGGATCATCTCCTCCCGAACCGTGTATCGTGGTCCGGTTTTCTCGGTCACGACCGACCACGTCGAGGAGCCCGGTGGAGTGCGCGCACGGCGCGATGTCATCCATCACTCGGGCTCAGTCGTGATCCTCGCCGTGGACGATTCCGCTTCCAGCCCTCGCATTCTTCTGGAAAGACAGTACCGCCATGCTGCAACTGACTATCTGTGGGAATTGCCTGCAGGCCGCATCGATCCCGGGGAGCAGGAACTCCAAGCCGCCAAACGCGAGCTTTTGGAGGAAACCGGATACACCGCCAGCAACTGGCGCCGCATTCTGAAGTTCTTCGCGAGTCCCGGTTTCGTTGCCGAGACCATGGCGGTCTATCTGGCCACAGGCTTGCGCGCCGGCGAGGCGCAGCCTGAAGAAGATGAAGTCATCTATAAGCGGCTAGTCCCCCTACCGGCGGCCGTCCGCATGGTCGTCAACGGGACCATCCAGGATGCCAAAACCATTTCTTCCGTGTTGTGGCTCGATCACATGTCGCGCGCGCGGAGAGCAACGAAGCTTGCCAGAAAGTAGGAACCGCCGACCTTGGCGGGTTGTGGTGGGAACGTGCACCGACTTTTGGCTGCTTTTTTCGGGTAATACAAAGGAATTGACAGCCTACCTCTAGCGGACCAAAATGCATCCTATTCCAGTATTTGACTGCGGTGCACGTCCTTGGGCCCCCTCAATTAAAGGACGCGCAGAAAGAGGGGGTACGTGGAACGTCTGAAAGGAACTGTTAAGTGGTTCAATAACGCCAAGGGGTACGGCTTCATCGGTCGCGCAGATGGACCCGATGTATTTGTTCACTACAGCGCGATTACATCCGAAGGATATAAGAGCCTGCAGGAAGGCGACCCGGTAGAGTTCGAAATCACCGAGGGCCAGAAAGGACCGCAGGCAGCGAACGTGACCAAGGCCACGTAGTGGCGCATCAGCCTTCTCGCAAATTTTCTGCTCCAGCGAGCGCGCACGGCTGCGCCGCGGTGTAGTGTCTGACAAACAGATTCCGCGCCTCGCCCCTCGGAATGGCGCGGCGCATCGAGCACTCCTTCTCCGCTGGCCCTGCCGTCCAATCTTGTTTATCTTTAGTCGGTGGACAACAAGGCCATCGCCAACATTCTCTACGAAACCGCCGACCTGCTCGAAATTGATGGGCAGGATTCGTTCCGCATCCGTTCCTACCGCAATGCCGCACAGGCAATAGAAAATCACTCCCAGCAAATCAAAGAACTCATCGTTGATCCCAAGCAGGTTCTCGCCATACCAGGCATCGGCAAAAGCATGCTCCGGAACCTGCAGGAACTTTTCAAGGACGGCAAGCTCGCCGTTCAGACAGAATTGCTGGAGAAGTATCACCCGTCGATGCTGCAGTTGCTGAAGATTCAAGGCCTCGGTCCGAAGACCATTGCACTCATTTGGAGCGCCTACAAAGTCAGCGACGTCGACGGCGTCGAAAAACTGGCGCGCGAAGGGAAAATTCGCGAGTTGCCCCGCATGGGCGAAAAGCACGAAGCGAAGCTGCTGAAGGCCATCGAGGACTATCGCCGCATCGGCGGCCGCTTCCTGATCGATGCCGCGGAAGCCGAGGCCGGCAAACTCACCGCCTATCTCGAGAACTATCCCGGCATTGACAAGATCACGCCCGCCGGGTCGCTGCGCCGGGGACGCGAGACCGTAGGCGACCTCGACATTCTTGTCACTGGAACCGCCTGCAGTTCGGAAGAAGGACGCCAGAAGGCCATCGCCCATGTCGCCCAATATCCGCCGCTGATGGACGTCATCGCCAGCGGCGACAACAAGATCAGTTTCCACCTACGTAGCGGCATGCAGGTTGACGTGCGCCTTCTGCCGCCAGAATCCTTCGGCGCGGCCATGCAGTACTTCACCGGTTCGAAGGCCCATAACGTGGCCCTGCGCCAGCGCGCCCTCAAGCGCAAATACACTTTGAACGAGTACAGCCTGGCCACACTCGAAGATGAAAAGCCAGTCGCTGGGAGGACCGAGGAAGAGATTTACGCCAAGCTGGAACTCGACTACATTCCACCCGAAATGCGCGAGAACCTCGGCGAAATCGAGTTGGCGGAAAAGCATGCCTTGCCCCGGTTGATCACGCAGGCGGATCTCCGGGGCGATGTCCACATGCACACCGTCGAAACCGACGGCCGCAACACCATTGAAGAGATGGCCGAGGCCGCCAGGGCGCGGGGCTACCAGTACATGGCGATCACCGACCATTCCAAGAACCTGGCATTCGCCAACGGTCTCGACGACAAGCGCGCCGTAGCGCACATCCAGCGCATTCGCGAGGCTGGCAAGCAAATCGAGGGCATCACGATCTTTGCCGGCATCGAAGTTGACATCCTGGCCGACGGCAATCTCGATCTCTCCGACGACGTGTTGGCGCAGATGGACATCGTCATTGCCAGCGTCCACTCTGTCTTCAATCAGGAACCAGCGAAGATGACCGAGCGCCTGCTGAAAGCCATCGCAAATCCGAACACCTCGATCATCGGCCATCCTACCGGCCGCATCCAACTGCGCCGCGACGCCTACGCCTTCGACATGCACGCCGTTCTGACGGCGGCCGCAAAACATAAAGTCGCCATGGAACTGAATTCCTATCCCGACCGCCTCGACCTCAACGACGTGCATCTCCGCCAGGCCAAGCAACAAGGCGTGAAGATCGTGATCAACACCGATTCTCATCACACGTCGCACATGGAGAAGATTCGTTACGGCGTCCTCCAAGCGCGACGCGCGTGGCTGACGAAAGACGATGTCCTCAACACACTTCCCCCGCAGCAGTTCGCCAAAGCTATGAAGCACGGGTGGTGACTTTGGCCCTTAGGTCGGCCCGTGTGGAACCCAGAAGTTTGAAAGATTGAATACCGCCGGGGGCCGGGTGCCCCAGGTCTCGCTGGTTTTGCGAGACCTGGGAGGGCCACGTCGAATGTTCACTCGTCACAGACAGGCCTTTCCGATTTTTCTACTCTCCATTCATGACCGAAGGCCTACACCGATTTTATGGCGGTAACGACTTACACTTTCTGACGTTCAGTTGTCACCGACGCCGACCGCTTTTCAGGAACGAAGCTTACTGTGATTTGTTGCTGAAGATTCTGGAACGGGTTCGCCGGCGTTATCGGCTCGTGGTGTTGGGGTATGTCGTCATGCCGGAACACGTTCATTTATTAGTGAGCGAACCGCAGCCGGCGACATTGTCGACGGCGATTCAGGCATTAAAGCTCGGCGTTGTGCGTAGTATGCAGTGTTCGAGTGGGGGCGACGTGGCGGCCGCTCCCAGGTCTCGCAAAAACGGCGAGACCTGGACCACCCCAGTTTCGGGCGCCTCAGTTCATCCTGACCGATTTTGGCAGGCACGGTTTTATGATTTCAATGTTTGGACGGAGCGCAAGCGGATTGAAAAACTTCGCTATATCCATCGCAACCCGGTCGAGCGTGGGTTGGTGTCTTCGCCTGAGCAGTGGCGCTGGAGCAGTTTTCGATGGAACCTGTGCGGAGAGGTAGGTCCGGTGCGGATTAACGATACGGACATTCTGGTGATGAGAATTCGACGTGATCGACACGTTCTTACTGTCACTCATAGCTGCGTGGGCCGGTCGATAATGTGACGATCATGGGGTGCCCCATGTCTCGCCGTTTTTGCGAGACATGGGAAGGCCGAGACCTGGGGCACCCGGCCACCTCCCACTGAACGGAGTTTTCCACAAGTCTTTCTTTCCAAATGTTCATGCAACCTTGACCGAGAAATCCGGGCATTTAAGACTCAGGGAATGGCAGGAAAGAACCGCCGAGGGAGCCTGGCGTTCGCCCTTCATCCTGCGACGTAGATGCGAAGGAGCAAGAATATGTGGGTAGATATTTACCGGAAGGTGGAGACCGGTGAGGCAATCACCGGAGAGTTTTGGGTTGATGGGGTAAGGGAATGTTATTACCTGGAACCGTCGCGCTACACGCCGTTTTATACCGGTCACCCATGTATCGAAGCGGGAACCTATCAGGTCGTGTTAACCATGTCCTCTCATCTCGGGTACGTTTGCCCAGAAGTACTCGACGTCCCCGGCCGGAGCGCGATTCGCTGGCACATCGGGAATTTTCCGAGGGACGTACTCGGCTGCTGCGTGGTGGGTACGGCGTCAGAAGAGAATTCAGTCATTCACTCGAAAATTGCATTTGATGCTTTGATGGGAAAACTTCAGGGGAACCACATCATCGCCGAATATCATGATTTGGCCCAAGAACCGGCGGGTTCGAGACTACTTTCGACCTGATCTGGCGTAGAATCGGGGCTGGTACGGCACAAGCGTATGCCCGATCAGACTCCTGTCCCCCCCTCTCCGCCCAAGCCGCCAGCGCCGCCGGCCATTCCCGCCGGTCCCACGATCAACATTGGCGAAGAATACGGCACGGCGAAAAAGAATCTGCCGCCCGCCAAGATTGTACTGATCGCCATCGGCGCGGTCGTGGTGGTCGTGATTATCGCTTCTTTCCTGAAGCGCCCCACACCGCAGGCCGGGGGCTCCCTCGACAATGTGAATGCCGTGGAAATAACCGGCCAAGGCTCGACCATGGTCGCCCTGACTTTCACGGTACACAACATCAGCGACAAAATTCTCTACGTCCACACCATTCAGGGCACCCTCAAGGCGGCCACTGGAGACGCCACCGCCGAGGCCGTTTCCGCCATCGATTTCGATCGGTATTATCGGGCGTTTCCCACGCTGAAGAACGGCGCCCAAGCTGCGCTTCCGCCGGAAACTAAAATCCAGCCGGGGGAAACCGTCACCCGAACCATCATCGTGGTCTTTCCTGTGACTCTGGATGTGTTCAACCAGCGCAAGTCCCTGAGCGTGGTCATCTGGCCTTATGACCAGACAGTGCCAGTCGTATTGACCAGGTGAAACGGCACCGCTTGCGCGAATGCTGCCGAATGCGTTTCTATAACAGGATGAAGAATCTGCGGCATTCTCTCCGCGCGGTCACTCTGCTGTTCGCATTTGTCCTTTTGACTCTGCTCGTCGCCGCCGCACCCGCGGGACGGCAAGGCAAATATCTCTTCTATGTCGGCACCTACACCGAAGAAGGCAGCAAGAGCAAAGGTATCTACGCCTACCGCTTTGACGCCGACACCGGCCAGATCACTCCGCTCGGCTTGGCGGCAGAAACGACTAATCCATCCTTTGTCGCGCTGCATCCAAACGGCCGCTTTCTTTACGCGGTGAATGAAGTTGGCAACTACAAAGGCCCGAACAGCGGCGGCGTCAGCGCTTTCTCCATTGATCGCGCTAGCGGCAAGCTCACGTTCCTGAACGAGATGCCATCCCGTGGGGCCGATCCCTGCTACATCACCGTCGACAAAACTGGAAAATATGTTTTGGTGGCGAACTACACTGGCGGCAGCCTCGCGGTCTTCCCTGTGCTCGCAGATGGAAAGCTGGGGGAGGCCTCGGCCTTCCTGCAGCACACCGGACACGGCACCAATCCCACGCGGCAGGAGGGACCGCACGCGCACTCCATCGATCTCTCACCTGACAATCGTTTCGCCATGGTCGATGATCTCGGCCTCGACGAGTTGTTCGTCTACAAGTTCGACAGCGCCAAAGGGTCGCTTACTCCGAACGATCCCCCGTTCGCCAAGCTCGATGCCGGAGCCGGCCCACGGCACTTCGTCCTGCGCCCGGATGGCAAATTTGCCTATGTGATCAGCGAAATGGGGCACACCGTGACCGTATTTTCGAATGACGCGGCAAGCGGAAGACTGCAACTCTTACAAACGGTCACGACGCTGCCGAAGGATTTCAAGGGCCGCAACGACGACGCAGAAATCCGCGTGCATCCGTCGGGCAAGTTTCTGTACGCTTCAAACCGCGGCGACGACAGCATCGCCATCTATACGATCGACAAAAGCAAGGGAACGCTGGCACAAGTAGCGAGTATTCATACGGGAGGTAAGGAACCGCGCAACTTCGAGATCGACCCCACCGGCACGCTACTGTTTGCGGCGAATCAGAAGTCGGACAACATTGTGGTGTTTCGGATCGATGCGAAAACCGGCGGCCTGACGGCCACCGGCCAGGCGCTCGACGTAGGCTCGCCAGTTTGTGTGAAGTTCCTACGGATTGACTGAAGATTAACGTCGTCGTAGAGACGCAGCTAGCTACGTCTCTGCCTGCGCCATTTCGAATGATGGTGAGAGAGAGACGTTGCCAGCAACGTCTCTACCCAGGCTCACTTCTTCTGAATGAATCTTCGCCGTACCAGGTGTGTGCTCGCGTCCTGCTTAATCTCGTCGTACTTCAGGCAACTGATCGACCCATCCACTTCGAGCACAGCCAGCGCGACCTGGTCACAGCTGTTAATGCCGTGCTCCCGCAGCGCACGGTGCAACTCATCCATGCTGACGTGTTCCCGGGCCATGTGGGGTTCGATGGTTTTGCCATCATGCACCAGCAGAGTAGGCTGGCCTTCGATCAAGCGTCGAAAGCGCTTACTACCGCCCGAAACATCAGCGACCAGGTAATTCAGGACTAACAACGTGGCCGCAGCCACCGCGCCGCCCAGCAGCGACGTGTCGGGTCCGGTCATCGCATTCTGTACGGAGTTCGACAACAGGAGCAGCAGCGTAAGGTCGAACGGGGTCATCTGCCCGACCTCCCGCTTGCCGCTTAAACGCACTCCAATCAGCACCAGCAGATAGATCACGCCGGTGCGCACGCACAATCTGCAGCAGCACGTGGCTGCCGGGAAAAAAAGCTCCGCTCATCGTTAGTTTGCGATCATTTAGGTTCGATCGTTAGTTCGCGCCATCGTTTAGTTGGCCGTCACCGGCACGGGAGCATTTTTCGGCGTGCTCAAATATCCCGTGGCTTTGTTCTTGTCCACGCTCCACACCACCAGCTCAAACAGCAGGTGATCGCGTCCAGAGTAGAACTGAATCGGCTCGGCGACATTGCGGTCCTTCTTTTCGATCGTCCTGTCGTCCGCGGTCACATTCACCGTGAACTTCCCCTTCTTCGTGTCGGCCTTCTTGAGCTGCAGACTGACCGTCGACACCGGCTGCGGCTTGGCGCCCTTCAGCAGCGTGAACTCGTAGTAGTTGCGGTCGCCCTTATGCTTCAGAACCTCCAGGTCGCCGGCGGTATGAGCGATTAATCCGCTCTGCATGCCCAGATCGCCGATCGTGCTCTGCAGCTTGGCTTTGGTGGCTTCCAGATCGGCCTTGGTCGAAGCAACGTCGGTTCTCACTCCGCCCACGTCGGTCTTCACGCCCGAGATTTCTCCGGTCACGGCGTTGATCTGAGCCTTCTGTTCCTTCTCCAGGCGGCTTTCCGCGGCCTTCTGTTCGGCCTGCAACGTGGCTGCGCGCTGAGCCAGTTCCTTCTTGGTCATGCCGGCCTGGCGGGCCAGGGTTTCTTCCTGGGCTTCCGCCGTCTGCATGCGATTCTGCAGTTCCTTGACCTGGGCCTGGCTCGCGCTTAGGTCATTTGTCAGTTTCTCGACAGTCGTATGCGTGACATAGTGGGCGTATCCGAAAGCCGCCACTACTAAGACCGCCAGCACAGTCAAAATCCATTTGCCGGCGTTCGACTGATGTTCCATCTGTAAATCGCCTTCATCGGCCATACACTCTTCCTCCTCAGGAAGCTAAAGAATGAATTGCAGGGATGCTTAATTGTTTAGCAGGATCACCACAGTGTCAATTGGCTCATTAGGATGCGGGACGTGCCCTGGAACGATGCCTCTAGTGCCGAAGCGCCAACGCTTCCCGCAGGGCCGGCTCAGGATCACGGCGAACCGACGCCGCCTCCGCCCCCAGTCGTTTCTCCATTTGCTTTCGAGCCGCAGCCAGCGAGTCGGGAGCCGCCGGGTTGGGCAGCGATCGCGCGATATTCTCTGACTTCACCATGCAAGCATACGCCAGCCGTGCCGGAAATCCCGCATCGTCGAGAAAACGGCCGTAGACCAACCAGTCTGCGGCACTGGCGCTGTTGTCGGCGATCGAACTGTCCAACTGCAACGCCTGCTGGTAAAGCTGCAACGCGTCAGTCAACCTGCCGACCTTGGCCTGGAGCGCAGCCTCATTCACGTCCGCCAAGCTTTCCAGCTTGCTCTGGCGGGTCTGCGCGGCAAGCTTCTCGGCCAGGTGATACGACTTAACAGCCAGGTCGGTCTGCGATGAACGCGCCTGGCAATCCGCCATGCGCAACACGATGGCGATGACTCTGTCCGGTGCCGGACGATCCGGTTCCCGTTGCCGCGCAATCCTTTCGAGAAACGCATTGTAGTGCGACGCCGCAGCTTGTGCCTTTCCCTCGCGATCCAGTTCGTCCGCGAGAAACAGATGCGCGAACGACTGGCCCGGATCCACCGCCAGAGCCTCATCCCAACTCGCCAGAGCTTCGTCTTTTCGGCCGCCCCGGAGAGCCAGGAGTCCACGGTCGATGAGCAGATTGGCATCCTTTGGCGTGTACTTGAGCGAGGCTTCGGTCAGATTGAACGCTTCGTCAAACCGGTTCTGATCGATCAGAAACCGCAACAGCGCCTGGCGCGGTGCCGGGTCGGCCGGATTAGCCTGCACCGCCCGCCTCCAGGCGGCCTCGGCCTGTTGCGGCTGGCCGTCTTCCAGCGCTTTGTGCGCCAGCCGCATCTGCAACGAGCTATCAAACGAATCGAGAGCCGCCGCACGCTGCAGATCGTGCAAGTCGTCGGTGCGCAGCGCAAGGTAGTAACGAGCCTGGTCGACCGTTCCCCAAACCAGCAGCAACAGTGCCGCACCGACCCGCAGCCCACGGGCTCCAACCGTGCTTCCCACGAGCCACCGCCCTGCTTCGACAAAATGCCGGGCGAAGAACCCGCCCGCTTCGGCCCCGGCGTCCGAGATCCGTTCCCGCGAATTGAGCAGCAGGGATGCGATCCGTCCGTCGCGCAGCTTCCAGATGGCGCCATCCAGAATGAAGTGGTGAATATTTACCAAGGCCGTGAAAATCAGGAAGCTGGCCGTGAAGTCATGATGAAAGGCGCGGCTCGCGAGCCACGGGCCCGGCACGAACAGGGCGATGCCGCCGACGACCAGCACTCCGAAATAGGCCAGCGGCCGCCAGTGGCGCGGCTCCTTCCCTGCGGCACCGCCCGATGCTTCCGCTGCGGCTTCCCGGCGCGCATAGTAACTGGTAATCCAAAGATACTGCGCCGAATGCATCACGGCCAGCACGCCCGTACTGTACCGGTTCTGCGGAATCTCCAGGCCCTTGATCAGCGAAATCGCCGCGGGCAGCAGGAACCAAAGAAACTGCGAAGAGAACAGCGTCAGTGAAGGAATCAGCTTTCGCCATCCCGTGGCGCGCGCCAGTCGGGTGAGCCCGAAGGCCGACAGCCCGACGAACGCCACCACCAGCCCAATCTGTTCCCAGCGGCTCACCACCTCGGGAATCCCGAGGGACAGGAACAACGGGTCGCTTGAGGGTCCCGTGTGGAATCCGAGGAACAGAATCAAGTACGACACAATAAAGGCGCCATACAAAGCCCGACGCCCCGCCTTGTCCGGATCCGCACCGGCCCGGCGCGCGAACATCATGAACAGCCCGTAATTTTGTCCGCTGTAGTGCCACGGGCTCCAGGTTAAGTAGATGGTGAAGATCCAGGGCAGAAGACGCAACCAGAAATGTGACAACAGCAGCGTCAGCACCACCAGCGCCGTAATATGAACCGTGAAGATGCGGTACTTCTCGAAGTCTTCGCAGCGATGGTAGGCGCGGTAAATGGTCGCCATGTAGTGCGGATAATTAAAGAAGAGCGCTAGCACGTAGAACGCAACCGACCAGGTCCGGGCGTTCGAAGCCAGCGAAAAATACGAAAGCAGCAGGAGCGGCGCCGACCACGCTCCGCAGCCCACGATCAGATCGAGCCAGGGATTGTAGATCCAGGGCGCTACCTGTTGCTTCGAATTCCTTCGAGGCTTTCCCATGATTTGCTTTGACGACAGCCGCTATAGCCACAATCCTTTGCCCGCGCGGTGTCCAGCCGCCGTTTCATGGTGACGCGGGTTTTTATACCTCGACCAAATTATAGGTGGGAGAATCGCAATGACGAGTACTTGGAAGGATGCATCTGGCGTAACGAAAGTAACGAGCGCCACGGACACCGCGAATGACATGCGGAGCCAGGCTCTAACGTCGCGCTGGCATTTTGCCGGCTCTCCCGAGAGCCTGACCTGAGCTTGTCGAAAGGGGCGTCTCGCCCCCGGTTTGGGGGACGAGGACAAGCCGGCGGAACGGCAGGGCTAGCGTACCCCGGCCAATGAGACCTCTTCCCTTTCCACCGGCTTCTTCTTGATCTGCATCAACTCAACGGCTTTGTGGGCAATGTGTTCGGCACTCACCTCGAATTCCTTAATCAACTCCCAGGGAGCGCCCGAGTCTCCAAAGCGGTCTTTCACGCCAATCGCTCCGGTAATCACCGGTAGGCCGTACAGTTGAGGACTTTCGGTCAGGATGCCGCTGACGCGCCAGGCTAGAGCGCCAATTTGGTGCTCCTCCGCGGTGACGACAATGCCTGTGTCGCGGGCCGCGCGGACGATAGCCTCCGCATCGATTGGCTTCAGGGTGTGAATATTCAAAACGCGGGTCTCGTAGCCGAATTCCTGCTTGAGGATATAGGCGGCGCGCATCGCCTCGGGAACCATGGGCCCGCAGGCAATGATGCTCAGATCCTCGTTTTCATTTTTGTGGGATGAGGCGAGCACGGTCTCGAATGCCTCCAGGAAACTCGGCCCCTCGCGCCGCAGGCGGATCACGTTGGCCTGGCCGAAAACGAATGGTGTCTTCTCGTCGGTGACCACCGGTGTCGCCTCGCGCGCAAAGCGGATGTACTTCGGCCCCTTGTGCTGCAGCAACAGATAATTGGTCGCCTTGCGAGTTTCCACTAGATCGCAGGGCACCACGACCGTCATATTCGGCAGGCCCTGCATGGCGAAAAGATCTTCGAGCGCCTGATGGGTCGCCCCGTCTGCACCAACCGAAACGCCGCCATGCGCTCCGGCGATCAACACGTTGAAATTGCCGTAGCAGACCGACGTTCGGATCTGGTCGAGATTGCGCGCCGCGGCAAACGTGGCATAGGTGCCCAGGACGGGTAACTTCCCTTCCCTTGCCAAACCGGCCGCAGCGGATGTCGCCGATTGCTCGGCAATGCCCATGCTGATCCAGCGTTTCTTGCGCTCCGGCTTGCCGGCATAGAAATCACTGATCGTGATCGATCCTGAAATGTCGAGACCCAGGCACACCACGCGCTCGTCATCACCGTTTTCCGCCAGCGACTGACCGAAGCCCTTACGCGTAGGCTCCATCTTCACTTTCATCGTCTCTTCGGCATTCCACCAGTAGTTGCGGGCAAACTTCGGCATCTTGGCGTCGAGCTTGCGTTCGACTTCCGCTTGGTAGCGTCTCGCTTTGTCCAACAAATGCTGCACTGGAATTCGATCGATCAGCGCAAGTTCCTCCAACGCTCTAGTCAGCTCTTCATAATTCGGCGCCTTGCCGTGCCAACCCGCCTGATCCTCCATGAAGCTGACACCCTTGCCTTTCACCGTATTGGCCAGGATGACGAGCGGTCTCCCGGTCACGGCCCTGGCCTGCTCCAGAGCGTCTACGATCTGGCTCATATCGTGGCCGTCGATGCGCATCACGTCCCAGCCGAAACTGCTGTATTTCGCGCACAGCGGCTCGACCTCCATCACATCCTTGACCAAGCCATCAATCTGAAGGCGATTGCAATCGATGATCGCGATCACATTGTCCAGGTGGTAATGTCCGGCCTCCATCGCCGCCTCCCAAACCTGGCCCTCCTGCTGCTCGCCGTCGCCCATGATGCAGAAGATCTGGTGTTTCTTCCCGTCGAGACGTGCGGCCAGCGCGAGACCCACCGCGATGCTCAATCCCTGGCCCAACGATCCGGTGGAGGCTTCCACTCCGGGCAGCTTCAGCCAGTGCGGGTGCCCTTGAAAGGGCGAACTCAGCTTGCGCAATGTGACCACGTCGTCGAGCGGGCAGAATCCCGCGAAGGCGAGGCCCAAGTACAAGCTGGGAGCCTTGTGTCCCGTCGACCAGACAATGCGGTCGCGCCCAGCCCAGTTGGGATTTTGTGGATCATGGTTGGCGATCTTCAGATACAGCGCCGCAGTGATGTCCATGATGGAAAGCGTGCCGCCCGCATGCCCGGAACCGGCCGCATGCAGCGCAACCAGATCGTAGCCGCGCATCAGATTCGCGGCGTCTTTCAACTCTTCGATGGAATATTCGCGGATGACCTTTCCGCTGGTGGAATCCGTAAGGGCCATGACATCCGCCTCCCGCGCCGGAAAGGCGCGCACAGAACTGCTCTAGCGAGGGTATCGGGGAGCCATCTCGGGGGCCGTGATTACGATCACATTTGGGGGTGATGTGAAACTGCTGGTGTGACGCGGGCGGTCCCTGCCACACGGACCTATTCGAATTTCCAGCGGGTCGACTTGCCGATGAATTCCTTCTCCCACAGACCGAATACTACCTGCGGGCGCACGGCGAACACAGGTTCCTTCATCGTGAGGATGTCGTCTTTCATCGCCGACATGTCGAACTTGTACTTCTTCTCATACAACGGAAGGAACTTGCGGCGCGCCTTGACGTCAGCGATCTCCGCGATGCCCTCAACAATCACTGCTTCATTCGCGTGCTCGGTGCAGACTACGCACCTCGCGTTGTGTGCCAGGTTGCGTGCCTTCCGCGACTTGCTGCCGGTGCTGAACAGCAGCCGTCCGTCCCGCCACAAACCCCAGACGACCATAGTGTGAGGTGAGCTGTTTGGCTTGACCGTTGTAATCCAGTAGTTGTGTGATTTCTTCAGACGCTGCGCGGCCCAAGACCACGGCAGCAGACCTTTACTGCCCTCCGGCAAACCATAACCGGGCGCGTGTGGCCGGCTGGCTTTGGGGGATGTAATTTGCGTTTTCTTAGCCGGCATCATTCCTCCCCAGTAAGTTCACATCAGAGGTGCAATGACGCTGAAATCATCCCCGTCGATGGCACTTCTTCTGTAAATCATCAAAGAGCTTGGCATGCGCTTCTTGCTTCGACTGGCCGATTTTCCAGCATCTCGCGAATGTATCTCCAAACAAAACGTTGCCCTCTACCGCTGTCGTGACCTTCGCAAAGAACCCCGCGAAATGGCACGCCAACAGGTGTTCCAGCAGCAGCGTTGCTACCGCCGTGCGAAGGTCTTCATCCTCGTGACAGCCCCAGCGCAGTACAAATGCCCAGACCGCGTCCGGTTCCTCTGGGATGAAATCCTCGATCCTCATAATGCCTTGCCAGCGTGGATCGAGTTCGCCATCCGGCGCGGCCTTGCCCGGCAAAATGGCCTCAACCTCGGCGATGGTTTCCCGCACGCTCATGGGCATCGATAAGTCCCGTTCACAGGATCGGCGTAAAACGCCTGGGCGGCGTCGGTTATGGCAACGAAACGCTAAAGGTTCTTCTTCGTCCACTGGTCAATGCGGTCCAGCGCTTGCTGCAGGTTCTCCAGAGAATTGGCGACGCTGAAGCGCAGATATCCTTCGCCGAATTCGCCGAACGCGGTGCCGGAGAGCGCGGCCACACCGGCCTGCTCCAGCAGAGCGTCGGCTAGCGGCTTCGACTTCCATCCCGTGTTCTTAATGTTGGGGAACACGTAGAAGGCGCCTTTGGGCATGCGGCAGGAGAAGCCTTTGATTTTGTTCAGCCCCGCCACGAAAACATCGCGGCGGCGCTGGAATTCGTCGCGCATGTGGTCGACGGAACTCTGATCGCCGCGGATCGCTTCGATCCCCGCGACCTGTGTGAAGCTCGCCGTGCACGAGTTGGAATTGGTCATCAAGCGTGTCATGTGCGCCGCCAGGTCAGGACGCATCACGCCGTAGCCCATGCGCCATCCCGTCATGGCATACGTTTTCGAGAAGCCGTCGAGCAGAATGGTGCGCTCTTGCATCCCAGGTACCGACATGATGGAGAAGTGCTGGCCTCCGTCGAACAGCAGGCGGCTGTAGATTTCGTCCGACAGGATCATGACGTTGCGGTCGCCGATGACCTTCGCAATCTGCTCGATGTCGCGGCGCTCCAAGACTCCGCCCGTAGGATTCTGGGGAGAGTTCAAAATAATCAGCCTGGTTCGATCGTTGATGAGCGAGGCCAGTTCATTAACATCGAGCGAGAAGTCGCGCTCCTCGCGCAGTGGAATGGGCACGGCTCGTCCGCCCACGTATTTGATCATCGACTCGTAGATCGGAAAGCCCGGGTTGGGATAGATGGCCTCATCTCCCTCATCAATTAACGACAGGATCGTGAAGAAGATAATCGGCTTACCGCCGGGGACCACGACTACCTCATCGCTCGTAACCTTCACCCCGCGGGTGCGGCTGACGTACTCCGCCAGCGCTTGCCGCAAGTCCGGTAAACCCGCAGACGGACCGTAGTGCGTCCAACCTTTGCGCAGGGCATCAATGCCCGCCTCGACCACGTTTGCCGGTGTGTCGAAATCCGGCTCGCCAATCTCCAGGTGAATGATGCTCTTGCCCTGACGCTCGAGAGCGCGCGCTTTGTTCAGAACTTCAAAGGCAGTCTCGGTGCCCAGCCGCGACATGCGGCGGGCTAACTGCAATTCGTGTTGCGTGGTTTGTGCCATGATGACAAAACTCCTGACAAGCCAAACTGCAGATTATACGCCCGCTGCCGTGGGTATGAACCGCCACGGCCAGCGGAGTAAACTCGTGAACACCACAAACGGAGGGACCAGTGAGCTCATATCTTGACGAACTCTATGCGCACCAGGAGTGGGCCGACGCCGAGCACTGGCGCGCGTTTGAGGCGTATCCGGCGGCGCTCGCCGATAAGGCGATTCGCGAGCGGTTGCTTCACATTCATCTGGTGCAGCATGGGTTCTTGTGGGTGACCAGTCCGCAGCGGTCCGAGTTCGCCTTCAAGAAGCTGGAAGACTTCCCTTCCATGGCGGATCTGAAGCAGTACGCGCGGCAAGGCCTCGATGAGATAAACGAGTTACTGAAGAAGACAAATCAGGAACGGATGGAAGAGATCATCGAAGTACCCTGGTTCAAGCCGCCACTGAAGATCAGCGTGCGCCATGCCTTGACGCAGGCGGCGATGCACAGCCATTATCATCGCGGGCAAAACGCAACTCGGTTACGGGAATTGGGCGGCGAGCCTCCGATGACGGACTTCATCATCTGGCTGCGAAACGGGCAACCGGCTGCGCAGTGGATCTGACGAGGGCGGAGAAAACCATTCGAGCTTCGCTCGAAGGACAGCCGAGGGCAACTGTCCCACACGAGTTATTCCGAGACGCTGTGTTCTTCGCTTTGGGCGCGCAGGACGCGGTCGACGGAGTAGGGAGCGCGGCGGCTGGGTTCGTGGTAGTGGCGGACTTGCATTTCGCCGAGCAGACCAATCGCCAGCATATTCAGGCCGCCGAGCAGGAGGCCCATAGACGCCATCATCAGCGGGCCATGTTCGGCCATCACCGGGACATGGCGCAGGAATTTCTCTACGCCGAGCCAAAGCACAATGCCGCTGCCACCAAAAATGCTCATCATCCCGAAGCTGCCAAAGAAGTGCAGCGGGCGAGACAGATAACGCAATAGAAAACGAATCGTCAGCAGGTCGAAAAATACGCGGAAGGTGCGCGTGATGCCGTAGTGCGAAACGCCGTGCTCGCGATTCACATTGCGGATGGCCACTTCACAGATCGTCGCGCCATGCCACGAGGCCAGAGCCGGAATAAAGCGGTGCAGTTCGCCGTAGAGCGGCACCTGCTCGAGAATGTCGCGGCGGTAAGCTTTGAACGTGGTGCCAAAGTCGTGGATATCAACGCCGCTGATTTTGGCCATCATCCAGTTGGCGATGCGCGAGGGAATGCGGCGCATCCAGAAATTGTCGACACGCACCTTGCGCCATCCACTGACAATGTCGTAACCCGCGGCAATCTTTTCCAGGAACAGTGGGATGTCGTTGGGGTCGTGCTGCAGATCGCCATCCATGGCGATGATGTATTCCCCGCGGGCATGGTCGAAACCGGCTGCCAATCCTGCGGTCTGGCCGAAATTGCGGCGCAACTTGACCACGGTGACGCGGCTGTCCACGGCCGCGATCTCGCGCAGCATTGCAAACGTGTGGTCTCTGGAACCGTCGTCCACCAGAACGATTTCGAAGCTTTCGCCGTGGGCCTCCATTACCGCCTTCAGGCGGTCGTAGAGGTCGGTGACATTCTCCTGCTCATTGTGCAGCGGGACGACAATGGAATACTTGGGCACAGTCTTTTGATTATAGACCTAAAAGCAGTTCTCAGTTCCCGGTTCTCAGTTCTCAGTTGGGTACCTTGGGTGTGCGACACCCGTTGCGCTCCAGCTTTGCTCCTCGAGCTTCGGCAGGCCTGGAATTCGCGCGAACTGGCAGTGGGCCCAGATACTCGATCCTGTGGATATCTCCGCGAAAAAAACTTCAGGGACGGATCGCCGCGAGTCGGCCCGAGCGAGTTTCGTTCCGGGAAATCCGGGACTTCGAGTTGCGTACCCCCCTTCCCCACCCGTCTGAAAGGCTTGACTGGCGCGGGGTTTGCAAAAATGCTTTGCAAAATCTTGAGCCTCAAGGGTTTAGAGGTCAAAATCTTGACAACAAAGGACTTAGGGTCCGATTCGGGGTTCTTGCGCAAACCGCCTCCGCCTTGACGATGATCTGCTCTTCGAATTTGGAGGTCAAGGTTAGATGTCACAGGGGCGGCGCGGAGAGCTGACGATCGAATGTCGTGCCTTTCGCAGAGAATGGATTGAGAGCTGGGTAGAGGTCGCGGTTGACGGAAAGTCAAAGTCCCCGCCCTTTCGCAAAGAACGCGAAAGAACGGGGCACTCACTCGGCCCTGTAATCTGGTTAACCCTGCTCTTTGAGTTTCAGGCGCGACTTGTTTTCTTCCATGAAGGCCTTGATCTCATTGGCTGCGCCCAGCAGGCGGTTCCATTGCTCGTAGTAGAGAGTGACGGGAAAACGGCCGAGGCCGTAGACGCTGACGCCGCCCTTCTCGCCGACTTTGAAGATGAGGTCGCCGCTGCGTCTCTTGGTTTCGACTTCTTTTTCGAGCTGAGATAGCTTTGCTTTCAGTTCTTCGTAGGTTGGTTCTGCCATGATTTCCTCGCGTTTGAGATGAGTGTGTTTCGGACAAATGGTCTATGGAGTGTGCGTGTTGTTTCTTTCGCCCTCCGGGGCTTGCGGGTTTTCCTCGTGTCCAGCCCACAGCTTACGCTGTGGGCTGCAGTCGTTCGACGCTCCGGGGCTGCATTTTCGAAGTTCGTTCCACCGGTTTACGAAGAATCGTCACGTGCGCACACCTTAGGACGTGATGAATGCCCGCTTCTATAGTAACTTGCGGGTTGTTGCTTTGCGTTGGATAACCGTTATAAGCTGAACAGAGTCTAATCCCAAAGCAGGAAAATTCATGCGCGTGTGGGTGCGATGGTCGGCGTGGCTCTGCCTGTCCTTGATGTTGTGGACGGCGGCGGCGGAGTCTACCCATCATCACCCGACGCGGACAGAATCTGCCTCCTGCTCGATTTGCGTGGTGGCGCACAGCGCCAGCCCCACCGTCAGTTCCACTTATGCCGCTCCGGTGTTTGCCGCGATCGGTCTGCTGCGACAAGAAGATGTCATCGCGAAGGCCCGGTTCGATTTCTCTGACCGGGGCATCCGCGGTCCTCCGGCCCTATAGGGATTCCCATAGATCGAACGATTCCGGCTGGACGTTCACCGTCCGGGCCGGCCCAATTCCCTATTTATCTCAGGAGGGCTCATGCCTATTTTCTATCGTCATTGTGAATGGTGGCGCTTCGCTGCGTTGGCAGGCATCGCGCTGTGTCTTGCGGTTCCTAATGCGGGCGCGCAGTCCGTGGGCAATTCCGGTTCTGTGAACGGCATTGTGCTCGACCCAACAGGAGCCGTCGTCGCTGGCGCCAAGGTCGAGATCCGCAATCCCGTGAGCGGGTTCGATCGGTCCACGACCACCAACAGCGCGGGACAATTCGCTTTCACGAACATTCCTTTCAATCCCTATCACCTCACCGTCATGGCGGCCGGGTTCCTGGAGCACGCGCAGGATGTGGAACCGCGCTCGTCGGTGCCGGTCAGCGTTTCTGTCAAACTCCAAGTCGCGGGATCGACCACGGCTGTGACCGTAGAAGCAGAGGGCGGAGACCTGGTGGAGAACGATCCGACGTTCCACACCGACGTGGACAAGAACCTGTTCGACAAGCTGCCGCTGGAAAGCCAATCGTCGTCGGTGAGTTCGCTGGTGACGCTGTCGACCCCGGGAATTACTGCCGACTCGAATGGCCTCTTCCATGGATTGGGGGACCACGCGGAGAATTCGTTTTCGGTGGATGGCCAACCCATTACCGATCAGCAGAGCAAGATTTTCTCCAACCAGATTCCTTTGGATGCGATCCAGTCGATGGAGGTCATCGCGGGCGCGCCGCCGGCGGAGTACGGCGACAAGACCAGCGTCGTCATCAACGTTACGACCCAGTCTGGCCAGGGCGTAACCACGCCGCATGGCAGCCTGACGACCTCCTACGGTTCGTTTGGAACCAGCAACGTCGACTTCAACCTGGCCTACGGAGGCAAGAACTGGGGCAACTTCGTCTCGGCGAGCGGCTTGAACAGCGGGCGGTTCCTCGACCCTCCGGAATTTGCCGTGATGCACGACAAGGGGAACGAGGAGAATGTGTTCGACCGCGTGGACTATCAGCTTTCTACTGCGGATTCGATTCACCTCAACCTCGGCTACACGCGCTCCTGGTTTCAGACCCCGAACACTTACGATACACAGAATGCGACTCCGTGGAACGGGGTAGTGGTCGACAATGGCGGCCTCGATCCTCAAGGAAACGTCGTGGGGCCGGCGGACCAGCGCTCGCAAATCAACACGTTCAACATCGCGCCGTCGTGGACGCGGCTGGTCAGCTCGACTGCGGTGTTCACGCTGGGCGCGTTCGTCCGGCGCGATCAGTTCAACTACTACCCCAGCGGCAATCCTTTCGCCGATCTCGGGCCAACGAATCTGCAACGCGAGACGGTGGGACAGAATCGCGACCTCACGAATGCGGGGGTGCATTCCGATCTTTCCTACGTCAAGGGCGTTCACAACCTGAAGGCAGGAGCGGTTTATCAGCAAACGTTTCTGGACGAGAAAGACCAGCTTGGGATTGTCGATCCGACCCTGCTTCCTTCGCTGCTGGATGCGAATGGAGTTCCCTGCTACAACGCGGCGACCCACCAGGCGGTCGACGCGCCGTGTACGAATTTATTTCCCTACGACCTGACCCAGCCCGGCGGAGGCAGTCTCTATACATTCAACGGGCACACCGACGTGAAGGAACTCGCGCTCTACGTGCGGGACAACATCACCAAAGGAAACTGGTCGCTCAACCTGGGGCTGCGCGGCGATTTCTACAATGGGCTGAGCACGCACCGGGAAGCGGAACCTCGGATGGGAGTCGCGTACAACATCAAGAAGACCAACACCGTGCTGCGCGTTTCCTATGCGCGAGCGCTGGAGACACCGTTTAACGAGAACCTCGTGCTGGCTAGTTTCGGATGCAACAACGTGGTTTTGAATCCGCTTCTGGGATGCTTTGAGCAAGGTCAGGTAACACCCTTGAGCCCGGGTTGGCGCAATGAGTTCCACGCCGGCATCCAGCAGGCGTTTGGCCGGTATCTGGTTTTCTCCGGCGAGTACATCTGGAAGTACACGCACAACGGCTACGACTTCAGCATCCTGGGCAACACTCCCATCACCTTTCCGGTGGAGTGGGAACGGTCGAAGATTCCGGGATATGCGGGGCGCGTGAGTGTTCCGAATCTCCACGGATTTTCGGCGCTGGTGGTCTTCTCCAGCGTGGCGGCGCGGTTCTTTACGCCGCAGGTGGGTGGAGCAGGCGCTGTCCCCTCGGCAGTGTTGGCGGGAGGATCGGTGCCGTTCCGGATCGATCACGACGAGAAATTCAATCTGACCGCACATTTGCAATACCAGCCGTGGAAGAGCGGGCCGTGGTTCGGGTTCAACTGGCGCTACGACAGTGGACTGGTCGCCGGCCAGGCTCCGTGCTACGGCGGCAACTGCGCGCAGACCACCACGACCTCGACCGGGCAACCGGCGATCGCGATGACGGACTCGTTTGGAGTTCCTCTGAGCGCCGATCAGGAATTCGAAGCTGGCCTGTTCTGCGGATCACTGCGTGCTACTGCCACGCAGGCTCTGCCGAATCCGTGCCCGGTGTCACAGTTCGGATCAACTTTATTGCAGGTGCCGGCACCGAATACCGAAAATGATGACAAGAATCCTCCGCGAATCGCTCCGCGCAACCTGTTCGATGTGGCCATCGGGCATGACAACATATTCAAAGGCGACAAGTACAAGGTGAGCTTGCGACTTACGGCCATCAACGTAACCAACAAGTACGGTCTCTACAACTTCCTTTCCACCTTCAGCGGGACACATTACGTTACGCCGCGAACGCTGACGGCGGAGATCGGGTTCCACTTCTAGCTTTTGAGTGCAACGAAACACAACAGGCGGCTCTGTGCGGGCCGCCTGTTTTGTGCTTCAAGAGGTACAGAGTGTAAATGAATGTAAAACCACCCAGTTCGCGGGGGGATGCACATGGCATTGATAGAATGAAAGCGACGCCTTTCAACCGCAAGTTCGGCATTTCGCACTGGGAGAAATGATTGTTTATCAGGTTCGCAAGACTTACGGCCTGGTTTGCGCTGGCCAGCCTTTTCACATTACTGAGCGCTGCGCAACAGACCACGCCGCCATCGAACCCGGAGTCAACGGGGCAAGCACAGCCGCAAGCCCCAGCCCAAGGTCAGCCCTCGCCTTCGGCGCAGCCCTTGCCGGCAGACAAGGACAAGAAGGGCCAGAATGCAGGCGGCCAGGGCAAGGATTCGGGCACGTCGAACGACCGGCTTTTCTATACGCTGCCAAACTTCTTGAGCCTGGAAAATGCCGGTAAGGTTCCGCCGCTCACGGCAAAGGAAAAATATGCGGTCGTGGCTCGGGGCACATTCGATCCCGTGCAATTTCCGTGGTGGGGCTTGCTGGCGGCCATAAACCAGGCGGACAACGCCGAACCCGCTTACGGGCAGGGCATTGAGGGCTATGCCAAGCGTTACGGAACGACTGCTGCGGACAGCATCATCGAAAATTTTATGACCGCTGCCGTTCTGCCCTCGCTGCTGCATCAAGACCCGCGCTTCTTCCAGTCCACCAAGGGCGGGTTTGCGCGCCGGGGTGGGTATGCGATCAGCCGGATCTTCGTTACCCGCACCGATTCCGGGCATTCGCAGTTCAACTACTCTGAGATTTTTGGCAGCGCTGCGGCGGCTGCCATTTCCACCTACAGCTACCATCCTCGGAGCACCTACCTGAGCACACCGACGAACCCGCACATGTTTATTGGTTCCGATCGGACCCTGGAGAACACGGCAGACGTGTGGGGGACGCAGGTTGCTCTCGACACTCTCACCATCGTCCTAAAGGAATTCTGGCCGGACATCCACCGCAAGCTGTCGCACAAGCACAAGGTCGATGCGGGAACCGCGGCTCCTTAGGGCAGGGCTTGGGCAAGCAGCATGACGGCGGGCGCCGAGGAAAGATCTCTACATTATCCGCTTGGAGTCAAACGCCCGGTCCACGACTAGCTCGGGATGCAGGCGGCGGAACGTTTCGGCCACGTGGCAGTTCCAGCAGACGGGCTGATACCTGGAGAAGACGTCAGGGAGCTGTTCGGGGCGGAACTCCCTCCACTCAGCAGTCTTGAAATCCGGCCCTAACAATGCGGGCGCGTGATCGAGGTGATGAAGCGGGCCGATGGGCTTGTGGCAAAACGCACAACTCTTCCCTTCGTACCATTGCGAGACGATATTCCAGACGAGGCAGTTTGCGGGACCGATCTCGATCTGCTGCAGGCATTCCTGGCCGCAATCCTGACGCTCGGGCCAACGCGAACATTCTTTGAGGCGAAGCGTGGGCTCGGAGAGGAACGCTCCCACGGCGGCTTCCACGGCGGCGACGTCGACGGCTTCCGGTTTGTGCGTCTCGGGGCAGGTGATCAGACGTTTTCCGCGGTATTCGAAGTAAGCGCGTATTCCGGGGATGGCGCGAAAAACGAAAAGCCCGAGCGCCAAAGCAAGGACGGTAAGCGTGATGAATACTGTGACCGTCATGGACCACCTCCGGTAAAGCTGCTGTCTGCTGTCAGCTTTCAGCCATCAGGAAAGGCCTGACACGGCGACACTCTGCGCATCTACAGGATCAATGTTGGACGTCGATTGCGCGGTGCCCTGCATCACCGGAAAATGTGATTGAGATCACTATTAGCTGTCAGCCGTCAGCAACACCAAGCCACTCTACACGGACCTTACTGATGGCCGACGGCTGAGGGGTGATGGCTTCCCCGCAGTTGCATCTTTACTGCGACCGACAGGCGGCGGATGCCTTCGCGGATCTGCTCGGGTTGAGAGTGCGAGAAGTTCAGGCGCATGTGGCGGCCGCCTTCGTGGCCGTTGTCGGCGTAGAAGCTATCCCCGGGAACAAAAGCGACGTCTTCCGCCAGCGCTGCGCGGAACAGCGACTGCGAGTCAGTGCCTTCCGGCATGGTCACCCAAAGAAATAGTCCGCCTTTGGGATGAGTCCAAGTCACTTCTGGCGGGAAATATTCATGCAACGCCTGCAGCATGGTATCCCGGCGCTCGCGATAGACCTGGCGAATGAGCTTGACGTGCTGGTCGAGGAATCCGTCGCGCGCGACTTCATAGGCAACATATTGGTTAAAGGTGGAGGTGTGCAGGTCGGCGGCCTGCTTCAGTTGCACCAGTTTGCTGATCACATCTTCGGGCGCAACGATCCACGCCAGGCGGATTCCGGGCGCCAACGTTTTTGAGAATGTGCTCAGGTAGATGACGTTGCCGAGAGTGAAGCCGTTGTCGCGGCGGAGGTTCTCGCGGTCGAGCACTACCAGCGGCGCCAGATGCTCGCCTTCGTAACGCAACTGGCCGTAAGGGTCGTCTTCAATAATGGGAATGCCGTATTTGTCAGCGAGGAGAATCAACTGGTGGCGGCGGCCTTCGGATAGTGTGACTCCCGCCGGGTTCTGAAAGTTCGGCAGCACGTACATGAACTTGGGACCGGCGCGGAGACTGGGATCGAGTCGATCGGTGAGCAGGCCGTCGTCGTCAACCGGGACGGAGACATACTGGGCTCCGTAGACGTTGAAGGCCTGCAGGGCACCGAGATATGTGGGGGCTTCCACGAGGACGCGATCGCCGCGATTGATGAGCAGCTTGCCGATCAGATCGAGCGCCTGCTGCGAACCGGAGGTGATGAGGACGTTTTCCGCACTGGCGACAATGCCGTAGCGGGCGATGTTTCGTGCGATCATCTCCCGCAGCGGTTCGTAGCCCTCGGTGGTCCCGTACTGCAGAGCCTCGGAGCCGTGCTCGGTGAGGACTTTGTGACAGGCCTCTTCGAAGCGCTTCACTGGGAAGACGTCCGGCGCCGGCAATCCGCCACCGAAAGAGATGATCTCCGGCTTCTGCGTGACTTTCAGAAGTTCACGGATGGCGGAACTTTTGATTCCCAGCGTACGCTGCGCGTAGCGCGATTTCCAAAGCGTCGACATCGCAAATCCTCCTGATGGCGGCTAAGCCGGTGCGCCGCGTGGGCGAGACGCCCCCGCTACTATCAGTCAGCTTATCAGTCTTCGCCGACCAGTTCCGGTTCGACCGACACATGAACATGGGGATGCGCGTAGGTATCATTCTCCTGCGCATCGACCACAGCGATGGCTGCCACATTGACGACCACTTCGACCGTCGCGGAACGCTGCAACACGTGGACCGGGCGGCTCATGCCCATAAGAATCGGGCCGATGAGTTCGCCGCCGCCGATCTTCGCTACCAGCTTAGTCGCAATATTGGCCGAAGCCAGATCAGGGAAAATGAGTACGTTTGCGCCACCCTTCAGGGAGCTGAAGGGATACTGCTCTTCGATGATCTCGGGAGAAAGTGCCTCGTCGGCCATGATTTCTCCGTCGACGATCAGCGTTGGGTCGGCAAACTTAATCATTTCCACGGCCTTGCGCACCTTGGTGCAAATGGGATGATCGACACCGCCGAAACTGGAGAATGACAGCATCGCAACCCGCGGCACGAGGTCGAAGCGGCGCGCCATGTGGGCCGTGCAGAGCGCGATCTCAACCAGATCCTCCGCCGTAGGCTCGATGTTCACGCTGGAATCCGCCAGGAAAAAAACCTCTCCTTTGCGCGTGATGACAGCGTAGCAGCCGGAGACGCGGTGCAGTCCCTCACGCATGCGGACAATTTGCAGAGCTGGCCGGATGGTGTCGGGGAAATGCTGGGTCACGCCGGAGACCAGCGCGTCGGCGTCGCCCATGTGCACCATCATCGAGCCGAAGACATTGCGGTCGTTGATCAGCGTCTCGGCTTCCTGCAGCGTGACGCCGCGCCGCTGCCGCAGGCGGAACAGTTCCTGAACGTAGGATCTCGTGATGCTCCGACGTCGCCGGATCGATAATCTGCATGCCTTCAAGATTCACCCCGAACTCCTGCGCACGGCCCTGAATCTTGCCCGGGTCGCCGAGCAGGATGGGATTCCCTATTTTTTCTTCGACCAGCACGCGGCAGGCACGCAGGATCTTTTCGTTGTCGCCTTCGGGAAACACAACCTGTTTCGGATTGGCCTGGGCCTTGTGAATCATGGTGCGCGAGACTTCGTAGGCCTTGCCCAATCGCCGTTCGAGTTGAGCGCGATAGGTATTGAGATCGACCGGTTCCTGGGCGACTCCGCTGCGCATGGCGGCTTCGGCCACGGCGGAGGCTTCCCACATCAGCACGCGCGGATCGAAAGGCTTGGGAATAAGATACTCGCGACCAAACTGCAGGCGTGGCACTCCGTAGGCGCGGCAAACCGAATCGGGGACGTCTTCCTTGGCAAGATCGGCGAGCGCGTGAGTGGCCGCCAGCTTCATTTCTTCATTGATGGCAGTGGCGCGCACATCGAGAGCCCCGCGAAAGATGAACGGGAACCCGAGCACATTGTTGACCTGGTTGGGATAGTCCGAGCGGCCGGTCGCGATGATGACGTCGGGGCGGGCGGCCTTCGCTTCGTCGTAGGTGATCTCGGGGTCCGGATTCGCCATAGCGAAGACGACCGGATCGGGCGCCATGGAGCGCACCATATCCTGATTGATCGCCCCTTTGACCGATAGACCGGCGAAGACGTCGGCGCCGACCATGGCTTCGGCCAGCGTGCGCAGCTTCGTCTCCTGCGCGAAGCGCTCTTTGTATTTATTCATGCCCTCTTTGCGGCCTTGTGTAGACGACGCCCTTGGTGTCGCAGAGAATGATGTTCTCACGCTTCACTCCCAGACGCACATAATGCTCGGCGCAGGCGATGCCAGCGGCTCCGGCGCCGTTGAAGACCACGCGCACTTTAGCAATGTCTTTGCCCACCACTTCGAGAGCATTCAGCAATGCCGCGCCGGAGATGATCGCGGTTCCGTGCTGGTCGTCGTGGAAGACGGGGATCTTCATGGTTTTTCGGAGGGTTTCTTCGATCTGGAAGCAGTCGGGAGCTTTGATGTCCTCGAGGTTGATGCCGCCAAAGGTGGGCTCGAGCAACTGGCAGAGCTTGATAATCTCTTCGGGATCGTGGCTGTTGACTTCGATGTCGAAGACGTCGACGTCGGCAAAGCGTTTGAAGAGCACGGCCTTGCCTTCCATGACGGGCTTGCCCGCTAGGGCGCCGATGTCGCCCAGACCGAGCACCGCGGTGCCGTTGCTCAGAACTGCGACCAGATTGCCGCGGCCGGTGTATTTATAAGCGTCATGCGGATTCTTCTGAATTTCCAGACAAGGCACGGCCACGCCCGGCGTGTACGCCAGGCTGAGATCGCGCTGTGTGCGGCACGGCTTGGTCGGTGTAACTTCAATTTTTCCGGGGCGAGACCCATTGTGATAATCGAGGGCTTGCTGCTTGCTGATAAGCATGATTTCCTCCGTGACTTCCGCGGGCGCGAACCGCGGCCGCTCGTGACAACCCACACTCTTGGGTATATGCCTGGGCTGGGCACCGGGCTGTGATTAAGATCACATTCTGTCGTGAGCGAGGACTGGTGGCAGAGACCCCACTCCCGCCCGCAACACCGACGCCATGTACCAGGCGGGCGCGGAAACCTACTCTTTCGGGCTTCTCTTCCACATGGGCACGCAGGGATTCCAGCTATGAACATCCTTCTGGAAGTCGCGACCTGCTTGCGTGGCGCCGACGCTGGTGAGATCTTCCACTGGGGACTTGAGAAGTTCCGCGATGTAGAGTTCTACCTGTTCGCGCAGGCGCGTATTTTTCAACGCTTCGCGCAGTTCGGTCTTTTCGATATGGGTGAATCCGCCACACAACGGACACTTCACAACGTCATCGTTAACCATTGCTACCCTCGTGGTCGGGGATGTTGCGGGGGTGCCGCTCTGCACCGTTTTTTCCGCGGTTCCATTAGAAGATGGGCGCGGTTTTTGGGCAGTGACAATGGTCGCTCGGGCTAGTGACCGGAGTCACAGATTGGGATGGCGCGGCAGAATCCGGGTCGATGGGAGGCGATTTTACCTAAACTGGCGGAAGTCAAACGTGGGGACTGCATGGCACTGGGGTAGTCTCTGGGTTGCTGACCACTCGGAAACAATCCCGGCCAACCATTTCAAATGAGATTGTTACCTGAAGTTCCTGCCGCTGACCGCTTGCGAAACCGGTGCGCGATTCGTTTCGGATCGCGTCACCGATTTGGGGCAGATCAGGAAGAGCGCGGGAGGAGCCGGTCGATCAGGGGCGTCGTCATAAGGGTGGTGGCGAGGGCCATGATCACCATCATGGAGAACAACGTCGGGGAGAGAATGTGCAAGTCGAGTCCTACATTGAGGATGACAAGTTCGACCAGTCCCCTGGTGTTGACCAAGACTCCCACCGCCAGTGACTCGCGCCACGTCATCCCGCTTGCGCGGACGATCACTGCACTTACCAGGAGCTTACTCCCTATGGCTACCATCACGATGAGACCGCAGAGCAACCAGAGTTCAACGCTGTTTAGCAGCCCCATACTGGTGCGGAGGCCGGTGTAGGCGAAGAAGAGCGGCAACAACAAGACCAGGGTTACTGATTCGAGCCGGTTCCGTAGTTCCTCCTCCAGTTTGCCGTCTTTGGGCATCACGATCCCCGCCAGAAAGGCACCGAACAAGGCATGAACAGCCAGCGCTTCGGTCACCCAAACGGACAACAGAAGCAGGATCATAGTCGCCCCAAACCCGCCAAGGCCTGGCGCCGCGCTCGCGGGAAGCAAACGGCGTAATGCCGGGCGAACCAGGAATACCATCGCGAGAATGTATCCGCCGAGCGCCGCGAAGCGCATGGGCAGCGGGTTTTGGATCGCCTCGGGACGCGCTATCAGAGTAATGACGGCGAGGAAACACCATGCGGTGATATCGTCGAACGCAGCACAGGAGATGGCAAATACCCCCACCCGTGTGTGCATTAGTTTGCGATCGGCTAGAATGCGCGCCAGAACAGGGAACGCGGTAATGCCCATCGCCGCTCCTAAAAACAGCACGAACGGCAGCCTCGGGGCGTGGTTGCCCAGACGTGGATGGACTTCCCACGCCAGAATCCCGCCGAGCAGGAAAGGCGCCACGATACTCGCCTGGCTGGCTACGACGACCAATTTAGCGGACCCCCGAAGAGATCCCGGCCGAACTTCGAGACCTACCAGGAACATGAACAGGACGAGCCCCAGCTGGCTTAGTGCATACAGAGACCCGAGGCCGCCCGCGGGAAACAGGCCGTTCATAATTGCGGGAGAGATTCTGCCCAGTAAAGAAGGACCCAGCAGGATGCCCGCAGCCATCTCGCCGATCACCGCGGGTTGGCCGATGAACCGGAACGCCACCGCCATCAGCCGGGCGGCCGTCAGGATCACGACCATCTGGAGAAACAGCAGTTTCAGTTCAGGCATCGTCTGACTCCATCTTGCGATGCGCCTCCAGGTGTTTCCAGCTCTCCCTCTCCGCTATGCTTCGATCCAAAACTCCAATAAGGGAGACAACATTCGACAAGGGCCATTATGCTAAAGGCCCGAATCAAACTCACTCTTGAATTTTCTGGAACCTGAGGTAGGCCCGGCGAGGTAGTCTCCACGACAAGCCGCACTTTACACGGCAATACCGATCAACAACAAGAACTTGTGTCATTGGCGAAAACAGCGATTACACTCATTCAACCGGATCGGTTCAACTCGCAAGACCGCATTCCGTATACTCTTTCCGGGGAGACGCCAGGCCAACAGCCTTACGATGTTAATCGTATTGGGGTTATTAGTATGCTGGGCCGTTATCTACAGTGCTCGACACGCACTCAAGCGCGGCGTCGGCAGCGGGACCGCAACCATGGCTGCCCTATGTGCCCTTAGTCTCTCTATTGCGTTCCTATTGTTTTTCGTCGTTCTCATCAAGCCAGACCTCGTGCTCAAGGCAATGCGCACCGATCTGACGATGTGCCGTGTGACGCCGCCCTGCAACTTCTGAACACAACTCGGGGTGGCTAGCGATAGCGGTCTATGCCAATGACCTCGCTGCCGATGGTGTAGTTAAGAGTCGGAAAACAGCAATCCACCCGACGACGCGTCAGCTAGTAGCCTTGAACTTCGCGACGATCGCCGTGATGTCGTCGTGTTGTTCCTGAAAACTGAATCGCCGAACACCATC
This sequence comes from uncultured Acidobacteriaceae bacterium, assembly GCA_963791515.1. Lineage (GTDB taxonomy): Bacteria > Acidobacteriota > Terriglobia > Terriglobales > Acidobacteriaceae > Sulfotelmatobacter. The sequence continues at coordinate 22,226 of CAWBSS010000010.1, read as the reverse complement.
CACGATTGCGGTCAACAAAGCCTGGCACGGCAGGTCCCGATGTTGCTGAAGCGATTCAATCAGGCACCGCTCGCCAAATTCCTCTCCTCGCTCGTTACTGGCTTCGGTAATGCCATCAGTGTAAAGCGCAAGCACGTCCCCGGGAGAGAGCCGCTGCTCCCGCATCGAGCAATTCCACTCTCTGAACAGCCCGAGCAGTGTGCTGGTGGACTCGAGCCGATCCACCTTGCCGTCGCTTCTTACCAAGAGACCTGACAAATGGCCGCAATTGACGTAGCGCAGTCGCCGCGTCGCCTCGTCGTACTCGGCAAACAAAAGCGAGGCATAGGCACTGTCGCCGGTGTTGTCATAGAAGAGGCGGTTCACAGACCGGAGCAACGCCTCGGGCTGATCGAAGGCCAGCGCCGACTGGCTCCGCAGGCTGGCCTGCAAATTCGCCATCAGCAGAGCTGCGGCGATCCCCTTGCCGGAAACATCGCCGATGATCAACCCCAGCCGCTGCGGCCCGAGATTCAGGAAATCGAAATAATCCCCTCCCACCTGGCGCGCCTGCACGCAGATACCCGCGTACTCTACCGTTTTCAACTCCGGTTGAATCTGCGGAAACAACCGCGCCTGCACCTGCCGCGCTATTTCCAGTTCCTGGGCGGTGCGGCGTTCGGATTCGAGTTTCTCGGCGTGCGCCTGCCGGCGCAACTCCAGGCTTTGCCTCACCTCATCGAACCCTTCCAGGCCAAACGCATTCCCGTCCGGATCCTCGAAACGCGCATAGATGCCGCCCCACCCCGGCGTCTCCGGAGCAGTTAAGAAACGAACACCGCGTTCGCTCCATTCTTTGTACTTGGCGCGGACATCTTCGGTCATGAATAGGACCCAACGGTAGCCGCCAATCAATTTGTATTCCGGCTGGTCGGCCTTTGGTTCAACCAGCGCGAGATTCGCGCTACCGTCGGGAGGCGCCACTTCGATCCAGCGTTCGCCGGTGGGAAGGCGTTGTTCGGTGATGAGTTCGAAGCCCAATTGTTGCAGGTAGAACCGCTTACTCACTTCCAGATCACGGACGAAAACGACGATGTCCTGGATTGACAGGTAGGGCTCTTCGCGGCCCGGGCGAAGCACGGTCCGATTCGCCCACGAGAGAAAGGCGTCGCTGGCCATCGGCGTGATTATAACGGGCCCGATAGGTGTTAAATCAGGCGATTTCGCTCATTGAGGGGGGTTGAGCGTGATTGGGGATTTAACCCGAGATGTCCAGTGTTTGGTCGGTAGTAGAAAAGGCAGGATCACAGGCCCCCGTGGAGCCGTGCGAACGCGTGGGCAAGCATGAGCGACATGATGAGGATGCCCGCCCCGAGGACGAGCGCGTGCTGGGTCTTGCGCAGATTAAAGCTGCCCACACGACAGACAAGCAGGTAGCCGACGGCAAGGTTGAAGAGGCCCCATAGGACATTGACCGTCGAGGAGGACAAGCCTACACCAGGCGGTGATGCGAAGGGGCTCTGGAAGGCGTGCCCCGAGATCCCGTTGCCGAGATGGGGCAGGGCGTTCGCGAGGAATGCGCCCCCGAAAAAGTAGGCCACGTAGTGGTACCAGCGCATCGTAGCTCCCTTCTGACTGCCAACCCGATGGTAGCGCAGACGGGTCAAAAACTAAAACGCTGTGAATTAACAACAATTATGCTTTGTTGATCCGGCCCCTGTCCGTATGACCCTTTAGTAGTCAACGAGACGCCTCGACCCGGGAGATTCCGATCCTGAATGAAGCTCAGCTGTTGAAATCAGGCGCGGCTGTTGAAAAACTCCATTTTCTCCAAAACAGCCGAAATTTGGGGGATAGAAAATGTCTAGGAAAATCGAGAAAGTCGTTTGTAGGGCTTCCTAATGCAAAGTTTTTTCGGCCATTTTCCGGCGAGTGAGTTTTCAACAGCCACACGAGTAGAGTCGAGAACAGGCGCAGTGACGTTAGTCTCCCGGTGGCTATTTGACTGGGCTTTCGCCGCGTCACCTCAGTCCGGTTTGGCTTGGCTCTGTTTCCTGTTCCCGCTCATCGAACCGGACAAGCAGATTTCCCGCATCCGGCTCTCGGAAAAGACTCACGCTCTCGCCCACGGAAGGCTGGCGGTCCGGTGTGGTAATTGGACCAAGCCAAACACGGAGTGCAGAGACGCTTCGGGAAAACGCTTATACCCCGGTCGCGGCTCATTGTGTTTGTCGCATAACCACCGACGCAGCCTCCGGCGGGCGTGTATGTCGATCGCACGGTAGGCTTTGCTGACCGATCCCAGACAGAAGTAGTTGGCCCAGCCGATCAACATTCGGTTGAGCTTTTCCACCATTGTCTTCGGGTCCAGCCTGACGGTATCTCGCCCGGTCTCGTCGCTGATCGTGCGACAGATGCGCTGTACCCGTGTATTGGATGGAGCCGTGCCCACATAGACTCGGCCTCTCCTCATCGAATAGCAGCGCCCGAACGTGTACCCCAGAAAGTCGAACTTCTCTTCCGGCAGCTTGCAGACCCGCGTCTTGTTCTCGTTCACCGTCAACTTTAGCTTTGACATCATCCTCCGCATCGCCGTTAGAGCTTGCTCTGCTCCAGCGCGACAACAGATGACTAGATCGTCGGCATAGTTCACGATGTACGCTTTCCAACGCTTCTCGTGCCCGAGTTTCTTCCACCCCAGCACGAACCGTCGCATGTACAGATTGCTGAGCAACGGACTGATCGGAGACCCTTGTGGAGTACCTCGACCTTCGTCCCGATTGCGCGTACTCCGACGTTTGTTGCCCCGTTCGTCGGTTTCTTCGACGGGAGCTTCGAGCCACATCTTGATCAGATGCAGCATTGCTCCGTCGACGATCCGGCGAGCCACCGACTTCAGAAGCTCGGCGTGCGGAACACTGTCAAAGTAACTGCTGAGATCAGCATCGACGATCTGTCCATGGCCGGTGTTGATCAGCTTGTGGACGTGTTGTATTGCGTCCAGTGCGCTGCGGTCTGCCCGATAGGCATACTGTTCCGCCGCCAGGTCGGCCTCAAATATAGGTTCGAGAACCAGCACTGCCGCCGTTTGCACAACCCGATCTCGGATTGTTGGTATCCCTAACGGTCTCTGCTTCCCATCCGGCTTGGGTATATACACCCGCCGCACGGGTTGCGGTTGATAGGTTCTGACTTTTCAGCTCTTGCGTCAGTTCGTCCAACCATCGTTCCACGCCGTACAGTTCGATGTCCTCGAATGTCTGGTCATCCACTCCCGCTGCTCCGCCATTGGCCTTGCAGCGTTCGTAGGCATAGTGCCAGAACATCTTTCCGATACACCTTGTCGTACAGCGCGTAGAAACGAAAGTCGGGCGATTCCTTCGCTTTTGCGTGCAACGCCGTCTGCAACTTCTGAACCCTGAATGGAGTTGTTAGGCTCATCGCCAATGTGCGATCTGTAAAGCTGTCGAAAAAGATTGTCTGACAAAGGGAGGTGAACCGATCAGACCGTGCGTCCCATCGCACGTAGCCTACGAGGTAGGGCGGGGAGGCAACAATCCGTCCAAAGCCCTCGGACAATGTACCCACAACCGCAAGGTTGGCACCGGAACTGTGAGGCAAAGGTGCATCTGCCAGCATAGAGGCGGAGAGGGCCTAGGCTTGATAGCAGCGGTCAGAATGCACAAACGCTCGTAAGCGTCGTCATGAGTAGAGAACCTAATATGCTGAGCGGTTCTTCGGGCTGTGGGTACGGGGAGTATTGGCTGCCCCGTCATGGGCAAACCACACAGCCGGCGTAGAGAGCGGACCTAAACTATCGCGTCTTTGCGACGGAACAGAGTAAATCCGTATCGCTCCCAGAGAACGGGAAAGTACATCGCAAGATGGACTGACGGCGGTGCGGACAGCAGATTAGGGAGGAAGCGAAGGCTTCTCTGTAATGGAGGAGATACCGGTTGCGTCTATGCAGGGCAACATCACCGGACGCGAAAGCGGGCAGACTTCCCTGTGGTACTTCACGTGAGAGAACTTGGCTATTCGGCTTATGAGACAAAGCAGATGACAACAGCGCAAGCTGCTGGTGCGGTTTCAAGCGAAGCGGCGGAGTGGGACGCCATCGACTGGCAAACCATCCACCGCCATGTTCGCCGACTCCAAGTGCGTATCGCGCAGGCGACGAAGCAAGGCAGATGGGGCAAGGTGCGAGCCTTGCAACGCCTGCTGACCCACTCCTACAGCGGCAAGGCTCTTGCCGTTCGACGAGTGACAGAAAACGATGGCAAGAAAACCCCCGGTGTGGACCAAGAAATCTGGGACACGCCAGAGAAGAAAACACAGGCAGTCCATGAACTCAAGCGCAGGGGCTATCAACCTCAGCCTCTCCGACGCGTCTATATCCCCAAGTCGGACGGCAAAACGAGGCGCCCGCTCGGAATCCCCACCATGAAGGACAGAGCGATGCAAGCCCTCCACTTGCTCGCACTGGATCCCGTGGTGGAAACCACTGCTGACAAAAACTCGTACGGGTTTCGTCAGCAACGATCCTGTGCGGACGCGATCCAACAATGCTTCAATGCACTGAGGGTCGCAACCACGCAGTGGATTCTAGAAGGCGATATCAAAAGCTGCTTCGATGAGATCTCCCACGATTGGCTCTTGGCTCACGTTCCCATGGACCGGGCCATCCTCCAAAAGTGGTTGAAAGCCGGGTATATGGAGAAACACGTCCTTCACGAAACGACGGAAGGAACGCCCCAGGGGGGAATTATTTCCGCAGCGCTCGCCAACCGTGCGCTGGACGGCTTGGAGCGAGTGCTCAGAGAAAAATACCCAAGTAGAACTCGCCTCAAGTCGCTGGGAGATAAACTTCCCTCCCTGAATTTCATCCGTTATGCGGACGACTTCATCATCACCAGTAAATCGAAAGAGCTACTGGAAAGGGAAATCAAACCCCTCGTCGAGCAATTTCTGCAAAAACGGGGACTTGAGCTTTCCCAAACGAAGACAGTCATCACGCACGTGGAAAAGGGCTTTGATTTTCTGGGACAAAACGTGCGCAGATACCCTAACGGGAAACTGCTCATCAAACCCTCCAAGAAGAACGTCAAGACCTTCCTGGAAGGCGTCCGAAGGACAATCAAAGCCGCGCTGGGCTCTTCTGCCGCCGCTCTGATCGAGGAACTCAACCCCAAGATACGAGGTTGGGCCAACTATCATCGGCACGTGGTGAGCAAACGCACGTTCACCCGCGTGGATCACGCTATCTTCTCTCGTCTGTGGCAATGGGCACGACGACGGCACCGAAACAAAAACCCGCGCTGGATCAAAGAAAAATACTTTGAGCGGCGTCGGGACAGGGATTGGTTCTTCGTCGGGGAAAGGTACGATCACCAGGGGCAGCCCTCTAAAGTCCGGTTGCTATTAGCTGCCCGTACCCCCATCCAACGACATGTCAAGGTTAAAAGCGACGCGAACCCCTACGATCCTGCCTGCGAAACCTACTTCGAGAAACGCGAAGCGGAGCACATGCGGGACACGTTTCGAGGCTCTCGTATTCTTCGCTATCTCTGGCATGAACAACGTGGTCTCTGTCTGGCATGCAAGACCAAAATCACTCGCATCACGGGATGGCGCTTGCACTCCTGCGTCCCCCGCGTCATGGGTGGTTCGACCAGTGTCGAGAACCGCGTCTTACTTCATCCCGAGTGCCATGACAGGGTCCACCGCCTGCGTCTTTCTGTATCCAAACCGCGTCTCCCTCACCGAGGCGTTCGAAGTGCTTGAGCCGGATGACGGGAAACTGTCACGTCCGGTTCTTAGAGGGCCGGGTCCCAGCAATGGGGTCCGGCTACTCGATCCCTCATGTCCTTCGTTGCTTCTTGCGTCCGTCTTTAACTGAGGCCCCTTCCCTCCACCGGAGTTACCCGGCTTCCTCGGTACTGCGAGCCTCTCCGCCACCCCACACGGCCCGGCCTGTCTCTCGCGAGTTGCCAGTTGATCCCGACTGCGATCACCGCTGGGGTTTCCCGTGTTGCGTCTGGTCTCCTATGCGTACATGCCATCGCCATTACCCCGGCAGGTTCCATGGAGCATGTTCGCTCGTGTCTCTCCATCGACTGCGGCCTTCCCTGTGAAAAAGTCAGGTCGGCTCCTGCAATTGTTTTTTCGGGGCCTGCTCAGCGTTCACTCATGTTATGGCCTGCACGCTCGCGGAGTCGCTAAACGACCCTTTCCATCGAAAGCTCCGACAGCTTCGTTGCCTCCGCTGCCGTTTCGATTGCTACCGGGTGGAGCGAACCAGTTCCCGGGCGGGAGTCACACCCGCTGAAGTCCAGCGCCTTTCACGGCGCACTTTTTCACCAACTATAAGGATGGCGCGGGTAATTGCTCTGTTGAGCGTTGAGCGTCGACCGTCACGGGCAGGTCAGTTTTGCCGTGCCGAGAACGTAATTGCAAGAAGCCGCCCCGAAAGCGAATGAAGGACACGGAGGCGTACCTTTCACGGGCAGGTTTATCCAAGCGCCAATGGTATAGGTGCCGGATGCGCCGGGAGTGCATTGGGCCATACCGTTCGAATCTACAGCAACAACTCCATCCGCAGGAAGGCTACCCAAGGCTGCTCCCCAATTCGCTTGCAGGGGAGTCACCGTCGCTGGTGCCGGGTTGTAATAGCCTGTCGCGACGAATGGCACTTGGCCGTTTGGATAGTTTTGAGCGTCTGCAGTCGCGGGGCTCACTGTAATTGATTGAATCTTGTAGCTGCCGCTGCCACAGGCCAGTCCGATGCCGGCGACTAGCGCCAGCAGACTAATCCAAAGAAAGAATGAAGGGCGAGACATGGGCACCTCGCGGAACATGCTTCAGAAGAAGCGGAGAGTTGTTCAAACTCAAGTAATGATAGCTTTGGTCCTTTGCCGAAGACAAGCACCTGCCAAGCTAGATCCAGCATCCAGCATTCGGCATTCCGGGAAACAAATCGCGAGGGCAACTGTTGTAAGCACGATAGCGCCCATTGATCGGTCGACGCGTCAAATGACGAATTGCAACCCTTAAAATTCCAGGCGATTTGGCTCAATCGAAGGTTGCGCGGCTATCGGCCAAATCCAGCCTAAGTTTCAGTGCCGGTGTGCGGGCGAGTCGCCCGCATGACAGCCAGCCGAGCCTGCCCTGAGCGAAGTCGAAGGTATGCCGGCGCGAAGTCAGTGACCGGGCGCACGCGATTCCGTGATCGGACTGTGGGGGCGCGAAAAGGAACCGCCGTCATTTACGCCGATTCCCCTTCCCTGCTAACATCATTGGTTTACAACTCAATCGTCAACCAAACCGGATCGCGCCTTCATAAATCTACGGAGGAAACATGGCAATCAAAGTTGGCATCAATGGCTTCGGAAGAATTGGCCGCAACGTACTACGCGCTTCGCTCAAAGATTCAAACTTGGATTTCGTCGCGGTCAACGACCTGACGGATCCCAAAACCCTGGCCCATCTTCTGAAGTACGACTCGGTTCTGGGCAACCTTCCGAACCAAGTTTCGGCCGGCAGCGACAGCATTACGGTGGACGGCAAGACCATCAAGGTATTCAAAGAAAAGGATCCTGGCGCGCTGCCTTGGGACTCCGTGGGGGCGCAGGTCGTGATCGAGTCGACGGGCCGCTTCACCGATGCCAACGACGCCAAGAAGCACTTGCGCGGGCCAGTGAAGAAAGTCATCATCTCGGCTCCGGCGAAAAACGAGGACGTCACGCTGGTGCTGGGCGTAAACCACGAGAAATATGATGGAGCGAAGCATCACATCATTTCGAACGCCTCTTGCACTACAAACTGCCTGGCGCCGGTGGCGAAAGTTCTGAATGACGAGTTCAAGATCGTCAGCGGCACCATGACGACCATTCACTCCTACACCAACGACCAGGTGATCCTCGACTTCCCGCACAAGGATCTGCGGCGCGCGCGCGCGGCCGCACTTTCGATGATTCCGACCACGACCGGGGCAGCCAAGGCGCTGAAACTGGTGGTTCCGGAACTGGCTGGCAAACTCGACGGATTCTCCATGCGCGTGCCCACGCCCAACGTTTCCGTGGTCGATCTGGTCGTCTGGGTGGAAAAGAAGACGACGAAAGAAGAAGTAAATGCGGTGCTAAAGAAGGCATCGGAGTCCGGGCCGTTGAAGGGCTATCTGGGCTACGAAGAGCATGAACTGGTGTCATCCGACTTCAAAGGCGACCCACGCTCTTCGATCGTGGACGCGCCCATGACACTGGTGGTGGGCGGCAATTGCGTCAAGGTCATCTCCTGGTACGACAACGAGTGGGGATACTCCTGCCGCGTCCGCGACCTGATCAACTACATAGCCGGCAAGGGCCTGTAAAATGGCGGAACCTATCCTAACGTCGCAAAAAACGCGACGTTAGGATAGGGCACCCGCTACTTCTCAATTTCGCCTGCAAGAAGGACGACCAGCCATGTCCAAGCTTTCCATTCGTGATCTTCCGCTCAATGGCAATCGAATATTCATGCGCGTCGATTTCAACGTGCCGCTGGAGGACGGGCGCGTAATGGACGACACCCGCATCCGCGAAACGCTACCCACCATCGAGTACGCCCTGCGCCACGGAGCGCGCCTGATCCTGGCATCGCATTTGGGCCGGCCGAAAGGCAAGCCTAATCCGAAGATGAGTCTGAAACCTGTGGCCGAACGGCTGCGCATGATGCTCGACAAGGAACTGGCACGCGGCGAAAACGTGGGCTTCTGTCCCGAGTGTGTTGGGCCTGAGGCTGAAGAGGTCGCAACTCAACTGGAAAAGGGCCAGACGCTCCTGCTCGAGAACCTGCGATTTCACGCTGAAGAAGAAGCGAACGATGAGAAGTTCGCCCGGCAACTAGCGAACCTGGCGGAGTACTACGTCAACGACGCGTTCGGTACGGCGCATCGTGCGCATGCATCGACCGTGGGGATGACCAAGTTCATGAAGCAGTCCGCCGCCGGGTTGCTCATGGAAAAGGAACTGAAGTATCTGGGCAAGGCGCTCGAGCATCCGGAGGAACCGTTCGTCGCGATTCTTGGAGGCGCGAAAGTCGGCGACAAGATCGGCGTGATCCGGAATCTGATGAACAAAGTGAATTCGCTGATCATCGGCGGAGGAATGGCCTATACATTCCTCAAGGCGCAAGGACACGAGATCGGCAAGTCGCTGCTGGAAGCTGACAAAGTCGAACTGGCCAAACAATTACTAGCCGAAGCGAAGAAGCGAAATCTGAGATTTCTGTTGCCCGTCGATCACGTGGTGGCGATGAAACCGGAAGCCAATGCCGTGGTGCAGCAGATCGGTGAAGGCCAGCCCATTCCGGCCGACAAGATGGCGCTCGACATTGGACCGAAGACGATTGAATTGTTCTCTGAGGAGATTTCGCGGGCGCGGACGATTGTGTGGAACGGGCCGATGGGAGTGTTTGAGGTTCCGGGATTCTCGCGAGGGACATTCAAGATCGCACAAGCGGTGGCGGAGAATGCCGGCGCCATTTCGATTGTAGGCGGCGGCGACTCGGTCGCGGCCGTGCACGCAGCCAATGTGGCCGATAAGATCACGCACATCTCCACTGGAGGCGGCGCGTCGCTCGAATTCCTGGAAGGAAAGAAGTTGCCGGGAGTCGAGGCCCTGACGAACAAAAAGTGACCGCTCAGGACATTGGCGTGCAAACCTTCACAGTTCGCTTTCTGCTCGACCACGGCAAAGCGGTCGAGATCCACGGACCGGCCGACATCACAGAAGAAACCACCGACGCGATTGTGAATGCAGCGAATTCATCGCTTCTGGGCGGTGGCGGAGTCGACGGTGCAATACATCGCGCGGGAGGCCCGGCCATCCTTGCCGAATGCCGCGAAATCGTGGGCAAGATTGGAACGCTGCCGGCTGGGAAAGCGGTCATCACCACAGGCGGCCACCTAGCCGCAAAGCACGTAATTCACACAGTCGGTCCAATCTATCGCGGGGGAGAACGTGGGGAAGCTGAGACGTTGGCAAGCTGTCACCGCGAATCGGTTCGCCTTGCCGACGAGCACGGTCTCACTTCCCTGGCATTTCCTGCGATCTCGACGGGCGCGTATGGATACCCTGTAACCAGCGCGGCGCCGACCGCGATTGCTGCCACGATCGAGGCTCTCGTGTCTGCAAAGCACGTGACGAAATGCCGCTTCGTGCTTTTCGATGTCTCAACTGTGCGCGCGTACCAACGCGCTGCCGAAAAACTTCATCGTTCGAATGCCACTTCCCCATTCAGAATTGAAAAGGCTCATTCATGAGAACAAAAGTAATGGCGGCTAATTGGAAGATGTACAAGACTCCTGACCAGACTCGTGACTTCTTTCGCGACTTTTTGCCACTCGTCTCCGGACAGACACGCGACGAAATCGTGGTGTGCCCGCCGTTTCTGGACCTGCCCGCGGCGCTTGAGGCGGCCAAGGGATCGAACGTCGCGATCGGCGGACAGAACGTGCATTGGAAGGAAGAAGGTGCGTTCACGGGCGAGACTTCCGCGGCGCAGTTGCTCGCGCTGGGAGTGACGCACGTGATCATTGGCCATTCGGAACGGCGGCAGTACTTTGGCGAGACCGACGACACAGTAAATCTTCGCCTGAAAACCGCGTTGGAAGCGGGGCTCACCCCGATTTGCTGTGTGGGCGAAGTACTGCAAGAGCGCGAGGCCGGACTGACCGATGACGTTCTCCGCCGCCAGTGCGTGCGGGCATTCCACGCAGTCTCCGCGAAGAAGGCGGCAAAGCTCGTGGTCGCCTATGAGCCGGTGTGGGCGATCGGCACGGGGAGGACAGCGACTCCGGAACTGGCCGCCGAGGCCCATGCGGTGATCCGTGGCGAAGCGGCCGAGATTTTCGGTGAAGAGTTCGCCGGAAAGCTGCGCATTCTTTACGGCGGATCGGTAAAACCGGAAAACGCCTCAGCGCTCATGTCGCAGGAGGACATTGATGGCGCGCTGATAGGCGGAGCGTCGCTCGATCCCAAGTCGTTCGCGGCGATCGTGAAGTACTGAGATCATGAGGACGCGGGTTCCCTGCGGAGCCCGTCCCCTTTTCAAGTTGCGCGATCCGTCGTGGCGCTATTCAACCCACAACGGTTTTCCGTCTGTCTTTCGGAGTGCCACCGTCTGAGTTCCGCGAATGATCGTGCGTGCGATTAGCGCTTCGTGGCCCCGGTAGATAATGCGGGAACCGATCACCTCGACTTGGTCCCCTCGGAAGAACTGCCAGTGCTTACCGAGAAGGAACCGGCTGGGGGCCACATGGACTTCCACCATGCCATTTTCGGCCGCCAGCGTCAGGTGGGTTCCTTCGTCTCCGCTGACCGGGCAGTAGAAATTTCTTACGTCTTCCACCACGCCGTGCAGCGTCACCTCCGCGACCGTGTCGTAGGCGGGGGGATGCCGTTGCGGACTGAGCAGCAGCACGACCAGAACTACCAATCCGACGCCCATCACGATCTGTGGAATTCGCATCGAGATTCTCCCTTCATCGGCTTTCTGCAACGAAGCCGCGAGCTTAGGCCTTCCTTGCTGCGACGGCGTTCCGTGCCGCCATCGTAACTTTGGGCAGTTCAAACTTCAGGATCCCGGACTGCAGTTCAACCACCGCGCCATCGGGATCGACTTCCGAAGAAACATCGATCATCTGCAAGACCAGGTCGGGATAAAAATCGGCGGGGGGCGCTTCCGCCTCAGGCGCACCGCTCATCTCTTTTCTTCCCAAAATGGAGATTCGCTTCGGCTCGATGCTGACTTTGAGTTCGTTAGACCCGAAACCCAGAACATTGGCGCGAATGCTGAAGCGATCCGCGGACTCGGAAACCGCGATGGACACGGGACGCAGCAATTCCGACTCCGCCTGAAACCAGTCTTCCCAATCGTGGCCGTGTTCGCGGTCGCGCGTGTCGAACAGTTCGTAGGCTCTGCGGGCAACTGCCAATTGGATCTGTTGCATGTCCCACTGCAAAGCTTCTGGTTCAGAAGGCTGCAGAAGCGTAGCCCCGGATCCGGCTTTCGGGCGCAATGTTTTCTTGGATTTCATAAATCCCTCTTTCGCGTGGTGCCGGTGAAAGGGATCACTCAGCCTCTTGCAAGAAGGGGCAGGCGCCGGCGAAGCGAGCAGTTGTCAATGAGGCAGATAGGCGGCTCGTAGTTCCGCACCTTGAATTCTCCTCGCTGTTTCCTCGATGTGCCGTGATTCAGATCACTGTAGCGCGAAAGGGACGCAGCATCATCTCGAGGAGAAGTGCAGTGATCCCAGTCACCGCCAGACGAGGCGATATCGGCCTACCATTTCCAATCATAGAGCCCTGTAAGTGGTCCCCTCAACGTTGTTCTTTCCACGCAGCGAGGAGGTCTTATGCCGCTGTCGAAGCTTCGCAAGTTTCTCGACTCTCACCACATCAAATACCTGGTCATTACACATTCCGTTGCCTACACCGCTCAGGGAATTGCCGCTCTGACGCATGTGTCGGGCAAGAAACTGGCAAAGACGGTGATTGTCAAAATTGATGGCATCCTGGCGATGGCGGTCGTTCCGGCATCGTTGCACCTTGACCTCGATCGACTGAGAGCCCTGACGGGCGCCCAGAGGGTTGAGATCGCTTCGGAGCGCGAGTTCAAAGACGCCTTTCCCGATTGCGAGACGGGCGCGATGCCTCCGTTTGGGAATCTCTACGACATGTCGGTGTATGCGGACGCGAGCCTCGCGCAAAACGAAGAGTTCACCTTCAGCGCGGGCACGCATCGCGAACTGGTTCGCATGAACTGGGACGACATGGTGCGGCTGGTGAACCCGCTGGTCGCTCACCTGACCCACGGCGGACCCGTGGTAGTCGCGGCTTAGACGGCGGCTTTTGGGGCCAAGAAAACGCAAGTGCGGATGTAGCTGCGTCTATTTTCGTGCGATGGCCATCATGTGCGAACTTGCGCCCAGCACGGACGGTTCGCTCTCGATCTTGCGTACCGCGGCCAGCAGGCGTTCGCGTTGCTGTGGATTGTCCCACAGGCGTTCAAAGTCGCGGGCCAGCCAGCCCGGGCCTTCGATGGCTACCAACTCCAGCACTTGAAACCCGGCGCTCAGAAACTCGTGCGAGAGTTCTTCTGGGCGATGAAAGAAAGCGTCGGTGAAGTAGATGGGATTACTGGTGGAGTTGCGGTGCTGACCTTCTTCCAGATCGCGCGCCAGGATCGGGGCGAACCCGGGGTCGTCGAAGAATCCACTCGAGAGCGAATCGAACAATGATGCGAAATGGCTGATGCCCGCACCCCACACCAGGCCTCCCGGGCGGAGAACGCGGCGGGCTTCGCGCAGGCAGGCGAGCCGGTCTTCCCTTTCGACGAGATGATAGAGCGGACCCAGGAGCAGAACCGCATCCGCGGTAGCGTTGTCCTGGGGCAGGTGGCGCGCATCTCCAACTTCCGCCGAGGCCAGCGGTTGTTCGGGCTGCTGAGAGGATGCCGCCCGCGCCTGCTCCACATGTTTGGGCACAGGATCGATCAGAAGCACTCGATAGCCGAGGGCCGCGAGCCAGCAAGCATAGGCTCCCGCGCCTCCGCCGGCATCGATGATGGTGGCTGGAGAAGGCGGCAGGTGGCGGAGAATCAGTTCCTGCGTTCGAGCCTGTTCGAGTTGAAACCATCCGGTGCGAAGCCGGGAAGACTCTTCGGCGTCGTCGTAATGATGAATGATCTCGCGGATGGCATCATCGTTGCTCATGCGGAAAATCGCCTGAAGGCGGAGACTGCTAAGCGCCGACTCGCCGGTGCGGAGCGCGATAGCCCAACTGCATGGAGATATGTCGCGCCGCATCTTTCAAGGCTTCGACAATGCGCGGCATGGTTTGCGCGTTGACCTGGCCAATGGTTCCGCTTAGACCGACGCTAGCTTCGATCGCGCCTTGCTGGTTGAACACCGGGGCGCCCACACATCGGGCTCCTAGATTGTTTTCTTCATCGTCGACGGCGTAGCCCTGGGTGCGCACTTTTTCCAGTTCCTTCAGCAGACGCGGCAGGGTGGTGATGGTTTTCGGAGTGCGCTTCTCCATGGCGCGCTCCGAAACAATCTTTTCCAGCCGCTCCTGTGGAATATAGGCTACCAGCGCCTTGCCCACGCTGGTGGCATGAACACGCATGCGGCGGCCGACCCAAGTGTCCATGCGGATGAAGCCCGGCGGTTCGACTTTTTCGATATAGACAGCCTCGGGCCCATCCAGAATCGCCAAGTGGCAGGTAAGGCTGGTCTTCTCCACCAGGTGGCGCATGATGGGCAACGCGACTTCGCGCACATCAATTCCGCTCAGTGCACCCCGGCTGAGGCTCAGGATCTTCAGTCCAACGCGGTATCTGCCGCTGGCCGCATCTCGATTCAGGTAGCCCTGGGTTTCGAGCGTGCGCAGGATGTAGCTGGCGGAACTCTTTGGAATCTGAAGTTTGCGGCTGATCTCGGCGTTGCTCAGGCCTTCAGGCTCGTGGGCCACCGCCTCCAGCATAGCGAGAGCACGCTCGACCGCCACGGACGGAGATTCGTCTTTGGAATTCATCGCCAAATCGATATGGTAGCAAAACCTTAGTCGGCCAACAAAATGAATGTATGTTCTATATCTTGCACAACAGGCTTGACCGCAGCCGATGGCCATCGTACGATCCGCCAGTATAACGAATTACTGTTCGGTATATTGAACACTTAAAAGATAGAGGGAACCCGCGCTTATGACCCCAACTGCAGTAGCTACAACGGAAACGGAACTGCTCAACCCGGTCAGCAGCACACCGCCCGGATTCGATCCTGCCCGCGATCTTTCTGCCGGCTTTATGGAATTTTTTCTTCCCCTCCACCGGACTTTTACTCGGCGCCAGCAGGCACTGGCACTCAAGCGGGTCGAGGTGCTGCAAAGGTCACTCGAGGGCGACAAGCCGAAGCATCAGTTCCCGTCTGACACGGTACGCAACGGCTGGCGGATCACGCTGCCGGAATGGTGCCGCGACCAGCGCAACCAGATGACCGGACCGGCCGACGATGCCGAACTTTGCGTGAAGATGCTGAACTCCGGCGCGCCCGGCGTGATGCTCGACCTGGAAGATTCCTGCGTCAACGAGTGGTCGCATCACGAAATGGGCGTAGCCAACATTTTGGCCTGCCTGCGCGGCGAATTGAGCTATTACGACAAGAAACGCGATCGGACCGTAACCATTCAGCAAAACGGCACCGTGATCTTCACGCGCCCACGCGGATTGCACCTGAACCAGGCCGGGTTGATTCCGGATGAACTGGTTTCCGCATCGCTGTTCGATGTGGCCCGGATCTTTTATGGGATGAATCCCGAGGAGTTGAAGCATCCGCTGTGCATCTACATTCCGAAATCAGAGTCGGCGGAGGAAGCGCTGTGGTGGCGCGACCTGTTCCAGGCGCTGGCGCAGTGGCGCGGCCTGCCGCACAACTACATCAAGTGCATGGCACTGGTGGAGTCGCACCCGCTGGCGTTTCAGATGGAAGAATTCGCCTACCACCTGCGCGATCACATCATCGGACTGAATCTTGGGCGCTGGGATTACATGGCCAGCCTGATTCACTTCAATCTCGACGATCCCGACTGGGTTCTGCCGGACCGCAACACGATTCCGCATAACGTAGCCTTCTTCCAGAACCTCCGGGAACTGATGCCTGAGATTTGCCACCACCGCGGCATTCTTGCGATTGGAGGGATGACCGCGCTGTATCCCAGCCGCGAAGATGCGGAGTTAAATGCCCGCGCTCTCGCCGTCCTGGAGAAAGACAAGAAGAACGAAGCCGATTGCCTGATGGATGGCGCCTGGACCGGACATCCCGATCAGAACGCAATCGCAGTAGCGCAGTTCCCTTACCCCAACCAGCTACAGGCACGGCCAACAAATGCGAGTCGCTATCCTGACCTGCGGCCGCAGCCGGTAGGAGTGGGCGCGCGCACGGTGAACGGCACGCGGGCGGCGGTGCGCACGGTGATTCGCTACCGGCACGGCGTGCTCAGCGGCAGAGGCGCCAGCCTGCTCGACGGCTACATGGAAGACCTGGCGACGGACCGCATCTATCGCCTGATGATTGCGCAGCGGGTGCTGCACCGCGATCTGGTCCACGTGCAGGATGAGCAGAGCCAGCCGGTGAAGCACACGCCGGAATTCATCACCCGGCTGTTCGATGAAGAACTCGAGCGCTTGCTGGGCGGTCTCCCCGCGAACGCAGATCCGGAAGAGGCGGACCGCTTCCGCCGCGCTCGCGAAATCAGCGAGGCCATGATCGTCAATGGAGAATTCAACCCGGCTTAAGCAGCCACGCAGCATCGGACCAATTTTTTCAGGAGAGAAATGTACATGTCGGCCAACGGAAACGGACACAGCGCGCAACCCTCAACCTCACAACAGATCGAGCACGCATTGAGTGACCAGGAGCGCGTCGCGCAATATGCTCTCGCCCAAGAGGCGATCAACCAGGATTGGGCGGCCAATTCGCGCTGGAACGGCGTCGAGCGTCCGTACACAGCGGAAGATGTATTGCGTTTGCGGGGCTCGATCCACATCGAGCACACCCTCGCGCGCATGGGCGCCGAGCGCCTGTGGGATCTTCTGCAGACTGACCCTTACATCAATGCGCTGGGCGCGATGAGCGGCAACCAGGCGGTGCAGCAGGTGCAGGCTGGGCTGAAAGCGATCTATGTCAGCGGGTGGCAGGTCGCGGCCGACGCCAATAATGCGGGCACGATGTATCCCGACCAGAGTTTGTATCCGGCGGACAGCGTTCCGAATCTTTGCCGGCGCATCAACAATGCGCTGCAGCGCGCGGACCAGGTGCATCACGCGGAGGGGAAAGTGGCTCCGGGACAGACTTGGTTTGCGCCGCTGGTCGCCGACGCCGAGGCGGGATTCGGCGGCACGCTGAATGCTTTCGAACTGATGAAGGGCATGATCGAGGCTGGTGCCGCGTGCGTTCACTTCGAAGATCAGTTGTCGTCCGCGAAGAAGTGCGGGCATCTCGGCGGGAAGGTTCTGGTTTCCACGACCGAGGCGATTCAAAAGCTGGTGGCGGCGCGGTTGGCGGCAGACGTCATGGGCGTGCCTACGCTGATCATGGCCCGCACCGACGCCGACAGCGCGCATTTGCTGACCAGCGATATTGATGCACGCGACCGTGAGTTCTGCACGGGCGAGCGCACGTCGGAAGGCTTCTTCCGCATTCGTGGCGGAATCGAGTCGGCCATCGCCCGCGGCTTGGCCTACGCGCCTTATGCCGACCTGATCTGGTGCGAAACTTCACATCCGGATCTGGAAGAGGCGCGGCGCTTCGCCGAAGCCATTCACGCGCAGTACCCGGGGAAGGCGCTGGCCTACAATTGCTCGCCGAGCTTCAACTGGCGTAAGAATCTGGACGAAGCGACCATCGCGCATTTCCAACCGGAACTGGCGCGCATGGGATACAAGTTCCAGTTCGTGACGCTGGCGGGCTTCCACGCGCTGAATCTCAGCATGTTCGAGCTGGCGCGGGGATACAAGCTCGCTGGGATGACGGCCTATTCGCGTCTGCAGGAAAAGGAATTCAGCCGCGAGACTCAATATGGATACGAGGCGGTGAAGCACCAGCGCTTTGTGGGAACGGGATACTTTGACCAGGTACAGCAGGTGATCAGCGGCGGTCTGGCGTCGACGACGGCGTTGGCTGGGTCCACCGAAGCGGAACAGTTCATGGAAAAGAAATCGCTGACACGGCCGGAACGCGGTCCCGATGCTGCTTGCCAGCCCATTCTCGGCAACTGTCCGCAGATGCCAGTCAACATTGACTTGGGTCCAGAGGAGATGCTGTTGCCGTCGGGCGACTAAACGGTCGCAATCATCGCGGTAACGCTAAAAAGGCCGGTCCGCAAACGCTGACCGGCCTAGTTACGTTTGGGGGCAATGGTAGCGCCGGCATCCGTTCGACTTCGCTGCTTTGCTATAATGAAATGCTGTTTGGCAGCAGCGGTTCATATCTGTGCGGAAGTGGTGGAACTGGCAGACACACCATCGATGCTCGTTGGTTTGCTGCTTCTTTATAAACTTCTTCTAACGAGCATTCTTCCTTTCACCTCAATCACTTCCATTGAACCGCAGAATAGCGGCCAGGAAGCCCCCGTAGGCGCCGGATACAGGAAGTCGGTGCAAAATCCGGTGCAGTAAGTCCGCATGAGACCGACATTCCAACCCGCTCAGTTCGGGCTTTCCGTCTGGACTCAGGTCGTAGCAAGAGGAATCGCATGCTAGCTCTTTGTGAAATCAATCTATCTGGCGTGATAGGTTTCTGAAGGATTCGCTCGATATCGAAAGCCTTCACCCTCTTGGGTAATCGCTATCGTCAGCCCGTGCGGGACCTTCGATGGATCCGCGATCAACCTCAGAGACAACCCGGATTGTGGACGAACAATTCCGGGGTGTCGGTCGACCTGGAAAAATGAGCAAATCCTTCCGTTTCGTCGGTGTTAAGCAAGCCCAAGATGCCGGCAGGTAGCGCCGATGTGCCTGGACACACGATAATTGCCAAAGAGGTGGTTGGGCTTGGCAGCGGAAATTGCGGAATTGAACGCAATCGTGAGGGAGCGCATATGGACCTTAAAACTCTGCACGACACACCCCCATGGGACTGGCCAGGAGATGCCGGGAGAACATTTTGGAGGATTCTGACTGATCCGCGATCCAAAGAATCCGACCGCCTGGTCGCCGCCGAACTGGCGGGCGATTTTACGGTCATCAACGACGAATTGGCCGATACGTTAGTGACGATCGCAAGTAGTGCCGACGAGCCAGAGCAACTACGCGCACGGGCGGCAATGCGCAGTTACACCGAGGGTCGAAGCCGAAGAGCGCGCGCGGAGTACCACAGGGTGGCGAAGGCCTTCGCGGGACTTCTGATTTGGGGTAAGAGGCCGCCGCGCTACTTGCAAACGGCCTCTATGAGAAGGTGGTCTTGATGGGGGGCTCGGGCGGCGCGGACCAGAGTGGCAACTTCGCGAGGCAAGTTCGCCACGTGGTACGGATTCGCATTTTGCGGAGTACGGGCCGCATTTCCAGAATGCCTTAGCCTGGACGGTTACGAAACACTTGCACATGCCAACCAGGCTCACTCCCAAAATCATAGGGCATTCGGCTCGGCGCCCAGGACCTGGAAAAGCGGGGCGACGTGCTGCGGCAACTGATCGAGATGGCGTACAAGGGGCATAACGATAAGCCCTAGGGCGCCGCGGGGAACGCTGTGCCAACTATGTGCGGCGCCAAGACCGGGATGCCCATTGGCAAACTTCGTCGAACGCCGTATCTCGGGAGAATCAGGGTTGCCTCCGTGCGGTCGGCTGACAAACAGCAGGCGTCTAACTTCCGGATGGCCGACCACCCACTCCCTAACGCCGTGCCATTCAGCCCGCCCGGAAAGGGGTTCCGGTGTACAATCGCTAGAGCAATCCGCCGCTAAAATACTAGCTGCGCGCGAAAGGAGAGCCAGTGAGGCTTTGTCCGTCATGCTCGACCGTTCCGCCGCAGGACAGCGAGTTCTGCAGTAAATGCGGCGCTGCCGCTGGACGGCGCTCGAAGCGCTGCCACCGAGACCGTACACCAGCCGCGCAGTTCCACTCCTTCTTCTTCCAAGAGCATGGACGAGGGCCGCTTCCCGCCCGGAACCTTGCTGGCGCAACGCTACCGGGTAGTGAGTCTGCTGGGCCGCGGCGGCATGGGCGAGGTCTACCGCGCCAACGATCTGCTGCTGGGCCAGACGGTGGCCCTCAAGTTCCTTCCCGCCCAATGGACGTCGCATGAGGCCACGCTCGCGCGGTTCCGCAACGAAGTGCGCATCGCGCGGCAGATCTCACATCCCAACGTCTGCCGCGTGTACGACATCGGCGAAGCCGAGGGCTCGACCTATCTGTCGATGGAATACGTCGACGGCGAGGATCTGGCCTCGCTGCTGCGGCGCATCGGGCGGCTGCCGCAGGACAAGGCGCTGGAAATCGCGCGCCAACTCTGCGCCGGCCTGGCCGCCGCGCACGACAAAGGCGTGGTGCACCGCGATCTGAAGCCGGGCAACATCATGCTCGACGGGCAAGGCCAGTTGCGCATCACCGACTTCGGCCTGGCGGGGGTGGCCGGCGAAGTAAAGGACATCCGCAGCGGAACACCCGCCTACATGGCGCCGGAGCAGCGATCCGGCCGGGAGGTAACGGCGCGCAGCGACATCTATGCGCTGGGCGTGGTCTTGCACGAGGTCTTTACCGGCAGCCGCTTCTCCGGGGATTCGAGCCACCCGGACCTGGCCCCCGAGGTGGATCGCGTGATCCGCCGCTGCCTGGCCGAGGATCCCGCCAAACGGCCCGCCTCCGCGCTCGCCGTATCCGCCGCGCTTCCGGGAGGGGACCCGCTGGCCGCGGCGCTTGGCGGCTGGAGAGACGCCGTCGCCCGAGATGGTGGCGGCGGCCGGTGACACGGATCAGCATCCCGGTGCGGACCATCGGCATCTGCGTGGCATGGATCCTCGCCGGACTGGTTGCCGCGGCCGTGTTGGGCGGCAAGACGAATTTGCTCACGAAGACTCCGTTCCCGAAGTCGCCGGCGGTTCTGGAGCAGAAGGCGCAGGATGTGATCCAGAGCCTCGGGTACACCGACGCCGCCCACCGACCGCGCCTACGGTTTTCGTTACGCCACCGAATACCAGAGCTACGCGGAGAAGCAGGAGAAGCCCGCCACCTATCGGGCGCAACTGGCGAAAGGGCAGCCGCCCCTGATCTATTTCTGGTATCGCCAGAGCCCGCAATACCTGGAAGCGGCCCCGACGGACAACCCCGACGACGGAGTTTCCACGGTTTCCCCCGGCAATCCGCCGCCGACTCACTCCGGAATGGTCAACTTGAATCTGGATGCGCAGGGCCGGCTGATCGACTTCAGCGCCGTCCCTCCGCAGGTGGAAGAGACGCCGGTCCCGCAGCGGCCAGCCGATTGGAGTGCGCTACTGACCGCGGCCGGCCTCGACATGACCCGCTTCACGCCTGCCGAGCCACACTGGATACCTTTGGTGAGCTTCGACGCCCGGGCGGCGTGGACCGGCTCATACGCGCACGCACCGGAGGTGCCGTTGCGAATCGAGGCCGCATCCTGGCGCGGAAGGCCGGTGAATTTCAGATCGATTGGCCCGTGGTCAAAGCCCGAAAGGATGCCGCCTCAGCAGCGGTGGACTGCCGGGGATGTCTTCGGGACGACGTTTCATGTTCGGCATTCTGATCATGGCGGTGTTCCTGGCGTGGCGCAATATCCGCCTCGGGCGAGGGGACACTCGCGGCGCATCGCGTCTGGCCGCCGTTGGTCTGTTTTTCGGAATGATCAGCTGGCTTTGCGCCGCGAGCCACGTCCCGACGCCCCATGAATTCAGAAGCTTCTTCGAAGGACTAAGCCTGGCTTTGACTGGTGCAGGTAATGTTTGGATTTTCTACATCGCGCTCGAGCCGTATGTCAGGCGGCGCTGGCCCCAGATCATGATTACCTGGAGCCGCTTACTCGGCGGGCGAGTTCGCGATCCGCTGGTGGGAGGACATCTGCTGATCGGCGTCGCTAGCGGGGTTGGAATGTTCACTTTGGCCTTCGTCTTTCGCCTGCTGCGGGAGCAATCCGGAGCCGTCTCGACCTCTGGGCTGCGTTTGGACTCCATGCTCGACGCCCGTCGCATGGTCTTTGTCCTCAATGAGCGCCTGGCATTCGCGATGTTTTCGGCACTGGTTTTCCTCTTATTCTTTTTCCTTGTGCGCGCGATATTCCGGCGGCTGTGGCTTGCGGCGGTGGTTTTCATTGGTGTCCTGACCATCCTCGATACCGCTATCGATTCATCCGTCCAGGCAAGTCTCCTGAGCTCTGTGAACGCCGCTCTCATTTCGGCGCTTCTCGTATTTATCCTGATCCGATTCGGAATACTGGCGCTCATGGCCGGGTTTTTCGTTTTCCAGATTCTGCGTACCTTTCCAGTCACCGCGGATTTCTCCACTTGGTACGCGGGCAGCTCGCTTTTCGCGATCGCAAGCGTACTCGTCCTGACTGCGTACGCTTCATACACCGCCCTCGCCGGCCGGCCTCTATTCAAGGCAGGATTTCTGGACAGCGCCTAACCGTTGGGGGCCAAGGTCGCAACGTTCCATGGAAAGGAAGTTTTTGGTGGTATCGCCAAAGGCACGCGACGTTTT
>CAWBSS010000009.1:0-284361 GCA_963791515.1 uncultured Acidobacteriaceae bacterium | reverse complement strand
GGGAACAAATTGGATACTTGGCCGAGGGGCAGGGTGGCGTTTCGTACATCCGCACCGCCTTGGGAATTTTTCGTATGCTCGTCTGGTGCGCCGAGGCTCCCTGTTTACAGGAACTAAGAATTCCGCAGGAATCAATTGCAACTTTTGGCTGCCTCTGCTTGCACTAGCGACTCCCTGCCTCTGTATGCTGCTAGTAGCGCAAGGGCAGGGCGTTACTGGCCAGCAAGCAATCCCACCGCGAAACCAAGTGGCAGAGTATGAGGCTGCGTCACCAAAGACCATCGTAGAGTTGCAGCAGTTTCGACAAACGAGTTCCAGCCATATCAAATCGGGCGAAGGGGCCGAGGGAATGGCGACGCTGGTCAACCTCAATCCGACGATCAACGTGTGGTATCTGCTTAAGGTCGCTTGGCAGGGCGGTTCTCAATCCTCCTATCACTTAGAAAATCTGGAACCGCATTCTCGAAAGTTAGCTCTAGACTCGAAATATCCGGCTGGAATCGAGATTTTGGAGGGGAAGGCTCAATATCCCTGCAACCTCTTTGGAGACGGCTCCCTGGAACAGGCGAAGAACTCGCAACTGATCTACGCGCCGCTGTGTGATAACCGCTTGTTCCTGAGAAATCCGGTCAAAGGACACCGCACAAGTTTGGAAGTCGCGGCCGAATTTTTGCGCAAGCACGTGTGGGACGGAGAGGCGGTGATCACAGTTTTCCATCACCTCTTGGCAGATACCCACCGCGAAACCGCGGAAATGCATACCGCAGAACAGGGCAGCCCAGCCGCTGTCAAGGGAGAAATGCAAGGCGATCTTCCTCTTCCTGCCATCATCGATCCGAAATACGCGGACCGGCTGTCGACACCGACTGACCTTGGACTCGCTTTGGAAACGTCGGAGCACTCCGACATGCGTCCGGGAGCATGGTATTCCGCAAGCGGAAATCCTGGCATCTACGTCAGTCTCATCGAGCCGGAGTTAATCGACAAAGCGATTTTGGAAAGCCATAGAGCAACGGTCAACACCCTCGATACCGTCGAGGCCTCGGCACTTTGCTATCTTGTCGCCTTTGACCTCGATCGCTTGGATCTGGCATATGCACTCGGTACGGAGCATCCAGCTGTGGACTGGTCAGAGCACATTCAACCTGGAATCAGGGATTTGAGACTTCCTGGTCCGGACGGCATCGGAACGATTTCCCCCCTTGTCTCAACCGGCCTGATCAGTCCTGAATATGCCCGGAGAACCGTGGCGACCTTCACAGGTGGGTTTAAGCGCATTCATGGAGCTTTCAAATATGGAGAACTCGCTTCGAAGAATTACGGCAGCCATTATGGGTTTCTGGAAAACGGGGTCTTATTCAGCAAGCTTCAGCCGGGTTTAGCAACAATCTTTGTGCTCGACGACGGCTCAATGCAAATGAAAACCTGGGAAACACAGGATGACCAGATCTTAGCCAAGGTCAAGTATGCGCGGCAATATGGGGTTCCTCTTGTTGAGTTCGATGAACGGTCACAATCAACCGTTCCTGGGCAGTTGGTGAACAGTTGGGGACCCGGAAACTGGTCGGGTTCCGAGGACATGAAACTGCGCACGATTCGCTCAGGTCTAGCTCTGCAGTGGAATGGTAGAAAGCGCTTCCTGATTTACGCCGTGTTCTCGGATGCAACGCCTTCTGCGATGGCTCGCGTATTTCAGGCCTACCGATGCCACTACGGAATGCTCCTGGACATGAACGCCTTGGAGCACACATATCTCGCCGTCTATCGGCGGGCCGGCTCGCAACTATTCATTGACCACCTTATAAGTGGAATGAGTCAAGTGGAAAAGTCCGATTCGGGCGGACCTGTTCCGCGTTTTCTTAGTTACCCGGACAATAGAGATTTCTTTTACCTAATGCGGCGCAATCCGTGACGGCGCAATTAATGACAAGGAGGCCCGTCCTCAGCGATCACCCAAAACCGGCCAGTGATTATCACCTGAAAACCGGCCAACGAGAGTAGCGTCCGGGACATTGAATCCCGCGGAGGCTTGTAGGCTCCGTGGGCATGGCCAATGTCTTGAACGAAGAGAAGAAACAACAAGTCTTAGCTCTGGGACGGCTGGGCTGGTCGCTGCGGCGCATCCAGCAAGCGACCGGAGTCCGTCGTGAAACCGCAGGCGCGTACCTGAAAGCGGCGGGGATTGCGGTGCGTCCGCCCAGTGGCTGGGGGCGGTGCGAACCAAAACCGGCCAACGAAGTGATCACCGACTCTGGTGCGGCAAAACCGGCCATCCCGGTGATTCCCGATCCCCTCGACCCTAACTGCAACCCCAACCCCGAAAACCTTTCTAATAAGGGAAAAGCAAAAGCAACTTCAAAACCGGCCAACGAGAACGAGGTGATCACCGACTCTGCCGTGGTCACCGGCCCCAGCGCCTGCGAGCCGTACCGGGAAGCCATCGACTTGGGGCTCAGCCGCGGCCGCAATGCCATGGCCATCTGGCAGGACCTGGTCTCCGAGTACGGCTTCGCCAGCAGCTACCAAAGCGTGCAGCGCTTCGTGCGCAAGCGGCGCGGAACCCAAACCCCCGAAGCGCGCGTCGTGATCGTCACCGCGGCTGGCCAGGAGGCGCAAGTCGATTACGGCACCGGCCCGATGGTGCGCGATCCCGAGAGCCGCAAGTACCGGCGCACCCGGCTGTTCGTGATGACGCTGGGCTGCAGCCGCAAGTCGGTTCGTCTGCTGACCTTCCGCTCCAGTTCTCGCATCTGGGCCGAGCTGCACGAAAGAGCTTTTCGCCGGCTGGGCGGCGCCACGCGCATCGTCGTGCTCGACAATCTGCGCGAAGGCGTGCTCGTCCCCGACATTTACGATCCCGCTCTCAATCCCCTCTATCGCGACGTGCTCGCGCACTACGGTGCGGTGGCCATGCCTTGCCGGATCCAAGATCCAGATCGCAAAGGCAAAGTCGAATCCGGTGTCGGTCACGCGCAGAAAACACCGCTGAAAGGATTGCGCTTCGAGACGTCTGGAAGAAGCCCAAGCCTACCTCGATCGCTGGGAGACAACGCTGGGCCGACACGCGCATCCACGGCACCACCAAGCGGCAAGTCGCCGCCATGTTTGCCGAAGAGAAACCTACGTTGCTGCCGCTGCCGCTGGAACCGTTTCGCTATTACCAGTACGGCGAGCGCATCGTGCATCTGGACGGTTGCGTCGAAGTCGAAGCCGCCTACTACGGCGCGCCGCCGGGCTGGATCGGACGCGTGGTGCGAGTGCAATGGGACGAGCTGTATGTTCGTCTGCTCGATCCCAAAACCGGGCAACTGCTGCGCGAACACGTGCGCCAGAAGCGCGGCTGGTATCGCATTCAAGAACGAGGACCACCCCAAGCGAACACCGCTTCGCGTACTTCCAACTGCTGTGGCGAGCCGGTCGCGCCGGCATCGCACATCGGCGCGCTCTGCGACGCCATCCATCGCCAGCAAGGAGAAGTCGGTGTGCGCCGCATCCTGGGCGTTCTCTCCCTGGCCAAGAAGTACGGCACCGCCGCGGTCGATGAAGCCTGCGCCGCTGCCCTCGAAATGGGAGTGCAGGAATATCGCTTCGTTCGCCGCTATCTGGAACGCTGCCCGCAAGCTCCACTCGCTTGCAGCAAGTCGATCCCCTGATTCGCGAGCTGGTGCAGTACCGCGACTTCATCAACTACAGAACTAAGGAGATAGAAGAATGAATCTGATCGAACTCGATCGTGCGCTCAAACAACTTCGCCTGGGCGGAATGGCCGCCGTGCTGGAAACCCGTCTGCGCCAGGCTCAAGCCGAACCGCTCGCCCCCATCGACCTGCTGTCCTGCCTGGTCTCCGACGAACTCGCCTTGCGTGGCGATCGCCTGCTGGAGCGACGGACCAAGCAGGCCGAGTTCCGCGACTCCCAGAAGAGCCTCGACAACTTCGACTTCGCTTTCAACAAGAAGATGAATCGCAGCCTGATCTTCGACCTGGCCACCGGCGCCTTCATCGCTCGCCACGAAGATGCTTTGTTTCTTAGGCCCACCCGATCATGATACATACTGCTACACCTCACTAAACTGCTGAAAAGATTGCCTGTTGGTCAGTCGTGGTTTGAGCTCGCGGGCTGCGCACACCATCCTTGATATTCTTTACTGCTTGTTTGACGCGATCTGACTCCAGCGCTTCGACCGTTATGCGCCAAGGTGCAGTTGGTACGACCTGACATGCCGGCAACGTCTTGCGTTGAATCATTCGCCGGACACTGTTAGCGCTGACTCCAAGACGCTCTGCCGTTTGTTCCAGGGTTAGGAAGGTAGTTGCCAGGCTAGGATCAAAAGCAGGTAGTTGGTGGTAGCGACGCGCTGAATAGACTCGTTGATCGTTCCACGAGTTTCCGATTCCTGTCTGCAAACCGAGTCGATTGAGCGTGGCTGCGATCTGTTCATCCGTGTGGCCAATCGCCATTTGCCGCATCACTTCGATCGCATCCATACTCGTGCACCGAGTGTGCTCACCCGTACGATTCTTCTTCACTCGCAGTTCTGAATGGCGGCCACCGGCCCAATGAATCAGCAACACCACCTCGTGGTCCTTCTCATTTACATCGACCACGATCTCATGAATCAGGATCCGAACGATCCTCTGCTTCAAGCGCATGTCGCTGGTGGGCGCATTCCAAACTGCGGGCAGGTCCTGAGCGAGACTCATCAATAGTTCTTTGTCCGGCACGGATGCGAGCCCCACGCCAGCATCGACCTCCTTCAGTTTGTCGCTAAGCTCATTTGCCTTTTGAAGAGCTGCATTCCAGCGAAACTCCAACTCCCCGGCAACCAGACGATTCTCCGGGTCCACGGCTTCATATCGTCGTGCAGCAAGTCGCGCTTCATATTGCGCTTGTTCCACTTCCAACTCCAGTGTCTTGCGTTGCTGCTGTTGCTGGTTTCGTAGTTGATCTACTGCTTCCAAGGCGGCCTCAACAGCATTCCCGCTGATCACATCTAGCACCTGCTGGGCGACGGCCGCATCGACGCGAAGACCACTAAACGAAATGCACCAGTCTTCGCCGTGATTAATCTGCGCGCCGTTACACTGATACCGGGGTATAGTGCCTCGTGTCCCGCTATAAATAACGCGCAGCATCCTTCCACAACGTCGACAACGAAGGATACCGGGCAGCAATGACCTACCCCCACGACCCGACTTGCGCAACATGCGTGACTTCATGTTGGAGTTGCTCGCAATTATCTCTTGATTTCGCTCAAACCGTTCCCAAGAAATGTAGCCGGGATGATGCTCTCGAATCAATACTGTCCAGCTTGACTGCGGCTTAAAATGTCCGATCGTCTTACGCGCTCGTCCGTTGACCACTTTGGTGCGAGCTTCTGTTTTCCCGAAGACGTAAGCTCCCGCATACATCGGATTTCGTAACAGATGCCAGATCGTGTTGTACACGGGTAACTTCCACACCGCCTTCTCTCCGAGGCGATCGACGACAGAGGGCAAACACATCTTCCGGTGGCGAAACCAAAGTAGGACTTGGCGCGCGCTTCCCAACTCCGTCATCTTGGTAAACACCAACTGGAGCGCTTGTTGCACTCGGCGATCTGGATCCATTTCGATCTTGCCGGTTGGAGTCCAACAAAAACCAACCGGAAGGCAAAACTGCAGTTCGCCGCGTTTGGCTTTTTGGCGGATCGCTTCGAGTGAACGCTGGCGTAGCAAGTTCAACTCGAACTCGCTCATCGTTCCCTTCAGGCCCAGTAGCAGTCGGTCATTGATGATGCTGGGATCGTAGACCCCATCTGGATCCACAACCACCGCATCCGTCATCCCACAAAGTTCGATGAGATGATGCCAGTCTCGGCCGTTGCGCGCCAGGCGCGACGCCTCGATGCAGAAAATGGCTCCTACCTCGCCGCTGCACACTTCAGCAACCAGGCGCTGGAACCCAGGACGCTCTACAAAGCCAGAACCAGAGCGACCGAGATCATCGTCGATTACTGTGACGTCCGAGAAACCCAACTCGCGGGCTCGGTCCACAAGTCCATACTGGCGACGCTGGCTCTCCTGATTGTGGATGAGTTGACCAGGGCTGGACTGGCGAATGTACACGATAGCGCGACGAGACAAACGCTTAGCGTTGAGCTTCGGGTTCATCTTCGACCTCGCTTGTCTTTCTTTCGTTGCTTTCTTGTGATGCGCTGATGAGGAGTTCTACCAGCGCGACTGCGAGTTCTCTTTGCTTGTCGTGGGATATCGCTATTTTGGACGCGGTGACGAGTGGTAGATGCAACTGTACTAAGTCGATCGGCTTCGTTGGACGTTTCATGCACTACCTCCAGAGGAGATTGTTTCAACGAAGCCTTATCGCAAGAATAAGTAGTTTGCCAAGTAGTTAGCACCTCGCGGAGTTCACGGAGGGCCTCGATTCGAATCAGCGGTCGGCCTAGGGTGAACCGCGTGCAGTCTGCGCTGAACATCCACGTCGGCAGAGCGCAGATCGTGTCATTCGGCAGTTCGCAGAATATTTGCTCTCCATTGCGATTGTTCACACGCCGGCGTACGCGCAAGGATGAGCCAAATAGCGGATGCCAACGGTAGTGGACGGTTACTGTCTCCGAACGATGTGCATTATGTTTCTGGTTCGCCCGGCACCGGGAAGAGTCATCTTGCCCAAGCCATAGGACAGTCGGCCATTCAACAGGGCTATCGTGTGCTCTATCGCGAAACCCACAAGCTGCTCGATGATCTGGCCGAAGCCACGCATCGATGGAACCCGCAAGGAGCACATGGAGTTCCTGTTCGCTCGGTTCCACTCCTCATCCTTGATGATCTCGGTATGCGCAAGCTGCCCGCTCACCGCCGCCGAGGAACTGCTGGAAATCATCATGCGACGCTACGAGCGAACCAGTACCATGCTGACGTCGA
Source organism: uncultured Acidobacteriaceae bacterium (assembly GCA_963791515.1). Classification (GTDB taxonomy): domain Bacteria; phylum Acidobacteriota; class Terriglobia; order Terriglobales; family Acidobacteriaceae; genus Sulfotelmatobacter. Next base: position 277,439 of record CAWBSS010000009.1, on the reverse strand, counting down.
ATCGCCCCGTCGACGACTGGGGCAAACTGCTGGGCGACGCGCCGCCGTGAGCGCCATGCTCGATCGTCTACTGCACCACGGTCACGTACTCAAATGCGGCCCGCGAAGCTGGCGCACCAAAACCGACTTGCCACCACAGGAGGCGGCAGGATAGAACAATCTCAGTCCCGGACGGCCAATCCCGTTGGCCGGTTTTGAAGTGATAATCATTGGCCGCTTTTGAAGTGATCACTGAGGGCCCGTCGATGAAAGTGAGACATGCATTGGCTTTGGGATTGCTGTGCCTCCTGGGTTTCGTCGGTTTCGACTTTGCTTCACCACAAGCTCTACAACAGCAAAATGAAATTCTATTCAGTCAATTGCAGGACGTTCACGGCCTCCCGGACGACCAGATGAATGCGGTTCGGAAAATATTCGCCAAGTCAGGCTATATTGGGCAAGGAAATCCGGCGATCACCCAGCACCCGGTCGCGCCCGGGGAGTGCCGGGCAAAACTGAACAGCATGGGAGTGCAATATGAGAACCCCAGATTCGAGAAAATCTGCAAGGCCAAATATATGGCTCCCCTCTACGACCCCTCTAAGCAAAAACCGGAAAACGCTAAGGCGTGTATCGATCAATTTGAATTTCCCGACATCCCGTGTACATATCCGGTGGTTTGGGTAAAGGCCCGCGAAGCTGCGGAGATTTGCTGGGCGATAGGTAAGCGCTTATGCGATGCCCATGAATGGGAGGGCGCGTGCGCGGGGAATCTCGAACCTCCGGACTACCGCTTCGACCTTGCCAAGGGAGTGAGTCCGGAAGAAGGGATTCGTCGCATGCGCTATGCCCACAATCAAAAATACGGCGCCACCAAGTCCTGGAGCTATGGCCCGACGTATCAAACAGCCATTTGTGCGACGGGAAGCAAAAAGACTCCAAGTTGCAATGGAGGAAGCTGGACAAGATGCGGCTCCAACACCTATCCGACGGGCGACTTCCCCGCCTGTCGCAGCTCGCTGTACGTTTACGATCTCAACGGCAATGCAGCGGAGCACATGAATCTGCCGCTCAATGAAAGTCAAATGTCGAGCCTCGGCAGCACCGAACTGGGCTACACGCAGATGAAAGGCAGCTGGTTCATTTTCGACACTATTAGAGCTCATGAGGACTGGTGCCGCTGGCGTGCTCCGTTTTGGCATGGAACACTTGTGATGGACGAAAGGAGTCATGCCAATTACCATCTGGGTTTTCGCTGTTGCAAAAGCCTGAACTGAGTTCCGCACCGTTTGAATCGTCATTTGATTCGATATCGCCACAAGAAAACCCGGTGCCCCTAAGGAGTCTGCGATGTCGATGGCCAACTCGAATTCGCGGCCTGAGGGGAATATCCATCTTGCGCTTGATCTTTATAAAGAAAGGGCACGCGGTGCTCCGGGAGTTGCACGTTATGTTAAGGCACCGCGATTGCCCTTCTAGCAGGACCTGAGCCGAAAGGAGGCGAGATCAGAAAAACGATTCGCGTCTCCTAGAATTGCGGCACGCATTGTTTGATCCACATTCCTCAGTTATGCGAGGCCACTGCGATTGTTGGTGAGTCTGGTTGCAGTGTGAGGAACTGCCAATTGCGAGGGATTGGGCCTTCGTCACTCAGAACCTTTGCTGTCAATGGATCACGCAAAATATCGTAGATGGGTCGAAGCTTGCCTTCGATCAATGCCATTTCGCTGATCAGACGAATTCCATGGCTGTAGTCTGCGTAATTGGCGCCATGGATTGAGCTTAAGGGTTGAATGGGTTGTTCCGGCCCACGATGCCAACCATAAATTGCGATGCGTCCAGAACGAGCAGCCAACCGGTTCGTCATCACAACATCTTTCTTGTCACCGGAGATCAGTTCTCCCAGCCGTACTCCGAGGGCGTGAGCTTGCTCCTCAATCATCTGATTGTGGGTCCAGTAATATGCTGTGGATCTCATCTCAGGCCCCGCCGGCAGAGGCTGCGGGACGAGGTGATAGCGAGATTGAAGATATATGGCGTCAACCATTTTCTTGGTCGGCAAGATGAATCCGAAGCGGTCCGCGATCGCTGCGGCCGTATGAAGATTCATTGGAATTCGCAGGAAATCAGTGTCTGAGCCGATGGCAAGATAGTCAGGGATGACAAAAATAGTTGCAGTGAGGTTTTTTCCACTCGGCGATTCGCAGTGGAGATCAACAGGCACCAGCTTTCTGAGAAACTCAGGGAGATTACCCCCCAGGACTTGGTCGCGTATGGCCTGTTCCCGTTCTTGCGGGGTCATTCTTGCAACATACTTCACAAACTGCGACCCGGTAAGCTGCTGCCCGATTCTGGCTGGAATACTGCGGGTTAATTCTTCGGCCCAAACAGCCGTGCCGGTGCGCTCACCGGTACTTGCAATATGTGAAAAGACGACCAAAGAAATAGAGAACCCGATGAGGTTACGTTGCATGCTGGCGTTTCGCAGTGCTGAACTCCGAAAAAAGGATGGTGATCGGTAGAATTGGACCGGTAAGCTTCCGATGACGAATTCTACTATGCCCGGAACCTCCCCGCAACGATGTGGTATCACTGGATCTAGATATTGAGTCCGATCGGAGCAGAAGCCGTGGCAAGCTCTCTTTTCCTGATTACCGGTGGCTCGGGTTTTCTCGGCATTAATCTATGTCGTTATCTGTTGGCACGTGGGCATAAGGTGCGATCGCTCGATATTGCGCCGTTTGACTACCCGGAACGCAGCGCTCTAGAAGTTATTGCTGGAGACATTCGCCATCGCCGCACCGTGGAGCGCGCGATGGCTGGCGTGGAGGTCGTCGTTCACACTGCGGCAGCTCTTCCTTTAAGCCGAGAAGAGGACATCTTTTCAACCGACGTGGAGGGCACGCGCCTCGTTCTAGAGGAAGCATTCAGCCATGGTGTATCGCGCGTGATTTTTACGTCATCCACTTCGGTCTACGGGATTCCGAAACACCATCCACTACTTGAGGAGGACCCATTGCAAGGGGTAGGACCCTATGGCGAAGCGAAAATTGCGGCCGAGAAACACTGCCTCTCTTTCCGCGTCGCGGGACACTGCGTTCCTGTGCTACGGCCAAAGAGCTTTGTCGGACCCGAGCGGTTGGGTGTGTTCGAACTGCTTTATGAATGGGCCTATGAAAGGCGAAATTTTCCTGTCCTTGGATCAGGAGACAATCTCTATCAGCTCCTGGATGTCGAAGACTTGTGTGAAGTAATTTACCTTTGTGCGACCCTCGATCCGGTCCGCGTAAACGACACCTTCAACGTGGCGGCTAACAAGTTTGGAACCATGCGTGAAAATTTCCAGGCTGTGCTCGATCGCGCCGCTCATGGAAAGCATGTTATTAGCTTGCCAGCGCGGCCGGCGATTTGGACGTTAAAGCTTCTGAAGCAACTACACCTTTCACCGATCTACAAATGGATCTACGACACCGCGGCTCAGGAAAGCTTTGTCTCAATCGAGCGACTAGAAACCAAACTGGGATTTGTGCCACGGTACTCCAATCGAGACGCGCTAATTCGCAACTATGATTGGTACGTAGCCCACCGCGATGAATATCGGGGAAAGACAGGAATTTCACATCGTGTTCCTTGGAAAAAAGGGGCGCTTCAACTCGCCAAGTACTTTTTCTAGATTCCTCTCATCTTCGGTTCATTGGTCTCCCGGAAATGGTCACACCTACGCCGATAACTGCGCAGCCTATAATAGAGTACAAAAGACGAGGAGTTGACAGCACTTCACCGCAGTTCGGATCGGTAGAAATGGCGGCATTCGAATGACGAAAGGGGCAGTTCGAACATCCGAATCTCAGCTCCATCGAATGAGAACTCTTTCCCGCACTCCGGCACCGTGCAGGTGGTTGTGAACTTCTCCTTACTATTGTTGCCGGCAGTGATGCTCCCCTGAACGAGAACCCAGGCCCCACAGCTAGGACATGTCACGCACGAGCACAGAATGCGGTCCGCCACTCGCTAATTATAGGGCCCACAGTCACAAGTCTCCTTTGACCTCAAAATTCCACGCACGCAGCAGATCAGATGGAACATACTTCTGATCTTTGTTCTTCTGAACCCATGCCTTGAGCTGGGTCGAATGCTGGTAATCCGCTGGAGACAAACGTAATTCCCTAACGATTTCCTCGAAGGACGTCGGGCCGTTGTTACGGGCGGTATATAGATCCGGTTTGCCCCAATCTGGATTCCCGCGCTTCTTAGTCACTGGTGGGTTTTCCTTATCCGCTTATGCGTCGCAGTTCCTCAGATGCTCTTCGGACTAAAGTGACAATTTGCCCTGCACCGTGGTCATTTTACGCTTGGGATGAGCCTTGATGATTTCGACCTTGGAAAAATCAGCCGATACTGGTCGCGGCTCCGCAGATTCTCTGGCATGCCAGTGGCCGTGCATATTTAACGGATTGCGAGGTGGTCGCCCAAGCTCATGAGCTATCAGCAGCAGATTTCTGTCACCAGTAAGGGACACGGAGATATCCACGACCTCACCGAGCAAGTGGCTTCTGTCGTAAACGCTTCAGGAATCCAAACGGGGACAGTCAACGTTTTCAATGTCGGGAGCACGGCGGCGATCGGCACCATTGAGTTCGAGCCAGGACTGCAGCATGACCTGCCGGCCATTTTGGACAAGCTCATTCCACCCCGCCGCAACTACGGTCATGAGCAGACGTGGCACGACGAGACTCGGATGCGCATCGATCGAAGGCTTGCTGGGTACGGTTCTTGGTAACTCGTCTGGCATGGCGATCCTCCTCTCTGGGGCTGGAGGCGCGAGCAGCCCGGGGCCCAGTGGGTTTCTTATTCCCTTGATAGCGCCAGCGCTCTGACATTGCAGTGATTGGAAGCACCGGTGCGTCTTACCTGCCTTCTGGTCTTTTGATTGGCTCGTAATGCACGTGATCCGCGGTGAGTCTATTAAAATCACTTTTTTGGCTTTTCGATGACTACACCGAGGTTCAATAAATCATGAGCCCTGGCATCAGCGGACGTTTAGTAATTCTCAGCGGCCCGTCTTGTGTCGGGAAGAGTCCACTCTATGAGTGTCTGGGCAAATTCTATCCTGAGCTGCGCAACCGATTCCACAGGTTGGTGCTGATCAACAGCCGCGATCCGCGTCCTGGAGAAATCGACGGTGTGGACTATCATTTTCGGACGCGGGCTCAAGTTGAGGTGCTTCGAGCGGACCATCGCTACGCCGTACTGGAGGTGCGCACTGACCTGCAGGCGCTGGATCTTGAGGAGTTCGAGTCTTTGCTGCATCGAGGCGATGTGTTCTTCGAAGGGAATCCCTATGTGGCCCGAGCATTACAGACACATCCTCGCCTCGCGGACATAAATCGGCTGAGTATTTTTCTGTCGCCGCTTTCGAGAGAGGAGATTGCATACTTCAAGATGCCGGAGCGTAATGTCTCGCTGGAGGAACTGCTCACCGAAATCATGCGGCGCAAACTCCTGAGGAGAACCCGGCGGCAAAAAGGAGAACTATCAGCAGCGGATCTGGAAAACGTGGAGACTCGCGCCTCGAGTGCTTACCGCGAACTGCAAGCGGCATGGCACTTCCAATATGTAATTCCGAATCACGACGGCGAGGACTCCGATAACTGGGACGCATTTTATTACCCGATTGGTGATGCCCGGAAAACCCTGGACGCTTTCGTCGGCTTGCTGCAGGGCCGGGTTCAGCCTGGTGTGGAGAAGTGGGAAAAGGACCTCTTGCGGTCGGAGAGTTAAACTCGAGCTGTGCACAGTGGGTAGACTTGCGCATGAGCATTTGCAATCGTTGCTGAGGCATCTGCCAAAGCATGATCCGCGCCTGCTCATTGGACCTCAGATTGGGAGCACGCGGGCCGTCATCGACGCAGGCGACCGCTATCCGTTCCGTTTGTCGAGTAGGGGGCCAACGTTGCTGTTGGTCCCCCCTCTAAGAACCGTGAGTGAGAGTTTCCAACTCACACGGCTCAAGTTTCCGGGAACGCCCGAGTCATGAACGCGCACGATGCGGAGCGATGGCGTAGCGTCTGGACCGATACGGGGTCCAACTCGGATCATAAGGATTTAGGCCGGACCGAACCTTGACATGCCTTACGATTCGCACGGAAGCCGCATGAACCAAGCGGACACGAAGAGGCAAGCCCTGCGCGTCCACGGTGTCACCGAAAAACCGCCAATCGCGGCCTTTCACACCGTCGAAATACTTCTGCTTGATCCAGCCGGCCCTTTACACGGGGATTCGCAGTCTGCCGTGACCGTGCTCACCGGTTCTTGGTGAACCAACAAGAGAACGTCCGTGCTGCCAATGTAGTCGGCTCGGAGCCAGTCTCATTGCAATTTCTTGGAGAAAAGGAGCCTAATAAAAGAGGGGATCCCGTAGGGAGGTTTGTCCTGAGAGGGATGCGCCGCCATGGGCGGAGAGGCTTTCATGAAGACGCTCATACATCTCAGTAGACACGAAGGCCGCTATTTCCACCTGCACCCGTTGCACGTAATGTTCTCGCTTCTCGCGAGCTTCGTAGTAGCGGTGCTGATCGTGCTGATGCTCGCCTCGTTGGCGCGATAATGGAGGGATGCGATGATTGAAAAGCCAGTCGTGTGTCCTAGATGCAGGTTCAAGTACGTGCTGTCGAGCGAGAAATCGACACCGATGAAAGAAGTGGTCCACAGGTTCGTTTGCCCGAATTGTTTCGAGCCAATCGACATTATGTGGCCGAGTGGGTTGGAATGGGAAATCCTCCGAGTGTGAACCGCAGCTGACCCGCTCCCAAGCGTTTTGGGCGGTGGTTGACGCAATATTACATCAATCATTGTCCCGGTTCTGGGTGCTTTGTGCGTAATAACTCCGCCAGCACGCGCATCGATCCGATCATTCTTGTGCCCTCCTTCAACAGAGCGTTCTTTCTCGGATCACAGACCACGAGCCGGCTGACGTGGGGGTTCAGCAGATCGTGTAACCAGACGGCCGAGGTTCCTTCCTCAAAAGTCAGAGACAGAGTCCCAATGCAGTCCTTGGATGAACTCGATGATCGTGGACGCCTTGGTCTCTAGTAGGCATTCCATGATCAGCTTGCCACCAGCATCCATCACGGCAACCGAGATGGTGGCCTGATGAACGTCCAGGCCGATATACTTTTCTTGACTCATAAAGGCGCTCCCTTTCATTAGGTTGGCGATGCGAACAATCTCAACCTACTGCAAAAGTGGGCGCCTTTTTATATTGCGTGCAATCGCAAGTTACATCAACAACGGCTTAAGCCACGGGTAACAGAGGACACGGATCCAAGCGGACCTCTCCGAGAGCGGTGCTGCGGAAATAAGAATTCAAAATGTGTTTGTACTCACTGATAATTCTTGGGATTTCCTGTAACAAGGAATCCTATGGGGAATGATTACCAGTGCGCCCCCGAAGCAGTATCCGGAGAATGGTTCCTCGCCAACGTTAAGAGGAAGTTCCACGGGTTCGAGTCGTGCACTCATCCGCTCCACTTGGCCTCTACGATGGCCTTGCTGTTCCCGGAGGTGAAGTTCAAACTCTACGAGGTCCACGGTGGTGGGAAGGATGTAGAAGGAACTTGGGCTGTGGCCCATAGCGTCTTGATCCAAGAGCGAGAATTGCCACCGCCGCACTGCCAGAAGTTTTGCATTTACTGGGCTGAACTCTCCTTAAGAACCAGCCAGCCCCGTGACTTGAAATAAGGAGTGAGGGGGATCACGCTGTTGTCCCGGCACGCAGCTGCCGAAAGAAAGCCTGTTGGTCTAAATGAGTTCCCCTCATTGGAATGGTTGCCGCCAGCCGGAAAACAGCGTCGTCCAAAGTTGTACCGTGATGCCATTCCGCAAGAAGACCCTGTCTGTACAGCGACCTAAGTTGAGCGTGGCGCAGCCACACCGCGGGCAGATTCGCATCGGGACTGCAAGCGCGGGCCATTGAATCGATACTCACTGCCCCGTCTTTGCCGCAATAATGCTTCGCCCTTTCCACGCACAGCTCGTGAAGACATTTGAGATCGTGCTCGGCGACGGGTGGTATGGCAGCTCCTTCTTCTGCCGCTGCGATGAAGTCTCTGAAGAACTCCAGTCGGTCAACTTGCTCATCCGCCATCTTTGTCACCAACTGAAGGAGGTCCGGAGGACCAGACGATTAGGGTTTTTCCGTCGCTTCTCTCACGATCCTGGCAGCGGCTTGGCTGAAGTCCTCGCCGGGCTTGGGCTTCTTAGGAGTTTGCTCTGGCCGCGCTTCGGTTCGCTTTTCAACTTGATCGGCCTGGCGCAGCGCTTTGTCGGATTTTGTTCGCTTCTCTGACATACCCATAGCTTCCCACAATGGCCCACCCGATTGCTACCTCTGTGGTTTTCAGGTAGTGGGCTAGTTTGAATTTAATTCACGAACTGCTCTGGCGTAATCGTCAGTCGCGTTCATTAACTCAGTGCTAAGGTGGTTCGGATCTTGCGCACTGGCCTTCTTGAGGGCTTCCAGAACCTCTTGCACCCTCTTCTCGGCTTTTCTCACTTCCTCAGTGGTTGACATGGCTATTGCTGCACGCTCCACACTCCGCTGGTTCCGAGACGCCCGACTCTCCGCCGTCGAGTGTCGGCTGGGCGAGATGCTCTCGCCCGTTGCAGGAGCCGGGAAATTTGGGGTATTCAGTTCTAGCGCCTCCTGCAAAGCATTAGAGAACCTTCCTGCCTATCTGTCTGTGATGTTCATCACCCGATTGCCACTCGCAGAAATGGCAAGACTACAAGCTGAACGTGCCGAAATATGTTCCGGTCAAGCAGTTCTGGGCGATGATGGTGTATGACTTCGCGACCTTGGGCGTTCATCTATAACCCCTTGGACCGTGTGGGCCTCAGTAGCTATGACAAGCCCAACATGAAGGCCAATGCGCACGACAGCGTGGACCTGTTCATCGGGCCGAAAGCACCGAAGGGTCTGGAGTCGAACTGGATTCCGACGCAGGGCAAACGTCCGTTACCCGTGATGCGCCTCTACGGCGGCGACGATGCATTCTGGGACAAGTCGTTCAAGATGCCCGATGTGGAACTGGTTGATTGATCCTTTCAACAGCACTCGCAGGCCGAACTAAGGAGTTTAGAACTGCGGGTCATGAGTCTCATTGACCGGGGTTTTGAGCGGGCGGATAGTGGCGGCCCGACGGATTGCGCCTATCCGTTTCCCGTGTTCCTCTTCTCAGTCTTCCCCTACCAGTTCTGGTTCAACCGACACATGGACGTGGGGACGCGTGTAAGTATCGTTTTCCTGCGCGTCGACTACGGCAATGGCTGATACGTTGACGATCTCCTCGACCGTAGCGATACGCTGCAGCACGTGTACCGGACGGCTCATCCCCATCAGAATGGGACCGATCACTTCGCCGCCTCCGATCTTGGCCAGCAGCTTGGTGGCGAGGTTGGCCGAGGCCAGGTCGGGGAAGATGAGCACGTTGGCCCCGCCTTTCAGCGCACTGAAGGGATACTGCTGCTCGATGATCTCGGGCGATACCGCGTCGTCGGCGGCAATTTCGCCGTCCACGATCAGCATTGGATCGGCGTAGCGCAGCAGTTCCACCGCCTTGCGCACCTTGGTGCAAATGGGATGGTCGACGCTGCCAAAGCTGGAGAAGGACAACATGGCAACTCGCGGGGTCAGGTCGAAGCGGCGCGCCATGTGGGCGGTGCAGAGTGCGATCTCGACCAGATCCTCGGCTGTGGTTTCGATATTGACGCTGGTATCGGCCAGGAAGAAAACTTCTCCTTTTCGCGTGATCACCGCGTAGCAGCCGGAGACGCGGTGCAAGCCTTCGCGCATGCGAACAATCTGCAGCGCTGGGCGAATGGTGTCGGGAAAATGCTGGGTGACGCCGGAAACCAGCGCGTCGGCATCGCCCATGTGGACCATCATGGAGCCAAACACGTTGCGGTCGTTCATCAGCGACTCGGCCTCCTGGAGAGTGACGCCGCGCCGCTGCCGCAGGCGGAACATTTCCTGTATGTAAGATACGCGACGATCCGAAGTCGCGGGATCAATAATCTGCATGCCTTCAAGATCCACACCGAACTCGTGAGCCCGATTCTGAATCTTGCCCGGCGCGCCGAGCAGGATGGGATTTCCAATTTTCTCTTCGACCAGCACACGGCAGGCCCGCAGGATTTTTTCGTTGTCGCCCTCGGGAAAGACTACGTGTTTGGGATTGGCCTGGGCTTTGTGAATCATGGTGCGTGAGACTTCATAGGCCTTGCCTAATCGCCGTTCGAGTTGGGCGCGGTAGGTGTTGAGATCCACCGGCTCCTGCGCGACTCCGCTGCGCATGGCGGCTTCCGCCACGGCAGACGCTTCCCACATCAGGACGCGCGCATCGAAGGGCTTGGGGATGAGATATTCGCGACCAAACTGCAGGCGCGACACTCCGTAGGCACGGCAGACAGAGTCGGGAACATCTTGCTTGGCAAGGTCGGCCAGAGCGTGGGTAGCTGCCAGCTTCATTTCTTCGTTGATGGCCGTGGCTCGCACGTCGAGAGCCCCGCGGAAGATGAAGGGGAAGCCGAGCACATTGTTGACCTGGTTGGGATAGTCCGAGCGTCCAGTCGCGATGATGACGTCGCTGCGAGCGGCCTTGGCGTCTTCGTAAGTAATCTCGGGATCGGGATTCGCCATGGCGAACACGACCGGGTCGGGCGCCATGGAGCGCACCATATCCTGGTTGATCGCGCCCTTGACTGAAAGTCCGACGAAAACGTCCGCGCCGACGATGGCTTCGGCCAGAGTGCGCAGCTTCGTTTCGTGTGCAAAGCGCTCTTTGTACGGGTTCATGCCAGCGGTGCGGCCTTTGTACACAACGCCCTTGGTGTCACACAGGATGATGTTCTCGCGCTTCACTCCGAGATGCACATAGTGCTCGGCGCAGGCGATGCCGGCCGCTCCGGCACCATTGAAGACCACGCGCACTTTGCGTTTATCTTTGCCCACCACTTCGAGAGCATTCAGCAGGGCTGCGCCGGAAATGATTGCAGTTCCGTGCTGGTCGTCGTGGAAGACGGGGATCTTCATCGTCTTGCGCAGCGTCTCTTCGATCTGGAAACAGTCGGGGGCCTTAATGTCTTCGAGATTGATGCCGCCGAATGTGGGCTCGAGCAACTGGCAAAGCTTGATAATCTCTTCGGGATTGTGGCTGTTCACTTCGATGTCGAAGACATCGACATCGGCAAAGCGCTTGAAGAGCACGGCTTTGCCTTCCATGACGGGCTTGCCCGCTAGGGCGCCGATGTCGCCCAGACCGAGCACCGCGGTGCCATTACTCAGGACTGCGACCAGATTGCCGCGGCCGGTGTATTTGAAAGCGTCGTGCGGATTCTTCTGGATTTCCAGACAAGGCTCGGCCACGCCCGGGGTGTACGCCAGGCTGAGATCGCGCTGCGTACGGCAGGGCTTGGTAGGTGTAACTTCAATCTTTCCCGGGCGGGGCCCATTGTGATAATCGAGGGCCTGCTGCTTGCTGATGAGCATAAATTCCTCCGTGCTTTGGCGCCGCCACCCGAAACTCTCACACAGAATGTGGTGGCGCTTCGAACTCTAAACTCGAACCGTCAGCACCGGACACGAAGCCCGGCTGACAACTTCGGACGCGACCGGCCACGGCAGGTGCGCCGCCAATGCGGATACTCGCGATTTATGCACGCTCATGATGATCAGGTCCGACTCGCGCTCGTGCGCGGTCTGCAGAATCGCTTCGACCGAATACTCCCAGCGAATGAGGATTTCCGGAGTACACCAGTCCTGCGCATGCTCCGGAATCAACCGGTTCAGGGCGCGGCGACATCGCTCCGCCACCGCCGGGCGCTGCTGCCAGGGAACGAGCGGGATTGCTTGCAAAATGACGAGGTCTGACTGATTCTCCTCTGCCAAGGAAAGGGCGTAGTGCATAAGCTGCTTGGGGTCTTCGGCGATATCGATAGGACACAGGATGCGGTGCAGTTTCCAGTCCGCGGCATCGTGGACTTGCGGGCCGATCGTCAGCACGGGACAGGTGGCAGAGCGGTAAATCGTTTCCGCGCTAGAGCCCAGAACAAGTTTGCTGACGCCCCGTCGGCCATGAGTTCCCAGGACAACCAAGTCAATGTTTTGCTCCTCAATGATTGCTGGAATCACGTCCTGCAGATCGCCCTGATCGAGCACAGCCTTCACCGGCGTATTAGCGAGCGATTGGCTATGTGTAAACTCATGCAGTTTGTAGCGGGCGTCTTGCCGGACACGATCGTCTTGGGCAGGCAAGCGGTCAGTCACAACCTCCAGAAGCGGCTCGGGAGGAATCGCATGCGTTATCAGGAGCGTTGAGCTATAGGTCCGTGCCAGCGCCACTGCAAACGGCAAGGCAGCTTTCGATGCCGGGGAAAAGTCGGTGGGAAACAAAATGTTCTTGAGAGAGAGGCGAGTAACCTGGGGAAGCGTGGGCATGGCATACCTCCTGGCGGCGAAGGTCTCGGCCGCCAGAGACAACCCATACTTCTGTGTATATGCCCGGGTCCGGCAACGGACAATGATTAGGGTCACAATATGTCGTGAGCGTAGAGTCGTTGCCTAGCTACTTTCCGTCGCAAAAATGCGGTTTCTGAGACGCTTCCGGTTGTTTACGATCCGAAGTGAGCCGCTTCTGGTGATCACTTTTGTGCCGCTCGGCTCAACCGGAATAGCCGAGCGCGTATTGTTATTCATGTTGCCTGTGGGGCGAGACAACGCCCGATCTGAATCACATTGTCGGCAATCACACTGAGCCCAACCCAGCGCTGCATGCCGTGGAATCCGCGATACAAACAACGCCGCATCCCGTGTCTCCGTTTCAGCACGCTGATACGACCCTCGCATCCGGTTCGCCACCGTTGTCCACGACGAAACCAGCGCTGCCGATAAAGACGTTTGCGTTCCGCACTCTTGGTCTTCTGATTCGGCACCGAAAGCCATCGCACTCCCATGGCACCGGCAGTTTTTTCATTCTGCTGCGAGTGGAATCCCGCATCCGCGGCCACCAGCGCCGGAATGCGGCCGAATCTCCGCTGGTGAACCTCGATCGATGGCACTAACAACTGGCGGTCGCTGGGACGCTCAGCGAACACTTCGTAGTGACTGATAATCTGATTTTCCGCTTCCTGAATCTTGACCAGTTTGCCAAACTCGGTCGGCTTGCTGGCCTTGCCTTTGCGAATGATTTCCGTGTGCGGCTCAAACATGCTCGCGATCTTTTCCTGCGACTTGGTCACTCCGGCAAAGATTCGCAGCTTGGTCTGTTTCATGACTTGCTGCACCCGCCCCGTCATCGTGGCCAGCGTTTCCACTAAGCTTCCCAGGGCAACGCGACCAGCACGCGGAACTTTCTTCACCTCTTCTAATATGCGTTGCGCTTGGTTTACGATTTTCCGGGTTAAACTCAGCAGTTCTCCATACTGCTTCTTTCTGCGCGCTTCTCCTTCCGGACCCAGGTACCGGGTCGATAGGGCAATCGCCAGAACCTGCTTCCGCACACTCCGCATGCGATCCCGCACCTTGCGCTTCAGGCCGCCGGCTTTCTGCTCGATCTTCTTCATCGTCCGCGTCAGCACCCGCGTGCCGTCCCCCAACAAACTGCTGTCGGTCGGATAGTGGATGTTGGTTTCCACCACCGTGGTATCGACCCGCAGCTTTCGCCCACGCGTCACTCCGTGTTCTTGCGCCAATTGCACGATCCGCTGATGCAACTCCTCGATCACTTCCGGCCCGATGAGCTGCCCCAGCCGCGCCATGGTCTTGGCATCCGGCACTTTCCCGTCTCCCACCCGCGTAAACGCGCGATACACCAGATTGGCGCGCACTTCTCGCTCCAGCACGTCATAGCTCCAGTTGCGAATGTGTTTCAACAGCAGCAGACGCAACACCACTTCGGCCGGCGTTTGCTCGCGGCCCCGCCTGCGGCTCTGCGGATACCGTTCGCCTTGCGCCTCATAAATTGTCTCCAGCAGTTGCTCATCTTCCAGCAGACCGTCCACCAGCCGCATCCACGGCTCCCACAAATCCTCGATGTCCGCCGCTAAGCCTGAGTGCCACAGCGATGGTTGTTGATGTCGTAGCTTGATCATGGACGCCATCGTAAGGGCACATCCCCGACTAAAACAATATGTACTGCAAATGTTTTAGTACTTCTTCGAGTAACCTCAAACTGAGCACTCTGACCCCGACATTTGGCTCTCCCATCAGCATCCATCGCTCCACACTGCCTCATTTTTGCGACGGAAAGTAGCTAGACCTCCGCTCCAACCCGCTCCCGGGTAAAGCGGGCCAGAATCTCGGCCACTCCGAGATGAGTAAGATGCTCGACTTCATAGGTAACGCGCAGGCTGGGCTTGTTCAGCTTGATAAGATGGACAGCGTGTCCCGTTCATCCTTCAAACGTTCGCACTCGTATGAAAACGGTTCGGGTCATCACGATTTCACGCGAATATGGCAGTGGTGGAGCCGCCATCGGGCAGGAGCTTGCTAATCGCCTTGGCTGGAACCTTCTGGACCGCGAACTGATCCTGGAACTGACGATACAACGTTCAATGGAGACCTGCATATGTTGAATCGTCCCTTGCGCAGTATGCTCTTATCCAAAGGGAGCACACATCTCGACGGGCCGCAATGGCTTGAGACATTGGTGCCTCTTCAGGAGAAGCAATGAACTACGTCAACCTTGGCAAGACCGGCCTCAAGGTTTCCCGCATCTGTCTCGGCTGCATGAGCTATGGAGCGCCGGCCACCGGTAAAGCTAAACCTGGCAGCCATGCCTGGGCTCTGAACGAACAAGAGAGCGAACCCTTCTTTCGTCAGGCGCTTGATCTCGGGATCAACTTCTTTGACACGGCTAATGTCTACTCAGGTGGCGCCAGCGAGGAGGTGCTTGGGCGGTTCTTGAAGGCCAATATCCGCCGCGAAGCCGTTGTCATCGCCACCAAGGTCCACGGCGTCATGCGCGACGAACCCAACGGCCGGGGTCTCTCTCGCAAAGCCATCTTTTGCGAACTCGACCAGAGCCTCCGCCGTCTGCAGACCGACTATGTCGACCTCTACCAGATTCACCGCTGGGATTACGAAACGCCGATCGAAGAGACGCTGGAGGCGTTGGACGATGTAGTGAAATCCGGCAAGGTGCGTTATATCGGCGCCTCGTCCATGCACGCGTGGCAATTCACCAAAGCTCTTTATCTCGCCGACCTTCACGGCTGGACCCGTTTCATCTCGATGCAGAATCATTACAACCTGCTTTATCGCGAAGAGGAGCGCGAGATGATTCCGCTTTGCCAGTCCGAGGGTATCGGCGTCATTCCCTGGAGCCCTCTCGCGCGTGGCCGCCTGGCTCGTCCGTGGCAAAGCGAACCCACCAGACGTTACGAAACAGACCAGTTCGGGAAGAGCATGTACTCACGGAGCGAAGGAGCTGACCGTAAAGTTGTGGACCGCATGGGTCAGGTCGCAGAACAACGTGGCGTTGCCCGCGCGCAGCTTGCTCTCGCCTGGCTGCTCAGCAAGCCGGTCACCTCGCCCATTGTGGGCGCAACCAAGCCACATCATCTTCAGGACACCGTAGCAGCGCTCTCGCTCCGCCTGACGCCGGAAGAGGTTGCGTCGCTCGAGGAGCCGTATGCGCCGCATCCTGTCCTGGGCTTCAGTTGAGTCCGAGTCCGAATTCGCCGGTGGCAGGAGAGGCAGAGGTAACAGCAGATTAGCCAACTTATCGACTTGCTGGTCAAGCTCCGATCCGCTGGCTTTGAACGATTGTCGCAGCGTTTGTTTCGCGAGGCTCGCTTGATCCAGGTCATAGTTACTGGCAGAAGCAGCGATGGCGGCATCGACGGATATCCTTTGCTCAGGGGACAGCCAGAGGACACATTCATAATGCCAACCGCAAAAAGAAAGATTCTGGTCACCGGATCATCCGGCCAAATCGGCTCGGAACTGGTGGTTGCGCTGCGGGCGCGCCATGGAACACAGAATGTCGTTGCATGTGACATCAAGCCTCTGGAACCGGGTTCGGGACTCTTCGAGCTCGCCGATGTTACTGATCGCGAAACCTTGCAGGGTATTATCCGGAAGCACCGCATTGGGTCCATCTACCACCTCGCATCCATTCTCTCCGCCGCTGGAGAGAAAAATCCTGAGCTCGCATGGCGTGTCAATATCTCGAGCCTCAGGAACGTGCTGGATCTTGCCCTACAGTACAAGATGGACAAGATCTTCTGGCCGAGTTCGATCGCGGCATTCGGGCCGCATACGCCTCGAATCCACACGCACCAGCTCACCGTCATGGACCCCAATACCATGTACGGCATCACCAAAGTGACGGGAGAGCTTCTCTGTAACTACTATTTCCTGAAGTACGGGCTTGACGTGCGGTGTCTCCGGTATCCGGGCCTCGTCAGCTGGAAAACACCTCCCGGCGGTGGCACAACCGATTATGCCGTGGCCATTTTCCACGGCGCACTGCAGCATAGCCGTTACGAATGCTTTGTCTCCAAGAATACTGTCATTCCCATGATGTACATGCCCGACGCCATCTGCGCTGCTATTGAATTCATGGCGTCCCCGCGCTCACGGCTTCGCACGCACCTGGGTTATAACCTGGCTGCTATGAGCTTCTCCGCAGGAGAATTAGCGCAAGAAGTGAAACGGCATCTGCCGAAATTCGTATGCACATACAAGCCGGATGAGCGGCAGAAAATTGCTGACTCATGGCCGAAGAGCATTGATGATACATGCTCCCGGAAAGACTGGGGCTGGAAGCCGGAATTCAATTTGCGCAAGACCGTCGAGGATATGCTGATAAATCTTCGCATTGTTCTCTGTCCGTCAAATCAAAATACCTGAAACGGCATCCCCCGGCGAAAAAAGCCACAAAGTTATAGTATGAGGCTGGCAGTCCCGCATCCAGTGGAGGGATCCGATGGGCGAGATGATTCAGTTCAAGCGACCGGACGGAAAGACCTGTCCTGGCTATCTGGCACCTACCAAAGCAGGATCAAGCGCGCCCGGCTTTGTCGTCATCCAGGAATGGTGGGGGCTCAACGATCAGATCAAGAAGACTGCTGATCGGCTCGCCGAAGCTGGCTACCGGGCGCTCGTTCCGGACTTCTACCGGGGCAAGGTCACGAAGGCCGCCGACGAAGCAAACCACCTAATGACGAACCTCAACTTCCCCGATGCCGCTGGTCAAGACATCCGTGGCGCCGTGCAGTACCTAAGAGAATCCTCGAAGAAGGTGGCCGTGGGCGGGTTCTGCATGGGCGGGGCGCTGACCATCCTGGCGTCAGTGCGCGTGCCGGAGATGGACGCTGGCGTCTGCTTCTATGGCATTCCACCCCTCGATGTCGCCGATTTGAAGAAAATCAAAACTCCCCTCATTTGCCATTTCGCGAACAAGGATGACTGGTGTACGCCCGCCAAGGTGAATGACCTCGAGGCCGCGCTGAAACACTCGAAATCAGAGTTCGAGCTCTATCGCTACGACGCGCACCACGCGTTCATGAACGAAGCCCGCCCCGAGGTGTACGACCCAGCATGCGCTAAGACAGCGTGGGAGCGAACGCTCAAGTTTCTGAAGAAGGCGCTCACGTAACGGGTTGCCCGCCTCGCGTGCCCAAACTAGAACATGGCGAGTGTTTCACCTAGAGAGTGGACATCCCGTAGCAATGCCACGCAAAGCTTCATCGCCTATGTTTTGAAGAAAGCAATTAATAACTAATCCCGCGCGACTTGCGACACCAGTGATGACAGCGGACCCAAGCGACCTGACCCGACCGACCGATACCTCCGAGCGTGAGTGTGCGCGGCGACATGCTGCCCTCCAAACGAATCACGGATTTGACTGCCAGGCCTTGCGAGCAAGATTGTCCTCCATGGATTGTGGCAGGTCACTGCTCCGGCCTTCTATTGAAAACTATCCTACCTTGCTGGGTGGTGCGAGCGATTTGTTCTCGGCCAATCGATCCGCCACCGTTCTCCCGACGCAGGTACGCAATGGTACAAGAACGTGCTTAAGAACCCGTCGATTCGGATTGATACGCGAAGCATGGAGGTAGAGTTCCGAGCGTTTCCCGTGACTGGCGCACAAGTTGTCAGCTCGGTGATCGAGAAGTTCCGGGAGAAGTACGGGGCGAAGGACGTGAAAAAGTATTACTCGAAATTCGATGTGGCGGTTGTGGTTGAACTGGTGCAATCAACAGTTTCTTCAGAGCCAAATAGAGCTACAAACCGGAAGGGGTATGCGGTTCAGATTTCCTGAAGACGAGCCACGCCAGCAGTCCGACGCACACCAGCACACTGCCAAGAGCCGCTGCAAGTGCCAGCGTGTGCGCCGACCACATGCTGGTCACGAACCGCCTGCCGAACACAGATGCGAGGTAAGCCAGTAGAGCAAAGCGGCACACCCGTCCCACGCCGAAAGACAGCACAAATGGAATGAAGGGATAGCGCGTTACACCAGCACCAATTACAAAAGCGGAAGTCGGAAATGGTGGCGGAAGGAGTGCGGCGAGCGACAGAGAAAGGCGTCCAAAACGATGTAAGAATGTCGTGACTCTGTCGAATACCGCTCCCTTGATGCGTCGATGGAGGATTCCAAGACGCGACAGGCGGTAAGCGGCTGACGCCCCGCAGACCGAGCCTGCCGTGCTGCACATAGCGTAATAGGGCCATAGTTCTGGGTGCCGGGCGGCCAAGAGTATCGTGAGCGCGTCAACTGCACCGAGAGTGGGCAGTCACAGAGCTGTCGAGGGCGGCAAGAATGAACACCCCAATCCCACCCAAGTGTCTCAGCATTGAGATAAACGATGTCACTGGTTCGATGATACGGCTTGATTAGCCTTCCTTCGGGTCGCGCTCTCGTTCGAGCAGTTTTTCTCGTCGGGTATTGGGAATGCCCGCGTTTGCCAAGGGGTACGGGGCGTACCATTGGGCATGAGCAGAATACATCGAGAATGCCCCGACCCAGACTCTTCTGGTCGGTCGGTAGCTGCCAATGTTCTCTTTCGACAAGAGCCAGACGAGGAAGAAGAAGACGAAGAGGAAGACAAAGGCGACGGCAAAGAAGATGACGAGGATGATGACAACGACGACGGCTACTCGGAGTGAGCGTGCCCCGCCTTAGCACGTCCTCGCGGAAGCTTGGGACGTAGAGGCAAGTCTTGAAACCGCGTGTTTCGATGACTGAAGACGAGGGCAGGCGACCGGGAAGGAACCAACCAAGGTTAGTTACCTGCCAGATACGCTGCTGCGAATCGGTGGATGAAACCGCCATAGGTTGGCCGTGCACTGCGGCAGCGTGCACATTCTCCAAGTTGCACCATCGCCAAATTGATCCCACGCTGGCTCAGGGAAGCAGCAGACAGCCTAAGGAGTCTAAGCTCGTGGAGGACTGACATGAAAAGCGAAAGCCCCATTCTACTCACCGTGTTGATAATCGTCGTCTGCAGTGGGATCGGCACCGCACAGGAGTGCCAGATTGGATGTCAGAGCAAGATCGATGCCTTGAAAGATGAAGTGGCGGCCCTCGAAAGGGCGTTTGCCCTGCAGGTGCCTTACCTAGAGAAATTCAACCTGACCCCTAAACAACAAGACCCTTCCCACAGTCCGTCCGCGGAGCAGGTGCTTCCCAACTACCTGAATGTTCTTCTGGTGCACGTAACATTGGATCACAAGCAGACTGCTGTGCTGCTCCCGAGTGCGCATCCAACCTCTAACCCGCCGAGTTACACTCCCAATCAGGTCATTTTTTCGTCTAGCTGTCGCGACTCCGGTAATAGCTCAGCTTCGGCAAAAGTGGATGTGTTTCTCGGCCTATTGCGGCAAGATGCTTCCGGCAAAGATGTTTTCGGCGTAAGAGTAACCGTCGAAGGTTGTAACGCCACGAGCGGCCAAATACCAATCCAGATTAGTGTTCTGACGAAACTATGAGGGGCATGGGTTGGCACTGCGGACGAGGCTCCGAAGTCAGCGTATCGGAGCTGGTTTGCAATATGAAAGTGCACTCGGCCTCCGATCGAAGCTGCTGATACCGCCCGTGCCTAACAGCCTTCGAAGGCTCGCGCGATCTCGTCTCGAACTGGGGGCGTGAGCGGCTCTACGGCTCCATTCGTCACGATAGTGATGCCCTCGCTCGACGGACGCACCTCACCAATTACCACAACCGGAACGCCTGTGGCCTCAATGGCCGTCAGGACCGAGTCCGCTCTGTCTGGCGCGACGGCGATCAGCAACGCGCCCGACGCAATCAGTTTCAGCGGATCGAGCGCGAGCGCACTGCAAATCGTGTCGGTTTCGGGAAACACGGGAATGCGCTCGCGAATGACCTGAAGCCCGAGACCGGCGGACGCCACCAGCTCGAAGAGCCCCATCGCGAGCCCGCCTTCCGTCGGATCGTGCATCGCGTGCACGACTTCGCCGACATTGGCAGCCGCTAGAGCCGCACTCACGACACTGATGCCGGGCTCAATCAGGAAACGAGCGGCCCGCGCCAGAAAATCGGCATCAACCAGTCCCCGCAGCCGTTCGGACTTCTCTCGTGCGAGGATCGCGGTGCCCTCGATGGCCACACCGCGTGTCAATAGGATCAGATCGCCGGTGGCGATGCGAGTCTTCCGCACAAGGCGAGTCGGAGCGACCTCGCCGAGCATCTGACCGACCAGAATCGGGCGGTCGAGGCCTTGGGTGATTTCCGTGTGCCCGCCGCCGAGCGTGACGCCCAGTTCCTCGCACGTGGTCCGCACATCGGCCATGATCGTCTCGGCCAGTTCGGGCGTCGTGCGGCTCTCCGGAAGGAGCATGACGACGAAGAACCACAATGGGCGTGCGCCCAGGACGGCAACGTCGTTCGCGTTGACGTGAACAGCGTAACGCCCGATGTGATCAGTGGCAAAGGTGATGGGATCTGTCGTGACGACGAGATAGCGATCACCTGCGTCGATGACGGCCGCGTCCTCGCCAATCTGAGGTCCAATGAGCAGGCGCGGATCATGCTTTGGCAGATGCCTCAGCAACGATCGCAAATGCTCAAGCGGAAGTTTGCCGACTGGCAGAACCTTCTTCGGTTGGCCGCGTCTCATGCGCTCACGCTCGTATCCTCCCCGCAAGCCGGACGCCCTTCGACAACGTCACCTCCGAGAGATACTGCCTTACGGGAGTATGGTCGAGAAGCTGTCGCACCAGCGCATTTCGATCCGGACCGATCTTCGCAAACAGCAGAGTCCCGGGAGGCAAAACGCCGGCGCCGGTCTTCGCGGGCCGAAACCCGATCCGGCTTTCCCGTATGGCTGCGAGCCTTGCGCGGAAGTTTCTTCATTGGCTAGGTGCCTGACGATCAGGCCATCATCAAACCATCCCGCTGACATCACAAACACGAAGATCCCGTCTGAGTGGGACGTCATCCAGGAAAAAATACTCAAGAGGATGCGAAAGCTTAGCGTTCTTGACGTATGCCGCCTATCGCATTCTCGACTTCAGTTTGATCATCTCGCCATCCACAGCGAACTTGCCGTATCCGTGATGGTGGATGGTCTTCGGATTCTTTTGCGCAGGATCGGTCCAGGCCTTGAGCACTTCAAGGATGAAGAGATTGTACTTGTTGACCAGGCGGGTATCGGCCACCTTGCATTCGAGATTGGCGAAACACTCGGCCACCAGAGGCGGCGCCACGCGCTGGGCTGGCGTCGGCGTCAGCCCGAATCTCTCGAACTTTTCCACGTCCCGGCCCGAGCAGTTGCCGACTTCCACGACTTTGGGCGCCAGTTCTAGCGCCGGAACAGCAATCACGCACTCTCTCGTCACCCGCAATGCGGCAAAGCTGTGATCGGCGCTGCTGACGACACAGGCAACCAGCGGCGGCTCGAACTCGACCATCATATGCCAGGACATCGTCATGACGTTGGCTCGGCCCTTGCGGGCGGTCGTCAGCAGGACCACCGGACCCGGCTCGAGCAACTGGTAGACTTTCGACAGAGACAGATCCTTCATCACGGTCGCGGCTCCTGGACCTGGTCTGCAGTGATGGTCAGGTGTAGTTCATTGTAGCGACGCTCGTTGCCGTAGGGGTGGATCATTCACGATGGGCACGCATTCACTGGGGCTCGGAGTCCGCCACTCGGTCGCAACGCCGACCGCAGCGCATAAGTAGCCGCACTCGGCAGTTCGATTTGAGCCAACCACCACGCGGTAACTCCGGCATTGTCGGCAGACAGGAAACTATGCGGTTGTTGTCGCAAAATCGCCCTCAGGACTGGAATGTGTGGTGCTAGTGGCAACCGATCTTAGAGGCGACTTCACGCACTATCGCCCACAGCTATCTCCGCGTTCGCGCCTGAAGCTATTCCAATTTCGCCCGCAGATCAGATAGGCGATCTTCATGCTCTCGAATCTGCCCGACCAATTCCTTAATCTCTAAGCCGCTAAACTCTTTCGATTCAAAGTGGGCTACGCTATCGGATCTTTGGCGCGTCGACTGTTCATCGAACACAATCGCACTGGGATCATCTCTTAGAAGTTGCGTGAGCATTGCGAACTTCGCAGCGTGTTGACCCGTCTTTAAATGAAGGGCCTTTAATTCTTGCTCGCGGCGCTTTTGCTCCAGGACAGGTTGTCCAATCGTTTCGGCATTGGTCATGGCTTAACTCCGATCACTTGGCACATCCGTTGCCTGCACTCGCGTACGAAGGCTCCGGGCGGGATGCGACAGCCAACAGTTCAGGCAGCCTTCGCCTTCGGCAGGCCCTTGATCTCCACCTGGCGCTGCAACGCAGCGGCGGCTACGGGAGCGGTGATTTCGAGCAAGCCGTCGTTGTACTCCGCGTTGATCTGCTCCGTGTCCAGCCCCTCAGGCAAGGTTAGCGTGCGACTGAGGGTGCCATAGCTGAGCTCCCGATAGAGGTAATCCACGTCCTTGGCCTCGCGGCTGGCTTTGCGCTCGGCACTGATCGTCAGCAGGTTGCCCAGCAACTTCAACTCCACCGTGCTCGGATCGACGCCCGGAAGGGCCAGGCGCAGGTGATACTTCTTCGCCTCCTTATCCACCCAGACCTCGGCCGGCGGCACCAAAGCGAACGGAGAGCCCGTGATTGTCTCGCCATGCAATTGCCCCATCGAAGAAAACTTCATTCTCATGCGGCTCGGGGCAAACTCGGGGGCAACTTCAGTTCGGCACGTGATCGCAGTACCTGCAAAACGTGAGCACGGGACACAATACCTTCAACCCGTCCGTCCGACATTACCGGCAGTTGATTGACGTCCTCGCGTCCCATCGTCTCCAGGGCCTCCATCGCGGGCATATCGCGAGAAACGAAATGGACCTTATCCGCTGAACGCATCACGCTGCGCACGGCTGTGACCGGCCATGCTCGCGGCTCGACCGTGCGCACTTCGTTAGGTGTGATCAGACCAAGCAGACGCCCATCCTGGATCACCAGGAAGCAGCGTCGGCCGGTACGAAGCAAGTGCTCGTTAACGAACTCCTGTACTGAAAGCTCGGGATCCACCGCATAACTGTCTGTCGACATCACATCTTTCACCTGCAGGCCGCGGAGAAGTGTGCCCGTTTGGACCTGTATGAGCGTGGCGCCAGCCGCTTGCAAAAGGAACCAACCAATAAAGGCAATCCACAGTCCCCCAAGACCAGCTCCCTGAAAGAACCGGAGAATTCCGAAGCCAATAAATAAAACGGCGATGACCTGCCCCACGAATGCCGCTGCCCGCGTTGCGCGCTCAGCGTCATCCATCGCCCACCACAGAATAGCGCGTAGCACGCGCCCGCCATCGAGCGGAAAGCCTGGAATCATGTTGAACGCGCCCAGGGCAAGATTGATGTATCCCAGCCACACTAGCAGTGCTCTCCCAGGTGTTGTCGGCGAAGTCCACAGAGTCCAGCCAGAAAGCCTGGCTAAAGCGAACATGGCCAGCCCAAGAAGTCCGCTGGTGATGGGGCCGACAATGGCCATCCAGAATTCCGTCTTTGGGTCCGAAGCTTCTTTCTCTATTTGGGCGACGCCCCCAAGCAAGAACAAAGTGATTTTGTGGACTGGAATTCCGCGGGCCTTGGCGACGACGGCGTGAGACAACTCGTGCGCGAATAAGCAGGCAAAGAAAAGCACACCCGTGATGATGGCTGTGCTCCACACCAACGCATCACTCCAATCGTGGTTCACGGCATGGAATTGTGCGACCAGCGAAAAAATGATCAGCAGCGCTATGACGAGCCAACTGTAGTGAAGCCCGAGTTCAACTCCGAACACCGTGCCCAGCTTAATCTGCGATTTCATGGTTTGTCCCCGATCCTTTCCGCCTAGGCTACATTCCGAGAAACCACCATAGTAGACGCAATCTCACGTTACCCCGTGGAACCGGAGCAGTATTCTGTGCTCCAGGCGAGATGGAGCAGCACATGCGTTCTGGCATGGGAACGCAAGTCTGCTCGATCACCTGCACGCACCGATGAAGGTGCGGCAGGATCGATTGGGACACGCCGACCCGCGCACAACCATGGGCTACACGCACGTGATTGGGGACGACCATAGGAAGGTGGCGGAGCAACTCGGGGGATTCTTTGCCCAAGTTCGCCTTAATTTGCCCAAGTACAAAAACGGCTCAGGAGATGGAAGCTCCCAAGCCGATGAAGTGTAACGAGATGTTTGGTTGCGGGGGCTTGCAGCAATCCGAAGCCGCCCATCCTGCCGTTTCGCTCCGGCAGCTTTCTACAAGGCGGGCCTTCCGCTGATTGCGGCGTCACAGGACGAAAGATCATTGTCGATACATATGGCGGCGCTGAGCGTCACGGCGGCGGTGCGTTCAGTGGCAAGGACCCGTCGAAAGTGGATCGCAGCGCAGCTTACTTCTGCCGATGTTGCCCTTCAGGTCGTACTGCACGGATTGGCGCGCCGCGTGGAAATTCAGGTGGCGTGTGCGATCGGAGTAGCGAAACCCGTGTCGGTCAGGGTCGATACGTTCGGAACAGGTGATGCGCGGGAAGCACAGGAATTCGTTCGCACGTTTGATTTCCGTCCTGCCGCAATGATCGAACAGCTGAATCTCTTGCGACCGATATATCGCAAGACTACAAACTACGGGCACTTCGGCAAGCCGGACCTGCCCTGGGAGGTATAGCGATGAAACGACCAACGCTCAAACCGTCTGATCTTCGAGCAGAGGCGCAGCGTCTCATCAAGGCAGGGAGGATGCCGACGTTGGATCAACTGCTCGAAGCCATCTTCGAGGTGCAAGAGACCCTCACCCCATGCCGATTGCCGACTTCGATGAGGACGCAGACACGTTGCTCGTCCGCAATCGCAGGGAAGGGTCGCAATGAAAGACGGTAACGCTATCACTGCAATGATACAAACGCACAATGCCCCACAGATCCGCGAGGACTATTTGGCGTGGGCGTTCTTTGACAAACCACAGCCGTACGTGCCGGACTTCGAAGAAGAGATGACCGTCCCCAAGTGGTTCCGCCTGAGAATCGTCATAAGCGGACTTTCTTGGTCTTGCCATGTCACTGAGGCCGATTGCCCGCACCATTGGGGAAAGATCCATGTTTAGCGAGCAGGGCGATATCCTGAGTCCGCGATGTCATTTGCTCGTCTGCCATACAGGTCAACAGGATAGGTGATCGTCGCCAGGGCGCCAACTTTCCTTCAGCCAGTTGACCAGATCAATAATTGTCAATAGCTGCCAGTGGGGAACCGGTATATACTACTTCCCAATTGTGCGGTCACGTCTTCAGCAGGTCTTCCCCGAGACTGCGAGAAGCGCATGCTGGATGAAAAGCGAACAATTCCAAACTCTTCTTCTGCCTTCGACGAGGCGACCGTCGGAGTCTCTTCTGCTTCTTCGGGACCTAACGCACCCATTTTGGCCGCCAATAGCCCAGCGGACCCGTCCTTATTAAGTGCCCACAGGGTTCTCAGCGGGCGGTACGAAATCCTGCAAAACCTCGGTGAAGGCGGCATGGGGGCGGTCTACAAGGCACGGGACAAAGAGGTTGATCGTTTAGTCGCGCTTAAAGTAATCCGTCCCGATCTTGCAACGAATCCAGAAATTCTACAGCGATTCAAGCGGGAGCTGGTTCTCGCCCGGCAAATCACACACAAAAATGTGGTGCGCATTTATGACTTCGGCGATGCCGAGGGAGTGAAGTTCATCACCATGGAGTACGTCGATGGTGAGGATCTCAAGAGTATTTTGCGGAAAACGGGAAAACTTCCTCCTGCGGAAGCCGTAAGCGTCATGCAGCAGGTTTGTCGCGCGCTGGATGCCTGTCATAGCGAAGGGGTCATTCATCGGGACCTAAAGCCTTCAAATGTGATGCGCGACAAGCTGGGCAAAGTGCTGGTAATGGACTTTGGCCTGGCTCAGTCTGCTCAAACATTCGGACTGACCCAAACAGGTGCGCTGTTGGGAACGCTCGAGTATATGTCTCCCGAACAAGCCCAAGGCCATGAACTCGGGCCTACCTCGGACATCTACTCCGCCGGACTTATCTTCTACGAGTTGCTCGCTGGCAAGGCGCCGTTTGAGGCTCCAAGCGCGATGGCCAGCCTGCTGAAACGCAGCCACGAGCACGCCGTTCCTGCTAGCGTCGTCGAGAAGTCGGTGCCACGGCCTTTGAGCAACATCGTGAGTCAATGCCTTGAGCCCAATGCCTCGAATCGCTATCAAAGCGTCGCGGAATTGCTGGCCGACTTGGAGGCCTATCAGCCCTCTACTCCTACCGTTTCCACTCGAGTTGTCCGGCGACCGGTTGCCGGAGACTCGATCTACAAATACTTGGCCATTGTGCTCAGTGTCCTATTGCTTGCGACGGCGACGTTTGTGTTTGTCAAGAGCCGCATTTGGACAACAAATACGGTTCAACCCGCGCCGGTGAGCATACTGGTCTCGGATTTCGCTAATGACACTTCGGACCCGGTGTTTGATGAGACGCTGGAGCCGGCATTCAGCGTGGCCATGGAGGGCGCTTCATTTATCAGCTCCTTCAATCGCGGTACAGCGCATCGAATCGCGAGCAAACTTCAGCCTGGCCTTACCCAGTTGAACGAGCAACTCGCAAGGCTGGTAGCCACCCGGGAAGGCGTCAGTATCGTGGTCTCCGGTTCCATTAACCGCGAAGCGGACGCTTACCGCCTTACGGTTCGCGCCATCGATTCAGTTACCGGGAAAATCCTCACGAATGAATCCGAGAAGGTAGCAAAGCAAGACGTTCTCGTAGCAATGGGTAAGCTGGCGGCCGGGATCCGCAAAGCTCTGGGTGATAAAACCCCGGAATCAGTCCAGTTGGCGGCAGCGGAGACTTACACAACTCGGTCATTAGAGGGGGCGCACGAATACGCTCTAGCCCAGATGGCTCAGTTCACCGGCAATTACAAGGATGCGATCGAACACTCCTTGAAGGCGCTGCAATTCGATCCCGAACTCGGCCGTGCGTATGCTGTTCTGGCGGTCGTTTACAACAACATGAAGCAACCGCAACAGGCTGAGAACTACTTCAAGCTAGCTCTATCTAAGATTGACCACATGAGCGACCGCGAGAAGTACAGAACTCGCGGGGCCTACTATCTTGTTGCCCGCGAACCGGATAAAGCGGTTGAAGAGTTACAGCAGCTGGTCGACCGCTACCCGGCCGACAACACAGGATTAGCGAATCTTGCGCTCGCTTACTTTTATCGCCGCGATATGGCACGCGCACTAGAAGAAGGTAGGCGCGCCGTTCAAATCTATCCCAAGAATACGATTCAACGAAACAATGTCGGTCTTTACGCAATGTATGCGGGAGATTTTGATGCTGCCATTCGGGAGCAACGCAGTGTCATCGAGATGAACCCCAATCTCGTACTGGGGTATGTCGGCACCGCCCTACCGCAGCTAGCCCTGGGCCATCCTGACGAGGCCAGTGCCACCTACCATCAGCTAGACAAACTCGGACCGGACGGGATTTCCGCCGCTGCTGCCGGACTGGCGGATGTAGCGCTTTATCAAGGGCGCACTTCGGATGCGATTAAGGTCCTAGAGGCGGGGATCAGTGGCGATATGGCCAGCAAGAATCCCGACGGCGCGGCCGTTAAGCTTGCCACGCTTGCGCAAGCACAGCTAGCCGGTAATCCTGCAGAGGCGACGGGTGCGGCAGAGCGGGCGCTGGCGGCGAGTCACGAAATCCCGATCCAGTTCTGGGTGGCGCGAACTTACATTGGCACAAATCAGGACGCGAAGGCCCTTGCGATTGCACATGATTTTGGCAGCCGCTTGGATGCGGATCCTCAAGCGTATGGCAAATTGATCGAAGGAGAGATTCAGCTCAAGCGCGGCAGGCCGCAGGAAGCTCTGAAGTCGTTTCTCGAATCGCGAAAAATTGCCGACACTTGGATGGGCCGTTTTGATGCCGGTCGCGCCTACGTCGAGGCGGGTGCATTTGCCGAAGCCGAGTCAGAATTAGAAATCTGTCAAAAGCGCCGCGGGGAGGTTACCGCCCTATTTTTGGATGAATCTCCAACCTACTATTTGTTTCCACCAGTGCATTACTATCTCGGTCGCGCGCAGGAAGGACTGAAAAGCCCCGCCGCTTCCGAATCGTATCAGACCTTCATAGCAATAAAGAACGGCGGGCAGGACCCGCTGCTTGCGGATGCCACCAAGCGCCTGGCGGCTCTAAATGCGCACGTGAACTGACGTCCCAGCCCTCTATCAATCTGAGGGAGCGATCGAGCTAGCTCACCGAAGGCGTAGCGGAACGAGTGCCGCGTTTCGCGGCACTCGTGTCACAGATCGCTGATAAACACGTATCCCGAGCCAGGTCAGCACGGCCCCCCAACCGTGATGGCGTTCGATACATTAGAAAATACGCTTTCCGTTTGGCCA
Source organism: uncultured Acidobacteriaceae bacterium (assembly GCA_963791515.1). Classification (GTDB taxonomy): domain Bacteria; phylum Acidobacteriota; class Terriglobia; order Terriglobales; family Acidobacteriaceae; genus Sulfotelmatobacter. Next base: position 248,527 of record CAWBSS010000009.1, on the reverse strand, counting down.
GCCCCCACAGCGGTCACAACATAGTAGAAGTTTGTGCCCCCACAGATTCCAGTGGCGGAGTTGTCAGTAAAGGTAGTGGAGGTGGTGTTGCCCACCAACGTAAACGGCCCACTTGGGCTGGTCGAGCGGTACACGTTATAAGAAGTCACACCGGAACTTGTGCTGGCTGTCCAACTGATGACAGGCTGACCGGTGATCGTTGAGTTGGTGCCCGTGACATTAGTCGGAGGGTTCGGAGCTTGCGCAGCGGCGGCGGGCCCTAAGGTAATGCCCCAAGGACCGCTGTTAGCTGTTGGAGCTGGGAACTCGGTGATAGTTCCACTCGGGGTGATCCGGCCAATATTGTTACCGTTGGATTCAGTGAACCACAGGTTCCCGTCCGGTCCGTTCGTGATGCTCTGCGCGAGGCTATTGGCCGTTGGAATCGGGAACTCATGAAGCACAACGCCGCTCGAATTCATCACTCCGATATTGTTGCCCACGGATTCAGTAAACCACAAATTTCCATCCGGCCCTATCGTGATGCCTTTCGGCGCACTGCTGGCCGTCGTAATCGAGTATTCGTGAACAACCACGCCACCGGTGGTGATCACGCCGATTTGGTTGGAACTGGTTTCCGTAAACCAGAGATTCCCGTCCGGCCCCAGCGTGATGCCTTCCGGGTTACTGCCAGCGGACGGTGTCGAAAACTCGGCGATCGTTCCACTCGTAGTCATCTTGGCAATTTGTGAGTGTAATCCGATCCCCTGCTCCGTGAACCAGAGATTGCCGTCTGGCCCTGCCGTGATGCCGTGCGGTGCGCTGTCGGCGGTCGGAGTCTGGAACGTGGTGATCGCTCCACCGGTGGTGATGTTGCCCACGAAGCAGGGGTCTTCGGGGCAGTTGGCTTCGGTGAACCACAGATTTCCGTCGGGTCCGCTGGTGACGGCGTATGCACCGTACGCCATGCTGTTCCCGAGTGTAGGAGGATACGTGATGGGGTACTCGCCCAAGCCCATGCCTCCGCCGAGGTTGACTACGACACCTATGTTGTTTGGGGTGAACTCGGTAAACCAGACATTTCCATCGGGCCCCGGCGTGATGCCGTGGGGCGAACTTTGGAAGGTAACGGTCTGGGGATTGGTCGGAGTCAAGAACTCAGAGATCGTGTTCAAGCCACCTTGCGTGATCATGCCAATGTTGCTGACACTACTTTCGGTGAACCAGAGATTCTGGCACTCTCCATTTGCACCGGCACTGGCGATGGCCGAAATCTGCGGCTGGGTCAGCGGCGTGCCCCAAATCTGCAACTCGTCGATGACGCCGTTGAAGGATGCAGAGCCAGGAACGCCGGCAATTCCTCCTATCTGAAATGGGTTAACAGGCGTGAGCAGTCCAATGCCTGAACCCGCTCCCGTTTGATCGAGTGCTCCGTTCACCCAGATGCTCGCGCCTACGGACGGACCGCTCCAGGTAACAGCAACATAGTAGAAAACCCCTGGTGTCAGCGCGGAATTCGAAAAGATATCCAGCTCGTTAAGTCCATCCGAGAACGTCGCGACGATTTTTCCTGGCCCGGGTGTACCGATTATTGTCGCATGCTGGTTGTAGGTGACCCACGCAGTACTCCCGTTGCCCAGGACTCCCAGAGAGTATGGGGTCGAGGTGAAGTCGTTGTAGCCGCTATCGCCTTGCCACACGATCTGCATGGTTGCATCGTTGCTGCTCAACGCATCGACCCTGACCCACGCGCCAATCGAGAAATTAACAGGGTTCAAATACGGCGTGGTGTGTACGGTGATCAGGCTGCCTTCACCGCCGCTCTTGAATCCCTGACCGACCTCACCCGCCACGAACTGGCCACCAGAACCAACCAGTGTGCCCGGTCTGCCGCCGCGTATATCCAGGGCATTCCCGTTGAGCGGATACCAACTCAGCAGGTTCCCCGGCCTGGGCACTGGGCTGCATGCCACTTGGGCGGCGGTAATTAACAGCGTCAGTGGCTGAGTGGCGCTCGCACCATCCGCATCGACCACCCGGACGGTGAAATTGAACGTGCCACTTGTCAGTGGCGTGCCGGAAAGGGCACCGCCGGGAGACAAGTTCATGCCGCCGGGAAGTGAGCCGGCGACAATGCTCCAGGTCTCGGGCGCAAGGCCGCCCGTAGCCGTCAGCTGCTGAGGCGGATAGCTGAGTCCGACCGTGCCCCCGGGCAAGGTCGTCATCGTGATACTCGGGAATGGAACCACCTGCATCTCGTAAGTTCCGGTACTCGATTGCGGTGTGCTCGAGGAGTCAGTCACGCTGGCGGAAAAGAAAAATAGACCGCTCGCGGTGGGGATTCCACTTAACGTGCCGTTGGAATTTAACGAGAGTCCATCGAGTGAGCCATTCACGAATGTCCACATAAGAGGCGGGATCCCGCCGATTTCAGAAAGAGTGATCACGGGTAGCGGATAAGAGACGCCTTGCGTGATTACAACCTTCCCCCCGGCAATCAAAGGATTAGCAATGCGGAGGTTTAGTATCCGCGTGGTCGTTTGCGCAGCATTTCCTCCGGAATCCATAACCTGAAAAGATACCGGGCTCCCGGGGAGGTTCGACGCCGCCGGTGTTCCGGAGATAATCAGGTTCGCGGTCGACTGGTTAGGCGTGGCAGTCAGCCCGCCCGGCAAGCCTTGTACTGTCCAGGTGTAAGGCGGCTTGCCGCCGATTGCCTGGACGGTCGCGCTGTAAGGCTGCTGCGTGATGCCATCCGGGAGCGACGCGGTGGTGACAAAAAGCGGAGCAAAGATGGGCGGCGTTGTTGCGGTGGTGTTGTTGCTGTCGATTGCCTGGGGGACCACTACGGGCGCGACTTGCGTTACGATCTGTTCCATGGTCGCAATATCGACGTTCCCGCGAATAGTGACGTAGACCGTGTCGCCAGGTCGTAATGAGAAGGTCGGTTGGGTCACCGGCGCGGCACTCACATTAGGATTTGTCAACTGATTGATGGGAGTGAACGGCGCATTGGGGACGTTTGCCAAAGTGATGTTCTGCTGCTGTGTGATCAGGTGGCACTGTCCGTCGGTTTGCGGTGTCATGTAGAGCTGCGACACCAGCAGCTGCAAGGGCGTTGAAGTCCCACCGGTGAGCGCGAGGTTGTAGGAAGAAGTGGTGTTGGCGTTACTGGTGATGCTGAAAGTACCATCAGACGGCGGCGCCGCCGAGACATTCGGGGCACTCACGTTCGGCGCACTGACGTTCGGATTGGCAACTCCGTACGCGCTGACATTCGGAGCCGATACGTTCGGCGCACTCACGTTCGGCGCACTGACGTTCGGAGCCGATACGTTCGGCGCACTCACGTTCGGCGCACTGACGTTCGGAGCCGATACGTTCGGCGCACTCACATTTGGCGCGCTGACATTTGGGTCATACAGCTCAACATTGCTGATGCTGTTACTGCCGGACTGCCCATTCGGGTCGACCAGATTCTGAGGCACCGTGCCATCGGCATTCAACAGGATGAAAGCAGAAAGGCCGCCTGCGATCACGGTCCCTCCGAGGCGGTTGATCTCGTTGACATTTATGAGGATGCTGGCGGTCGCATTGCTCGACACGGCAAACACCGTGCGTGCCACTCCCGTATGCGGTGCAATCGCCACGTCTACGCTGGTCAGAGGAAATGCTATCCCATTATTCGTTCTTGGGAACGGCGGAGGTGGAACCGGGCTTGGCGGTACGAATTGCGCGAACGAGGCAAATCCATTCACCGGCTGGTTAGCGATTGTCACGCGGAAGTAGTTCGCGAAACCGGAAGCGGTGGCTCGGCCGCTGGTCTGGTTCTGGACCAGGATCACGAACCCACGTTGGATCGCAGAGCTGAGAGGTTTTGACGTCTGGGGTGAGGAAACCAGAAGCCCCTGGCTGATGCGGCTCATGTAGACGTTCTGGTTGCGATCGCCTTCATTTCCCGGTTGACACGAAGGCACAGTCTTAGTGCCGTCGTACACACTTGTGCCCCTTGCTATCGCTGTATAGCTATCCCATTGCCCATCGGCAGGCGGAATAACGTCTTGATTGCTCGTCCACGTCGCATAGTGAACAGCGGAGCTTGCTGCCGGTTTCGGGGCGGCCAGAAAAGTACCAGCGACTCCTGGGGGCGAGGGATTGTTGTAAGTCCAGCATTGTGAGCTACCGCATTTGACCAGCACAAACGGCTGTCCGGCGAGACCCATGTAGTCGCCCATAAACGCGCCTGTGCCCTCCAAGAACATGGGCAGATTCGGAGGGTCAAATTTAAGTTGATGAAACGGGGCAGTCTCGCCGCCGGTCTCTCCCTCAAACAACCCAAGATCATAGTGCGAAACGCGGGCATACGTGAATGTTGGGACGAAGCCGCCGCTCGATTCCGCTACCACCAGATCGATGGTATGTCGGCGTACGGTCAGACCCGCATCGTCGATAAAGGATGGCAAGTAGGAGGATGTGGGCGATTCCGCTACTTGATCGCGTGTTTCCTCGAAGAAATTCCCCTGGGCGTCCGGAGTAAACAGGCCGTTTGAAACACTGGGCGTGAACTCGCCGATGGTGTGGTCCTGACGCAGATCATAATAGAGCACCATCAGTTTGCCCTGATTGAAGGTCATGGTCGGCATTATCTGGTGCCCGCTGGTTAATGTTGGGAATGTTCCGCCGTCATCATTGGTGATCGCGCCATTATCAAGGGGAAATGGTGTCGGCGGTTTGAACCCACCGGAGCCGAAACTGGCATTTCCTGGGATCGGAAGCATCATGATTCGGGCTTCCCCGTTCGGTCCTACTCCCCGTTGTGACCAGGCGAGGTAGACAGGGCCGGGGATTAGTTGTATGCCGCTATCCGCCACTGCCAAGGCAGGGTAGGCGGTCGTCCTGAAACTGGTGGCTGTCGTGTTCTGATCGAAGAACGAGGGAGCAGTCGGATTGCTGAAACTGAACGGCGGTAGACTGACTAACTGAACCGCAGGCAGAAAAGTGCGTCCGCCATCCAGGGAAGCGGTAATCGCGATGCCGTCATTCGGTTGTTGGCTGCTGTGGATCACGCGCCATGCGACGTAAACAATTCCAGTTTCCGGATCGATCTGAATCGTCGCTCCTTGGCTGAGTGCGTATCCGCGACTGATCGGCACGGGTGTACTCCAGTTCGTACCGCAGTTGGTGGACCGGCTGAAATATATGGTGCTGGTTTGGTTTCCGCTGCTGGTCGATACATTTGCATAGGCGACATAGACGTTCCCTGCGGGAATGTTCTGCTGCACGGTGGTTCCATCCGCCTGGGTCACTGCGAAGCTGCACATGCCGCTGCTACGAGGGATGTCCACCGCGAGCGACGGCTTGTCGAGGAACTGTGCGGGAAAGTTACTGCCGTATGCCACGGGCACTGTGTTGATGTGACGGATGGGAAAACTATCCGTCGCGATGTTACCGTTTTCTTTATTGTTCAGATCCATGAAGCGGGCCACGAAGACGAGTCCAAGACTCGTGCCCCGATTGAACGCGATTCCGGCGTAGTAAAACATTCCGTTCGTGCCGGCAGCGATGACCGGGTCCGCGGCCGTCGTGAAGCCGTGCAAGGGCGAACTCATCCCTCGGGCGGATGTATCTTGCGGATAACCAGGCAATAACGTACTCTGCCAGTCTGCACCACCGTCGATAGAGATGTACTGTCCGACCCACGGTTCTCCGGTCGGAGTGTTCACAAGATGCGGCTCGCCGGGATCGATTTCCGGCAAGTTCAGATCAACAGTCCGGTAATCGTTGGCACCCGCCAGCAGGTGCAGCGGGTTGCGAGTAGAGATGGCAAGACTAGGCTCATTCTGCCGTTCCAGGAACGGATCCCCATAGGGCCATTGAGTACCTGACACCATGTTGACGTTCTGACCGGGCACTTGGGCAAAGGCGGTAGTGCCGAACCAGCAAGAGATTGTTGGGACCGCGATGAGAATTAAGGACCGGAAAAAGATCCGGGCAGGGGACACTCTCATGACAAACTCCTGTGTGTGAGTAAGAACGGGGGAAGGTGTTACGCAGAGCCCGGTCGAAGAGTGTGCTACGCCGGTTGCACATTGTCAAGGCAAAAAAAACGAAAACCCTTGACAATCGCCAATTCCAAGAGCAATGTTTTTGGCACAGATTTCGTCGAACACTCCCTACAAGAGCAGAGGACGATTCACGAGGAGGAATCACATGGAGACCGCAATCGGAGTATTTTCATCGCGGGACAGTGCTGGGGAAGCGGCAAAACAGTTGCGCGAGCGGGGTGTGCCGGAAGAATCCATCATTTTCCTAACCCGTTCCGAAAGTGAGGCCAAGAATATCGCCAAAGAGTTTGGGGCATCCGTGGGAGGCTTCGTTGGAGGCGCCGTTGGAATGTCGGCAGGAGTTGCGGCCGCAACTTTGCTCGTCCCGGGCCTCGGCCCTGTATTCGCGTTGGGCTTTGGCGCGGCCGCCTTGCTTGGACTCGCTGGCGCTGGCACCGGCGCTGCTCTAGGCTCAGCGGCTACGCACGACGCCAAAACTCCGCGGCCGACACCCGATGAGAAGTGTTCTGAAGATGCTGGCTTCTTCCGTGAGGTCCTGAAAGAAGGGCGTTCGCTGATTGTGGTTCGCACGGAATCAAAGGATCTCGCGACATTGGTATGCAGCGTACTGGATCGACTGGGACTCGGAATGCAAAACCGCACCCCCGTCAAGATGCAAATCATCACGCGCGTGGTAGACAATATCGCAGTCTTGGATGTTAGCGGAAGAATAACGCTGGGCGAGGGCAATATCATGCTCCGCGACATCGTTCGCGACCTGGCGGACAAGGGGAGTAAGACGATCGTTCTAAATCTAGGGGAAGTTCAGTATGTAGACAGCTCCGGAATAGGCGAACTGGTTAAGGCTCACACGACGATTCGGAATCAGGGTGGCCAGCTTAGGCTCGTAAACCTGAACAAGCGAGTGAGCGACTTGCTTCAGCTGACAAAATTGTCTGCTGTGTTTGATATCGAGAAGGACGAGGCCAGCGCAATCAGCTCTCTGAAAGGTGATGCTATTCCGCGGGCTGTAGCCTGAGCCTGGTTCGAAAAGCGGGAGGGAGTTCTTGTTTCGGTCAGCGCGGTCGTCGGATCTCCGCGCTTCGAAAGGCAATTCAAGTAAAGGATTCCACCGCAGCATCGTCGTTGTCGAAAACCTCAAATAGCTTGAGAACGCCCACCAGACGCAAGGTTTGAACGGCGAACTTTGAAGGCTGCACGAGTTTGATATTCCCTCCACGCTGTTTGGTGGACGCTAGAAAACGCACGACCAAGCCGATGCCGCTGGAATCGATCATCGGTACCTCCGAAAGACTGAGCACCAGACGTGTGTCTCCATTCCTCAGTGCTTCTTCCATAGTTTGGCGCAAACCGTCCACGCCCGGCCCCATCCGCAGAGCCCCGCGAAGCTGGATTAGTTGTACTTGCCCGCGCTTTCGGACATTGATGTCCAAACCTTCTCCTCACATCGCGTGGCGGCTGTCAGAGTCAGATTTGCTCGTGGCCGCAAGCTAGGTTACGGAAAGCAAGCGCCTTTTGCAAGCGGACGAGCCCCCATTGTCATAACGCGCGCACGCGCCGTCCCACTGATTCAAGTCCCGGGAGGAAGTCGATTTCGTCACCCGCCCTACTTTGGTCCGGTAAGCTATCCGCATCGTTGCCAAGTCCAGGTTTAAAAATTCATCCTCAAAGATCGAAAAATTTGCCATAATCGTCCGCGCCAGGAGGGGACATGCGCAACGCCGCCGTTCGAAGTCGAACTTCCCGATACGGCGTTTTTATCGTCACCACCGATGAACTGGTCGGTCCCGACGCCGAGACGTGCCTGGCGTCCGAATACGATCTGCGAGTCTTGCGAAATTGGGACGAACTCGCAGGAGCGCTCAAGAAGCAGCCTCCGCACGCCATCCTCCTGGACATCGACACCATTGCGGAGCGACGTGAGGATGGAATTGCCACGCTGGCCGAGCTACGTTCGATGGGGCCCGACCTGGTGCTTGTGGCATTGACGCGATCGAACAGCCGCGGCATCCGGCATAAGGCTATTGAGGCTACTGTGGACGAGTACTTTGTCGCGCCCATCGACTTCCGGGAAGTACAAATCATTCTGACCAGGGCGCTGGAGAAGCGCGCGGCGGAGATTGAGTATCGTGCGGAACAGAAAGAGGCTCACCAGCAGGCCTTTCACGATCTTGTCGGCGCTAGCGAAGCCATGCACCTGGTGTATGAGGCAATTACCCGCGTTGCGCATAGCAACAGCACGGTACTGCTCCGCGGGGAGAGCGGCACCGGCAAAGAACTCGCTGCCCGGGCGATTGTTGCGGTTGGGCCACGTTTCGAGAAGCCTTTCATCAGTATCAATTGCGCCGCCCTGCCTGAGAATCTCGTCGAAACCGAACTGTTCGGGCATGAGAAAGGAGCCTTTACCGATGCACAAACGGCTCGCCCGGGCCACATTGAACTCGCGCACACCGGCACGTTGTTTCTCGACGAGATCGCTACCCTCGGACTGGCTCTGCAGGCAAAGTTGTTGCGGGTTCTGGAAGACCGGGCGGTCACCCGCATTGGGGGCAAAACTCCAAAAAAGATCGATTTCCGTCTTATCACTGCGACCAATGAAAGTCTGGAAGACTTGGTGCGCGTCGGCCGGTTTCGGGAGGATCTCTACTACCGCATCAACGTGATCCCGATTAGCTTGCCTCCATTGCGCGAGAGAGCAGGAGACATTCCGCTGCTGCTCAACCACTTCCAGCGCCACTACTCAGATGTCAATCATATCCCTATGAAGCAGATGGAGCCCGAGGTCGTGGAGATCCTCGAGCAGTATTCATGGCCGGGCAACATTCGGGAACTGGAAAACCTGGTCCAGCGCCTCGTCTTGATGGTAGACGGCCCCATCATCATGGCCCGGCACTTGCCCCAGCAAATCCTGGTGACGACGACAACGAGCCAGGAAGCCCTGCTTATTCCGGAAGAGGGCGTGAATTTCGACGAAGAGATGGCCCGCATAGAAACGGCGTATGTGCGGGCCGCGCTGCGGCGTTCGAGTGACAGCAAGGTAGGGGCCGCCCGCCTGCTGCACATCGACAAACAGAAAATGCATTACCTGTGCCGGAAATATCAGATCGGCAGAGAATAAAAAGACCCCTTGGATTAAGAATTCATACTTCGGAAGATGAATTTTTAATCCTTAGTGGGTGGCTCCTTCCCCAAAAAAAGCAGTACGGCGCGAACAACAGACGCAAGACTATGAAAACTCGCATCTTCAGTTTGGTTGAAGAGCGTGCGGTGGTTTGGCACGCCTCGTGCTATTTGTCAGGGCATGTGGGGCCGAACCAAACGGGGAGAAAAATTCAGGAGTTTCCAGCGCTTAAGCGCGGAGAAGGGATCACCACCATGTCAGTTCAGAAAAAGTCTCTAGTCAGCAGCCAGCCCGCGGAGAAGAAAGTCACAGCTGAACCCGTCAAGGGAACCGACGCCATAGGCGAACCGAAGTCTCTCACCGCCAATGCGCTCCGCCCCCCGACTGCCTTTAGGTCCTTGAAGAAGTCGGCACGCGCAACGGCGATGCACAGCATGAAGGGGAAACGCTAATCTTAACGAGGCTACGGACAGGTCGTAGTCTCCGCAATCGTCAAACTCATCCTGTGCTGTTCAGTTTGGAAACCGAAGAATAAGGAGGCAACCATGTCAGTTCAGAAAAAGTCGTTGATCAGTAGCCGGGCCGCTGTAAGAAAGGCATTGATTGCAAGCAATCCGGTCGAATCCGTTGAGACCAATCCGCTGAAAGCAAGCTCGCTCACGGCACAGTCCATGAAAAAGAAGAGACTTGCTCACACGGCGTTCCGGGCTCCCACGTTCAAGGCATCGCAATAGCAAACAAAATTCCGGGGAGGGGGGACCCTGGGCGAGGCTGCGAGAAACCGCGGCCTCGTTTGTTTGTCACCAGACCTTGCGATGGGCAAAGTCGCGCACTTGTTGCCAGGCCAGGCCAACAAAAGTTCGGTGCGCAATTAGGATCTTGGCAGTTCCTGACATCCCTACTCTAAGCCGGTCATCCGAGTTGGGCACCAGTGCCGTAACCGCGAAGAAGTCCGTCCCGGTCAGTCCCTTGTAGGACTCCGCTGGAGCCAGCCCCGGCTCCATACTCGACGCGGAAGGCGCAACTTCAGCGACTCGGGAGTGCAGACGCTGGAACAAGGAATCCATCTTCAAGGAGACCGGTTCTCCGGCCCTTACATCCTGCAAATTGAATTCCGGAAGATAAATTCGCGCCCGCAGGACACTCACATCCGCGACTTCGAGCAACAGGGTGCCAGCATCGACAAAGGAGCCGGCCAGGTCGGGAAGTCGGGGAGTAACAGCAACCCCGGAGATTGGACTAACGGGCTGCAACGCAGACAACTGCGAGCTCAACTGGACGGATTGCTCGAGAATCGACTCACGCTCTCGTTCGGCCCGACTGTAGTCGCTATAGCGAAGTCGCGCCTGAGCGGCCCGTAGAGAAACCACCTGCAACTCGGAGGCGACACGTGCCGCCTTTTCTTCGAAATCGAGATTCCGCAGGTGAACCAAAGGAGTGCCGGCAACGACGAACTGTCCTTCTACAGGAAATACCGACACAACTTCCCCGGGCACAGCGGCATGGATTGCTGCTCTGCGAATGGGTTCCAGGTTGAATCGCCCGGTGCGCGTTTCCGGCCAGATGGGCGCAAACAGGAGCACAGCCGCCAGGGCTCCCACGAGTACCGCGCGGGGGGTGATGAGCCACCGTCGAGCAAGCTCCTTCTTGTCAAAGTAAAGGGCTTTCATGAATCTCACCAATGCACGAATGCGCGACTTGAAGATCAGCAGGGCCAACAGCCCCGCAGGAACAAACGCCCATTCCGGAGAATATTTCCGAAAGACGTTGTACGCGAAACTGACCACGACATAGAGCAGGGTATAGCTGTAAATGCCCGAAGCAATGGCATAGACGGCGAATAGCCACCGCCGCTTGCGCGGGACGAACTCCACCTCTACTGGCAGGCGAAAGACATGTCTCTTCATCCAGCTGGAGACGAATGCGGTGGAGTCCTCCTTCAACCCGATGATCCCGACCAATTCCGATAGGATGTAATAACCGTCCAGCTTAATGAGCGGGTTGAGGTTGATGATTATGACGCCAACCCCAGTGATGAGCATGATCTTGTAGGCGAAGTCATGCATGGGAGAACCGAGCGGCGTTCCCCACCAGATGATCGATGCCGCGGCGCAGAACATCAATTCGACCCAGATCCCGGCAATCGAAGTAGCAATGCGCGCCCACTTCCCGGCGTAGACGTAAACCTCCGTCACGTCTACGAAAAAACAAGGTTCCAGGTAATAGAGGAGGAACCCCATCTTGTGGACAGCCCCGCCGAAGTGCTTGCAGGTGAGTCCATGCGCGCTTTCGTGAAAGAAGCCGAGAAAGCAAAACAGGAGCCAGAACTCGACGATATCCCCGAATCCCTTTTCAGTGAAGTTGTAGTACTTCCAGGTGTCGCTGCCGATCTCGCTCCAACGGTCGATAAAGATCCAAGTCATGAAGGCGAAGAAAGCCAGCGTCAGCAAAGTGAACCAGCCGGTATAAACGAACTTGACCTTTTCGTGCAGCCGGGTGAGGTACGAGTCGGGATCCCAGTGGCCCACCGTTATAGTGGTGACGTCTTCCCACTTCTTGGCCGCGCGTTTATGGCGTTCCTCAGCTCCTTTCTGGGCTGCCGTAACATTGGGTTGCTGCGGCGATGTGTACCAGATTTCCTGCAGCTCACTCACATATTCCTGAATGCTTTGCGCGGAGAAATAAACCCCAGTGCGTCCCTTGTACGCATTCGAAACGTCTTGGTATGAGCGCTCCCCATTAAAGAGCTGCACCAACTCCCATTGTTCAGTTGTGAACCGGTACAACTGGTTGGCGCCTGAAACGATGGCGTAAATTACCACTTCTCCGTCCTCCATTTGCGGTCGGGCCACGACTTGAGGATGGAGCCGAGGGCAAGACTTGCGAGCCGAGCGGGGCGGCAAGTCCGGCAGCGCTACGTGAAGAGCTTCGGTGAGATTCATCGCGGATTGGGGATGCTGACACTCGCGCTCATACCGGGCCGCAGTCCGCCTGTCGGCCCTACGATCTCGCACAACACCTCGATCGTGCCACTCGAGGGATCGACGACTGGGCTCATCTCAATCACGTTGGCCCTCCACCGCTGGCCTTCGAGATCAGGAGACGTCAGCCCGAAGAGCTGACCCTTGGCGATACGACCCAGGAAACTTTCCGGTAGCGTGAACCGTATTCGGAGTGGTGACTCTGCGGTGACCCAGAAGAGCCGCTCCCCTAGGTCGACTTTCTTGCCGACTCGTACGTAACGGCGAGCCACCACTCCATCGAAGGGCGAGACGACAAGTGTCTTCTCCAGTTCCAGTTCGAGCGAGCGTTCGCTGGCTTGAGCGTCGAGCAGCAGTTCCCTTACCCGTTCTACGTCCCAGTGGTCCGATTCCGCCTTGTATCGCGCATGCTCAATTTGTTCCTTGGGAATGAGGCCCGCCTCCCACATCTTTTCCGCCCGTCGTAAGTCGGCGTCCAGGACCTTGGTTTCTGCTTCCCAGTTATGTAAGTCCGCGGCGGTGCTGCGTGTCCGGGCGCGTGCAGCTTCCAGGTTAGCGGATACCTGGCGGTCATCGAGTTTCGCCAGGATCTCCCCCTTCTTTACCTTTATGCCCGGCTCGGCGAAGATTGCAGCGATCAGGCCCTCCCTTTGGGCGCTGACGTCAACCTGATTTTCGACGACGAGGGGTCCGGAGGCTACCAGCACCTGCTCAGCGGGCGACGGCTGCGGTGCCGCGACTGCCGCGGGCGCGTTCGGAGAAGTGTTGGCAGCCACGACCGTCGGCCGGGAATCTTCGCACCCCAGACCGAAGCCGATCAGCGCAATCACAAATGTCGGAATTATCAACTTCACGGATGACCTCCGATCTATACTTATCCAGCGAAAGCTACCAACCGAACCACGACCACAATTTGGAATAGATCCACATCGCGGGGCGGCGGAACAAAACGTACCCTACCGGGCGCCAGCCCGCCATGACTTTCCCCCTGCCGTGCATTCCTGCCCGAATCAGGCCGTCCGGATTGGACACCAGGACGCGCGCGTAGAAAACTTTTTCGTCGTTTTCGAGGCTACTGATCGGGCTTACGACCCGCACCTCTCCGGGAAAAGTTCGTGTGGGGAAGGCATCAAGCTTGACCGTGGCACTACGTCCGGGCTGCAACAGAACTGCATCCAATTCGTCGATGGCAAGGTCGACACTGGATTGGGCGGAATCGATGACTTCGAGAAAGCTGTCAGTCGGCGAAAGATGCCGCCCCACAAAGTTCTCGACGTGAGGCGTGGCTACGACGCCGTCAAGGGGAGAACGAAAATGCGTCTTCTCCAGGCGTTCCTGAGCCCGTTTCAATTCCGAGGCCCAGTATTCTGACTGTGCGCGCTGGATTCCGGCTTCCGTGCCGTCGTTGGCGGCGAGTGCTCGGTTCATCTCCGAGATGGCCGTCTGGTACTTGGCACTGGCCGCGGCCAGTGCGGTTCGCAGGTCCCAGTCCTCCAGATCAGCCAAAATCATTCCCCGGTGTATTCGTTCCCCCTCCTGAACGTAGACGGATTTCACGACGCCATCGATTGGAGACATGACCTGAGCTCTGCGACCAGGCGCCACCGTCGCATCTCCGGCCAAGCGCATCGGGATGGGAAAAAATGTGAGAAAGAGCAGGACTGCCGCCGCGCCTGCCAGCATGAGTGTCCGTCGCCGCTTTTCGAAAGCGAGAAACCGGCGTTTCTTCTTGAGCACTGGCTCCAGCAGGCTGATGAACGGCACGTCGCGATAGAGCGAGGCGTTACGCAGCGCTACGGTCGCCTGGGCCGCCAGCACCCGCGCGATCTCGAAGTGTGCCCGCGTCATGAAATCGGGGTCGCGACTCTCAAACGAAAGGATACCGAGCGGGCCCTGATCGTCATCGAGCGGGAGCGCATAGAAGGCGCGCGCCCCGGTTGTGATGAAGTATTCGCTGAATTTGGTGCGGCTGGCCTCGCGTGATACATCGATGGTCTCGCCATGCTGAGTAACGTGGATCTCTTCTTGGGAAAGCGAGGCCCACTCCAGCATTTCCTTCAACAATTTGATGGTGGGATCGCTGGTATTGATCTGGGGCAGGCCGGAAACGGCTTTTAAATGCAGGCTGCCGCGCTCCTCGAGCGCGATCGCAGCGCGATCATAAGAAACGACGCCCTGCGTATCGTTAACAATGGCCTCCAGGACACGGCCGAGGTCCAGCGTCGAAGTAATCTTTTGACTAACTCTTACGAGAGTTTCCAGGATTTCAACCTTGCGTTCCGCTTGCAGCAAGCTGGCATTGTGCAGGGCATTGCTGGCAGTTTCACAGATGTTCGTCAGGAGAAATTGGTCATCTTCGTCGAAGGGCAGGCCGTCCAGGCGATTGATCGCTTCCACCACGCCGACCAGCGATTCTCGGTCCATTAATGGCGCCGCCAAAAGTGAAAACACCGCTCCCTCTGTAATGCCGCCATTCCGCTTCTGAAGACGCGGATCTGCCGGATCATTGATCAGTACGGGCTCTCCAGTATCCGAGATATCGCCCGGCACTCCGTCGCCGGGGTTCTGGACCGATTCCAATTCCATTGCAGGATCATTTCCGGCGCGCCGCACCAGTCGCACCGCGTCGCCATCCACCATCCATACATTTGTCGCTTGAACTGGTAGAACTTCGTGAAACTTGGCGACGATCAGGTCCAGCAAGAGATCGAGTTCCAGGTTTGAGTTGAAGACCTTTTCGAGGTCATACATCTGGGTCACGCGACTGATCGCATGGAGACTAGTATTTCGCTCGCTCTCATAAGAGAGAGCCAGCGCTAGGGCCGGTGCCGCAAGTTCAGCGACCTCATTCACTCGCTGTAACAGGGAGGCAGGAAAAGACGCTTCACAGCTGATCAGTTCTATGACGCCGACCAGAGTGTCCGATACTAGGAGTGGAATGTAGGCGAGGGAAACCAGCGTGCGGCGAATGTCCAGGTGGGCATAGTCTTCTCGTTTTAGATTGGCTCCCTCGAACACCTGAAGGGTCTTGCTCACTGCAACCGTTGCCAATGGGCCCTCATGAAATTCCACCACTCGGGGAACCGTGATCTGACCCGCAGTCGCCTTCGTTGTCCAGGCGGGATTTCCCTGATCCTCGATGACATAGACCACGACGGCAAGGTTGGGAAGAAGTCCTGCGATCTGGTACGCGATGACCTCGGCGCGGGGAGTCACCTCTTGCTGCACCAACAACGCTGCGGCAAATTCGGCGAGCGGAATGGACAGGTCAAATCTTCGAATCGTCATAACGGGCACTTCTGGTTCTGCGGAGTCAGAGAGCCCTATTGCTTGCACTATCGGGTGAAATCGCGGCTTAGGGGGATTGCGCGATCCTGAGTGCGCCATCTTATGCTCGTTTAGTACGCAGGGTCAATAAGTAAGCGTTCGACGGTGACGTAAAGTTGATTGTGTAAAAAGCGAGAGGGTGTAAGTTGGCTTTTTGCCTCGCAAGCAGAAGCCGATCCTGGAAAGGAGACCTACACCCAATGGCGAAGATAATCCCGATCACGGAGCATTTCCAACACTTTCTAGCGGAGATGAAAGAGAGTTTCTGGGGAGACTTGTATGGGCAGACGCGGCAAGCCTGGCAACAGTTTTTCGAGCTGCAGTCGGAGCGGCAACGGGACCGGTTTTCGGGCTGGGGACGGTATGAGCGGAGGCGGGGGAAGCGGCGCGCCTACCGCAATGGCTATTACGAGCGGGATTTCGTAACCCGGTTCGGGACGATTCGTCTGCGCATCGCGCGCACCCGGGAGAAGAGTTTTCTGCCCGTGGGGCTGCGGCGGTTTCAGCGGCGGGCCGAAGAAGTCTCGCTGCTGATCCGGGAAGCGTTTCTGCGCGGCATTAGCACGCGGCAGGTAGGTCGAGTGGTGGCGACCATCACGGGAGAGACGGTGAGCGCGACCACGGTGTCGCAACTGACGCGGGATCTGGACGAGGCGGTGCGCCAGTTTCATCAAGCGCGGTTGAACGACGACTATGCCTATCTGTTTCTGGATGGAGTGAGCTTGCGGGTGCGGCGACCGGCGGGACGCAAGCAGGTGCAGATGCTGGTGGCGTATGGGATCCGGCGCGATGGCAGCCGGCACTTGCTGGCTTTCTTGCGCAGCCAGGGTGAAAGCCAGGCAGACTGGGAAGGGTTGCTCGAAGATCTCTACCCGCGACTCGAACCCACCTGTACGATCGGGTGGAGTCTATGTGCGAATGCAATGCGATCACAGATCGATAATTCGGCGAAAGCGACTTGACTTTGTTGGCGCGCATGCCTCGGAAACTCCACTCTCACTGTTCGTTTGGTGGTACTTGGTGGCGGCGCACGTCCAGCCAGGATGTGCGGTCTTGCTGCCGATCGCGGCAGTGGGGCGGCCGAAGAGTCTGAGAATCTATCCGGACATCAATTGCCGGCGTCCGATGTGGGAGGAGTATCGGGAGGCTTGGGAGGTGCTGGGGTATCGCAGGGAGGGGGCAGGAGGACGAAGTAAGTCCGGCGGGCGAGCTTGCAGTCCGCCACCCTTATCCCAGTAGGTTCAACGTGTAGACGTTGAGCGGGGCTTGCGGCGGATCAGTGAACGTCTGAGATTTGCTGAGCACCGATGCGTAGTATTCGATGGCGCCGTCCGCAGCCGCAAACGGACCCAGGTTTGCGGCATAGACATTGCGTCCGGCATGAGCGGCACCCGAAGGATCCCATGTCTGTGTGCCCTGCCGGCGGGTGAACAGCTTTACCTGGGCAACTTCGTGCTGTCCCGATACGTGGATGAAGATGCGGAGAGATTCTCCGGGTTTGAGCAGAGACGGTCTGGTGGGGAGAAACAAACGGGGCGGATTCGCGCCTTGCGACGAGATGGCTGCGGCATAAGCCCGGTCCATTTCCGCCGGCAACTCATCCAGGAACTCTTTGATCGAGAGCCGCAGGCGTTCGAGTGAGATGCGAACGAACTTGTTTTGCATGGAAGCGAGTTGTCCGAGGTCGTTGCGGGTGGCAAGGATGGCCTGATATTCCAGCATGGTCTGCCGCACTAGAGGAGCCATGGCAAGCCAAAGCGGAACGCCGCGTTCGAGGACGTGCGTACGTGCCTCGTCCGGCTTACCGGCAGCCCTGAGTTCAACGGCGTGCTTCAGCACCGCCTCGAGCTGGTGGGCGGACTCATAGGCATCGCAATAGGGCACCATGAGGCTGACAAAGCCCGTGAAATAGCCAATGCGGTCGCGCTCAAGAGGGGATGCCGCGCGCGATGCCAGTTGCCGGAACCGTTCCGCGGTTTTGCGCTGTGTGGCCAGGACCGCGAGATCGGGTTCCGTCGTGGCATAGTTGAAGGCTTCGCTGTAGTCGCCGGTTATTTCCACGCGATTCGCGAATCCTGACTTGTCATAACTGCCGAGGAACGTGGATGAGATGGCGTGATTGCGGTCGCAGTCATCGAAGAGCGTGGCCAGTTCCCTGGCACGACCACCCGAAGCCTGCGTTGCGCAAAAATTTAGGTAATGGTCGGGCGCGCTCAGTTGTCGATTCCAGCTGGCACGGGCAAGGTAAGTAGCGGTGGGATCGATGACGCGGTGCCGCCAATGAATTCCGAGCATCCCTTGGCAACCGAGATCCTGTGCCCGCCGCATGTCGGTTTGAAAACGACTGGCGCGAAACTGGGGAAACCACATCGAGGGATCGTCCTCAAGCCAGGGAATGGGCCAGCGCTCCCGGCTTCCCATCTTGCCGAAGGCCTCATGAATGGGGTCCCATCCGAGCGAGTCGCTTAACGCGGAGAAGATTACGTCTTCCGGTAAACGCTGGTGCAGAGACTCGAAATGATTTGCGACGCCACCCCAGCCGGCGAGCACGAGCCGCTTGCCGGGAGCTTGGCGTTTGAGGAAGTCGTGTGCCTGAGCAAAGGGTGTAATCGAAAGCGGCACATTCTTGTCGCGGCTGGCCCAGTTCGCGCCTTCATCCTGCCAGAGCCACACGTAATCGACCATGGGGTAGCGCTCGAGGAGATCGCCGAGGCGGCGTTCGAGAAGGTCTCGCGCAGTGCTCGATTCGATAAAACCGCCCGGATGCGAAAGGGCTTCCGGCGGCAGTGCTTGAACGACCTCAGCCGGATTCTGATACGGCTCAAAGCCAATGCCGGTGCGGATGCCGAGTTCGCCGGCAAGTTTGAAAGCAGCCCGCATCATGGCGGTGGTGCGGTCCGCGATGTCCCAGTTATCGGAGGCAAGCCGGGTTGCGTCTGCTCCAAACGTTTCTTTGTCGAAGAAATCGGCCGCACCCATCTTGAAGGTCGAACTACGCTGGGGCAGATATCCCCAACTCGTAACGGTTGTGTCTTCCAGGGCTGCGCGGTGGCCGCTGCCGGCGAAGGCGAAGGAGAGATATGACTCTGCTAAAGGGCCGAGGGCGTTTTGCGTGTATACGTGCATGCCGAACATGTTGAAGCGCATGCGCAACATGGCTGCGAAATAAGCCTTGAAGTCTTCCTCGTTATAGACGCTGATGCAGTTGAGGAAATCGGGCCATGGCAGGAGTCCGCGCACGGCGAAGCAGGGCGAAGCCGTCCAGGGCTGGCCCTGCGGTGGCAAGCGCAATTCAGCGGGACGATCGAGGGGGGCCGTAGTGCCATCGATCCCGAAGACCAAGCCCTGCCGTTCCAGAAAATCAAACACCGCAAAAAGCAGAGCCTGTTCGCTGGCGGCACGAAGAGTCGCGCCGTTACTCGACGCGTCGATCTCATATTCTTCAGCTCCCCGGAAGCGCGACGGGTCGATGGTGAGCGTGAGCAACGCTGAAGCCTCTCCGTCGCCATTCGTATGCTTCATTTCGAACGTGGGGTTCAGTATGCGGAGTCCGCTCGACAGTTCTGTTGCCGCCAGTCTCGTCTTCGGGCTACTGGGCGCCTGGACATGGATCGCAATAAGTCCAGGCCTGACGATTTGAGCTGCAGGGTAGGTATGGGTGAGCACACCGCTGGCTGAGGCTAAAACACTGGCTTTCAGGAAGTCTCTGCGATCCATCATGCGTAAGGTCCCGCTTCGAGCAGTCTTTGAAACAGCAACACGCTACACGGGGTCTGGTGTCGTCGGCAAGGGGTGTGCGTTGAATGCAGAGCTTGTTTGATTTTCCGGGGAAGTTCGGGAGGCTGCCCCTCGCTTCCAAGGCAATGTTTGACGGCGAATGACGCCGCAGTGGTGACCTCGGAGCATTGGACGAGGACGGATAATTGCACTTCCACTGTATGACGAAGCCGATTTTGAATCTCAACGGAAACAAGGTGGACCTAAGGAAGTTCGGGACGTCATACTGGAGCATCCTGCGGTTGCGGCGGTCGAGGTTAGCAACGACCAGAACAGTCATGCCGATCACGTTGCGGAAACACGGATTTACGCCAACGTAAGGCCCAAATGTGAGCAGACGCTTGCTGACACAGAGATCCGCGCATTTTGCGTTGATCGTCTCGCAGCGTATAAAGGTTCCCCACGTCGGGATAGCAGGATCTTTCGACTACGGTCTGCCTCGACCGAAAACAGGGGCACCAGCAGCAAACAAGAAGTGTGATACCTATACTCATTAATTTTCTTCGGGCGAGGTGCAGGGACGTGGCAAGAAGTGCAGGGGTTCGTTGCGTCTGGATTGCTCTGGGCGCGACGCTTGGTCTGGCGGGATGCGGCAGCGGTAGTAGCAGCACGCCGCAGCCTCCGCCGACGCCCAGCATCGTCAATTTGTCGCCGCCCTCGGCTGCGGTCGGCGCGCCGGTGACCATCACGGGCACAAACTTCGGCGCGAGCCAGGGCACGAGCGCAGTGACGTTCAACGGCACGGCAGCAACCCCCACAAGTTGGAGTGCAACGTCGATTGTGGTTCCGGTTCCGGTGGGAGCTGCCTCGGGAAATGTAGTGGTGACGGTAAGCGGCGTGGCCAGCGCGGGAGTAGCGTTCACGGTGCTGCTGACGCCCAGCATCGTCACTCTGTCGCCACCCTCGGCTGCGGTCGGCGCCCCGGTGACGATCACGGGCACAAACTTTGGCGCGAGCCAGGGCGCGAGCACGGTGACCTTCAACGGCACGGCAGCAACCCCCACTGGTTGGAGTGCGACGTCAATTGTGGTTCCGGTTCCGGTGGGAGCGACCTCGGGCAACCTAGTGGTGACGGTAAACGGCGTGGCCAGCGCGGGAGCAGCGTTCACGGTGCTGCCGACGCCGAGCATTACGAGTCTGTCGCCCGCATCGAGCACAGTGGGCACGCTGGTGACGATCACGGGCACGAACTTCGGCGCGAGCCAGGGCGCGAGCACTGTAACGTTCAACGGCACGGCAGCAACCCCCACAAGTTGGAGTGCAACGTCGATTGTGGTTCCGGTTCCGGTGGGTGCGACCTCGGGCAACCTCGTGGTGACGGTAAACGGCGTGGCCAGCGCGGGAGTAGCGTTCACGGTGCTGCTGACGCCCAGCATCACGAGTCTGTCGCCCGCATCGAGCACAGTGGGCACGCTGGTGACGATCACCGGCACAAACTTCGGCGCGAGTCAGGGCGCGAGCACAGTGACATTCAACGGCACGGCAGCAACCCCCACCAGTTGGAGTGCAACGTCGATCGTGGTTCGGGTTCCGGTAGGCGCTACGTCGGGCAACGTAGTGGTGACGGTAAGCGGCGTGGCCAGCGCGGGAGTAGCGTTCACGGTGCTGCTGACGCCCAGCATCGTCAATCTGTCGCCACCCTCGGCTGCGGTCGGCGCGCCGGTGACCATCACGGGCACAAACTTTGGCGCGAGCCAGAGCGCGAGCACAGTGACGTTCAACGGCACGGCAGCAACCCCCACAAGTTGGAGTGCAACGTCGATTGTGGTTCCGGTTCCGGTGGGTGCTACCTCGGGCAACGTAGTGGTGACGGTAAGCGGCGTGGCCAGCGCGGGAGCAGCGTTCACGGTGCTGCTGACGCCCAGCATCGTTAATCTGTCGCCACCCTCGGCTGCGGTCGGCGCCCCGGTGACCATCACGGGCACAAACTTTGGCGCGAGCCAGGGCGCGAGCACGGTGACGTTCAACGGCACGGCAGCAACCCCCACTGGTTGGAGTGCGACGTCGATTGTGGTTCCGGTTCCGGTGGGAGCGACTTCGGGCAACCTAGTGGTGACGGTAAACGGCGTGGCCAGCGCGGGAGTAGCGTTCACGGTGCTGCTGACACCCGGCATCGTCAATCTGTCGCCACCCTCGGCTGCGGTCGGCGCCCCGGTGACCATCACGGGCACAAACTTCGGAGCGAGCCAGGGCGCGAGCACAGTGACGTTCAACGGCACGGCAGCAACCCCCACAAGTTGGAGTGCAACGTCGATTGTGGTTCCGGTTCCGGTAGGCGCTACCTCGGGCAACGTAGTGGTGACGGTAAACGGCGTGGCCAGCGCGGGAGCAGCCTTCACGGTGGTACCAGTGAGCATTTCCCCACGAGCGGCGGCATTGGTGGTCACGATTCAGACACAGCAGTTCACCGCGTGGGTCACGGGTAACGCAAGCGTCACTTGGAGCGTGGACGGTGTGGCAGGCGGCAATGCCGCAGTCGGGACCGTCACGGCGAGCGGGCTTTACACACCGCCCTCGACCGCAGGTACGCACACCGTCACCGCGACCAGCGTAGCGAATTCCGCAGACTCGGCTTCCGCCAACGTTGCCGTCACGGATCTTGCGGGTGTTCTTACCTACCACAACAACCTGTCTCTGGACGGCACAAACACCCAAGAGTACGGGCTGACCCCTTCCACCGTGAATACCAACACTTTTGGAAAACTCTTTTCCTGTGCAGTGGATGGCGCCGTTTACACGCAACCACTCTGGGTTCCAAGTATGAACATTGGCGGTGGAATTCATAACGTGATTCTCGTGGCCACGCAACACGACAGTCTGTTTGCCTTCGATGCAGACGCCAATCCCTGCGTGCAGTATTGGCAAGTTGACCTGCTGGACGCCCTTCACGGAGGCTCAGCCGGTGAAACGCCGGTGCCTTGGCAGAATGTTGGCAAGGGCGATGGAGACATCCAGCCGGAAATTGGCGTCACTGGTACACCCGTGATTGATCCCTCCAGTAACACGATTTATTTAGTGAGCAAGTCTGAGGATACCGCTAACAGCACCTTCTACCAACGGTTGCACGCCTTGGACCTGGCGACAGGGAATGAAAAATTCAGCGCGCCCGAACTCATAGCAGCGTCGGTGCCCGGAATCGGCGACGGTTCCTCCGGCGGCATGGTGTCTTTCGACCCCAAAAACGAAAATCAAAGATCGGGGCTGACCTTGGCGGGCGGGGTAGTCTATTTGTCGTGGGCGGCGCACGAAGACAAAACGCCCTACCATGGCTGGGTGATCGGTTATAGCGCTGCCGACGTACAGACGCGGATCAGCGTGTATAACACCACGCCGAACGGGGGCTTGGGCGGCATTTGGGCGGGAGGCGGCGCTCCAGCAGTGGACAGCAGCGGCGTGGTTTACATCTCGACCGGAAATGGCGTGTTCGACGCCAACAAGACAAGCGTGCCAAACAACGATTTCGGCGACAGCATCCTGCGGCTTGATCCCTCGACCGGCCTCACCTTGACAGACTGGTTCACTCCTGACGATCAACAGACTCTCGCGGACGACGACACCGACCTCGGTTCAGGAGCGGTAGTCCTGCTGCCCGACCAAACCGGACCGGTGCTGCACCTTCTGACTGAAGTGGGCAAGGAAGGGGTCGTTTATTTGATTGACCGCGACAACATGGGACATTTCCAAGCGGCTGACAACACCCAGATCGTGCAGAGCTTTAACGGCCCAAAGTCCGGTATGTGGGGTACTCCCGCCTTCTGGCAGAACGGGCTATATATCGGGGGACAAGGCGATAAGCTGAAGCAGTTCATTTTCGACCCCTCCACGGGGCAGTTCACAACGACCCCTTCTTCGCAGTCGTCGCACGTTTTCAACTTTCCCGGCGCGTCGCCTTCAGTTTCTTCGCAGGGCGCGTCGAACGGAATTGTCTGGGCCATTGACGCCAGCCAATACGGTCCACCTGCGCAGAGCGGTCCCGCGGTTCTGCATGCCTACAACGCGGCTAATTTGGCGGTCGAATACTGGAACAGTTCGTTGGCCGGCGGTAAACGTGACCAGGCCGGTCCTGCTGTGAAGTTCGTCCCGCCGACCATCGCGAACGGCAAGGTGTACGTCGGCACGCGCACGGAAATTGATGTTTACGGGCTGTTCCCATGACGAGGTTTGCGGCGATGTTCCATCGCGTGTCGCTTCGATTCTCTTGCTTATGGAATCCCGGAGCTTGCCCCTTAAGCGTCCTAGTCTATGGTTCCCATCATTGCCGACTTGATGGTTCGCGGACATGATCAAAATCGAGGTTTCAAAACCTCCGCACTGAACCGCCAAGACTTACACGCCCAGAAAGCCCGGAATCGCCCCATCCCGAGTTTTCGTGGCGAACTTGGGTCAGCCGTCTGAACTGGGGATGTCGGCATTCAGCGATGATTCTGCTCTCAAACGTCTATTCATTTCATACTCCTGTTGCACGCCGAACTACAGAAAACAGAAGAGCGAAATATCAATTTTGTGATGGGCCAGAAGGCATTGATTCTTCAAGTTCAGCTTTGTCGCAGATAACTCAAGTCAGGAGGCTGCTCGAAGGCGGCGCCAAGTAAGCACTGTATTTACGCCGTAGTTCCACACCGAACTGATCCCTGAGCCTATGATGCCAGCGAGGAGCCAGGGTATGCGATGTTGGAGCAGGAAATCAGCAAAGCTGACATTCAGGAAAGCACCTAAGGAGCAAACCAGTAGAAAAGAGAATAGCCCAACAAGAAGACGGCGCCCCTTCAGCTGACGATCGCGAAAGGTCACGGTATTGTTGAGGAAAAAGTTAAACGTCATGGCTCCAAAGGTGGCAGCGCTCTGAGCTAGCGTGAAGCTTTTGTGGCCAATAATATAGAGCAGAGCGAGAATCGCAAGATGCACCACCACTCCTAGTGAGCCGACCATGACGAATAGAGCGAAGCGTGTTGGAACGTAGCGACCGATCAGCTTGTCGACGAGCAGGTAGAGATACTCCAGCTCGACATTGAGGTCCAATTTGCTTTCCCCATACTGGCGAGTTTTAAATCGATAAGGCACTTCACCGAGACGGGCCGGGTGCGATGCAGACGACAGTATGTCGACCAGGATTTTAAATCCCGTCCCCGTCAGTCTGCCGACCGTCTTCCGGAGGAATTGGGCTTCAACGATAAAGAACCCGCTCATCGGATCGGTTACGGTACAGTGGCAAACAAGTCTGCTGATTCGCGCGCCGATCGCGCTGAGCTGGGCGCGCTCAGGGGCAAACCCGCCGAGGCTTCCTCCCGGCATGTTGCGGCTGGCCACGACGATATCGAGATTTTCGAATCGGATCTTCTCCAACATTTTGGGGAGGACGCTCTCGTCATGCTGCAGATCGGCATCCATGACGGCAATGTAAGGTGCGCCGGTCGACATCATGCCTTCGATGCATGCGGAAGAAAGTCCGCGACGCCCAACGCGCTCGATAGCGCGCACCTGACGATCCCGGGAGGAAAGGTTTCGCAGCAAATCCGCCGTACCGTCGGGGGAATGATCGTCGACGAATATTGCTTCCCAAACAATGCCTTCCAGCGTTTTCCGCAGCGCATCCAGGAGGAGCGGAGCATTTTGCTTTTCATTGTAAGTGGGAATTACGACCGCCAACTCGAGAGGAAGGTATTGTCCGGGTATCGAAGAATCGAATGTCGGAGTCTTTCGGTTCTCTTGTTTTGAAGTTGGAGTACACAATTTCGTCACTGCGAATCTGACCAAAGAGCGCGAATGAGTGCGGTTGTCACCATCTTACTGAGATCGAGGTCACAGTCAAGCTCGAACTCCTTTGGATACTCTCACCCTGACCACGTACCACACCACATTCGGCGAGATCCCCCTGCCCCAAACTTGTCCCGATCATTTGCAGTTTAGTTGCAAGAGAATACTCCTCGTCTAGACGGAAGAGATTTTGGAAGTAGGGCGCTCTTTCAGGCCATTCCGTGAGCGCGAAAGCGGCCGTACCGTAGGCTCACCGACGGATTGGAATAAAAGGGCCTTGGTTCACTAGTCGGTGTTTTCCGACAGTCTAACCGAGAGTGACCGTCTCCGATTCGGCTAGTGGAGAGCAGGGACGCAGATGGTCAGAACTGTCAACTGCACGGCGTGTCAACGCCGCATAATAATCGAAGGGCCAACCGACGGAAGCCGAGAAATATTCCAACCCGTTATCTGTCCGTTTTGTGCAGGAGGCTGATCCGATTGGCATAATCTCCCCAATGCGGACGATACCGACTATCGCGGCGGAAGCAACTCGTCGCTAAATACTTCAGCGCGGCGGTTCACCGGATGTGCTCGTCCATCGTTGACCATGCGCTCCAGCTCCGTAGCCCAATAACCAGCCACTCTTTTGCGCGCCGCCTACGTAAGACAACCGCTTCGCGCACACCGAGTGCCTTGCGGCTTTTGTTCGCGGGAGACTATCATCGATACGCTTGCGGTGTTGAGCACTTTGTCCAGGATATGGTATCCCATAGGAGAAAGGCCAGCTTGGAGAAGACCGACCTGACCGCCAATCGTCGCGATCCCCTTCTGTCGGGTCCACCGGCGAGCGGACCTTTCCTGAAAGACAAGCTGCTGGCTCTGGTGGAACCATATCCGGATGGCCGAACAGGCTCCCTAGCAGCGCGTGGTGCAAGTCTGGTACACGTTCAGCAAATCCGCTGGCCAAGGATGAGCTCTGGAGCTGCAGGACACTCGTAGGCCCTCGTTTCTTACCGTTGCAAACAAACACACTTAGTGGGTTCGTTTCGCAAAATCCGCCAGACATGTAGTTAACGCTGCCCTTGGACCGCTTTCGGACTCCGGAGATGCCTTTCCGCGAGTTCTTCTGTCCCGCAAACTGTGCATCTGGATGGCCCGGCAGGAGCCTGATCGATAGGTCCTATTGAAAAGAAAGGACTTGGTGGGTTCGTTTGGAAAAACCGTCTTTCCGAGCGATCTTGAAAACGCAGTGATCTGCCGGTGGATAGGTGGTGGGCGGGGCTTTCCGCGAGTTTTTCTGTCCCGCAAACTGTGCATCTGGATACCCCGGCAGCCTCGCGGCGGCATCGGGAAAAATCAATTGCGATTTAGAAGTAAGGTGCTCGGCTCACCTTGTTGAAGCGTGACGAAAATCAGGCCTTTTCTTATCGATCCTTTTGTTGGGCTTTTCCCTTGGCCTTTGCCCATCGCGCGAGGACGGCCTTACGCGCGATCTCGCTTCTTTCTTGAGGCGTCAGCCGAGCCGCGCGGATCTTACCGCCTTTGGAACCGCCAAGTTTCCCGAGAGCGACGGCGTTCGGATTTTTCTTCTTAGGCATTAGCTCGCGCGAATAGAGCTTAACAGAAATACTAAAAAACACTTGATTACTTAGGCGCCTATGTATATCTTGTACATAGGCGCCTAAGTATAATAAACATGGGAGAGAAGATAGCATGCGTTAGCGCCTACGCATAACAAGAGAGGATTGGAGGACTTCCTATGACGCGAGCGACAACCGCGACGAATCAAAACGTCCGGCTTGCAAAACAACGATGGACGGGATTGCCCAGGATAGCGCTCATAGCGTTGAGGGAGCTGAGTCGAGAATATCGGCTGTCCGTTGCGTTAGGCGATCTGCTTTACATTGATGGACGCTGGTACGTAAGCCACGCGGGTCTCTTAAGAATTGCTCAAAGGAGGAAGTGTTCTGGAATAAATGTGGAGTGCGTTGGAGAATTTTCCGACCCCGGTGCAACACGATGGGCATTCAAAGCCACTGTCTTTAAGCCCGGCGATTGCAAAGGATTTGTTGGCTATGGTGACGCCGATCCTTCGAACGTCTCGGCTCTGGTCCACGGTGCCGAAATGCGTGTGGCGGAAACCAGGGCTGTCAACCGCGCCCTGCGCAAGGCCTACGGGATCGGCATCTGCTCAGTTGAGGAAATCGGTTCCTTCGCCGGCCAAATCGCGTCGCGTCCAGAGTCCAAGAAGCTGCCGCAGCCTGCCAATGGCAACGGGAACCACGGCGGTCCGAAGGTTCGCGACCGACTCTGTCAGATCATTCGCCAACATCAACTCGATCCCAATTTGGTCAAGGCCTACGCCACCGACTTCTGCGGGGTCAAGACCCTACGCGATGCCACTCGGGCGCAGGTGGAGAACTTCGTCGAGCACCTGGCCGACTGGGCCGAGAAAGACCGCAATGCGCTGCTCTGCCAGCTCAATAGCTGTCCCGGCCAGAAAGCAGGTGCCGCGTGAAACGCCAGATCACCGGACTGCATGCCGCTGATCGCTGTGCCACCGACCAGATCCCCGACGGGGTCTTTCTCGTCCGGGTGCAACGAGTCCAGTTTCATCGGCAGGCGCAGAAGCCTTACTACACACTGGCTCTCGCCATTCTTGAGCCCGGCCGGTTTTCTGGCCACGTCCTTTCGAGCCGGATTTATTGCAACCCGAAAGCCCTCTGGAAGCTGAACTGGTTCCTGCGCGACTTCGGCTATGACACCGAAATGCTCGGACGAGATGAAGTGGACGAAACCCAGCTTGTAGGGCTGAAGGGCGTGGTCAAGATCAGCCACATCATCTTCAACGGCGCTTCCCTGCTCCGACTCGACGGTTTTGCTCCCGCCGGCCGTTGGGAAGAACTTTCTCCGGCAAATCTGGAGAATCCAGAGATGGCCTGATGACCTACAGCTACACCCAGATCAGCCAATACCTCACCTGCCCGCGGCGCTATCGGCATCGCTACCTTGATGGCTGGAAGGAGAAGGACACCCGGGCGGCGATGCTGTTCGGCCGCGCCTTTGAACGAGCGCTGGGAGCCCTTTTTCGCCGTGAGGATCCGGGAGCGACGCTGTTTGCCGAGTGGTCCGCCTGTCAGAGCCAAGGCCTGCACTATTCCAACGGGGACTCCTGGGATCGCATGCTCCGGCAGGGAATCACTCTATTGACCCGGTTCTGCCAGGACAATCGCGTCCAAGTCCACCAGCCTCGACGGAATCTGCAGATCAAGTTCACCCGGCCAGTCGCTGAAAAGAACGACTTTGTCGCCTATATCGATGCGATCGGGAACCTTGACGGCACGCGCTGCCTGCTCGAATGGAAGACCAGTTCGAGCCGTTACCCGGAAGAACCAGACGGACTCTTGGCGTTGGATCCGCAACTTGTTTGCTACTCATGGATGACCGGCATTGCGGAAGTCGCCCAGATCGTGTTCGTCCGCAAGCGACTGGTCGAGGTTCAGTACCTGCGCACCACCATAACCGAAGAACAGCGCCAGGAATTTGGCCAGTTGGTGGAAGGCACAATCCGCCGCATCGAGTCGGCGGACTTTCTTCCGCACAGTGGCATCCGTTTTCCGCAGAATCCCTGCAGCAGCTGTCCGTATGTGGGGCTTTGTCTTGGAAAGCAGGAAATGATCGACGCCGCCGTCGTGCGGCGTCCAGGAGCAGACAGTCTTGATTGGCTTGACGAGCTTAATTACTAAGAATCCGCCCATGCCGCCGAAGTTCAATCGTCGCCGCGCCCTTTTCGTCCTGACCAAAATCGACGAGATTCTGGCCTGGGAGCAGCGGAAAGAGACGGAGCGCGACACAAAGTTCGTCGAGCTGGGGCGCTATTTATGCGAGGTGCGGGCGGGACAGTACTGGCGACTGGAGAGCCTCAAGTCCTTCGACGAGTTCCTGGAGCGGCGGTTTCCGGGGTCGCGGCGGAAGGCGTATTACCTCATGTCGATTCACGAAAACCTGCCGCCGCAGGCAAGAAAGCAGCTGAAAGAAGTGGGATGGACAAAGGGGATCGAGTTAGCAAAACTGGCAAGGCGGGATGGGCAGCACTTCGATTGTGCAACCTGGTTGCACAAAGCCCGGCAGCTGCCGAAAGAAGAATTCAAGCAGGAGGTCGAGAAGGAACTGACTGGGCGGGAAACGGAACCGTGGGAGATTATCTACTTCAAACTGTATCAGAGCCAGATGCCGGTCATTGAGAAAGCGATCGAAACGGCGGCTCTGATGCTGGGAAGCGACCGATCCCGCGGCTACTGCCTGGAAATGATCTGTGCTGATTTCCTGGCCGGAGCCAACCTCGACAACGGAGATCCGGAGACGCTGCTGTTCTCGATGACGAGATTTTTCAAGTTTCTGCCACGCCACCAGCAGCAAGCCTTCCTGCAAGAGTTCCTGCCCAAGGCATCATGAACCCAATTCGACGAAAGCAACGGCGACTCCGACTAGACGCCAGGGCATACCAACAACTGTGGGCCGAGATTCTCGAGCGGGATGGTTGGAGGTGCCAAGGCTGTGGAGCAATGCACCACCTTCAGGTCCACCACAAGGAATTCCGCAGTCACTCGGGCGATGACTCCCAAGAAAATCTGATCACTCTTTGCGATCGTTGTCACAAATCAGCCCATGACAACGAGAATAGTTGCGAGAACTAGGCCAGAACGGTGGACTGAGAGGCTGTACTCAAATGCCCAGAGCCTGGTTCCGACGAGTACCTGTCCGCGATCGAGAGAGTCGCACCGGGACTCATGCGATTCCCCACCATTCCCTCCAAGTCGCGATCTCAGGATTCCTCCAAGGCATAATTCCACTCGTAGTTCTGCCTTAAAACACCAACATAGGTATCGGGATGTTCAGTGCAGTCGCACCAGCACCCACTCCCCCTTCACAAGTATCCGGACGGAGCGTCCTTATCCGGTTAGAGCGTGAGGGGCGCGATCACGGCAAGCGCCCGATAGAGTGCGCGGTCAACGTTCGGGGATTAGGAGGAAGCCAGTATCATCCTGACCCTTGTAGTCTCCCCGACCGACGATTTCACCGTGGTCGTTGATGCTGGTCGCAGACTCCAGCTTCCAACCTGAATCGGATGCAATGTGAGCGTTCAAGTCGCGAAAACCGCGCGATTTCTCCCATACGAAAGCCCGTTCGGCGTCGGAAAACGGGCCGAAAGACCCAACGATGACGTCGCAATTGTTCATGGCATGAGGCTGGCTGGGATATTGCGGAGATAGCTCCAAGGGGGCGAGGTTCCCACCTGCGTAGAGGAAAACCTCGGAAAACGCCTGGACCACAACGTGACCATGATCGTTCACTACGATTGCGGAACTATAACGAGCGGGCGGTCCAATCGGCTGGATGCCCTGATTCCCCTTCCACAGGAATGCTTGATAACGTCCAGTCCTGTCATACATATCGCCTATCACGTCTGCATTCCTGTTGATACCCCTAGCGGAGCCCCCGCAGCAGCCACCTAGCGATCGAATCGTGTTCTTGTTCCAAGACACCGGGCCTGTGATTTTCTTTCCAGGGAGCAGCGACTCTCCGACAACTTCCCCGGAGTCGCTAATATCGTAGGGGCGCGATTGCTCTCCCTCCAGCAAGGTTAGGACGTCATTGGCAAAGGTGAATGCCTGATGCTTGCTGAAGGTGCGGTCGTATGCAACGCCAGCGACGTGACCAGAACTGTTCACAGCGACGCCTTCGGAATTGTAGAAACCCGCCGGCAGAGGCAGTTCGCGAAGCCCCGATGCCTCGGTCCACAGTGCGGCACGATGGCCGATGGTTGTGCCCGCAACCTGCCCGCCTTCACTGATGTGGCCCGGCCGCAGGGGCAAGGCGATTACTTTGTAATGCTCGGCAATACAGCTCGCACTGTTGGCTTGCGCCATTGAAAAGCAACCTGGAGCAAGCAACAGCATAGCGATGGTGAAGCGTGGAAGCTTGACGCCACACGCAAGTCTTGACGGCAGTAGCACGCTGGCTCCGGTTCTTATTGCGGCGTCAGCTTGATGTAATCAAAGCACACGGCATATCCGCTGCTGTGGGAATTGTGTCCGGTCGCAGTGAACTTGAACGAGTAATTTCCCGCGGTTGCGAATGTCAGGTTTCCGAGATCGTACTCCTGGAACACACCGTTCCCATTGAAGTTGTATTCGTCCTCCGTTGGTCCGGCATTGGCGCCGTTGACGGAAAGTTGAAAGATTGCACGGGTGGGGAACGCCTTGGTCCCAGCCTTGATGTCATAAGTTCCGGGCGTCGCAACGTTCACGGTGAAATTCAAATAGGCGCCAACAGCGGTCCCATCGGCAATCTCCCCAGCGCCGTCCGGGAACCCAGTCCAAGCGAATGAGCGAGCGTTCGGCGAACCGGTAACCGGAATCTTCGTGGCTTCGTACTGGATGGCGCTGGGCGCACCGGAGGTAAAGGTCCAACTCAGGAGATCCTGGGTCGCGGTCTGACCGCCGGTACCGCCAGTGAACCCAGCATAGGCGGTGTTCGCACCCACCGTGCTGGGAATATTCACCGTCCAAGTCGTCGTGAAGGTGTCGACGGGCGTGGTGGCATCGGTAATCGTCATGGTCATCGTGGTGCCGTCGTAGGTGATGTGGACGTTGAACACATCGCCGCTGTGCAGATTCACGTTGCCGCCGAGGGCGGTGGCAGGAGTGGTCGGCGAAGCTCCATTCGTGTACAGGCCGGTCGAATTCGTGCCCTCGCCGGCATTGCTGTAGAGATCGAACTTAACGGCCACGCTGGAAGGAATGCCTGCGGTTTCTCCGGACGTGTCGGGACCGTAACCCAAGCCGCCACCCGAGGGACCGAGCGCCGTGGTGCCTGCGTTCTGGATCACAAAAGCGATGCCGTCCGCACTGGGATTGGTCAACTGGAAGCTGAAATCGGTGGTAAACGATTGGATGTTGAGAGGCGTCGTGTAGAATCCACTCCCCGCTTCCGTGGCCCCGCCGTCAGTCAGGCGCAGCCGCGTGCCGTTCAACTTGGCGAAGCCATTCAGCGAGAGGCCTGTCAAACTGAACCCTGGACCGTAGTTGACATACGAATTGCCGGTTGGGTTGATCGTGTAGGTTCCGCTGGCTACTGCGCTGTTGTTGTATCCGTTTGCGACGGCGATTGCCTTGATGGTGGTGGTTATGCTCACCGTCAGCGTAGTGCATACCGGCGAACTTACCGTCGGTGTGCTTCCATCCCTCGTGCAGTGAATCACGGCCCCTGTCGTGGCGTCCGACAGCGTCACCGATTGAGGCGAGGTGTAAGTGCCCGGTACTGGGTTGAACGTCGGTGTCGCCGCCGTCGGCAACGTGATGGTGTACGTTCCGCTTGCGACCGCACTGTTGTTGTATCCAGTCGCCACGGCAATCGCCTCGATGGTGGTGGTGACGTTCACCGTCAGCGTGGTGCACACCCGCGAACTCGCGGTTGGCGTGCTTCCATCCGTGGTGCAGTGAATTACGGCCGCGGTCGTCGAGTCTGACAGAGTTACCGACTGAGACGAGGTGTAAGTGCCCGGCGATGGGCTGAACGTCGGTGTAGCTGCGGTTGGCAACGTTATGGTATAGGTTCCGCTTGCGACCGCACTGTTGTTGTATCCAGTCGCCACGGCGATTGCCTTGATGGTGGTCGCTACGCTCACCGTCAGCGTGGTGCACACTGGCGAACTCGCGGTTGGCGTGGTCCCGTCGGTGGTGCAGTGAATCACGGCACCCGTCGTGGTGTCCGACAGCGTCACCGATTGAGGCGAGCTGTAAGCGCCCGGTGCTGGGCTGAACGTCGGTGTCGGCGCCGTCGGTTGACTCGTAACGTAGGTCCAATCCAGGATCTCCTGGATTGCGGTGAGTCCGCCGGTGCCGCCAGTAAATCCCACATAGGCGGTATTCGAGCCGACTGTGCCCGGTATGTTGATCGTCCAACTGGAGGTGAAGGTTTGAGAGGAGTTAGTAGCGTCGGTAATGGTCATGGTCAACGTCGTGCCGTTGTACGTCATGTGGACGTTGAACACATCGCCACTGAGCAGAGATACTCCCGAGCTGGTCATATCCAAAGCCGGAGTGGTGGGAGAAGCGCCGTCGGTGTAGAGGCCGGTAGAGTCCGTTCCCTCGCCTGAGTTGCTATAGATATCGAACTTCACGGATACGCTTGTGGCGATTCCCGGCGTTCCGCCCGGGGTGTCTGGACCATAGCCCAAACCACCACCCGAAGGTCCCAGGGCTGTCGGCCCAACCCCTTGTATAGTGAATGTGAACCCGTCCGCACTCGCACTGCTCAGTTGAAAGCCGAAATCAGTCGTGAACGACTGAACATTAATCGGCGTACTGATGAATGCGCTTCCCGCCTCTTTGGTCCCGGTATCGGTAAGCCGCAGGCGCGTGCCATTGAGCTTGGCAGTTCCATTGAAAGTCAGTCCTGTGGAGGTGAATCCGCCGCCGTAATTGATTCCCGATGCACCCGGATCGATGGTGAAGGTACCGCTCGCAATGGCGCTGGGATTGGATCCAGTCGCAGTTGCGATCGCCTTAAGGGTTGTTGTCGAGCTGATTGCGACGTTGGTGCATGCCGGCGAACTTGCGGTGGGTGTCGTGCCGTCGGTCGTGCAATGAATGGTCGCCCCCGAGGTGCTGTCAGACAGGCTCACGGTGATGGCGCTGGTATAGCTGCCCGGAGCCGGGCTGAAGGTTGGCGTTGCCGCTGTAGGAGTCGTGCTGATCGCGCCATAGGCCGATACCTTGAACTGGCTGCCAACGTAAACCTTGCCGTTGGCGATAATCGGCGTTGCGAACTTCACAGCCCCGCCGGGGACATCGCGGTTGTTCGCGGCTTGGCTGCTGTTGTAGAGCATGTTCGCGAGATTGGTTGCGTCATAGGCATAGAGCACCTGGCAATTCGAGCTGCCGCTGCAAGTGGACCCGAAGGCGCTGTCATCTAATCCCCAAAGAATTCCGTTGGCGGTGCCGTTGGCCGAAATGGACGGTGAAGGGGTGGAGAAACTGAATGCCTTTGCACTTTCCGATGTCGGAGAAGGCGAAATCAGTCCACTATTATTGGCATTGAACGAAAAGGCCTTTAGAGTGTCCGGTCCGCCTCCATCCCTGCCTCCGCCCCAGTACACGCTGCCGTTCCAATACGCAGGAGTGCCCCAGACTCCGGCGGCTGCGCCGGGAATCTCCTCCACGATGTTTGGATCATTGCCGCTACAAGGAGGATTTTGATTGACGCAGTACTTTCCCATGTTGTTGCGGTCGAGCAGATACATCTTGCCTTCTTTGCCCATCTGCGTCAGCAGTTGCTGGCCGGAAGAAAGTGTTGGCAACAGCACCAATCCGCCAGATGCTACGTCAGTGTCACCACCCGACAAACTGCTCTGGTTATAGGGCGTGAAGTAATCCACGACCGGAAAGCGGCCTCCGCTTGGCGGCCCGAGTTTGACGATGCTGTCGCCATAATCGGTTGTGCCATTCCAGGTGCCGTTTCCGGTTGCGAAAAAGATGTTTCCGTTCGAATCCGCGGCCAGGCCGCCTCCGCTCATCCAAACTCCATTCGCGCTGCCATCCGCCGAAGTGTTAAAGGCGGCTTCCTGGGCAAGCGTGCTGGCGCTATACGACATGATCCAACCGTGCCAGGGGCTGATGTCGCAATGCGAGGACCAGCCAATCACCACGTGCCCATTCACCAGCAACAGGCCGGGGCGCTGATTTTCGAGGTGCGGACTGAAGCTTACGGTGGTGCCGTTGCCGTCCGATGCAGTTCCCGGCACCGTCGCTTGGATGGATACTGGACCACCAAACTTCTCGGCCGAGGTAGCGACGTCAATGGCGTGCAAATACTGGACCAGGCTGCCGCCGACCTTCGACTTCGCTACGACATAGATCGTCCCGGTGCTGCTGTCGATCACGGGAGTTCCCGTGATCCCGACTTCTGGCACCAGGTCGCCGCAACCCAGATCACTGCTGCTGTTGACCGTGCTGCCGCCGGAGGGAATCAGGCTGATCTGCCAGTAGACGGTTCCCTTGTCCGCGTCAATGGCGTACAAGCTGTCGTGTTCGGTGGCCACGTAGAGGACATTGTGATTACCGACACCAATGTTCACGTTCGAAAGATATAAAGGCTGGGCGTAAACCCATCCATCGACGGTGAGGGAAAATACCTTGCCAAATTGGCCGCTGTTCACGTTCGCCGGCGTCAGAATTGTCTCCTGCGTGTTCTGTCCGGTTCGGGCGTTGTCATTGTGATAGGTGGTGACGTTCACCTGCGCCTGCAGCGCAACGGAGTAAATGCAGAATAAGGTGACAGCGACGATGCCGATACGGCAAGTGCCTGTTCCTTTCATCTAATGTACTCCTGAGCGCGACTCAGAATGGGAACAACGACCCGAGAACAGCGGGGGAGACTTTTTTACAGCAAGTCGGGGGAGAATGCAATATCTAAATCGGTCGAAAAGGCATGTTGGACGCGGCATTCAGGAGGCTCTACTGAAAGGACTGGGGAGTCGGCAAGAGCGTGTGAGAAAGTCTGCGGATGGCCAGACCTGGCGCGCGGAATGCAAGCCATCCGAAATTCGAGTGCCATTGCCGCGGAGTGGCCTCGTTGTTGTTTGCCTGTTCGTTACATTGGCTCCGCCTCTGATGAGTCAAACGACTGGAACGGGTACATTGACGGGCAGGGTTCCATGAAACGATTTGGTCGGGTCGTCGCCCTCTTCAAAGCGCACCTGCCATGCAGGCACCCCCCCGTAGCTCCGTCTGTCCCTCACAGCGGATGTCGAACTTCGCGATATGACGCGGATGAAAGATCAACGGGAACGCTGCGGTGCCTGTATCCGTTAGGAGCGCACGCTGGATTTCGGTTCCTCCCAACGGTCCTCCGACAACTTCCTGAGCATCCGCATAACTCCCGAGCTGACCGCCGCGTTGAAGGCCCAGCAGGAACGCACTGGCTGTCCAGTTAGTGAATACGTGAGGCGCGCGGTGACAGCCGCTCTGAAAGCAGAGGAGAGCAAGTGAATTACCTAGACGAAGCCCAGCGACGCTGGCCAAGCTCAAAAATCCTCGGTCATGGCCGCTACGCTGTCACCGCTCAGAACGGCGGAGTGGTGTATCTCGCAACGACCGAGCGGTAGGCGCACAACATAGCCCTCGGCATCGAAGGACCAGTGTTCACCGACCTCGAACCAATCGTGCTTCCGGCTTGCGCTGACGACGAGGACGACTGGGAAGACAGGCAACGTGCCCGGTGTGACCGCCGCGAACTGCGGTTCCCGCTGTGAACAACCAAACGAGCCGAGGACGCCTCGGAGGTATGGCACTCCCGCAGGAAGTGCTGAACGACGGAATCTGCTGGATGGACGAGGGGGACGGGTCATGCAAGAACTCTGTTACAACAACGCCACAGGCAGCGCGAAGGTCAAGTATCGCTCGCGAGCCGCAGCCGAGAAAGCCGCGCGCAAAACGAAGAGCGGCCTCGGGCTCCGTATTTACGTCTGCAAATGGTGCCGGAAGTATCACCTCACCTCGCAAGCACCGCAGAACAAAGTCGAGGCGATTCCGAGCGCAGCGAAACTCCGGCGTCAGTTAGAGAACGCTGGACGAGAAATCGCAGCCCAGCAGCGACGGATTCAGGAAGCGGACGAACAACTCGCCCGGCAGACGGCGAAGGCAGAGGAAATACAACGCCGGGCGGAAGCAGCCCATGCTGAGGAGTTGGCGTATGTCAGGCGAGAAACCGACCGCCTGATGGCAGGACGGCAAGGCCTTAACACTCACGACCGGGTCAAAGAGTGAAATGGGGATTTTGCGACAGTTAACCGACCAGGGCCAGGGCCGTTCCCCATGGCACACAAGTTCTTGGCACACATCAGAACCCCAACAAGCGGGGCGAGTTACTTCTTTCAAAGCCAGCACTCTGCAGTCAATCTCATAAATTGAGGTGCTGTCCTGAAAAACGAGATTAGGACAATACCTATCTATACATGGTTATGTGTATAGACTCTCCACTTGAGATGGGCCTAGAATAAGCCCCCTCAACCACGGCAGCAGCATTAGGCCAAAGAGGAGGCTCTATGACTGGACTATCGCTCAAGTCTGCAGCTTTTTCCCTTGCTATTGTCTGTTTCCTCGGTGGTTCGGCTGTAGCGGATAGTTTCACGTTTACAGGAACCGCCACTTTCGGCAACGACATCATGGATTTTTTCCTCTCTGGACCATCATTCCGCATCAACTCAGCGGCTCCAGGCGGTCCGGGGGGCATGTTTGCCATTTGCTTACAGGGAACTCTGTGTACTGTTGGTGACCAGTTGATGATTCCAACCACCCCCTCACGCTTCTCAGCGCCGGGCGATTTTAGCGGAGGTACTGTGGGCGGTGTTACAGCCGACACTCTAGGAACAACATTTGGGGAGGGACTGATTTTCTCTAGCTTTTCGTTCACTGCCGGGACTAACCCGAACAACTTCGGCAGTGGACCCGTGACGTTTACCGGGGACCTCACGGGGTACGTTTTTTCCCCGCTCGGCTGCGAGCAGACGCTGACCTGTACGGCGGTCGGTCCTCAAGTGTTTGACCTTCAACTAAGCGGCAGCGGCACTGGAACAGCCTCTGGGGACTTTCTTGGGGAAGGGCTGGTTGGAATTCGTCAGTTCGATTATACGTTTCACGGGACCGCCACAGGGACCGTCACCTCTGTTGTGCCCGAACCTTCGAGCCTGCTGTTGCTCAGCAGCGGTCTCACAGGGTTCGCTGCGATAAGGCGGTGGCACTTGCTACGCCGAGTAAACAAATAGCAGCGTGTCGATTATGAGGTAGGCTCTAGTCCCAATCGCTGCCGAGGTGCAATTCAGAAGGCAGTTGATGTAACCAGGCAGCCTGGCACAGGTTTTCGTGCCCATGTCGAGCCAATCGGATGCCGCCGGAAACATGGATCGGCTGCGAAAAATCTTTCATCGCGGGAAATCGTGCGTGCGCCTTTACGATTCTACCCATTACGGCAGCCTTCGTGATCCTGGGAAGATCCATCATCGAAGTCTGGGTAGGGAAAAATACGTCACGCAAGGCTACCCCGTGCTTCTTACTTTGATCCTTCCTTACACTTTGATGTTGGTGCAATCGGCGTCCTCGCGCATTCTATTTGGCATGAGCAAGCATGGGAGGTTCGCAGTAGTCACTCTGATTGAAGGAGCGTCCAATGTCATCCTCAGCATATTGCTGGTACGTCCATTTGGCATTCTAGGCGACGCATTCGGCACTGCCATCCCGCTGGCAGTTACCTTCATTCTGTTCATGCCCTTCCACCTTTGCTCGCGTCTCTGCGTCCGGATCTCGACATATCTGAGGGAGGCTTATCTGTTGCCGCTGTTGCTGTGTACGCCCCTTGTAAGCGTTCTCCTGCTGATGCGACGATGGTTTGTACCACATACCTATCGGGAGCTCGCGGTTCAGTTGCTCGCGGGCGGACTCGTGTACGCGGTCTCCGTGGGTTGGGCCTACGCTACTGGGCGAGCCCTGCATGTCGCGGATCTCGCGC
Source organism: uncultured Acidobacteriaceae bacterium (assembly GCA_963791515.1). GTDB lineage: Bacteria > Acidobacteriota > Terriglobia > Terriglobales > Acidobacteriaceae > Sulfotelmatobacter. Next base: position 209,972 of record CAWBSS010000009.1, on the reverse strand, counting down.
CCACTACAGCGAACTCGATGCCAGAAGCGGCGTCCGTTTCTACCGCTCTTGGAAGTTATCACGATGAAGTATAGGAGCAACGTAACCTTCGGCATCTACAATGCGGAATAAAGCGGAAGTCGCGGAGACAGGCAAGATCTACCTTATCGATACGCCAACATGCTGCCCGGCTTAAGCAAATCCTTCATCGGTTCACGCTCTACACATACCCTGAACCAAAGTTCAAGATTCAGCAATCGCCACATGCGATTGCTATGATCGGTGTGGCCTGAAGCGTGTTCCTCGAACAACCTACGCATGTTTTCGGCGCGGAACAGACCGCGTGCGAGCGTTCGCTGTTCCGTCATTAGCCGTTGCACATTATCAAATGACGAACCCGCCAGCCAAAAGGCCCAAGGCGTGGGAAATCCCATCTTCTGCCGGTATACAATCGAATGCGGCAACAGATCCTCTACCGCGGATTTCAAAATGCACTTCCCCGCCATCCCTCTGGTTTCGTACTTCGCAGGAATGCTTGCGGTGAACTCGACTAGTTCGTGATCAAGAAATGGCACGCGGCTTTCGATCGAAGCCGCCATGCTCATCTGGTCCTGCTTCATCAGCAGTTCCACCAGATAGGTTTTTATATCGGTATACAGCAGACGGTGAAGCAGATCGCCCGAGCAATGAGTCCAGTGCTTCATCGAACCGGCATAGGCATCTCCCGCCCATTGTTTCGCTTCGGGAGTTAGCAACTCATCTTGTTCTGTTGCGGAGAATGCGGAATAGAAATTATCGAAATAGAAAGAAGGCCAAGACGCGCCGTCACGTCCCATGAAGGTATGCTTCAGTCTTCTTTTTGCATCCGCAGAAAGCGGAAAGTTGTCGATTCCCTTCCGCAGTCTATCGCGCAACGAAGCCGGCGTCAGCATTTGGTAAACCTTGTCCATGCGCAAATTGAGCAAAGTCCAGGGATAGCGCGTGTAGCCGGCCAACGTCTCATCGCTGCCCTCACCTGTGAGCACAACGGTGACTCGTTCTTTTGCCAGCCGCGCAACAAAATAGAGAGAGACACTTGAGGGCCACACGATGGGTTCGTCTTCATGCCAGATCAATTGTGGCAGGGCCTCGAAGAACTCCTCCCGGCTAAGATGAACTTCGTGGTGCTTCGAATTCAAGTGCACGGCGACGGTCCGAGCATAGGACAGCTCACTATAGGTCTCCTCGCCGTAGCCGACCGAGAAAGTCTCTATCGGTTCCTTGCGGATTTTTGTGGTGAGGGCCGCTATTGCGCTGGAGTCCAACCCGCCACTCAAGAAAACTCCCAGAGGAACATCGCTCATCAAGTGGCTGGAAACGCACCCCTCAAGCTGTTCCCGGTAGCGCTCGACGTAATGTTCACGCGACTGGGCGCCATCATCGGGCTTTACGTTCAGATCCCAATACGACGAAGTTTCTAATTGATTGCACTCGTCCAGTATAAGGATGTGGCCGGGCATCAACTTCCGAATTCCAGCGTACATACTTTCAGCGCCAGCAATATAGCCAAACGCGAGGTATTCGGCCAATGCGCCGCGGTTAAACTCCGACTTCACTCCGGGAGAAGTGAGGATTGTTTTGATTTCCGAGCCGAACAGCAGCGTACCGTTTTCGTAGCTATAGTAGAGAGGTTTGATCCCCAGCCGATCGCGCGCAAGAAACAAACATCTCTTCGCACGGTCCCAGATCGCGAAAGCAAACATTCCGCGCAAATGTTCGACGCACTGCCTCCCATACTCCTCGTACAAATGAACGATAGTTTCGGTATCGCTTCGGGTGCGATAGCGGTGACCGCGGAACTCAAGGTCCTTGCGCAGATCCGCATGATTATAAATTTCACCGTTGAAAACGATCCAAACACTCGCGTCTTCATTGCTGAGCGGCTGGTGACCGGTTTGGATGTCAATAATGCTGAGGCGGCGCATCGCCAGTCCTACGTTCTCTTCGACAAAGAAACCATCGTCGTCGGGACCGCGGTGGACGATCTGCTGGTTCATCGCCTGCAGCAGGTCATGATTCACTCGCCGGCTCCGGTCGGAATAGAAAACGCCGCAGATTCCGCACATGACTACACGCCCATTCCCGTCGGATCATTACTTTGCATTCCGATCTCTGCCTCCGCCAATACTCGGTCAAGCGGTTGTTCTAGCGCGATGTGTTCCGGTTCTGACGAGAAGATTTCAACTTTGGCGGCGGAACTTACTATCTCAGCATATTTCACCCGCTGGCCGCAGCTGAGCACTCGGCGGCCTCCGGCATCAACGTAACTAGCATTGCACAGAATGAGCGTATATTGTTCCCTTTCGCGATCGACAGACCAATAGAGAAAATCTGCATTGCTCGCCCATACTCCAAGCGCCCACGGCTCCGATGTATCCGCAAAGAAAAAGTTGTGCTCCTGCCGCGGGGTCGAGTAGCGATAACCGCAGACTGCTCCGGGGGTAAACCTATTGATTCTCACTAGACAACCAATATCTGCTGGAAGATTCTCTCCCGCAATAAAAACAGTGGCGAAATCGGCAGGAAGCTCGACCATAGCACCGAAGTTGATCACGCTCGCCCGATCCCTCCGGCCATAGGCCGGCGACCAACAATCCTCGAACGCTCTGTACGACCAGCGATGGTCGTCTGCGGGGAGCAGTACCAGCTTCCCTCGTTGATCGGAAAATCGACATCCCTCGAGGGAGTCTGGGGAAAGCATAGGCCCAACATGCCACGCAATATCAAGCCGATGCGATCCGCTCCCCTCAGCCAGATCGCGCACCATCCAGAATTCTCCCTTTCTCTGAAACACCCACCTGTGGTGAATGACGGGAGATGGCAATCGAGAATATCCGTCGTGACTGCCCCGAAAAAGATCAAATTGATGGCCCGTGATCCATCGCTCGACAGTTACTTCAGGGAAATTCTTCCAGGAGAACGGGCCAGCACCTTCTGCCTGGTCGCATCTGTCGACCTGCATGGTGTTATGAGCGGCAGAGCCACGTAAACGAGAGCGCTCACCGGAAGTGCCCACATATTCGAATGTACCCGTATCGATCAGAAGGTTGCGTCCGTTTTGAACCAGGCAAATGCTCAACGCATCCGCGTGCCCGTGCCCACCGCTTCCGGCTCCCCGTGGCCCGCCATCGATCAGCAGCTGTTGGCCTGATTTTTCGTTCGCCATCAGGTAGAAGCCGCTATCGAGTAGAGCAGTCGAACTGGCGGAAGCTTTCGTGCTGGGCAGAGAATCAAAGTCCGCAAGTCCCTTCACCCCCAACAGCCACAACGTTTCCTCTCGCGCACCACCCGCGGCAAACTTAAAATCTCCTCGCTGGTAAAGAACCGCTCCCGTCGCCAACGGATCGAGCAGGTGCTCTGCCCGGTTGCGGCGTCCATCGAACAGTCTTCCCCCGTCGTCATCGCCGATACTCGCCGGAGCACCAGCCCGGCCTAGCAAACACAGGGCATTCAGCATGCGCTGCAAAATCTGGTCGAAGCCGGAAGAAATCTCAACCCCATTCAGGCCGGCTAGAACTCGTGCGTGCAAAAAGATATCCAGCGCGTAGACATGGTAGTAAGTAGATTGTTCGAAGTAAAATCCATCTTTCCTTACCTGCTCCGCGGCCCCCAGTTCGAGAATATTCCAGCCGCGCCGCCAATCCTCGCTCGATTGCAAAGCCGGGAACAGAGTTCCGATAAAAAACAGCGCCAGCGCCTCACCCAAAAGGTGCGTATTGGGAGAAAAATACGTGGAAAGGTAGGTTTCGATGTGTCGTCCACTCAGGTTCAGCGCATCTCGCCACTGTTTACGCAATTCAGTCGTGAAAACTGGGCTCTCCTGCAGTAGAAAGAATGTCCAAATCCATGACAAGCTCCGGTAAGCGACCTCCAGGCTGCTCGCCCAGTTCATCCCTAACGGATAAGGATTCTCTTTGTGCCAATGCGCCCACTGCGCGAAGATCTCGCGCGCAAACTTGTCATCTCCAGTGAGCCAGAAGGCCTTACCCAGAGTCACAAAGTGTTGATGCCGGTTCAGTTCCCAAGTGATCTTTGAGTCTCCCACCTCTTCGAAGTCGAGATACTTCACCTTATACCAACGTTTGCGCGGTCCACGCTTGCCGTGCACGATGTCAAAATGCCAGTCGATCTCCGCGCCGTAATCAAGATTGTCATAGCCAAGGAGGTCGAAACGATGGCGGCAAATGTTTTCGGCTCGCGACACGATGTCATCTGCCTGCGAGGGAAAGAACTGCCTCAGAGCAGCGCAGAGCGATGGAAGTTCCGCCGGTGTGAAGAAGAAGCGACCAGCGGGCTTTGCCGGCGCATTTTGCGGGTTTCCCGCAAAATTGTGACCGATTCCATATCGCAGTAAGTCCAGACGGGCGGTCAAGCATTGCCTCGTGCGGTCGAGCAACTCATGGCGATCCATGGAGCTGAGGCGACCGAGACGACGATTCCATGTGGAAGCATTTGGCATCGGCTAATGATTCCTTACATTTCGGTGCAGAAGCTCGCTGTAAAGAGCATCGACGTCTCGTACCAGCCTCTCGAAACTAAAGTTTCGGATTGCAAACTCGTGTCCGTTCAGCGCCAGTCGCCGCGCCAGACCTTCATCGCGCAATAATTGCAGCAGTGCGGCCGAGAGCGCCGGGGAATCCTCGGGCGGTACGAGCAAGCCTGTAACGCCATCCTCGAGGAGTTCGGCATTTCCTCCGACCCGAGTCGCTATCGTCGGCAGTTGCGCGGCCATGTATTCCAAAACGGCATTCGGCAGGCCTTCAGCCCGCGAAGGAAGCACAGCGATGTCACAGCAAGCAAGAATTTCAGCGATATCCTCACGTCGACCCAGGAACATAAAATTCTGTTCCAACCCGAGCTTTGCGACTTGCTGCCCGAAACTGACGCGCTGCTCTCCGTCTCCGACCAAAACGAATCGCACGGAGGGAAACTCGCGAACCACTGCCGGCGCGCAATCGATCAGCCACGGATGCCCTTTTACGTCCGTGTGCATGTTGCCCACTAGCACGATCAATTTGCCCTCGCCGACCCCGGGAAACAGACGTTCGCAACTATCATGGTTAGCCTGAAATTTCTCGACATCGATTCCATTATGAATCACGCGCAACTTTTCCGGCGCGAAACCATCCTCGGCGATCAACGCGTCGCGTATTGATGTAGCATTAGCAATCACCGCGCCCGACAGATTTTGAATCCGCCGTAGCCAGGCCCGGTGCTTGCCCTGGTACCAGTCAAAGTGCGCCAAATCGCGGCGGCTGGAGACAATGGCTCGCACTCCCGCCATCCACGCCGCGGGAACGCCGAGCAGGTTCGACCATAAATCGTGCGTGTGCACGATATCGAACTTCTCTCGCCTCAGGAACCAGCTTAACCGCAGCAACTGGTAAAGCCCTGTCGGACTGTCGATCCCGCCCCTAGGACGGAATTCCCGCACTATGACTTCAGTTCCGCGAAGTTTATCAAGTAATGGCCCGTCGGCCCGCAGGCAGCCGAGAGTAACCTCGTAACCAGCCAGCGGAATCCGGCGCGCTAGCTCCACTGCCTGGATTTCCGTTCCGCCGATGTGGAGCGAGTCCACGAGGTAAAAAATTTTCCGCACCGGCCTCCGCGCATCACGAGCGTGCGCTGCGCTCGACATCGCCGTAACGGTCGAAGTTTCATGGCTTGCAGGCACGCGCTCCTAGCATAATACTATCCAACAATTTAAACTTGGTTACTCGCGTGCTGCCGGCGGTCTCTGGAAATCGCACATACGTGTTTAAATACTATCTTGGCCTCACGAAGGGTAGTGGGAAGTGGAGCACATGAATGGAATAGGGTATTCGCATGAGTCCATCGATTAGCGTATTCGGGCTTGGCTATGTGGGTACAGTCACAGCGGCCTGCCTCGCGCACAAAGGGAACAACGTAATCGGCGTCGACCTCAGCCTCGCGAAGGTTGAAGCTCTGCATTCGGGTCGTAGTCCCGTCGTCGAGCCGCGCGTTGAAGAGCTAGTTGCCGAGGGCCACACCGCAGGCCGGCTGAGAGCAAGTGCGAACTCCGAATATGCCATCCTGAACAGTGAGATTTCTTTTCTCTGTGTGGGAACGCCCAGTTTGCGAAATGGAAAGCTGGACCTCGGCCATATCGAGCCGGTTTGCCTGGACATTGGCCAGACTCTGAAGAAAAAGAATGGATTTCACCTCGTCGTGTTGCGCAGCACCGTTTTACCCGGAACCGCAGAAACGCTCGTCGTCCCGGCGCTTGAAAAGTCCAGCGGAAGGAAGCTAGGCCAGGATTTTGGTATCTGCGTCAATCCGGAGTTCATGCGGGAAGGCACGGCGGTCGCCGATTTTCTGGAGCCGGCCATGACTGTCATCGGCGCTGCAGACTCGAGACACAGCGCTGTGTTGCGCGAAATCTATAGCTGGGCTCCGGGACGGGTATTCGAAACCTCGTTCCGCTCCGCTGAAATGGTTAAGTATGTTTGCAACGCGTGGCATGCGGTGAAGGTTTCTTTTGCGAATGAAATCGGCACTCTGGCAAAAGCGTTAGGCGTTGATGCTGAAGCCGTAATCGAGATCTTCACGGCCGATACCAAGCTCAACATTTCGCCGACGTATCTTAAGCCAGGTTTCGCCTTTGGCGGCTCGTGTCTGCCTAAGGACGTGCGTGCACTAAACTATCGCGCGAAAGAACTGGACCTCAAACTCCCTCTATTCGATTCTGTTCTGCCGAGCAATGACGCGCACCTGAAGCGAGCTATCGAAATGGTGCTCGGAACTGGCAAGAGGAGTATCGCAATCTTGGGACTGAGCTTCAAAGCTGCCACCGATGATCTGCGGGAAAGTCCGCAGGTCCAACTGGTCAAGCACCTGCTCGGCGAAGGATGCGCTATTAAGATTTGGGACGACAATGTGTCCCTAGGCCGTCTTCTAGGCTCCAATCGGGAATACATCGAGCAAGCCATCCCCCATATAGGGTCGCTACTTGAGAATGACCTTAAGCAGATCCTAAAGGATGCGCAGGTGGTTGTGATCGGGACGCGCGGGATCTCCCGAGACCAGCTGCAGGCGCACCTGCGGCCTGATCACATCGTGCTCGACTTGGTGAATCTGGAAACAGCCCGCCGGCCCGCGGCCGCCAACTACGAAGGGATTTGCTGGTAAGAATGTGCGCATTCTCTGGGTTAAGGCGGGCAAGTTGCTTCCGGTGGATACCGGGGGTAAGATTCGTTCCTATAACATTCTCCGGCACCTTGCCCGCAATCATGAAGTGACGCTGCTCTCTTACTACGGGGGACACCGCGATTCCGCCTACGAAGCCGAAATCCAGCGCGAATTGCCCCGAGCGCAAACGATCTATACCGCCGCTCTTGATGGGAGCGTCGTTGCGCAATCGCTGGATTACCTTGGCCACCTGTTTCAACTGGCGCCATTTGCCGTGAGTAAATTCACGCACGCTGACGTGCAACGGGTCGTGGCCTCGTGGCTCCGGGAAAACAAATTCGATGTGGCCGTCTGCGATTTTCTTTCCGCATCGCGGAACTTCCCTGAGAATCTCGCCATACCCACTGTTCTTTTCCAGCACAACGTGGAGTCCGCGCTGTGGCGGCGGATGGCGTCGACCGAATCGAATCCACTGAAGCGATTAGCATACCGGCTGGAAGCGAAGAAAATGTCGAGCTATGAGCGCAGCGCGCTGGGCAAGTTCCATCACATCATCGCTGTCTCGGAACACGACCGGCAGCAAATGCTCGCTATGGATCCCGCAAGCGCGATCACTGTGGTTCCGACTGGAGTTGATACGCAAAAATACGGCGTGGTTCCAGCAGCCTCAGCGAATCCACCTCGTATTGTCTTCACCGGTTCCATGGATTGGGAACCGAACATCGACGCCGTCATCTATTTTGTGAGGGCGATTTTTCCGCAAGTTTGCGCCGAATTTCCTTCGGCGGTCTTCCAAATTGTAGGGAGAAATCCGCACCCTCGCGTCCAACAGCTTGCTTCCGGTTCCGTTGAAGTTACCGGAACGGTGCCTTCGGTAGGCGAATACTTGCGCGAGGCGACGCTGGTGGTGGTACCGCTGCACATCGGAGGCGGAACCCGGTTGAAGATCTTTGAGGCCATGGCGATGGGCAAGGCTGTCGTTTCCACTTCGATTGGCGCCGAGGGACTCGACGTAAAGAGCGGGCACGACGTAATTCTTGCCGACGACGAGGCGAGCTTTGCCGACGCTATCACACTTCTACTGCGCGACTCTGCGCTCCGCCGGCGGTATGAAGAGGCCGCCGCCAAGCTGGCCGCGCAGTACGATTGGTCAAACATCGGGCAGCGCTTCGCCGAAATACTGGGCGAGGTCAGTCGCGGACCTATGCAAAGTGTGCAATCGCAGTATCCCCGCGCCGCCAGGCAGTTATGAACGTCCTGGTATTGGATGGAAACCAGAATCAGGCCGTGGCCAGCGTCAGATCGATCGCTCGCGCCGGTCATACTGTCTTCGTGGGAGAGGCAGCATCATGGTCCAAAGCGAGCTGGTCGCGGGCATCCTCAGGCGCCTTTCGATATCCATCCCCGCAGGGTGATGTGGGCCCGTTTGTGGAGGCAATTGCCGATTTCGTTCGGGAAAAGTCCGGTGCACTGGTTCTTCCCATGACGGAAGCAACCACGCTTCCCTTATCCGCTCATCGTGACTTTTTGACTTCCGCGGGGGCCCGGTTGGTTTTGCCGGACCACAGTGACCTGCTCCGCGCCTTTGACAAAAAGGAGACTACGCGTCTGGCGGCATCGCTAGGTGTAGCGGTCCCTAAAACAGTTGTGGTTACAAGTCTGGAGCAAGCCCGCGACGCTGCGCACTGCCTGCGATATCCTGTTATTTTGAAGCCATTTGCTTCAGAGGAGCTCTCGTCTGAAGGCAAGCTGCGCACAACAGGCCGGCCTTGCTATGCCAAGGATCCGGTTGAGTGCGACAAAGCCTACCGCAGCATCAGCCAGCGATCTTCGGCGGTGTTGTTTCAAGAGTTTGTGGAAGGCGAGGGAACGGGGTACTTCGCGCTCATGCATCATGGCGAGCTGCGCGCGGAGTTCGCACATCGCAGGATTCGCGATGTTTATCCCACAGGCTCTGGCAGCGCGGTGCGGGTAAGCGTACCCATTGATCCTGAGATTCGCCGCACCTCGCTTGCCATACTGTCAGCGCTGCGGTGGCACGGTGTCGCGATGGTCGAGTACCGAAAGAAAGCAGGTTCTCCGGCAGTGTTTATGGAGGTGAACGGACGCTTCTGGCATTCGCTTCCGCTGGCTTGTTACGCAGGAGTCGATTTTCCGGCGTTGCTGGTCAGCATGGCTGAGCACGGGGAGGTTGAGATTAACCCTGGATACAGTTCTGGTGTGCGATGCCGGTGGTTTTTGGGGGATGCGCGGCACTTGTTTGAGGTTTGGAAGGGCCCGCCCGCCGGCTACGCAGGCGCTTATCCAGAGCGGCTGCGCACGTTGTTGCAGGTTCTCACTCCGGTACCAGGCACGTACCACGATCTGTTCCAGTGGCGCGATCCGCTGCCGGAGCTTGGAGACTGGCTCAACCTTTTCACGCGTTTGGCAAAGGACTCGCGGCGGCGTAAAGAACATGCTTAAAGGCGCAATGCACGCTCACAGCACGTACTCGGATGGAGAGTTCACGCTGCCAGAACTCCGCGAAGTTTTTCTTGCGGAAGGTTGTTCGTTCCTGTGCATGACGGACCACGCTGAGTATTTCGATCAGGAATCTGTTGATGGCTATATTTCAGAATGTGAGGCGCTCTCCGACAATCGATTTCGTTTGGTAGCCGGCCTGGAATATCGATGTGAACGCAACATGCATATCCTCGGGTACGGCGCTACCAAGTTGACTGCCTCCACCAATCCGCAGGAAGTGTTCCGGCACATTAACTCGCAGGGGGCGATCTCAGTGATTGCGCATCCCAAGGACGACTTCTTCCCCTGGATTGAGAATTTCGAAATGTTGCCCCTGGGAATCGAAACCTGGAATACGAAGTACGATGGACGCCACGCTCCCCGTCCCGGTACGTTCGCTCTTCTACAGCGGCTGAAACAACGCGCCCCGAAGATCCGTGCCTTCTATGGCCAAGACCTGCACTGGAAGAAGCAGTTTCGCGGATTGTGCGTCAGTCTCAATTGCGATTCTGCCGAACCCGCCACGATTCTGGCCGCTCTTGCCGCAGGAGAATACACCGCCGAAAAAGACGGCCTGCAGCTCCCTTCCTCCGGTGTACTACCTGAGTCGCTATTGGAGGAGTTCGGCCGCGTGCAGCTGCGCTCGCATCGCATGTGGCGCCTTTTGAAGAACGGCAAGCAGACGCTCGACCGGCTCGGCATCCGCGTTCCTGAGTCTCTAAAAGCGCAGCTGCGCAGGATTTTCTAATGGCACGGCCCGGCATCGTATGCCTGATGTATCACGAGTTGGAACTGCCGGGACGGCCTCTGTGCCAGTCTGCTCCGGGATATGTGCGCTACATCCTTTCTAAAGAATCTTTCAATTCCCAAATGAGATGGCTTACCCGAAACGGTTGGCGCGGACTGAGTGTCGGGGAAGCGCTGAGCTATCCTTCCGGAAATTCGGTCGCGATCACTTTCGATGACGGCTGCGAGACCGATCTGATCGCGGCCGCGCCCCTCCTCAAACAAAACGGGTTGAACGCCACGTTCTACGTGACTGCTGGACTCATCGGCAATCCCGGGTATATGTCTTCCGCCCAGTTGCGGGAGTTACACGAGCTCGGCTTTGAAATCGGTTGCCACTCGATGACTCATGCTTATCTCGATGATCTCGATCATGCGGCTTTGCACCGCGAGATGTTTGATTCGAAGAAAAAGCTGGAAGACATGATCGGCGGGAAGATCGAGCACTTCTCCTGCCCTGGCGGTCGGTACGACGACAGAACTTCTGGTCTGGCGCGAGAAGCTGGCTACCGGTCGCTGGCCACGAGCCAGCCACATGCAAACTCTCCGTCGACCGATCCGTACTCGCTGGGCCGCGTCGCCACTTTGCGCGGGACTGAAGAGGTCACATTTGGACGTGTCTGCGCTGCGGAAGGGTTGTGGCGCATGCGCCTCGAAGAATCTTTACGGGGCGCAGCGAAGCGCGTGATGGGCAACAGGCTCTATGACCGGTTTCGGGCTTTGGTTTTGCGCCAGCCATAGGCCATCTGTGATCCGCGATCCGCTGGGCATTGCCATCTTGATAATCCATTAAGAAGGTCCGGCACTCTCCATTCTGCACCGACCTGTTAGTAACCAATCGCCCTTCGCCAGAATGATGTTCTCTTGTCAAGCAGGGCCTGTACTTCCGTGTGACTGCAAGGACATAGACTTCAGATATCTTTTGAGGCGTCGATTACTTCGCTACAGTGTCCACTGGAGCATCGGACCCCTTGGTCCCCCAAGTTTTTACTTCCGAGGAGAGACATGCTAGGCCACGATCCCGCGTTGAATTTCGAGGAAAGTGTTTCTAAGCGAAGTCCGAAGCGCGTTTTAGTTTTCCTAGTTCTCTTGGCTGCCTGTTCTTTACTGTGGACGGGCTGCAATACCTTCAACCAGAATGCTGAGGCCGCAAATCCGAATGCCTCGGCCGCCTCTTCGCTTCCGCTGCCCAATGCCACCGTCGGCAGCAGCTATCGAACGCTACTATCGGCCAATGGCGCGCGGTGGCCGTATTCCTTCGTCATCAGTCAAGGGGAGTTACCCCCGGGCCTGGCGCTGAACACCACGAGTGGGGACCTTTCCGGAACCCCGACCCATGCCGGCGACTTTACATTTACGATTTCCGTTAAGACCCATTCCGTCAGCGGGCTGACGCGGCCTTATACGCTGAACGTGAGTCCCTGCGCGGCGTGCGTTAACGTACGCATTTCACCGGTGGACCCGTCGGTAGCAGCCGGCGGGAAGGTTCAGTTCTCGGCACTGGTAAGCAATACGAGCAACACCGCGGTTAGCTGGTCGACCAGCGCGGGCACTATCTCAAATAATGGCTTGTTCGCGTCGCCATCCAACACGGGCGCAAAGCCAATCACGGTGACGGCCACTCTGGCGGGCGAGTCTTCTATAAAAGCCAGTACTAGTGTCACGGTTGAAAGCGCAACTGCCCAAAGCCAAACCGAACCCAGAATCACGACTTCCAGCGTTCCGCCCACTATCGAGAATTCTCCCTATTCAGCGGCGCTGAGCGTGGCCGGGGGACAGCCTCCCTATCAGTGGAGCATCGCCTCGGGCTCGCTGCCCGCAGGTCTGCAGCTTACTGCCAGCAATGGAACGCTCTCGGGAGCGGCCATTCATTTCGGAACTTTTAACTTCAGCGTGCAAGTGACGGACGCAGCCTTGAACACGGCACGGCAGAACCTTTCTGTGGTAGTTTCGACGCAGGGGAGTTGCGGGCCGCCGGCTTACGACTGTTCGCGGAGCGACCTCAAGATCGTCCAGATGCCGAAGACTCCGCCAAGCGTGGGCAATCTTGCTGGCGCAAACACAATCGTTTCCGACCCGGACTTCGGCAACCGCATCGTGCGGATTACCGATGCGAATACGAATCCCGAAGCGACCTTCAAGAACCGCACATTCACGGCTACTGCAAGCGGCAGCGCGGACGCCAATCTTTGGAATACCGACTCGACCCTTTTCATTGTGCAAGACACTGGAACATACGGTTATCCCTTTACCTTCAATCCCACTACGATGCAGGCAGCCCGAATGTACGTTTCCAGCTTTCCCGCATCGAACGGGATCACTCTGCCATACGGTGGTGATTGGAGCCGTGTAAATCCGAACGTTCTTTACACTTTCGGTAAAACCACAATCGCCAAGTACGACTTTACCGACCGCACGACTCCTCCATCGCCACAACAGATTTATGACTTCACGAGCAATCCCAACTGCCTTCCGGCAGGGTTCAAGCCGGCGTGGGGTGATAGCGCTGGAATAAGCGGCGATGACACAGTCTTCGGTACGGCGTATTCCAATACCGGAGGCCAGGGAACGGGCATTTATGTAATGGTTTACAAGATGGGCAGCGGTTGCAGCACTCTGAATACACAAACCGGCCAGGTGGGTGGCGATTGGGGAAGCAAAGGCACGATCAATATTGCCGATCGCTGGACCATCCACGGAGTGAAGCTGTCCAAGGACGGAAACTGGATGGTTATCGTTCCCACCAACTGCACTTCGTCCAGTTGTTCTGCAGGACCGTACTTCTGGCAGGTCGGAACCACAAACGTAACTTCGTGCGGGCAAGGTGGAGCCTGTAGCGGTCACTGGACCGAAGGCTATAGTCACTGGGTGAACAACGACAACTCGCCGATGTCCAACCAGGTCTTCCGCTCTTTTGCCCAGGCAACTTCGGTCAGCAACCTCACCACCAGTTTTCCTCCGGGCATCACTGCTCCATTTGACCAGCACCAGTCGTGGAATAACGTCGATGCGGCGGACACGCTGCCTTTCTTCTCCACTACCTGGAGCACTACTAGTCCCTTCACCGCGCCTTGGTACAACGAAATAATCGCGGTCGCGGCGGATGGCAGTGGCAAGACCTGGCGATTCGCTCATACTTTCATTACCGCTCAGTCCCAACGGTTTAGCACGAAGTATGCCATTGGCACAATTTCTCAGGATGGAAGGTTCTTCATCTTATCTTCCGACTGGCTGGGCAAGCTCGGCTCAGAATCGGGAACCCCAACCTGCACCATCGGTAGCAATTGTCGCGGAGATGTCTTCGTAGTCGAACTGAGGTAGCCGAGCCTGCGGACCTCCGTTAGATGTAGAGACGTAGCTGCCTGCTTCTCTACACGAGCGGAGAAAGCAACAGGCCTTCCTGGCTCTACCGAGCGTGAGCAGCGGGCTGCAGCTACTGGGATTGCTGCCAGCTCAATCGGAGAGGCTCAAATTCCGTGATGCACAGTTCGAGCAAGCGGCACTGCACGCGGTGTTGCACGGCAGACCTCCGCTGATAGTAATTGGACCGGACGATCAGAAACTCCAGCAAGAGCGACGGGACCTGTTGTGGCGAAATCTTCAACCGTTCACAGGTACGCAGGATGAGGCGTCGAGTAATCCGCCCAAACGCTGAATCCAGAAGGAAGACTGCCTTGAAAGTGGCAACCCAGCGATCTTCTTCGGATGGGAAACTCACGGTTTCCTCCGCAGGCGTAAGATACCCGGTGGAATAGAAAAATTGAAAGAAGTCATAGAGGGGAGGCAGACCGGCGGCCAGGTCTCCCCAGTCGAACACATCGAACTGTCCGGTTCTTCGGTCGAGATGAGTGTTCTCGGTCGACAGATCTCCATGCTGAATCCAAGTTGCAGAAGACTCCGGAAACTTTTCTTGAAAATATCGGTTGTAGGCAAGCGAGCGGGTCAACTCCGGGCGAGTGCGAAGTTGTTCGGGAATCTCCCGCCAAGTTGGACTAATCGTCGCCACGCCTGACACGTTCTGCAGGGCTGAAGTGAGCTCGATGATGCGGTCGGAGATCTGAGAGAAGTCACGCTCAACTCTTCTTGCACTGCCAAAATAACCCAAGTGTCGAACCATGCCGCAGACCTGGGCTCCGCGCGATGCTTCCTCCATGTAATAAGCGGTATTGCCGATTTGTAGCGCGCCATAGGACTGAGGGACCCGCACGAGTGAAGTGCCGGAAACGTTCAGGCTTGCCTCCGCTTTAGCGCGGTTCGTGAGCTCGGCTTCAAAAAGCACTCTGCCTTCCTGGTCTCCGGTGAAAACCTTGAGATAGGCAAGGTCGGAACTTGTTCTCGCATCCCCCAAGCGAACAATGGATTTTTCTTTGAACGCTCCGGTATGGAGTGCCCACGTAACCAGACTGGTGCCACTTCGACCCAGTCCATGGAATGCCGCCAAGCGCTCGTCGATCCAGGTTTGCAATCTGGTTCTGCGACCGTGCTGCTTCGAAGCCAGCAGCACGAAGTCCGCCACGATCCATGGGGAAATGGGTACTGCGATTCGCTTCAACCGCCGACGCCAACTCCGTCGGGGCGCGGCGCCGGGGTGGTCGAGTAACTCCACGAAGTGTTGTCGTACCCAGTCGGGGATCGCGAGCGGTACTAGACGGTAGGGCTGGTTGTAACCGGGGTCCGCCCAATAAGACGAGGTCGCCGCGAATCCTGCGTCCCTGAGGAGCTTGCGGTATCCGCGTTCCGAATAGGTATAAGTACGGTATTGTTTGCGCGCGTTCAACTGGGTGCGGAAATGGGGTTTGGAATTGTGCCTTAACATGAAGCTCGCCACCGCACGGGGAACCAAGCTGGTGTACGCCATCCCCGAGTGGTCGCCCCCCCCCAGGAATAATCCCCACCCGATGCGGTTTTCGATACCAATCAACAAGACCCCATCGTTTTTCAGCAGGTGAAGAATCTTCTTGAGAAAATTAATCTGAACTGCACGGGGATCGACGGTAAGATCCCATTCTCCGACCCACTCAAGGACCCCATTCACGACGACCAGGTCAAAACTGTTCTCCGCTAAGGGCAGCGCCGTAGCCGACGCCTGAAGCAGATGGACATTATGGATACCCTCCTGCCGCAATCGTTCCCGGGTAAAGTCGATGCGCTCGGTGACCGCTTCAACCGAATAAACTTCTCCTGCAAAACGAGAAGTGGATTGAGAAATACAACCGTAGCCCGAGCCGATGTCGAGGACTGTCGATTTTTCATCGAGCCCCAACATCGGTGCCCAGGATGCGCGTTGCGGATCGAGCAATCCAAAGATCATGTTATCTTTCGCGGGAAAGCGGGCCCGCACCGCTTCCACCCATGATCCTTGACGAGCGGCCTCAATCAATTCGAGAGCCTGGTTGCGGCCCACTTCGCCCCAGTAGTGATCTGGCATCTGAAAGAAGCGTGGAATTCCGTTACTGACTGGCCACGTCGCCCCGCACCGTGGGCAAACGCATTGATCTGGACCACAATCCAGCGTCCCGCTGCATTTCAAACATCGTAGCAAGGTCATGGTTTCTATCATTTCGCAGACATGGTGGGATTTACGGCGGAAGAAGTGCACCGCCGGAGAATATTTCTATTTGTCATAGGCACGAAATGTTGACGGCAGCGAAACATTAACATTATCTCAAATGAGGTCTTCGCTGCAGGAGCAGGCGTCGATTTCATGGTCAACAATTCGGATCCTCAACTTTTGAAAACACCGTGGCGAGAGAGAGAGAGCCAAGCGAAAAAGTCCATCACGATGTTGGGCGTTGGAAGAGCCTTACGGAGCTCCGCGAGCGTAAAGGTAAAGGGATGCAAACTGGCGAGCAACGTGCCGCCAGAAGTTAGGACGCGATGGGTCTCTGCGAGGGCCTTGGCGATGTCCATATAAGGTAAAGCCACATTCGCAATCACGCGATCAACGGCCGCGTAATTAACGTCCAGACCAATAATTTGCCAGCCGACAGGAAAGCTCAGTTTTTGGGGCGTTAAGCCAACGCCGCAACCGAGGTCGAGGACTCTCATCTCGGGATCCTTCTCGCTCAGGCGAATTGTCCCGCCCCCATCCATGCTGTTTTCCTACTCGCGGCGGTCCATCCGCCGCTGGGGAACGTTACGAAGAATGCATCGTTCGGCTGATATGTAAGGTTCCCGCGGCAATCACGTCTTGACAGGCTTTGCTATCGAGCGATTCTCAACCACATCTGCCATTAAGACACGAGTTGCGTCGTACCAATACAGCAAGTGGTAGACGATCCTTGGCAGAGGAACGTAGGAATCCAGCAGCAGCCGGGCAGGAAAAAGCATCGTTGCACCGACCGTAGCAATTCCTTTCATAACTTTATATTTGGCTGGAGAACGTCTCTGTCGAACCCGTTGCAAAAGCTCCTGCCCTGCTTCCTTCGCAAAAAAAATCACCGCCGCATCGTGCTTCGAACGAACCTTTTGACACGCTTCCTGGTAGGAAAGACGCTGATAGTGGTAGCCGATCGCCGCGGAATTGTACAGCAATCGCAATCCGAGTTTGTTCAAGCGGTATCCAAATTCGAGGTCCTCATAACCATAAGTCTTGAAATCCTCATCGAATTGTCCGGCGCTTCGCAGGAATTGCGCTTTCAAACTCACATTACCGGTGTAAAAGAAATGATGATCAGCCTCGGAAAGCCCGCGCAGACTGCGATACCGGGTGACAGCGCCATCCTCAGAGCACCAGCGCATGAAAGGAGTCGCTTTCATTTCCGGCGCCCACATTATGAAGCCCAGAACTGCCACCGTGGTCTGGGGGTTCCTGTTGTGCCACTCCAGGTGCTGCTCAACCAGGTCACGTTCCGGAACGATGTCGTCATCCGTGAGCAGGACAACGCTCGACGCCGCCTCTCGAATCCCATAATTGCGTGCCGCTCCCGCTCCTTTATTCGCCTGCCGCAAATAACGAATCGAAAACGGCGAACGTTGGCTGAACTCCCTCACCATCGAATCCGTGCCATCGGTTGAACCATCATCTACCACTATCAACTCACGGATGAGTTTAGGGGACGACTGCACGAGGTAAGCGCCCAGTACTTTTGCAAGGGTTTTCACCCGGTTGTAAGTTGGGATGACGACGCTCAACGAATCGAACGGTGGTGTCTGAGAGATAGGGGCGGGACTACCCAAGTGCACTCCTAAGCAATCCAGAATGGATCGAGCCGATTCATGATACTACGTCGACCGGTCATCTCATCTCGACAATAGCCCCATCTTTATGAGACCAGTAAGTCCTGGACAAAGCTCTTAACGCCGCGAGCGTAGCGATGATAGTCTCCCCCCAACAAAAGCCGCAGGGCACTTGGCGTGCGCGCGAAGCGGCCCTTTGCCTCCTGCATCTGTCGAGCCGTGGCAAATTGCAGGCACAGCTCGGATACCTGCAGCAACTCATCCAGCTTCGCAGGTTCGCTCAGAGGCAACCCGCCATTTCTGATCTCGTGCAGGCGAGCGACCATATCTTCCCATCCTCGCCGTCGCTCGCCATATCTTTTCGAATCGTTGTGCAGTTTCCTGACAATTTGCAGCTGATGCCAGAGGCCTCCGTCCAATTCGGCGTCACCGCCCTCGTTTTTTCCATGGCGTCGGTAGTACACAAGAGGGCGGTCGATCACCCTGATCTCGCCCACGGCATAGGCAATGAAAGCGATCCAGTGGTCGTGACCCCATTGCAGCGAGAGCGGCGAAAACGGAATGACAAAAGGTTTCAATCGGGAATGGAATGCCATCGTGGGGCCATTAAACGCTATTCCGCGGCTCAGTTGGCGGAGGGTTGGCGCCTGTTGAAGTTCCATTCCCTTCCTTCGATCAAACATGGTTCCGGTCGGCCTTAGCTCCCGGTCCACAAGAACGGCGTCAGAATAGGCCAGAACGACATCTGAAGTTTCCGCAAAAGCAGGGAGCACAGCGGCCACTTTCTCTGGAAACCAGACATCGTCCTGATCACTTAGAAAGATGACGTCGCCGGTCGCAAGACCGACAGCGGATTCAAAATTGCGGCAATAGCCTAGCCTGCGCTCGTTTCGAATAACTCGGATCTTCTCCGGGTACTTCTCTGCGATCTTTTTCACGATGTCGATAGTGCCGTCTGTCGAACCGTCATCGCAGATGACGATCTCGTCAGGGGGGCGCGACTGGGCCAGAATACTTTCGAGTTGTTCGTTGACGAAAGCTGCGCCGTTGAACGTACACATCGCCACCGAGACTTTAAGAGCGTCCTGATTCACGAGCTGGACTCCTGTCGTAAGCGCAGATGGTGCACTGCAAAATCGAATGGCAGAGGCGGTTCCTGGACACAATTCGCCCAGAGCAGCATGACGAGCTTCCATCCTAATGAGCTGGTCACTTCCAGGCAACCAGTCGAGGCCTCGAGAAACCAAACGGAAGTTGCAGCGGGGCGCTAAGACGCGGTAAGACCGATGACTCCTGAGTTTCTCCCTCATCGCACGGGCTGCGCTTTTGCGGTAATCTAGCAGCTTACACAAAAGGAGCAAGCTGTTGTCTGGAACCCTCAAATTGACCCAATCCCCGCTTGCTGCCGAGATATTTCCGTCGCTGCGCTGCCCGATCTGCAAGAGCTCGCTGGCCAGGTCGAATGACGGCCTTAACTGCTCCGCCTGCGGCCATCGCTTCCCCGAGGTTCGAGGTGTCGTCCGCTTCGTTGATGAGAGTAACTATGCCGATAGCTTCGGATATCAGTGGCAGCGATTTCAGAGAACTCAATTAGACCACGAGGGCGACACTCCCTCCGAGCGCGATTTTGTCGAAAAGACCGGCCTAACACCACAGGATCTAAAGGGAAAATTAGTGTTGGATGTGGGATGCGGTATGGGACGGTTCGCGGAAGTAGCTACCCGCTGGGGCGCTCGCGTGGTGGGTATCGACTTCAGTGCGGCGGCTGCGGTTGCGGCCAAGAACCTCTCTGACCGGGAGTTCGTTGCGTTCCAGGCCGATGTGTTCTCTCTTCCCTTCGCTCCCGAAACCTTTGATTGTATTTACAGCATGGGAGTGCTCCATCACACTCCCGACTGTGAGAAGGCCGTTAAGGTGCTGCCGCAATACCTGAAGCCTGGAGGTACGCTTGCGGTTTGGCTATACAGCGGCTACAACAAGTGGTACCGCTTCAGTGATCAATACCGGAAGGTTACCAGCCGCGTCCCGCCCCGCGCATTACATGCTTTTTTCCGGGTCGCGGTTCCCTTTTTTTATTGGCTTGATCGCGGGTTGCGAGTGGTTCCAATTGTCGGCAAACCGGTGGCGGGCGTGATCCATCATGTCTTTCCCGTGAACCGCCAAGCCGATGCGGAAATGCGGGTTTTGGACACTTTTGACTGGTATTCCCCCAAGTACCAATCCAAACACACCTACGAGCAGGTTTTCCGCTGGTTTGAAAGCTGCGGAATGGAAGACTTGAATATCGGGAACATCCCGATAGGCGTCCGCGGCAGAAAACGTCGGGACTACGGACAGCGGGAGAAGCCGTAGGGTCGCGGCCGGCGGAAACAAGGGGCAATACCCATACTCTTTCAGAGCGTCGCCGAAACCAACTTCATCGTTTCTAAGAGCCAAATCTTCGCAGACTGACGGTGACGCCACCACGGATGCTGAAAGTCAGGGTCGCTCACGCCTTCGACGGAAATGTGAATGTTCTGGTCATGCCTTGTGGCCCTTCTCCAAATCATCCGCGCCCGGCGCGTGTGATAGTTCGAAGTTACGATCACAATTGACTGCCAGTGGTGATCCTGGAGGCAAGAGCGTACCGCGCTTGCCTCCTGCCCAGTCGAGTTCACATCGTCGCTTGTCTCGCAAAAATCAACCTGGCCGGCCACGTCGTTGCCGTAGTTCCGTTCGAGATAGGATCGAGCAACGGATGGGATAGACTGGCCCCAATAACTTTCCTTGGGAAGGCTTATCAAGACTTGATCCACCCTACGCTGTTGCAACAAGTCGATGGCTCGAGCGATCCGAACTTTTTCTGCGGCGATAGATCCTTGGAGGACAATGGCAGCATCCGCGTGCGCGGGCATCGGTTCATTGACGACTAACAGGTCGCCACCCCAGCGCGCTACGCAAAGGGATAAGACAACTGCGGCGGCGAGTAGCCACCGGAGTACGCGGAACAAGGGCCTGATGGACGCGGGCATCCCGGTGGCTTCGCAATACCGTCCCCGGCAGTTCGCGCGGGCGGTGAACGACGGTGGCGCGATTCTAACATGCGCACCGGGCTAAGTAATCTGGACAATGGCCGAGCTTTATGCAAACCTGAAACCCGTGGCTCTAGAGCAAGCACGAAGTTGCGATCCGGTCGGCTTTTACCCCATCCCGCTAGAAATCGGGCCAAGCTAAAATGAGTTTGAAAACCCGAGCCTTGAAGAACATCGTATCGAGCTGGGGAGGTTTGGCGGTAAACATCGCCGTCGGCTTTTTTCTCTCACCATTTATCCTGCATCACCTCGGCGACGAAGCCTTCGGCTTGTGGATCCTGGTCTTCGCTTTAACCGGCTATTACGGCATCTTCGATTTCGGCATCCGATCCTCCCTGGTGCGCTACGTTTCGAAGTTTCAGGCTACCGGCGACAAAGACCAGCTAGCGCGGCTTGTGAACACTAGCTTTTTCACTTATAGTTGTCTCGGACTTTTCCTACTGGTGCCGACCACGCTGGGCGGTTTGTATGTGGACCGGCTGTTCCACGTCTCGCCCAGTTTCCTTAAAGACGCCCGGATTCTGTTTCTGATGGTGGGATATTCCCTGGCCCTGGGTTTCCCCTTGGGGGTCTCGGGAGGAATTCTAGAGGGACTGCAAGCTTTCTATTTGATCAATTGGACCAACATTGTCTCCACCCTGGTGCGGGCCGTTCTGATCATCTATGTTCTGCGGCACGGCATGGGGCTTCTCAGCGTTGCATTGATCACCGTCTCGCTGCCTTTGATTACGGCAATGGTGCGGGTTGTCATGGCCCAGCGATTTTTGGCCATTCCGTATGGATGGAAGTATGTGGACCGGGAGTCGTTACGGCAGGTTGTCAACTACGGCGCCGTCACGTTTGTGATTATTGTGGCCGCGCAACTGAGGTTTAAAACCGACGCGGTCATCATTGGAACTTTTCTCTCCGCGGCCGCGATTACCCATTTTTCGATTGGCGCACGCCTGGTCGATTACGCCGGAGAGGTGGTGAGCAGCCTGGCGCAGGTTTTCACGCCCATGTCCAGTCACTTTCATGCCACAGGCGACTACAACCAACTCCGCCGGATCTTCGTTTCAGGAAATCGAGCTTGCGCCCTGGTCATGTTCCCCATGGCCGCCACTCTAATCGTGATGGGGAAATCGGTGATCGAGGTCTGGGTAGGGCCACGTTATGTAGCGAGCTACATCGTGCTTCTGATTCTGTTAATTCCGTCAACGTTGTACCAGGCGCAATCCACTTCAAACCGAATCCTGTTCGGAATGAGTCTTCATAAATCGCTGGCGTATATCGTCCTCATGGAAGGCATTGCGAATGTGATTCTCAGCATAGTGCTGGTTCGGCCGCTGGGAATCGTCGGCGATGCCATCGGCACTGCGATCCCATTGTTCTGCACTGCGGTATTTTTTTTACCGCGACACATGTGCCGCCTGCTTGGGATTCCAGTCTACAGATTCCTGTCGGAGGCCTACTTTTACCCCGTGGTCCTTTGCATTCCGATGATTCTTGTCCTGGTCGCGATGCAGCGCTTTTTCTATGCTCATCACTATTCCCAACTCCTTCTGAATCTACTGGCAGGTCTGGCAGCCTACGGAATTTGTGCTTTCTGGTTTGTCCTGACCCGGGAACCTCTGGGAATCGAACTCAAGATGAGGATATCCCGTTATTTCGAAGAGCAAATGAATGAGCCCGAGTCGTAACCGAAGCGGAAGCGAAACTACAGAGATGTTAGAATCCAAAGATCAGCAATGACTGGAATCATCGAGAAAAACTCGTCCGCGCCGGCCAGCAATAACGATGTCACCATCGAGCGAAAGCGGCGTCCAGTCTTCGTTATGGGCTGTCACCGCTCTGGGACGAATCTTCTGTACGACACCTTGCTTTCGGCTGGCGGTTTTGCGGTCTACCGGGGCTTTCTGCCGCTCTACGAAGTGCTGATACCCCGCTTTGGCTCTCCTGAGAACGCCAGTAACCGCGCCAAAATCGTGGAAACCTGGATGCGGAGCAAGGGCTTCGCTCGAGCCGGAGTAGAGGCTGCACTACTGTCTTCCAAATTGTTGGCGGAATGCCGGACAGGCGGGGATTTCATTCGCATCGTCATGGATCAGATCTCACAGAACCAGTCCGCACAACGATGGGCGGTGTACGAACCCGATAACGTGCTGCATGTACCGCGAATTAAGAAGGATCTGCCGGATGCGTTGTTCGTACACATTCTCCGCGACGGCCGCGACATTGCCCTGTCGCTGATGAAGATGGAAGGATTCCGCCCTTTCCCGTGGAATCGAAAGGCGCGTGGATTACTGGAGACGGCGCTCTACTGGGAATGGACGGTGCGGCAAGGCCGGCACTTCGGACGCCAGATTCCCGATGATTACATTGAAATCCATTACGAAGAACTGGTGACGGAGCCGCGTAACGTCTTGTCCCGACTGGGAGGCTTTCTTGATCACGACCTGGATTACGACCGCATCCAAAGCGCTCGTGTAGGCCGGCTTCGCGAATCCAATTCTTCTTTTCTGGGCGACGAAAAGGAAACCAAAAATCCTGTCAACCGATGGAAAGAAAGACTGTCTAACGAGCAGGTTGTGGAACTTGAATCCGCCATTGGGCCTACTCTGCAGGAATTCGGTTATGCGTTGACCGTGGAACCGGAGCGGCGTCAGGCGGGATTTCGGTTGCAATGCCTGTCGACGGTCTATCAAAGCTTTCTCACCATGAAGCATTGGCTCAAATTGAATACGCCGATGAGTCGTTTCACGGATATCTCCACGGTGGCGCCTGAGGACGCAGCGGCGAAACAAGTTGATTGAATTAAAACGCCAGCCTCGCTTAATCCCATCGTGTTTGACGTCAATATTCAGCCAACGTAGTATGAGTCTACGGGGGACATCTGTGAGCCTGCGGCCAGTATTGACTCTCGCGATCAAATGTTTTTTTGGATGTTTTGCAGTTCTGAGTTTGAGCCTTGCTGCCCTTTGCGTCGCGCAGACTAGCTCTAATGCCAGCCCCGATCCATACCCCGGCAAAACTTGCGGACCACCGGAATATTGTGCGCGCACAGACTGGCGAATTGAAGCCTATCCGGACAAGCCGCCGGGCATCGGACCTGCGGGATCAATCATTCGTGATCCCAGTTTCGGATCGCGCATTCTGCGCGTCACTGGCATCGGATCGGATGAAGTACAGGCTGACCGTTCGCTGGTGACACCTTCTTCCGCAGAACAGAATTCGTGGAATAAGAACTCGACTATGTTCTACGTGACCACGACCGGAGGCTCGTTTCTGCTCTACAATTTTGATCCTTCCACCCTGAAGGCTCGACCTGCGGCCAATCCAAAAACAGACCTGGGAGCGGAACCCGAGTTTAGCTTCAAGCAACCCAACGTGCTGTACGGCACGAATCGCCGGGAACGCGTTTTTGAGCAATACGACACTTCAAGCGGGCGAGTGACCCTGCTCAGTGACCCGACGAAATGCGTCAAACTTGCCTCTGGCGAATCGGGAAACTTGACGGCGGTGAGCGCTGACGATAACCGGTTCATGGCCTTGTTGGGACCGCAGCAAGATAAGGCTTATCTGATCTACATCTACGATCGCGCCCAGGGGTGCCGCTGGTACAACACGCAAACTGGAGAAATCGGCGGCCAGTGGGGCCCCAAGGGCACAATTTCAGCTCCTGACCGTTTTCTCATGCACAATGCTCGCATGTCGAAGTCTGGAAAATTCGTCTGTACACAGCGGGGCGGCGGTGGCATTGGCCGCGGCTGGGTAGTATGGGAAATCGATACTCTGAATATCGGTGTTTGTTCGGAGGGGTGCGATGGACATCATGTGATGGGATACTCCCATATTATCGGCCCGTCCGGCATCGCGCATCCTCTGGACCTGTGGATAAGGCCGCTGAACCACCTCGAAGCCCACACTCCTCTTATCAGCGGGCTGGAGCCAGCCAGGAATTTCTGGTATGACTCGCATTTTTCCTGGAATGATGCCGATCCAGATGATTCCGCTCCCGCATGCTTTTCCACTTACAGGCCGACCAACCCGAATACGCCTGGCGCTCCGCTTCTGGTAACTGGACCATGGCAGAATGAAATCGACTGCGTGGAAACTGATGGAAAGGCTTCGAAGGTTTGGCGGTTTGCTCACACTTATAGCACCGCCCAAAACGGATTCTGGTCAACTCCACGAGGAAATGTTTCGCAGGACGGGCGCTTTTTTATGTTTACCTCAGACTGGGAAGATCAGCTCGGGAAACAACCAAACGGCAAGTACCGGAGCGATGTTTTTATCGTCGAGCTGAAATAAGTGAACGGTAAGTATCGAGCCACTGCTCTCTGATGTTGATCCAACGGTAAGCCTGTGATTCGCGGTACGCGTTTCCGGCAAGCCGCGCCCCGAGGTCAGGATCCCGCAACAGCCGCATGACGTTTTCTGCCAACGCTTGAGCATCTCCAATTTCAGACAGCAGCCCGGTTCGCTCGTGGTCAACTAAAAACGGAATGCTCTCCGCCGCCGTGGTGACTACCGGCATGCCGCAGGTAAAAGCTTCCTGAATAGAGACTGGCATGTTATCCAGCCACGAGGCATTGATAAAAATATCCGCCTGATCGTAAAAGCGGCCAATCTCTTCCCTTGACGCGACCCCGGTGAAGTGGACGCCCGAGAGCTTCAAGTCACGAACAAGAGTACGAATTTCGCCTTCGGAAGGCCCCTTGCCAACCAAGTCGAGACGGGCTTCCGGGAATTGTTTTTGCACCTCGGCAAACGCTCGCACTACTACATCCACTCCGTAATAGGGATGGAATCCTCGCGTGCAGATCAAGTGCGGACGCAATGGTCTCCGCTCGCGAAAGGTGAACTGGCTCACGTCCACAACGTTCGGCACGGCTTGTGCTTCAACGCCGAATTCACGAAAAACTCGGATCAAATATTCCGAAGGCACGACGAGCGCGTCCACCTTTCGCAAAATCGCCCGCGCACTCCTGAAACGTTGCAGATGATCTCTGGCCTCGCCGCTGTGATAGTGGATGATCGCCCTCTTACCTCTCAGATGCGCGATCCACAGCGCCGGCGCAGGCGCGACCAGGAACGACCAGTATCCTGCAGAGAAAATGTGGGCGATATCGGCATCTTTGAGACCTCGCCACAAGCTGAGCAGATAGAAAGGTTGACGAACCAACGTGCGCAGAAACGGAACATGCGCCACCCACGTCAGCGCCGACGGGAGGACCGGGTCGATGGGAATGAATTGCGTCTCCACATCCGGATCGTTCTTCCAATAACGCGAGAGAAGATCGGCCTGTACCGATTGACCTCCGACATAGACCAACGAGGCCGCCACAATCGTGACTCGCAGTCGGTCTGCCTGGCCGGCTGATCGTTTCGGCTGCAAGCTTTGACTTGCCGAAAGGCTCATCCGCTCTCTCCGCTCAAAGCGACAGCGGCGGCGGGCAATGGCTCATTCGCGCTTCCGATTTTTCCCAGAAAGTTCCGGTGCCACAATTCGAAGATAAGCAACCGCCAGAGGCGCGCAGAGTGATCCCTGCGCCCTTGGAAATGTTCGTCAAGCATCCTGCGCAGCCCATTCGGGTTGAAATACCCTCGCTGCAGAGTCCGCGTGTCCAGCAGCGTCGTCAACACAAGATCCTTCAACTCGCCGCGCATCCAGTGGCCGAGCGGCAACGAGAAGCCCTGCTTCGGCCGGTGGAGAACTTCTCTCGGCACGCCTACCCGCTCCGCCAGTTTTTTGAGAATGAATTTCTGCGCGCCATTGCGCATTTTCCATTGCGGGGCCCAGCTGGTAACCCATTCAAGAAATACGTGGTCCAACATGGGAACCCGAGCTTCGAGGGAGGTCGCCATGCTCATGCGGTCCACTTTGGTGAGGATGTCGCCTGGTAAATACGTTTTGCTGTCCAGATACAAGACCTTGCTCAGCGGATCATGCGCGGGAGCGTTATCCAGATAATCCCTGAAACTCCTCAGAGGGTCGCCATCCACAGCCAGAAAGTCGGTCGAAAGGACCGCCATTTCTCTCTGGAACGGCTGGAAGGAAACGCCCTCGGTATACCGCTCCTCCCATGGCAAAGAAATGCTATAAGCGAGGTTTCGCCCCGGCATTTGATACGGCATTAGCGGATGGACATAGTGGCGATACCAATGCCCCGCCCACCTGGGGATCCATTTGTAAGACCGGTCTTCGAGGTGGATGCGGTAGCGATCGTAACCGGCGAAGGTTTCGTCCCCGCCATCGCCCGACAACGCGACCTTCACATGCTGGCGCGCCAGACAGGAAATGAAATACGTCGGCAACATGGAAGAATCCCCGAAAGGCTCCTCCAAATGTCGCGTCAAAGTATCCACTATCTCAATGAGGTCGGGCTCCAAGATCAACTCGTGGTGGTCGGTTCCGAATTTTTGCGCCACCAGCCGTGCGTAGGGAAGCTCATTAAAGTCAGCATGGCGAAATCCCACGGAAAACGTCTTGACCGGCTGCGATGTAGCCCGCGCCATCAAAGCAACTACCGTGGAGGAATCCGTACCGCCGCTCAGCATGGCCCCGAGTGGAACGTCGGCAATCATGCGGATTCGGACTGCTTCAGCCAGGCGAAATTCGAGTTCCTCCAGCAACTCTTCTTCGGATGCGGGTTGGTAGGTCCCGTACTGGGGAAAATCCCAGTACGGGCGAATGCGCATTACTCCCTTTGTGAATTCCAGCAGGTGGCCGGGAGGCAACTTATGAATTGGTTGGAATGCCGTCGCCGGGTCGGGAACATATCCGAAGTACATGTATTGGAGCAGCGCGGCTTGATTTGGCTTGGCTAACTCGGGCCTAACCGCCAGAATCGCTTTCATTTCCGACGCGAATAGCAAAGTGCCATTGTGCAGCGCGTAGTGCAGCGGCTTTTTCCCGACCCGGTCACGCGCTAATAGAAGGCGCCCAGCTTTCTCGTCATAAAGCGCGAAAGCAAACATGCCGCGCAGTTCATGAACGCAGTCCGCCCCGTGCTCTTCATAAAGATGAACAATGACTTCGGTATCGGTACGGGTAGAGAAAGAATGACCGCGAGCCTGCAATTGGGTACGCAGTTCCCGGAAGTTATAAATCTCGCCGTTGAAGACAATCCAAATCGACTTGTCTTCGTTGAAGACTGGCTGGTGCCCACCAGCCACGTCGATGATGCTTAGCCGGCGCATGCCCAGCCCCACGCCAGCCTTCACAAAAATACCTTCGTCGTCAGGCCCGCGATGCACGATGGCCTCACACATCCGGTGCACAATGGCGCTATCTACTTCGCCGTCGGGATGAGTTTGTACCATTCCTGCTATGCCACACATGTACTATCCTTTCAGGGCTCCTGCGGATTTTTCGTCAAGCCTGGTGTCGGATCGGGTGCCGGATGACGAGGGTCGGGTGCGCTTGAGTTGATAATCGCGGTACTCTCCGGGATTCCCTTCTTTGCCATCACAGGCCGCAAGGATCATGTTCACCATTTCTCGCGCGGAAGCGAAGTGCAGGATCTCGTTTCTTTGTTCCGCGCCACTGACGAGTTCCTCAACAAATTTCTGCATCGCGGTGCCGAGGTTGGCCTCTTCGTGTGTGGGATCCATGCCATGGCAGTGCAGTTTGATGAATAACCAATCTGGTTTGCCCTTCACCGAAACTGCTGCCTGCTTCCAAAGGGTCAATCGGTGGAGGTTGGGTGGATTTGCCCCCGTGAGCGCCGCGTTGTCGATGCGAAATCGCCGAGAACCATTTTGGGAAGTGAAGTCCAGCATGAGTGGACCTTGCACCATCAATGGGAAAACTTGCGGAGGCCTGCCTCGCTCGAGATCTCGTCCTTTGCGGTGGGGAGCTCGGTCCGCCAGCGGCAATGCGCACTCATAAATCGAATTGATTTTGCTCGTTTGGGCCCCGTGAAAAGCGCCGGTGGGCAGGGTCAAGTCGGCGTAGCACCCTGTCTCAGCCAGAACCTGGATCTCGCTGTCCACGCCGCACGCCTGACCGTTGTCAGAGTTTGCGAGCGCAAAGTTGCCATGCACGAAGCCGTAACGAGGCTGGGCGGAATTTCCCCAGTAGGAAAGGCAAGCGTGCTCGACGGCCAGCCGGTCGCGGAATTCGATCAGTTGGCGCCGGGTATTCTCGGCCGAGTCTGGAGCTTTTACCCCGTGATGAAGATGAATTTCGATTTCGCCCCATCCCCCCTGGCAATGTTCGGCCAGCCGTGCGACTAGAGGCTGGTCGTATTGTTCCGCCGGATAGAAATACGAGTGAACGAACGGACGTCCTTCCGCGTCGCAGTAGCTTCCGAACCGCTTAGGATATTCGCGACACCATCGCTCCAAGCGGCGCTCTTGTTCGAAATAAGGAGCGCGGGCCGCGCCGTCCTCCGGCACGATCGCTGGTTCGAAATGGTCAGCCAGGGCAAGAATAAGATGGGTTCTATTTGGAAGCCGGCGACGAGCTAATCTCTGCCAGGCATACTCGGGCACCCAGCGGCTCAGGTAGGAGAGCTTTTGTTTCGTGTTCATAGTAATGCGGCTCTGTGAATTTGCTCCGCAGACTGCACATCCGATCTCAATCTCAGCGTAGTGTCCTTCATGGCCGATTTCGAAGCGGGCGGCTGGCAACTCCAGAATATAAGGACCCACCGCCGCGCACTGGGGCAATCTCGCGACTTCGCGTATCCGTTTTCCACAATCTGTGCGGCCGATTCGTCGAATCAGGCGGCGGGACTTCCGACTGTTCTCTCTCCTTGGCGATCGCCAACAACACCGAAGTGTAGGCCACAGCAAAATAAGGGAAGTACTGGTACGCCTCGGGCGCAAAGAAAGCCCCCACGACGAATCCGATCAGAGTCGCGTACAAGGCTCCCGACAAACAGATCAATCTCAGGGTCGTGCGCTAGGCATTCGGCGCAACTGCTTGAGATTGCCGAAACCGCGAGCGAAGAAGAGCACATAGAGCACGAAAGCGCCAATCCCGCCCTCCACCGCGATCTGAAGATAGGAGACATGAACTTCTCGCCAAATGCCGATATAGTCCTACGAAGTTTCCCATTCCGATCCCGAGAGGATAGTGCGCAATTCCCTGGAGACTCTCGACCATTAACAGCCGGCGTTGTTCGTAAGAGCCGTAGGCGCTCACGTCAATCCTCGGTATCGAGATTGTTCCCGGATATGGCAAAGAAGCGATCTTTCACCCGTCCACCAGCGGCCAGCCCAACCACCAACGCCACCACTGCGGCAGCCGCAATGAGGTGAATCCGTTTCCCCTTGACGCCGAAGAGCCACAAGCAGACCGCACCCGTGACCACAAGGTCGATAAATCCGGCGCGCGAGGCAGTCATGAACAAGGCCGTGCACATCACCAGCATCGACGCTGCCCATGCGGCTTTTCGTGGAATGCTGCGTGTACTCAACAAGAAACGCGAAGCAAAATGGCAGGGAAAGCACGATCGCGAATGCCAGGTCATTGGGATTGGAATAGATCCCTCCAATCACACCGTCCAGCCGGGGATGGGACCGTCCTTTCAGAACGGACACGACGGTAATCACCGCGACCGACGCCGACTGGATGAAAATGATTCGCCGCAATCTCGCGAAACTCGTGATCACCAGGAAAGTCAGCACCCACGCGACCAGAGCCTTGGCAAAATCCAGCGTTCTTGAAAAACGCACCCCCCTTCCAAACCGGAGAGAACAGCGCGGAAACAAACAGCATACAGATGATGCCGAAAAAATAAATCGCCTCCCTGGGTAGGTCGCGGAACCCGTCGCTTGGGTTCTCCCCGCGCTCATCAACAGCGCGAGGAGTGCGAAAATGCCTGTAATCTTTGCCAGAGGGATGTATCGTGAGCCCGGGAATCCAGTCCTCTGGACGGGCACAATAAACCAGCGTAAAAAGCACTCAGCCAGAAGAACGCGCCCGTCAGCGGCTCGCCTTTCAGAGCAAACCGATGCGGGAACGTGGCGGCCGGGACATGCTTCTCAAGAACCGCCATCGTAATTTTTCTCCTCTAATGACGAACGTCCCCGGGACTGTGCTATCAAAGAATCTTGTTGCCCTGATCGAGACTGTCCGCATCAGGCCTTTATCTCCCTGTGCAGAACCGGTTGCATCCAGATCGTCTTGCGTCCAGTCACGAAGTTCACAAATGCCACCAGGGCAGCGGTGTTCAGCGCCACAAACGTGTACGCAGCGTCGCTGAGTCGCGAGACTGGACCAAGATTCCACCGGGTCCATCCCAACAAGCTCAACCCATAGAAACCCAGCTGTGTCCAAAAGGCCGCGCGGTAGAAGGGACCGGGCAGAAACCATGACGCGGCCAGCGCCACCACCAACGCAAAGGGAACCAGCAACCGGATCAGCTTGTGGCTTATGAATTCGAAGCGCAGCGGGTTCTGTTTCCGCAACAACCAGGGCGCCAGTTGCAGGAGTTGATAGTTGCCGGTCAAGGTGCGCACCTTTCTGCGAAACTCGCGGTGCGTCCCCAGGTCCGGACGATCCCAGGCTTTGGCCCTCTCATCGAAGACCACCCGAAATCGCTGCCTGGCCACACTCATCGGAATGAACACATCGTCGAGAATCGTGTCCGCCGGAACCTCGACCACCAATTCCCTTCTTACCGCGTAGAGCGCGCCGGTCGCGCCTACCACCGAACCCGCGGCCGCCTCTAATTCGCGCACCCGTTTCTCGATCTGCCAGTACAGTCCCATGCCGCGTCCGGTTTCCCCGTTTGCAGGATTTCCCAGCATGAGTTCCCCACTGACTGCGCCGACTTCGGGATCCGCGAAATTCTCCATCAGCAAGCGGATGGCGCCTGGTTCGATCTCCTGACGCGCATCTGTGAACACGACAATGTCTCCGTTTGCCACGCTCATGGCAGCATTCAGCCCCATCGCTTTACCGCCGGCCAACTGATTGAGCATCACATGCACTTGCGGGTTGCGTGCATGCTCACGCAGAATCGATTCCGTCCCATCCGTCGAGCCATCCGAAACTACAACGATCTGGAAGTTCCCCGGATAGTCCAGTTCCAGCAAGTTGCGCAGCTTCCGCGCCAGCACGGCTTCTTCGTTGCGCACCACCATCACCACTGACACCAACGGCTCACCGGCGGCGCGCTTCACCGGGCGCGGATGCAACTTTGCGCGCAGCCACA
Organism: uncultured Acidobacteriaceae bacterium; assembly: GCA_963791515.1. Taxonomy (GTDB): domain Bacteria; phylum Acidobacteriota; class Terriglobia; order Terriglobales; family Acidobacteriaceae; genus Sulfotelmatobacter. Next base: position 178,117 of record CAWBSS010000009.1, on the reverse strand, counting down.
ACCAGCCCACATACCCGATGTAGGCGTAGGCGATCACTGCCGCCGCCAGCCAGAATACCCATGTCATTTTGCCCCCCGGCCCAGCAGGACAATCTTGATGGTCTGGAAAAGGATTAATAGATCCAGCCCCACGGAAGCGTTCTTGATGTAAAACAGGTCGTACTGCAGCTTTTCGCGCGCATCCTCCAGCGTGTTGCCGTACTTGTACTGCACCTGCGCCCAGCCGGTGATTCCGGGCCGCACCACGTGGCGCACGCCGTAATACGGAATCTCCTTGCTGAGCCACTCCACAAATTCCGGCCGTTCCGGACGTGGCCCCACGAAATGCATGTCGCCCTTCAGCACGCACCACAACTGAGGAATCTCATCCAGCCTCGTCACCCGCAGAACCTTTCCTACCCGCGTGATGCGGGGATCGTCATCGGCGGCCCAGGTCGCGCCGGTATCCGCTTCCGCATCCTGACGCATGGTACGAAACTTGTAGCAATAAAAGGTCGCACCGCGCCGCCCTACTCGTTTCTGCCGGTACAGCACCGGACCCGGAGAGTCCAGCTTCACCGCCAGCAGAATGAAAGGCAGCAGGGGAAGCGAAAGAACCAGCCCAACCAGCGCCAGCGAAAAATTCAGCACCCGGCGCACGAGCCGGAAGAAGGTGCTAAAGCGGAACCCCTCGGCGAAAATCAGCCAGCTGGCATACAACTGTTCCACTTCGATTCGTCCTGAAATTTTCTCCAGCCACGAGGTCGCTTCTTCCACCTTCACGCCCTTCAGCCGTAATTCCAGCAACTCTTCCACGGGAAGTGTGCCCCGCCGGTCCGGCATCGCGACGATCACCCGGTGCACTCCGTTCTCTCGCGCCAAGCCGACCAGATGCATGCGCCACGCTCTCCCGTGTCAGTTCGCCCTGGATATTCCCCGTCCATCCCACGACCTCGATGCCGAGTTCAGAGCGTTGCCGCAGCCCATTCACCAACCGCTGTGCCCGATCTCCTGTGCCCAGCACGTACACCCTCTCGCGGAAATAGGGCTGCTGTACGAGCCAGGAATACGCGGCACGCCAGCCCAACAGTGCGAAGGTCAGAATGAGGAGGCCCACCAGCGCGGAATTGCGAGGCAGAAAACCGTGGCCGGGCAGGAAACGAGGGTAGACGAAACCCACGGCAGACAGAGCCAGCGCCACCAGACCCAGCACCAGCAACAGGCGGAATGTCTGATCCCACTTGTCGCCCAGGCTGGAGGAATCGTACAGGTCCAACCCGTGAGAAAGCAGCAGGACAATCGCGGTGACTGCCAGAATCTTAAGCAACCCGCCTTCTATGAATAACTCATTGTTGAGCAGGAGCAACCAGTCCTGCTGGCTCAGAACCATCGTCCCCAGGAGAAAAGAAAGCCCCACCACCAGCGCCTCCACGATCAGAAGCACCAGCGTTCGTACCGGGTAATAGACGTTGAAAAGCCGGATCATCTATGACTTCTCCTAGGCCCCGGTCATTGTTGCCTTCTTCTGGTACGACTCATAGTAGTAGCGGGCGTAAGGCATCGCATCCTCGCTCGTCCCATTCAGCACCACACCGACCAGCGCGTCATCCGGAAACTCCTGGCGCGCCTTGCGGGCCAGATCAACCGGCGTCGAGTTCGAGCGCACCACCATTAGCACTCCGTCACACGCCTTGGCCAGCACGCTCGCATCAGAAACCGCAATGGCAGGGGGGGAATCGATGATGATCCAGTCAAACAAAGGCTCCACCCGTTGCAGCAACAGCTTCAGCCGTCCATTGCCCACCAGTTCAGCCGGATCCGTCGCCCCGGTACCGCTCGGGATGAAGAAGAGATTCTCCAGCGGTCCGCGTTGCATGATGGAAAACTCGTCATTCTTTCCCAGCAGGTAGTCGGAGAGCCCCGGATCGGATGTTGTCCCCAACATCAGGTGCAGACGTGGCGCGCGCAGATCGGCATCGATGAGCAACGCCCGCCGCCCATGCTGCCTTACCATGACTTGGGCCAGGTTGGACGACGTGAATGACTTGCCTTCCTTGGGCAACGCGCTGGTGATCAGAAGCTTCTTCAGCGGCATCTTTTCGCGCAGGTGATACAGTCTGGAACGCAGCGTGCGGAATTCCTCCGTGCCGCGCGCACCGTCGTCGCCGTTCAGGAAGAGCATGGTCAAGGGATCCGGCTTCCATTCCAGTTGCGCGCAGCGCGCCAGCAGAGTATCGGTGCTGAACGGGCTGGCGAAGGCGGGCATTCCCGGGTGGGCCGGAGCCAGAGGAGCCACGGTCGCTGCCGGCGTCTCAGCGAATACCGGCGGCTCGGCCACAGGCGCCGTCGCGAAACTGGGTGCGGGAGCTTCCCTGGGTCGCGGCCCGCTCCTGTTCGGCTTTTTTCAACGCTTCATGAATTCGGCTCATAGTTTCCTTTCGTCCGGAAGATCCTTGTCTTCCTCGCGTAAGCGGTCCGCTAATGTGGCGAGCGACCGCAACGCATCCACCAAATCAAACTTGTCCGCACTGGCGGCCGGCGCCGGCGGCGTTAGTGCGCCGGAGGCTGTGTTGTCCCCCAGATCAAAATCTCGCGCCACGCCATCGACCACCGCGGCTCCGATCGTCTTCTGCTGATCCACGAACGAACTTACCAGGCAGTGCTCGCACAGAAGGTTGATCACACGTGGAATCCCCGATGCATAGCGGTGTATTGACATCACGGCCTCGGGTTCGAAAATCTGCTGTCCGTTCGAGCCCGCGATGCGCAAGCGCTGCTGCACGTACGCCTTAGTCTCGTCGAGGGTCAGGGCATGAGTCTTGGCCCGCAGCGTCAGACGTTGCCGCAATTGGCGCAACTGCGGCTGCTTCAGTCTCTGTTCCAGTTCCGGCTGTCCCACCAGAACGATCTGCAGCAGTTTTTCCGTGAACGTCTCCAGATTGGTCAGCATGCGAATCTCTTCCAGAACTTCGTCGCTGAGGTTTTGCGCCTCATCGACGATAAGCACCGCCGTCTCTCCCGCGCGGTAGCGATCGAGCAGCCAGTTGTACAGCCGCAGCAATATCTGGCTCTTCAATTTCGAATCGCATGGGATGCCGAAGTCCGCCATCATGTAATCCAGGAACTGCGGCACGTTGAGCCGAGAGTTGAAGATGAACGCCGTCGCTACCTGCTGCAGACGCAGCCACTCCAGCAGCTTGTTGATCAGCGTAGTCTTGCCCGTGCCCACTTCTCCCGTGAGCAGCACAAAGCCTTTGCGGCTTTGGATTCCATACGTCAGGCACGCCAGCGCTTCCTCCGTGTGCCGCGTCAGAAAAAGATAACGCGGGTCCGGATTGACGTTGAACGGGTTCGCCCGTAGTCCGTAGAACTCTTTGTACATAGTCGTTCCTAGAGTCTGCTTCGCTTAAACTCCAACCGTTTCTTTCTTGTTCGTCCGGACTCTTGTTCCGATTCCAGAACTTGAGCTTGTTGTTCCCGTTTTCCGCGGCCGACAGGGCCCACCCAGGGAACCGCCGCCAGCATGGGCAAATCGAGAGCTGCCTCGGCATCCGCCTCGGTGCGAATGGATTGGTCGCGCAATTCCAACCACATCGCCAGTCCAATTCCCAAGGCCAGCCCGGCGCCCAGGCCGCCACCGGCAAACAGCAGGCGGTTCGGAAAACTCGGAGAGTCCGGCAGGTCGGCGGGATTCAGGATGAGTCATCCGCTCCCCTTGCGACTGGTTGGTCATCTTGACAGTCATATCGGCCTTACTCTTGCTTGGCCAGCAGGTCTTGGTAGACTCTTCTGGGCGTTGTCGTAGTCGCGCATCAGTCCCTTGTACTGTTCTTCGACAGCCGGGCTCAGCGACACTCGCCCCTGGTACACCGCGATATCCTGCTGATACCTCTTCTGGTCGCGCGTGGCCGCCGCGATCAGGTCCCCGTACTGGTGGACCTGCATCCGCAACTGGCGAATCTCGGGCGGTTCCATGGCCGAAGCCTTGTCGTTGCTGGTGTCGGTCGCATCGGACGATGCCTTGTTGATCTCCGCCAGCTTCTTTTTCACTTCGGCGATGTCGGCTTTGGTTTTGATCACATCCGGATGGTCCTCGGTGTAACGAGCCTGCAAGCTCAGTAGTTGCGACTGCAAATCGGACAACTGTTTTTGCAGTGTGTCCGGATTGGTGGAAGATTGCGACGTTTTCCACGTTGCCACCTGCTGTGCCAGCACCGATTCGGTGTACGCCTTGTCCTGCTGCGCCCGGTTCAAGGTTTGCGTATTCGCTTCCAGTTGCGAGTTCAGCCCCATCAGAATTTTCAGGTTGTTCTCTTCGTCGTCCCGGAAGCTGTCCTACGTACTGCTTCTTGAAATCCGCCAGCCTCGAGTCCAGGTTGTCCAGGGTGCGTTTGGCTTCCCCGACCTGCGTGTTAAGGAAATCCGTTGTGCCGCTCGTCGCCTCCTGCCTCGACTTGAGATCTTCTTGCAGCAGCATTGCGGTCAGTTCAGTGCAGATCTGCTTTGCCTCGCTGGCGGTCGACGCGGTGTACCTTACGTAGAAGCCAGGAACCGGACTGCCCTACCCGGCCTTCTCTTGGCGGCAGGGCCGAACTGCGAGATATCCGGAACCGGTTCGATCTTCATGTTGAGCTGGATATCGTTAACCACCTCATCCAGGTGGCCCTTTCTCTGGCCGAAACCGAGCTTTTCCACCATGGCCTGCAGTCGCGTCGGGCTCATTACCCGCTGCCCGATCGTGGTGATGTGCTGTGTCAGATCCTCGGTATAGACCGGCTGCACCACTGCGTCCGACATCTTCGGCGCCTCCACCAATCTTCGACTGCGAGGTGTACTGCGGGGGACAAGCCAGGAAATCCCGTAATCCCACCAGTGGCGCCAGCAGCGCCGGAATCAGGATCACCTTCGCTCGCCGGCGCAACATCGCCAGATAATCGTCTATCGTTAATTCGCGATTCTGAATCATGCTCGTATTCCTTCTGGCCGCGTGCCCCATCCTTGCTTTTTAGCAAGGGCGCGAACTCGCCGGGCCTATAAAATCAGTCAATCCGGATCGGGCGAGGGGTCCAATCCAATCCAAATGTTGCCACGCTTCGGTTCGAAATGCGGTTGCAGGCGCCGGTTCCACAGAATGACTGGCTAAATGACAGTTCGTTAAACTGGTAGCTGGCGTAAATGCGGACGTCTCTCCCAATCGCGCGGTGCACCCCGCCCCCAACGAAACCATAGTTGTAACTACCCGCATTGTTGGCAGGACAGGCAGCTTGGGAGGCCTGAGGGCCGCTGCATTGGATCAATTGCTCCTGGGACAGCGCTTGCAGTCGGCTGTTGCTCGAATACCCGATGTCCACGAATGCGTCCCACACCCGCGATATCGGGCGCTGCGCGCTCAGGCTCACAATGTCGCTCTGCGCTCCCGCAAACAATCCAGACCCGCTGGTCTGGAAGCGTTGATACCCCAGATTTAGCGATGTTTTCGGAAACTTGTAGCGCAGACGACCTTGAGCCGCCACCCCCAGTTTTGTTTGCTTCATGGTCGTGGGAATCAGCGTACCCCCGAAAAGTTGGCAATAAAAAGCTTCCACGATGGGATTGCTACACGTGGCACTTTGGGTGTCGATAAAGGTGATTTGCGGCCCTGCCCCGACCAGCAAATCCATCCGTCCCGAAATGCGGTGTCCGTACATTCCTTGGATAATGTGAGTATGAAATGCCGTTCCAAGGACTGAGAAATCGAACCCCTGATATCCGTAAACCAGTGCGATCTGGGTATGCGCGTTGAGAGTGCGGTTGTATCCGACCTGAGCCGAAACCTGCGAACTACCGATAAAAGAATTGCCGGCCGTGTCAGTTCCGTAAAAATGCGTGAAGGCGTATCCGGCCGCCGCGGTGACCGCTGACTTCGGGGAAAGGTTTTCGGAAATGTCCACCAGGCTCACGTTCAGAATGCGCGAAGCTAGCCCCAGGTTCCCCAGGCTGCTGCCTCCCCAAAAACCACCAAAGGCGGTGTTCCCCAGCGAAGCGATGCCCTGCGAGCCCAATGAACCATAGGACCCTCCGAAATTGCCTTCGGGCAGATAGCTGAAACTGTCGCGCAGTGATAGTTCTCCCCGCCTCCACGTAATCTTCTGGTCGAAATCCATCTGTTGCAACGACTGGAAGCGTTGTCCCGTCACCGTGTAGTACCCAACGCCGCCTATGTAATCGAGCGCCAGGTCATAGTGGCTCCACAGCCGTTTCAGGGTCACGCTGCCCATCGCGCGGGTAACGGAGCTGATTCCCCCACCCCCCAGGGCGCTGCCCGCGTTCGATTCCGCCGACTCGGTGAGCGTCGCTCCCGGTTGCAGATAACTCAGCGGCGCCGCGTTCGGCTCCAGCGACGGCAGGTCCAATCCTGAGAGCGGAGGATTCTCGCTGATCGGAGCCGCCGCATTGTCCTGACCATACGCTGGCACAGGCTGCTGCTGGGCGCTCTGCGGAGCATCCTCGGTCGATGGTGGCGTCGAACTGTCTTGGGCCCACGCTCCACTCAGCGCGCAGGCCAGCATGCCCAGAGTCCAGATGGTCTGAAGTTTGCTCATCGCCTTCCTTACGGGACAACGACCGTATCGCCCGGCTTTAGCATAATGTTTTGTTCGGGATGATTCCCCTTGATCACTTCCTTGTAATTGAACGGTATTTTCTCCTGTTTGCCATTCTCGGTTCGCAGCAGGTAGATCCCCTTCAGACTGGCGAACTGAGTGAACCCCGCTTGCGACAGTGCCTGCAGCATGGTCATGTGCGGCAGCAACGGCATTGGGCCGCTGTGCAGAACTTCTCCTGACACAAAAATGCGCTGGCTGTTCATCGCCGTCACCACCACGGTCACTCGCGGATCAGCAATGAATTTTTTCAGCTTCTGCGTGATCGAATCCTTCAGTTGCAGCGGAGTCAGTCCCGCCGCCGGAATGTCGTTCAGCAACGGCATCGATATCTTGCCATCCGGACGCACGGGCAGGATTTCTGAAAGATCCGGTTCCTTCCAAACCGAAATGCGCAGCGTGTCGTCGGCTCCAATCACATAATCGGACGAAGCCTCTTGCTCCTGCGCCGTCGCCGCAGGCTTGTCGCTCTTGGGTTCCGTCGTTCTTGACCGCGTCGCTGGTTTGCGCCAGCATCCCCGCGGCCAGCAGCCCCATCCCCATCAACGCTGCGAGCTTCATCGCTTTCTTCATACTTTCTCCGCGGAGCTAGGACGCTCCGTATCCCTCAAATCCAATCTGCTTTAACTTGTAGAGCAATGCCTTGTAGCTGATCTGCAATTCTTCCGCTGCCCGCCGCCGGTTCCAGCGCGTGCGCGTCAGGGTGTTCAGGATCAGTTCCTTTTCCGCCTCGCGCGAGGCTGCCCTGGACACTGCCTTCAGCGAAATTCCCCCGCCGTTGCTGCCGGCCTCCGGCTTGCGCATTACAGCGCGCAGACCGCCCAGGGCCACGTCCTCATCTCCCAGCGCCACCAGCACCCGGGCGGCATCTTCCAGTTCCCGCAAGTTTCCCGGCCACGCATAATCCAAAAACAAACGCAGCGTCTGCGCGCTCAAATCAGGAACCCTACGGCGGAAATCGCGCGCGTACTTGCGCAGAAAGTAACCCATCAGAAAGGGAATGTCTTCTTTCCTCTGGCGCAAGGGAGGCAGCCGCAGGCACACGCCGCTGATGCGGTAATAAAGATCCTCTCGCAATCGTCCCCGTTTTACTTCCACTTCAAGATCGCGAGCGCTGCCGCAAATGAGGCGGGCACGCTCGCTGCCAGCCGCGCTATTCCCAGGAGATTGCGGGAGAGCCTCCAACAGGCGGGCCTGGCACTCCGCATTCAAATCGGCCAATTCCTCCAGATAGATAGTGCCGGCGCCCAGCTGCGTCCCTTTGTTCTCTAGCTCCCGCAAAATCTCCAGGTCCTCAGGTCTCAGGCCTAAACACTGAAACCAGCGGAAGTCTTGCTCACTCCGTTGCGACATCTGATGGATACGTTGCGCCGTGGCGTGCTTGCCCGCACCAGGCTCCGCCAGCACCAGAACCGGCACATCCCTCTGCGCGAGCTCCCGGATCACCGCCTCCACCGGACGCATGCTGGCGCTCACACCCTCCACAAACGCGAGCCCAGCCGGCTCATCCGATGAGCGTTCTCCGCCGCCTCTCGCAGGATTAGGAACTAACTTGCCCACTTTTACCTTTTCCGCCGATTGTTGACTCTTGCCCGATCCACCGCCATCCCTGCATCCTTAACAGCACGGGGATTGCCACTACCGCGCATCCGCCGGACAAACTGGGGAAACCATTCTACTCCCTATTTTCAATAGCTTAGATCCAACAAATACAACTAAATGGGAATATTCCAGGAGCGGCCAGACCTCGGTCAACGGACCGCCTGGGATTTGTGGGAAAACTTTTTCACACTCTGGGGGCTTTCCTTTTGCGCCAAAATCTCACTATCGTCGCAAAAAGTCCTGGATTGCGCTCGTTTGCGCGAGCGTGAGGGCCGCCAACTAGCAGCAAATTTGGCCCAGCCGACCTGAAAGCTACCTCGTAAGCAACTTCTGTGACGGAGTTTGCATTGCACACCTGCGCCGTTTCGCTTATTCTCGTAGTTCCCCCCGACCGCTTCTGTGAGCCAACAGTTGCAAACCGAGTCATCGACCGCGCGCCCGGCGTCCACCATCCTGAGAGCGGTTCCTCTCTGGCAGGTGGGTATCCTGGTAGCCCTTTCTCTCTGGCTCTACTGGTCCACCCTCACACATCTGGTCGGCCAGTGGTGGAACGATCCGAATTTCTCTCACGGGTTCTTTGTTCCTCTCTTCTCCGCCTTCGTGATCTGGCAGGAGCGCGATCGCCTCGCCCGAATTAGTCCCCAGCCCTCCTGGTCCGGCCTCGGCGTGATACTGGCGGGCCTGGGGCTGCTCGTAGTCGGCCGATTGGGTGCGGAGCTTTTTCTGGGCCGCTCTTCGCTGCTGCTGATCCTGGCCGGAGTCGTGATCCTTTTTCTCGGATGGAATCTGTTTCGCGCGGTGCTGTTCCCCTGGGCGTTCCTGCTGATGATGATTCCCATCCCCACCATCGTTTTCAACCAGATCACGTTCCCACTCCAGTTGTTGACATCCAGAGTTGCCGCCGCCATCCTCCCTGTATTCGGCGTTCCGATTCTGCGCGAAGGCAACGTGATTAACTTGCCGGCCATGGCTCTCGAAGTCGCTGAGGCCTGCAGCGGCATTCGCTCCCTGATGTCGCTGGTAACGCTCGCCATCATCTACGGATATCTGATGGAAAAGCGTCTCTGGGTGCGCTGGTTGCTCGCTCTTGCCTCGGTGCCCATCGCCGTCGCCGCCAACAGTATCCGCATCATCGGCACCGGATTGCTCGTCCAGTACTGGGACCCCGAGAAGGCAGAGGGCTATTTCCACGCTTCCTGGGGATGGATCATCTTCGTCGTTTCGCTGATCATGCTCTACGCTCTGCACGGACTGGTCCGCTTTTTGTTCCCCGAGAAAGGCGGTCAGCCGGTCGTATCGAACTCCCCTACTGCGATGACCGTGTTCCCGGGCGTGAGGAACTCCACCACGAGTTTCATCCTGGCAACACTGCTGATCGCCGCCGCAGCCATCCTTCTGCAAGCCCGCGATCGCAGCGAAGTCTTCCCGCCTCGTCTTCCCTTGAAACAGTTTCCCGCGCAATTAGGCGGCTGGACCGGTACCGACGTTGCCATCGATCCAGGAAGTCCTCGACATCCTCGGGCCGGGTGACTTTCTTCTGCGCATCTATCAGAACCAGCAAACGACCCCTTACATCGATCTATTCATCGCCTACTTCCGCAGCCAGCGCGCCGGCGATACCATCCATTCGCCCCAGCACTGCCTTCCCGGATCGGGCTGGACACCGGTCGAGAACCAACGCATTACCATTACCATGCCGGGTCACCAACCGTTTCCCGCAAACCGTTATCTCATCGCGAAAGGAGACTCCCGACAACTCGTTCTTTACTGGTTCTGGGCACACGATCGCGGAGTCGCCAGTGAGTACTGGGCCAAGTTCTACCTGGTCGCCGACTCCATCAAGATGAACCGCAGCGACGGCGCCCTGGTGCGCATCACCACTCCGATGTATCCCGGCGAGACCGCCGACGCCGCGCAGCAGCGCATTCTTCCTTTCGCTGGCGACGTCTTCCCATTACTGGACAGCTACATCCCGCGCTGATGAGGTTTCTGCACTCCGCCCAGATCAACCTATGACTGCAGTAACTGTTTTCCGCGGTTACCGTGCAGTATCATGAGGTGTTGTGCGGATGAATGCCCTGGTGTGCCTTCCGCATCCGCAGTTGGAGAATGCAATATGAGTCGCTCTGTTCCCGTCCGTCTGTTGCTGGCTTGCTCTCTTCTCATCGCCATGTTTACCGGCTGCTCGCGGGATCCCAACGTGCGCAAGCAGAAATATCTGGACAGCGGCGAAAAATATTTTGCCGAGCGCAGGTACCGTGAGGCGTCCATCCAGTATTTGAACGCCATTCAGATCGACTCCCGTTTCGCCCAGGCGCACTACGATCTCAGCCAGGCCTATCTCAAGCTGGGTGACACCAATCGCGCCTTCCAGGAACTTAATCGCACCGTTGAACTCGCTCCGGATAACTATCGCGCCCACACCGATCTCGCCAACCTTCTGGTCACGGTGAGGAATCCCGACGGTTCCGCGGCTCCGGAGTACATGAAGCAGGCCAAGGAGCACCTGGACAAACTCAAGGAGAAACAACCCAATAGCCCGGAAACCCACGAAGCATGGGCCAACTACTACTCGGCGCAAAACAATATCGCCGCCGCCATGCAAGAGATGCAGCAGGCCATCGTCGCCGACCCCAACCGCTCCGAGTCCTACCTGCTGCTCGCACTCTTTCAACTCCACTCCAACTTGCCCGACCAGGCCGAGGTCAATTTCAAGAAGGCAACCGAAGTCGATCCCAAAGACATGAACGCTCAACTGGCGCTGGGCGGCTTTTATCAGTCGCGCAAACGTCTGCCCGAAGCCGAACAGCAGTTCAAACACGCCATCGACGTGGATCCGAAAAATCCGGCCCCCCGCGCCGCCTTGGTTCGCCTGCTGATGCAGGAAGGCAAGACGGCCGAGACCGAATCCTTCCTGCGTCAAACCAAGAAAGATCTTTCCGATAACCCGGAAGGCTACCGCATGCTCGGTGATTTTTACGCCACCTGGGATGTCGACAAAGCCATCGCCGAATACACTTCCCTCTACAGCGATCATCCCAAAGATATCCAGGTCAAGAAAAACTACATCCAGCTCCTGATTCTGAAAGACCGTCTCGACGAAGCCACCAAACTGGACAACGAAATCCTCAAGGCCAACCCCCATGACGTGGATGGCTCTCGTCTTCAAGGGCCAAGTGCAAATCCGCCGCAACGATGCCAGCGGCGCCGTTGACTCGCTGCAAAGCGCGCTCCGCACTGATGCTGGCAATGCGGTTGCTCACTACCAGTTGGGAAACGCCTTCGCCCTGCAGCACAATGAAGACCGGGCCGAGTCGGAGTGGCGCGAGGCGGTGCGCATCCGTCCGGACCTGACCGACGCGCAGCGCGATCTCGCTGCCCTGGCATTGCGTCGTGGCGATTTCGATGCCGTCCTGCAGACCGCACAGCAGATCATCACGGCGCAGCCTTCTTCGCCGGACGGCTTCATTCTCAAGGGGGTTGCGGACATTGCCCGCCAGAAATACAGCGACGCTCAACAGGACGCTGAGCAGGCGGCGCTGCGGGCGCCACAAAATCCTGCTCCCTTAGTCCAGATGGGTAACATTCAGCTGGTGCAGAAGCATTACGCCGATGCCGAGAAGTTTTACCAGCAGGCACTCGATAAGGACCCATCTTCCACCGAAGGCCTTAGCGGCCTCATGAACACCTACGTCGCCCAGAAGCAGTCGGACAAGGCAATCGCCGCAGCCAACACTCAAATCATCAAGTCACCCAACAACAGCAACTTTTACGATCTGCTGGGGACCGCGCTTTTCAACGGCAGGAAAGACTTGCCCGGCGCCGAGGCTGCCCTGCGCAAAGCCATTGAACTCGACAAGAACAATGTCGACGCTCTCCTAAAACTGGGCAAGGTGCAAGTCCAGGAGGGCTCCGCGGACCAGGCTCTCGCTCTGTACTTGCAGTCCATTAAGGACAATCCGCGCGAGGTTACTTTCTACATTCTTTCCGGCGAACTCTATGAAGCGAAGAAAAACTGGGATCAGGCGAAATCCATGTACCAGCAGGCTCTCAGCATTTCGCCCGATCATCCCCTCGCTTCCAACAATCTCGCCTATGTGATTCTCGAACAGGGCGGAAACGTCGACGTCGCGATGGGCATGGCGCAAACCGCTCGCCGTGGCATGCCGGACTCTCCCAATGCCGCCGACACTCTGGGCTGGGCCTACTATCACAAGGGCATCTACCAGTCGGCCATCAGTCAGTTTCAAGAAGCACTGCGGCTCAGCGAAAAGCGTGGCGAACCTGATGATGCGGACCTCCACTACCACCTCGGCCTCGCCTACCAGAAAACCAACCAGACCGCCCTGGCCCGCCAACAGTTGGAGAAAGCCGTAAAGCTAAGCCCCAACAACGCCGACGCCCGCAAAGCCTTGTCGGATCTCCGCGGTTAGCGCCGCTCGGAGTTTCCGGAGCGCTGCTACCCAAACAAAAACCCCGCCTCGCGGCGGGGTTCTGTTTTTGTTAAGCGCAAAGAACGCTTACGCCTTCAGCTTGCGACGGACCAATCCAGCCAGACCGATCAGCCCGGTTCCCAGCAGGCTCAACGAGCCCGGTTCAGGAACCACGATGTTCGTGTCACCGCTCGAAATGGTGGTGCTGCCGTTGAAGATACCCTTGCCGGTGTTGATCGTCAACTGCACGGTCACACCGACCGTTGAGAATCCGGAACTGGTCGTTCCCGTCACGGTGCCCGCCAGGGTGTAGTTATGGGTTCCGTCAGAAAGAGTCAACATCGTCAAGGTCACAGGACCATCAAAAGTTCCCGTGAACAAGGTGCCGTTGGGAACTCCGTTAGTGCCGTTCCCGGTGATGGTAAACCAGGTCCCGGTACCACCTGCGAACGTGCCGCCGCCGGCCAACGAACCGCTTAATAGCGCTCCAGTTGCGAAGCCAATGCTGCCCAGGTCGTTACCTGTGATCAGCCCGCCTCCATTAAGCCCATTGACGGCAATCAAGGTTGATCCGGTCAGCGTTAGTCCGCTGCTCGAACCCGACAAGATTCCGCCACTATTGGTGTAGTCTACGCTGCTGCCGGCAAAAACTGCCGTTGGCAGGGCCAGTGCCAAAACAGCAAGTAAGAGGGTTTTTTTCATTTTAACTTCTCCTAGGAGTTACTCCGCCCGGGTCTTAATAAACAACGACGCGTGGCTTTCACCTTATTGAGCGAAGAACGAAAACTAAGGTGCCCAGCGTTAACTGCACCCCGAGTACCAAAGTTTACCTGCACGTAAACCTTGGCGATATAAGTACTTATCATAGATTCCCTAGATTTGCCAATGGTTAAAAGTGAAAATGTCTGCGCAACAACGCAAAATCCCGGGAGAATCCGCGCCCATGGCGGCAAGTGGCGAAGAGGAACGGAGCTTAGTCGGCCGCGATTTCCTGCTTGGGATTGTTCGCTTCCCGCCGTTTGACCACCCGATTCGAGGGCAATCCTGCGTCGCGAATCTTGTAGAGCAATGCGCGGTAGCTGATGCTCAGAGCGCGCGCCGCCTGCTTGCGGTTCCAGTGACAATTTTGCAGAACTTTCAGGATGACTTTCCGCTCGAGCTCGCGGACCGCCTGGCGAGTCAGCTTCTTCAGAGAGATCTGCCCGTCCACTGGAATTTCCGCGTTGAAGAAATTGGTGTCCCGCGGCGTCAGATCGGCCGCAATCACTTCTTCGTTGCCCAGAATCACGTAGCGCTTGACCAGGTTTTCCAGTTCCCGGATGTTTCCCGGCCAGCGATACTTGCGCAACTCCGTCATCAACTCGCTGGAAAGCGCTGGGGCCCGGCAGTTGTACTTCCGGTTGTGATACTCGAGGAAATATGCCACCAGTTCAGGAATGTCGCCGGCCCGTTCGCGCAGCGGAGGCAGATGCAGATTCACCACGTTGATGCGGTAAAACAGATCTGACCGGAACGCGCCCTTTTCAATCTCCTGCTCGAGTTTCCGGTTGGTCGCGCATACCACCCGCACTTCCACTTTCTTGTCTTCTTGCGCGCCGATGCGGCAGAACTGTCCGTCCTGCAGGAGTTGCAGCAACTTCGACTGCAGCGACATATCCAGCTCGGAAATCTCGTCGAGAAACAGGGTCCCACGATGCGCCATCTCCACGCGGCCCGGCTTCATTCCATAGGCGCCCGTGAACGCTCCCTTTTCGTAGCCGAACAGCTCGCTTTCCAGCAGCGTGCCCGGAATCGCCGGGCAATTCACTTTCACCCATGGCCCGCTGCGCCACGGTGAAGCTGCATGAATCATGCGCGCAATAATGTCTTTGCCCGTCCCACTCTCTCCTTGGATAAGCACCGGAACGTTGGCACTCGCCAGTTTGGTCAGGCGGTCGCGGACGGATAGCATGGCCTCGGTGCGTCCGAAAACGATCGCATCCGGCGGCATCTCTCCCAAAGGCTGGACAAGCGTATTCACACTGCTGATTGTCATGGCTGTTTTCTACCAACAGGGGGAGAGTCTTGCACCTGCATCCGGAGAGCCAAAAGGCTCTGGGGCCTTTTGCGGATACCTAAACTTAGCTTATGTGGTTGAAGACCATCAACTTACCAAAGAACCGGACGGGCAAACCCTGGTAATCAGGGTATGAACTCAAGCGTAACACCGTCCGCGGGATTGTGCGCAAACATTTTCACACGACAGAAGCGACTTTCCGGCGCCGTCGGCCATTGGGATTGCCCGAAACCAGCAGCGGACGCAAGAACTTTAGACCGAGCAGATAGTAGCCCTCCGCCGGCGTTGTGCGGAGAGCCTTTGCGCGCAGAGCCCGCGACGCTTTCGGTAACAAGGCCAACGCCGCTACCGGGGCGCTGGGAATCTCAAGCCGAATCTGGGCGATTGCGGGCAAAACCCGACGAATTGCGACCAGCATGCCGCCAGCGCTGACGTTCAAAGCGGTCGCGAACTCCAGGAGTTCTTTTCCGTTCCCGTCACGGCTGCGAACAAAGACGGGGATTGCTAGCGGCAGTCTGGCCCATTTTCGCCGCTCGGTTCCCACGCTCGCTCCATTCATGCAGACCGCTCCACGATCGTCAACTCTCCGTCCGGTGCACACGAGGGGCCAAATCTCCGGCAAATAGCCTGGCAAACCGGGGAGGAAGACTGCACCCGCGGCTACTCCGACCGCCAAACCCATAAACCGACCGGAAATCTCCGGTGTTTTGTTCGCTTTTTGTTCACTGGCGTAAAATCGATTGGGCCGCCCCTTCCGACTCGCAAAAGTGCAAGCTTTTGCTACACTTGGGTAATTCCCTTGCATTTTTCGTTGACAACAAATTGAGCCTGACATACGATTTTATCTACCTGCATTCGTCCTCAACGACGGATGCGAAACCCTCTCCCCATGTGAGTCCTGTGGCTTTTCCCCAATGGCCTCTGCCCAAAAGAACACGCTTGCTTCTGACGCGGGAGGAACCTCGGAACTTATGCCAGCCGCTGCTGTCCGTCCTGATGGCGATCTGCCCAGCCCGGAGAACTTGCTGCAGGAATATAAGGAACTACGAGAGCGTTTCCAGCGCACCACCAACGCGCTCGCTTCTGCCGCCCACGATCTCAAAACACCACTATCGATCCTGAATGGCTACGTCGAGGTGCTGCACAGCGAGAAGCTGGGATCGCTCAACGACCGCCAACGCGAAGTCCTGCACGATATGCAGGCCAGCGGAAAGCGCCTGCAACAGTTCATTCAGGATTTCCTGACCTACAGCGCCCTCGAAACGGGCGGGCTGCGCATGCAGTTCGAGCCCGGAGATATCAACGAGTGCCTGTCCGAAGTTTCCCGCTTGTGGTCGAATCGCTTTCAGCAAAAGGGGCTGGCGCTTTATTTTCTCGCCAATGACAAGCTGCCGATCTTTCCCTTCGATTCTCCCAAACTGGAGCGCGTGATCTCGAACCTGCTGGAGAATTCATTCAAGTTCACGTCCACCAGCGGAACGGTCTGGTTGCACGCGGAGCCGCACATGTGGGAACGCCGTGCAGCGGCTCAGCCTTCGACCACGGAGCGCCGCCATCAAAACGTAAGTCAGCCCAACGCCGTCAAGGTCAGCGTCTCCGATACCGGTCCGGGAATTCCCGCGGAGTTTCACCTGGAAGTGTTTGACGATTTTTTCCGCCTTCCCAGCACCGAAAATCAGGAGGGCATGGGATTAGGTCTTGCCATCGCGCGCCGCCTCGTGCAAGGCATGGGGGGCAAGATCTGGGTCGAGAGTGATGCGGGCGCAGGCTGCAAGTTTTCCTTCCTGATCCCGTATAGGCCGGCCGTTGCGGCCGCCAGCAAGAGGAAAAGCCGATGAAGCAAACCGCCAAAATCCTGCTGGTGGACGATGAACCCGGCATGCTCCGCTATATCAAAACGCTGCTCGAAGTGGACGACTACAGGGTCGAAACCGCGACCACCGGCGAGGAAGCGCTGCTCCGCGTGGAAAAGGGCCTGCAACCTGATCTCGTGCTGCTTGACGTGCTCATGCCCGGCATCGACGGCTTGCAAACTCTGGAGCAGCTGCGCCAGCTCCAGCCCGGCATCAAGGTTGTCATGTTGTCCTGCGTCAATGACACCCGCAAAGTGGTGCACGCGATGAAGCTGGGCGCCCAGGACTACCTCACCAAGCCTTTTCAGAAAGCGGAACTGGATGCCGTCATTGATCTCAGCCTCGGCCAGGGAAAACAGACTTACAGCGGCGAAGTCGAAGAACTCTCGGAAGACGTCTTCTTCATCGCGGCCAGCCCCGCCATGCGCAAGATTCGCTCCCAAGCCGCGCTGGTGGCCAATGTAGATATCCCCGTGCTGTTGCTCGGCGAAAGTGGGACCGGCAAGGAAGTCCTCGGGCGGTTGATCCACAAGCTGTCCCCGCGCGCCCATCGCACCTTCCTCAAGGTCAACTGCGCCGCGGTTCCCGCCGACCTCCTCGAGAGCGAACTGTTCGGCTACGAACAAGGCGCCTTCACCGGCGCGAACCACGCGAAACCGGGCAAATTCGAACTGTGCAACCGGGGAACGATTCTGCTCGACGAGATTGGCGAGATGCCACCGTCGCTGCAGGCGAAACTCCTGCACGTGTTACAGGATCAACAGTTCTCCCGCCTGGGCAGCCGTTCCGTCATCAAAGTCGACGTGCGCATCTTGGCGGCAACCAACATCAACATTCCGGAAGCGCTCGCTACCAAGCGCCTGCGCGAGGATCTTTACTACCGTCTGAACGCCTTCACCATGCAGATTCCGCCGCTGCGCGATCGCAAGGAAGAGATCCCCATCCTGCTCAAGCACTCCATGTCGCGCATGGCCGAGCGTTACGCGCGTGCGCCCCTCCCGCTCTCTCCGGCGTTGCTGCAGGCCTGCCAGAATCATTCCTGGCCCGGCAATCTCCGCGAGTTGAATAACTTCCTCAAGCGCTACCTGATTCTCGGGGATGAGAAACTGGCCGTCACTGAACTGCTGCCCAGAAACGATGGCACGGGTGGAGTACCCGGCGACACCTCCGCCCGGGGGCCGGAATCGGGCGGTTTGAAGTCCCTGGCGCGCACCGCCAAAGATGAAGCCGAAGCGCAGGCCATCACCCAAGCGTTGGAACGGACCAACTGGAACCGCAAGCAGGCCGCCGGCATTCTCCAGATCAGCTACAAAGCTCTGCTCTACAAGATCCGGCAGTATGGGATTGCCGAGCAGAAGGGGCACCACAAATTGTCAGCGGGAGCCTAGTCCTCCCCATCCACCAAGCCGCGCCACTGAGGCTAGCTAATTCGATCAGAGCATCGGCCCACGGCATAACCCGCGGCTTTTCCCTTGCAGTCGTCTGGCAGCCAAGATTACGGAACTGACAGCGTGATCGTCTGGCTCTTCGTGTCGCTGCCGGACGTCGCGGTCACGGTGATCGTGTAGTTGCCCGGAGGCGTTCCGCTCACCGGCGCTTGCGTTGTGGTGTGGCTGCAAGCCGGCAACAGCAGGAGCAGCGCGAAGAGAGCGCAAAGGACGAATATTCCCGCGAAGCGCCGGCGGCGCCGGTCGCTTCCGACTCCCACACCCAGCAGGGTCAACCCTGGAACCATCAACCAGATCGCATAGAAGTGTCGAGTTAGCAAACTCGCAGCCGGTGTGACCACAGGCCGGACTGTGGTGGGAATATTGAGCGTGGACGAACCCGGCCCTTGCAGGGTGACCGGGTTGCTCGTGAAGTTGCACGAAGCTCCCGCGGGCAAACCCGAACACGCCAACGATATATTCGTTCCGTAGACGGGATGTGGTGTGAGTTGCACTTGATACGTCGCCGTACCCCCCGCCGCTGCCACGCTTCCGTTGCTGGGATTGACTGTGAGGCTGAAGTCGGACATCTGCGCCGGTACCGACGTCTGCGCGAGCACAATGTTGCCCGGCCCCGTCACCTGTACGGAACCGCCGTTGAATGATGCTTGCCCCCCGCTGCTGCTCGGAGTGGGCGCCACCACGATGGTAATCGTGGCCGTCGAACCGGACTGTAGCGTGGGAAGGCTGCAGCTCACGACGGCATTGGTCGAGCCTCCGCCGCAGGTGCCGGCGGTGGTGCTGGCCGAAACAAATGTCAGCGGCACACCTGTGACCGAAGAGTTCAGGTTGTCCGTAAGCGTGATGTTGTTGGCCAAATCGGGACCGTTGTTCGTCACCGTATAAGTGAAGGTCGCCTGGTTCCCGGCGCTGATGAAGATCTGGTTCGTGCCCAGCGTCAAGACTCCATTGACTGACAAGCTCACAGCTGTTCCCAGTTGAGTAACAAATGCGTCGTAGCCGCCGTTGTTCGTCGTCTCTAATGGCTTTGACACTTGCAGGTCCGTCGAGTTCGTGTCGCCCGCGAAGTAGGTGTTCTGATTGACATCCAGAGCAATCCCAGTTCCCTGATCAATGCCGCTCCCGCCGAAGTAATTTGCCCACGAACCCGCCGTTGGCTGCCCCACCACGGTAGCCGTGTTCAGCCGGGCCACGAATGCATCCTGCGTGCCATTCAGTGCGCTCTGAATGGGGTTAGATGTTGGAAACACAGGGAAATCCGTGGACTGGGTCCAGCCCGTCACCAAGGCGCCGCTGCCCGAGTCCACTGCGATCGCCAGTCCCGCTTCGTTGTTACTCCCTCCCAGATAGGAGAAATAGTTGAGCGTCACATGGACCGGAGTAGTAGTCGTGGTTGTGGAGGTCGGATTGGTCAGGCGCGCCACAAAAGCGTCGTTGGGGGCAGGCGCGGCAGGCGGCGCACACGCCGTGCCTACTGCCGGGTTCACCGCCGTATCCAGGCAGCGTTGATACGCGGCTGAAGTATTCAAAGCCGTTACGCTCGTCCCAATGTCGCTGGAATTTGTGGTTCCGACCACGTAAACATTAGCCGCCCCGGTATCGAGCCCGATGCCCGTGCCCGAGTCGGTGCCGCTGCCACCCAAGTAGGTCGACCAGATCAGTTGCTCTCCCTGAGCTGCGTTGGGATTGAGCTTCGCCACAAAGGCGTCCGACTCCGTTGTATTCGTGGTACTCGAGCAGGACGGAGGATTGACGATCGTGGTCGGAGGCGCCTGGTCCAGACAGGGCTGGTAGGGATTCAGGATGGGAAAATCGGTGCTGCTGCAACCCGAGCATCCGGTATAGATGAAGTTCGTGGTGCCGGTGAAGTAGACGTTGCCATTTGTATCGACCGCAATGCCGCCGCCCACGGCCACCGGCGTGGTCGTGTCGAAGTTCGCTCCACCAAAATAGGTCGAGTAAGCGATGCTGCCGGTCCGGGGTGCGCCCGTATTCACTTTGGTCACGAAGAACTGAAGGGGCGCGCGGGGAGTGATTTGATAGGGCAGGGCTTGAGGAAGCGTGCTCGCCGGGAATTGATCGGTAGTGCTGGCCACGTCTGAGGACGTAGTCGTCCCGGTCACGTAAATGTAGCCGGACGCGTCAATGGTCATCCCGCTGGCGACGTCAGTCCCATTGCCAGAAAGGTAGGACGAATAGAGCAATACGGTGGCGTCGAACTGCAACTCGGTCACGAACACGTGCGAAGTACCTGTGCTGCCCGCTGCGGGAACCGCTTGATAGGCGCTCAACGCCGTGGTGGGAAAGTTGGACGAGGAAGTTGTGCCCGCCACGAATGCATCGCCCCGGCCGTCCACTCGGATTCCGACCGGGCTGTCGGTTCCGTCGCCTCCCAGATAAGTCACGTAGTCAAGAACCGCAGGGAGCGAACCCAGGGGCGGCGTAATCTTGGCAACATAACCGTTCTGGGTTGCTCCGGAGGCTAGGGTCGGCTGAAAGATCCCAGCAGGCGCTGGAAGATTGGGTGACGTTGTTGAGCCCGCGAGGTAAATGTTGAAGCTTCCATCGACCGCGATGGAAGTCGAATGCTCGTCACCGCTGCCACCAAAATAAGTCGAGAAGGTCAAGATCGGGTCAATGACTAGTTCGCGCGAGTGGTCGTAGGATCCAATCGCGAATCCCGCGCGGTTCGCGCCGCGCAGAACGAAGCGGCCTTCCACCGCGTGCTGCTTTCCGGCGATCTCCTGATATACCCGCGGCGCCTCGAGCCGCACGCTGCCGCTCTCGCCCCGGATGACCAGAGCCCCATCTTTCAGCTCCAGTTGCTTCGCCCCGTTGAATTCGAGTTCGGCTTGCCCCGGATCGGACCCTGGCGCCACCTGGAAGTCGTATTCCAGCCGTCCTTGATTTCCGTAGAAGATCAAATTGATTCCGGGATAAACATTCTCGTAGCACACGCGCGCGAACTGCGGCACGCCATGCCGCCACTTCCCGGGATCGTTCCCCAGAAAATAATTACTCTTGCCCGGCAGCGGTTCAGCGCCCGTTAAATTGGCGTTGGGATTCGCTCCTGCCAGCTTCATCTGCAGCGACTCTACACGGGCCAAAGCGGACCGCTCCGGCTTGGATGGCTCTTGAGAAACTAAGCTCAGAATTGCGCCCTCGGAACCCAAAAAGAGGCTGTATCCCGAGCCGTGGCTCACGAACTTCGCGCGCCGATCAGCTGGGTCGAGATTCCCTTGTCCCTGGTTCGGTTCGAAGATCAGGGGCAGCCCGGCGAAAAGCGAACGCGCCCGGGACTGTGTTTCACGGTTGACTTCGTCCGATGACCCGATCGTCAAGAGGCCGGGCACAATCGCCTGCTCTTGGATCGCTGGAAGTTGGGCCGCGAGGTTCGCGGCGGTTTGACGCGAGCGGGCACCCCACCCGAGAACAGCGCATCCTGCCCCGAGCAGCACCAGCCCAGCGGCCAGAACACGAACTCGTCCCACGGATGTTCCCAACCAACGGCGATCTACGTTCACTCGTTCCTCCGATACAGTTAGACGGTTTTCTTCGATCGTTTTTCGCTCAGATCAGTGGAGAGATTAGAGACGGCGCACAAGTCAACCGAGCCTCGCGCCGGCGAACCTGACCGCGGCTTGCTTGTCACTGGAACTGGCGGAAAAAATTAAATAACTACTTAAACATCTGACGGATAGACAAGTCAAGCCACCCACCGTCCTGCCGCCGCCCCAAGATTCGTCAGATGCGTTCGAGTAGGCGGAAAGATGCCGCGCCGTGGCACAAAAGTGCCATGAAGAGAACTACAGGCTGCTATTGGTCGTCAGCCGAAGTGGAAAGAATGAATCCTCCTTGCGCAAACCTCTGGCATGAGCCTTGACCCTCCGCACTCAACCACTCCGCAAGCCGCTCATTCTTCGTGGAAAACTTACGACTCCGTCGCGCTATCGATGGCATCGGGATTGCTCCGACTAGGGGCAAGCCCTGCCCACAATTACTTCCTCTCCCGGCTCCCGGACGGTTCTGTTCCGAATTCCGGACAGATTAAAGTATCTGTTTAGCTGGCAGTTTGCTGTTGCAAACTGCACATGTTTCTATACATTGAGGGCTACACGGGCCGTGTCTCGTCAAAACTCAGGCCTTGAAAATCTGCGGGGATTGGCCGTCTGCTGTGATCGCATTTCTTGCAACAACGCGCTCCTGGCGGGAGCGCTCTAACATGCAACCGAATTCACCGGACCGGCGGATGATGCGGCGCTTCGACATGCGCCTCCCCGCCATTGTCCGCCTCGAAGGCAGCGGCGAGGTTCACACCGAGACTCAGAACGTCAGTGCCCGCGGCGTTTTCTTCTACCTCGACCGCCCCGTCTCCGCCGGGACCAAGCTGGAAGTCACTCTGACCTTCCCTCCCCACGTCACTCTCACCGTCGCCGTCCGTGTTCGTTTCACGGCACGTGTCATCCGCGTCGAAAATCCTCTTCGCTCCGCCCGCATCGGCACCGCCGCCATGATCGAGAACTACGAATTCCTCCGCTCCAATGGCAGCCCAGACTTCCTCTCTGCCCTTCAGAAGGAATGGAAAGCCTCGAACTGAATTGCCGAACGCAAGGGACCGTCCTCCCTATATTTCGGTTGTGTCCCCAGTATGGTGGTCCTCGATCTGAAAACGAAGGAAGTCATAAACCGCTTTCAGCGCGTCGGGACTTGTCGTCTTAATCCGCACCCTGCCGCCTGCCGGCAATTCTTCGAATGTGTAAGAAAGTTCGACGTGTTTTTCTTTCATCACAGCAACACCGGGCGGTACTTGGTCATGCACGAACATGGGTATGGAAAAGTTTCCGTTTGAGAACATCGTGGCAATATACGCCAGATGGGACCGGATGGCCTTTATGTTTTGGGAATCCTTGCGGTCATTGACGGTTACTTCAATTGCCCCGCCGTCGGAGTAGAGGCGAAAATGATGAGTGGTCCTGTCATGCGGGAATCCCATGGCCTCATCCCCGTGTTTTTCCACCTCCGCCTGATGCTGCGAAGCCTCTTTCATATGCTCCTTGTGCATGGGGCAAGACTGCACGTCTTGTGCTACGAGCTGCAGCCCGCTGAACAGAAGAAATGCGACCACTGTTTTCATGATCTTCCTCTCCTCCGAAATTGATTTGCCGGAACGCCAGAGTTCTTCAAAGCCTCACTGAGCGAATGCAATAAGTGCGATTTCTGCCCTGCACCCGCCCGCCGAATTCGCTGTTCCCACGATACGAGGACGTCATCACGAGCTTTCGAGCTTCCGCCACTCTGCGAGTGAGCTCCGGAGCGTGTCGAACGGGGACGGCCATACCCAGCGGCTAAAGCCGATTCCTTTTGTTCGTGGCATCGTCGGCACGCCTTCAAGGCGAACCCTGGTACGAGTCTTGCCCGACGAGGCCGCAACGGATGTGACGCGTTTCACTCAGCGAGAAATTACTTCGGAAGAACTGGACGTTTCAAACCCGCTGGCGATCCCTACTCCCTTTCCCCAGTTCCTTCAACTGCTGGCGCAGTCGGCTGAACCTCCGAACCAGGCTGGCGAGATAGACGCCATGGATCACCCACGTGGCAATATAGGCGGCGAAGAGAAACTTGATGGCGTTCATCGCGGACTCCGACTGAGCGGAAGGCTGGCCTTGGCCGCCACTCCCTCCCCGACCAGGGATTCCATCGCGTGCGCCTCCTCAATTTCGCGGTGCAGCAGTTCCAGCCGGAACCGCGACCAACAGACGAGAAACGCAAAGCAAAGAAACCCCATCCAACTGATCAGCAGCACGTGCAGCATGCGCGGATCCATCGATCCGCCGCCGCCGATCACCGGCTGCGGATGCTGCGTGCGGAAAAACCAGATCGAAAAATAAACCAGCGGCACATCCAGCGCCCCGAACACCGCGAGCGCCGCAGCCAGCATCTGCGTCTGCGCGCTATTGGAAAAGCGCCGCAGCACCAGATAACTCACGTAAATCAGCCACAACACCAGCGTCGACGTCAGCCGAATATCTCCCGGCGCCCACCAGATTCCCCACACCGGCCGCGCCCAGATCGGCCCGGTGACCAGCACGATGGTGCAAAAAACCACGCCCACCTCCGCCGTCGTCACCGCGAGCACATCGAGCCGTTCTCCGGGAAAGAACTTCCCAATCAAAAAATAGAACGCCGGAATCGCCAGCACCGTCGTTGCCACCGCGCTCGGCCGCATCCCCGCCGGCAGCAACTGCTGCACCTGCGGGATAAAACAGGCAATCACTCCCCCGACTCCGATCGCAATCACAATCCACTTCGCTGCAGTTTTCGTCGAGGGCTTCGCGCTGGCCAGATATTGAATCGACGCAATGAAATTAATAAAGAACAACAAAAACGCCGTCCACGCGGAAGGCACGTGATAATAAATGATCCGGTACACATCGCCCTGCTGCGCATCCGTAGGCGCAACCACCAGTGCCTGATACAGGGCATAGGCCAGCAGAACCGCCGTAAGGACCGAGAGAATGGGGAAAAGCCGTTTCATTCCGCGTGCAAAATCATCCCGAACAATGCCAGACAAGCTGTAGTAAACACCACATCGTAGGTGAGAAGCAACACGATGTAGAAGTGCGCGGAATTTTCTCCGGTCAGAATCGACGTCGTCCCCGCCACCATTCCCAGCACGGCCGGAATGGAAATCGGAAACAGCAGCAGCGGCAGCATGATCTCGCGACTCCGTGTGCGCAGTGACATCGCGGCGAAAAATGTCCCATTCACCACCAGCGCCCACGTTCCCAAAGCCGCAATCGGAATCAACTGCCACGCCGGTCCCAGAACCCGCAGATTATAAAAAATCACGAATAGCGGTGTCATCAGTGCTTCCAGCACGCTTACGAAAATAAAATTCCCCAAAGCCTTGGCCAGAAATAACGCATTCGCCGGAGCCGGAGAAACCCGGTACGCATCGAGCACCTGGTTGCGTATTTCGCGCGCCCAAGTCTGATTGAGCGCCACCACCGCCGCAAACAAAAACGCAACCCACACCAATCCACCCACAATATGCCGCGACTCTTCCGCCAGCGGATCGAAGGAAAATACGAAGATCACCACCACCAGCAACGAAAAAAACAGCATGGAATTCAGCGCATCTTTCGAGCGCCACTCCAGCCGTATGTCTTTGACCAGCGTCGCAAGGGTCACCGCCCAGAGCGAATTCATTGGACGCCCTCAGCGGAACCCGCCGCGCGAGCGAGGCTGGCAGTCCGATCCACAATCTGTCCCGCCTGCATCCAGACAAACTCGTCGGCCACGCCGTCGAGCAGCAGCGCCTGGTGCGTGATTACGAAAACCGTCTTCCCCGCATCGCGCATGCCCTTGAGCAACCCGACCATGGCCCGCGCCGAGTGCACGTCCACGTTGGAGAACGGCTCATCCAGCAGCAGCACTCTCGGATCATGCAGAATCGCCCGTGCCAGCGACATCCTCTGCCGCATCCCCTGCGAATACTGCCCCACCGCCCGCGTCAACTCCGGATCGAGTCCCACGGCGCGAATCACTTCTTCGCAGCGGCCGTCCCCCGCAATGCCATAAAGCCGCGCAAAGTACCGCAGGTTCTCCATCCCGCTCATCTCGTCGTAGAGCAGCGACGGATGAGCCATATATCCGATATCGCGGCAGGCTTCCTGCGGGCTCTTCCCGAAAATCGAAATCTCTCCCCGCGTCGGCTGCGCCAGCCCAGCCAGTGCCCGCAGCAGCGTAGTCTTCCCTGCTCCGTTCTCGCCGAGAATCGCGTGAAAGCGTCCCCCGTCGAACTCGGCCGTCACCCCGCGCAGAGCGGCAAAGCGTCCGAACTGTTTAATGACGTTGTTGACGGTGATGATGGTCGAGCTTTGCGGAATGGCGTCAGTCACAGGCACCGGGAGATTGCGGCCACAATGTCACAGAAGTTACGCTAGCGAATCTATGCATTTTTGCGAAGAATTGCAAAGTAAGGCTTGCACAGATCGACTTGACGGCAGAACCATTCCATGGCACTATACATAGCTATACAATGTATATGGCAAGCAACAGTAACGGTGATCGCGGGCAGCACTGGGAGGCACAACTCCGCAAAGGATGTCTCGAGATGGCAATCTTGGCTAGCCTGTGGCAGTCCCGCCTTTACGGGCTGGAAATCCTGCGTTCCCTCTCGGAGAAGTCGCAACTCGACGTCGCCGAAGGCACGTTGTATCCCATCCTGTCGCGGCTCAAGGCCGAAGGACTCTTGCAGTCCGAATGGGTCGAATCCGAAGCCGGACATCCGCGGAAATACTACTGGTTGACTGCACCGGGCCGCCGCCGCGCCCGGGAAATGGCCGAGGCCTGGCACACGTTCGCCGCCAGCCTTGCCGCCCTTGTGCAGCCCGTCTTGGGAGGAAAACAGCGATGACCACCTTAGCTCCACTTACGGACAACTGCATCGACACTTATCTAAACCGGCTGGCGAATGCCCTGGCGGCCGTTGCTCCCGCGGAAAGAGACGAGATTGTTCGCGAAATCCGCGCCCACATTCTGGATTCGGTCTCAGGTGCGACCGACCCCGACGGCGCGGTCGATCGCGTGCTCCGTTTGCTGGGCACTCCGGAAGAATTAGCTGACCGATACACCACGGAACGCATGCTCACCCGCGCCGGCCAAAGTTTCTCTCCGTGGGTCCTGTTGCGGACGAGTTGGCGCTGGGCCAAGCTTGGCATCACGGGGACCACCACTTTCTTCGTGGCCCTCCTTGGCTACAGCACGGCGCTCACGCTCACGGTGGCTGTGTTCCTCAAGCCCTTCATGCCTTCGAGATTGGGAATGTGGTTGGGCCCAAGGAGTCTGGGCGTCGGGGTTCCCAACAACCCCGCGGGGATGCACGAACTACTCGGCCACTGGTTCGTGCCGGTGATTGCGGTTTCTGCTTTTGCTATCGCGGTAGGGACCACTCACGCGTTACGGTGGCTGATCCGCAGACGATCTTCACGTCCGGCTTACCAGATGCCACGGACCAGCGGCTCCGGGCCGGCGCAAATCTAGTTCGCCATCCCGGCGCCTGCCGGTTGCACCTGCGTCACACTCTTGGCCGGCTCGGCGGATTGCATCCCGTTGGCCGGAGTGCCCGGCTGCTGCGGAGCATACTTCGACGCGCATTTCGCCTGTAGCTGCTTGGCATGGAACACGCCGTCGCGATCGAAGCGCCCGTCCGCAAGAGCCTGGGAATCGTCTTTGAACGTGTCGGGCGGCGCTTCCGTCCCGGTATAGTCCACGTGGAGCGTCTGATCCTCTTCCATCAGCACAAACTGCACGTGCGTACCCGTCCGTCGGATCGAGCCCGGCTGCACGTTCCCGGCAACCCGCAGGCGCTTCGAGTAGGCGCCGTCCCCCATCTTATGCAACTCTTTAATCGTGACGTAATAACTCTTGCTGTCCTGCACACCGGTATAGGCCAGGTAGCCCAGCAGCAGCAGAATCACCGCCGTCGCTCCACCGAACTTGAGATAGGTCTTGGCTTGGTTCGACATAGTCCCCCGAAGAGGATGCACCCCACATTCAAACTGTACGCGTCACTACCGTGAGAATCAAGATTCCGGGCAGACTGGCCCGCAACACACTCAAAGAATTGATCCTCCGCATCGACCAGACGCCACACCCCACACTCTGTTCATTTTGTTTTCAAGCATTTACAGAAATCGATCCTCCCTCGATAGGACCGATCAACTATTTCAATTTCCATTTCTGAGCTCGATCCTCTATCTGTAATAGCAGAGTGAACCCAAATGACACAGCAGGACAAAAGGGAATGGCGCAAACTGCGCAATCAGATCCTCAACCAGCGCGATCCTAACGAAATGCTGGACGTCCTTCTAGCCTTGGATCGCATGCTGGTGGAAGTCTCCATGCGTCTCTACAACGTCCCTCGCCGCGACCGTTTCACGATGCGAAAGCAAAACCGGCGCCTGCACGATGCTGTCAGACAACACCTGCCCCGCCTTCTGAAACCCTCTCGCAGCCAGTTCTAGCATTCCCCCACCTTGCGCCACTTTCCGGCGTCGCGCTACATTGCTTCTCCTCTGCCGCAACACCTCCGCTAGAATAAAGAGCCTAATTAAGACAAACCATTCTCCTATGATCCATCCTTGGCACGATGTAACTCCCGGCGACAAACTCCCCCACGAATTCGACTGCGTCGTCGAAATCCCGTTCGGCTCCAGTGTGAAGTACGAACTCGACAAGTCAAGCGGCCTGATCCGCCTCGACCGCATCCTCTATTCAGCCGTCTACTACCCGGCCAACTACGGTTTCATTCCGCAGACGCTCGCCGAAGACGACGACCCGCTCGATGTGCTGGTTCTCTGCCAGGAGCCGGTGGTTCCACTGACTATCATTCACGCCCGCACCATCGGCTTGATGACCATGATCGACGCGGGCAAACAGGACCACAAAATCATCGCCGTGGCGACCGAGGACCCCGAATTCAACTCCTACCGCCAGGCCGCGGAGATGCCGCCTCACCGCCTGCTCATGCTGCGCAGGTTTTTTCAGGATTACAAGCAGCTCGAAGGCAAGGCCGTCGAGGTCGATGAGATACGCCCCCCATCGGAAGCGTACCCCATTATCCTCGACGCGCTGCACCGCTACAGCGAACAACGCCGCAAAGGCTTCAGGGTCGCGAAGTAGTGACGAATGTCGTTTGAAACCTGCAAAATAGTACTTGACTTAATGTACTAGTCCTGTAGTACACTGACACACATGGGAAGGAATGGCAGCCCCGCAACGCCACGCTTCGCGATCGACCTTCATAGCGGTGTCCCCGTCTACCGCCAGCTGATCGATCAGGTGCGCAGCGGGATCGCCTCCGGCTCGCTGACCGCCGGAGACCAGTTGCCCACAGTGCGCCAGCTCGCCGTCGATCTCGCCATCAATCCCAATACCGTGATGCGGGCCTACCGCGAGCTGGAACTCGGCGGCCTGATCGAAACCCACCAAGGCACGGGAACTTTCATCGCAAACAAGAAGCTGGAAAAGAATTCTGCCGAACGAGAGCGTCAGCTTGGCCAGATGGCTGGAGAATTCGCGGCCCGCGCAGGCGCCGCCGGATTCACCCTCGAAGATCTGATCGATCGTCTGCGCGACTTGTTGCCAAAAAGGAGATAGACATCATGGCGAACATTCGGAAGAACGAAGTCAGTGGCATTGCCCTCTTGTTGTTCGTGATCAGCATCGTGATTGGCATCGCAGTGTCCCAAGCAGTTCACCATCCGGCCCCGGCCATCTTCGGAGCCCTGGTCGGCCTCTACTTTCTTTTCGCGATTAAAGTCGTGCGCCAGTGGGAGAAGGTCGCAGTCCTGCGCCTGGGCCGCTACGTCGGCCTGCGTGGCCCCGGAATGTGCCACATCATCCCGATCTTTGAGACGCTCAGCCCCTACGTGGACCAGCGCGTCCGCGTCGCCAGTGTCTCCGCCGAGTCCACGCTCACACGCGACACCGTCCCCGTGAACGTCGATGCCATCGTCTTCTGGCTCGTCTGGAACGCTGAGAAATCGATTCTCGAAGTCGAGAACTTCATCGAGGCCATCACCATGAGCGCACAAACCGCACTGCGCGAGTCGATCGGCCGCCACGAACTCGCACAAATGATCACCGAGCGCGAAACCATGGGACGCGAACTGCAGCGTATCCTCGACGAAAAAACGAACCCCTGGGGCATCACCGTGCAATCGGTCGAGATCCGCGACGTAAAGATCCCATCAGGCCTGGAGGACGCCATGTCGCGCCAGGCCCAAGCCCAGCGCGAGCGCCAGGCTCGCATCATCCTCGGCCAGGCCGAAAGCGAAATCTCCAACAGCTTCGTGCAGGCTGCAGCCGCCTACGCCGAAAACCCCGTGGCCCTGCACCTGCGCGCCATGAACATGCTCTACGAAGCCGTCAAGGAAAAAGGTGCGATGGTAATCGTGCCCTCGTCGGCAGTGGAAACGATGGGCCTCGGCGGAACCCTCGCCACCGCGTCACTCGGCGGAGCCAAGCCTTGATGCGTCGCACACGTCACGGGAAGGGCCCGGCTTAAGCCGGGCCGTTAAGAACCGCATAAACACCGGGCTTTAGCCCCTGAGGGCAATTGACCTAAGAACAGACAGAGCCGCAACGAGAATGCGCCTAAGAAATTACCCAGGCAAGAACTTGTTGACCGGGTTTCACCCATAGAGGAGAGAAAACATATGAACCCGCTTGCGATAAATAAACTACGAAGATCAATGCACTCCGTGCTGAGCGTCACCCTTACGATCGTGCCCATTCTGCTTACTGCTCCCAAGTCCACCGCCCAGGCGATGCAGCAGGGGATCAGCGTAGAGTTAGCCGTCACCAGCAACGCCCTGCCAATGCCCGATGCGGATAACAAAGACGCGTCGATCGTGGCGGTGACCGAAGGCGGCAGCGTCTATCTCGGAATCAATTCCATCACTCCCGCCGCACTCGCGGAAGAGCTCAATGGTCGGCAGAAACTCTACATCAAGGCCGATGCCCGGGTACGATACGCCAACGTGGGGAAGATATTAGAAGCTGCGAGCATCGCCGGTGTAGCAGCCCCAATCCTGCTGACCGCCCAACCCGATTCGTCCCATCCAGGAACCATAGTGCCTCCGAAAGGCCTGGAAGTGCTGCTCGTTCCACCGCCGGGCCCTCCACCAACCGTCGTGCAAGTCCTCGACTCCGGACAGCAAGCACCCACCTTGCGAGTCAACAGTCGCCAGATTCCGTGGCCCAATCTGCAAAACTTGCTGACGCAGCTTTTCCAGAACCGTCCTGAGAAAGTGGTGCTCGTAAAAGCCGACGGGGTCTTGCCATTTGCAGATGTCGTTCACGTGATCGACACATGCCATTCCGCGGGAGCGAAAGTCGTTCTGGCGAAACCAGGATTGTGAACGAAGGAATTATGCATCGCTTACTCGAAGTCTTTCTCCTGGCCTCGGCCATGACAACCAGTACACTGTCCGCGCAAGAGTCCGTTCCTTGGCACGATCCGTCCAAACACACCGTGCAGTTCGTAACCGTGGAAGAAGGCATCCGGCTCGAGGTGCTCGATTGGGGCGGAACAGGACGCCCGGTTGTACTGCTGGCGGGTTCCGGAAACACTGCACACATTTTCGACGATTTCGCCGAAAAATTGTCCGGAGCTTGCTGTCACGTCTACGGCATCACGCGACGCGGGTTTGGCGCTTCCACTCATCCCGATTCGGGTTACGACCAACAACGGCTGGCCGACGACGTGCTCCAAGTCCTCGACGCGCTGAAACTTGTTGCGCCTGTTCTGGCTGGTCACTCCATGTCTGGCGAGGAATTAACAACCTTGGGAGACGAGCACTCCGATCGCCTGGCTGGGCTCGTCTACCTCGATGCGACGGCTGACCCTACGGATTACCCAGGGAGTAGTGCGGCCTATATGGCGCTCTTTAATAAATTGCCCGCAGCCATGCGTGCCAACGGGTCTGCACCAGACGCCTCGGACCTAAGATCTTTTAAAGCCTTTCATGATTTCAAAGTGCGGCAGAATGGCTTTGAATACCCAGAAGCTGAATTGCACAACACTTTCAACCGTAATCCTGACGGTTCAGTGGGTAGCGGCAATGCTCCCAATAAAGTCCACTTCGCCATCGGTCGGGGAGCCCTGCCCCGCGATTATTCTCGAATCCGTGTGCCCATCCTGGCGTTGTTCGGCACGCTGAGTATCAACTATAGGTATCAACCAAAGGACGCTCAAGAACGCGCGGCCATGGAAGAGTTCGACGCCGCCACCAAAGTCTACGACATCCGGAATAAGAAGAACCTTCTAAATGCCAAAGGTGGCGTGCGCATCGTTGACCTGCCTGATGCCGATCATTACCTATTTCTCAGCAACGAAGCGGACGTGCTGCGCGAGATGCGGGCATTTATAGCTAGTCTGAAGTAGCAGAGATGTGTCTGACCCGCTCAATCAACCGCGGACCTACCACACGTGGCAAGCGTTCTCGGCTACCATCGGCTGCCCCGCCTTGCAGCCCCACGCTTTCTGAAACTCCGGCATATTCTGCACTACGCCGTTCACGCGATACTTCCCCGGCGAATGCGAATTGGTGCTGACCTGCATCCGCAAGTATTCCGGCCGCTGCTTCTCGCACCAAACGCGCCCGAATCCCAGGAAGAACCTCTGTTCTGGCGTGTAGCCGTCGATGCTCTGCCCTTCCTTCCCGGTCTTATCGTCGGCGATCATGTGCTCGAGCGCCATGAGCGCGATGCGCGCCCCGCCGTTATCGGCCGTGTTTTCGCCCAGCGTGAGACGCCCGTTCAGCTTCATGTTGTCCACGGCAACAAAGTTCGAGTATTCATCTGCGACGCAGCTCACGCGCTTCTCGAACTCCTTGCCATCCTGCTCCGTCCACCAGTCGCGCAGGTTGCCCGTCGGATCGAACTTGCGCCCCTGATCGTCGAACCCGTGCGTCAGTTCGTGCCCAATCACCAGCCCGATGCCTCCAAAATTAACCGCGTCATCCATGCTCTTATCAAAAAACGGCGGCTGCAGAATCCCCGCCGGGAACACGATCTCGTTATACGACCCACTGTAGTACGCATTCACCTCCGGCGGATTCATGCCCCATTCCTTGCGGTCCAGCGGCTTGTCGATCTTCGCGATCTGCCGCTTCGATTCGAATTCGGTGGCCCGCTGCACATTCCCCATCAGATCGTCCGCCTTGATCGTCACCGAACTGTAGTCGCGGTACACATCGGGATAGCCAATCTTGTTGCGGATCGCCGTCAACTTTACCTTCGCCTGCTTCTTGGTGTCGTCGCTCATCCACGAAAGTCCCTGAATATCCTCATCCAGCGACTTCTCCAACGCGTCCACCATCTTCAGCATGCGCTGCTTGCCCTCAGCCCCGAAGGTCGCTTCGACATAGCGCTGCCCCAGCGCCTCTCCCAGCGATCCGTCGACCAGCTCGACGCAGCGTTTCCAGCGATCCTGAATCTGCTTCTGTCCGGTCAGCGCCTGCCGCATCTTGAAATTCGCCTCCACAAACGGCTGCGACAGCCATGGAGAAGCCGCCCGCAGCACGTGCCAGCTCACATACGTCTTCAGCCAATCGAGAGGCAACGCGGCAATCGCTCCGTTGACTTGCTTGAAGAAATCCGGGTTGGTGACGTTCATCGCGGTGAAGTTGGGAGCCCCCACTGCCGCGAAGTAGCGATTGAGATAAAAGTCCGGCGCCATCGCGACCGCCTCGTCGCGAGTCATCTTGTGGTCGCGGTTCTTAGGATCCCTCCGTTTGGTTCGCTCCATCGAGTCCGCCGCCAGCAAGGTTTCCACCATCAGCACGGTCTGCGCCGAACTCGCCGCCTGTTGCTCCGTCTGGCCCGCCAGCGTAAACAACTGCGTGGCATATTCAGCCAGGTGCTTCCGCATCTCGACCTTATCCGCGTCGTCTTTGATGTAGTAATCGCGGTCGGGCAGCGACAGCCCGCCCTGATCGATATAAGCAATCACCTGGTCCGCGTTGTGCAGATCAGACGCCGCGTAGAAATTGAACAGCGGGTTGGGCCCAATCATGTGCAGATGTGCAATCTCATCGATCAGCGCGCCCTTGTCCTTCACCGCGGCAATGCGCTCCAACTCTGGCTTGAGCGGCGCGATCCCGTTCGCGGCCGCAGCCTTTTCGTCCATGCAAGAGCCGTAGAGGTCGCCGATCTTCTGATCGATGGCGTTCCGCCCAGCCCCACCCGCCGCGGCCTTCTCCAGAATTCTCCGCTCGATCCCGAGGTTGCTTTCGTTGAGTTCGGAAAAACTCTGCCACGCCGGCCGGTCGGCGGGAATCTCCGAATTCTTAACCCAGTTTCCGCAAGCGAACTGGTAGAAGTCCACGCACGGATCGACACTCTTGTCGATGTTGTCGATACTGAATCCAGCACCAGGCTTGGCGGAAGCAGCCGATTGCGAGAAGCTGGCAGGCAGTCATGACCAGCAAGACGGCCGGCACCAGATGGATGAATCGCATAAAAGAAATTCCCCTTGGGCCTCGGATGAGGAGCAATGGGTGAGATTCTATGCCGCACTCTTCGCCCTGAGCAAGAACCATGCCGTAGCCGGTCCCGAATTCCTGCCAACCTAGATCTTCTGTTGTCGTGGAACAATGCCCGGCGCGTCACCGGTGCCTCTGTGACCTCAGTGTCCTCTGGGGTTAAGGTTTTCGAAACGGCTCTGCCAGCACTGCTGCGACCTTCCACCCTTCAACGCGGTTATAATAAGACTCACCGAATTTCTACCAAGCTGGGGTTCTTATGACTTCCACCAATGGCAATGGTAACAACGGTTACACCGTCCCTCAACCGCGCGCAGAATGGCTCGCCCGCCGCAAGCGTGAGAACGCCACCGGCAACTTCTCCCAAATGCATTACGCGCGCCAGGGCGTCATCACCGAAGAAATGTCCTACATCGCCCACAAAGAAAAGCTGACGCCCGAACTGGTGCGCGACGAAGTCGCCCGCGGACGCATGATTATCCCCGCCAACATCAACCATCCCGAACTCGAGCCCATGGCGATCGGCGTGGCCTCGCTCTGCAAGATCAACGCCAACATTGGAAACTCCGCCGTCACCTCGGAAGTGAACGAAGAATTGAAAAAGCTCCACACCGCCGTGCACTACGGCGCCGACACTGTGATGGATCTTTCCACCGGCGGCAACATCCACGAGATTCGCGAAGCCATTCTCCGCCACTCCCCCGTTCCCATCGGCACGGTCCCGATTTACGAAGCCATCGCCCGCGTCAAGCGCGTCGAAGACCTCAACGCCGAGGTCATGCTCGAAGTCATCGAAGAGCAAGCCGCGCAAGGTGTCGACTACATGACCATCCACGCCGGCGTCCTGATCCAGTATCTGCCGCTGATTTCCAAGCGCATCACAGGAATCGTGAGCCGCGGCGGCGCCATCCTTGCCCAGTGGATGGCCTACAACCACAAACAAAATTTCCTCTACGAGCGCTTCGACGACATCGTCAAGATTTTCAAGAAGTACGACGTCAGCTTCTCCCTCGGCGACGGCCTCCGCCCCGGCTGCGTCGCCGATGCCAGCGACGAGGCCCAATTCGCCGAACTCAAAACTCTAGGCGAACTCACCAAGAAGGCCTGGGAGCACGACGTCCAGGTCATGATCGAAGGCCCCGGCCACGTCTCCATGGACAAGATCAAGGAGCAGGTCGAGAAAGAAGTCGAGCTCTGCTACGAAGCCCCCTTCTACACGCTCGGCCCCCTCGTCACCGACATCGCTCCCGGCTACGACCACATCACCTCCGCCATCGGCGCGGCCATGATCGGATGGTACGGCGCCGCCATGCTCTGTTACGTCACGCCGAAAGAGCATCTAGGTTTACCGAATGAAAAAGACGTGAAAGACGGCATCATCGCCTACAAAATTTCCGCCCACGCCGCCGACATCGCCCGCGGACGCCCCGGCGCCCGCGATCGCGACGACGCCCTCAGCTATGCCCGCTACAAATTCGACTGGGAAAAACAATTCGCCCTGTCTCTTGACCCCGAAACCGCCCGCTCCATGCACGACGAAACCCTCCCCGACGACTACTACAAAGAAGCCGCCTTCTGCTCCATGTGCGGCCCCAAGTTCTGCTCCATGAACTATTCGTCCAAAGTCGACGAATACAACAAGCAAGTCCACGGCATCGAGAAGAAAGATTATTCGGAGTTGGTGGACAAGTTAGTCTCGCTGAAATAGCTGAGTTCGCCCGAAGGAGTCGAAGGTGGGAGAGATTTTCCGCCGATGACCCGTGGGACATTTAGCCGCGACGTTCGGGGTCACGATTCTTTAGCTCGACGCACTTCACGCAAGTACACTCAAACAACGGATCCGTTGGCAAGGTCAGATGTCCGCATCGAGCGCACATGTACCAGTCTCCTCTACCCTGCCCGATCATCACCTTGAAATTGCCGCCCTCGATGCAATAGGGGCAGCGCTTAACAGGCATTCTCGACTTGTGGGATGCTTCTCGAGCGGTCATCGACTAGTTCACATTTCTCGTTGCACAAGCGCATAGCCACGTTTTTGCAATGAAGTTCTAGTCGTGGAGAACGATGTTGAGAAGTGAACTGTGAACCTGCAAGGCATCGCCGGTGTGATAATCAATGAACCCCAATTTCCTAAATCGGTTCATAAAAAAACTGACTCGTGAGCGCGTTGTGCCGATCATTTCCGCCAGCATCTCCTGACTGATCTTAGGAATAAGAGTCTCGGCCTTTCCTTCCTTGCCAAAATGAGCAAGCAGGAGAAGAACGCGAGCAAGTCGTTTCTCACTGGAATTGAAAAGCTGGTCAACCAAATCCTCTTCGTGTCGGATGTTCCGAGTCAGCAAATATGCCACGAACATATCGGAAAACGCGTGTTCTCGGTGAAGCACTTCCATCATGGACTTTTTGTCGATTTGCATCACAGAGCAATCGGTCATTGCGGTTGCGGAGCACAGGCGCACAGGCTGCCCTGTAAGGCAACCTTCTCCGAAGAAATCGCCCTCGTTCAGAATGCCGATTGTGGCTTCCTTCCCACTCTCCGACACAACGGTGAGTGTTACCTTTCCTGTCTGTATATAAAAAACAGCGTCGGACGAGTCGCCCTGAACAAAGATCGTCTTCTTTTTTGGAAAAGCTACGATCTTCCGACCGCCGTTGATGGTCGAAAGGAATGTCTTGGTATCGAATTTGCTGGGTTTGTTGGCCGCCGCACGGGGACCCATAAAAGTCTTGCCCGTAGCAGTAATATCACATGCCAATTGTGATGGTCTGTTGGGCATCACACATACGCAGATTCTTGTTCGTGCGTACCCGCGCTAAAGTCAATGTAGGGTACACTACCAACGCTTCATGGTTTGGAGGAAACAGTAAACACTGTATAATTTTCCAGCTGCAGCGCGAATAAACAGAGCTCCTGTTTCGCAGACCACGAAGGTTAATTCATTCGCGCATCGGGGATGGTTTCCGGTTCTTCTTTGTGGCACGCAAAGACCTCCAAGTCGTGCAGTCTGGCGAGCGCACGAATGCCGCAGGAAAACCAGTCAGCAACAAAATACTTCTATCGATCTCCGATAGCGACTACAGCTCACTTCGTCCTCATCTCGAATACGTCAGCTTGCCAAACCATCTAGTTCTGCACGAGGCGGGTGGAAAGCTGGAATTTGCGTATTTCCCGAACCGAGGTTTGATTTCTCTTGTAGTCGTAATGAACGATGGAAAAACCGCCGAAGCTGGCATAGTTGGCAATGAGGGCTTTACAGGAACACCGGCAACTGTTGGCCTGAACAGGAGCCCGCTGCGGGCGGTGGTACAAATCACGGGGGATGGGTTTCGGGTAGAGGTCGGAGCTTTGCAAAACACTTTGGAAACCGCTCCACACCTTCAATTGATGTTGAGCCGCTATGGAGTAGTTCGGGGTTTGCAGGTTGCACAAACCGCCGCGTGTAATCGGCTGCACGATATTGAGCAACGCCTTGCGCGATGGTTGCTAATGACTCAGGATAGAGTGGATTCAGGATCGCTGCTCATCACTCATGATTTTCTCGCAACCATGCTAGGGACAGATAGGTCTACCGTGAGCTTGGCAGCTGGTGTTTTGCAGGGAAAAGAGATCATCGAGTACACCCGTGGCTCAGTGAAGATCGTGAACCGCAAGAAACTTGAAGCCTCCGCTTGCGAGTGCTACCAGGTTATCCAACAGTACGATGGCGAGCTTGGCTTGAAATAAGTCTGGACGTGACAAGACTCCCCCTGTGCTTCATTGCCGGGCGCCCCATCCTTTCGCGCCCTTTGCTAGAGGGTTGGGGTCTCGAAATCCACAGAAACCGCACTCCTAGTGTGACATCTGACCTTGCCTTCCACAGACAAGGAAGCAGAACATGGTCAAGGCGGAGGCGGTACACACACCTACCGCGAAAAATGACGTAAGTCCTTTGTTCTCAAGATTTTGACCCCTAAGCTCTTTGCCCTCAAGATTTTGCGGACCATTTTTGCAGAACCCGCGCCAGTCAAGGCTTTCAGAGGGTGGGGGGAGGGGCGATGCCCCATCGAACCAAGATTTTCCCAGAACGAAACACACTGAAACTCCGCTTCCGAGGCCGGTCAACAGACTATTTTTTCATCAAATTTCCACACCGACGCATATGTTGATCGAGAACCTGCCATTTCCAAAACCAACGTAATGTTCGATGTGAGTTAAATCACATCTGCGGCAACGACGCTCCGCTGAAATGGCACTGGAGGTTCGAGCAATGCGCTCCTGGCGGATACTGCTCGGCGTAGCTGTGCTGGTCGCACTATTAATCGCTATGAGTGTCGAGGCCTTAGCGTCTCAGTTCGTAGTTTTTCCCAAGGCGAGTGAACTGATCTCGCCCGACGGCCGATTCGCGGTGCGCAGTGTCGACAGCAAGAGATCCGCGTCCGATTTCGTCGGAACGTTTCACTCGCTCTGGCTCTTCGAGTTGGCTAGTGGAGGTTCGCGCAAACTCTGCGACTATCTTGGTGTCGCCTCTGCCGCATGGTCCAGCAATGATTGGCTCGTCGTTACGCAATATGTGGGCAAGCGCACTTCACGAGCTTTGGTTTTTTCCGCAACGGTCGTGGAAGATCCTGTCATGCTCGACAAGATCACGCTGACTCGCCTGGTTCCCGCAGAACTTCGCCCGTCGTTACGAGAAAATGATCATGTCTTCGTCGAAGGTTCGCGCGTCAAGCAAGACAAGCTCTATCTGACCGTTTGGGGATACGGTCAACATGATGCCAACGGATTTCGCTGGCGCTGCGAGTACGCTCTGCGGGAAGGCACCGTCTCCTGTTCCGAAGAACGTGGTTCGCATTAATAAAGGCTGGACTCCGGACTCTCAGCGGAAGCGGAAAACTCCTTGTAATACTTGTAAGCAGTACGGCGATCTGCGTCGCTGAATCAGAACTGCCGCGACGGATATCTCGTGTTCTTTCGTTCCGTCTTCAGCATTTTGCGCTCGGCTTTCCGTTGCGCCTTCGCGTACTTCTTCATTGCCTTCTGCTGTTTCTTGTTCGCTTTTTGGGAAGCGCGGGATTCGGACATAGCGCTGGCGCGCGTCTGAGCAGAGAGCCGAAATCGAGCAGCCAACACTCAACGCGCCCAGAACGATAAAGGCAACAAGTCTTTTCATAAGATCTCGGGCGAATTGCGATTCTGCAGTGATTCTACAACAGAGTTGCTCCAGTCTTCCGCGTATAGCAGAAGTGAAACTGTCGAGAGGCCTTGTTCGAATGAGAGCCTAATCTTTTACCGCTTTGTCAGTGATCTCGAGTCCCTTGTCGATGATGGCAAACGCCTCCCGCAGTTGCTGCTCGTTGATGCACAATGGAGGGTTCGTGTAGAACGTGTTCCAGCGCACCAGCGTGTAGAGCCCCTGCTCCCGGAAG
This sequence comes from uncultured Acidobacteriaceae bacterium, assembly GCA_963791515.1. Lineage (GTDB taxonomy): Bacteria > Acidobacteriota > Terriglobia > Terriglobales > Acidobacteriaceae > Sulfotelmatobacter. The sequence goes on along the minus strand of CAWBSS010000009.1, from coordinate 138,644 downwards.
AAACGCCCCAGCGCGGCCATTTCGTCAGACGTGCCGTTAAACGGAGCCATCGGCTGCCGTGTCTTGCGGCTACGCACAAGTTCCACGATGCCAAACAGTCCGATAGACCGCACCGCGCCGACGGAAGCATGCTTGGCCTGCAACTCGCGCCCAAGGTCTTTCATGATCGCGCCCATCTTCTTCGCGTTGTCGATGAGGTTGTCCTCTTCGTAAACGCGAATCGTGGCCAGCGCCGCGGCGCATCCCATGGGATGCGAGTTGTAAGTCAGCCCGCCGTAAAACACTTTGTCCTGAAAATACTGCGCGATGTGATGCCGCATTCCCACCGCCCCCAGCGGCAGATAGCTGGAAGTCAGTCCCTTAGCCATGCAGATCAAGTCTGGAACCACCTTCCAGTGATCGACGGCGAACCACTCGCCCGTGCGCCCGAAGCCCGCCATGACTTCGTCGGCGATCATCAGGATTCCGTACTTGTCACAGAGCTTGCGCACGCCCTCAAGATATCCGTCAGGCGGAATGAGAATGCCGTTGGTGCCCACTACGGTTTCCAGAATGAAAGCGGCAATCGTGTGCGGGCCTTCGAGCTGCATGGTTTCTTCGATCATGGCCAGCGAAGTTTCAGCGGACTCCCAGCCTCGCTCGATGCCGTGATAAGGATCGAGCACGCGCACGACGCCGGGAATTCCCGGCTCAGCCGCCCATCGCCGCGGATCGCCGGTCAACGTAATGCTGCCCGCGGTCGCGCCATGATACGAGCGGTAACGCGCCATGATCTTGTGCCGCCCAGTGAAGAAGCGCGAGATCTTGATTGCGTTCTCGTTTGCTTCGGCGCCGCCGTTGGTAAAGAAGAACGTGTCGATGTCGCCGGGAGTAATCTCCGCGAGCTTCGCTCCCAGCCGCGCGCGGGGCTCGGTCGCCATAAAGGGATTCGCGTAGCAGAGTATCGCGGCCTGCTCGCTGATCGCCCGGATGACGCGCTCGTCCCCGTGGCCGATGTTGACCGACATCAACTGGCTGTTGAAGTCGATGAAGCGTTTGCCTTCGGGCGTCCAAAAGTAAATGCCCTTGGCTCGTGCGACCGGGATCGGATCGACCTTCGATTGCGCGGACCACTCGAAGAGTGTGTGCTTCTTGGTGAGATCAACGATTTCCTGACCCGTCATCGTGGGTGTAGCAGTAGCAGTAGTCATAGATTCCTCATTCGTGAACCATTGAGCAATTGGGTAATTTTGTAATTGAGTAATTTTAGAACTGACAACGTGATTGCGCACCGCACCTTGATTTTCAATTACCCCAATTTCTCAATTTCCCAATTACTAATTTTCTAAAACTTGCGGCTGTGCTCCTTGGCCCAGCGTTCGACGACCACTTTCTTGTCGGTGTAGAACTCGATGGCGTCACGGCCCTGTCCGTGGAGATCGCCGAAGAAGCTGTTCTTCCATCCGCTGAAGGGGAAGTAGGCCATGGGCGCGGCTACTCCGATGTTGATGCCGATGTTTCCCGCAGGCGCTTCGTAGCGGAAGCGTCGCGCGGCCGATCCGCTCGAGGTGAACAGAGAGGCTTGATTTCCGTACGCGCTGCGTTCGAGGAAGGCCAGAGCTTCGTCCAGGTTATCGGCGTGGACCAAGCTGAGCACCGGCCCGAAGATTTCTGTGTCGGCGAGATCGCTGGTCGCGGGAACGTCATCGAGAATCGTGGGCTTCACGAAATTGCCAGACTCGTATTTCGGGATCTTCGAGTTGCGGCCGTCAAGCAGGACTTTCGCGCCTTGTTTCTCGCCGAGGCCAATCAGCGACTCGACGCGTTCCTTGCTCTGCGGCGTAATCACGGGCCCCATTTGCACATCTTTGTCGAGCCCGTTGCCGACCTTCAGTTTCGAGGCGGCATCCGCGATGGAGTCGCGAAATGTCTTCTGCGCTTCGCCGATCGTGACTGCGACCGAGACCGCGAGACAACGTTGTCCGGCGCAGCCAAAGGCGCTGTCGCTGATGATCTGCGTCGCCATGGGCATGTCGGCGTCGGGAAGAACGATGACGTGGTTCTTGGCACCACCCTGGCACTGGCAGCGCTTCCCTTGCTCACCGGAGCGCGCGTAGATATAGCGCGCAACCGGCGTCGATCCCACAAAGCTGATAGCACGAACTTTGGGATGGTCGATGAGCGCGTCGACTACAGCCTTGCCTCCATTGACCAAGCTGACGACGCCTTTGGGCAGGCCTGTTTTCTCCAGGAGTTCATACACATAGCGCATGGTGAGCGGGACGCGCTCGCTCGGTTTCAGGATGAATGTGTTTCCCGTGGCGATGGCGTAAGGCAGATACCAGAACGCAATCATGCCCGGAAAATTGAAAGGCACGATGGCCGCAGTAACGCCGAGGGGCTGGCGAATCATCATCTCGTCAATGCCGCGGGCGACGTCTTCGAGGTTGTAGCCCTGCATCATCATCGGGATGCCACAGGCAACTTCGACGTTTTCGATGGCGCGGCGCATCTCGGCTTTGCCTTCGGCGAAGGTCTTACCGTTTTCCATCGTGATGATGCGGGCGATGTCGTCGATGTGCTCTTCGAGCAGCATCTTGAGCTTGAAGAGAGGCTGGATGCGATCTTCCGGCGGAGTGCGACGCCACTCGGGGAAGGCCGCTGCCGCGGCTTCGACCGCCGTATTGACTTCAGCGGCGTCGGCCAGCGGGACGCTGGCAAGGACTTCGCCGGTGGCGGGATTGACGACGTCGCGCCATTCGGAAGCGTGCGAGTCAGCCCATTGGCCGTTGATGAAGTTCGTCAGCTTGGTGGCGGGAGGTGCAGCTACAGTCATGATGGTGATGCCTCTGCTATCGCGAAGAATGTCGTGCATGGAGAAGTCACATCTGAACGGACCGTGAGAACTCCCTCAGACAACCACAATGATACATGTGATATAGGATCCTTCGACTGCGGTTGGCTGTCGCGCTCAGCGCGCGAAGGCCAATCCTCGCTCAGGATGACAACTCTTTAGTTACTCGCTAAACCAGCTGCGCGACTGCGCCCTTCTTGTCGCATACCGTGGCCAGCGCGGATTCCAGCACACCTAAGCCTTCGTCTATTTGCGCATCGGTCGCAACCAGCGGCACCAGGATACGGATCACGTTGGAGTAGGAGCCCGCTGTGATCGTGATCAGGCCGTGCTCGTAGCAGTACTGCGTGATCCTCTTGGTTTCGCTGGTTGCCGGAGTCTTGGTTTCCTGTGACTGCACGAGTTCGATGGCTTGCATGCCACCCAGGCCGCGAACGTCGCCGATGATGGGCCATCGGCATTGCCACTCGCGGGCGCGGGTCTGGAAGCGGTCTCCGAGTTCATTGGCCCGATCGAGCAAGTTCTCACTTTCGAACAAGTCGAGCACAGTCAAGGCTGCGGCACAGGAGAGCGGGTTTCCGGCGAACGTTCCGCCGAGGCCGCCAGGGCCGGGAGCGTCCATGATTTCAGCGCGGCCTGTGACGCCGGCGAGCGGCAAGCCGCCGCCGAGAGATTTTGCCGTGACGAGAAGATCCGGCTCGATGCCGTAGCGCTCGCTGGCGAACAGCGCACCCGTGCGGCCGAAGCCGGATTGAACTTCGTCGGCGATGAACAGGATGCCATGCTTGTGGCAGAGATCGATCAGAACTTGGAAGTAATCGGGTGGAGGCGCGATAAATCCGCCTTCCCCGAGGACGGGCTCGGCGATCACGGCCGCGACTTCTTCGTTTGCAACGACGCGCTTGAAAGTGTCTTCGAGATGGCGCGCGCAGTAAAGATCGCACGATGGGTATTTCAAGTTATAGGAACAGCGATAGCAGTAGGCGAATGGGACGCGATAGACTTCACTCGGAAAAGGAGCGAATCCGGCCTTATAAGGATGAGTCTTGCTGGTGAGGGCCAGCGTCATCATGGTGCGGCCGTGGAAAGCGTCTTCGAAGGCAATGATGCCGGGGCGTTTGGTGTAGGCGCGGGCAATCTTGACCGCGTTCTCTACCGCCTCGGCTCCGCTGTTTACGAAAATTGTTTTCTTGGGGAACTTGCCCGGAGTGACTTCGTTCATACGTTCGGCGAGGCGGACGTAACTCTCGTAGGGCGTGACTTGCACGCAGGTGTGCAGGAAGCGCTCGAGTTGGGCTTTCACGGCTTCGACTACGGCTTCCTGGCGATGGCCGACGTTGAGGCAGCCGATACCACCGGCGAAGTCGAGGTAACGGTTGCCGTCGACGTCTTCGAGCCAGGCATCTTCGGCCTTGGCAACATAGATGGGTGTGCCATGAGAAAGGCCACGGGGCACGGCTTTGGCGCGGCGCTCAGACAGGGCCTTGGATTTCGGGCCGGGGATGGGAGTGCGAAGTTGAATGGTGGACATCGTAGGTCTCGTCGTTGGTCGTCTCGGCTTTTCTTTCGCCCCTTCGGGGCTTGTTCATCTTCAGCTTGCCACCCACGGCTTACGCCGTGGGCTGCATTCTTGTGCTGCTACGCGGCTCTCGCAGTACTCGGTACTCGCGACTCGTTTACTCAGTACCAGCCAATCGGGGCCTCGTTCAGGTTGATGTATACCTGCTTGGTTTCGAGATATTCTTCGATGCCCCACGGGCCGAGTTCGCGGCCGAAGCCGGATTGCTTGTAGCCGCCCCACGGCGCTTCGACGTAGGTGGGCTGCATGTGGTTGACCCAGACGATTCCGGCGCGCAGAGCCTTAACGGAGCGCATCGCCTTGAAAATGTCGCGTGTCCAGACGGCGGCGGCTAGGCCGTAGGGAGAATCGTTGGCGATCTTCAGGGCGTCTTTTTCGTCTTCGAACGGAATCACCGCAGCGACTGGGCCGAAAATTTCTTCACGGGCGATGCGGGCACTGTTGTTCACGTCGTAGAAGATGGTGGGCTGGACGTAGTAGCCCTTGGCGAACTTTTCGGGGCGTCCGCCGCCGGAAGCGAGCTTGGCTTCTTTCTTGCCGATTTCGAGATACGAGTTCACGCGGTCGTATTGCTCTTTGCTGACCAGCGGGCCCATCTTCGTGTCGCGGTCGAGAGGGGGACCGAGTTTGATTTTCTTGGCTTTCTCGGTCATGGCTTCTACAAACTTCTTGTAGATCGATTTCTGCACCAGGATGCGGCTGCCGGCCGAGCAAACCTCGCCTTGATTGATGAAGACGCCGAAGAGGGCGCCGTCGATGGCGGCTTCGAAATCGGCGTCGGCGAAGAAAATGTTCGGAGACTTTCCGCCGAGTTCGAGGGTGACGCGCTTTACGGTGTCAGCGGCCTGTTTGACGATGATCTTGCCGACCGCGGCGCTGCCGGTGAAAGCGATTTTGTTGACGTCGGGATGCTGCACTAACGGAGCGCCGCAGGACTCGCCGAAACCCGTAACGATGTTGACGACGCCCGGAGGCAGGCCGCAGTCGGCGAAATGCTTTGCGAGTTCGAGAGCGGTCAGAGGCGTCTGCTCGGCTGGCTTGAGCACGCAGGTGCAGCCTGCGGCCAGCGCGGGGGCTAGTTTCCACGCAGCCATCAGCAGAGGATAGTTCCACGGAATGATCTGTCCGGCAACGCCGACGGGTTCTTTGAGCGTTAGGCTCATGGCATTGTCAGGGACAGGATTGACGTAGCCGACGACCTTCGTAGCCAGGCCGCCGTAGTATTCGAAGCAAGTGGCGACGTCGTTGAGATCGAATTCGGCTTCGACGATCGGCTTGCCGGTATTGCGGCATTCGAGTTCGGCGAGCGCGGGAAGATTTTGACGTACCTTGTCGGCAAGGCGGAAGAGAACGCGACCCCGCTCCTGAGCGGTGGTGGTCGCCCAAGGGCCTTCTTCGAAGGCGGCCTTAGCGGCGGCGACGGCGCGGTTGACATCGTCGGCTGAGCCGTCGGGGACTTGGGCAATGACTTCTTCGGTGGAAGGATCGTAGACGGGGAAGGTCTTCGCGGACTTGCTCGCGACCCATTCTCCGTTGATGAACATCTGGTAAGTGCGGACTTCAGTTTGGACTCCGCCTGGCATTGGTTAGATCCTCCTGGCTATCTCAGGGCCTAAAGGCCCAATCTCTGGCTACCCCTTAGCGGCACGACTAAGTCGTGCCCTTCCCGATCAGTTGCGAGCTATGCTCGCTGGACAGCCGAGGGCGGCTGTCCCCACATAAAGCAGATTCAACAATCAGATTCAACGTCGTACTTCGCTGGCGGGGACGGGCGAGTCGCCCGTCTCCACACGGTCCATCGTCAACGGAATGGTCTGTGACGCCTTATGGCGGCCGTAGACGAAAAAGAAAAATGCGGCCAAGCCGATGAAAAACAGCGTGCCGCCGAACATCCACAATTCGTAGGACCACAGCGACGTGATTTGCTGGGCCGGAAAAAATACCAGGGCGATGCCGAGAATTGTCGTCAGGAATCCGCTCAGCCCCGCGAGGAACAGCGTGGTCCTTCCGTACTGGCCTTTGGGAACCGACTCGGTCACGGCGAATTTCACGAGCGCTCCGAACATGTAGACGAACGGCACGAGTTGAAGCACGACGGCGAGCGACAGAAGCTTCTGAAACGTTTCCTGCACTCCCGCGCCGGTAAAATTCAGAATCACCAAAACCGCGGAGACGATGCCCTGTACGATCAGGGCGGCATACGGGGTGGCGTAGCGCGGATGGACTTTGCCAAGCCATGACGGCATGTAGGAATCGAGTCCGGCGACGAAGGGAATGCGGGAGCAGCCGCCGATCCAAGCCGAACCTATGCCGGCGATCGCCAGGCTGAGCATGAGGGCAAAGGGGACGCTAATCCAGCTAACGCCGACGCGGGCGGCCATTCCGGTCACCGCCTGCACGACACCTTGCAGCACGTTCACGTTTTTGCCAACCGCGATGAGTAAGGTCAGGGTGGCGGCGATGTAGAGAGTGCCGGACAGCAACCCTCCCCACGCGACGGCCCCGGGGAGAGTGCGGCGGGGGTCCTGAATTTCATCGCCCATGACGGAAGCGAGTTCGAGGCCGACCAAGCCAAAGCAGATGACACCGAAAGAGTTGAGAACGAAGCGTGGATTGGCGGGAACCTTGAAATCGGCTGCAGTGATGCCAGTGCCAAAGCGTGACCAGATGACAACGCCGAGGCCGACGAGCACGGCGGCGGCGATGAAGGTTCCGATGGCGCCGACGTTATTGATCCACTTTCCCACACCGAGGCCGAGGATGTTGAGCAGGGTAAGCAGTGCGAGCAACGCGAGGGAGACACAAGCGGCGAAGATCTTGTTGTCGGGAAGGCCGAGATGGCTGGGGCCGAGCACGTAGACCGATACGCCGACGAAATAGAGCATAACGGTCGGCACGTAGAGCATGTTGTTGGTCCAGTAGCACCAGCCGGAAAGGAATCCGTGGAAGTCGCCGAAGACTTCCTTGGCCCAGAGGTAGACACCGCCCTCGCCGGGATAGCGGTGGGCGAGTTCGATGACGGCGATGCCTTGGGGCCAGAAGAAGAGGAGAAGGGAGATGATCCAGAGCCAGATGGTGACGCCGCCGTTCGCGGCGATCGAGGGGACGACGTTGAGGTTAAAGACGGCAACGACGAAGAGCAGCACGAGATCGCGGCGTCCGAGGGCGCGGATCAGATGGGGCTGGGTGGCGGATTGAGTGGTCGTGGACAATATTCCTCGGGAACGCCTCGCTTCGCTTTGGCGGACAGCCGAGGCGGCTGTCCCTACGTGAGCCGCGCTGATACATGCAGGGCGGGCGAGGGCGCCCGCCCCACACGGACAACTTCTTTAATGTGCGACCGCGACCGGTGCGGTTCGCTCCTGCTGCGCTTTTGCCAACGAGGCGGCGATGTCGTTGAAGGCCGCAAGGTGCTTGTCGATGTCAGCCTCAGTGTGCTGGACAGAGATGGTCCACTGCTCATCCCACCAATAGGGCTGAGCCATCACGCCGCGGTTGACCATGCCGAACCAGTAGTGACGCCACAGATCGACGTCGATCGCTTCCCAGTCGCGATAGTTGCGAATTTCTTTCGGGTAAAACATCAGAGCGCCGTTGGCGCCGGCTTGCGCAATGTAGGCTTGCAGACCAACCTTCGCGATGGTGCTGCGATAGCCGTCCGCTAGTTTCTTGCCGAGTTTGTCGACTTTGGCGTAGTTTTCGCGAGTGAGAACTTCGCGGAAGGTCGCCAAGCCTGCGGCCATGGAAACCGGGTTGGTGTTGTACGTGCCGCCGTGAAAGACCTTGTGCTGGCTGATGAGATCCATCACGGAGCGGTGCGCGCCGAAAGCGGCGAGCGGGAGGCCGCCGCCGATCGACTTCGCCAGGCAGATCATGTCGGGCATGACGTTGAAGTATTCACTGGCGCCGCCCCAGCCGAGTTTTGCGCCGGTCTTCACTTCGTCGAAGATGAGCAGCGCGCCATATTTGGTGGCCATTTCGCGCAGGCCTTTCAGGAAGCCGGGTTGCGGCATGCAGAGGCCGACGTTCATGAGAATCGGTTCGAGGATGATCGCGGCGATTTCGCCGGGATTTTCCTTGAAGCGGCGCTCGACCGTGGCGAGATCGTTGAATGTGGCGATAACCACGTTGGCAATGGCGGATTTGGGGACGCCGAGACCGCCGGTAACAGACGTTGGTGCATTGATGTCGCCGTAGTCGGGAGCGTGCGGCTTGACGCTGACCAGGGCACTGTCATGCAGGCCGTGGTAGGCGCCTTCGAACTTCACGATCTTGTCGCGCCCGGTAGCGGCGCGGGCCAGGCGAATTGCGTGCATGGTGGCTTCGGTGCCGCTGTTGCCGAAACGGCACATCTCGATCGGGAAGCGGTTGCAGATTTCTTCGGCGAGTTCCCATTCCATGTCGTGGGGCATGCCGAACATGGTGCCGGTAGTGAGGCGCTTCTCAACGGCCTTCATGACGGCAGGATGGCAGTGACCAGCCATGAGCGCGCCGAAGGTCAGGTTATGGTCGATGTATTCGTTGCCATCGAGATCGCGGAACTTGCTGCCGCTGGCCTCTTTCACAAAGATCGGCCAAGGGTCGTAGGCCCGATAATTGCTGGCTACACCGAGAGGAATACGTTTGAGATTCTTCTTGTGGGCTTCGGCGGATTTGGGCGTGCGCCGCTCGAAAGTGGCGAGTTCTTTCTGCAGATCGGGATACATCGAATTGCTCCGGGAAAACTCAGGCCGGCTGCATTTCCGGTAGACCAGCGGGCCATTAGATTGCCCGGGCGGTAGGAGCCGCCCGGGTTTGTAGAGCTAGAAGTAGAACTTGAGTGCAAACTGCACCAGGCGCGGATCGCGAGCTTGCAGCACCTGGCCAAACGTCGTGTTGCTGAAATTTCCGTCCGGGTTGACGAATTCCGTCTTGTTGAACAGGTTGAAGACGTCGGCCCGGAACTGGAAGTATCTCGACTCCGACAGTGTAATCCTCTTCGAGACTGTGATGTCCCACTGGTTTTCGCCGGGGCCGCAGCAGATAGAGCGTGGGGTGGTGGCGAAAGTTCCGGGAGTGGGATCGGAGAACTGGCTGGGATTGAGGTAGTAGGCACCGTTCGTCTTGGGATTCAAAATCTGAAGCGGCCCAGTCAATTGCGGCGCTCCGGCCCCAAGGAAGAACAAACTGCTGATCAACTCGTTGTCGTCTTGCGTCTGGAGCCGAATGGGGAAGCCACTCTGGAACTGGATAATTCCCGACAGCTGCCAGTCGTCCAAAACCTTGCCGGCGAAACCGCTGTACTTGCGGACGGGAATATCCCAAACGTAGTTGATCACGAAACGCTGCTTGGAATTGAACAGCGAAAGCGCGCGGCTGGCCTTGTAGTTGAAGGGGTTGACGGTCTCTTCAAAGCTGGACGCCCAGTCGAGCGACTTGCTCAAGGTATACGCCGCTTGAAATTGCAGACCGTGGGAGAAGCGCTTCTCCAAACTTGCCTGGAAGGAGTTATACGCGGAGGCAGCGATAGTGTCCTCGGCGAAGATGTTGCTGAAGACAGGAATTCCGTCGAGCGGGCACCCCGCACTCGTCAAAGGATTGCAGTTGGGCGAAGAGTAGGGACGCAAACCAACGAGGTTCAGGGTTTGTCCGGAAGCTTGCAGAGTCGAGCCATTAGGCAGATGGAATCCATCGGGCAGGAGGCTGCCATTGCTGCCGGGGAGGCTGACGGTGAACTGGTTATCCTCGGCGAAAGGCCCACAAGTCCCCTGCAACCCATAGGATGTTACCTTGGTGGGATCGTTGTTGGCGAGGGCCATGATGTCCAGACAGGTTTGCGGGTTGGCCGCATTGATGTCATGCGACGCCAGCAGACGGTGGCCCTGCGACCCAACGTATCCGAGTTGCAGAACGATGTCCTTCGCCAATTCTCTCTGAACCGTGAGGTTGTACTGTGCGGTGTACTGCGTGCGCATCTTCGGTTGGAAGTCGCCGTAGAGCAGCATGGGCCGAAAACTGGCCCAGTCCGTAGGCGTGCCCGGTTTGGGACTCAGAATTCCAGTGAAGGGATTGGGGTTGATAAAGCCGCCTTGCGCGACGAACGGAGTGTTCAGGAAAGTGGAGGGTAGGAAGGTGCTGCCACCAAAAGGTGGCTCAGCGCCGAACTGTTCGAGGACGAGTTGCTCCATCGGGTTGTAGAACATGCCCCAACCGGCGCGAATGCTGGTCTTACCTGACCGTCCCGGACTCCAGGCGATGCCAACGCGCGGCGCGAAAGCTTTGTAGTACGTCTGAGTCATCCCAGCGGGAACGCCCTGGTCGCCTGGAACCACGAGACCTGTGGGCAGCACGCCCGCGTCGGCACAGGTGCTCACCCCAAAACTCGCTTGCTCGTCAGGCGTCAGGGAGCAAGGGTACTGAGTGGTGTTTTGGCCCGGACGGAAGGTCTGGACGTGATGGAGAACGTCGGTAAGCGGAGTGTCGAGTTCCCAGCGCAGTCCGTAATTGAGGGTCAGTGAGGGGTTGATCTTCCAGCTGTCCTGCGCGAACAGATAAACCCCGGTGCTGCGCACATTCTCTCGCTGTGCCGATCCTTGGACGTAGCTGTCGGCAAGTCCGAGCAGGTAGCCGGCATAGTTATCGTTGTACTGGACCGAATTGGAGGTTGAACCGTCGAAGGTGGACTGGCCGCTCACGTTGTAATAGAGGGTTTGGTCGAAGCGGGAGCGGCGTATATCGGCACCGAATTTGAATTGGTGATTGCCTTTGACCCACGTCAGATTGTCCGCCCACATGAACGAGTTTCCGACCTGTGGCAACTCACCTTCCCAGCCGTTTCCGATGGCGAATCCCCCAGAGACACTAATGAACGGAACCCCGGTGTGAGTAGGGGGCAAACCCGTGGTAATTCCAGCCTTGGTCGGATCAATGCCGGAGGCGGCGATGAGAGCGTTGACGGCGGAGGAATCGGAAGTCCCGTTAAAACATACCGCCTGCGCGGCCGCCGAGGAGCACGAGGCCTGTACGGCGCCGGTCACCTGCGGATGCTGGAAGGTCAACTGCCCTTCTCGCATATACGTGAAACGGAATTCGTTTACCAGGGAGTTGTTGATGGTCCAAGTATGGCTCGGATTGAACTGCTGATAGCGGGAGCCCACATTTGCCCCGAAGCCCGGAATGTTGGCTCCTGAAGCCTGGAAGTCGTAGAACGGCTGAAAGTTTTTATCGTCGGTGTAGTAGTAGTAGAAGCTGAAAGTCTGGTGGTCATTGATGTGGTGGTCGAATCGCAGAGTGAACTGATCCTGATTATCCGCGCTCGTTGGGACTGCCTGATAGGTGCCGTCGGGCCGGTTTGCGCCGGGAACAAATCGCAGCATGTCCTGCGCTACGGGATCCATGCAAGCCGTTGGGACGTTCGCATTGCCGTTAGTGTCGGTCGGAAAGATCGAATTCCAGAGCACACCGGAAGCCGGAGTCTGCCCACCGAGAGCCGTGATAGCCGATGTACACCCTGGCCTACCGTTGAGCGCGTCAGCGACGAACTGATCGTTGATCTGGTTGGGAGTCACTCCGTCCGACCAAAGGGCGGGAAAGCCACCGGCGAAAATGCCGTTCCTCTCGCCCGGGGTGGGCACGGCCACGGTCTGGCCGGAGATTCCCTGACGTACGCGGCGTCCTTCATACGAGGTGAAGAAAAAGGTGCGGTCTTTCCTGAGTGGGCCCCCGAAGGTGCCGCCGAACTGGTTCTGGTTGAACTGCGGCTTGACGGTATTGAAGTAGCCTTGCGAGTTCAGAACCTTATTGCGGAAGTATTCATAAACGTTGCCGTGCCACTGGTTGGTGCCGGACTTGGTAACGACGTTGACCACGGCGCCGGAGTTGCGTCCGTACTCGGCGTCGAAGGTATTGCTGATCACGCGGAATTCTTCAATGGCGTCAGGCGTTGGCTGAATGGTGGGCAGGTTGACGAACTGATCATTGGCGTCGCCGCCATTGACGCTGAAGTTGTTGGCGCGGTCTCGGCCTCCGTTGACGGAGACGGAGCCTGCGCTGTCGCTACCATAGAATGTTCCGCCGCTCGAGCCTAACTGCGACTGGACGCCTGGCTGCAACTGCAAGAACTGGTAACTATCACGGGCATTGAGAGGAAGTTCGTTCACGGATCGGTTGTTGACGACCGCCCCGAGCTGGGTGCTGCTGGTATCGACCAGAGGAGCTTCGGAAGTAACGTCTACGACTTCCTTGTTCTGGCCGACCTGCATGGTCATATTTAAAGTGATGACCTGGTTGACGTCGAGCGAGATACTGCGGCGAACCGTGTTCTTGAATCCGGTCAGATCGAAGCTGAGAGAGTACGTGCCCACGGCAAGATTGGGGAAGACGTAGTCGCCGCTGTCATTGCTGAGAGTATCCTGCGCGACGCCGGTGGCTTCGTTCGTGGCCGTGACTTTCACTCCAGACAGGACCGCGCCCGTAGGATCGGCAATCCGACCGAGAATGCGGCCGCCAGTGCCTTGAGCCGGGACCAGCGAGGTGAGTGAGAAACAGACGACGAGGGCCAGGCACACAGTTTTCAGTTGCGCGGTATAGAGGCATCGCTTCGACGAGCGGGGTCGCAGTGAGAGCATGGGGTCTCCAGACATTCTCGAGAGAGTTGATTTTTGGTTTGAAAGCGACAGCTTGTATCCAGCCACAACCTTGCTATAATCCCGCAAGGTTAGAGAAGAGGGATGGGAGCTGTCAAGGAGAAAAAAACGCGTCCTTCCCATAGAAATTTCTAATCTGGATTTCTAATCCAACCCGTTAGAGCTGAAGATCAGCATGGCCGAACCTTACTTAAAGATCGGAGACGTGGCGCGGAAGGTGAAAGTGTCGCCGTCGGTTATCCGCTCTTGGGAGAGCCTGGGACTGGCGAGGCCGCGGCGCACGGAGAGCAAGTACCGGCTCTACACCGCGGAAGATGTAAAGTTGCTGAAGCGGGCGCGGTTTTTGCGCAAAGTGCGCGGGTTGAATGCGGCTGCGATTGTGCAGTTGCTGAAGCGCGAGGGTAAGGTACGACCGGCAGCGGACGGACACGCCAGTGCTATCGGTGCGCATTTGCGGCAGCTGCGGTCGCGGCGTCGGCTTTCCTTAGCGCAGGTGGCTCAGGCGGTGGGCATCTCGGTGGGATTTCTCAGCGCGCTGGAACGTTCTCAAATGAGCGGGTCGGTGGGAACGTTGCGCAAGCTGGCTCGCTTCTACAAAACGAATATTCTGGATTTCTTTGACGCCACCGGAGCCAGCAGCCGGCGGGTGCGTCCCTCGGAACGGAAGGTTCTTGAAGCGGGTGCGGGGGTGCGCATGGAACTGCTGGCCTGGGGCAATACCGTGATGGAGCCGCATCTGTTTCGCATCGCGCCGGAAGCGGGCAGCGGAGATCCCTATACCCACGAGGGAGAAGAGTTTATTTATGTGTTGCGCGGAGATCTGGAGATCGCGGTGGACGGTGAGGAATACCGGCTGAAGCCAGGTGACAGTTTTTATTTTGAAAGTGCGTCGCCACATCGGTGGAAGAACCCCGGCCGCAAGGAGACCTGGCTTTTGTGGGTTAACACTCCGCCAACGTTTTAGGACGGAGCACCGAACCGACCGTGGGGTGGGCATTGGGAGGCTCTGGAGGAACAATGAACTGGCAACGCTGGGTGCGTTTGCTGCCCTTGATGGCAGCAGTGGTGTGTGCGGGTTCCTGTTCCAAGAAGACGCCGACGCTCAACCTTCTGGTGTGGGAAGGTTATGCCGATCCCTCGTTTATCAACGCCTTTGAAGAGCAGAACCATTGCAAGGTCACAGCGTCATATATGGGATCGAGCGATGAACTGGTGGCCAAGCTGCGCGGCGGCAGCGCGGGGAATTACGACGTGATTTCACCGTCGAGCGATGTGGCGTCCTCGGTCACGACCGCGGGATTGGCGGCGCCGCTCGACCTTGCGAAGATTCCCAGCTACAACCAGCTTTCTCCGCAACTCACTTCCCTGCCGCTGGTGCGCGCGAACGGCCAGGTGTATGGCGTGCCGTTCATGTGGGGACCGGATCCCATCATTTACGATACGACGGTCTTCGCGCAGCCCCCGGATTCCTGGAACGTGATGTGGGACCCGAAGTACAAAGGAAAAGTTTCCGTGTGGGACGATCTGTCGACGGTCTACATGGCGGCGCAGGTTTTGGGCTATGACAAACCGGATCCGTCGCAACTTTACAACTTGAGCGACCAGCAGCTTGAGGCGGTCAAGAAAAAACTACTGGAGCTGAAACCGAACATCCGCAAAATGTGGGGGACAGGCGGTGAGCTGACAAATCTGTTTGAGAGCCACGAAATCGTCATCGCCATGGGCTGGCCGCTCAACACCGCTGACCTGAAGAAAGCGGATTTTCCTGTGGGCGAAACGATCCCCAAGGAAAACACCACGGGCTGGATCGATCACCTGATGATCACAGCGGGGAGCGAAAACAAAGAACTCGCTCACAAATTCCTGGAATACATGGTGGAAGCCAAGACGCAAAAACTGGTGACCGACAAGACGCATTATGTTCCGGCAAATCCGCAAGCGGGGCAGTTCATGACACGGGACGAGGTGAAGACGCTGCATCTGGACGACGTGGAGAGCTACCAGAGGCGGCTGTATTTCTGGCAGAACGTGCCGCGGCGCGCGAAATATACCGAGATTTGGAACGACGTCAAGGCTGCGCAATAACGGAGCAGACGATTCGGAGAGCGTCGCCTGCGAACAGACATCCCATGGCATCCCCGATCACTCCCGCCATCACAGTAGCAGCAAACACGCAGCCCCCCTCAAAGCCAGCCCTGCTCAGCATCCGGAATGTGGCCAAAACGTTTGGCCGCAACATGGTGTTGCGGAATGTTTCGCTGGAAATTGCGGAGGGAGAATTCTTGACCATTCTTGGGGAGAGCGGTTCCGGAAAAACGACTCTGCTGCGGATTATTGCCGGCTTCGAGACCGCGAGTTCAGGCGAGCTTTGGATGGAGACCGAGAGACTGGATCAACAGCCTCCTTACCGGCGGCGCGTCAACACCGTGTTTCAATCTTATGCTTTATTTCCGCACCTCACGGTCGAGCAAAACGTGGCGTACGGGTTGCGCGTGGCCAAGCGGCCAGCAGCAGAGATTACGCAACGAGTCGCGGAGGCGCTGGACAAAGTAAAAATGACGGCATACGCGAAGGCGAAACCTTCGAAGATCAGCGGAGGGCAGCAGCAGCGGGTTGCGCTGGCCCGCGCGCTGGTGAACCGGCCGCGACTGTTGTTGCTCGACGAACCGCTTTCGGCACTGGATGCGAACCTGCGGCGTCAGATGCAAGTGGAGCTGAAATCCCTGCAGCGCGAGGTGGGCATTGCGTTCGTATTCGTGACCCACGATCAGGAAGAGGCGATGGTGATGTCCGACCGCATCGCACTGCTGCGTTCGGGTGAACTGGAACAGGTCGCGACACCACGCGAAATTTACAGCCGTCCGGCAACGGCCTATGTGGCGCAGTTCATCGGGCATACGAATCTGCTGACGGGCGAAGTGCAAGGCGGCGTAGTGCGATGCGCGTCGCTGGCGTGGCCGGCTTCGCTCCCCGATGGGCCGACACTTTTTTCTTTGCGGCCGGAACATGTGCGGCTGGCCGGAGCTGGGGCTTCGGGGAGCGGTGGTGCGGTCCGCGTTCGTGGTCGCGTTTTGCATCAGGCGTTTCACGGGGCAACGGAATTGATTCGCGTGGAATGTGCCGACGGACTCGTCTTGGTGGTGCGGACGGCCAGCGGAGGCGGCGGAGTACAAAACGCAGTTGAGCTCGAATTCTCCCCTGCCGATGCGGTGCTGGTGCGTGAGTCTCCCGAAAGGAACTGATGTTCTCCCGGGCCTACAAGACTGTCGTGACGGTACCGCCGCTAGCGTGGGTGACGGTGTTTCTGCTGGCGCCGTACTTACTGATGTTCTGCTACAGCTTCTGGTCGGTCTCGCCGGCGCAGGCCATCGTGCACTCGTGGAATCTTGAGAATTATAAAGAGCTGATGCAGAAGACGGTTTACTGGCAGACGCTGCTGCGCTCCATGTGGATCGCGGCACGCGTGATGTTGCTTTCTCTGCTGCTGGGATATCCGCTGGCGTATTTTTTGTCGTTCTATGCGGGCAAGCGGAAAGATCTGCTGTATCAGATGGTGATCATTCCGCTGTGGGTCAGTTATCTGGTGCGAGCGTATGCGTGGAAGACGATTCTCGGTTCCGATGGCGTGCTCAACACGCTGCTTCAGTATGTGCACCTGACCAGGCATCCGCTCGATTTTCTGCTCTACAGCCCATTTGCCGTGGTGTTAACGCTCACGCACATCTATACGCCGTTCACGTTTCTGCCGATTTATGCGGCGTTGGAGCATATTCCGCGCAACCTGGTCGAGGCCTCGCATGATCTGGGGGCGACGCCAGTGCAGACATTCTGGAAAGTTATTTTTCCACTGTCAATTCCCGGCCTGGTGGCGGGGGCGACGTTCGCTTTTGTCTTGAGCCTGGGCGATTTCCTTGCGCCGCTGTTGCTGGGCGGACCGAGCGGCATCATGATTTCGAATATCGTGGTGAGTTTGTTCGGCGCGGCGTACAACTGGCCCTTGGGTGCGGCCATTTCGCTGGGCATGCTCGTGATCGTGGTGAGCTTGCTGTTCTTGTCGGAGCGTTTGGAAAAGAAATGGAGTTTCTCGTGAGCGGCGGTGCGGGCAACGTCCCGCGTTCGCGCTGGCTGCTGCTGCATACCGCGGCGGTGTTCTCGTTTCTCTATCTTCCGATTGCGGTCCTTATTCTTTATTCATTCAATGGCCAGGGAGTAGGCGGATTTCCGCCGCATCACCTCACGCTCGACTGGTACTGCATCCTGTTCGCGGATGGGCCGATCTGGGATTCGGTGCTGAACAGCCTGCAGGTGGCATTTGCGGCGATGGCGATCTCTCTGACGTGCGGAATACCGGCGGCTCTGGCGCTGGACCGGGCGCAGTTTCCCGGCAAGGCGCTGTTCCGGCGATTGGTGCTGCTGCCGCTGATCTTGCCCGGCATCATCACGGGCCTCTCGCTGCTCATGCTGTTCAATGTGGTGGGCGCAAAGCTCAGCCTGATGACGATTGTGCTAGGCCACGGCACGGCTTTGATCTCGGTGGCGACCACCGAAGTCTTCGCGGGACTACAAAAGCTCGATCGGGCGCAGGAAGAGGCGTCACTCGACCTGGGAGCGAACTACTGGCAAACGTTCTGGCGCGTGACGGTGCCGAATTTGAAGCTGCCGATCATTGGCGCGGCGCTGCTGATTTTTACGCTCTCGATGGACGAGATCGCGGTCAGCTTCTTCCTCATCGGCCGCGACAACACGCTGCCGCTGGAAATCTGGGGAAGGCTGCGGCGGGGCATCACGCCAGAGATCAATGCGGTGTCGACCATCATCTTTATCTTTTCCCTTGTGACGATAGTTTTCTGGTACCGCCTGCGGGTGCGAGCCGAAGGAAGCGCGGAGATCGGAGCCGATCTCGTCGAAAGCATCGCGTTGCAGGACCGGTGAACTGCTGCCCGAGTGATCCGCACGATCCTAGATCATGCCGGCACTAATCTTTCAGCCGCGGCGTCTTTCGTGGTGGTTTCATCTTCCCCATAGTAAAGTGGTAGTAGACAACTATTTCGGGAAGGATCCTTTTTGAGTTCAGGCATTCGCAATATCGCAATCATCGCGCACGTTGACCACGGCAAAACCACGCTGGTCGACGCCATGCTGCAACAAAGCGGCACGTTTCGCTCCAACGAACACCACGTCGAACGAGTGATGGATTCGAACGAACTGGAGCGGGAGCGCGGCATCACGATCCTGGCCAAGAACACCGCGATCTTTTATCACGACGTGAAGATCAACATCGTGGATACGCCCGGCCACAGCGACTTCGGAGGCGAGGTGGAGCGCGCGCTCAAGATGGTGGACGGCGTCATGCTGTTGGTGGATGCCAGCGAGGGCCCGCTGCCCCAGACGCGCTACGTCCTGAGCAAGGCCCTGGAAGCCAAGCTGCCGCCCATTGTTGTGATCAACAAGATTGATCGCTCGGACGCGCGCCCTCAGGAAGTGCTGAACGAAATCTACGACCTGTTTATCGATCTGGACGCGAAAGAAGACCAGATCGATTTCCCCGTGCTCTACACGAATGCCAAGACGGGCACGGCGACCACGGACATCAAGGGCGGCGGCGAGAATTTACGGCCGCTGTTCGATGCGATCCTGAAGACGATTCCTCACCCCAAGGGGGACGCATCGGGGCCGCTGCAAATTCTGGTGGCGAACCTGGACTACAGCGACTATCTGGGACGGCTGGCGATCGCGCGCGTGTTCAACGGAAAAATGTTCACGGGCGAGGAAGTCGCCATCGCCAAGCTCGACGGAACGTTGCACAAAACCAAGATCACAAAATTATTTTCCTTCTCGGGACTGAAGCGGACCGACATTACCGAAACGGAATTGGGGGACATCATTGCGGTCGCGGGGGTCGAAGGAATCACCATCGGCGAGACCATTACCGAAGCCGAGAACCCCGCTCCTCTGCCTCACATCGCAATCGATGAGCCCACGATTGCCATGTTGTTCACGGTCAACACCTCGCCTTTTGCCGGGAAGGACGGCAGCTACGTCACGTCGCGCAATTTGCGGGAGCGGCTGGAAAAAGAGCTTCTGACCAATGTTTCTTTGCGGGTCGAGGACACGGGCACCACGGATTCGTTCAAGGTGCTGGGTCGCGGCGAGCTGCAACTTTCCATCCTGATTGAGATGATGCGGCGCGAAGGCTACGAACTGATGGTGGGCAAGCCAGAGATTGTCACCAAGCGCATCGATGGCAAGTTGATGGAACCGGTCGAACATCTCACGGTGGACGTGCCAGAAGATTTCGTCGGCGTGGTGATGGAGCAACTCGGGTCACGCAAAGGCGAAGTCACCAACATGCACAATCACGGCTACGGACGGGTGCGGATCGAGTTCCGCGTGCCCAGCCGTGGATTGATCGGGCTGCGCAGCCAGTTGCTCACGGACACGCGCGGAACCATCGTGATGAACGCGCTGTTTGACGGGTATACCGAATGGCAAGGCGAGATTCCTCACCGGCTCACGGGCGCGCTGATCGCCGATCGCGGCGGCGTGTCGACGGCGTACGCTCTGTGGGGCCTGCAGGAGCGTGGAGAACTTTTCGTGGGACCGGGCGTGGAACTGTACGAAGGCATGATCATCGGGGAAAACGCCAAGGATACAGATCTCGATGTGAATGCTGTGCGGGAGAAGAAGCTGACGAACATGCGCGCTTCGACGGCGGATGAGGCGATTCGCCTGGTGCCCTTCCGGCCATTGAATCTGGAGCAGGCCATCGAATTCATCGCCGACGATGAGTTCGTGGAAATTACTCCCAAGTCGCTGCGGCTTCGCAAGAAAACCCTGCAGTCGAATAAACGCAAGAAGAGCTCATTCGCAACTGTCGAGGAGTCGTGACGCGCCAGCGCAAGTCCGAAAAGAGTGCGAAAAGTAAGGCGCCGCTGCGCATGTTCCTGGTCCCCTGCAGTTGCGGGACAACGTTTGCGGTAGCTGAGAACTACGATCATCAAGGTACCGCCTGGAGCCGCTATCTGGTCTGTCCCGGTTGTGGGAAGAGACACGATCCCAAGAACCGGCTGCTGCAGATGGGATTCCACCCTGAGGGATACTGGAAGGTGGACGAGTGCTAGCTGTTCGCGACCGGGCCAAGCTACTCATTTTAAAATCAATTTAACAAGCTGGTTTCAAAAAACCTGCTATACTGCTCGCCGCATTTGACTGTTCGCCAGCTCCGGTCTCGATTTTCAGGAACGGCCCACCCGACCTGCCAAGTCCGCCGAATTGCTCGCACTTTCGACAGCTCAATGCAGAGGCAGACGCGTGAAGAATATTTTCGTGGGGAATCTGAGCTTCAATACAAACGAAGACGAGCTCCGGACGCTTTTTGAACCTTTCGGACAAGTGGACCGCGTGAGCATCATGACGGACCGGGACACCGGGCGCTCTCGTGGTTTCGGCTTCGTGGAGATGGCCAGCAACGAAGACGGCGACAAGGCGATCACCGCCTTGAATGGCTCCTCAGTGGGCGGGCGCACGATCAATGTCAACGAAGCGCGGCCCAAGACTGAACGCAGTGGTGGCGGTGGTGGAGGCGGGGGTGGCCGGGATCGCGGAGATCGTGGCGGCCGGGGCGGCGGTGGTGGCGGGCGCCGCGACCGCTATTAGCAGGGATTCTCCCAGGGAAAATCTGACCGAACCGCGCCTGTCAGGCTACGCGCTGCAGGCGCGGTTCTTCTTCCATGACAGTGCTACCAAGTCGGCGGTTGCGGCTGGTGTTGCGAGGTGCCTTCGTGACCCGTTGGCATGGGCTTTCCAGCCGCCTTTCGGCTAATCCGCGGGCAAGGTGGCGTTGAAGCCATTTCCCTTCCCCATGTAGACTGTAAACATCCGTGCGCGCCCGTAGCTCAGCTGGATAGAGCGGTTGCCTCCGGAGCAACAGGTCGGGAGTTCGAATCTCTCCGGGCGCACCAGATCTTCTTGTTTGGTTTCACTGGATTACCCCCTCCGAGCCATTTCAGGGAGTGCCGAAGTTGGGCGCAACTGGGAGCAAAACCCTTTCCACTTTGCTCGCCAGTTGCCGTTGCGCTTCCGGCATCGGCTGGGTATAAACCCGCAGCGTTAGCCGCGAATCGGTGTGTCCTAGTTGCGTCTGCAGCGCCTTCAGGCTCTCCCCGGTAGGATTCGACCAGGTAGCGAAGGTGCGCCGCATGTCATGCCAGCCAATGAGCGGGAGGCCCGCCTTTCGGCAAGCTGGAATCAGGACTCGATTCCGGACGTTGTTGGGGTTGAAAGGCGTGCCCCTCGACGTACAGAATACAAAATCGTCGGGTCCGACTTCGGATGACTTCAACCGCTGCAGAGCTTCCAAAGCTAAGTCCTGGATGAAGACCTTGCGATTGGAAGCCCTGGTTTTGGGCATCGAAGAACGGCCCTGGTAGACCGTCTCCGCCACCAGAATGGAACGCTCCTCGAAATCCACGTACCTCCAGCGCAGGCCGAAGATCTCCCCGGATCGCATCCCAGAGAGAACCGCCACCAGCGCCATCGTGCGGTAGGGTTCCGACGAGCTCCCGAGACAATGCCCAAAACTGCTTTGCGGGCTAGGGCCATTCGCTTCCGAACGTCGGTCAGCTCGGAAACTTGGGCCCCCTTGACGGGGTTTGACTGCACGTAGCCCCAGCGGACCGCAACGGAAAATATCTTGGACAGTCGATTCCGCAGCGACAGCACCGTCCGGGGTGCCACTCGCTTCGCGGTCTCCGTCAAAAACATTTGCACGTCTGCGGCTCCGATTTCTGACAAGCGCATCCTGCCGAAAAAGGGCAGCAAGTGCTTGCGGCTTAAAGAGCGATAGAGACGCTGAGTCGAGAAGCGAATCGTCGGGAGAATGTTCGGTTCGAACCGCTCCAGAACGAAATGCTCAAAAGTGATCATCACCTCTGGCTTGGAATTCGTACCGAATCTCCGGTACTGTTACAGTTTGATTTCCAAACTGTAACCGTACCTAACATCGCTATAGCACAAGTTTGCGCTTTCCTTTCGCCTATCTGGCGAACAAAAAGCGCAAAGTTGTGATAACGCTGATTTCGTAAACCATTCAAACAAATCTCCCAGCCCCCTTGGCTTTTCCGTTGTTGGATTATTTCCGATTTGCCCCACATGCGGGCACAAATCCAAACGCAGACTGAAGTTCGAGGCTGGTTTACAGGTTCTTCACTTATTATTCACATCCCATTAACCTCAAAGGCCACAGACACGACGGATAATCCAGAACATGGATCGCCTATACGCGCTGGGCGCGCGACAGCGAAATCTGCTGATAAAGAACGAGGATGAGTGGAATCTCTACGAATCTGCCTTAATCCTGGAACTTGATCTCAAAAGCGGGAGCGTGCGCAGCTGCGTTGAATACAGGAGTCCCTCTGAGGTGCGAGCTCATGAACACTCGTCCATGGTATTCAAGGCGGGAACGATCGTTGGCAACACTTTGTATGCCTGTACTGCCACCGAAGTGCTGATTTTCAGTCTGCCGGAATTCCAGCAGACTGGTTATGTTTCGTTCCCGGCCCTGAATGATGTCCATCACGTGACTCCCACGTCGGATGGCAATCTCCTGGTGGCCAACACCGGGCTCGATATGGTCGTAAAGTTCACCTTGCAGGGCGAGGTGTTGTCGGAGTGGGCCGTGCTGGATGAGGAGCTCTGGTCGCGCTTTTCTCGCGATATCGATTATCGGAAGGTCGACAGCACCAAGCCGCACCAATCGCATCCAAATTTCGTGTTCGAGCTCAATGGCGAAACCTGGGTCACGCGCTTTAAGCAGCGCGACGCCATCTGCCTCGACCACCGCAGCAAGCGAATTGATATCGCAGTACAGTCACCGCACGACGGCCTGATTTGCGGAGACCGAATTTACTTCACAACAGTCGATGGAAGGATCGTGATTGCCAACCCTCGCACCTTGCAGGTGGACGAGATTGTCGATCTGAAGCAGATCAACGGCAGTGACGCTCTATTGGGCTGGTGCCGAGGCATTCTGCCGCTCGATGAAAGAAGAATTTGGGTAGGCTTCACGCGGGTTCGAAAAACCAAATTCCGAGAAAATGTCCTCTGGGTCAAGAATGTCTTTCGTCCGGGGATGATGGAAAAGGCCACGCATCTCGCCCTCTACGACATTGTTGACCGGCGCTGCCTACAAGAGTTCGATCTGGAGCCATACGGCATGAACATAGTTTTCAGCGTCCTGCCGGCGGTTCCGGCGTCCCCCGGAGCAATCACCACAGTTTCCACTCAGTCCTCGTCCTTTTGGCCGAATGTCCAGTCCCCAACGCAGGAAACTATCCCAGTGCAATGCAGTTCCGACAGTCCGATAGTTGACGTAAAATCCCGTGGCTGTTGAAAAACTCACTCGCCGGAAAATGGCCGAAAAAACTTTGCATTAGGAAGCCCTGCAAACGACTTTCTCGATTTTCCTAGACATTTTCTATCCCCCAAATTTCGGCTGTTTTGGAGAAAATGGAGTTTTTCAACAGCGTAGGGCCCGGCCGGTGGTCGGGGCAAAGCGGAAAGGAACTTGTCTTGGCCGCCCCATTTCTGCATCCTGAGATGGAGCGACAGGCAATGGAAGTAGGCCGTAGTGTCAGTGGTGGGTTTTCGGACACCGAACAACAGCGTGGCTCCAAGTTTCGTGCGCAGAGCAGTGGTTAACAGTTGGCGCAAGCCAACTGATTCCGATTGGAAGAGTACCTTCGATTGCGCAGCTTGGCCGTTGCTTGCAGCTCAGAAAGCGAGCAACCGTGAACAAGAAACAGGGCGATAATCTGCAGCCGCCGAAAGCGAAATCCAAGCGGCGGAGACGAAACAAAGGAATGTGTTTGGAAGACCGGCCGGTGTTGGAGCCGAATGCGGCCGGTATCGACGTTGGCGCACGAGAAATGTTTGTAGCCGTACCTCCAGGGCGGGACGAGAAACCAGTGCGGGTATTCGCAACCTTCACCGAAGATCTGGAGCGCTTAACCGATTGGCTCGAGCAGTGCGGGGTGACGACGGTGGCGCTGGAATCCACTGGAGTGTATTGGATTCCACTGTTCGAGATTCTCGAACAACGAGGCATCCGCCCCTGTTTAGTGAATGCCCGCCACATGAAGAACGTACCCGGACGGCGCACCGACTGGCACGAATGCCAATGGTTACAGTTTCTGCACTCCGTGGGATTACTGCGAGCTGCATTTCGGCCGGGGCAGGACGTCTGCGCTGTGCGGACCATACTGCGGCACCGGAACGAATTGGTCGCAGCGGCCAGTCAACACGTGCAGCACATGCACAAGGCGCTGACGCAAATGAACCTGCAAATCCATCATGTCATCAGTGACATCACCGGGTCGACGGGCCGTGCCATTGTGGACGCCATTCTGGCTGGACAACGGGACGGCGCAGAGCTCGCCAAGCTGCGGGATCCACACATCAAAGCCGACACCGAGACTATCCGAAAATCACTGGAAGGCAACTGGCGGCCCGAGCATCTGTTTACCCTCGGTCAATCGCGTGATCTGTACCGCATCTATCAGCAACAGATCGTAAACTGCGATCTGGAAATCGAGAAGATGCTGCAGGGGTTCGCGCCGCGCATCGACCCCGGGGAAAGACCGTTACCACCGGACCGGAAACGAAATCGAGCTGGAAGCAAAAGGAGAAGGAAGAACGGACATCCCCACCCAGAGTTCGATCTGCGTACCGAAGCCTATAAACTCTTCGGAGTCGATGTCAGTCAAATTCCAGGCTTAGAGGAAAACGCGTTGCCCCTGTTCAGTGAGGTCGGCCGCGACATGTCGCGGTGGCCCAGCGCAGCACACTTTGTTTCCTGGCTTGCACTCTGTCCGGACAACGACATCAGCGGCGGGAAGCTGTTGTGGCGTGGAGCCCGAAGGGTCAAGAACCGGGCTGGCCATTTATTCCGCATGGCCGCTTATGCCCTCCATCGCAGCCTCACGCCCTTGGGCAACTACCTGCGTCGAATGAAAGCCAAGCTGGGCCCCCAAGCTGCCACCATGGCAACCGCCCATAAGATCGCAGTGATCTTTTACACCATGATCAAAAACCAAGTCGAATATGACGAGACCATTTGGGATGCCAGAGACGCCCAGAGGGAGAAAAAGTTGCAAGCAAAACTTAAACGGCAAGCCAAACAACTGGGCTACGAGCTTGTTCCCATTGAACCCCAGGCCGCATAACTAAACGGTTCAGCATCGCGGGGCAGTTCCTTGGAAGCCACTCCCCATTGCACTTACTTTGGGAGCAGAACCAGGCAGATTTCCCCGATTGGCCGGATTCGTAAATCGCAGAAAAGCAAGGCGGCCACGGTGTTAGAATCCTCCTGGATTACACTCCGGAGCAACAGGTCGGGAGTTCGAATCTCTCCGGGCGCACCAGATTCTCTGATAAAGCTGCAACCGACACCCGCTTGGCCGCTGCGATCGCCGCCATCGGCGAAAAAAGGGGTTAAGCAGTGCCTCTACGAATTGGGAACACTAACGGTAAGGGTGCAGGACGGATGAACGCGTTAGCGGCGGCGCTGCTGGCAGCGGCAATAGCCATCGTCCCAACATTTTCTCAAGCGTCTGACGGCAAGAGCGGAGCTCCTCAGCGGCCGGCATCCGCCGACTCTGGCGTGTACGTCAAGGTGCGGCTCGCCGATCGAATAAAGTTGTCGAGGTTGAAGCCCGGCGACATCGTGCAGGGCGTCCTGGCGAGGGATGTTTACTCCGCAGATCGCGAAATATTCTCTGCCGGAAACCACGTGCGGCTCACCGTCGATCATCTGGAGAGAAGACGCCGACCCCGGAATGATCACTGGCCGTGGGTGGTCAACGCTTTTACACCGCGCCACGAGAATTACCCCGTCTTCAAGAGTGCCACGGTGTCACAAACCGAAGGCGAGACCTCGTTTCAGGTGTCTCTGATTGCAGTGAGCCGCAAACGGGAGGTACACGCCCAGGCGAAGAAAAAAAAATCAGGACAACAGTCGGGCGAGGAACACGACACGGTCGACGTGAGCCACTCAAACGTAAAGCAGCCCGTCGCACCAGTCATGGTGCTGGAGGCCTTTGGCATCAACTCTTCTGCGCCCGGGCTCGCGAGCAAAGCTGAAGGAGCAGAGTCTGAGACGGCTGCACCGGGCGCTACTCCATCCCCGGCAGATCTTCCCACCGGAACGCAGTGCAAGATCCTTCTGTTGGGCGACGTGAGCGCGTCGAAGAGTAAGCCTGGGGATGTGGTGCCTGCGCGTTTGCTCGAACCCGTGTTGTTGAATTCGCGCGTTGTCCTGCCCGCAGGCAGCTTGATTGAAGGCAAAGTTGTGAAAAGGACTCCACCGCGCTGGGGGAGCCGAGCGGGATCGTTATCCCTGTCATTCACTGGCTTGACCCTGCCGGGTGGGAACCTCATACTCATCACCGCGTCGCTTGCGGGCGCGGAATTAGACCGAAGGTCGCACACGAAGATTGACGCCGAAGGACAGCTCCGAGGCGAACATCCCGGCGCGGCGTGGATGGCGATTAATATCGGAGTGACTGCAGGCCTGGCCAAAGAAGCGGATGACGCACTTCAGCTGATTGTTGAGGCTATCGTCTCAACGGCGACCGACGCTTCCACAGCAGGTGTGGGACGAATCGCTGCGAGTTGTGTTTCAGGAATATTTATGGTGTCGCGCCACGGTCGGGACGTAATGATACCCCGGTTTACCGAGATGGATATTGCGCTGGATCGGCCCGTGTCGATAACTCCGGCAGCTCGAGTCGTGCCTTCTGCGTCCCCTGCGGGCGGTAAATAGGGGTCTCGGTGCACGCGCCGCGCGAGTTTTCTAGCCGGATCGCATCGCGAGTCTAATCGGGCGGTCTGACGAACAGTTCGCTGCAACCCTGTGAAGCTCAGGTTCGGTACTTAGTCTGGCGAAGCGTCTGAAAGTACACGCATCTTCCGTTGCTCTTGCCTCTGAAACAACGAAATGAACTACGATGCCGTTCTTGTTGTCTCTTTCGGTGGGCCTGAGTCGCCGGAAGATGTGATTCCGTTTCTGGAAAACGTGCTGCGCGGAAGGAATGTTCCGCGCGAGCGCATGCTGGCGGTCGCTGAGCATTATTACCACTTCGGCGGCAAGAGCCCGATCAACCAGCAAACCCGGGAACTGATCGGGTCTCTGGAGAACGAACTGACGCAGCACGGCCCCAAGTTGCCTGTGTATTGGGGAAATCGCAACTGGCATCCAATGCTGGCGGAAGCCTTGCAGCAGATGAGGCAGGACGGGATCCGGCGAGCGCTTGCTTTCGTGACTTCGGCGTACAGTTCCTATTCCGGATGCCGGCAATACCGTGAAGACATTGTTCGCGCGCAGAATGAAATTGGTCCGGGGGCGCCGGAGGTCGACAAGCTGCGCGCATTCTTCAACCATCCGGGATTCGTTGAGGCTACTGAGGATCGGCTGCGCGACGCACTGTCGCAGGTCCCAGCGGATGCGCGCCACAATGTTCAGATCGCCTACACCGCACATAGTATCCCGCTCGCGATGGCGAATACCTGCGACTATGTCCGCCAACTGGAAGAAGTGAGAAAGCTTGTCTCGGCCAGGGTGGGCGTCGCCAACGACGCTCTCGTGTATCAGAGCCGTAGTGGTGCGCCGGGGCATGCGTGGCTGGAGCCGGATATTCTGGACTACCTGCGCGAGGTGAAGGCGCGCAATCTAGCCGGCGCTGTCGTGCTGGCCCCGATCAGTTTTATTTCCGATCATATGGAAGTGCTGTATGACCTGGACATCGAGGCGCAGCAGCTTTGCAATTCGCTGGCGTTGCCGATGGTGCGAGCGAAGACGGTAGGCGTCCATCCCAAGTTCATCGGGATGATTCGTGAATTGATCCTTGAGCGTACAAGTCCGGGCGTGGAGCGGCGTGCGCTAGGATCCCTCGGGCCGCGGCAGGATATTTGTGAGAACGACTGCTGCCCTGCGCCGCAGCGTCCGGTCCGGCCACAGGCTGCGCAAGGAAGACCCGGCAGCACGTAAAGCCACACTTCGTACTGGCGAATTATCGAGAGGACGCGGACACGCTTGGATTCTCGTAGTCCGTAGCCTTGGGCCGGCCCTCAACCAGGCGCATGGTGTCCAGGATCGTCTGGATAACCGGCTCGTTTCCCACGGCAGTGTTGAGCATCACGTGATAGAGGGAACGAGTGGGCCAGTCGGCGTTGAAATAGTGCTTTACGTACGCAATGCGCTCGCGATCGACGGAATCGACCCGTTCGATGGCATCTTCTTCGCTATGACCATCTGCGATGATGCGTCGGATTTTCTCGGAGCGCGGAGCGTAGAGAAAGACATGGAACGCGTCGGGATTCTCGCGCAGTAAATACGGGGCGCCGCGACCCACAACGACCGCATTCCCTTCCCGGCCAATTTTGTTCATCGTCTCCTGCATCATCGACGTCATGCGGTCGGTATCGAACATCTGATTGCCCAGAGCGGAGCTGCGTTCGTAACTGCCGCGCCAGAAGGATTTCGCAAGGCGGTGAAAGCGGCTATCCATGCGCTCGTCGCAGCGCATTACGGCAGAGGGATCAACCTTGGCGAGACGGGCAATTTCCTCGGTGAGCAACTGGTCCCAAAGCTTCCAGCCCAGGTGTTCGGCCAGTTGCGCGGCGATGGCGGCCGCGCCGCAGCCGTACTCGCGCTCGATGGTAATGAGGCGAAACATGGCTACGTTTAGTGTACTGCCATTCCGCCGCCCGGCTTGGACTTTTTCATCAGGAACACCATGGGAATCATCGCCATAATGGCCACACCGAGAAACCAGAAGCAATCGATATAAGACAGCATGATGGCCTGCCGCTCCACCGCACCTTGGATTAGAGCGTAAGCCTGCCGTGTTGCCCCCGCCGCAGTGGCACCGTGGGCCTGCATGGCACGCGAAGCTCCCTGGATCATCGACCGCAGTGCCGGGTTAGATTGGCTCAGGTGACTGGATAAATCGGTCATATGCACCTGGCTGCGGCGGTCGAGCAAAGTGGTGACCACGGAAATGCCCACACTTCCGCCTATGTTGCGCGCCAGATTCATCAGCCCAGAAGCTGCGTTGTTCTTCTCGCGCGGCAGGAACGCATACGCAGCCGTGTTAATGGGAACGAACAAGAAGGCCATGCCCACTGCCTGAAAGATGCGGGCAACAGCGGCGGTACGGAAGTCGATTTGCAGGTCAAAGCGGGTCATATTAAACAGCGACGCTGAAAGCACGACCAGACCGAAGACCAGCAGCCAGCGCGGGCTGTAGCGCGATAAGAGAAATCCGACCAAGGGCAATAGCAGCATGATCGCAAATCCGCCGGGCATCAGCGCCATTCCGGACTGCTGGGCCGTATAGCCGAGCATAGTCTGCATGAATAGCGGCAGAAGCAAAGTGCTGCCCAGCAGCGCGAATCCCAGCATGAACATCAGCAGGTTCGAAATGCCGAAGGTGCGATCGCGGAACAAGTGCAAGTCGATGATGGGATCCTTGTGCCTCCATTCCCAGATGACGACGAAGATCAGCGAGGCCACGCAGATCAGCGAAAGAATCACGATGAAGTGAGACTCGAACCAGTCTTCACGCTGGCCTTTGTCGAGCACGATCTGCAGCGTCCCCAGCCCAAGCGCGACGAAGCCAAGGCCGATGTAGTCAATCCTGGTTTCGCTGAGCTTGCGGCGCTTCAAGTAGGGCGGGTCCTGAATCAATCTCGAGGTGAGCAGGAGGGAGAGGATGCCGACCGGGATGTTGATGAAGAAAATCCAGCGCCAGGTGAAATTGTCGGTAATCCATCCGCCGAGAGTGGGTCCAATCGCGGGCGCAGTGACCACAGCAACACCATAAACGGCGAAAGCCAT
Organism: uncultured Acidobacteriaceae bacterium; assembly: GCA_963791515.1. Classification (GTDB taxonomy): domain Bacteria; phylum Acidobacteriota; class Terriglobia; order Terriglobales; family Acidobacteriaceae; genus Sulfotelmatobacter. Next base: position 108,714 of record CAWBSS010000009.1, on the reverse strand, counting down.
CCCACGCTTGGCGGGAGGAAATGTATCGGCCAAGATGGCCTGTTCGCTGGGCTGCAATCCACCGCCGCCGGCGCCCTGCAGAATCCGGCAGACGATGAGCGTGGCCAGGTTCGGAGCGAGCCCGCACAAGAACGAACTTATGGTGAACAGGGCGACGCAACCCATGTAAAAGTTCTTGCGGCCGACGATGGACGACAGCCAGCCGCTGAGAGGAAGAACGATCGCGTTCGAAACAAGATAGGAGGTCAGGACCCAGGTGCTTTCGTCCTGGCCTGCCGAGAGACTTCCTGCAATGTGCGGCAGAGCGACATTGGCGATGGAAGTGTCGAGCACCTCCATAAACGTCGCCAGCGTGACCGCCAGCGCGATTATCCACGGATTGACTGCAGGACGCCAGGCATCGGCCTGATCCATGGTTGCGGTGGCCGCGCCCATTAGCGGATCCAGGCCTTGGGCGTTACCGACATGCCGGGACGCAACTGGTGATCATTGTTCGCACCGGGATCCAGCACGATCTTGACCGGGATGCGCTGCACCACTTTCACGTAATTTCCCGTGGCGTTTTCCGGAGGCAGCAGGCTGAAGCGGGCGCCACTGGCTCCGGCAACGCTATCCACCTTGCCGTTGTAGGTTCTGCCGTTGGCGTCAACATCCATGGTGACGCGCTGGCCGACCTTCATTTGCCGAAGCTGCGTTTCTTTGAAGTTCGCCGTGATCCAAACGTCGTCGAGGTTGATGATCTTCATCAGTTCCTGGCCGGGGGCGACGTTCTGCCCAACTTCCACGGTACGATTGCTGACGACGCCGTTCACTGGCGCAACAATTTTTGTGTACTGGAGGTTCAGTGCGGCCTGGTCGAGATCCGCTTTCTTGCGCTGCGCTTCGGCCAAAGCGGATGTGGCTTTGGCGTGTATGATTTGCATCTGCTTGGGGGCGGTGTTGGCGTAAGCCGAATTTGCCCGCGCCTGGACGAGTTTGCCTTGAGCCTGTGTGACCTGCTGTTGCGCTGCGTCGGCGCTGGCGCGCGCCGCTTCGACGCCCGCGGCACTTGCCTGGGCAGCGGCGGTGGCCTGGTCGTACTGCTGCTGGGAAATCTCCTGCTTGTCGACTAACTGCTTGTAGCGCGCGAGATCGTTCTGCGCCTTCACATTATTGGCTTCAGCTTCTTGCAGTTGGGCCTTGGCTGCTTCAAACTGTTGTTTGGCAACCTGTATGCCCGCGCGAGCACTGTTCACGTCGGCTTCGGTCGCCGAAACCTGGCTACTGGTGTTGACGGAGGTGATCGGAACGCTCACTCCGGCGGCAACTGCGGCTGCCTGAGCGTCGTCAAAGTCCGCCTTAGCGCGCTCGTAGGCCACTTGATAGTCCGCCTGGTCGATTTCTACCAGCACCGTTCCAGCCTGCACGTATTGATTGTCCTCGACGTTGAGTTTGATGACGTGACCGGAGACGCGAGCACTGACGGAATTGACGTGGCCATCGACCTGGGCATCGTCGGTCGATTCATAACTGGTGAAGTAACGATAGGCGAAGAAACCGGCGATCAGAACAACAAGGACTGCAATCACCACCCCGATCCGGAATCCGGAACTCTGCGTGCGGGACGGATTGGTGTGAAAATCCTCCTCAGTGGCGGGTAACGGCTTGGTGCTGTTCGCCGGCTTTTCGGCTTGAGCTTTTTCGCCTTTGGCGGGCGGACTCTGTGTTGTAGTTTGCTCCATACGATTATTGATTGCCTTTCAAATATTGTTTGACGCCCTGTTCCGCGTTGCCGATGGCGTACGCCAGTTCGACTTTCGAAAGATTGTGGAAATAAAGGCTTTGAATGTAACTCTCATGAGCGCTGGCGACGGCCTCCTGCGCCTGCACTACTTCCAGGTTGTCGGCCACACCTGCGGTGAAACGATCTTGTGATTGTGTAAGCGCCTGGTCCGCCAAGTCGACAGAACTACTGGCCACTCCCACCTGCTCAGCGGCAGCGTTCAGATCAAGCAGCGCGGAGCGGACCTCATAGTCGATACGGCCGCGCAGATCTCCAAGTTGCGAGCGCGCTTGCTTCAATTGAGCATCGGCTTCCAGTACATCACTGTGAACCCGATTTCCGGCGAAGATCGGGATGCTAATGCCGCCGTTCACCTGCCAGGTACCATTCGATTGGGCGGGGTTGACACCAATGTCGCCGAGATTCGCGTTGATGTCGATCGTCGGATAACGCCCTGCCGCGGCGGCACTGCGCGAAAGTTCTGCGGCCCGCACTTGTGCGACCGCCGCCTGATAGTCGGAGCGCGCGGCGTAGGCGCGTTGCAGATATGTGTCAAGCGGCAGAGGCGTCAATGCCTGGTAGGGCGCTTTCTCGGTGAGGACAAATTCCTGTCCCGGCGGCAGTCCGATGATCCGCGCCACGTTCAATTTGAGCTTGGCCAGATCGTTGCGGGCAACGATCAGTTGCTGCTGGCGGGTTTGAAGTTCGACCTGCGAGCGCAGTGCATCGATGGCTGGACTCAGTCCTGCCTTCAGTTGGTCGGCGGCCTTATCGTAAAGAGCCTGAGCGCTCTTAACCTGGGCTTCCGTAGTTTCCACGCGAGCCCCGGCAGCAATGGCCTGCAAATAGGAGTTGCCCACTGCAAGCACGACCATCTCCCGCGCGTCTTTGTAACTGAATTGCGAGGCCTTCAGGCTTTCCGAAGCAGAACGTTCTCGCTCGAGATTCCTGAAATTGAAAAGCGACTGGCTAAGAGAAGCGCGCGCGTCGAAGTAGTTAAAGGCAGGTACCACGCGCGGAAAAGCGCCCGTGTTACTCCCTGGAGCGCTGAGCAGTGGTAAAAGCTTGTTGAACCCAAGCGCCGCGAGACTCTGGGTTTGTACATTCTCTAGCACATGCGCGCTGACGTTGGGCAGCAGTTCGCTCAGTTCCTTCCATCTTTCCCCCCGCGCCATCTGGGTCTGGTCAGAAGCCAACAGCAAACCCAGATTGTTCCGCAGGCCCCGATCAATCGCGTCCTTGAAGTCAATTTGCAAAACATCCGCAGTGGCCTTGCCTTCGGGGGCGCTGCCCAAAAACGGATTTTGCTGGCCGGGGAGGGAAACGTTCGGAGCCGGAGAGGCTCCGCCCGTAGCCTGAGCCAGCAGGCTTAGGGTAGCAAGCAGAATAAAAAGAGCGAAAATGACCGTTCGGGAAACTATCAATGAGCAACGCATTCTGATTGTGGGAACGTTCGGTACCTACGGAAAGACCCGTAACGCTCTTCCTCGTCTCTAGCATAACTCGTCCGATTTGATTCGTTTGCGGGGGTTTGAGATGCAAACGATTCTGCTGGATTGACACCGGGTCTCATCCCCATCCTTGGGACCTCATCCCGAATAACGGTCGAAGATGGGATTCCAACGGCGGACTGAACCCAAGGTTCAATAACTTCGGTGCTCTGCCCGCCGGCAGCCAGCCCCGATAATCTAAAAGAGTCGCGGGGAAGAACGCTGTCGGAAAATGGAAATTTGAGCCGACTCAAAACGAGACCACTGAGGTGGTCCAACTTGCGTTCGAAGCTCAGTGAAATACCTAGACCCCGCGTTAAAAACAGGAAGTCTTGGACATCCGGAAGCATGTCATCGTAGCCCGGGAAGCCCTTAGATCGCACAGGTTTGGAGCGCGCAGGTCTGGACCGCGCTCGTTCTGGATGGGAAGCCCTCTGACACGCCAGAAACCTCCATGCTGTGACTTAGGTCATCTTGAATGAAGGTGACCATCGGTTCAAGCTAGTCGAGAGCCCTAGACTACAAGAACGAAAGAGTGTGTTTGATGAGTGCAGCAACAGGAACTGACTGGACTCGAATATTGTCCGATCCGGACCTTGTCCGGCACGTCGGAACGCTGCTGCAGGCCTACCGCGAAGCCCCGGTTGGGAAACGGGAAGAGGCGCTGCTTACGGCTATGCGTCAGATAAAGGCTGGCTCCTCGCCGGCCGAGAAGTCTGGGGCAAAATCAGTTCCTGCGCCACAGCCATTTCCGACTCCTACGTTAACCACACCTCCGTTTGCACCCGATTTGTTCAGTCCGAACTGGGGAAGCGACCGCCGTCGGAATCCGCGAATCAAGTGCTTTGTCGCAGTCGAACTTCGTGTCGACGAGACACCGAGTTCAATCTGGGGCAACCTTTCCAACACGAGTGTGGGTGGATGTCTGGTTGAAACGGCAAGCCCGGTCAAGCCCGGCGCGAAAGTGGAAATCGGCCTGTGGGTGCCAAATGGGAAGATCTGGGTGAAAGGGTTTGCGCTGAGCGGCGTGGTTACACGCAGCGGCCCCGCGAACGGAGTTCGCGTTCGTTTCGACGGAATGGTACCGACCGAACGCGAAAGTCTGCGGCAGTTCGTCAAGTTCGTGCAGGAGACGACCCGGGCGTCCCAAAGCGAAAGCACATACCTCAAACTTTTGAAGTAAAGTAATTCTCCGATCTCTTCCGGTTTTTCACCGTAGCTCAATCCATGTCCTCCGAGAAATTGATACACTTTCTGCGTAGTGAACCCTTTCTGTGATCGGAAACTCTAATTAGTTGTGGGCTGATTAGTTGTGGGCTGATCTCGCCGGTGGAAATCTCCCAGTGGAGGAGCGGAATCGCATGGTAGCCAGTGAACAGGTTTTGGCAACGGGACAGCAACTGGACACGCTTTGCATCAACACGATTCGAACCCTGGCGATTGACGCGGTGCAGCAGGCGAACTCAGGCCACCCGGGCGCGCCCATGGGATTGGCCCCGGTGACCTATTGTCTGTGGCAGGAGTTCCTGCGCTTCGATCCCGCTGATCCCACCTGGCTGAATCGCGACCGCTTCGTGCTCTCCAACGGCCACGCCTCTATGCTGCTTTACGCCATGCTGCATCTGGCCGAGGTGCGGCGGGTCGACAAGCAGGGCAAGGTTTTGAAGGAACTCGCAGTGCCGATGGAAGAGATCAAGCACTTCCGGCAGTTGGGAAGCCTAACGCCCGGACATCCCGAGTCTGATATCACTTCCGGTGTCGAAACGACAACCGGGCCCCTGGGCCAAGGCGTGGGTAACAGCGTCGGAATGGCCATTGCAAGCAAATGGCAGGCGGCGAACTTCAACCGTCCCGGTTTCGAAGTCTTCGATTTCAACGTCTACGCTATGTGTTCGGATGGTGACTTGATGGAGGGTATTGGAGGCGAAGCCGCCTCCCTGGCCGGACATTTGAAACTTTCGAATCTCTGCTGGATGTACGACCACAATCACATCACTCTGGATGGCCCGGCCAATTGGTCGTTCAGCGAAGATGTTGCGACGCGTTTTGTGGGATATGGATGGAACGTAACCCGCGTGGCTGATGCCAACGATCTGACCATGCTGGCACGGGCGTTTGACACTTTCCACAAGACCACGGACCGTCCGACCCTGATCATCGTAGATAGTCACATCGGCTACGGTTCCCCCCACAAACAGGACACCAATGCCGCTCACGGCGAGCCTCTAGGGGAAGAAGAGGTCAAGCTAACCAAGAGGTTCTACGGCTGGCCGGAAGACGCAAAGTTTCTGGTGCCGGATGGCGTACGGGAGCATTTCCGAGAAGGGATCGGGAAGCGCGGGCGCGATCTGCGTGCACAGTGGTCGGAGGTTTTCGCGGAATACTCGCGGAAGTACCCAGACCTGACCGAGCGTCTGCGGTGCATGCAGCATCACGAACTGCCCGCGGGGTGGGACAAAAACCTACCAACGTTTCCCGCCGATGCCAAGGGTATCGCGACTCGCGAGAGCTCGGGCAAGGTGCTTAACGCCGTGGCGCAGAATATTCCGTGGCTCATTGGCGGATCGGCCGATCTAGCGACCTCGAACAAGACCACACTGAAGTTCGATGGTGCGGGAGATTTTCAGGCCGCCACTCCCGCGGGGCGCAACTTGCACTTCGGGGTGCGTGAGCATGTGATGGGGGCGAGCGTAAACGGGCTGACCGTGTCGGGCATTCGCGCGTTCGGCGCGACCTTCTTTAACTTCAGCGATTACATGCGGGCCAGCATCCGGTTGGCAGCGCTGATGGAGTGTCCGTCGATTTTCATCTTCACGCACGACTCCATTGGCGTCGGCGAGGATGGACCGACGCATCAACCGATCGAGCAACTGGCGTCGTTGCGGGCCATGCCGAATCTGATCGTGCTTCGTCCGGGCGATGCGAATGAAGTGACGGAGGCGTGGAAGATCATTGCGCATTTGCAGAGCTCGCCAGTAGCGTTGGTATTGACGCGGCAGGCGATTCCAACTCTGGATCGCTCGAAGTACGCTTCGGCTTCCGGTGTGGCGAAGGGAGCTTACGTGCTGGCGGATGCGCCCGGGGGGAAGCCGGATGTGATTCTGCTGGGTACAGGGAGCGAAGTGTCGCTGTGTGTGGACGCGTACGAGAAGCTTAAGGAAGAGGGCGTCAAGGCGCGCGTGGTCAGCATGCCCTCGTGGGAAATCTTTGAACAGCAGGATGCGGCCTATAAAGAGAGCGTCCTGCCGTCCGACGTGACCGCGCGGGTTTCAGTAGAAATGGCGTCCACCTTCGGATGGGCGCGTTACACCGGCCTCAGAGGACGCAACGTCGGCATGCATCGATTCGGGGCCTCGGCGCCATTGAAGGATCTGTTGAAGTATTTCGGATTCACCGTGGAGACGGTCGTAAAGGAAGCCCGCGCGGCGATTGCCGGCAAGTAAAGGTGGGTTCGGACAGACAAAATCAGAATCGAAGATTGGGGAGAATATCTATGCAGCCAACTGGAGTTCTGGAAAATTCGAAAGCGACAAAAAATCCGCTGAAGCAATTGCTCAACTATGGTCAGTCGATGTGGCTCGATTACATACGGCGCGATCTGTTTACCACTGGAAAGTTGGCGCAACTGATTACGGAAGACGGACTGCGGGGAATGACTTCGAATCCGTCCATCTTCGAGAAGGCGATTGGCGACAGTTCGTTGTATGACGATGTGTTGCATTCGCTCGCGTCTCGCAAGGATCTGAACACGACCGGGATTTATGAGCAGATCGCCATCCGCGATATTCAGGATGCTGCAGATGCGCTGCGCCCGGTGTACGAAGAGTCTAAGTTCCGCGATGGATACGTCAGCCTGGAGGTCTCGCCACTTCTGGCACTTAAAACGCAGGAGACCATCGACGAAGCGCGCCGCCTGTGGAAGGCGGTGAAGCGCGAGAACGTTATGATCAAGGTTCCGGGCACGGCGGAGGGACTTCCCGCGATCCGGCAGTTGATCGGCGAAGGCATCAATATCAACGTTACGTTGTTGTTCGCACAGGAAGTCTATGAAAAGGTCGCCGAGGCCTACATTGCAGGACTCGAAGACCTGGCGGGGCGCGGGGGCAACCTGAAAAAGATGGCGAGTGTTGCCAGCTTTTTTATTAGTCGCATCGACACGCTGGTCGATTCCAAGTTAAATGACAAGCTCAAAACGACGACGGACGCGAACCAGCAGGCATTGTTGAAGAGCCTGCTTGGAAAAATTGCGATTGCCAACGGCAAGCTTACGTATCAGCGCTACCAGCGTATCTTCAGCGGACCGCGCTGGCAGGCCTTGGCGGCCAAGGCAGCGCAGACACAGCGAGTGCTGTGGGCCAGCACGAGCACGAAGAATCCCAACTATCGCGATGTGATTTACGTAGAGGAACTGATCGGACCCGACACGGTTAACACCATGCCGCCGGCAACCATCGATGCCTTCCGCGACCACGGACGGCTTAGAAATAGCCTCACCGAAGATGTGGCCGGAGCCGGCAAGGTGATGGACGATCTGGCACGCGCCGGCATTTCGATCAAGGAAGTAACCGACAAGCTGACTGAGGACGGCGTCAAGTTGTTCGCCGACGCTTTTGAGAAGCTGCTGGCTGCGGTCGCGAAGAACACGCAGCAAAAAGGATAGATCGTGAGCCGACTGAAGACTTCCCTGCCGGAATCTCTTGCCACGACCGTGAAAACCGCTATTGCCGATTGGCAGTCGCGTGGAGCCATGCAGCGTTTGTGGCAGCGCGATGCCACGCTCTGGACGGGCAGCGACGAAAGCAAGTGGCTGGGCTGGCTCGATATCGTCGACGAGCAGATCGCCCAGCACGATCAACTACAGAAGATCGCGAAGGAAGTTCAGAACCGTGGATTTCAGCACGTATTGCTGCTCGGCATGGGCGGATCAAGCTTGTGTCCGGAAGTCTTGCGCATGACGTTCGGCAGAATCACTCACTTCCCTACCCTGCACGTACTCGATTCGACCGATCCCTCGCAGGTGAAGGCGTTCGAGCATCAGATCGATATTCCGAAGACGCTCTTTATCGTTTCCAGCAAGTCGGGCAGCACGCTCGAACCTAACATCTTCAAACAATATTTTTTTGAGCGCACGAAGCAAGCTGTGGGTGCAGTGAAAGTCGGAAGCCACTTCATGGCAATCACCGATCCGGAATCGAAGATGCAGCAGGTGGCGGAGGCGGATCGCTTTCTCCATGTCTTCTTCGGACGTCCCTCGATTGGCGGACGATATTCCGCACTGTCGAACTTCGGCATGGTCCCCGCCGCGGTGATGGGGCTGGACACGAAGAAGTTTCTCGCCCGGGCGGCGGAGATGGTTCGCGCCTGCGGGGCAAGCGTAACCGTCGAAGAAAATCCCGGAGCGGTGCTGGGCATCATTCTCGGAACGGCCGCGAATGCCGGGCGCGACAAGGTTACGATCATCACTTCCCCCGGCATTTCAGATCTGGGAGCGTGGCTGGAACAACTGCTCGCCGAGTCGACCGGTAAAGTCGGCAAAGGCATCATCCCGGTCGACCGCGAGACTTTGACGACTCCAGAGATTTACAGCAGCGATCGCGTGTTCGTTTATGTTCGGCTGGAGTCTGGGACGGATGCAGATCAGGATGCGAAAGTGGCGGCGATCGAGAAGGCCGGGCATCCAGTCGTGCGGATCACAATGGCAGACATTTATGATCTCGGTGCGGAATTCTTCCGCTGGGAGATCGCCACTGCCGTCGCGGGCTCGATTATTGGAATCGATGCCTTCAACCAGCCCGATGTCGAAGCCAGCAAGATCGCGACGCGCAATTTGACCTCCGAGTATGAGAAGACGGGCTCCCTGCCGGCGGAAAAGCCGATCATTGAGGACGCCGGCATCAAATTGTTCACCGATGAAAAAAATGCCTCGGAACTGGCAAAACGCGCCGGCAACGACAAATCGCTTGCTGGCTATCTCAACGCGCACCTGGCTCGCATTAAGGCTGGCGATTACTTCGCGGTGCTCGGTTACATCCAGATGAATGCAGAGCACGAAACCAGCCTGCAGAGTTTGCGGCATTTAGTGCGCGACAAGAAGCGCCTAGCGACCTGTTTAGGCTTCGGTCCGCGCTTCCTGCACTCGACGGGACAGGCGTACAAGGGTGGACCGAACTCGGGAGTGTTTCTGCAAGTGACTTGCGACGATTCCGTCGAACTGCCGGTTCCGGGACAGAAATTCACGTTCGGAGTCGTGAAGGCTGCGCAAGCGCGTGGAGATTTCCAAGTGTTGGCTGACCGCGGGAGACGTGCGCTGCGGGTTCATCTGGGGAGCAATCTGAAGGCGGGTCTGGCGGCTTTGCAGGCAGCCGTTCAGAAAGCACTTTAGCAGCCTTGTGGATTATAGGAGCGAGGGCGGGACGCTGGCGCTACGGTAAGGAGCGAAGCATGCAATTGGGAATGGTGGGTTTGGGTCGGATGGGCGCGAATATGACGCGGCGGCTCATGCGTGGCGGACATCAGCTCGTAGTTTCGGATCTGAGCGCTGATGCCGTGAAGCAGTTGGCGGGCGAGGGCGCAGGCAGCTCTACTTCGTTGGAAGATCTGGTTGCCAAGCTGACGCCTCCGCGAGCCATCTGGATCATGGTTCCCGCAGGTGGTGCGACCGAAGCGACTGTACAGAAACTCGCATCACGCCTGCAGGCCGGCGACGCCATCCTCGATGGCGGCAACTCTTATTTCAAAGATGATGTGCGGCGGGCGAATGAACTGAAAGGCAAGGGCATTCACTACATCGACGTGGGAACCAGCGGTGGCGTGTGGGGATTGGAACGCGGTTACTGCATGATGATTGGCGGCCCAAAAGAAGCGGTGCAGCGACTTGATCCCATTTTTAAAACGCTGGCGCCGGGCAAGGGCGACATTCCGCGGACTCCGGGAAGAGAAAAACTCGGCGGCACTGCGGAAGATGGCTACATTCACTGCGGTCCGTCGGGGGCCGGGCACTTCGTGAAGATGGTGCACAACGGCATTGAGTACGGCCTCATGCAGGCCTATGCGGAAGGCTTCGACATCTTTAAAAACGCAACCAGTAAAGATTTGCCGGAGGACATGCGCTACGACCTGAACCTGCCGGACATCGCAGAAGTGTGGCGGCGCGGAAGCGTGGTCAGTTCATGGTTGCTCGACCTGACGGCTATGGCGCTGACGGAAAATCCGACGCTCTCAGAATACGAAGGATTCGTGCAGGATTCGGGCGAAGGGCGCTGGACAATTCAGGCCGCGCTCGAAGAAGCGGTGCCTGCGGATGTGTTGACCGCGGCGCTATACGTGCGTTTCCGCTCGCGACAGCAGCACACGTTCGCGGAGAAGATGCTTTCTGCCATGCGCCAGAAATTCGGCGGGCACGTGGAACAGGGTGCCAGCAAGGCAAAGAAGACCGCGTAGGCGCGGCTCTATTCTCTCAGCGGATCTAGCAGATCCAGAGGAACTATTCATGGCTGAACCAGCAGAACATCCGGCGGCAGCGCCGCCGCGCATCGGCAAGCAGGGCGATCCTTGCGTCATGGTGATCTTCGGCGCGGCCGGCGATCTGACCGGACGCATGCTGATTCCGGCGCTCTACAACCTCGCCAGGGCCAGCTTGCTTTCGCGCGAGTTTGCCGTGGTGGGCGTTGCGCGCACCCAGATGTCGAACGATGAGTTCCGAAAAAGAGTCCACGATGACGTCAAAGCCTACTGTGGGGAATGCGTGGACGACGATCTCTGGGAGTGGTTCGCACGACGTTTCTACTACTTCGCCGGGGATTTCAATGACGACAAGCTGTATCCGCAACTCAAGGACTTTCTCGCCAAGGTGGATCAAGAACACTCGGCCCACCAGAATTTCTTCTATTACCTGGCTACTGCGCCCAGTTATTTCGGGTCGATCGTACAAAAACTCGCTGCCGCCGGATTGATGGAGCAAAATAACAGCCACTGGCGGCGGGTGGTCATCGAGAAACCCTTCGGGCACGATCTGGAATCGGCCAAAGCTCTGAACCAGCAACTGCTCAAGGAAGCCGACGAAAAGCAGATCTACCGCATCGACCACTATCTCGGCAAAGAGACGGTGCAGAACATCATGGCGTTCCGTTTCGCCAATGGAATTTTTGAGCCCGTTTGGAACCGTCGCTATATCGACCACGTGCAGATCTCGGTGGCCGAGACCGTTGGAGTGGAAGGACGCGGAAGTTATTTCGATCACGCCGGTTCTTTGCGCGACATGGTCCCGAACCACATCATGCAACTCATCAGCCTCACCGCCATGGAGCCGCCCATTTCCTTCGATGCCAACGCGGTACGGGATGAGCAGGCCAAGATTCTGCATGCCATCCAGCCCATGAGCGATGAAGAGGTGCTGAGCCGCAGCGTGCGCGGCCAGTACGGCGATGGAACGGAAGACGGCAAGCGAGTCTCGGCCTACCGCGCGGAACCCGATGTTCCTCCCGATTCGCGCACCGAGACTTTCGTCGCGATGAAACTGCTGATTGACAACTGGCGCTGGGCGGACGTCCCGTTCTATCTGCGCACAGGAAAGCGAATGCCGGTGCGCAACACTCATATCGTGATACAGTTTCGGCGGGCGCCATTCGTGCTCTTCCGTGACACTCCCGTCGAACACCTGATGCCGAACCAACTGGTGCTGCACATTCAACCCGAAGAAGGAATCTCGCTGCAATTCGCGGCCAAGGTTCCCGGTCCGGTGATGCGCCTGGGCACGGTGGACATGAATTTTGAATATCAGGAATACTTTGGCAAGCAGCCCAGCACCGGATACGAGCGACTGCTGCATGACTGCATGATCGGCGATCAGACGCTGTTTCAGCGCGCGGATATGGTGGAAGCGGGCTGGTCTGTGGTGAATCCGGTGCTGGATCTCTGGAAGGCGCTCCCGCCACGGAATTTTCCCAACTACGCATCTGGCACCTGGGGACCGAAGGAGGCTGACGATCTGCTGGAACGCGACGGCCGCCGCTGGAGGAACTTCGAGAAATGATTCTGGCCGGCGATATTGGGGGCACTCATGCTAGGCTGGCCTATTTTCAACCCCGGAACGGGCACTTGCATATGGTGTCCGAGCGTGTCTATCCCAGCCGCGAGCACCGCGAACTCGGCGAAATTGTGAGCCAGTTCCTGGATGATTCTGGGGCACGTCCGGACGCCGCGTGTTTCGGGATTGCGGGTCCGGTGCGCAATGGACGCGTCGAAACCTCGAACCTGCCCTGGGTGGTGGAGCAATCGCGGCTCGCAAAACAGATTCATCTTCCGGCCACGCTGCTGATCAACGATCTCGAAGCCAGTGCCTGGGGCATCGGCGCACTGGCCGCCGGAGACCTCGTTCCATTGAACCGGGTGAGCGGGCCTGTGGCGGGCAACCAGGCCGTGATCGCGCCGGGGACCGGATTAGGAGAGGCCGGGCTTTTCTGGGACGGAAGCCGGCACCATGTTTTCGCATGCGAAGGCGGGCACACCGACTTTGGTCCTCAGGGAGAATTGCAGATCGAGTTGATACGGTTCCTGAAAGCGCGCTTCGGGCATGTCAGCTACGAGCGCATCCTTTCCGGCCCCGGATTGGTGAATGTTTACGAATTCCTGCGCGACAGCGGATGCGGGAAGGAATCGGCGGAGTTTTCCGATGCGCTCAAGCAGGGCGATCCTGCCGCGGTGATTTCGCGCGCGGCGCTCGATGGGACTCAGAGTCTGGCGGAGAAAGCACTGGATGTATGGATCGCCGTTTACGGCGCGGAGGCTGCCAATCTGGCGTTAAAGGTGATGGCCACGGGAGGCCTGTTCCTGGCCGGGGGCATCTCTCCCAAGATTCTTGCCAAGTTGACAGGCCCGGTATTTATGCAATCCTTCCTCGATAAGGGCCGCATGCGCCCGCTGGTGGAATCGATTCCGGTTCAGATCGTCACCAATGATAAAGCTGGATTGCTGGGAGCGGCTCGCTGTGCTGCCGTCCGCAGCAATCAGCACCAGGCAAAGAGTTGAGCGAAGTCCCGTGAGTGCTTCCGTGGAAATTCGAATGCTGACCACCCCGCAGGAGTTGTTCGCAGCGGCGGCGGAAGAAGTTGTGCGCTCAGCGAATGAGGCCGTCGCACAACGCGGCCGCTTCACCATCGCACTGTCGGGCGGATCAACCCCCAAGAGTCTCTACAATTTGCTGGCTACGAATGCCCGCACGGCGTTGCCCTGGGATCGCATGTTTTTTTTCTGGGGCGACGAGCGCCACGTGCCTCCCACCGATCCCGACAGCAACTACCGCATGGCAGACGAGACCATGCTGTCAAAGATTCCGGTGGCTGCGGGGAATGTGTTCCGGATCAAAGCCGAGAGTCCCGACGCTGCAGCGGTTGCGGAGTCCTACGAGCAGACTCTCCGGAAATTTTTCCAGCTGGAACCAGGGCAAGTTCCAACCTTCGACCTGATCCTTCTCGGCATGGGCCCGGATGGCCATACCGCTTCGCTCTTCCCCGGCACTGCCGCGTTGCAGGAGAAATCGCGCCTCGTGATCGCCAACTGGGTCGACAAGCTGAAGGCCAGCCGCATTACCCTGACTCTTCCTGTTCTGAATGCGGCCCGCTGCGTGACCTTTTTAGTCAGCGGGGCAGACAAAGCCACCGTACTCCGGGCGGTGTTGGAAGAGGATGTTCCGGCCGAGCAGTATCCCTCAAAACTGGTCCGGCCGCGTCAGGGAAAGCTGATTTGGCTAGTGGACCGGGCGGCGGCGAGCACGCTCTCGAGCAAGAGCTGAGGTCCAGAGAACTAACCCCGCCAGTCGCCGATTTCCTTCAAACCCTTGCCGCGTGCATGCTCGAAAAGCCGTACCCGATGGCGGGAGTGTTCAAATTCGTGGATGTCAGCCCAGACCTCAGCCTCCCAGCTTCTGTCGTGCGCGGCAGATTCGCCGCAGGTAGCGCAACGGGTATGGAGCGTGACCGAGACGGGGTCGACTCCAACCGGGGTAGCCCCCGGTAGTTCCACGAAGATACATCGCACTTCCTGAACCTCTTCGTCCTGGCCGAGAATGTGCTCGTAGCGCAGCAGGTATCCGAAACCGAGCTTCTTGGCCTCAATTTCGGCCTCGGTGCGAGTGTGAAAAGGACCGTACTCCGCCCGCAGTTGTTCGGTGGAGTCGCAGGTCATCCAGAAAACTTCTTTGTAGGCCATCGCAGCATTCGCTCCCGGGTCGCGAAGCCGGCTCGTGGCTGCTATTGAGCCCGCACTTGGCAGATCGGGCTTCTCTAGTGCAATTCCTATGCCGCTGAGCCCATCCCGCAAACTATTGCCGGACATGGGTTTAACAGAATGAAGAGCTTCCGGGCTGAACCGTTGTCATGAAAGGTTTTGCAGTGTTTGGACTTCAACCGGAGGAGAACCCTGTCAAAGGCAGAGGCTTGGTATCGCCCCTGCCTGGAATGAGAGTGAATGATAAAGCCCGCAAGTAAGGGCATGGCTCTCGCAAGGTACTCGCGAGCCCGCCCTAATCGGCCCCGACGGCGTGGTCATAAGGCATGCAGGGGCGCTCGGTCCCGGGAGGCCAATCCTTTCCGCCGTGGCTGGCCACGTACATCGCCAGTTCCAGCCGGCTCCAGACACCAATTTTGTCGAACGCGCTACGCAAATGGTTCTTGATCACTTGTTCGCTGGTGCCGACGATCTTGCCAATTTCGCGATCGGTCAGACCTTCCCAGACTAGAATCGAGATCTGAATCTCTTTCGGGGTGAGCCGCTCACAAGGTGTCATGACTGCGCTTCCTCCTTCGTGAAGATAGCGATGGCCAACTTTACGCGTTTGCGGCCCTCGCGGATTCCGGCGCGCAAAAACAGCGTTCGGAGGTGCTGTTTTACAGTGCGGGGACTGATGTTGAGCTGGCCTGCAATTTCCTTGTTGCTGCAGCCCTGCACGAGCAGGTTCAAGACCTGCTGATCGCGGGGCGTGACTTTGACCTGATCGAGATTAATCATGATTTGCTCCTCCTGCGGACTTGGCGATCACACTCGGCTTCTCAGATAGCACGGCTTTCGCCAATTGTTCGCATCCCTTCTCCCCCGCTAGCTAAGTACTTTGGGACGTAGTACTTTGAGCGACAAACCGCTGTTTTCATGTGGCTTTCAGGAACTCCGTGATAGGCTAGCCGAGTTCCGAATTGGTCCAAGCACGTGACTCATGGCGAGTGTCCGCGATACATCTGCTCAGCCGCTGTGCTGTCGGCAGCTGGTCGTCGCCGCAGCGAGCCGCACCGCCGCATCGCCTCAAGTTTTTAGCGATGCCCTTCGTGGTCAAGGGTTTTCATTGTTTGGCATCGCCCGCCTTCCATTCGAGGTGACCCTGTGAAGAGACGTCAGAATAACTTTCTTAGGGTGAACGAATCGCCCTCCCATATTGAACAATGCACACAGCCCTTGGTTTTCATTTTGGTCCTGCTGGCGATTGGGCACTCGAGTTTTGCACAGGTGACGATAACGACGCAGGCCCAGAGCGCGAGCGCCACCCCGGCGAGCGGGCCTCCCCTCACGATCACGCTGCAGGACGCCCTACAGCGGGCTCGCCAGAACGATCCCCAATACCGCGCGGCGATCACAGATCTGGGTCTAGCCCGCGAAGATCGCGTACAGGCCCGCGCGGGGCTGCTGCCCAATCTGAACTACAACAATTCCTTCATTTACACCCAGGGCACAGGCCCGCTTCCCGCGAGCTGTGCAACCAGCACGTTGGGATGCCCAACGTCCAAGTTCATCGCCAACAATGGCGTACATGAGTACATCAGCCAGGCGGACGTGCATCAGGCGGTGTCGCTCACCAATTTTGCGGACTATCGCCGCACCTCCGCCGCCTTGGCGCAGGTCCGGGCCAAGGCCGAGATCGCCGCACGCGGCCTCGTGGTCACTGTAACCCAGTCGTACTACGGACTGGTCGTGGCCCAGCGCAAGTACGCGACGGCGCAGCGCGCTGCTGCCGAGGCGGGACGATTTCTCGACGTCAGTCAGAAACTGGAGAGCGGAGGCGAGGTCGCGCACGCCGACGTAATCAAGGCTCGGATTCAGGCCCAGCAACAGCAGCGTGACTTACAGGAAACTCAGCTCGGTATGGAGCGCCGCCGCCTCGATCTGGCCGTGCTGCTGTTTCCCGATTTCAATCAGGACTTCGCCGTGGTCGATGACTTGCAGATCCCTGAGCCCCTGCCTACTTTTGCCGAAGTGGAAGCGGCGGGAAAGAAAAACAATCCCGATCTGCGCGCGGCTCTGGCGGCACTGGAAGGTGCCAATCACGAGGTTACGGCGGCCTGGGGTGGTCTGTTGCCGACGCTGGGCATCGACTATTTTTACGGCATCGATTCCAACCAATTCGCCATCCGAACGAACGGAGTGCGGAACCTTGGGTATTCCGCCGTGGCCACTTTGCAGATTCCGATTTTCAGTTGGGGTGCAGATCGCAGCAAGCTCAAGCAGGCGGAGTTGCGCCGCGATCAGGCGTACGTCGAGTTAACCTTCGCGCAACGACAACTCCTCGGCCACCTGCGACAGTTCTACGGTGAAGCTGAGGCTTCACGCCTGGAAATGGAGTCGCTGGCGAGTTCCGCCGAACTGGCAGCCGACAGTATGCGGCTCACCACCTTGCGCTACCAAGCAGGAGAATCCACCGTACTGGAAGTGGTCGACGCGCAAAATACTCTGACCCTGGCCCGCAACGCGTACGATGATGGCCAAGCGCGCTTCCGCATCGCTGTAGCGAACTTACAAACTATGACAGGAAACTTCTAGCCGCATGAAGCACACCGAAACCGCACGCCCGCCAAACTCAGATCGCAAGCCTGGCAGCTTGCGCCGCATACTCGCAATAGCCGGTGTGGCGGCTGTTGCTGGCGTGCTGGTTACCGTGGGCTGCTCGTCCGACAAGGGCGACCAAGAACCGACGGTCTCGGTGCAAGTCGCCGCCGTGGAAAAAACCACGATTCAGCAGACGATTCATACGCAGGCAATCCTTTTTCCACGCCAGCAGGCCGCGATTGTGCCCAAGATCAGCGCTCCAGTGAAGAAGTTTCTGGTGAAGCGCGGAAGCCCCGTCCGCCAGGGACAACTGCTGGCTGTGCTTGAGAACCGCGATCTGAGTGCAGCCGCACAGGAAAATAAAGGCAGCTACGAGCAGGCTCAAGCCAGCTAC
Source organism: uncultured Acidobacteriaceae bacterium (assembly GCA_963791515.1). GTDB lineage: Bacteria > Acidobacteriota > Terriglobia > Terriglobales > Acidobacteriaceae > Sulfotelmatobacter. Next base: position 91,262 of record CAWBSS010000009.1, on the reverse strand, counting down.
GAAACTACGACTGCTGCCGGTCTGCCGGAGGAAATCCGGAAGGCCGAGGCCGACGCGCAGCAGGCCCAGCAGGTGCTCGATGCGCAGGAAAAGGTCTTCCAGAGTCGCCAGCTACTCTTCGAACAAGGCGCGCTGCCAAGAAAAGAGCTCGACCAGTCACGGGTCGATGTCACCCAGGCCCGTAACCAGTCCGCGATTACCAAGAAGCATCTGGACGCGCTCATGGCCATCGGCAAGCAACAGGAACTCAAATCCGCCGCAGGACAACTGGAGTCGGCCAAGGGCAAGTATCTGGGAGCGGAGGCGCAACTCAGCTACTCGGAAATTCGCAGTCCGATGGACGGCGTCATCACTGACCGTCCACTGTATCCGGGCGAAATGGCCGCGGCTGGAACTCCCCTGCTGACGGTGATGGATCTTTCTTCGGTCATTGCCAAGGCACACATTCCGCAGAACGATGCGGCAGCCTTGAAAGGTGGGGACAAGGGAACCATGACCGTGCCAGGAATCGAAGACCCCATCGAAGGCAAGGTCACGGTGGTGAGTCCCGCGCTTGATCCCAACAGCACCACGGTCGAAGTCTGGCTTGAGGCCAAAAACCCAAATCACGCGCTGAAGCCGGGGACGAGCGTGCAACTCTCTCTCACGGCGCAAACCGTGAAAGACGCTCTCGTCGTTCCGGCGAGTTCGGTCATCACCGCGCCAGACGGAGCCACCGTCGTCATGCTGGCAGGCTCCGACGGCCGCGCTCATCAGAAGGCGGTCAAACTCGGCATCCGCAACGGCGACGACGTGCAGATCCTCGAAGGCGTCACTGCCAGCGACAAAGTGGTGTCCGCCGGCGCTTACGGTCTGCCCGACAAGACCAAGATCAAAATCGAAGTTGCCGAAGCTCCGGCGGAAGGATCGTCCGAGAGATCCAAAGAAGGATCGAAAGCTCCCAGTGAGGGATCCAGTGAAAAATAATCGCTGCGGAGCATCTGCGTGAACTTACCGAAGGGCGGTCGCTCGAGTGATGAACATTCGACCGACCAACATGCGACTGATCAGCATTGGATTGCCCAGCACTCCAGGCCAGTCATCTTCGTCATCCTAACGCTCGGCCTACTGGGCGCATATCTCGCTTTTACCATCCCCGTGTCGGTGTTCCCCAACACGGATTTTCCCCGCGTGCTGATCGCGGTCGATAACGGCGTCATGCCCATCGATCAGATGACGGTCACCGTCACCCGCCCGATCGAAGAGGCCGTCAACAGCGTGCCCGGACTGCTCACCGTACGTTCCATCACCAGCCGAGGATCCGCCGAAGTCGATCTGTTTTTCCGCTGGGACATCGACATGTTCCAGACGCTGCAATACGTCAACGCCGCGATTTCACGGGTGCAGCCTGAGCTTCCTCCCACGGTAAAGATAGAGGCCCACCGCCTGACTTTCGCCGCGTTTCCCGTCATCGGCTACAGCCTGACCTCCGACAGCACGCCTCAAACCAAGCTGTGGGAGATGGCGACCTATGAAATGAAGCCGCGGCTGAACCGTCTGGAAGGCGTCTCTACCGTGATTGTGCAGGGCGGACAAGAACCTGAATTTCACATCACGCCTGACCCGGCCAAGCTGCTGACGGCGAGCGTCACCGTATCCGACATCCTGGACGCTGTGCGGCGCACCAATCTTGTCGACTCCCCAGGACTCCTGGAGCGCAATCATCAACTCTATCTCAGTCTGGTCAACGGCCAGGTGCGGACGCCCGAAGAAATCGCGAATGCGGTGGTCAAGAATACCCCCACGGGAATTCCTGTGAGGATCGGCGATGTAGCCAGTGTGGCTCCGGGGGTGAAGCCCGTCTACACAGTGGTCACGGCAAACGGTAAGCCCGCAGTTCTGCTGAACATCAATCGACAACCCGACGGAAATACGGTGCAAGTCGCGCAAGAAGTTCACGACGAAATCGACCGTCTCCGCAAGACGCTGCCGCCCGGAGTTCAGATCCAGCCTTTCTACGATCAGTCGATCATTGTGGGCGAGTCCATCAAGAGCGTGCGCGATGCCATTCTGGTGGGGCTGATCCTGGCATCGATCATCCTGGTCGTATTCCTGCGCGACTGGGGAACTTCGCTGGTCGCAGGTCTGGTGATTCCCGTGACCGTCATGGTCACATTCATCGCCCTGAAGATGATGGGGCAGACGTTCAACCTGATGACGCTCGGCGGTCTTGCCGCAGCCGTGGGACTGGTCATCGATGACGCCATCGTGGTGGTCGAGAACATTGTCCTGCATCGCGACGCGGGGCAAGGTCGAATGGAGGCCATCCGCAGTGCCCTGAAAGAAATCACGATTCCGTTGATCGGATCGACCATCACGCCAGTTGTCGTGTTCATTCCGCTGATCGTGATCACCGGCGTCACCGGAGTCTTCTTCCGCGCGCTGGCAGTGACCATGACTGTGTCGCTGCTGACGTCGCTGGCACTAGCCGTGACGTGGACTCCGACGCTGAGCCAATACTTCATCAAGGGACGGCACGACAAGGACGCCCGTCAGGGTGCTGAATCGGAGATTCCTCAGTCCTCTACTTCGCCGGCGGCAAATGAGAGTGAAGTCCCCGCCGAAAACGACAACGCGATGAAGTTGCTCGCTGCAGAGGACAAACACTTAAGCGGCTTCTTCCTTCGCGTGGTCAACTTCCATGAACGCTGGTTGCGTCGTGCTCTCGAACGGCCGCGATTGCTCCTCATCTTTAGCGCTGGGCTAATCGTTACTTCCTATCTTTGCTACACCTTTTCCGGCTCCGATCTGCTACCGGAAATGGACGAGGGCGGCTTCGTCATCGACTACATAATGCCCGCAGGCAGTTCGCTGGCAGAGACCAACCGCGTGGTCGGCCACGTCGAACAGATGCTGCGCGAGGTTCCCGAAGTGGAGAGCACCTCGCGACGCACGGGTTTACAACTGGGTCTGGCTGCAGTCACGGAAGCCAATACGGGCGACGTTCTGGTGAAGTTGAAAGCGAAGCGCAAGCGGGATATTGAAGACATCATCTCCGACGTACGGGCCGATATCAAGCAACAAGAACCGGCTCTCGACATCGAGTTCATCCAGGTTCTACAGGACATGATCGGCGACCTCACCTCGGCTCCGGAACCAATCCAGATCAAACTGTTTTCGCAGGATCCCAAGCAACTGGAACAATGGGCGCCCAAGGTGGCTGAGGCGATTGGGAAGATCAAAGGTGTGGTGGACATTCTGAATGGGATTGAGAACACCATCAGCGGGCCCGCAGTTACTTTCCAGGTAGATCCGAGCGTCGCGGCCAGAGCCGGATTCACTGCCGAGGAAATCGCGCTCGACGCCTCGGCAATTCTGGAGGGCGAGCCTGCGCCCACTCCGGTCGTGGCTAACGATCGCGCCTACACCTTGCGCGTGCGTTTTCCGGCGGCGAACCGGGCATCGCTCGAAGCCATGCGCGACACTTTGCTGGTCGGCAGCACCGGACACACAGCCACGCTTGGCGCGCTCTCGTCGGTAGTTGAGAATCCGGGGCAGACTGAGGTTCGCCGCGAGAACCTGCAGCGCGACGTAGCCGTCACCGCCCGGCTGGAGGGCAGAAGCCTGGGCAGCGGCATGGCTGACGTGCAAAAGGCCGTCGCCGGGTTGCACATCCCGTCCAGCATTCGCGTGGAATACGGCGGAACCTACGAGGAACAACAGCGCTCATTCCACGATCTGGTGATCGTGCTGATCCTTGCGGTACTGCTTCTGTTCATTGTGTTGCTGTTTGAGTTTGGAACGTTCGCGGCACCTGTCGCCATTCTCTCATCGGCACTGCTCTCCACCTCCGGCGTTTTCATTGCTTTGCTGATTACGCGCACTACGTTCAACATCTCATCGTTCATGGGAATGATCATGGTGATCGGCATCGTGGCCAAGAATGGCATTCTGCTGCTCGATGCCGACCAGAAGATGCGCGCGTTGGGCCTAGCCACAGAGAAAGCGATGCTGCAAGCCGCACGCCGACGGTTGCGTCCTATCGTGATGACCGCGCTGGCTACAGTCGCCGGGATGTTGCCGCTGGCCTTCGCGATTGGAGCCGGTTCGCAGATGTTGCAACCTCTCGCGATCGCGGTTGTTGGCGGAGTTCTCATCTCCATGGTGCTCTCGCTGATCATCACTCCGGCGGTGCACTTTTATCTCAGCGGCAAAAATGACTCCGCTGCTGAGGTTCCATCTCCCGCAGTCTGAGTAGGAAAATTCCTGAACGTGCATGCAGATTCTTGCGATACTGTGGTTACCATGAGTGGTTACCATGCCAGCCCTCGCCGTTCTCGCGCTCATAAACGCTCGTAAGATCGACAGTTTCGACGGTAAGCTATTGACAGATTTGAGCGCCTTGCATGCTGAGGCACCCCAAGGTATTCGATCCGTGAAGCCGAGCCCCGCACTTAAAGCACCCTGGAGCTCTGTATTGGCGCGGAACTTGCACTAGAATAAGCGCATTCCCGTCCTCTGCTGGGCTGCGCGGGTGAACCGGTGCAAGCTGTGGAAAAAGAAATCGTGTCCGAGGCAAAAAACAAACCGTTTCGGGACGAGCAGACCCTCGCAAAGGTGCTGGAAGCGGCCTATGTGATGCAGGAGCGCAACCGCCAACTGCGGAAGGCAGAGCCGGGCCCGAAGTTGACGAAAGATCTGCTCGCCGCAGAAGAGAGGCCTATCTCGTCCCCTGGCGTGCCGCACCCACAAGAAGCACCGCCGCCCCCCAAAGCCGATTCCACTTTCACTCTTGCCCAAATCGTCGAGATCCAGCACCAGGTTCAGGTTCGTCATTTGGAATTAGAGAACGTGATGTCGCTAATCGCCGAGCGCCTGACCCAGATTGCCCGGGCAAGGAGTGCTGCGATTGGGATCCTCGACGGCAAGAAAGTGCGTTACCAGGCGGCGGCGGGTGTTATGGCGCTGCCCGCGGGAACCGAGGTTCCCGTGGAAAAGGCGCTCTCCGTCGACTGCCTTCGGACCGGCCACGTTTTCCGCTGTGCTGACGTTAATTCTGAACTGCCTCTCGATAGGGACGAGTGTCGCCGACGCGGCATCCAGTCCATGATCGCAGTTCCAGTTTTTCACGATGGCGGCGTCGCCGGGAGTCTTGAACTCTACTTCCCCAACCCGCAGGCTTTTACGGAGGAAGAAGTTCACACCTGCCAACTCATGGCCGGCCTGGTGACCGAAGCGCTGGCGAGGAACGAAGAAGTCACTTGGAAAAAATCGCTCGCGACCGAACGCGCCGTTATGCTGGAGGCGCTGGAAAAACTGAAGCCGAATCTTGCGGCGCTAGCCGACACGCCCGCAGCCAAAGGGTCTGCGGCCATATCCGGCCCTCCGTCATCGGCCCGGTCCGGGTCAACTTTCGTCTGCCGAAAGTGCGGGCACGAACTGGTTGGACAAGAGCAGTTCTGCGGGAACTGCGGATTGCCGCGCAGTTCGGATTACGAAGCGCCCAATCTGCAGACCACGATAGCGACGCTGTGGCACATGCAGGAGGCGATGAATAAGATTCCGCCCGCCCATCCTGCGAATGGCGCAGCGGTTCACGAGGAGTCGCAGGCGAATCTTGATCAAGTCCCCGCCGCGGAGTCTCTCGCCGATTCCATCGCAGAGCAAGTCCCCGAAGCTCTTGCGGCCACCGAGCCTTTTGCGACCGCCGAGTATCTGCCGGACGAGACGACTAAGTCCACGGAACTGCGTGAAGCAGGGGAACGGGTAGATTTTGAGAACTCTGCCCGTGCGGATCTCGAAATTCCACTCCACGCTATTCCGGAAGATGATGATGTCGAAACCCAGGAAGATGACATCGAAGCACCAGAACCGACAGCTCTAGCAAAACCGGAACGCACCGCAGCTTGGAGTTCCGCCGCAACGGCCCGTGACTTCTTAGAGCAACTAGCCGCAGCCAAAGATCCGAGTGCCTGGGCCCAGTTCTGGAATACCCGGCGAGGGGACATCTACTTGGCAATCGCCGTGGTCCTTGTGCTGGGCGTCATTCGGTGGGGAATCTTGTCCAGCCATTCAGTGAGCGCGACCAGCAGCCCAACGGTGTCTACGGCGCACCGCAGAGCCGCTCCGGACGCCGATCTGTCGCTTTTCGACCGAATCCTGGTTAATCTGGGCTTGGCGGAAGCGCCCGAACCACTGGAGTACAAAGGAAATCCAGGTACGCAGGTTTGGGTCGATCTTCACACCGCACTGTACTATTGCCCGGGCGCCGATCTCTACGGCAAGACCCCGAAAGGGAAATTCAGCTCGCAGCGGGATGCGCAGTTGGACCAGTTTGAGCCCGCCTATCGCAAAGCCTGCGACTGAAAGAGCCTTCTCGAGCTCGGTTCCTCTGGTTCCAGTTCCTTTAATTTGACAACCCCTGGCCCTGGGAGTGCAATCATACTTATAGGTTCCGCCTGCCCAATTCTGGGCGCGTGTTCATAAACAAGGAGAACCCTATTTGTCGAGTCAAGCCGAGCATTCCGAGGGGCCTAGCATTTTGCCGCCGCCCGAGTTGAACCCTCTACTGAACCCCTTGTTGGCGGAAAACATGGGCCGGTGGGCCCAGGTTTATTTCACCGCTCCACCTGAAAAACGCGAGCAGGCGGTGCAGGAACTAGTGCGTGAACTGGAAGCGGAAAATTCGACGCGCGCACAGACCGTAGTCGCCGCTTCATCTTTGGTCACCCCATCTTCGGTCGCGGAGCAAGGGTCAGAACCGGTGGGCTCGCCTGCTCCCCTTGCGTCGGAGGTGCATCCGACGCTTGTCCGCTGTCACGCATGCGGCCGGAAGAACCCTTCCTCTCAGAGGTTCTGCGGCATGTGCGGCACTCGTCTAGGAGAAGGAGGAGCAGCCACCGACCTGCACCGAGACGATCCGCATGGCGACGATCTTCACGTCGCCGATCTTCACACTGAGGATCAGAGTATGGAGAATCCGTTTCAGGACGAACCTGCTCCCTTCGTGCAGAACCAGGAATCGCATTTCGTTCCGCGTGATCATGATGTCTATAAACCGAGATTAAACACCAACGAATTGTCGCTGTTCCAAAGTATGCGTGACGTCGGCTACAACGACGAGTACCCGGACGAAATTCTGTCCCCTCCACATACCTCTGGGTCATATCGCCTCTATGTGGGGGTTGTCCTGGCGATTATTATTGGCGCTCTTGCGTACATGGCGTGGCGTGGCGCACAAGCGACATCGCAGACGTCTCACCTGGAGACGCCTGCTCCCCCTGCCGCTACGACAGAGCCCGCGACTTCAGCCCCGGCTCCTCCAAGTCCAGCGAAAACTGATACACCGGACCGGGCCGCGTCGGCAGAGAATCAAGCGGCCGGCCCTTCCCGCGACGCGGCAGAACCACCTCGCGCAAAACCAGTTCGCAATGCAGCAACCACCAGATCGAATAAAGCCTCTGCGCCGCGCAGGACTCCGAGGCCCGAGAAGACTCCTCAGGCCGAAGCGTTGGCAGGAACCGGAGCCGAAGAGCTCGCCGTCGCCCAACGTTATCTGAACGGTACAAATGGTCAGGGCCGCAACAGCGCTGAAGCGGCGAAATGGCTGTGGAAAGCCATGGCCAAACACAACGGCGATGCGCCCCTGCTCCTATCGGACCTGTATCTCAAAGGTGACGGAGTTTCGAAGAATTGCGATCAGGCACGTGTGTTGCTCGACGCCGCAGCACTCAAGGGAGTGAAAGATGCGGGACAACGTCTGCGACATCTTCAGGCATTTGGATGCCAGTAATCTTGGGGTGTGGAAAAGGTTACTTCTCAGACCCGGCCTTGGACGCCGCAGTCGCATTTCGCGAAGCGACGTCCTTGGCAGCCGGATCCAGAGAGAATCACTGAGTTACCAGCATCGACGGACTGCGCCGCGACTCGTACCACAGCGCGAGTTCGACGCGGTTCCAAAGTCCAAGTTTGTCGTAAATCACCCGCAGGTAATTCTTCACGACATGCTCCGTCGTCCCGATGGCGTCGGCTACCTCTTTGTTCTTTAAGCCTTCGGCAACGAGTTGGATGACTCGGTGTTCGCGTTCATTGGGGACACGGGTGCCATACCGTCCATTTGCAGACATGCTTGCCTCCGATATAACAGGGTCGCGAGTTTCACTCGCTTGATTCCGCCGGCGATTCCGAAACGGAGAAATAACCGGTTGAAATGAGCTTTTACGGTTCGCCGCGCCATCTTGAGCTGACTGGCAATCTCCGCGTTGTCACAACCTTGCAAAAGCAGTTCGACGATCTGCTGTTCACGTGGGCCCAGCCGAACCGTTTGTTCCTTCATCGATTTCCCCTTTTTCTTGTATTGCCTTCGCAAATCCGTGCGCGGCTGTACCTTACCAAATCCCATAGCATCCACATTGCCATTTTGCGATGGAGATTGTCTGTGACGCTCGAACACTATTTTCCACAGGCACTTGCAGACAACGCGCCCGCTTTCTGGGTACGTGGGGGAACGTATTAAAAACGGTGGGTACTTCTCTATTCGTGCGGGTTTTAACCGTCATCAGCGTTCCGAAACAGGCACAGGCGGCGGGCGAGAATGGGAGAATGGCTTGTTTCGCTTCTCAAAGCGACCGCCCATATCAGCAGAAAAAATCGAAACGACCTGCGAATATTGGAAGGAGAGCAGATCCCGCGCCGCGTACTCAGGTAAACACCTTAGACGAAACTTCCCGCCCGAGAGCAACCCTCGGCACAAATTACACGATTCTGGGTGCGGACCATCATCTGCTTGGTTGGGGAGAAACGGGAGATTTTCGACGTCTGATTACCTTCATCATTCTGAATTTGAGACTTTGGCGGAACGCCAGTTCGGCCTCTTTAGCGATTATCGTCAGCGAAGACCGCGCGCAATCTCAGATCTAAGATCCGGCACCTCAGACCCAAGACCCGGCCTCAGGACCTCTGCGTTCCCACTTACTTCATATTGTCGAGGATGGAGCCAACGATTCCGCCGACCACGCCGCCTTGAACGGTCTCCTTGCGGGTTTCATGAGGCATGTACCTCTCCAACGCATGAGCCAATCTGGCAATGGGAAGGGTCTGCAGCCAGATTCTGCCCGGGCCGGTCAGTGAGGCCAGAAAAATTCCGTCGCCGCCGAAGATCATGTTCTTAATGCCGGGCACGGTCGTGATCTGGAACGAGATGCTGGCCTGGAATGCGCCTACGTGGCCGGGATGGACCCGCAAAGTTTCGCCGGGCAGAAGATCGCGAACCACGAGTTCTCCGGAAAGTTCGAGCCATGCTGTGCCCTGTCCGCTGGCCTTTTGCAACAGAAAGCCATCGCCACCAAAAATTCCCGCACCCAGCGACTGCTGGAAGCCGACGCCGATCTGAACCTGCGGAGTGGCGCAGAGGAAGCCGTGCCGGTGAATCATGTACTCGTGTCCCGGCGAGATTTCTACGGGCACGATGTGACCCGGGAGCTTGGTAGCGAACGCGAGTTCCCCCGTGGTACCGATGGACCGGTATTCGGTCATAAAAATGGATCCCCCGCCAGCGACACGCTTGAGCACGCCGAAGAGACCTCCGCCTCCACCAAACTGGGTATGCGTCGTCATCTGGATCGAACTGCTCATCCATGAGAGTTCGCCAGCTTCGGAGATGATGGTTTCATTCGGTTCGAGGGCGAATTCAAGGACAGGCATGGTCGTACCAGCGATGCGGCTCTGCATGACAGATCTCCTCCATTGATTGACTATTTCTGATGCACGACTTGGCTCAGCTCGCGGAAGCCTCCGAGTATACCAAGCGGCTGACTGGACGACGGGATCCTTGCATAGGAGGTCGGGTGAGACGCGACACAAGCGAACAGACAAACAACGCGGACAAAAGAAGCCAAAAGAAGTGCATGCACACGTAAGAAGGCTGATGCATGAGCAGAAGAGGACAGACCAGACAGAAGACAACCCAAAACTTCCTGTCGAGTAATCGCATGAATCGCAGGTATTTACGATTGGTGCCGGGAGGGGGAGTCGAACCCCCAAGACCCGAAGGTCGGCGGATTTTGAGTCCGCTGCGTCTGCCAGTTCCGCCATCCCGGCAAGTGTGGCAAGTGACTGAGATTAAAGCTTAATTCAGTTTTCTCTCGTTGTCACCTGCATCGCTTTTGGTGCTCACTATGGCTGTTCTATGGCTATTCTCACCTTTAACAATCTCGCGCTGATGTTCCTCGATCTTGGCAGTCGCGGTCTTGAGAACCTCCATATCGACGATGTTGTATCGACGATATACGCTGTCGGTCTTATGGCCGCTGATGAGCATCCCAACCTTCTCTGGAACGCCCTTTCTCGACATGTTGCGGACTCCTGTCCGGCGTAGATCGTGAAACCGAAGTCCGACGTACTTGGCCTTCTTTTCCGATTTGCAGGCTTTACACTTACGCCCTTCAGAAACGATCTCGCCGCACTCACGGCATTCAAAGCGTCCGAGTCCCGCTCGGATACATGCGCTCCACCACGCACCGCGGAAGTCCTTCACTTGACTCCCGTCATCATGTGTAAACACAAAATCATCAGGCTTTTTGCCCGACGCGCAACGTACTAGCACTTGGAACAAGTGCTCGGTCATCGGGAGCATGCGTTGATCTCCGTTCTTAGTCTCGCCGAGGTCGATGATCCTAGCCAGAAAATCAAGCTGGCTTACACGAAGCCCAAGCAGTTCGTAGTTTCGCCAGCTAAAAGCGTAGGCTGTTTCAAACAGACCCGCCAGCCAGAGGCCTTCAATCGCACACTCGTGAGAGAGTCGAATATAGGACTCGTCCTGAAGGAAGCCACGACGGACGTTGTTCTCCTCTAGCATATTGAAATGCGGAACGAAGTGTAACTTTGGCGGGGTCTGCTCAGTACCGCGATTAAATGCCGATTTAAGCAGAGCCAATTCCCTATTGATGGTGGCATTTTGAGGAGCAGTGCCGCTGTGGGTTTTTTGCAATTTGCGGCGTTCTATATAACGGTCAATCAAATCAGAGGAGACCTGCGCTGCTCGGAGGTGTCCAAAAAACGGTTGAAGGTGGTTTTTCCATCGCGACTCGTCGTCTCCGACAGTTTTGTTTCCATTGTTCCTGTTCCGCAGCAGCGCGTCCTCGATTAACTCCTTCACCGTAACTTTTTCGCTTTCGCGGGAAGAGAGTCCGACCGAGTATTCTGCAAGTTTTCTGCGAATGAAGGCGTCAGCCTCACGCTTGTTGCGGCACCCCGTGCTGCCACGCTCCCGCCGTCCATTTATCCAGACTTGATACCACCAGATGGAACTACCGGGCTGCAAAAAGATCGATCCTGTCCCGCGCTGGCGCTTCATCGGCCCTCCATGGAGTGCCGGAGAGCCGTTGCGCCCGCTAGGTCGGCACGAACGCATCGTTCTAACGTAGAGCAGTTTCGAGTTGTCGTTAAATCGTTCAAGTTTAGAGCCCAAGGTCTACAAAGTCTGTTTCCGTCGATCAATCCAACTGTCCAAGTCTCGCTTGTCGAACAGCCAAGGCGTGGTGCCGTCGCCGATGATGCACGGAATTTCTCCCGCCTGAACGAGGTTGCGGAGTCTCCAAGCAGAAATGCTCAGGTACTCGGCGGCGGCTTGGGTTTTTATAAGACGCTTCGCGTCCGTGCTGGGACGCTTTCGTCCCGCGCAGTTCCGTTTCCGATTTTCTGAAGGGTGCAATTGCCGCAACAGTCGTGCAACGTCAAGCTTGTAATGCCGGTAGGTATCGGGAAACATCCCCTGCGGCACTACGTCTTCTTCATTGCCGAAGTTTGTGTTCGTGTTCATGCCTTATTTCATACTCCAAACGATGTCGAAATATAACCGGGGAAGTCGCCATCAGCCTGACCAACAGACGCCCGATGCTAAGTGTCTAATACGCGATATTTTGGCGAATCGTCGGCTCTTTTGGGGGGCCATGCTCAGGCAAGGTCTTGCCGGTCACACTTGGACCCCTTTCTTGGGGACTGGCGACTCCGGCTTTTTCAAGGCTGGGTGGAACAGCCCCGCGATGTGGGCCGTCGAGCGGCTACTCGAACGGCCACAAGCTGGGAGCAGCCAGCCCCCGCATTACCTGATTGCCCCGGCGCGTCGGAGGCAAGCACACGACCCCACCCCAGCCGCCGATCCGGGGCTGGACGGGCTGAAGGTTCCGCAATCAGTCGGGAAGAGGGGGGCCGGAAGTCATTGATTTCTTGGGTTCAGCCCCCTGACGGCCTACCTTAACAACTGAAAGCGAGGGGAAAAGGAAAAAAGACGGTATTAGGTCTCATGGAGGCAGCATTCATGGCACCTAAATTACAGATCGATACCACGGACTTAACCAAAACTCAGGACATCTGTCCTGAGTTCCCACCGAGCACGACACCCGAGGAACTCAAGGCCGAATACAACAGCCTGAACGCCCAGATCACGACCAAGCTGGCAACGCTCAAGTCTAAGACGGACGAAGTAGAGGCCGCTTTCGAGGCGATGCTTCCCCTATACGACCAGATGCAAGCCATGCTGTCGCAGCGCGGACCGTTCCGCCAGATGATGGATACGGCGAAAATGCCATCTTGGACGCTTTGGTTTTCCGACCACCAGAAGCAGTGCCCAATTGCGCCCAGCTATAAGAAGGTACAGCGCGCCATCAGGGCGCGTCGGGGCACCCCAAGAATCTGTTCCTGTCGCCGGACGCCCTGCCGTTCGCGCTGGCGGAAATTTGGCCTCGGCTCCAAGCTTTGACCCTCTACGGTAGCGACATCTTCGTTCTCGACAACGACCAGACTCGTTCTCTATGGGACAAGCGTTCTGGCTTTGACCCTGCCGGACTCGATTATCTGATCGAGAGGGGTAAAGGGTATTACGACCGACGCCAACGTGACAGAACTCCAAAGAAGGGCGACCACGTGGCGATTCTCGGGCACAGGATCGCGGTGGTCGAGCACGTTGACTGCAAATGGATTCAAGCGGTGGTTTGGAACAAACGCACATTAAGAATTGCCACCGATGGCCGTCTAGACGGGCGTAATTCTGACGGGCATTCTTCCTTTGTGGCGCGATGTCATGCCACGAAGGGGATTGATGAACCACAGCGCAGCGCCGGTTCTCAGCGCCACACGTATCAAACGACAGTACCGCACTGCCGAAGAGAAACGGCAGATCGTCGAGGAGACACTTGCAACCGGGGTCTCGGTGGCGGTTGTGGCTCGGGCGCATGGCGTGAACGCGAACCTGGTGTTTCACTGGCGCAAGCTGTACCAGGCGGGGCTTCTGGCCGACCGGGCCGGCACTTCCCTGGGCCAAGCTGGGGCGAGTGGGGTGCGGTTGCTGCCGGTGAGAGTTGCCGAAGAGACGCAGAACCAGCCACCGTTTCTTGCTGCTGTGAGCACACAGTCCAGCGTCGATCCGGAAGCGGTGGTTGTATCGGGTTCGATGGAACTCACTCTGGCGAAAGCACAGATTCGCATCACGGGCTCGGTAGACGCTCAAGTGCTGCGGGTGGTGCTGGAGTGCTTGCGCGGATGATGGCGCTTCCGGCCAACACGCGCATCTGGATCGCGGCGGGCGTGACCGACATGCGACGCGGCTTCATCGGGCTGAGCGCTCTGGTACAAACGACGCTCGAACACGATCCTCTTTCCGGTCATGTTTTCGCGTTCCGGGGGCGGCGCGGCGACTTGATCAAACTACTCTGGTTCGATGGCGATGGGCTTTGTCTGTTTTCAAAACGTTTGGACCGTGGACGATTCATCTGGCCGAAGGTGGAGAGCGGAACGGTATCGTTGACGGGCGCGCAGTTATCGATGCTGTTAGAAGGCATCGATTGGCGTCATCCGGTTCGAACCGCGGAGTCCTTGATGGCGATCTGAGTTCGCGAGTGCGATATGCACAGCTATTTATGCGGCTGTGGACGCATTCCGGCAGAGTTCATGACATACTCCGTTGATGGTTGCCACGCGCACGACGCTGCCGGATCTGAACACGCTAGATCAGAATGCGCTGAAGGCGATCCTGCTGGCCACCCACGAGCGATTCATCGCGCAGCACGAAGAACTGATCGCGGCCCAGGAGCAGTTACTCGTCAAAGAAGAGCAGTTACTCTCGCGCGTCCACGAGATTGAACATCTGAAGCTGCTGATTGCCAAACTGCGGCGCCTGCAGTTTGGGCGTAAGTCGGAGAAGGTCGAGCGGCAGATCGAACAACTCGAACTGAAGCTCGAAGACCTCGAAGCTCAGCGCGTCGCGTCCCTGCCGCAGGCCGCCCGTGAAGCGGACGCGCCGAAACCCGCTCCTGCTGCAAAGAGTCGCCGTCCCCTTCCCGAGCATCTGCCGCGCGAGATTAAGACACACGCACCTGCGGAACCATCCTGCCCGGAGTGCGGCGGCACACTGAAGAAGCTCGGCGAAGATGTCTCCGAGGTTCTGGAATGGGTTCCGGCGAGTTTCAAGGTGATTCGCCATGTACGCCCCAAACTGTGTTGCGCGGGATGCGACAAGATTGTGCAAGCGCCGGCGCCGAGTCGTCCCATTGATCGCGGCCTGGCCGGTCCAGGGCTGCTGGCCCATGTACTTACTTCGAAGTTTGCGGACCATTTGCCGTTGTATCGCCAATCGGAGATCTATGCTCGCGAAGGCGTCGACTTGGATCGCTCGACGTTGGCGAAGTGGGTCGGTGAAGCCAGCCACTTACTCGAACCATTAGTCGAGGCGCTGCGCCGTTACGTGATATCGGCCGACAAACTACACGCTGACGATACGCCGGTTCCAGTGCTGGCTCCCGGCAATGGCAAGACCAAGACCGGGCGCTTGTGGACCTATGTTCGCGACGACCGTCCGTCGGGCTCGAACGCGGCTCCAGCCGCCTGGTTTGCCTACTCGCCCGACCGCAAGGGCGAACACCCGCAGCAACATCTGAGTAACTTCCGCGGCATTCTGCAGGCCGACGCTTACTCTGGTTTCAATCAACTCTACGCGGACGGGAGCATACAAGAAGCTCCGTGCCTGGCCCATATCCGCCGCAAGTTCTACGACCTGATGGAAGCGCACCGCTCGCCGATTGCGACCGAAGCGGTCGAGCGCATCGGTGCCTTGTATGCGATCGAGAAGGAAATCCGCGGGCGGCCTCCCGACGAGCGACGCGGCGTTCGCAACACGCGCTCGCGGCC
Organism: uncultured Acidobacteriaceae bacterium; assembly: GCA_963791515.1. GTDB lineage: Bacteria > Acidobacteriota > Terriglobia > Terriglobales > Acidobacteriaceae > Sulfotelmatobacter. The sequence goes on along the minus strand of CAWBSS010000009.1, from coordinate 76,103 downwards.
CCTGCTCGACGCGATGCACGCGTGGCTGGAAACATCTTTGTCGAAACTCTCGCGGAAGTCGGATACCTCGGCGGCGATCCACTATGCGCTCGCCCGTTGGGACGCCTTCGTGCGCTATTGCGATGACGGCCGCATCGAGATCGACAACTCCGCGGCCGAGAGGGCCCTGCGCGCGGTCGCGGTGGGTCGCAAGAATTACTTGTTCGCCGGTTCCGACGCCGGAGGAGAACGAGCCGCAACCTTCTATTGTCTGCTGGGCACGGCCAAGCTGAACGGCCTCAATCCCGAGGCCTACCTGCGCCAGGTGCTGGAGCGCATCGCCGACCACCCGGTCAACCGTGTTGCAGAGTTGTTGCCTTGGAACATTGGGTTGAACGACTCCGCCACAGAACTCTCCACCCGATAGCACACCCATCCACTCCAGCAGGTCGTGTCCATTAACAAAAGAAGTGGACACGACCTCATCACCTCATCCCGTCTCGCACGTCAAGACGGTAGTACGCAAGGAAATTGTTTGGGACGAGCGCAACATGCGGTGGGAGACGAACCCTTCGGGCGTGTCCCACACCAAACCGAAGGTGATGAGTTCAGCCTGCACACAAGTCAGACAGGAGGGATGAAGCATGGATTACATCAACAATAACGGCGAGAAAATCGGGTCTTTGACGGTTGCGATCTCGAAAGACAAAACCGTCACCATCAACCACCTGAACGATGTCACGACCGTCACTACCCAAGACCGAACCACGGGCAAGGTTTCGTCAGAGACGTTCTTCGGTGATTCGCCCTTTGGGAAGTAGGCGGCTGGGTAACGCGCCTGAAGCTGTTCCATCGCTCGTTCATAAGCCAATGCGCGAGTCCTGTGGTCAATCGTGTCAGAGTCCTTGTAGAAGACCTCGATGGCAGCGATGTAGTCCCGCTCACGCTGCGTTTTGGCACCCACTAGCTTTGCTCTCCCCCTAGCAGCCATCCCTGCTTTCAGGTCATCAGGGCCGGGCGCTTGCCAGAGGGGATGGTAGTAAGTCATGGCGATTCCCCAGTACGCCATCCCACAGGTGGAGTCTTTCTCCGCGACAGCAGCGAAGGTCTCCTTGGCTTTGTCGTACCAAAAAGAGTGAAGCATAGCCATTGCGCTTGCGAATTGAGGTTGAACCGAAGCATCGCAGGAAACAGGGAAATTCACCTTGCCGAGCTTTGTCGGATCGCCCGCTGGATGTTCATGCTGGGCAACGCCGTGTGGCGCAAACACGGAGCACGCGCCGACGAACAGCACCACGAAAGCGAAGATGAGTCGCATCATGCTCGCCTCCGCACACCGACAAGCTGGGAGGAAGTTGCCATTGGCAAGAATGTTAGGGATGTGAGGAAGCCGAGTCAACGAGGGCAGCAAACCATTAAGGATGCAGAAAGAGCCAATCCATTGATTTCAGGCTTCCCAAGCCCTCGCCAATCAGGTGGTTCGAAAGGGTGCAATCCGCGGCTCCATTTTATGCGCCCTTTCGCCCCCTGTTTCGCCTCGACTGAAGATGGTCAGCTAGTATACCTTTTGACCACTCGAAACTGATTCTCACTAGGGCAGCCCAATGCGGCGCACGAGTTTTTCAAATCGCGGATCGGATCGGATATTGTCCCACGTCGGGTCTACTCGGATAGTGGTCACAAAACCCGAACGCTCATCGATCGCCTTGCTGAGCCACGCAAGAGCCTGATTCTTGTCGCCAAGAAACGAGTAACCTGCGGCAACCCTAAAAGGATCGTAATTTCCAGCTGAAGAGTCTTGTCCAATCTGAATCATCGTTCGCAGCGCCGCTTGGAAACCCCCACGTTTGTAGCTCTCCCCTATTGTGCTTGCTTGTTGCGCCCTGCCTTCCAATTTAAATTGTTGCTGTAATGCTGCAACTGCTTCGCCATACATCGATTTTGCGACGTACACGTGAAAGAGGTTAAAGTAAGCGATTGGGGAGTTCGGGCTGATCTCTAACGACTTTTGCCACTGTTCCAAGGACTTGTCGTAGTCTCGCTGAAAGTAATAGGTCACACCCAGTAGATTGATAGGCCCTATCGAGAGGGGGTCTAGTTCGTGGGCAAGTGCCAATTCTCGAAGCGAATCATTAAATCTGCCGATTTGAGCTAAATAAGCTCCATAAGACATATGGGCTTCAGAGAGGTTGGGATTCAGTTCAATAGCACGCAGCCACTCTGGCAGAGCGGCTGCAAAGTTCCACGTGCTAGATAACGCGTCCCCGAAAGCCACATGGGCTTCGGCCAAAGTGTCATCCAGATCAATTGCTCGCTTTGCTGCCGCGATGGCCTTTGGGTTTGCCTCCTCGGCGGGTAAGTAGTGAAAAGCTCCCAGCAGCGAATATGTCCCCGCCAGTTCCGCATATGCCGCAGCAAAGGTCGAGTCTTTATCAATGGCCTGTTGGAAAAGGCTAATGGCATCCTTGAGGCTGTCTATCGTCATGTTATCCGCAGAGTGGCGACCTCTGACGTACAGGGCGTAGGCTTCTGGATTCTGTGTTCCCTGCTTGAGCAATCTCTGCTGCTGTTCGCTGGACAGCCTGAGCCGGAGCTTTTCCGTGATTGTTCGCGCCAGTTCTGCCTGAAGCGGCAGGATGTCGGAGACTTTTCGGCGGTATTCCTCTCCCCAGACGTGGCTGTTGTCGCTCGCCCTGACCAGTTCCTCGCTCAAGAAGAGATTGTCGCCCTGCTCTACTAGCCTTCCCGTGAGCACACCTTTGACTCTGAGTTCTCGGCCGACGGCTTGGGGATCAATTTCACGACCCTTGTAGTGGAAGACAGAACTCCGCGACATCACCTTGAGATTGGGAACCTGCGAAAGACTATCGATGAGGCTATCGGTAATGCCATCACCGAGGAATTGTGCATTCTGATCGCTGCTGTTGGCAACGACTGGCAAGACTGCCACCGAATCAATAGGGTTCTCTTTGCCCGCGTGCTGGTTAGAATAAAAAAAAGCCGCGCCGATCGCCAACGCAACAAGCAGACAAGAAACGGTTCCGCTGATGACAACCTTGCCACGCCACCACGGTGTTTTCGTCGCCTCGGAGTCGGTACCACGGATCGTCGCAGTTTTCCCCGTTTCAGTATCCCGCTTCAAACGTTGCATGTCGGTACGAATGTCGGACGCATGCTGGTAGCGCAGGTTGCGGTCTTTCTCCAGACACTTGCTGATGATCTCTTCCATCTTCGGCGGCGTGTCGGGATTCAACCGCACTACCGGGGCGGGCGCTCGATTCAGAATAGATTCGAAGATCACACCGCTGGTGTCGCCGCGAAAAGGCAGCGCACCGGTCGCCATTTCGTAGAGCACCGCGCCGAAGGAAAACAGGTCGGTACGAGCATCCAGTTCCTTCCCTCGAACCTGCTCGGGAGACATGTAAGCAACGGTGCCCAGCGTCGAACCGGGACTGGTAAGGTTCTCCGATGAACCGATGGTCGGGTCGCTCAACGCAACGCTCTCCGGCTTGAGGGTGACTTTTGCCAGCCCGAAGTCCAGAATCTTCGCCTGACCTCGATTCGCGACGAAGATGTTCGCAGGCTTGATGTCACGGTGGACAATGCCCTTCGAGTGTGCGGCGTCGAGCGCATCGGCGATCTGGATGCCCAGATCGAGCACCGCCTCGATCTCCAGCGGCTTGCCTGCGATCATGTGCCGGAGCGTCTGTCCCTCCAGCAGTTCCATGGCGATGAAGGTTCGCCCATCGGACTCGTCAATTTCGTAGATCGTGCAGATATTCGGGTGGTTCAAAGAGGAAGCAGCCTTGGCTTCCCGCTGGAAACGGCTGAGAGCTTGCGGATCGTTGGCGAGTTCGTCGGGAAGGAACTTCAGGGCGACGTGGCGACCGAGCTTTAGGTCTTCCGCCTCGTACACCACGCCCATGCCCCCGCCGCCGATCCTGCTGAGGATGCGGTAATGGGAAACCGTCTGTCCCACGGGTTCGGACGAAGTGGACACTGGGGGGAATGGTACGGGGGAAGGTTGGAGAGGGTCAAATGGATGGATGCATCCCAGCGTAAGTCGCCAAAGTTCCATCACATCTGTAGGATCATTCCCAACGCATTGACATCACTTTGCAGGAACCGAAATGAAAATGATACACATGCTCTGTTGTTCGCTGCTGCTAGTCACCGCTAGCTCCGCACAGCGATCCTCCCCGGAAACCCACGCGCTGATTGGCACGTGGCGATTGGTAGAATTCGCCGACCTCGACAAGGATGGCAAGTGGCAGCATTGGTTCGGTGAACATCCACGAGGATACTTCGTTTATGACGCAACCGGGCACGTGCACATTCAGATCATGAGGGTTCCGCCGCTGGCACCTTTTCCAGAAGCGAACTCCGACGACGGTGAGCTGCCCTCTGCCGAGCATGCGCTTGCCGCCTACAATGCCTATTTCGCTTACTTCGGCACGTACACCGTGGACGGAAAGAATCATCTGGTGACTCATCACGTCGAAGGTAGCTTAGCGCCGGATTACACCGATACTGACCAACCGCGCCCCTTCAAATTGGAGGGCGACCGATTGGAGATTACCGATGGCAAGACGTGGCGACGGGTGCTGGAGCGAGTGCGCTGATGTTGCGTTCCCGTTTGACCGTTGCCGTCGTTATGTTGGATATTGAGACGGAATGGACGTTGAACGCACCATCAGCGCAAGCGACATCTCGGCTGCGAATCGACGCCACGATGAAATCTGGCCAACAGTCCGTGGTTTCGGCTTTGGCAGCATTTCGGGGTTTGTTGCCGAGGCGAAGCCGAGGGCGGGCCTCGGATTCAGAGCTAGTGCCGCCTCCCCGATTCTCCCATTTCTGACAAAATCACAACGACTCTCGCTCCGAGCCCTTCTTGACTTCGGCTCTACTGGCAGCTTAAATCCAGCCATGCCCCTGCTGACCATGGCCGATTCGTTCTACATTGGAGTGCAAGTGTAATGCCCTGATAGCGTCAGTTGATGGAAAGGCGTGCCCTCTCGGGTTAGAGTGCTAGGGATATGCGGTTCTCGCTGAAACTGGCACGCTGATAATCACATGATCTACAGGGTCTTGAGGAATGCGATAAGAGCTCTGCGATCTTCCGCGGACAGGTCCAATCCGAAAGGGTGTCCCTTAACAGCATACGTCTTCATGCCGTAGGGTTTAAATCCGGTTGGCACATAGTCATCTCGCAGACGGCGGGGATCAAACCAGTCCTCCAGCGTCGCACACCAGCCGCTGTGGCCAAACATCCCCCGGTACCAGACACCTCGCAACGATGGGACCTTGTAATAGCCGGTCCCGCGCCTTGTTTTCAGCGCGAGGTTTGGGTCAGTGCCGACGGAAAAGGACAAAATATCGTATTTTTTTTCTGCGTCAGCCGATGGAGTGAAACCCGTCGCAATTGTCAGTTTGTTGTTGGTGTACTTCGGCGGGGTGTGACACATGATGCAGCTCTTACTCTGGAAGAGCTCCTGCCCGCGTTCGGCAAGCGCGTCAAACTTGTTGGGATTCGGAGGGGGCTTCAGCGAGTAGATATACAGGGCCAAGGCATAGAGTTGCTCGTCGCTGTAACGGTCCCGATCGAGATTTTCAATCTTTGGCAATTGCTTGAAGTCGGGGAAGTCGACCGGAACGAAACCATCGAAATTAGCAAGATCATCGCCGCCCTGATTGAGTGCGGCGTACCGCATCAAATCCACAATCGAGTGCTGCTGCTGAAGGCCCGTGCGATCCAAATACTTACGATCCTTGACTCCGATCAAATCCGGTACTTGTGCCGGAGCGAAGGGACTCGTTCTATTGCGAGCAACGACTCCCGGCGGAATCGTCCGATGAACTTCGGCGATTTGTTCAAGAGTTATGCTGCTGGTCGAAGGAAGAGGATCAGAAGTGATCCAAGGGGTCGCGTACAGGCTTCGTTCGAGCACGGGGGCCACTTTTGAGCCGGAACGGAGATAATCGAACGCGAAATAACGATCAAAGGGGAAATTGCCCTGTGCTCCCTTCAAAACAGTTCCGTCTGGCATAACCCGAGTGTGGCACATCCCACACGCTAGTACCCCAATCTCGACTTCACCTTTTTTCTTCACCACATAACGGAAGTATGGCAGCGTGCCATCTCGGGCGACCAGTGCGCCCGTCATCTCCAGAAACTTTGGATCGCGAACGTATAGGTCGGTGGGTTCCGATCCTCCAATTCCTCCATCGCCTATCGGCGCGTCAAATACCGCTTCACCTGCATTTATCCAGTCGGCCTCTGTTTCGAGCGTTGGCGCGTGACCTTTGTCATCCCAATAAATTATCGGGTCCTTATGTTTGAGCGATTCCAAGTAGCCAGTTGGTTCGTGACCCGCGGCATATACGGGGTAGCTTTTGTAGATGGGCCGGACGGGTACCCGGTAGTAGTAGTCGGCGGAGACCTGCTTCGGAGACCCCACAGGATTGGCCAAAGGAATTTCGAGGGCAGCCATCTCGGCATCATCCCAAGTCTTGGGAATGGCAGATTTACTAGCTTTGGGACTTGGCGTTTGGGGATGGATGATGTCCACCCAGATTCCCGGAAAAAGAAAAACGAGAACAAACAGCCAGCCTAGTCTTTTCAACTCGGGCCTCCTTGAAAGAATCCCGCATATTGTACGGCTTCACAGGCATCGTTGGCGTAACATCCCGTGGGTGTTGAAAAAGTCCCATTTTGTCGAAACAGCCGAAATTTGGGAGATAGAAAATGTCTACCAAAACGGAGATCGTCGTTTGTAGAAAAGAAATAAAACAGCGCGATGACGCTCACAGTTGCCCTCTACGGCTGGATTAGCAGTCGCAGCGTGTTCGAGGGCGGGCCGCCGCATCGGACGATTACTTCGGATGCGATTGTTCCATGTTGGACACACTGTACCAGACGATCCTCCACGGTCCATCGCTTTGACGTTTGAACTCCGCAATGAAGTTTGTCTTATGGGTCATCAGCACACCTGCACGGCTATTGTCCTCGTCATAGGTGCCACGATAAACTGCCAAGTCTCCGCTACTCGCAACATCTACAGTCTCATCGATGAGACTGACTCGCCACAAAGGATCATGGGCAAAGCCCATCTTGAAGCCCTCTTGATCGGCTTCGATCCCAATAGTTGAGGGACTGCCACATTCCATCGAGATGATATTCGGGGCGTCAAAAGCAGTTGTCTTGACTGCATCGTGGGCATTGAGCCCAGCGACGAGTTGAGCGACGTCCGCCTCGATTGTCTTGGCGATTGCCGCTGTATCAGCCGACACGGGTGCTGGCGATGATGCAGTCCCAACAGCAGCGAAGGCTAGTAGAAGTAGGCTTGGTTTCCAGTATGCAGAAAGGTTCATTGAACGCCTCCCGTTTGGCCCGTCCCCGTTTCGGATGACACTCGCTTAGCCTAATCCGGACCTTCTCTCGAAGTCATTTTGCATTTGCAGACGCAGAAGGGCTGCCCATGTCCAAAACGACCCTCCAAGAACCATCGACTTGCTTCTTCCAGATGGCCACCCTCAGTGGTCACCCCAAAACCGGCCAATGAGGGTCACGTGAAAACCGGCCAACGGAAGAGGCCGGGGACTCAGTTGTTTTACCCCGCGGCTTCCTGCTGAGGCAAGTCTATTTTCGTGCGCCAACTTCGCGGACCGCATTTGAGAACATGACCGTGATGGAGGAGGCGATCGAGCATGGCGGTGACGGCTGCGCTGTCACCCAACAGTTTGCCCCAGTCGTCGACGGGTCGATTTGACGTGAGCAAAGTACTGGTTCGCTCATAGCGTCGCATCACAATCTCCAGCAGTTCCTCGGCGGCGGTGACGGGCAGCTTGCGCATACCCAGATCATCAATGATGAGGAGTGGAACCGAAGCGAACAGTTCCATGTGCTCCTTGCGAGTTCCATCGATGGTGGCTTCGGCCAGATCATCGAGCAGCTTGTGGGTTTCGCGATAGAGCACACGATAGCCCTGTTGAATGGCCGACTGTCCTATGGCTTGGGCAAGATGACTTTTCCCGGTGCCGGGAGCAAGGAAGATTTTTCTTCGGCAAACATGGCGGCGACTTGCCGCTTGGTAGTGCCGTGGATGCGAGTATCGGCGCAGCTGGTCTCCCACCGGTCTAGGTAAGCTTGGGCTTCTTCCAGGCTCTCGAAGCGTTTTCCCTTGAGCGGTGTTTTCTGGGTGTGTCCGACAGCGGACTCGACTTTTCCTTTTCGATCTGGATCTTTGATCCGGCACGGCAGGGCCACTGCACCGTAGTGGGCGAGGACATCGCGATAGAGTGGATTCAGAGTGGGATCGTAGATGTCGGGGACGAGCACGCCTTCGCGCAAGTTATCGAGCACGACGACGCGCGTACTACCACCCAGGCGACGAAACGCTTTCTCATGCAACTCGGCCCAGATGCGAGAGCTGGAGCGGAAGCTCAGCAAGCGCACGGCTTTGCGGCTGTACCCGAGCGTCAGCACGAACAATCGCGTGCGTCGGTATTTGCCCGTCTGCGGATCGCGGACCATCGGGCCGGTGCCGTAATCGACTTGGGCTTCTTCACCCGGGGCGGTAACAATCACCGCGCGCGGCTGCAGTGGCCGGTTTCCGCGAAGCTTGCGAACGAAGCGCTTGACGGTCTGATAGCCACCGCGAAACCCACTCTCGGACACTAGGTCCTGCCAGATCGCCATGGCATTGCGATCGCGGCTCAGACTCAGTTCGATCGCATCACGGAACGGTTCGCAGACACTGGTGGACAAAGCACGCTTCGGATCTTTCGGTCTCGAGACGCCCAACTCCACGCCAAACCCGGTGATCACCTCACCCGCATTGGCCGGTTTTGCTTCTGCTTTTGCTTTTTCCTTAGTAGAAAGGTTTTCGGTGTTGGTGTTGGTGTTGGTGTTGGCGTTGACCGTGTTGGCCGGTTTTGTCGCGTCCGACCCGGTGGTCACCTCGTTGGCCGGTTTTGCCGGTGGTCGCCGTCCCCACGCTCCGGGCGGACGCACTCCGATCCCGGCCACTTTCAGGTAGGCACCGGCGGTCTCCCGACGCACCCCGGTTTCTTGCTCGATGCGCCGCAGTGGCCATCCGAGTCGTCCCAGGGCTATAACTTGTTGTTTTTTCGCTTCGCTCAAGACGTTGCTCATACCGACGAAGGCTACTGCCTTGCATCGGAATCAACGTCCCCGAGCCTCATTCTCGTTGGCCGGTTTTCACGTGACCCTCATTGGCCGGTTTTGGGTGACCGCTGAGGGGCCACTCCTCGATTCTCCTCTGTTACAGCCTTACCATCCGGAGTGTTTAAAGATATTCGGTCAATCCCAGTGGAGTACGCCAAATCACCAGACTGGGAGACCTCCACCTTCTCAGTCTTCCAAGTGATCGAAAATCCCGGTGTGGCGAATGCGCCAGAAACGTACTTACGGATCGCGTCCTTGCCGACGATGGGGGGCATGCCCGGAGTGACAATGGTCGCATCATCGGCCCAAAACGGAAGCACTCGATTCAGGTCACGCGCAGAAGCGGCCGCGAGCCAATCAGCATCAGTCCGACGTATGGCTGCTTCCTCAGCCGAAAGATCCACTTTGCGCTGTCGGACACATCCAGCAGTGATCAGCGCAAGAGCTATGGTAGAGCCAGTCAGCATCAACACTCGGACAATCCGTCTGCGTTTCATGGCTTGCCTCCTTGGAGACTACATTATGCCGTGTGACCGGGCAGTCAAGGGTCTTTCGAGATGCCGCTCCGAATTGACCTCTACGCCGTTCTGTTAGATATTGGGACGAAATGGACGTTGAACGCATCATTGGGGAGATTGAGCAGCTTCAGGAAATGTTCGAAGCGCCGGATATTAGGCCACTCAGCGCAAGCGACATCTCTGCTGCCAATCGAAGGCACGACGAAATGCTCGCGCACAGCCCTTGGTTTCGGTTGTGGCAGCACTTCGGGGTTTGCTGCCGATCTGAGGCTCCAGTGATCCGACTGCCAGAATAGAGCTAAATCGACGCTGGCATGTTTCATGCAGGTTTCGGAAGTGGTACTTCCTCAACAATTTCTAAAATCTGCGGATACTGCGGATTGTCGTTGAACCGAACTCTGTATCCGTGCTGTCGATGCAGTTCTGCGGCAAGGGCGGTCGAAGCAAACGCATAGCAGCTTTCCACGTATGTCTGCATTCCTTCTGAGAAGATGTCAAAGCGAACCTTCTCTTCGCCGCTGCCCAACAAGTTCTTTCTGTATGGACGTATCACCGCCGATTGTCCTTTTGTCGGGAATCGGGTAGCCGCCCCTTTGACCATCGAACGTGCAATGGCTCCCGGCTTGTAGCCACGGTCGATGTCAGGCCCTCCACGAGTGGCAGCAGCCTTTGCAGCCTTATCAACTCTTTTTAGAAATGGAGACTTTTTACCTAACGTCCATTCAAAATGCACTGTGACTCCGGCTTTGGCATGGGCTGAAAGTAGCTGTTTCCACAAGTCCGAGTTTTCTCTCGGCTCTCCGTGCTGGTTTCTCCAGTCATTTTTCTGCCAATTCCTTGCGCGGATCAGATTCTCTTTCACGTATCGCGAATCGGTGAAGACTTGCACCCGAGTCACGCTGTTCCACGGCCCATTCTCCCGAATCCATCTCAGCACAGAGATGCAGGCGAGTAGCTCCATCCGATTGTTGCTGCTTTCCTCGCATCCGAAATCGACGATCTGTTCGTCTTCGCGGTCTAAGTGGTCGGGATAGTGAACAATCGCGGCACAGCCAGACCTCCCTCCCGGATTCTTGTAGCAGGAGCCGTCCGTGGAGATGTGAATGGCGTGAGGGTCAGGCGGCATACCCAGATTGTATTTGGAGCGGCTGGCCTACGCCTCATGCGGCGGGTTGCGGACGCGATAGCGGGTCGAAAGTGCTATGGTTTCAGGGGGAGGTTCTATGCAGACGAACAGACTTGTGGATGAGCGTTCGTCGCCGCCTGTGGCTAACAATGCACAAGAGCCTGAGCGATTCGTGGATTCGTTGGTCGCAGCGAAGTTTCTGTCCATAAAACCAAGGCAGCTTTTGGAATTAGCTCGCAAGGGGACAATTCCCGCGTATCCGTTAGGGGAGGGCCAACGCCGCATCTGGCGTTTTCGGCTGTCCGACCTCGCGAAGGCGATGGAGCAACGAATGATCCACGGAAAAGGCGCGGGCAACATTGGTGTGAACCAACCTCGCTCGATTCGGTAGGGCAGAAGCGCAAATGAAAAGGCATGAACCGACACAGCTGGCTTCAGATTTCCCTTATGAGGTCCTAACCACGACCGAGCTTGCGCAACGGTTGAAAGTAAAAGAAAGCTGGATAATCGACCAAAGCAAGCGTTCACGCACAGCCGATCCCATTCCGATTTTCAGACTCGGAAAACATCGACGATACCTTTGGGGGTCGCCCCAGCTTAACGCTTGGCTCACTAGGCGCATCGGGCACGACGGCAAGTGACGCCCCACGTTGTGCACTATGGTCGAACTCTGGCTGTCCGACCGAAAAAACCCTCAATAAGACCACACAGAGCAAGCGTTGTGCCATCTGGTGCAAGTCTCAGAAATCACAGCAATAATGGGAATTTTTCTAGAGAGGAGAAGCGATTTTGAGTCCGCTGCGTCTGCCAGTTCCGCCATCCCGGCACTTCGTGGAAGTGACTGAGATTAAAGCTTAATTCACTTTTGTTCCTTTGTCATCTACACCATTCTTGCTATCAACTGTGGTGGTTCTATGGCTGTTCTGGGGCTTGATTCCACGTTGGTGTTCTTCAATTTTCGCAGTCGCCTCTTTGAGCACTTCCATGTCGATGATGTTGTAACGGCGGTACACGCTAGGTGTCCTGTGCCCGCTAATGAGCATTCCGACATTCTCAGGAATTCCCTTTCTCGACATATTGCGAACGCCCGTTCTCCGCAAATCGTGGAAGTGGAGTCCGATGTATTTCGCCTTCTTCTTCGAGTCGCACATCTTGCACTTGCGGCCTTCGATAACGACTTGTTGACAGTCTCGACACTGGAAACGTCCCAATCCTGCCCGGATGCAAGCGTTCCACCAAGCATCCCTAAAATCCTTCACTGGTATTCCATCCGCTCGGGTAAATACGAAGTCGTCCGGCTTCTTACCACGGGCGCAGCGCACGAGGACACGCATTAAGTGCTCGGTCATGCTGACCATGCGCTGATCCCCATTCTTCGTTTTGCCAAGGTGCGCCGATTGCTATGATGAAATCAGCATGGACATAGCGGACGACATGGAGCTTTTGGAAGAAATTCCCACGGTCAGCGACCTTACACAGGAATGGGGATAGGCCCAGTATTAACTGTTGGGATGTTGGGAGGCAAATGATACCGGACGCATTGACATTCAAGATCGCACGGCATGCAGACATCTTCTGGTGAGCAGGAAGATGCAGAGGTGGGTCTTGATCGCCCAGCACCCTCAGGTGTACCCACAGTGCCCGGCGTGGCGAGGAAAAACTATCAGCGTCTTTGCGCCAAGTACCCGGAAATTATGCAGAGGCTCGGACTAGATGAGTTTTCGGCGTTTTAGCGAATCGTTTGAAATGCACGGACACGCTTCCTGTGCAGTTGACTTCCTGTTTGCCGGAAAACATCCAACGAAAGTAACCGTCTGATGTAGAATTCTCCGGCGAATTAAGTCCGTTTCAGCAGGAGTGACCGTGAACTACACCCGCATTGCATTGGCCTCCCTCGGGGCTATGGTCGCCTACTTTGTCTATGGCTTTGCCATGTTCGCCGCATGGCCATCAATGAAAACTGAATTCATGAAGTACCCCAATGTCTATCGTCCCAAGGACGAGATGATGAAGGTGATGCCCTACGGCATGGTCGCCATCCTCATCGCTATCGTGGTCGTCGCCATTCTCTACGCAAAAACCTATACTGCTGGTGGCGGCATCGTAACAGGCATATACATCGGCGCACTCATCGGCCTTTTCTCTGTCTGTACCTTCGCGATCCACAACTACATCAACCTGAACATCGGCCTCACGTTGACTATCTACCAGTCCATCGCCTACTTCATTCAGTGGGTCATCGTGGGCGCAGCCATCGGCCTCATCTACAAGCCATCGTAGATTTGTCGGCAAAACAGAGTTATCGAGAGACAAGCTTTTGGAAAGTTGCCAGAGGCGGGTTGGCAAAGCAGAAGCTACTTATCCTCAGTTGGTGAAACAGTGCGCCGTGAAAGGCGCTGGACTTCAGCGAGTCCAACTCCCGCCCGGAAATCTCTAGCGTGGCTATCGGTTCAAGACTGAAAAATCAGCATCAGGACTGAATCCGATGCCCGCCTCCGGCTTCGCCTCGGCAGCAAACCCCGAAATGCTGCCACAACCGAAACCACGGGCTGTGGGCTAATGCCTCGTCATGCCTTCGATTTGCAGCAGAGATGTCTCTTGCACACAGCGGCCTTATATCCGGGGCCTCGAACATCTCCTCTAGCTGTTCGATGTCATCAATAGTGCGTTCAATGTCCATGCCTCACAATCATCCAAGAGAAGGCGCGGAGCGGTCAACGCAAAGGCATTGGTCTTTCCTGAACGATTTGTGCGTTTGCCAGTCGATTTGCCGGAGGAAGATGGAGACAGGAGGTTCCCATTGGTAAACTCGTTGTACGAGTCAGGGTTCTTATGCTCGCTCTCATCGTATTGCTGGCAGCGTGGCTGGTCTTTCGAGCCGTGGGAGCGGCTGGTGTGCATGTTTTCGCCTCGTCGCAGCATTCCGCTCTGTACGCCTTGGCCGTGATGTTCGTCTTCACCGCAACTGCTCATTTCAACAAGATGAAACATGATCTAGCACAGATGATCCCGTCATCTTTTCCGCATCCAATGTTGATCGTCTACATCACTGGTGTTTTGGAACTTCTCGGAGCGGCGGGATTGGTGCTCCCGCAATTTCGCAAGCTTGCGGGAGTTTGTCTCATTGCGCTCCTCGTCGGGATGTTCATCGCCAATGTAAATGCGGCACAGCGCGGCGTCACACTGCGAGGCAAACTGCCAACCCCGCTTTGGTTGCGGGCTCCGATGCAGATTTTGTTTATTGCGCTACTCTGGTGGTCAACCCGACGCGGGTGAATCGAAGAACTGCTTGATCTGCGCCCAGTACTTTCGGACGACGTAATCCGTGCTGATGTGCCCACCGCGCATGAGAGACTTCAACGTGGCTCCCGTAAGTTCCGCGAACAGTCTGGTGCGTTCATAGGGAACGTTCGGATCGTCCTTGGCGTGGAACATCAGCACCTTGGAACCATCGATTTGCTCTCTGTGGTGCCAAGGGTTGTAGAAGGAGCCGCTGCGGAGCTTGTTCCAGTTCGCATCTGAGAGCCGATATGCGTTGCCGAACGCTTGCCGGATGTACTCTGCGTAGTTCGCCTTCGAAGTCTCGGCCTTCTCAGCATCATCCAAAATCGACCAATCCACTACCGGGCAATTCGCAACTGCTCGCTTCACCCGTGGATCAAGGGAAAGAAGGATTGCCGCCGCGCCACCGAAGCTGCCGCCAATGACGAAGACCTGATCGGGTGCCAGCCGGAAGCGTTGACCGAACGCGATTTCTTCCATCTCCTTTGGCAAATCATCGATGATGTCGAGGATGTCTTCATGCGGAGATCGCTCCAAGAATTCCCCGCCGCTTTCCCACGCTCCCCGAAAGCGTGGATAGATGACCCAAAACCCCTTGGCGGCGAGAAATTCCGATAGCGACTGCTTGCGTGGTATCGACGGCATGCCGTCGCAGAGGATGATCAACCTCTGGATTTTTCGTTCCCGCGTGGGAGGCAAGAACTCCGCGACGATTTGTTGCCTGAATCTGGTTCGAAACATGTCTAGGTATTATCGCTTAGGCAGACGAGCCATAAAACGCGCTTTAGGGGTTTTAGGTGGCTAGAAGCACGTTCCAATGTTCAGCGCAGCGACGGCGCGTGAAAAGGGAGAAGCCAATGTGGTTTGTTAGCGACTCCTTTCTAGCTCATATACCAACCACCATTGACCGAAATTGTCTGCCCGCATCTTGACCGCGATGAGTCCGCTTCAGTATCAGAAACAGCTCCGGCTCCAGTCAGCGCGGAGCCTGATGCTGAACAATGGCCTTGATGCCGCCAGTGCTGCGTTTGAGGTCGGCTACGAAAGCGCTACGCAATTCAGTCGCGAATACAGCCGCTTCTTCGGCCAGCCTCCCACGCGAGACATTCGAGCGCTTCTTTCCCCAGGTGCTCCGAAACTTGAATCGGTTGGTAGTCTCTGAATCACGTTATTGGGTCGCGCTGTGTTCTTCGCGAATAGTCGGTAACTCGGAAGTAGTTCTACTGATCGCCGAAGAGCAGGCGGTTTGCTCAGGCCGCCTTAAGCGAAAGCGCGACACCTTCTTCCCATTGCTGGAGCATGCGATTGCCTATCTCCATGAATTCCGCGTGCGCTTTAATGTAGGCTTGCAGATCCTTTGAGGTGTCCGCAATAGCAGCTTCTATGCGTTCGAGTATCTGCCGGACGCGTGAAGGAGTCCCTCCCATCCGCGTCTCGCCCAGTCGCTGCAATTCCTTCGTGCTCGCCCATTTCGTCGTGCCATTAAGGGTCAACGCCATGCTGTCCTTCGGCAGATAGGCGGACGTAGTCACAAGATCATAGACAGGTGCGAGTCTCGCTTCTCCCTGAACGTCGTCATAAACAATCCCAAAGTTCTTCAGATGCGCGTCGCCATTGCGAAGCGCGCAATTCAGGACAATCAGGACGAACAGCTTTTCCATGTCCTCGCCCACATGCGTCGAGTTTGCAAACTGCCCGAATCGCTTCATGACCGAGGTCTCGTAACTGCCGCGATATTTCTCGTCGGTCCTACGGGCGTTTAGCACGCAGAAATCCTCAAATCCGCAATAGGTCCCGTCCATGCGCAGATCGAAACGGTCAATGACCAGCGCCATGCCGTCCTCGGCCAGGCGGTAAGGGGGCACATCGAGTCCGTACTTGCGCGCCACGGTGAGGCAAAAATACTCGTTGGCTGCCAGTTGCGGATATTCGTTGGCCTCCCACATCTTCACGATGTGGGTCGCGCCTTTGTAGCTTTGCGAGAGGCGGTGTCCCGTATGCTCCATCTCGGCGAAAGCTTTTTCGTCGCGCACCAGGATTTTGGGCTGCACTCCGCTGATCCCGGAGAACGACGCGAATTTCTCCAGCAGATACCGGAACAGGTCGCCGCCGCGTCTGCATTCGAGAATCTCGTCCACCGACTGAAAGGGCACCTCCTCGTGCAGGTGTTCTTTGTCGCCGGTGTAGCGGATGCGTCCGACCTGTGAGCGGCCGACAATGGACAACAGGTCGAATTCGTCGAAGGTGCCGGTGGCCTTCGCAAACGCAAGGCGGAGCCGCTCGCGCAGTACGCCTTCGGGCAGGTTCATCTCGAAAACCGGAAGTAGGCCAAAGGGCACGCTCCACGACTCAAGCCTCAACGGCATCGTCACCGAGACATCGCGCGTGGGCGGAGCGCCGGGAAGGTAAGCAAACGTGCTGCCGCGCTCGCCGTGACGATCGAGCAGTCCCGCTTCAGCGGCGTCGGTCCAGACTTTGATCATCCCGTGCCTCTTCGATAAGTTCTTCAATCGTCGGCCGGCCCGCGCTTGCCTCCTGGAGCTTCAACTCCAGCCCCAGCGCCGTGAGAATATTTGTGATCTTGGAATATCCGAGTTCGCCCAGCCGTCCGTTCTCCAGGGCGTCGAGCGTGGAGAGTCCAACCCTGGCTTTTTTCGCAAGCATGGGCTGCGTCAGGCCGAGCGTTTTGCGCTTGGTGGCGATCTGCTCGCCTAATAAGGACAGGGGCAACATACACCTAATATACAAGGTTATATGACCACCATCAACAAGATAACCTCATATACTGGGTGCGTAGATTACCACCGAGAGCGGGCCGAAGTGGGCCAGAGGCAGGTAGAACAAGTGCATTTATTCTCCACATCTTCCCGGCTGGTGTCGTACCGGAGGCGGCTCCAGAGTTGCCATTTCAGAGTCCCCGAAATTTGTGTAGTTATGGATCGCCAGCCTTCCCAAGGACTTAAGCTTTAAAAATCCGCCGCGTCTGCCGTCACGCAATTATCTTATTTATTTGCTTATACTTAAAAAGATAAGTAGCATCCGCTTTTGAGTCCGCTGCGTCTGCCAGTTCCGCCATCCCGGCGTTAGGAAGGCTTTTGCATTGTACGGCAGCAGTTGCGAATTCTGAATATGATCACGCCGGGAGCGAATTTTTCACGGGCGCCGCTATCATAGGCAACTCCACGCGGAACGTGGCGCCGTCGCCAGAACGGCTTTCTACTCCGATCGAACCGCGGTGCTGCGTGACGATCCACTGCGCAATGGCTAGCCCAAGGCCCGCGCCACCCTGCGCGCGGCTTCGGGCTTTATCGACTCGGTAGAAGCGTTCGAAGATCTTGCTCTGCTCTTCTTCGGCGATTCCCACTCCGGAGTCCTGAACCGTGATCACAGCGCTCTCGCCTTTCGGTTCAAGCGACAAGTGCACAGAGCCGGGCGGGGACGTGTATTTGAATGCATTGTCGAGCAGGATGTCGGCCAGCCTTCGCAGCAAGATCTCATCACCCAGGACAAAGACAAAAAAATCTGGAACGTCAAGGCTCGCCGAAAATTGCAGGTTGCGAATGGTGGCCACCTGCTGCCAGCCGTCGACGATGCTGCGCAGCGTCTGGTTCAAATCGACGGGCTGCAGCTGAATGGTCTCGCGGCCTGAGTCGGTGCGGGCCAGAGACAGAAGTTGTTCAATGAGAACGGTGGTGCGTTCCGCCTCCAACAGAATGTGGCGCAGCGACTCTTTGTATTCCGCCTCTCCCCGGGACCGGCGCAAGGCCAACTCAGCTTCCGTGCGGATGAGAGATACCGGGGTTCTCAGTTCGTGAGACGCGTCCGCGGTGAATTCTGTGATCCGCAGAAATGCGGATTCGATCCGGTCGAGCATTTCATTCAGCGTGTCTGACAGGCGCTGCAGTTCGTCCCCGGTCTCTAATTTCTGAAGCCGGCTGTTGAGGTTCGTTCCGCTGACCTCGCGGGCGGTGCGCACCAGAGCATCCACGGGAGACAGGGCTCGCCGGCTCAGCCAGTAGCCGCCGCCCGCAGCCGCCAGCAACAGCAAAGGAGCGAACATCAGTAGATAAGAACGGAACAGATGGAGGGTCTCGACCGCATCGTCGGCCGGCGCTCCCATCTCTACGGTATAGACGTGGCCGTTGACATCCAACTGCTGGAGGAGAAAACGGAAGGGCCGGCCTTCGATTTCGCGGCTTCGCAAGATGGGGGTCTTGACTTCATCCGGTCGTGAAAGCTCCGACTGGTGCCCCTGCAAGAACGCGGAACGGTAAATCAGCTCGCCGTTTTCCGCGTGGATCTCAAGATAATTGCCGGAGTGTTCAAGGGCGTACGTCTGATTCACTTCCTGCTGAAGCTTTGCGATCGAGCGATCCTTGGGCTGAGATTGCAGAAAATTCTTCAGGTCATCAATCTGTTCTTCCAGGCCGTCATCGACCAGGTCATAAAGATTATTCCGCAAGATCAACCACATGCCGGCGCCGAAGACCAACTGCGCGACAGCAAAAAATGCCAGGTACCAGAGCGTGAGGCGCACTCCGATGGAGAGTCTTCTCATGCCTGCCCGTCCGAACGAATCATATAGCCAACACCGCGCACGGTGTGGATCAGTTTCGGGCGGCCCGGTGGATCGATCTTGTTCCGCAACAGGCGCATGAAAGCGTCGAGCGTGTTTTCTTCGATGTCGCGGTCAAAACCCCAGACCGATTCGATGAGGGAGCGGCGGGAAACCACCTTGCCCGCGCGATACATGAGGCGCTCCAGCAAATTGTATTCCGTACGCGTAAGCGCAACCCGTTCTTCGCCGCGCACAACTTCCCGGCTGGCGGGATCGAGAACCAGGTCGGCAACCCGCATATTCGTGTCCTGCATCACTAGCGCACGCCTCTTCACCGCGCGCAGTCGCGCCACCAGTTCGTCAAAGGAAAACGGCTTCGTCATGTAGTCGTCGGCACCCAGATCGAGTCCGTGGACAATGTCGGGCACGGAGTCGCGGGCCGTCAGCATCAGGATGGGCGTCCGAACTTTTTCCGCGCGCAGACGCTTGGCGAACTCATAGCCGTTGAGCTTGGGCATCATCACATCGAGGATAATCACGTCGAACTCGTAAGACTTTGCCAAGGCTAAGCCTTCGGCGCCGTCCGACGCGCACGTCGCCACGTGGCCCTCTTCGGTCAGTCCCTTGCGAAGAAGGTCCGCCATGCGCGCTTCATCTTCCACGATCAGAAGCTTCATCGGATTCGTCGCCGGAAATCCTAGGTTGACGCTTCCCCCAGTTTAGAGCCGAAGCCGGGGCTCTGCTAAGCAAGCTGAAAAAATATTAACTTTGTATTCATCCCTCCGTCATACCTCGACTCTGGGATTTCGGCTCATCAGTTCCCTGAATTCCAACAACCGCTTCAGAACAGGCAGGTGAATTACCACTATCCTGCTGGTTGAGGCTGATCAGCAGCAATTGAAGGCCGTCTGGATGCGACCAGCGGCAAGGCAGTCTGAACGCAGGCATACTCGGTGAAGATTACCGTTCTAGCGGCAGCCGCCGCGCAGGCGGCCGGACGCGAGATCCTAGGAACGCTGGCAAGTCCCTTGACATCGATTCGTCACCCACGATACTCCCAGCGCGTGGAGGATCAATCGATCGCAAAGCGTGAGCTTGCCGGGATCGAGCACGGCTCCATAGGCGTACTGGACGATAGGATCGCAGGTAATGCACCAGCGCTCGTGGCGAACGATCCCGCCACAATGTTCACACGCAGATTGGGCGTTGTACTGGTTGCTGTGATACCAACTGGCCGCGGGATTGGCGAACATTCGGCACCTCCGGTCCTGAGTTTCAACAAGTTCCCCGTAGCCTCGGCCGCACAGCTCGGAGGAACTTCCTCTGACTGAAAGCTATTCGGGCGGGAACTCAGCCTCAATTTTGCGTATCACGCTTGAGTGTGATTAGAATCACATACACTTGAGCGGCAGTCTGCGGGTTCTGTTTTTCCTGCGCGTTGTTATTCTCGTGACCGGACGGCGTGCTGGGAGTTCAAATCAACGTTGCACCTCGCGCCCATGCTGAATCGACAAACGATCCGCTTGATGGCTATTCTGTTCTGGGCCGTAGGTCTTCCCTGCTCGTCCGCGCAGACCGCTCCTGTCGCGGGCACCGTTCGCGACGCAAGCGGCGCGGTGATTGCGAACGCATCAGTCGTTCTAAACTCCGGCTCTTATAAGGTCGAGGTCAAGACCGATGCCAGTGGACATTTCCTGTTTTCGGCTGTTCCGGCCACTTCAGGAACCGTGGAGATCAGCCGGAAAGGATTCAATCCAGTTCGCCAATCCTGGATCGCCGTACCGGACACCACCGTCAGTCTCGAAATTGTCCTGCAACCAGCTACGGCCAGCGAACAGGTCACCGTTTCCGCGGCCCGTACGGAGGTGCGACTTTCTGAAACCCCGGGCAGCACGATTCTGCTCAGCCACGCCGATGTAGCCGCAACTCCCGCGTTGCGTGTCGATGACGTGCTTCGACAGGTCCCGGGATTCTCGCTCTTTCGTCGATCGGATAGCCGCACGGCTAACGCCTCCAATCAGGGCGTATCGCTGCGCGGTCTGGGGGGAACTGCCGCCAGCCGCGCGCTGGTGCTCGAAGATGGACTCCCGCTGGTTGATGCCTTTGGAGGGTGGGTCTACTGGGATCGCGTTCCGCGAGCGTCTCTTGCCAATGTGGAAGTATTCCGCGGCGGCGCTTCCAACCTATACGGCAGCGACGCGCTCGGCGGGGTAGTGCAATTCATCACTCGTCAACCGGAGCGGCCAGCTTTCACGCTAGAGACTTCCTACGGCAACGAACGCACTCCCGATCTTTCTTTCTGGACCGGAACGCGCGCCGGCCAGTGGGACCTGTCGCTCTCATCTGAAATGTTCCGCACCGATGGCTACATCATCGTTCCTACATGGCAACGCGGAAGCGTGGATACACCGGCCAATTCGGAGGACGCAACGGTCGACTTCACCGTCGGCCATCACCTCGGAGAAAAGGGCCGAGTCTTCGCGCGCGGTAGCTTCTACACCGAATTCCGCAACAATGGCACGCCAATCCAAACCAACGATACGCTCATGGGCGAAGGCGCATTCGGCCTGGATCAGCAATTCGGCAGCAGCGATTCCCTCACCTTCCGCGCCTATGGCCAGGTGCAAGGATACGATCAGCGATTCTCCTCTGTCGCGGCCGACCGAAACAGCGAATCACTTACCGATCTCCAATACGTTCCCGAACAGGTGGGCGGGGGCGCGGCGCAGTGGACGCACTTTCTCGGCACGCACCAGACGCTGATCGCTGGGATGGACGTGATGGAAGTTATGGGCGCGAGTGACGAACGACTCTTCTCCGCGGGCACCCACACGCGAAACAACGCCTCTGGAGGACGGCAACGCATTCTTGGATGGTTCGGGGAAGATCTCGTTCGGTTTAACAAGTGGACCATCATTCTTGCCGGACGCCTTGACGACTGGAACAATTTCAACGCCAGTTCGATCTGTACCCCGGTCTCCGGTACATGCCCATCTCCCAGCGTGCTGTATCCCTCGCGGAGCGATTTTGCTTTCAGTCCTCGGCTCTCGGTGCTGCGTGCTCTGAGCCGTAACGTTTCCGTCACGGGATCGATGTACCGGGCGTTTCGCGCGCCGACTCTGAACGAGTTGTACCGCAGTTTTCGGCTCGCGAACGTTCTCACCCTGAACAATCCTTTCCTCAATGCTGAACGCCTCACAGGTGCCGAGGCGGGCGTGAACATAACCACGCTTGAACGCAAGCTCGATCTCCGCGGAACATTTTTCTGGAGCGACATTGTGGATCCCGTCGAGAATGTCACCATCAATCCGACGTCTTCTCCGGTC
Organism: uncultured Acidobacteriaceae bacterium; assembly: GCA_963791515.1. GTDB lineage: Bacteria > Acidobacteriota > Terriglobia > Terriglobales > Acidobacteriaceae > Sulfotelmatobacter. The sequence continues at coordinate 54,127 of CAWBSS010000009.1, read as the reverse complement.
CTCCGCCAAAAAGAGAATCTGGGACGCATCCGCGCCCGTGGCGTGGAGCTTGATGGCGTGCTGCACGTCGGCCGCGCTGTTCAGATCTCCGCTGGCTACGAGTTCACGGCAGCGACCGTCGTCAACTATACGGTGCCGCCGGGCGCGATTTCCCTGTTGGGAAACAAGGTGGCGCAGGTTCCGCGAAATGTCTTCACTTGGGAAGCCCGCTACTGGAACCCATCGCGCATCATGCTCAGCCTGCAAGGACGCTTCGTGGGCAACCAGTTCGATGACGATCAGAACCAGTACCCGCTGGGCCGCTTTTACACCATGGATCTTCAAGTCGGGCGCAACATCACGCGCAACCTGGAAGTCTTTGTCGCCGCGGAAAATATTCTGGACCAGCGCTACAACGTGGCAAATACTCCTACCGCCAACGGATCGCTCTTCAACATCGGGCCGCCCCTTTTGTACCGCATCGGACTCCGCCTGAATTTTCCGCAAGAAAAACCGTGAGATCGCGGCGGACCCGGTTTGGGCAATCTCCACTCAATCGTTTATCCTAAAAGGTTGTCTGGCGCTTGCTGCGCGCGCCGTCAACCCTGTCCTTAATTCAACGAAGCACCTGCTAAAAGCCAAGAGCTAATAGCTAAGAGCCTTTATGAAAACTGGCATTATAGGCCTGCCTCAGGTAGGCAAGACATCCCTGTTCCGCATACTCACCAAGGCGCATCTCTCCGCGCAAGCGCATGCGAACCCGCGCGAGGCCCACATCGGCGTCGCGAAGGTTCCCGACGACCGCCTCGACCGCCTGGCCACGCTCTACAACCCCAAGAAGCTGACTCACACGTCGGTTGAATACGTCGACGTCGGCGCCATTGGCCAAGACGCGCTGAAGGAAACCGCCTACATCGGCCATCTGCGCCAGGTGGACGCGCTGGCCCACGTCGTGCGCGTGTTTGAGGACCCGGCAGTTCCACTCGTATCGGAAATTGATCCCCTACGAGACATAAAGAATGTCGAGTTCGACCTGATGGTCAGCGATCTGGGCCAGATCGAGAAACGTCTCGAGCGCCTGGAAAAAGATCTCAAGAAGATGAAGACGCCGGAACTCGAAAAAGAATTCGAACTGCTGAAGCGCGCCAACGCACATCTCGGATCCGAGAAACCGCTGCGCGAAATGGAGATGACTCCGGAGGACAAGAAGCGCCTCCGCGGTTTCATGTTCTTGAGCGAGAAGCCGATCTTCTATGTGCTGAACATTGGCGAGTCGTCCGAACTGGGCAAAGAGCTCGAAGAAGCCGTGAGCAAGTACAAGCTCACGGAGATTGCCGCCCACCCCAACGCGGCGGCTACGGCCATCTGCGGGAAGGTCGAAGCCGAGCTTGCCGAAATGAGCGACGCCGATGCCGCGGAATTTCTCTCCAGTTATGGCCTAAAGGAAAGCGGCCTAGTCCGCCTCATCCGCACTACTTACAAGTTGCTTGGCTTGATCTCATTCTTCACCGCGGGTGAAGATGAGTGCCGCGCCTGGCAGATTCCCGCCAACACGCGCGCCCAAGAGGGTGCTGGAGCTATCCACTCGGATCTGGAAAAGCATTTCATCCGCGCCGAAACCATCCGCTGGGACCAACTTCTCGAAGCCGGCTCAGAAGCCAACGCGAGGGCAAGAGGCACGCTGCGTCTGGAGGGCAAGGACTACATCGTGCAAGACGGCGACGTAATGCACATCCGGCATTCGGGCTAACCTTTTTCACCACGCAGGTACTCAGGCACGGAAAGTTTCCAACCATTTGTTGTTCTCCGTGACTCCGTGACTCCGTGGTGAGATCGGCACGTGGAGCTGTTATGATCCCGGCTGTCTCCCATGAGTCCAATATTCACCAGTCTCGTTCTCGGCTTAACCGCTGCCGCGGCCAATGTTTTCGGCGGGGCGATCATCGTGCAGCGGCACTGGGAGCGGCGCTATCTGCGCTACTTTGTCGCGCTGGGCGCGGGATTCATGCTGGCGACAGCTCTCGTTGAGATGGTTCCAGAAAGCTTCGAGCTGCGCGGGAGGTCCGCTGCATTTCTTGTGCTGCTGGGCTATCTGATCATCCACTTCTTCGAGCATACGGTCACGCCGCACTTCCACTTTGGCGAAGAAACGCATCACGACGAGTTCATGCACTCCCACAAGGGATACTCCGTGCTGCTCGGACTCATTATTCATACATTCTTCGACGGCATCGCCATCGCCTCTGGATTTCTGGTCTCGAACTGGCTAGGGTGGCTGATTTTTCTGGCGATTTTTCTGCACAAAATTCCCGAGGGCTTTACCGTGAGTTCAGTGATGCTGGCCAGCGGTCGCAGCCGGGGTACGGCATGGGGCGCGTCGGTAGTTCTGGGCGGGTCAACCCTCGCCGGTGTTCTGACCATGGCGCTGTTCCGCCATCATGTGGGAGCGGGACTGCCGCTGGCCGCGGGAGTCACGATTTACGTCGCGGCTTCTGACCTGATTCCCGAGGTCAACAAGGAACCTGCAATGAAGATGGCTCTACTCGTCTTCGTGGGCGCTGGATTCTTCTTCCTGCTCGATCACTTATTCCGCGTGCACTAGTTTTCTATTTGGAGCTTCCAGAGATAGTGCTGCTGGGCAGGATCACGATTCATTGAGCAACGAAAAAGGCGTCCGAAATCTCGGACGCCTATCTGGCAAGCGAACCAGTGAAGCACTCCCACTCTTCACTGACCCTGGGGCTTCTTCTGCTCGTCTTGCTTCTTCTTCTCCGCAGGCGTTTCCGGATGTTGCGGCGGCTGCGCCGGGTGCGCTTGCGCCGGGGGCGGAGTATGCTGCGGCGGGCGTTCGCTCGGGGGAGGAGTCGAAGGACGCGCAGCAGGTGCGGTGCGTTGTGGCGGCTCTGCCGGGCGATTCGGTTCCGCACGATTGTTCGGTTGCGCCGCGGGCGGACGATCGTTCCGTGCTGGCGGCCCTGCCGGACGATTATTCGGCGCCGGCTGATTCGGCTGCACACGATTCGGTTCCGGACGATTGTTCGGTTGCGTCACAGGCGGACGATCGCTCCGTGCTGGCGGCTCTGCCGGACGATTATTCGGCGCCGGCTGATTCGGCTGCACACGATTCGGTTCCGGACGATTGTTCGGTTGCGCCACAGGCGGACGATCATTCCGCGCAGGCGGTTCTGCCGGACGATTATTTGGCGCCGGCTGATTTGGCTGCGCACGATTCGGTTCCGGACGATTGTTCGGTTGCGTCACAGGCGGACGATCGTTCCGTGCTGGCGGTTCTGCCGGACGATTATTCGACGCCGGCTGATTCGGCTGCGCACGATTCGGCTCCGTCCGGTTGTTCGGCTGAGGCTGATTCGGTTCGGGCCGATTGTTCGGCTGCGCTACAAGCGGACGATTGTTCGGTGCCGGCTGATTAGTCGGAGCGAGACGGGTGGGTTGCGCGGGATTTGCACCCGGACGGTCGTTCGCCGCCGGCGGATTGCCCGGCCGGTTCGCGGGCCCATTCGCCGGCTGGCTACCAGGCTTTGCCACCGTAGCCGTGGCAGGCCTTCCCGGGGGGGCTTGCTTGACCGGAGGACGCGCAGGCGCAGCAGCATTATTCGCGGGCCGCAATTGTTGCATCTCCTGCCGTGCGATCGGCTGTCCTGGATGTGCTGCCAGCGCTTGTTGCCTGGCCGCGAAGGGCACCGGCGGAGGCGGCGCTTTCGCCTTTGCGACAATCGCCCGCCTAGCCACGGCAGCCGGGGGTGCTGTCACTCGGTTCGCTGTATTGGCATGGGATCCAAGCACGCTGTTGGAGGTAGGCGCGACCGCCGCCCTTGAGTTCATCGGCGCCGAGGCAATCTCCCTTGCGTTGACCCTTACTGCCGCCCGGGCAACGGGCTGTCCACTCGCGAAGGAACGTTGGGGAACAGCTGTGACGGCGCCGGAAACGCCTCTGTTCACATACGTGACATTATTGATGGTGTTAGTTTTGTTGACGATGGTGGTGTTATAGACGTTGGTAACGGTCGTGGTGCTGACAGTAGTGTTACTGACGTTGACGCGATCGACATACCCGCGGCTCACTCGATACGACGGCACATACACTTCTCGTGGGCCTAAAGGAAACCAGCCCATATTGCCGCCGAATCCTCCCCCTCCGCCAATGAATACGACTAGAGCGGGTGCGTAAACCGGCGCTACTGCCATCGGTCCCGGAACCCAGCCCCAACGGCCTTCAACCGACATCCAGCGGCCATAGTGAAAGGGAGCGTAGCCCCAGGGTTCTTCATCCACCCAAGTCCAGCCCCAGGGATCAACCCAGGCCCAGTGACCGTCACGATAAGGAGCCCATCCTTCTGACACGTGGGGATACCAGACGTTGCCGTAGGTGGGATTGGGGCGCCAGTCGCCGTTATCATCCAGATCCTCGTACCCGACGACATCGTGAGAAACATATCTCGCCGACTGCGAATTTTCATAACGGTGATACCGGGCTTCGCTCCAGTTGTCGAAATCGTCGGGACCACCGAGATCCTCCACCTGGGCGTTCAGCGTATCTGTCCCATCGAAGGTCGCGCGCTGCCCAGCACGAAGCGTGTAGGTTTGCCCGTTCCCGGTTGATTCGCCTTCTCCTTCGCGAATGCTGACGACGGTGTAACTCCCATCTTCACTGGCTTCCACCCGGTACCGGCCAGGCTGGAAGATGGAGAAAGCCTGATTCGGGGTGTCGATCTCAAACACATCGTCGCGGTCTAGATGGCGGACGCGGACGCTGATCGATCCCGAACTGAGTTGGATTTGCGCGGTGCGGTCGTCCAGATTGAGAAAGGAGACCCCTGTATTGCTGTTCAGGTCGATAACAGCTGACCCCAGATCAAGTTCGGCGCGAGAGTCTTTGTCGGCCCAGATCTGGTCGCCCGTGGTCATTGGCCGGTTCTGAGCGGCTTCCACCCATTCCGACTCTCCAGCGGGCTGAAATGAAACGGAACCCTGCATGTACCCGAGACGCGCCACGCGGCTCGGCGGATCATCTTGGTCGTTCTGATCCTGCGCCGCTACTCGCTGCACCAGGGCAGTGCTCATCAGCGACACTGCCAACAATGCGATCGTACAACGTAGTATCTTCGAGATTGTGTTCATAAGTGATGTCACCTTTCAGACCGAAGGCTCTCCGGCTCCCGCTCGGAAATCCCGCGATCGTTTCCCGGTCAAGCTTGGGCCGCATTCGTGTGCCCAAGTCTTATCGGAAGTATGGCGCCCAACTATGATGCATCCGAGCAGGGATGCGCCCCTACAGAGGAGACCCGATGGATTTCATTCTCAATGCCATTGGGTACTTCCGTCAGACTGTCGAGGACCACGGTCCCCTGTTTTCGTGCCTCACGCTTTTGCCACACCGCCAGGAAGAACGAAACCAACGCGACAACTCCGATATATATTTCCGAGGTGTCATGGGATCCGGCGTTCCGCTTACGCCCGTCTCTCTACAAATGTGTCAGCGGACCGCCGCGTTAAGGTTTCGGTTGGAAGCATAGGCCTCAAGAGGACGGCAGACTGTTCAGAATTGCTCACTAGCATAACCCGACCGTCAAACGGATCTTTGGAATCGTAGCGCTAGCCGAACGCGTCGAAAACGTAGTTGCGGAGCTTCGTTGTCTGCGTAGGACGCGTGTACGTCAAATCTCGTCGCGCCGTGGATGTGCTTGCAACAGTAACCCAAAGACTTTCCTGAATCGGCCAATGCTTGCGCCTTTGCAAGCCCGCGTATGAATTGACTGCCTTCTTAATGACCGTTATAGCGTCGAGTGGAGTGTGCTGTGCATTTGTCAGAATCTGACTCTCAATTTTGATCGTGTGTGCGTCAACAGGGACATGTGGTGGGGTCGCAGGCTCCCGAGACTTCCCACGTGATATGATGAAATTGAGGTGGTTACCACCTTCTCCTCTTTCAGGTTCCCTGAGCTAAGTCAGCCCATCTGAAGTTATCTCTCCTTAGGCTTTCCAGAAAGCCGCGTATCCCATGCATTCGATTGCGATCCTGCAAGAAGTCCAGCAACTCTACAGCGTGAGTGACCGTCTTGACTTGCTGGCGGAGGAACATCCTCTCGTCTCAGAGGCACTCATTACTATCTCGGGAAGCGTTCGTAATACTGCAACGTTGTTGGAGGTGCTGGTTGCGACGAAGATGGGCCCGATCGGATTAGAGCCAGCAAGCGCCTGACCCGCTCGACGTGGTGCGTCACTGCGGGCGATATTGACCGGTGTGACGCCGTTTTCCTTCTACAGGCAGTACTTCCCGTCAGGGGCGGATTCTCTCTTCTTCCGAAGTAGAAGATCGGCCCCGTCGGATGTATCGCGGGTACAGTCCAATTTCATATGCGTGTGGATGGCGGCGCGTGGGAGTTCAACATCTCTTTCGTTGCCGGCGGGCCCCGCTAAGGTTTCCAATCCAATAAATATACCGAGAACCGTGTAGGGCGCAGCACGTCAATCTGGACATGAACTGGTGCTTCCGAGTGGGTGAATGTCAGTTGCAACTTCGTCTCGCTTCCCGGTGTAGCGTCTGGCAAGTCTGCCTCCTGTTGTTCGACCGGAATGTTGCCCTCGCCGAAGAACAATCCTCGCAGCTTGTAGCCTCTGAGTGTGTACGTCGGAAGGTCGCGCCGGGTTCTTATCAGAACGTAGAATTTGTTCCGCTGATATTCCACCGTGAGCGATTCGATCGGGCTGGACTCGCGACGGAGAAGTTCAGAGGACGGCTTGCTGGCGCCGTAGAGATCCACTACTCCGTGGACCCGCTGCTGCAACGAACCTAAACCACGATCGCCCACATGAGTACGGTAGTCGTTGTAACAGAAGAAAATGGCCGCGCCGACGAAATCCTTCGAGCGGATGGCGTCGTCATGCGAGCGCAGAATCTGAATCCTCTGCTCATCGCCTTCCGGACGTTCGGCCGTGCAAGCACAATATCCGTATTCGGAGACCACAATGGGCTTGCCGGGAAATGCCGCGTGAATTTCATCGAGATGACGTGCCACATCCTCCCCACGTCCTGGGTACCAGCTTCCGTAGTATTCGTTGGTCTCGATGAAATCCATCAGTGCGGCGACGTCGCGCTGCGGAGTGTTGCGCAGCGACTCCGACGCGTAGGAACAGAGACGGCCCGGATCCAGTCGCTTGGCTTCCTCCAGCATGCGCTTGGCGAACTCAAACGCGGGAGGATTCTGTCCTCCGATTTCATTGCACAGTCCCCAAACCACGACCGATGGATGATTGAAGTCACGAGCGATCATCTCGCGGAGTTGCTCGAGTCCATTTTCCATGATGTCCGCATCAGGCTGAGCGCCCATACCATCGAACGTATCCGGTCCCCACGCGGGGATCTCACTTTGCATGAGGATACCGTGGCGGTCGCAATAATCCAGAACGCGTTTGTCCTGGGGCCAATGGACACGGGTGAAGGCGCAGTTCAAATGTTTCATATCCGCATGGTCGTGCGTGATCCACTCGGTCGGTTCTGCCATCCCGAACTCTGGATTGCTCCCGGCCATGCGTTCCACGCCCATCAGTCGCACGCGTTCGCCGTTAAGGTGAAACGCACCATCTCGAATCTCAAACTTTCGCACGCCGAAAATCGTCGTGAAGCGGTGTACATTACGTTCTCCCGAGATTGAAAACTCTAGGCGGTACAAATGGGGATGGTCAAAGTCCCAAAGCTTCGCCCTGGGCAATGTCGCCTGAAGCGTGAGCTTTTCGACTGCCCTCGTCTTGACCGAAAAAGCCTTACCGGACGAGTGAGTCCGCGAGTCCGTCAAAACGGTCAGGGATTCCTCTTCTTCCGCGATGCGGAAGGAGGCTTTGCCACTCCAGGGCACCGCTCTTGGGTTTCGGATGTATGCGGTAATCGTCAGTTTCCCATCCCCGCTGGAGAGGTCGGGCTCGGCGTCGATATCGACGCGTTCTACAAATGTCTTAGGCGTAACCAGAAGTTGCGCAGGGCGGAAAATGCCTCCGTCATTCGCCCAGTCGCTCGATCGGCCGCGAGGCACCATGTGCTGGTTGAAAGCATTATCCACGCGAACCGCGATAGTATTGGTTTGGCCCGACTGCAGCAGGTTCGTGATGTCAAGAATGAAGGCGGTGTACCCCTTGCGCGCGTGTTCTCCTGCGGGGTGGCCGTTGACCCAAACCGTGGCGGTGTGGAAAACCGCCTCAAACTCCATGCGCACGGTGCACTCTCCCCAACTCGCGGGCGCAACACTTGCCGGCAGATCAAAGGGCCGCCAATACCAGGCAACTCCGCGATAGTCGGCCAGCGCGGTCTCCACCTGCCAGGTATGAGGCACTGTGACTGTTCGCCAACCTTCACCAGGAACATTTGCGCACCACCAGTTGTTCTTCGTGCCAAGATTGTCCGGGTCAGTACGAAATAGCCACTCCCCACACAGGCTGGTGACTTCGGTGACACACGGCTGACCGGTTGTCTCAGCTGCCCAGGATGGGGAGGATGCGAGTGCGCCAGCGACTGCTCCGACCGAGCCGGTGATAAATTTCCGACGAGAAGACATGGGTTGCGTTCAGCGTGGATTTACCCCATGCAGTTAACCAGTCTGCCATTTCCGGTGTCAAACGGAAAAGTCCGACCGTGGTTGGACCCACCGGCGGCTCTCCCTGAGAACATAATTAATCATAGACGGCCCATCGGGGACGAATACCGCCCTTGATTTCCCAATCTGCCTGTCCTCCGCAACCGAACTCGTGGGACGAGACAGCGAATCTTTGACCGGCGCATGCGCGACGCCGGTGCTCTTACCGTTTGCTGCCCTCGCGGCGACGATCCCTGCAGAGGACTTTGTGCGGCAGCCCCGGGAAGCAACAATCAGCAGATGATCGCAGCCGCGGCGACCCCCCGTGTTAGTTCATTGAAACCAAACAAGGCGGGAACTGACTGCCCAAGCCGCAAGCCGACTCTCTCAGAGGCTGACCTAAGCTATTTCAGCGCAAAGAACTTGCTTGCGGATGTCAGGCCAGAATTCCTGGAAGATGTGATTCAGGAAAGCGGATTCCATCTGCCTTCCCCAGTTCATGGCCGTTTGACTGAGGCCGCGCTCCTGAGGCGGATAATAAGCGTTGGACAACCGGGGTGACGCAGAAAAACAGTTTGAATCCCGAGTTACAAACGCACCATGCCTCTCCTGGTTCTTGCAATGGCTTAATTAAAGAGACAACGCCGCCATTTGGTGTAAATGCAACAATTCAGTTGGGGATAACCCGAAGGGCGACGAGTGACGATTTCCCAGGGACTCCGTTTTCAACGGTGGTCGTGAGAAGAACCTGAAAATGAGGTGGTAGGGTCTTGTGGTCGGGGGCCAGATCCAGTAACGCTTTCCGCAGTTCTGCCATGCGCTCGGGGTTGATGAGGTACTCGATGGCGGCCTGAGAACCCTGCGTGTAGATGCCATAAATCAAAAGAACTCGCTTCTCTCTTCTTTCATTGGGGAGCATCAGCACGAGCGCGTAGTCCCGTGTCAACTGGTTCGTTATCGGGTCAAACTCGGGTTTGTATACTTCTTTCTCCCCCGGCTGCGGATTTCGATTGAGGATCAACCCACTCTGAAATTGAAATCCCTTCACGTTGAGAAAGACTCGACCGCTCCAGGACTGATTGCCGCCAAGCAGAATCGCATTGTCACCTTTAATTTCCTCGAAATTGACCAGGCGAGAAGGCTGCACTCGGCAACCTTGACCTACGCTGGCGAACATCTTGCACAAACTGACCACTCCCAAGGTCTCGCCGACGGAAGTGAAATCCGTCAGGCTGGGGACAAACCGGAAGCGTTTCAACTCGCGGAAATGAATCGTGTCACGGAATTCCGGCAGATCGGCTTTAGGAATCTCGTGACCTTCTGCCAGGGTCTGGGAGCTGTCTCCATCGTGAGCTGCGCGCAGCAACGGATGATTCGGAATCGTGATGAGCGGCGCATCTGCCGGAGGAAGGAACGGACGCCAGAACCACTCGACACCGTCCGGCAGGCTGGCCACTTGCACCTTGGGCTGCGCTGCTTGGTTCCTCCAGGCAAACAAAAGGAGAGAGGCAAGAACGAGGCACAGAGCCCCCAAAACGAACGTAACTGCGAGGTGCGGGGGTTTGGGAGCATGCGCCTCAGCAACCTCTAGCGTAGTTGGCGCGTCAGCGGCAGATTCATTTGATGTGCTGCGGCGGAAAACGGGAACGTAATGACCAGCGGGCAGGTCGAGGCGGACCAAACCCGCGCGACCATCTTCTTCGTAATACTTGTTCAGTATGCGCCGAATCTCGTGCGCTTGCACGCGTACAATCGGATCCTTCTGCGGATTGAAGTCGACGCCCCGGTCGTAGACCTCTACCCCGATCAGGTACTCATTCAACTTGTCGCCATTGCCGAGGAAGGCCTGTTCAGAGACAAACTCGAGGAACCGAGTCTTCTTCGGAGAGTTGGCAAAGTGCTTGCTTTCCAAGACTCGGCGCAGTTCTTCGCGCTTCTCGAAGAGCGAGATGGAGGGCGCTACGGAAGTGTGAACAGTCGCCACCTTAAGGTTTCGGGAGGTACCGGAGACAAACGCGCTCCCCACGCCAGCGACGTTTCTTCAGTCAGGTCGCACGATAGCACTGCCGATTGGCAGAGGTCAATGCGGAAGATCGGATGCCTTCGCGGATTGGGATAACCGTTATCTACGCCGTTAATTGCAGTTATTTGCTGGCAGGCCCGGAGTTGCTGGATGGTCGTCCCGGCCAGCCTCGCTCATCATCGATTTCCCGCCGGGGCGGTCCAACTAGTCAGTGACGATCCTAAGACCGTCCATTTGGTCTCGTTTGGACAGAGTTCGTTCTCAATCCGCGTGCCACGAACACGTTGCAAGGCAAATCAAGCCGGAATTCGCCCGGTTAACCTCCAACATAACCTCGATTACCTTGTTAGAGAACGCCATAGGCGAATACAACCATCCGAGTGCCTAAGACGCCGAGGTTCGCAACGGTGTGCAAGAGCCTACTTATCGGCGCTCTGTTTTGTTCTTCCTTCTCGGCTCTTGGCGGCCTCGTCGCAGAGCCAAACGTGGAACTAGTCGTGACCAAGAGGTTCGAAGGCGCGGTGCTGACCATCCAATCGAGCGGCGCGGAAGGGAACAAGTACGGGTTCGAAGGTGGTAGAGTCCTCAAACTGAATGGTACTTACCACCTGTTTACCTCAGAAATGATCGGAGATCCGCACTGGGTTAAGATGAGGCTGGCGCATTGGGTCAGCCAGGATCGTCTGCATTGGAAGCGGCTTGCGACCCTGGCCGAATCGAGCGGAGACTTCACCGGGAAGGATCCGCGCGCCGCTTTGTGGTCTCCCCTGCCGGTCTACAACCCCACCGACAATCGCTGGAACCTGTTCTATGTTGCCTATCAAGCGGCTCCGGATACGGTGCAGCGGTGGCTGACCAACCACGAAGGAAGAATTTGGCGCGCCGTGTCCAATACCCCGGGTGTCGAGGGAATCGGCGGCCCCTACACTGATGCCGGCGTTATTCTCCAGAGGGATCGAGACTCCGACTCGTGGGAAGGCTTACAAGGAACGGATTCGTTCTTTCCCTATAAAGTTGGTGACGAGTGGTTTGCGCTGTATGGCAGCGCTCATACCGAAAAACTTCCCATATCTCTGTGGCAGGTAGGGTTGGCGAAAGCTCCGGATCTCGCCGGACCCTGGGTACGCTGCACGGACCGGAATCCGCTGACTGTCGAGAAGCGGTTCATCGAGAATCCGATTGTCACCAAACTGGAGGACGGAACCTATGTCGCCGTCTACGATACGGACGAACGGAATGCAATTGGCTACACATTTTCTCCCGACGGTGTTCACTGGTCTTCCGGCCAACATTTGTTGGTCCAGGAAGGCAAGGGAGTATGGGCGAGCGAGGTTCGGACGCCTCTTGGACTGATTCCGGAGGGGAAGGATTCGTTCACGCTGTTCTACACGGCGAATGAAAAAGTCTCGGGTGCGCAGCCCGATGGGAACGGGATCAACACGACACCGGGATCGATAGGACTGGTTGAGGTTCAGTTGAAGAAGGCGCAAGCCGCAGGCGGCAATTAGTGCGGGCCATGCAGCGCTGGTTAGAAATGACAGGAATCTGATTCGCAGATTACGGGAGGCAACATGTCGAGAGTCAAGTTCTGCAGTCTATTTCTTTTTGTCACACTGATGATCGTTCTTGCCGCAACATCCTCGGCAGGGCAGGCCAACCGTGCCACGATTACCGGAACCGTAACGGATACCACTGGCGCGCTCGTGGCTGGCACAGAGGTGACCGCGACCAACGTGGAAACGAACGTTCCCTCGAAAACCGTTTCCAACCAGGACGGCATTTACGCCATCCCTAACCTCTCTCCGGGAAAGTACTCCGTCGAGTTCAAGCGAGATGGATTCGAAACTCTGCGCCGCCCTGCCATCACGCTGGAGTCGACGCAGGTTGCTCGCATCGACGCCGCGCTGAAGGTGGGTTCCGTGAGCCAGTCCGTGACCGTTACAACCGATGCTCCGGTGCTGGATTTGGAGAGGCCGTCGGAGGGAACGAATATGAAGGGCAGCGTGGTGACTGACCTGCCGCTTAGTATCTATGGCGGCGGCCGCTCGGTAGAGGATTTCGCGGTTGCGATCACTCCGGGCTATTCACCTTATAGCAGTCCCTACGGAGCCGTTATCAACGGCGGGCAGTGGTTCACCAAGGACTACACCATCGACGGCACGTCTGGTACCGCCAACATCCAAGGCGATTCCATGGAGTCTGGACCCACCATGGAGGCGGTGGAAGAACTGCAGGCTCAGACTAGCGGCTTGGATGCGCAAAGCAGCATCACCGGCGGCGGCGTCATAGCGTTTAACCTGAAGTCGGGAACCAACAAACTCCATGGATCCGCCTTCCTGTACGGCCATAACGAACTGCTTGATGCCAATACTTGGACGAACGACAATCTCGGCACGCATAAGCCTCAACAACGCGCGTGGGACTATGGCTTCAGCGTCGGCGGTCCGATTATCAAGAACAAGACATTTTTCTTCGGCGCCTTCGAGCGCTTTCAGCAGATTGACTTCCGGCTCAACAGCGGATCGGCCACAGTGCCCACCCCGGCATTCCTGACGGGCGATTTCAGCGGTTTGCTGGGAGGGACCCTGTGTAACTCATCCGGCAGCATAGGCCTTTGCAGCCAAAACGGGGGCACCCCAATCACGGTGCAGAACGATGCGGGCCAGTCCGTCGCAGCACAGGAAAACATGATCTACGATCCGAATCCGCCAGTGGCGTGCACAACGCCCCCGTGCCAGTTCACCGGCAACGTCATTCCGCCAGGCCGGATCAGCGGCGTGGCGCAGAAGGTGAATGCCTTCTACAGCGGGTATGCTCCACAGTTTGGCGGAATTGACAACAACAGCAGAGGGCTTCTGCAGGGATCGCCCAGCCAGACGCCTAATCAGATCGTAATCAAACTCGATCACGCCCTGCGGGAACAGGACCATCTCTCCGGATCCTGGATCTATAACCACAGGCCGCGAACGTTGGACGATGGCGGAGGTCTATGGCAGGCTGGAACCACGAATGGCGGCCCGCTCTCGAACGGCCGCTATCAGATCTACCGGGCGCAGGAATGGCGCCTCAGCGAATCCCATACCCTCAGCCCGAGGGTTCTGAATGTCCTGAACTTCACTTACAACTTCGACTTTAATGCCAGTTCCCCTACCGACCCCGGCAACTGGACTTCGCAACTTGGCTTTGGAAATACTGGAGCGAACACCTTTCCGGTGATTAGTTTCGCGGACAACTCCGCGTATGGTCACTCGGAAACATTTCTGGGCAACGCGTGGCAGGGTAATCTTTCCGGGGTAAACGTCATCACCGGCGACAGCATCACCTGGACCAAGGGACGCCACAACTTCACCTTCGGCGGTGACTTCAAGGCACACCAAGTCAACAGCCGGTCCGGTTCTGGCGCCCTCTCTTTTAGCTTTTCCAGTAATACCACGGCGGGGGCCGGCTACCCTTACGATGGATTTGCCTATGCCAGTTTTCTTCTGGGCCAAGTGAATAACGCTAGCGAGACCGTGGCTTACAACCTTTACGGCCGGCAAAAGGGCATGTTCTTGTACGCCCAGGACAGCTACAAAGTCACACCCAAGCTCACTTTGAGTATGGGGCTGCGCTGGAACTACAACTTTCGCTTTCATGAGAAATACGGCAACTGGGCGAACTTCGACATGAATGCCATCAGCCCTTCCTATGGCGTCCCCGGCACCCTCGTGTTCGCCAAGAACGGCGGCGACAGCTTCTACAAGAACGAATACGCGAAGAATTTCGGCCCCTCTTTGGGTTTTGCGTATCAGCTCCGCCCCAAGACTGTGCTCCGCGGATCGTTTGGCCTGATCTACAATCCCGTTGGGGTGACGTTCTTCGGAGGGGTTCCGGATGGTTTTGCTCCGCAGCTGGGAACCAATCACGCGAACAGCTTCAGTTGGGATGGTCCAGGCGGCACGGGCAATTATCCGGGTGTCTTTACCAACGTGGACGCGAACACCGATCCCTCTACTATGCTGCCGTTTCCTGTTAGCGTCGACCCGCGAGCCCTCGAATTGGGCTACAGTGAGGCGTTCAACTTTGGCATTCAGCAGGAACTCACGCCGAACACGCGATTGGAGATTTCTTATGTCGGCAACCGCGGCCACCATCTGACCGACACGGCGTTGGCTTGGAACCAGGGTCCAACCTCAACTTTTCTGAGACTGGTGAATCAGGTTCCTGGACTCGATCTGTTTTACCCATATGTGTGCAGCCCGGCGGATGCAGCTACCTACGGCATCCAGTACCCATATACCGCCAATGGAGGCTTCTGCGCTCCGCTACTGGCTGCGATCGCGCCGTTCCCACAGATGGCCGCTGCTGAGGCCAACTATTGGGGTTGGTGTTGCGGCAACCTGGCGTACGTCGGCCTTCCGCTGGGCCAGAGTTTCTACGACTCAATGGTGTTTAACTTGGTCAAGCGCACTGGGCGCGGGCTGACCATGGACATGAGCTACACTTGGTCTCGTCAGGAAGGCGATTCTTTCTCTGCTCAGCAGGATTACAACAACTATTACACCGGAGTTCAGGATTTCAGCAACATGCGGCAGGCGGCGCATGCGGTCACGGGCTATGATTTGACTCATATCGTGAAGGGCTACGTCAGCTATGAACTGCCCTTCGGGAAGGGAAGGCCGTGGCTAGCCGGCCCTAGCCGCCTCGTGAGTGGAATCGTTGGGGGATGGACCCTGACCGGCATCGTTCTTTACAACAGCGGCCAGCCATTTGAGGTGGGAGCGGCCAATCCTTATTGGCCATTCTGGGGAGACATCTATCCCCAGTTTAATCTGAACGGATTTGCCGGACCTTCCAATCCCAGGAGGTTCGTGCCAGTTCCGCCGGGTGGAAGTGTCCCTTCGAGCAACTTCTACATGCCGGCGAGCGTGGCCAGCAATCCAGCGGTCGGAGTCCTGCCGCCGTCGCCATCCACTTCCGCGCTGCGTTGCCCGGGGCAGGCTAACGAAAACGTCAGCCTGCTGAAAAACTTCACGATGGGCTCCGATGGACAATACAGGCTGTCTTTTCGCGCGGAGTTCTACAACCTGTTCAACCGTCACTACTACAATATCAACGGCTGCGGAGGGACCCGGGCTTCGATTGGCGCATCCACCTTCGGCCAAATTACCGGAGTGGCCGATAACCCGCGGAACGGGCAGTTTGCTATCCGGTTTGATTTCTAGGAAGTTTCTGCGGACAGCTCGCGAGGCCATTCGGCAGATCGCAAGGCGGCCATACGCGCGTTGTTCAGCTGGCCACAAAACTCATCTTCTTTAGGACGGAAAGAGAGATAGACTTCCGATGAGCCGGAATCGCGATGCAAAAAATGTACGAGGCCGGTGCGCCTGTCAGGTTGCACTCAAGTGATCGGAGTCCATAACCGATCCACCACGGGATGCAGTTATCATCGAGGAGCGGTGAGTCACATCGGAGCGCGGATCTGTCGACTACGAGTCTTGCGTTTCGCTGCAGCCCTATGCATGCTCGCCGGCGGCCTTCGTTGCTGGGCCGATCCCGTCCTCCCCTCACTCCTTAGTGACCACATGGTCCTGCAGCAGGGGCGTGAAATTCATATCTGGGGTAAGGCTGATCCGGGTGAGACCATTGCCGTGAGCCTTGCCGGCCACGCAGCGACGATAACTGCTGACACTCGTAACCACTGGAGCGTTCAGCTTCCGGCATTGTCGGCCGGGGGGCCGTTCACGCTCACCGTTCAGGGAAAGAAGCAGATCATAATAAAGGATGTAATGATCGGGGAGCTGTGGATCGCCTCCGGTCAGTCGAACATGACGTTTGCGCTCGAGAGTGCCGAGGGCGCTGCCACCGAAGTTCCCAAAGCCGATTATCCGCAGATCAGACTTTTCACCGTCCCCAGGAAGATTGCTTTATCCCAGCAGGAGGATACTCTTCCGGCCCATTGGCAGGTTTGCACTCCTGACAACGCAAAGAGCTTTTCCGCGGTCGCGTACTTCTTTGCACGCGAAATCCATCGTACGCAGAATGTTCCCGTCGGAGTCGTCGAGAGTGCGTGGCCTGGAACTACGATTGAGGATTGGGTCACTCCAGACGCCTTGCAGGCCGTTGCGGATTTGAAGCCGGTTCTCGAAGAATGGAAGCACGCGACGCCCGATCAGAAGACGTTTGCCGAGAATTCGCTCCCGATCGATCTCGAATTCGATGATTTCGAACTGATCCTGGCAACCGCGAGTTCCGCGAGCAAAATGCTGGCGAACTTTGATGACGGAACCGCGCGTATTTCAACCGGCGGATTGTTTTCTTATGGCTGGGCGGACTCGCCGAACGCTCTCTTCGAGCTTGTATCCCCAGGCCGGGGAGCGCGCGGTTTCGCGGCCCGCATCGCGGGGCGACTCGATGGGACACAAGATTCGAGCCTGACTGCCCACTACAAACTGGATGGTGCCGCGGTCGACCTCAGCTCTTATGCAGGCATCCGGTTCTGGGTGCGAGGAAATGGTTCTTTTCGTTTTCGATCGAAGCAACCTTCCATTACCGACTACGATGACTACGCCACACCGATTATGAAAGCATCCTCCGACTGGCAACCGGTCACAGTTTGGTTCCGCGACCTCCACCAGGAAGGCTGGGGAGTTACGCTGCCCTTTACACAGGACGCACTCTCGGAGTTCACGATCGAGAGCCTGACAACTCTGGGATATGCGCCCATCCCGGTCTCCGGACTGTACGAAGGAATGATTACTCCCCTGCTCCCGTCAGCGTTCCGCGGCGTGCTCTGGTACCAGGGAGAGAGTAACGCACTCAAGGCTCGCCAGTACCGGAAGCTGCTTCCCGCGCTGATCGGCAGCTGGCGTGACGCCTTTCACGAGAATGATTTGGAGTACCTGATCGTACAGCTTCCCAATCACGGCGCCACGCCCGACCAGCCCGGTGAATCGGCGTGGGCCGAGTTGCGAGAGGCGCAGTTGCTGACGCTGCAGCACGTTCCGCGAACCGGGCTGGCAATCACGATCGATGTCGGAGATCCGAAGGATGTTCATCCCCACCGAAAGTTGGAAGTTGGGCAGCGGCTCGCATTGTGGGCGCAGGGAAGCATATATAAGGAGCCGATCGAGTATTCGGGACCTTTGTATGAGTCTATGCGGATCGAAAGCAGTGAGATCCGTGTGCGCTTCACTCACGTGGGTTCAGGTCTGGAAGGACGCAACGGCGGAGAGTTACGCGGTTTTGCGGTGGCGGGTGCGGATCGAAAATTCCACTGGGCCGACGCCCGCGTTGACGGCGATACGGTGGTAGCGTCTAGTCGAGATGTGCCTAGCCCGGTTGCGGTGCGCTACGCGTGGGGAGACAGCCCGCTGTGCAATCTTTTTAACCGAGATGGCTTGCCAGCGTCGCCGTTCCGCACCGACGATTGGCCGGGAATCACAGGTCAGTGAAGCTGGCTTGGGTAAAACGCCCAAACTAGCCAGGCATTGCGCCTGTAGAGTTCTGTGAGCGGCGTGTTTAACCCGACACGATATGTCATACCAACCGTTTAGAGTATTTCTTCACACAGGTTCGACGGGCATTGCGATTGTGTGCGCGTTCTTCTGTGCAATCTCTGGCTCTGCGCGAACGGCCCAACTTGCACCTCGCGCATTGACCTACTTCGTGGATTGCAGCAGCAATGCCCCGAAGAACGATGGCCGGTCTACGGATTCTCCCTGGACGACCTTGGAGCAGGTAAACGGACATGCGTTCGCCGCTGGAGATGAGGTACGCTTCAAACGTGGCAGTGTTTGCCACGGAATAGTGTGGCCCAAGGGCAGCGGTTCCGATTCTGCACCCATTCGCATGACAGCCTACGGCACAGGACTGCGTCCGAAAATCGTTTCGGATTCTGGAAACGAAGCATCGCTAAAATTGTTCAACCAGGAGTATTGGAATATTGACTCTCTGGATTTTTCAGGGGCCAACAAATACGGAATTTTCGTCAGCGGGGACAAAGGCATCCTGCACCATATCCATCTGGCGAATCTCCTGGTTCACGATGTCGGTGGCGTGGAGATGAAGAATAAAGAGAGCGGGTTAGTTGTGATCTCCCCCGGCAGTGTTGATCAGCGCTTTGACGATGTGCTGGTGGACGGCGTGACCGCATACAACACTCGGCAATGGGTTGGCATATTGATCGGTGGTGGGAATTTTGGGTTTCCCCCGGAGAACACCTGGAGCACACACGTTACCATTCGTGATTCATTGGTGCACGACGTGCAGGGAGACGGCATCGTGCTCTTCCGTGTGCGGGATGGCAGAATTACTTCGAATGTTGCTTGGAATACAGGAATGCAGCCCACGGAAAGTATGGGAACTCCGAATGCAATTTGGACATGGATGTGTCACGACTGCGTTGTCGAACAGAACGAAGCGTTCCTCAGTGACAGCCCGGGCGTGGATGGTGGAGCATTTGACATCGACTATGGCAATACCAACAACTCTGTTGTCGACAATTTTGGACACGATACGCAGGGGTATTGCATTGCTGTCTTCGCGGCCGGTTTTGTTACGCATCATAGCGAGGTGCGGGGCAACACGTGCCTTAACAATGCGCGCAGTCCGCGAATGGCGCAGTTTCAGGGGGCCATCTTCTTACATACATGGAATGACGGAGTGCTGGAGGGGCTCGTGGTTGAAGACAACACCGTCTACTGGAATCCTCCCGGGACTGCTCCGGCAGTAATAAATGACGCTGTCTTTAAGGGCGAGAATGGAATCTTCAGAAACAATCGGATCTATTCGACCTCGCCATGGATGATTACGAGCAACCGGTCGCTTCATCTCGAAGGAAACCAGTACAGTCTTTACTCTCATGATGGCATTCTAGACGGAAGGTGGAGCTACGGGGACCGCATGTTCCAAGGCTTCGCGGACTATCAGGCACGGAGCGGCCAGGACGCAGGAAGCAGCCTTCGCCAGGTCGCTGCGACAAATACAGAACTGGAGTTTGGACCGGAAGCCAGTGCCCCGACACAGCACTTGGACGAAACATATCGTGAGCTGCTGTCAGAACCCCTGATAGGCATCGACGGCGGTGCTACGTTGCATCAGCATCTAGGCGGGAAGTGGACGATGTATGCCATGCTATCGGGAAGAGTTGACGTGTACGAGTTGCTGGATGAAACGAGCCGCAAGCAATTGACCATCCTCAAGAGCCTGGCGGCACAGTTTGATGGCAATGGACTGAGGACGGTTATTGCGCTGCGTCCAGGTTCAGAGAACGTCTCGGCAAAACGATATCTTGGCAACGCAGTCTCCGATCTCAACTTCAATACCGCTGAGTTCGTAGCTACACCGAATGCATACGGAAATCCATCGGAAGAGCCAATTCTGTTATTCCTCTCGCCGGAGGGCCACGTAATCAAAGCCTGGCGCGGTGGTGCAGGAGCAGCCGAACTCGGCCTTGCGGTGCGACAGAAGTTGGGCAATCCTGCATATTCGCGGATCGACGAAACGAAGTGAGAATGAGTATCGGGACCAATCCGGAGACAGTACTTCCGAATTGTCCGTCAGCACTAGCGTCACTCGTGCACAATCCCAAACCCGACCGTTGATCAGCGACTTGGGGCGTCGCTCCTAGGTGCAGCCGCACGACGGCTTGAATCGCGTTTACGACTCGCCTGCTGGATTCGGTCCGTGAGTACGTGAGTAGTCTTGGCGTGACTTTCACAGCCGCCGGAAGCATGGCAATCGACACAGTCTCATCTACGCATTGCTGCCGCGGGGTCCATCGCACCTGAATCGTGCCAAACACGGTAAGCCAAAGCGAAGACGCGGCAATTCCTCTCGTAAATCGGTTTGCGGTTCGTCGGTACATCTCCGTTATTGGAGACGGCAGAAGTCTCGGGATGATTCTATTCGCGAGGTTACCAGCGCTGTCATTCATGAGGGTGTGCGCCGCGGACGGCCACGGGTGCACATCATCGGGAGACATTACGGTCGTAACGCGAACCTAAGGCAGCAAGGGGGATGGATGACTCGGCTGTGATACTTTCACACCCAACAGCGAGCACAACTCATGACGGAAGCAAAGTACCGCGTCCCGTCGGGCTATTCCGGCCTCGACACCGTCGAAGTCCTCCACGGGCCTCGCGCGGAGAAATATGTGGAACTCCTGTGGCGCACCGATCCGCTGGCTGAGGCCGTAATGGAGGAATTCGCCCGTCTGCCGGAAAGCGAATGGCGGGCGCTGCTGGACTTGGCGCTGGCTAAGGGACTCGACGCAGTCCCTCATGCGCCTGAGCCCTTGCGAGCGTTGTTTCGCCAACTGGAGAGCATTCCGTTCTGGGTCGATCGCGACCGATGCAATCTGGGTGGGGCCACGTTTCTGCGCTGCCGGCTGGGTTTTGCGGCCCTAGCGATGCTTGCGTTGCCGATCATCTACAGTTGGCCCGCCGGCAACAAGCCGCTCGCGCTGTCGGGTCAACTGGTGCATCGCGCATCGCAACGCCTGAAGGACACGACGCGGTACGTATTCGCGGTTTGTCAGCCCGAAGGTCTGTCCCGGTTTTCCGAGGGGTTTGCGATGACGGTGCGCGTGCGCCTGATTCATGCGCAAGTGAGGAGATTGCTTCTCGCGTCCGGTCAATGGCGCTCGGAAGCCTGGGGCGCACCCATCAACCAATGCCACATGGCCGGTACCAACTTAATGTTTTCCGTCGGCGTACTTGACGGGTTGACGCGCCTCGGCTACCGATTCGAACGCGTGGAACGCGAAGCGCTCGTCCACTTGTGGCGTTACGCGGGTTACTTGCTGGGCGTGGAGCATGAACTGCTGATTGCCGACGAATTCGAGGGCCACCGGCTGCTAGACTTGATGTTTGCATTCGAGCCGCAACCGGACGACGATTCTCGCGCGCTGGTGGATGCCCTCATGCAGACTTCATTCACCTACATTCGCAACTTCAAGGTCGGATGCTGGTGCAGCGTAGACCTTTGTTACGGGATCTCGCGCGCGCTGATTGGGGATGAGCAGGCCGCCTCCCTCGGATTTCCGAAGACCCGCTGGAAGTGGATGGTGCCGGCGATTCGTCCGGCAACGTGGTTGGTGGAAACCGCCCGCCGGTTCAGTACCCGGGTACAAGCCCTGGCAAAAGTCGCCGGACCGAAAGCGTTTCGACACCTCTTGAGTGAGCGCGGGCTGAAGGGGCGCACAGGAGAGTTCGTGATTCCTCGCCGGATCGCGGTGCGCGCAGATGAGCCCGAATCCACGACAAGTCATACGAAACCAGATTCCGCCAGCGAGCGCGCGGCCAACGGAGGAAAGCGATGAAGGATCCCATCCGTGTCGTGTGCCTGGGGGGCGGCTGGGTAGCCATCTACCTGGCCCGAGCTTTGCGTCCGGCGGTTCGAAAGGGCGAGGTCAAGCTGACCGTGGTCAGCCGGGACAACTATTCCACCGTCCACGGGCTGATTGCCGAAATGCTGACGTGCAAGATACAACCGCAGCAAATCAATTCGTCCGTGCGGGAAATGATTGCGCCCGCTCATCTTCATAATGCCGAAATTGAGTCGGTTGACACCAGCAACCAGCGCGTGCTGACCCGGCGCTCGCTTGACGGGCGCGCGTACACCCTGCTGTATGACCATTTGGTGGTCGGCGTCGGTTCGGTCGAGGATTTCTCCCGCTACGCGGGAATCGCCGACCACACGTTTCCCCTGAAGACGTTTGCCGATTGCTACCGTCTCCGCAACCATCTCGTGAGCGTCCTGGAGATGGCATCCATCGAGACCAACCCAGAAGAGCGCCGGCGATTACTTACTTTTGTTGTAGCAGGCGGCAACTATGCTGGAGTCGAGGTAGCATGCGACCTGGTGGACTATTTTCGCTTCCTGTCACGAACGAGATATCCAGAGTTGAAGTTCCAGGAGTTCCGAGTAGCGCTGGTGGAGGCTGGGCCGCGCATTCTTCCGGAGCTGGGGAAACGTCTTCCGTACCTGGTACGGTACGCCGAGAAACGCGTGCTTCAATTGGGTATTGAGGTGCACCTCAATACCGGACTGCAGGCAGCCACCGCGGAAGGAGCAGTGCTCAACTCGGGCGAGCGCATGCCGACGCGCACCATCATCACGTGCACCGGCATGAAGTCGTCTCCATTGCTCGACCAATTCCCTTACGAACGCGACGTGCGGGGACGGCTCGTCACCGACCAGTTCTGCCGCGTGCCGGGCGCAACCAACATCTGGGCCGGGGGCGACTGCTCTGCTGTCCCGCATCCCGACGGAGGCGCTTGCCCTCCTCTGGCACACTATGCTCAAAAGGCCGGTTCCAATATTGGCGCGAATATTTTGCGTGCAACCGCCAGCAAGCCGCTAAAGCCCTATTCCTTCAACGGACTCGGCGAGGCTTGCACGCTCGGGCACCGCTGCGCGATTGCGCACATGAAGGGTATTCCCGCTTGCGGGTTCCTAGCGTGGATCGGCTGGCGTTTCATTGTGCTCACCATGTTTGTGCCGAGTTGGACCCGGCGGGTACGGCTGATGTTCGATTGGTGGTTGACCTTGATCCTTGGTCGCGATGTCGTGAATCCCCGGATGGACGAGCGCGGAGCGATTTGGCATGCCCTATACGAGCCGGGACAGATAATCGTCGCCGCCGGCGAGACCCGGCGCTATCACTACCTGGTGGAATCGGGAGACGTAGACGTCGTCTCAAGCGACCGGAACGGCGAGGCCATCCTACAGTCGCTAAAGGCGGGCGATTATTTCGGCGATGGAGCCCGACCCCAGCCCGACTGTTGTATTCGAGCGCGCACGCGAGTGCGGTTGCTGGCCATTGACAGCGAGGCGGCGGATGCATTGAGCGGGGTGCGGCCTGACGCGGCAATGCTTCTGAAACGGGGCAAGAGCGACACTCCGGAAGGACAAACTGTCTGAAAATGTTCCTTGATCCGCTGAAAGCGACGCTGTTCGAAGTCTTGCTCAACCGCCGATCGCGGCGATTCGGTTTGGGGATGAGTATTCCGGTTGGGCCATTCCAATACACGAGCTCGCACGCACCTGTTCCCCTGACTAAGGATGAGGAAGCGGCTCTGGCTTTCGCTGCCTGTGGCGTCACCGGTTACGCGCTTGCAGATCTCTCCTATGGGGTGGGTCAAGGCGGGAGTATGTTGGCCGGAAGGCTTGGCCGCACCGTTGCGAGCCCCGATGCAGTGAACGCCGTAGCGGTCCTCGTCACCAATGACCGCGGAACCTGGCTCCTGAAGCGCCCCCAGGATTTTGCTGCCGCCGAGTTCCTGGAACTGGTCCGCTTGGCTCGAAATGGCGCTTTGACCGACCTCTATGAACGCGCCCGAATACAGTTGTCCGATAGCCGAACGGCGCCCCCCTTAGACCCCGGCCATAATTTCTCGATCAATCGATGGTCGCTCTATGCTCCCGGCACGACTTATTTCCTGCCGATTATCGAAACCACCGCGCTCACGATCAACGCGCTCCTTGAGTTGTTCGGGGAAGACATGGGAGTGTTCTTGCGCGACGAGCGGGCCTGGTTCCGGCCAGCCGGTGTTGGTCGCTTTGCGCGCAGCAAGGGCGGCCACCTGTACGACGCGCCGCGCGACCTTCGCTCAGCGACGATTCAACTGACGGAGACTTCGCTGTTGGAGTCGATGGCCACCGAGCACGGAATGGTCCTGCAGAACCTCGCGCTCATGACCGAAGCGCTTGGATTGGGCGGCTTCCCGAACTTCGCGCGACACGAGTACAGTTGGTTTCAATCGGCCGGTTTCCGCATGCAGTCGATGCCGGCCAGCCACTACGCAGGCGCCCCGCGGTTTCTTTCCGCGCCCGCGCGGTGGTTTGGAAAAGATCCCTTGATCGCATATCCAGTCGGATTGGAGAAGGACAACGGAGTACTGCTGAAACCATTCTGCCCGCCTTACTACAAATCAATGGAGGATGCGGTCCACGCTTTCGTGCAAACCAAGTTCGGGGCAGATGGATCCTACCGAGGTGGAGCGCAACAGAGCGCCTGGCGCGACCCGGCTTCTTGTACCGCCAAGATACCGGCGCCGAGTGCCGCGGCGGTGCAATCGACGATCGCGTATTGCGATTACGTCCTTCGCCGCTACGGAAGGTTCCCCGCCTACACCGCGCCGTTCCGGACGATCATCGGGTTTCAGGTTTGTCGGGTAGACGTCGATTTCTATGACCGCTTCTATGAACCAGCAGCCCTTCCGGATTCGGTGCGGGCATGTACGGAACGAGCCCTCCGCAAGTCCTAAGCCGCACTATCTTCGCATTGTCGCGGAACGACTAGCATGTCGCCGCGCTCTTCAACCGACGGTTCCAACATCGGCCCCACCGGGCGGATGAACGACGACTCTGAGGCATTCACCTGGACGGTAAACGGGTAATGTCGAAAACCCGGATTTTGGCCGTCCATCGGCGTTGCAGCGGATCCGACGATTCTGGACGAGTGGTCGGCATCCGGAAGTAATCTCAGGTTGCTGTATAGGTAAAGACCATCCGAATCCGGCTCGGACACGAGTCGCTGGACGTGACACTCACTTATCTGAAGGGCAAAGACCCAGAATCGGAAGAAGCCCAGGAACCTGCGAACCGCAACAGCCTGTCGCTGTACCCATGAAGTATCTACTCAAATCAAACCTTCGCAGGAAAGAACATCTGGGCCTCTGAGCGGGTGAATCTGCGATCCACTCAGTCAACCTGCGTCGTTCTGGTTTGCCCTTCATCCGGGAGGAATGCGGAACCACTTCCGATCTTCGCACCCACAGCACTTCCTTCAAGCCTTCAGGACAATTTCTGAGAACCGGCACGCTCTTCGGCTAGCCAGTTCGGTTAGCCAGTGATCCGGCTAGTCAATGATGAGACAGCAGACCATGCGCGGCTGTGACCTGCACTGACTTATTTTGAAGAACAAGGGGCTCGGCG
This sequence comes from uncultured Acidobacteriaceae bacterium, assembly GCA_963791515.1. GTDB lineage: Bacteria > Acidobacteriota > Terriglobia > Terriglobales > Acidobacteriaceae > Sulfotelmatobacter. The sequence goes on along the minus strand of CAWBSS010000009.1, from coordinate 28,618 downwards.
CGCAGGTCGACCCTCATTGGTATCTTGGTTCTTGGGGACCGGGGGCAGACCCCAGCTCGAAGGTTTGCCGCACAACTGAGAACTCAGTGCGAAACAAAGCGTACGGGAACCACCGTAGCGTTCGCTTCAGGATTGTAATAATCGTAGAGGAGGGATGGTGCTGTCATCGCGTTCATACGGTAACGCAGACGGAACCGGAATTCGAACCTGGATCCGCTTGCCTCGGGCCAGACGTAGAAAACGATGCGGTCGGGTTGAACTTCATAGCCTTGGATCGAGCCGGTTTCTCTTGCAGTCTCCAGTGATTCCCGGTCTACCTCGGAACCGGGTGGCAATCCGATTTCGGCGAGCATCATCCCATAGCCGCGAAACCCTATACGCTCCGTTTCTGCGTAGCATTTCACTGCTTCATCAGGCTTCGGATCGGTGTGGTCGTATTCCACTTTCAGGCGGAGTGCTCGGGTATCGCCCGAGATAAAGTTTTCGCCGAGCGTCGAACGAGAGTCCTTCCAGGGAATGTAGTGCGAAGTGATGACTAGCGCATTCATTGCCGATGAATTCCCGTCGCGAACGACCTGCACAGTGTTACGGCCGGTGTGCAGGTATTGTGCGAGCTCCAAGGTCGCGGGGCCAACGATGGCGCTCGGGTCCCGCAGTTGCATGGTGGAAACATTGTGTCCATTTACAACGATGTCTGCTTCCGAGGGACCCGCCTTTTCATCTCCTGGGGGCATGGCGGCAATCATAGCCTCGATTACATTCTGGGTGGCCTGAGTGGAATACCAGATCGAATAACGATCTCGGTGGCCGAGCAGGTACTGGAGCCCGCGACTGACCTGCTCCTCCGTTTCTGGATCTGGATTGTTTTCTTGCAGTTTGGCGAGAGCCTCGACCGCGAGAGCAGTTGTCTCAAGTCGACCCGTATTTCCCCAACCATAGAAGGGCGAGGTGTTCGCTTCCAAATTCCAGTAGGTAGCTATGCCTTCCCGATGCGCTAAGCTGGTCAACAGAGATCGTGAACGAGCGACATATTCGCTGCCGTCTGATGCAGCGGCCGCCATGGCGTAATTTCCCACAAGGTACGGATCCTTCCACGAGTCGATTTGATCTTCCAGATACTTCATCCCCAGCTTGAATGAGGCTTCTACAGCCTGCTGGTCCTTGATGTTTTGCCGATTCTTGTCACTGGCTTTGCCAGCGCTTTTCGCCCCAACCGCGGGAGCCAGAGTGCGCGTCATGTACGCCGTGAGGTTCAGGTCTTCAACATCTTTCTCCTGTCCCCAGCGATGCAACAACCACGCTCCGGTCTTGCTTTGACGGTCAACTATATAAGCTGCTCCCCGATTGATGACCCTGCGGTCAACGACGATAAACTCGCTCGCCGCCTCCAGGAATCGCAGGACGTAAGCCGTCAGCGCCAGATCCGAAACCTTACTCTGCCAGTAGGGAAAACCTCCGTCGGACTGCTGAAAATCCACAAGTTGAGCGTAGGCATCCTGCACGGCCTTCTTGGCGCTTGCGGCCAACTGAGCGCGAGGATTGGAAGGATCGTTGCTGCGGTTTGCCTTCGCCAGAACTTTCAGTCCCATCAGGCTCACATATGCGACGGAAGTAATCTGCTCAGCGCAACCCGTGGGACGTTGCCCGATCCCGTGGATGGCATCAAGGACGTGCGCAATCAAATTGGGGTAAATGCGCAACTCAGCGTCGATCGAACCGGGAATGGCGTTGTCCGGAACTTCGATCTCCAAGGAATTGTCTGGCCCCGCCAACACTTGTGCCACGCTAGAGGAAATCTCCTGACCGTCGGGATGAACCATCACTTCGCGCTCAACTGCGTCTCCGGTTTCGGTGTTGTGTGCGGTCACTCGCTGCTTCCCCTTTTGCACGCTGTGATCTGCCCGAAAGGAGAAGATCGTATTGACGTCGCTGTTTGCGGCCACGGTCACGCTTTGTCGTGGGGTCGATAGCGCCGAAAACCATGACTCCGGTTTTAACTCAGCTTCGAGCGATTGGGACTTCGCGGAGTAATTGCGGATGACCACGGGCAAATGAATCCGATCACCCTCCGTGAGTATCTTGGGCGGGTCGTGTTCCAGGAACAACGGCTGGAACGTTCGCAGTTCCTTTTCCGCCACTCCGATCTGCCCCGCTTCGGTGGAAGCAATCACCGACATTTTCCAGGCTGTGATGTTGTCTGCCATAGGGAAGCTGATGCGAGCGTGGCCTTGCTGATCTGTGATCACCTCCGGCAGCCAGAGCAGAGTTTCGGGGAAATACTGGCGCAGTCGAGGCGTAAACAGCGGTTTTTCAAGTGGCGCTTTGTTAGGCGGCGCCGCCCCGATTACTTTTTGGGCTACAAATGCTGTTTCTGTTTGCAGCGATTGCGATTGAGCTTCAACCATGACTACCTCTGAGCTGCCTCCGACGTCGAGAGTTACGTCGACTTGGGTTGTTCCAGCCTGCTGTACCGGAACCCTCAGCACCACGCGCGTTCGGAATCCGGTAGCAGCGAACTCCAAGCGATAAATTCCCGTAGGGATATTGGAAAAGGTGTATCGGCCGATGTTGTCGGTGTACTCGGTAAATTGCTCGCCACTTTCCGTCTCTGCCATCACAGTAGTTTTGGCAAGGACCGCGCCGGACGAATCGGTGACCAAGCCGCTGATTCCGCCATGCCCTGCGGTCCGCGGAGGTTCCTTGGGAGTGGGAATAATCCTGATGTCTTTGCTGCTTTGTTCGGCGATAACTCGGCTGAACTCGGCCACTTGAACCCCACCGTTGGGATCGTTGTCGGGGCCGTTGCTAACCACCTGGATATACGCCAACTGTTGCGTGACCGGCGTTACTTCCGTAGTCCGGCGCGGTTGCTCCCCATATACCGACACGCTTTGGGTGTTCACACGGTCCCAATAGCGACTGCTCGTACTAAACGTAAAGCGGTATGGATGGGCCCACGGGTCAAGCAACCGGTTAGGAGTCAATTTCGCGGCCCGCAGAACGGGTTGCAATTCGTCGGCACTTTGGGGGAACTTTCCCGTTCGGGCAAAATGCTCTACCAGTGCACTCTGCAGATCGCTGGTCTCTTGTTGGAAGTAGTGGATTGATGAGGTCCATTCGTGAACGTCAGCATCTGTGTCGACAGCGCCGTCGGGACCGGCGCTGTCAATCCGGAGCTCAAAGAATGCGCCGGCAATGGCGAAATGATAAGAATATAGGCGTCCCCAAGGGTCGCGTAGTGCGTCCAGATCGATGTTCTTCTTTTTCATCTCCTCGCGAAGTGTGTCGTAGTCGCGGATATATTTTCCGGTGCTTTCATAAAACGCATGCGAAGCATTGTCGATTGCAACGCCTGTTTGATGAAAGTACGGCCAGCCAAAACTCAAGGCTAGAAAGTCGTCCTTAGTATTGGGGTTCTTGTCGACACCATTGCTGAAGAGAGAAAGTACATCGTATTGGCCCGATACAGAAAACGCCGTCCGGTAAGGAACGCCCCAGGGATCAAGCACGCGATTCAGATCGACTCCACACTCGTCGAGCTCAGATCGAAGGTCGCTCTCGTTCTTCGGATACGACATCCTTGTCTGATAAACCTCGTCGAGAGCCCCCTTTAACAGTTGCGTACTGTCCTTAAGCACTCCATCGAAGTGGGAAGCCGCCTCACGGCCGTAATCCGAAGCACCCCCAGCGAGCGACAAATCGCCTCGCCAGACGCGATATCCCGAACTCAGGATCTCCTTGGCTACAAGATCAAGTCCTTCGGAAAATGGTTTACCCGAATCAAGACTGAGCAAATCGCGATAGGTGATGCCGCCAAGACTCAAATAGTAATTGGTCGTGTAGTCGTAGATAGAAAAGCCATACTCGCGGCCAAACTCTTCATCGGTTCGCACGCGCTCAGCCACGGCTTTGTCAAAAACCAATACTCCCAAGGCGCTCTCGACTGCGCTTCCTTCGGGTGTCAGGATGTGCAGGTCCGCATTTGCTGTCTCTCCGGGACGCAGCATAGTGCGCGCCATGCGCAACCCCACCTGCAGTTCCTGCCGAGCCGGATATATGACGTTCGTGATTCCCGAAAGAGCTCGATTCTGATCGCTGGCGCCTGTCATCGCATAGGCAACAACGGTCAGCGGGCCACGGAACCGCAGATCGTAGGGCACCGTGAGTTCTGCCTGACCACGTTTCAGATGAACAACTTCCGACACGACCAACCCACTATCCGCAAAAATATCAACGATGATGTCCTTGACTTTAGTGTTTGAAAGTACCTTGATCAGGATTGGATCGGACGGCCGGTACAGAGCATGGTCCGTCTTTACCACTACATAATCTAGGTTGGAGAAGATCGCGACTTGCTCGCTGTGGTGCCCACGACTGCCGGCGGCGTCAGCACCTCGCAAGAGAATGAGTGCGTTGCTTTGACGGCTCTGCTCGTCATAATTGTTATAGTCGCGGTACTCGGACCAGGAACGTGACCAAGCACGCGAATACCATTCTTGATAGCCACGATTGTCGATCGTCGTGAGCAAATCTTTCGGTAACGGCTGAAGTTCAACGCGCCCTACTCCATAGTGATTCGTATGGAACTTACCCAGCGGCACGCGGTCGGCAACACCGGGCTCTTCGTTGATTTGGCCGACACTGTCGGACCGTGCGGCTTCGACCACGCCGTCAACAGAAGCTGGAGTTCCATCTGCGTAGGAACTGGTTACATACAGCACAAAGGGAGCATCCGCAGTAATTGTTCCCGCCGTCGAGAGGTATAGGTGAATCGGTTGCACGCTCAGTCGCAACTTGAAGCGGCGCTGTTCCGTGCGCTTTGTTGAAAGATCGGTAACGTAGGCGGCCAAGGTCACGTCTTCGAAGCGTTGGTAGGGGGACTCCTTGAAGTCGTGGAAATCCCCACTGAGGTCAACATTTGCGGTGAACTTGCCGTCGGAATCCAGTTCCCCTTCCAGAGCCTGCGACTCGTCTGCTACCCATTCTTGCTTTTCGGAATCCCAGTGCCGGTTTTCCTGGCGAACGACTTTCACCTTGGCCCGCTGTACAGGCTTACCGAAAAGATAGTCCGCTCTAACTTCCACGCTGGCATTCTGAGCGGGAAGGTAGTAGGCGCGGTCTGGAGTAACTTTCACCGTGTAAGCGGGCAGTTCATAGCGGCTGATGCGGACCTGCGACCGGGCTTCCTGGCCGGAGTATCGGTCACTCTGAACCTCAGCGGTGATGGAAACGTCACCTAGTTGCAACTTCTGAGGAATCTCCCAATCAGCCTTGGCCACACCGAACTTCGACGTGTTGAACGTGTCTTCAAATTGAGTTTGTCCCTGGTCGTCTGTAAGCGTGACTTTGACGGCGACATTCGCGAGCGCACGGTTGTCGGGGCCAAACGCCAGTACGCGCATGTGAACGGTTTGGCCCGGCTGATACAGCGGCTTGTCGGTGGTGAGCGTCAACCGGACTGCATCGGGGAACTTAATCTCAATGGAGTCCTCTTCGCTGAATTGGCCGCGCGTTGCGGTGGCCTCAACTTTTCCTTCAAAGTAAGAAAGGGATTTCGGGAGGACGAATTCCACCACGGCATAACCGGAGCGGTCGGTGAGAATCTTCTTGCGCGCTGTTGGTTGGTCGTCATCGTCGTCGCCGACCACCAGCTTGAAATCGACTGGAACGCCCGCGATCGCCTCTCCCGTGGTTGGGTTGTCCACCCGCACTCGTAACGGATACTTCGCTCCAAATCCTACAGTCCCGGCCCCCGTTATTCGGAGTTCAAACGAATCGACCATCAAACGCCCCATCTGAAGCACACCATGGACTGACGCCGCATCCAAGCCGTTGGCGGACGGAGTGAACGTATATCGCAGCCGATACCAACCCAACTCCGAGGGTGTCGTAGTCGGAAGCGCTTTGGCGTCCCACTGTAGCTTCTCCACGGTGGTGCCTGGTTCTTCTCGAAAGGTCCCCTTCATGGTCGAGTGGACCTGGTCATCAATTTGAATGAGTTCCAGCAGGAACGTTCCTTCCAATCGCTGGCGCGAAAGATTAACTACAGGTAGCTCAAGTTCGGGCTTGGGAAGGAGATGAAACCGGACATTGGGCTCGTCAATTTTTAGCTGACTATCGGGCGGTTGCTGCGCGAGGACGAAAGGTATGAATAAAAAAAGCAGAGTGGCCGAAGCACACCAGTGGCGCATTGCACCCATGTGGCCTCCCACGAGATCCTAGCAGAGCAAAACGCACTTTGAGCACCCATCAGGATCACGTTCGTAACCTCAGGACGGGATGTCATCTGGACCCAGCGGCCGACCGACACCCGGCATCATCCTTCTTGCCAGGCATCACTTGGATTGGAATGGTTTGTCGGCGACCCTTGCTTTGGGAGTGTTTAAGGGTTACTCGTCACTCGAGAATAAAACGGGGATCGGGGGAATTTTTGGGAGAGTTGATCACATCGTTGAGGTTGCAAAAATTGAGAATTACGGTCTCACTCGATTCTAAGCCAACGCGTAGAGATACTCGACGAAGGAGCGCACAGCTCCATCAATTCCCGCGACCTTTGGATTGGTGGACTCGATCAGATAGTACTCATTCGGGGCATGTGCGCCGGTCCCGTGTCCTACTCCAAAATGTCCGGCGGGAAGATTGAGAGGTTCGGAAGTGAAGATATATCCAGGCCAGGAGCCAGCCGATCGAGGCCACAGCACAGGATCCAGACCTAGCTTGCGGTAAGTCGCAATCTGCGCTTGGATAAGCTTCGTATCCTGCAAGGTCTGTGTCGGATCGTATCCACCACTCATATTGACCTCTATGTCCCCAAAGCCGTGTGTGGCAAGATGCTCCTTAAGAAGAGCCAGTGTACCGGCAGCCGTCATGTCGGGCACTAGTCGCATGTCAATCTTCGCGACGGCGCGATGCGGCAGAACAGTTTTGCCACCGGGACCTGTGTATCCACCGACCAGGCCCTCGATATTGATGGTGGGCTTGGACTCGAGCAGCACGAGCGAGTCAAGCCAGTTTGTGTCATGCACCCAATGCTCAACTCCAAGCTGCTTCTTCACTGTGGCTTCACTGCGGCGAGCGGCGACATCCTGAATCATCTTCATCTGTCCCGGAGTAAGCGGCTTGGCCTTTTCAAAAAAGCCCGCCACCGCAGGCGTGTGCCCGTCGGGCTCTATCAGCGAGTTGAGGGCTTGCACCAGATGCCACGAGGGGCTGTCTACTTGTGCCTCAAGGCTGGAATGAACGTCGTGCTTGGGTCCTCGGCCCCACCGCTCTCCGCTGGAAATCAGCTCGAGTTCAACTACGCCCTTCGCACCTAGCGATATCTCTATACTTCCATTCAGGTCCTGGCCAGCTTCTGGTACGAACACACCCATGCATCTCTTCAACGCAGCGGTGACTTTGGGTTGGCGGACAACCTCGGGAAAGTGGGGAGAACCAATCTCTTCTTCGCCTTCGCAGACGAGCACGAGATTTACGGGCAGCGTCTTTCCCGCTGCTTTGAATGCATGAAGAGCGCCGAGAAAGGCTGTTTCAGGACCCTTCTGGTTCACAGCGCCGCGACCGACGCAGACCCTGCCCGACCCTTCCTTGTCCACGATCCGCCCTTCGAGCGGCGGCGAAGACCACTCCGAGGGATCAAACTGTTTCACGTCGTACATGAAATAGATGCCGACGGTGGTGGGCGTACCTGTATCCAGAGTACCGAACACTCCGGGCTTGCCCGATGTAGGAACAATTTCGACGTTCGCGAATCCAGCCTCGCGAGCGAGTTGGGCCATGTACTCGGGGCCCTGGGGATAGTTGCGGTTCTCGGCCGCGATCGAGGGCAAAGCGATCCAGTCCTGCAATCGCTTCACGTTCTCGTCATGCATCTTCGGTATTTGACTCAGCACCAATTGGAGGTCGGAGTTGTCTTCAGAGAAGGCAGACATTGGCAACGCGGCGAAGGCGGCTCCGGCTAGCGCACCGTGGATGAACTTTCGACGATTGAGTGCGTTATGGCTCGAGTCAATCAATGTATCCTCCGTTGCGCGACCAAAGAATGAATGATTGTCCGTGGTTGACCTCAGATTCAGTTCTCGAAAGAGAGTCATCGCCTTTTTATCGAAAATCATCATACCAGTCGGTTTCCCGAGGGCCAGCAATCTTTTTCTAATGAGCAAAGATCGCCCGCTTTCCGCGATTCGGCAATGAGAGTGTCTTTTACTGCTGCGACGAAGAAGCCATCAAGCGCACTCAATACGACTCCGGAAACAAGCCACCCAAGTCGGGTTTCAGATCATCCCCGTATAGAACGGGTGATGTTCCTTGGGAGTCGACTACACGGAGAAGTGACGTTATTCGCAACCAATCATCGACGCCTCTCGCGATTGCGCCCGAATCACAGGCAACTCTCACCTTACAGTCGCGTCACTACTCTGATCAATGATCGGTGGCAGGAGGCCACCGGTCATGAAGCAGAAGCCAAGTTCCAGAAGAAGACGCAACAGTACCAAGTCCATCCTGCGCTTGCCCGACCTTGAACACGCCAAGGCCGCGGTGTTGAACAGCCTCAACTCAGCTGACGCAAAACGGGGTTATCGTCACGCAATCGATGAGTTCGTTGACTGGTATTGTTCGGAACCGCGCTTGGCCTTCAACAGGATCGTGGTCTTGCGCTATCGCTCTCATCTCGAATCTCGTCAACTCGCTCCAGGCACCATCAATCTGCGACTTAGCGCCGTGCGTCGGCTCGCCTACGAAGCCGCCGATTGTGGTCTTCTCAGCGCCGATTGTGGTCTTCTCAGCGCCGATTTGGCGGCCGGTATTCGTCGCGTCAAAGGGGTGAAGAAGCTGGGCGTTCGTCTTGGGAACTGGTTAACGGCAGAGCAAGGCAATGCACTTTGGCAAGCGCCGGACCGTCAGCGACTGAAAGGAAAACGTGACCGGGCCTTGCTCGCATTGCTACTCGCGTGCGGATTGAGGAGGCATGAGGCCGTGGCTTTGACCTTGGATCATCTCCAGCAGCGCTAAGAGCATTGGGCCATTGTGGATCTGGTTGGCAAGGGAGGCCACATCCGAACGGTTCCGGTTCCCGATTGGGTGAGAACCGAACTCGACGATTGGCTCGCGGCGGCCGCCATTGATCGAGGAAGAATGTTCCGCCGGGTCAACAAGGTAGGCAGGACATGGGGCGATGGGATGACGGTGAAGGCAGTTTGGCACATCGTGAAGGAATCCGCGAAGAGCATTGGAGTGGCGAAGTTGGCGCCGCACGATCTGCGACGGACCTGTGCTCGGCTCTGCCATGCTTCGGGAGGTGTTTGGAGCAGATCCAATTTCTCTTGGGGCACGTTTCGGTGCAGACGACCGAACGTTACCTGGGCTGCAAGCAGCGGGTTCGATCAGCCGTCAATGATCGCATTGGCATCGAGCCGAATCCTTGAGTTGGGTGCGCGGTTGTGGAAGGCTTGCCGACAAACCGGCCTTGAGACTCTCACAACGCTTGGTACAAAAACTCGGTCCGGTCAAGGGTATGTGATGCGACTGTCTCGCACGCGACCAAAAGAAGTCAGTGAATGCACATGGGAACGGTTTTTGCTCATGATGTCCTCAACCCGGATTCCGAGCACAGTTAACGCATCAGCGATGAGGGAACGGTGGCAACGCCAAGGCACCGCTTCTGCGCACATCAATGCGCTCCGTTTTTGCCCAGCTAACTTGATCAGCCTCTGCAACCCTGCGTCGAATTCCGAGGTCTGCATGTAGTCGGCAAATCCACGAAACGAGATATTACGCCACCCCATGTTCGAAGAGTCGCGTCGCGCATGGCGCAAGCCTCCGAGCTATCGCAAGTGCACGTAGCCGATCCTCGCGGCGCGCAGCTTTCTGCACAAGGTCTCCTGGTTGAACTGCGGATTGTGTCGTGAACGCGGGACACTACGCACATCGATGACACGCTCTACTCGGTGCGCTCGCAGAAGATCGAGAAAGACTTTCCACGTGCGCGTGGAATGCCCAATCGTCAGGACAGTGGAGGTACAAACGTTTTTCGTCAGATCCCCGCCTCCTGGCTGAAATACTGATAATCCTCTCGCCAGCCGCCTTGGCCCTGGCCAATGGTTGTGTAGTCCTCGATAAACTCGATCGCGCGGATGTACTTCACCATGGTGAAACCGAGCTGCGTTTCGACTCGAAGTCGGAGCGGTGCTCCGTGCAAAATCGGCAGTGGCTGGCCATTCATTTCGTAGGCAAGTATCGTCTGCGGATCTTCCGCCAACTCCAAGCGAATCGTGCCATAGAAGTACCCCGGTCCTTGGGCGTGTGGCTCCGATGTGGATTTGTTGTCGAACGCGTAGAAAACGATGTAGCGGGCGGCTGAAAGCGGATGGCAAAGTCCGACGATGTAATGCAGAGATACGCCGCCCCACTCCGCAATGCCTGACCAACCCTGGATGCAGCAATGCTTTGTGATTTGTGTTTGTTTCGGCATTGCGCGGAGGTCAGCCAATGTTAGAGATAGCGGCCTATGCACCAATCCGCTGACCGTCAGGTGGTAGTTTGCAAATTGGTCGTGGGCCATCGCCATATAACTTTCCTCTGTTGGCGGCCGACCGTTCACCCAGAAGTAAGGCGAGATGTCCTCAGATGAGTAGTGCTGAGCGGAGACTTTATGGCCGAACAGCAGTCTGCGCAGTGGATCGGTGATCGCCTCAGTCGCTCTCTGCACCAAGCGCGGACGCCGGCGCGAATAAATTGTTACTACGACATGGATGGCCACTACCCCGACCAGACCCCCGAGCCAGATCGTCAGCGCCCGACTCAAATTCGGATCGTGCGTTTCCCCCAGGACAATCAGAGCCAAACCTTTTCGGAAGCCGTGAACCGCAACGATCGTGACGTGGCCGATGAAGAACATGATAAACGTGCACAGCGCCAGAAAATGCAGGCTCCGTGCGCCCTGCCGTCCGTGAAAGATCTTGATATACCACGGGAAACGAGCGGCAACGGCTGGCGACATCGCTATTCCCGTCGCAATGCTGAACGGCGCGAGTAGGAATATGATCGCTGCGTAACTTAATTGTTGTAAAGCGTTATAGCCTCCCGGCGTTTCGACAACATGGAAGCTTAGATAGCTAAGCATTGCGTGCCATGCGTCCGGGACAATCTGCCAGGAGGTCGGAATCAGCCGTCGCCATTCTGGCGTGATGAAGAGCATCGCGACGTATATCAAACCTGTCAGCAGCCACGAAAAATCCGCAAGGAAGTGCCAGTGCCGCCCCAGACCAAGGTTCTCGTGGCCGGGCAGGGCAATCCCAGATGGGAACGAGGTTTCCTCGTCGCTAGCCGTCCAGAGCCGGTCGTCAGGCCTCTTCTTCTTCGTGAGCTTGAGCCATTCGCTTCCCGGCGCGCAGTGATCGTTCCAGTAAAGTCTCGGATGTGCGCTCAATATCTCCAAACCGCTCCGGACCAGAAGCGAGAGAAGAAGAAAGTTGAAGAAATGCGTCGCCCGCAGCCACAATGGATAATCAAGAAGCATCTTCCGGAATTGTCGACAATATGCCAGCTAATGACCGGTCAAAAAGACACAGTTTTACTTCTCAAGTGAGCTGTTTTGGCCGGAGGGAATCGAGGCAACCAAGTAGAGTCAGGGAAATGAGGTTGGCTATGACTACGAAGCTGAATATCGCCGACTCGGCATCGGCAAGCCGCCGTGCTGCCAATCGCGAGTCGGGAGAATTACTTCTTCACTCGGAAGAACGCGGGATAGACGAGTGCAGCGAGGCTCAGAGAAAAGAGAGATCGATGGACAAGACCCTTGCAGACAGCTTTCCCGCGAGCGACTCACCGAGTTGGCACTCCTGAGTCAGGTTGTCCGAACCGAGTTCTTTGCAGAAAGGAACTATATGGCGGCACCAGTCATTGCGGGCGAGTTCGATTGCGAAGAATCGCCGAAGACCAAAGCAGTTGAAGAAAGTCTGCAGAACTGCAGCATAGTTCCGGAAATAAGAAAGGAACGTCATACCCATGGATTACAAGTTCATTGCCGACTTGCTGGCAGACGTCAATGTACCAACTGAGGGGATTCTTAGCCGAGTGCTACAGAAGGACGACCACGTAAATATCACGCTGTTCGGATTCTCGCCAGGACAGGAACTCTCGACACACTCGGCACCCACTCCGGCAGTACTTTACTTCCTGAACGGTGAGGCTGACGTCACGCTCGGAGATGATGTGCATCAGGCCAAAACAGGATCATTTGCGTACATGCCTCCTCTGCTGCCTCACGCCATTGCTGCAAGGTCAGCGACGATGATGCTGCTGGTGCAGATCAAACTGCCGAAGCGGGTAGTTGCTTAGACAATTTGAGGTGGGCGGTGCGGGCCTCGGGATCACCGCCCACCAGCCCCTTGAGACGCTCGCAGAAGACCCGGCACAAGGTATCGATCAGTCTAAGCAGTGTGCGCTACAGAGTTCAAGATGGCGGCTATCGGAGAGCCTTAAACAATGAACATTTTAGACGCGGTCTCGATCCGGCTGCCGTGCAATGCTTGCGGTCAGACCTACGAAGTACCGTTGTGCGACGTGTTGTTGTCGCACACCGTAGTCCGCTGCGGGTGTCCGGTGGCTCAGGAAACGGAGTGTCCGCCTGTGTTTCAGGTCAGGTTATTCGATCGCGAACCCATCGAGGCTCTGAGTTCGGCTTGGGAACGACTTGCGAGCAGGGCTCTCGCCGATGGCGGTGACCTCGTTATTTCGGCCACCGAATCTCAACCGACAGCGAACGACGTCACGGTTACTACAGGAGAACAATTGATGAATCAGCACGAGGAGCATTCGCAAGGCCGCATTCGCCAGCCAGTCCCTACGTCCGGTACGCTACTCAGCTTTGACATAGCTGAGGAAGTCCGTAGGCTCCAATCTGAGCAGCCATGGCAAGCGGAACATACCGCGAACACGATCGTAAAGTACTCCGACCTTCGGATTGTCCTGATTGCGCTCAAAGCCGGAGGACGTCTTCACGAACATCAAACGGCAGGGCGTATTTCCATTCAGTCACTCTCTGGCGAGATCCAGGTTCACGCTCAAGAACAGGTCATCGAGATGCAAGCCGGAAGGGTGCTTACGCTCGATCACGACGTTCCTCATGATGTCGAAGCCAAGTGCGACAGCGTATTTCTCCTTACCATCGCGTGGCCTAAGTGAGGAATGGAAAGCGGCATGCACTGTGACTGAGTGTTTCTTAGCGCAAAGGTTTTGAGTCAGTGCAGGCCTCGATTGTGACAGCTTTGTTTGCATGAGTTTGTCCGGAAAAGAGGCACGCATCCTTAGCAGACAGACAATTCCCGAATCACGAGCAACTCTTCCATAATCCGGTAAGGGAAGGGTTGCCGACAAACCGGGAGATTTCCCGGCCAACTTTCGTGTTGCCCGTCATCCGCCCCAGAATCCCCGAAGGTGTAGATCCTGGTCGGGCGAACCTGGGTCGAGAGACCCACACCAGCTCGCCATCCGTGCACCACAACCGCAGAATCAGCGGACCGCAGGGCACGAATGGCGAGTCGCTCTCGAGCTGAGCCCTCAGTCGTCATCGTGCATGCGACGTAAGTTGTTCTTGTACACGGCCTTGCCTATAGCCTTTCCCAAGCGCTCGCCTGCGACCTGATCGGTTCGAAAATGTATCCCACCGTAAACGCGCGCGTCGGAGATGTCGTCGGTAATCTGCTTGAACGTCGTGTATTGCAACACGATGTCGGGCACGGCGGGATTTGACAACGTAATGAAATGCCCACCTTCACCGTATATGCGTTTCAAAATCTCGGCTGCGCCATTAGCTGCGCTGCCGTGGTTGGAGGGATAACTCGGGAAACATGGAGTCGTAACAAAGGGGACAAAGCTGGGTTCAGGATCGGTCTTCGGATTACCGTCTGTGTTACCAGCGTGGATCGCTGTTTCGGGTCGCCAGAAATTGTAGTGATACTTGTTGAGGAATGACGCGACCAAGCTGTCATTCATCGCCATGTTCACGACTGCCAGAGCACGAGCATTCTCGGACAGCGAATGCCACTGTTCCTGAGCAACCTGCTGGAGGGCCTGATTGAAGGCCAGAGTTGGCGAGGACGCCGCATAGAAGAGCGCGACATTAGCGCGATCTTGTGGGCGCTCTGTGCTGTCGATGCTTCCCACCGTCATCACCTCGTTGTAGGCTTTCGCGTATTGGTGGCTCGTCAGCGCTGGTGGCGGATCGAGGAGAAACTCACTAGCACTCGGGATACCGAACGGAGTTACGTTCTGCCATTGAAACGCGATTCCGACCTTGATTCCATTCACAATTGGACAACTCGGTGTAGCCTGCCATTCTCCCGGAACAACCGGCCCGGGTATCTTGAATTGCGGGGGCGACGATCCGTCGTTAGCACGCAGAGCGATCATGGCCAAAGCTGCGGCGTCACCCGTCGCAATGCCGTCGTTCTTGGCTTGGCCGTCCGGTATAGAAGCCAGCGAGTTGGCGCGCTCTGTGCCGAGTGTCAAGGCGCTGGCTGGAAAATAGGTGCTCAGCACGCGGTATGCAGCCTGGATGGCTGCTGCGTCGGCAGATGCACCTGGCGGTGCTACGATCGTTCCGAGATAGGGATGATACTCGCCAGTGATGGCGTTCACGGATTCGAATACCGCGAGTTGTACGATCGCTGCGGATCGTGCTTGGGCGAATGGGTTCTGGCCGTTCGCGATCGCTGTGTTTACCGCGATCACGTTCCAGTCCAATACGACATCGGCTTTTGCGACGGCAGACCCGAACAATAGAGTCGCCATCAACATGCATAGCCCGAGAGTCCTCTTCTTTGTGCCACCATGTATCCTTTTCATTGTGCTTCCTCCTGATTCTTCACTGGCTTTCGGTCAGTGGTGATTGGCACCCTTGCAGCAGCGGACGTTGTTGTCCATATCGGAGAGTGTGTCGCGGCGTTATGCTTTGTGTCGCTCTAAACACAAGCGGGGTTTGCACTTGCGTCGGTGTTTCCGGTTTGGTGTAAAATCAATCCGCTTCCATGGGGTGTGCCATGGCTTCTGAGCCAACTGGAGTGGAGCAACCGATCCGGTTCGGCGAAGGCTACGAGCTTGACCTGCGTCCTCGGAGGCTGCGCCGTGGCAGTCATGTGCTGAAGCTGGAGCGCATCCCATTCGAGATCCTTCTTCTTCTGCTTGAGCACAGGGACGAGATTGTTACCCGGGATCAAATCGTTTCCAGGGTTTGGGGCCAGGGTGTCTTCCTGGATACTGACAACAGTATCCGGGGCGCGATCCGCAAGCTTCGTCAGGTCCTGAAGGATGACGCCGAGACCCCACGATTCATACAGACCGTGACCGGGCAGGGGTATCGCTTCGTCGCGCCGATCATTACTCCCAGAGAAGCAAGCGCAGCTTCCGCGCCAGAGGCATCGGTCGTCCCCACCAGCGACCGGGACTTCGTGTCGGAACTCGATGGCTGGTTGCTAGCCCGAAGACTGCGTTTAGTGGAGCCAGATCAAGATCGTACGGCGGAGAGGGTGGCGCATGCCGGAACCGCTCCTGGACAGGGGAATCGGAAGGCTTACAGGCTGCTTTTTGTTGGGGCTTTGCTCCCAGTCGCGTGCCTTCTGTTATTCCTGGCAGTTTGGGGCTGGCGACGAGCATCGCGCCCGCCCGCACGTTCTCAGGGCAAGATAGTCCTCGCTGTCCTGCCGTTCGAGAACTTGAGCCGCGATCCCGACCAGGAGTTCTTCAGTGACGGCCTGACTGAAGAAATGATCGCTCAGGTCGGAAAGCTGAATCGGGATCGACTTACCGTGGTAGCCCGCAGTTCTGTTGCAAAGTACAAAGGCAGCAATCTGGCTGCGAAGGAGATCGGTAAAGAACTGAACGCGGACTATCTTGTCCAAGGCAGCGTTCGTCGCTGGTCGGACCGTGTACGCATCACCGTTCAGCTCATCCAGGCACAAAATCAGACAGACCTCTGGACCGAGAGTTACGACCGCGAACTCAAGGATCTGCTAGCTGTGCAGGACTCCGTGGTGCAAAGCATCGCAAGCCAAATACACATCGCTCTCACTGAAGAACAGAAAACACGTTTAGCAAATCCACGGCAAACAAGGCCTGAAGCATACGAGGCGTATTTGAAAGGTCGCTACTACTGGAACAAGCGAACCGCCGACGGCATGCAAAAGGCGGAGCATTATTTTCAGCAGGCCATTGACAGCGATCCAACCTATGCCGCGGCATATTCCGGGCTGGCCGACTGCAACAGCGGACTTACGTGGCACGGGTTCAAATCCCCGGCCGACGCACTGCCGAAGGCTTACGCGGCCGCTCGCAAAGCGGTCGAGATCGATCCAGAATCGGCTGAAGGCCACGCCTCTCTGGGCCTTGTGCTTAGCCATAGTTGGGATTGGGCCGGAGCGGAGTCCGAGTTCAGGCGTGCTCTGGAGTTGGATCCTCAATACGCAAATGCGCACCACTGGTACGGAGACTATCTTTCCATTAAGAGGCGCCATGACGAGGCACTTGCCGAAGCCAGCCGCGCACTGGAACTCGATCCACTTAATCTCATGATCAGCACATGGGTGGCACTCCGCTACTACCAGGCACATAACTACTCCCGCGCAATTGAACAAGCTCGAAACTCCGTTGAGCTGGATCCGAACTTCGCAGCCGCGCACCTTCTGCTCGGCGAGGGCTACGTTCAGGCAGGCTTGCACAGCGAGGGCGTTAGTGAGCTGAAGAGGGCGGCGAGTTTGTCGGGGGGCAGCCCACTCTACACGACGCAGGTCGCGGTTGCCCTTGCAGCGGCAGGGCGGAAGCGTGAAGCACTCCGAATCGCGCACGAACTGGAAACAATATCGAGGAAGCGTTACGTTTCGCCCTATGGGTTGGCTCAGATCTACGCAGCGCTGAACAGCAAAGAAGACACATTCAAATGGCTGCAAGCCGCGTATGGCGATCGCGCCGTCTGGATGGGATACGTCGCCGTTGATCCGGTCTTTGATCGCTGTCGCTCCGACCATCGTTTTCAAGAGCTTCTCCGGCGCATCGACCTGCTCTAACTTAGATTACGAAATCCCCGACGTTCTACACCCAAGCGCAGCCGTCTGCATCCAGTTACTTGTCGAAGTAGACAAGCCAAGAAAGCAACAAGTCCTTCATGCGACAAATAGGTTGCGAGAACAGCTTTTGTATCTCTCACCAGAAAGGTACCTTCCGGGACATGAATTGTGTCCGGATGAAGGGCAACTCTGACGTAATCCGGCAAGATAAGGTTGGTCGACTATCCGGGACTTATCGCATGGTTAAACCCAAATGCCGCAACGGCATTTCTGTTGTGGCCTGCGTCAAAGGATTCGCCTTGGATTTCGCCAGTTACACCCAAGTACAAAAAGTCAGACGAAGAGACGTGGCTGAGGACCATCCTATGGCAAACTCAGCTTTTGCATGAACCATCCGCGAAATTGCTCATATAGCGAGCGCGACGCAGCGTCGCTTCAGTACTAGGGTAACGAAATTCGTGGGATTTCGTTCGAAGTCGATTCAGCCAAAGCACTATGCTGAATCCAAACCAATGAAACTCAAAACCTCAGCCTGGGTGATCCTGATCGCGCTGCTGATCGCGCTGCTGGTCCACGCAGTGCACTGGTATGCTCAGGATCGCGTGAGGAGATTACTTTCGGTTGAGCCGCGCGGCTGGTCCTCTCGCGTTGAGACGACGGAAGCGCTGGATACGCCTCAGGTCCTGATGGATGAGGATAGTGGCCCAGTTGCCGTTTCGGTAAAGGACAATCCCGACGACGTTGTCAACAAGGCTGCGTGGTCTTTAGTTGCCGATACCGCGCACAGCTGTGCGTGGGAAGGCATCAATCCCGGCTATCGTACCGAGACCTTGATGGAGGTCGCCGGGGGCGACCACGTGCACTGGTCAAGATCCGTGCAGAGTGGAAGCCCGCGGCCGCCAAGTGAGGTCATCGTTGTCGGGACAAACCAATATCACCGCGACTCGGATGGCCCCTGGCAGAAGGATGCAGAGGACGGGACCCATTATGTGGTCCTGATAAACCAAATATCCATGGGGTTCTGGCTAGAGTCCCTAAACAAAGGTCTGAAGCTGATCCGCCGCGACGTCATTGACGGATCGCCCATGTTCAAATATGAGGTGCTGGTCCATCCAAGCGGAAGATTCACCCGCGACTCTATCCTCGACATCTGGATCGGAATCAAGGACGGCCTCCCTCGCAAGTATCTAATGCGTCCGCTGAAGAAAATCTTCAACCCGCAACTGATCGAGCGCGATACGTTCACCTGCTCGTACGGCGACGTCCCGATCGAAGCCCCGATCTAGCCTAGGGGAAAGTTAATTGCTCGGCTTCTCCTCCTACGCGGAAGGTACAGTTCGTTCCTCGCACGCTATTCAATCTCGAGCACGACTCGACGAGGAGTACGAATAGGAGACAACTTCGTAGTTGGTGTAACATCGCTCATTGACTCGATAAAGCGGTCAAAACGTGTAATGGCCTTCCATGAGAAGGCCGGTCGGAGTCAAGTGGATTCTGTCGCTTCTTCGTGGGACAAGTTGTTTTCTCCTGCCGAGTCGCCACCACTGTCGCCACCCTTCCATCCGCACTCTTTGTTGAGCGTTTTGTTCGCTCGGTGCCAGTTGGGTGTTCTCGTTTCAGCCGGTGCTGCCACCTGTTAGTCGACCTCTCTGCCATCTTTGTGGATGGAGTGGGCCAGGCCATAGACGCAGTCACCGGAACTCGGCGTTTGTGCGTTTTGTTTTCCCTTCCTGAGAATGTTTTGACTCTATGCGGCCGCCGGCATCGGGATCGGATGGCTGTTGCGCAGCGGTTCATAGGCTTCTCCGCTCACCCACAACCGATGCAGCAAGACCGCTAACTTCCTTGCCGTGGCAATCACCGCACGTTTCTTCCCATTCTTTCCGCCACGCTCAGCCAGTTTCAGCCCCGAGCGCCGCAGGTCGCAGTCGGCGCCAAACGGACCCAGAGTGTGGTGCGCTCCCTGCACCAGCAAGGTTCGCAGATACGGGTCGCCTTCCTTGCTGATGTGCATATGCGGTTCACTCTGTCCCGGGTTCCGCCGTCCCGGTTGCAATCCCACATAGCAGCCCACGTCGCGGCTCTTACGAAACCGATGCGGATCTTCCAGCGTCAGTAAGAACGTCAGCGCAATCAGCGTCCCCACTCCCTTCACCTGTTCCAGTCGCGCCACTTGCGGATAACTTTCCTTGGCGATCTTCGCGATCTGCTGGTTGTATTCATAAATCCGTTCGCTGAGCGCCTCGGTCGCTGCCAGCAGCGGTTCCAGCGCCGCCTGCAGCTCCGGGCTCAGCCCCTGGGCTTTCTCCGGATTCACATTCCGCGGATTGCAGCCGCTCAGCCGCTCCCCGTAGCTCTTAGCCAGCCCCCGCGCCGTGTTGATCAGTGCCGTTCGCGCCCGCACCAGCCCGGCGCGCGCTCGGATCACCGTCAGATCCGCTTGCGCTCTCGCGCTGCGATGCTTCACCGGACACAGCAACTGCGGATCGATGCCCGCCAACCGCGCCAGCGTCCGCGCATCCAGCCGATCGTCCTTCTTCCGGCTCTCTCCGATCAAGCGCACGTTGCACGCATGCGCCACGATTACTTCGTGCCCCAGTTCGCTCAGCACCCGGCTCACCCAGGGCGAGTGCATCCCGGTTTCCAACGCGATGCGGCAGCGCGGCATGCTTCCAAACACCTCCCGCATCGCTTTCGGAGTCGTGCCCAGTTTCTGTTCCAGCAGCACTTCACCCACTTCGTCTAGCAGGCAGTACCAACTCGATCGATCGCCCAGGTCCAGCCCGATCGTCAGTTTCGATTGGGAAAAAATCTTCGTCGCCTTTACCGCAGCAGTGCTAACCTTCTTCATTGCCGGTCTCCTTTTTATCTGTGCTTCGAGCACGTCGATAACTTGGGAGCGTACAGCATCCCGTCGGAGACCGGCCTTCTCATCCCATCTGTTAACGACAGTTGACTTCCGAATTGCCCGTCATCCCTTCACTTTGGCGCAATGTCTTTAGAATTCGACTGCTGATCCCGACGATCTCCGTGATCCGAGACGGGAGACAGCGAGTTGCCGGCTGCGGGATAAGCGCGACTAAAGAAGTAAAACAGTCCTGCGAGAATGACGAAAACTACTAGACTGGCCTCCGTGCCGCGCGGACCACCCGTGAGCCAGTCAGGCCCGTGAAAGCGGAGGTCGAGCAGATGGCCGGGAATGGGCTTGCCATCGTTGCCGGAGTTGGGCTCAGCGAAAACCACCATGTCGGCGTAGTCGGAAGCGGCGTGAAAACCTACTGCGAACCACAGACTCCCTGTGCGGCGCAGCGTCAGGCACCAAAAGACGCCGTAAAGAGCAACGCTGATCGGGTCTATCCAGTCCTCATGAGGTTTAAGGAGGAGGTGGAGGAGTCCGAAGATCGACGAGAGCAGAATTGCGGCCGGCCAGAAACCAATGCCCTCGGCCAGCGTTTTGAGCGCATAGCCCCGGAACAGAAATTCTTCTGCAAAGCCCAAGGCGAGCATCGCCGCGGCCCATGCAATCGCGTAAAAAAGAAGTTGGCGAACAGGCAGCGCCAGGCCATAAAAAGTGCATCCGCCCGCTAAATAAATCGGAACCAGAATTAGCGCGGACGGGACGAATCCCCACAAAACACCTTTCCAGAGCAGCGTTCCGGCATTGCGCACGAGCGGCAAACCGTAGGATGAGAAGGGCTCGCGCTCTATCCGCGACATCAAATACACAATGGCTGAGAGGAATGCAAAGTCCAGGAGATAGTTCAACAGCATGCTCGACCAGGTGAAAGTGCGCTCGGGAAAATGAATGTGCGCTAGAATCGCCGGGTCAAGAGCCTTGCCGGCAGCCAAATAGATGGAGAGGAACACTGCAAATCGCCATCCGGCGCGCCAGCCGTGGTTTCCGCGAAAGATCCGCCTGAGAAAATTCATTCGATGTAGCGCCCCAAAATCAATCGTCGCCGCACGTCCCTGCTACGGCACCGGCAGTCTACACTACGTTGTCCAACTCAGCTTCTCGATAGCAGTCGAATTGTCGGCTATTCGGAAACTGGCCGGGACCTAGTCGTTGGCGAAAAATCGCCGTTACACTTTTTTGACCCTGTGCAAGGGGGTTTTGAGCGTAATGCCTGTTATCAACAGTTACGGGGGACGATAATGCGGTTGGGGCGCTCAAGGTGGAACAATCCGAGAAACAAGGAGAGTTCATGGACCGCGTGAGGCTGACTTTCTGGCCCGTGGTTGGGATCATTGCCTTCATTGCGTCTGTGCTGTGTGGGCTCGGCTTAGCGGCGGTCGCAGTCATACTCGTGGTCGGCGTGCCGCATGCAATTCCGCCCAGCCCGGGGATCGCGACCATTCTTTTCTTACTTGCCCTCCTTTTTGTCGTATTGGGCTTCGCTCTTCTGCGACGTTCGATTCGTGCGCTCTCTGCCACGCGGCAAAGCGGAAGCCAAAAGCAAGTGCGAAGGTCGCTATACGCCGTTGCCAGCGCCGCACTTCTGGTTGTGATCGGGGCCATTGTCTTTCCGTGGTGTACGAGCCGTGGAGACCCGTCAAGAGTTCCGCGCAACATGGGGACTACATGGTGGAACCAACGTTGCGGAGCGCCTGTGCTCCGGACGCACATCGCATTTTTTACAGGGAGCGCCTGGTGTCGAAGGTTGCACGCGAAACCACCTTCAGCCCACGTAATCCGGCGCGGCTCCTATACACAGTGGCATGCGCAAAAGACGGAAGCGAATCCGGGGTGTTCTACTTCGACGGCGCCCGCGGGGTGCCTGTGCAGGTGAACCCGCTCGGGATGGACGAGCCGGGGGAGTGGCTTGACTCGTTCTGGTCGCCAGACGACAAATTTGTTGTCGTCCCCGCATACGGACATGCAACGCTGGTTAGTCTTCAGACCGGACAGAGGTCAGATTTTCTTTCGGACTTGTTCTCCGCGAAAGGTGCCTTTTCTTCGGGCGTCCAATTTCGCGGCTGGTCACCCGACGGAAAGAAACTGGCTGTCGTCATCTCTTCGACGTACATGCGCGAGGATCGCTCACTGTTCCGCGAGTCGGACTTGGTATCGATAGACCCAACCACGCTAAAGGACAGCTATGTCGCCACAATGCGCAAAAGCGACAGCTGGAATGCCGGCGAATTTACTTGGATAGCCAAGGATGGAACTTACGATCTCGAAGTTGATTCCAGCCTGCAAAATGATCCCACAGTTTACCGCAAGGCTCGCTGAAGCGGCACCTAACATGTGCTCCAGGGGAGCTATGGGCTGCACCCAGCTACAGATGCCTGGGGCAGCTTTGTGAAAAGACTTCGTCACCGACCCGTGTGCACAACTGGTTTACACCGTAACTGCCATGAAAATTATCTTCCTGGCTATGCAGCGATTTGCTGAGGTGTCAATGTTACTGAGCAGCCCAAACGTTCGAGCCGATGAACCAAGTTGCGCGTGAGGTGGTTCTTGTTAAGCTTGTCTAGGCTTGAGCACGGCAAAGACGTGTTCCACCTTGGATCGCACTTTGGACTTGGTCCGGTTCTTCTCCCGTTCCACCTCGTCGATGCGATCCTTGTAGCGATAGCGCTGGTGGGTAAAGTCCTGGGCGTGCGGCGCGTGTTCGCGCAGCACCTCGCTTTGTCCACGATAGGCTTGATCGCCCCATACCCGCGTCTCCTCGCCGTGCAGCAGATGGAGCAGCATCGTGGAATCGGCTGCATTCGCCGCCGTCGCCACTACCGAATGAATCAGCTTCGTCTGGCTGTCCACTCCCACGTGGGCTTTCATCCCGAAGTACCACTGCTTGCCCTTGCGCGTCTGGTGCATCTCCGGATCCCGCTCCTGCCGCGCGTTCTTGGTCGAACTCGGAGCGTTGATAATCGTCGCATCCACGATGGTCCCGGTACTGAGGCGCAGTCCCTTCGCCTGCAAGTGTTCGCCTACCCGCTCAAACAGCCGCTGCCCTAACTCGTGCTCCTCCAGCAGATGGCGAAACTTGCACACCGTGGTCTCGTCCGGCACCGGTTCCCGCCCCAGATCGATGCTCACAAACTGCCGCATCCCCGCCGAATCGTACAGCGCTTCTTCCACCCCGCGGTCGGACAGGTTGAACCACTGCTGCAAAAAGTAAATCCGCAGCATCCGCTCCGCCCCCACCGGAGGCCGCCCATTCCCCGCCTTGGCATATACCGGTTCGACCAGCGCACACAACTCCGCCCACGGCACCACGTGCTCCATCTCCTCCAAAAACAACGTCCGTCGTGTCTTCTTCGTGTAGCGCTCAAACCCGTTCGCCATCGCCAAGGTCTGCTGTTCATCTTCTATTTGTTCTCCGCCACCCACTCTATCCTCAACCCCGGTGGATATCAGAGAACTTATTCAAGTCTCCCTAGGTAAAGATCTCCCAGGTCGTTGTAAGAAACTTGCTGTGAAAACATGTGATAGATGGAGACCAAGATCTTATGGGCTATGGTCACGGCCGCTCGTTTGTACCCGCGGCGCGCCTTGAGGCGGTAGAACTTGTCTCGCAGATAAGTTCCCTTGGTGCGGTTTCTTCGAGAAGTCCGATTCCATGCTGGGGAAAGGGCCTGACTCGCTCTTTGCCTCGGTCGATCGAATGCTGAAGAAAACGAATTCCAGTCAATGAGTACAATTGACGCGATTTTGCACACATGTCTACGCCAGATAGTAAAACTCACAACCGGCGTTACCCCCGTCTCAGATGCTTCGCCGCGGTCTTGCTGCGAGCGAAAGACCCCGACGTATTTCTCATGGGGGACCTCTCCAGTATCGGTCTGGGCGGATGCTGCGTAGAGACGGAAAACCCAGGCGAGATCGGTGTGACGGTTGACATTGCCCCGGTTGAAGACGCGCAGATATCTGTCATCGGCGAGGTGGTGTATTGCCGCCTTCTCGATGAGAAACCAGGTTTCGGGATCGGCATCGAATTTATGGACACGGACGAGCGCAAAGCCGAGTTAGTGAAATTCGTAGAAGAAAAGACTCAAGTTGACGACCAAGAATACTGGTACCTCACGCAGATGAGGAGAACCGAAGAAGAGAAGTCGTAGGGGCGGACAAGTGTGAAGCCGCCTGAGAAGACGCAAACCTAATTGCCGCAACCGCATTATAAAAGGGCGCCCCTTTAGGAGTAGGTTGTGATCGTTCGCATCATGAGCTACAGAAAGGAGCACCCTCGTGAACGATGAAAAGTATATTGGGCTGGACGTGCATCACAACGGTTGCGCTGACCAACTTGTAACAGGGACTACTTCGGCTCCGATGGGGTGCTTTGCTGTTCCTGATTATCGTAGCTCACGTCATAGTGACGGTACTCGTCTGTGCTGGTCTTCTGGGTCGGCCGGTAGACGGTTCTTAAGATCAGCCTGTCTTTGTCAAACACTCCGGAATAGTCGCTCTCTCCCAGGCTGAATGTGATCGTCCCGTTTACAAACGTGTATTTTCCGTATTCACGGTCCTTCTCGCGTGC
Source organism: uncultured Acidobacteriaceae bacterium (assembly GCA_963791515.1). GTDB lineage: Bacteria > Acidobacteriota > Terriglobia > Terriglobales > Acidobacteriaceae > Sulfotelmatobacter. Next base: position 4,074 of record CAWBSS010000009.1, on the reverse strand, counting down.
ATCGCACGACTTGCCGTATCGTGACAGGACCTCATCATCCAGTTCAGCAGAAACATTCACGTTGCAGACCTGCCCATCTTTTCCGAATCGCAAGATCGAACAGAACTCCACTTCATGGCCATTCGGGGAAGGTGCCATATCCCTGTGTACGAACACACCCGAAGGTGCTGAAGAAGGCGCTGCCGGGGGTGCTGCGGACGGGGCCGGAGGCGACGTTCCGACCTCTGAAGATTTTTCTTTGTGGCAGCCCGTGATAGCTACGCAAAGAACAAGCAAGGCGACCGACAGCTGCCAGATGGAGCCGATGTGCCCTACACGACTTGCAGCGAATCATTTACATTCACCTCTCCGGACGGGAAGTAACGGGTTAATTGCAGTCACCGCATAATCTGGTTTCTTTTGTAACCGAACTTCAAGCGTGCCTTTTTGCGGGTAAAGCGCCAGTCGATGGTGACCCGATTACGATTCATTCTCCGGCCCCAGGCCCTGGCTTCCCGCCGCAGATCGCCCAGCGATGGGATTCTTCGCTGTCCCAGGCACTGCCGGGAGAACAGGCTGATTTCGATTTCCGCCTGGTTCAGCCAGCTTCCGTGTTTCGGCGTGTAGTGGACCGTGAACCGGTCCCACAGCCAGCCTCCCGCCTTCTCGCCGAACCGCTCCACCACGGCCTTGCGGGTGTGCGAACTCAGATTGTCCATGACCAGATGGATGGTGTCGGCCGCCGGATAGTGTTCCGCGATCTCCAGCAGATAATCGGCAAACTCGGGCGAGGAACGGTCCGGAGTCGCCCGGGTGAAATGCCGTCCCGCCTTCGGCTCCACTCCGCAAAATGCGTTGGCCGTGCCGCGACGTTCGTACTCGCAGTCGCGCCGCGCAATCCGTCCCGGATGCATGGGCCGCGGAGGGCGGAGATCGGCATGCAGGACCACCGGCTTTTCATCGATACAGACCACCGGTTCCGTCTCCGAGAGCGGCTTCTCATACAAGGCCAGCACGTCTTCCATGCGCCGCGAGATACTCCTCATCCAGTTCCGCCACGCACCACATTTTTTTCCCGCCACGGCTTCAGATCATGGCTCTGGAGCAGGATGCGGATCGTTTCCCGGCCCACCCGCCGCGCCAACTTCCGCTTCACCGCTTCCTGGGCGATGAGTCGCACACTCCACCGCGCCCTGCCTTCGCGGCGGCGGGCTGCACACCATGGCGATGATGCGCTGACTCTGGCCCGCGTCCAGCACCCGCTGCTGGCCCGGACGCGGCTTCTCGTACAACGCCGACTCCAGTCCTTCCTCCTCGTAGCGCCGGGCAATGGCCCGCACCGTCTTGGAGGCCACACCCACATGGCCGGCCACCTGCGCCGCCGTCTGTCCCTGGTCGAGTTCCCGCAGGATCAAAGCCCGCCGCAGCACCCGCGCCGACTCCCACCCCTTGTTCAGCATCCCGGCGATCTGCTTCCGATCCTTCTTGTTCAGCTGGACATGCACCCGATGATAGGCTCGCATGCCGTAAGCGAAGACCGATGGCCGTCTAGACGGGCGTAATCCTGACGGGCATTCTTCCTTTGTGGCGCGATGTCATGCCACGAAGGGGATTGATGAACCACAGCGCAGCGCCGGTTCTCAGCGCCACACGAATCAAACGACAGTACCGCACTGCCGAAGAGAAACGGCAGATCGTCGAGGAGACGCTTGCAACCGGGGTCTCGGTGGCGGTTGTGGCTCGGGCGCATGGCGTGAACGCGAACCTGGTGTTTCACTGGCGCAAGCTGTACCAGGCGGGGCTTCTGGCCGACCGGGCCGGCACTTCCCTGGGCCAAGCTGGGGCGAGTGGGGTGCGGTTGCTGCCGGTGAGAGTTGCCGAAGAGACGCAGAACCAGCCACCGTTTCTTGCTGCTGTGAGCACACAGTCCAGCGTCGATCCGGAAGCGGTGGTTGCATCGGGTTCGATGGAACTCGCTCTGGCGAAAGCGCAGGTTCGCATCACGGGCTCGGTAGACGCTCAAGTGCTGCGCGTGGTGCTGGAGTGCTTGCGCGGATGATGGCGCTTCCGGCCAACACGCGCATCTGGATCGCGGCGGGCGTGACCGACATGCGACGCGGCTTCATCGGGCTGAGCGCTCTGGTACAAACGACGCTCGAACACGATCCTCTCTCCGGTCACGTTTTCGCGTTCCGGGGGCGGCGCGGCGACTTGATCAAACTACTCTGGTTCGATGGCGATGGGCTTTGTCTGTTTTCAAAACGTTTGGACCGTGGACGATTCGTCTGGCCGAAGGTGGGAGCGGAACGGTGTCGTTGACGGGCGCGCAGTTATCGATGCTGTTAGAAGGCATCGATTGGCGTCATCCGGTTCGAACCGCGGAGTCCTTGATGGCGATCTGAGTTCGCGAGTGCGATATGCACAGCTATTTATGCGGCTGTGGACGCATTCCGGCAGAGTTCATGACATACTCCGTTGATGGTTGCCACGCGCACGACGCTGCCGGATCTGAACACGCTAGATCAGAATGCGCTGAAGGCGATCCTGCTGGCCACCCACGAGCGATTCATCGCGCAGCACGAAGAACTGATCGCGGCCCAGGAGCAGTTACTCGTCAAAGAAGAGCAGTTCCTCTCGCGCGTCCACGAGATTGAACATCTGAAGCTGCTGATTGCCAAACTGCGGCGCCTGCAGTTTGGGCGTAAGTCGGAGAAGGTCAAGCGGCAGATCGAACAACTCGAACTGAAGCTCGAAGACCTCGAAGCTCAGCGCGTCGCGTCCCTGCCGCAGGCCGCCCGTGAAGCGGACGCGCCGAAACCCGCTCCTGCTGCAAAGAGTCGCCGTCCCCTTCCCGAGCATCTGCCGCGCGAGATTAAGACACACGCACCTGCGGAACCATCCTGCCCGGAGTGCGGCGGCACACTGAAGAAGCTCGGCGAAGATGTCCGTTATGGAATGGGTTCCGGCGAGTTTCAAGGTGATTCGCCATGTACGCCCCAAACTGTGTTGCGCGGGATGCGACAAGATTGTGCAAGCGCCGGCGCCGAGTCGTCCCATTGATCGCGGCCTGGCCGGTGCCGGGCTGCTGGCCCATGTACTTACTTCGAAGTTTGCGGACCATTTGCCGTTGTATCGCCAATCGAGGAGATCTATGCTCGCGAAGGCGTCGACTTGGATCGCTCGACGTTGGCGAAGTGGGTCGGTGAAGCCAGCCACTTACTGGAACCATTAGTCGAGGCGCTGCGCCGTTACGTGATATCGGCCGACAAACTACACGCTGACGATACGCCGGTTCCAGTGCTGGCTCCCGGCAATGGGCGAGACCAAGACCGGGCGCTTGTGGACCTATGTTCGCGACGACCGTCCGTCAGCTCAACGCGGCTCCAGCCGCCTGGTTTGCCTACTCGCCCGACCGCAAGGGCGAACACCCGCAGCAACATCTGAGTAACTTCCGCGGCATTCTGCAGGCCGACGCTTACTCGTTGCTCAATCAACTCTACGCGGACGGGAGCATACAAGAAGCTCCGTGCCTGGCCCATATCCGCCGCAAGTTCTACGACCTGATGGAAGCGCACCGCTCGCCGATTGCGACCGAAGCGGTCGAGCGCATCGGTGCCTTGTATGCGATCGAGAAGGAAATCCGCGGGCGGCCTCCCGACGAGCGACGCGGCGTTCGCAACACGCGCTCGCGGCCCCTGCTCGACGCGATGCACGCGTGGCTGGAAACGTATTCTCGAAACTCTCGCGGAAGTCGGATACCTCGGCGGCGATCCACTATGCGCTCGCCCGTTGGGCACGCCTTCGTGCGCTATTGCGATGACGGCCGCATCGAGATCGACAACTCCGCGGCCGAGAGGGCGCCTGCGCGGTCGCGGTGGGTGGCGAGAAGAATTACTTGTTCGCCGGTTCCGACGCCGGAGGAGAACGAGCCGCAACCTTCTATTGTCTGCTGGGCACGGCCAAGCTGAACGGCCTCAATCCCGAGGCCTACCTGCGCCAGGTGCTGGAGCGCATCGCCGACCACCCGGTCAACCGTGTTGCAGAGTTGTTGCCTTGGAACATTGGGTTGAACGACTCCGCCACAGAACTCTCCAC